>CAVWSJ010000005.1:0-716000 GCA_963757625.1 Terriglobia bacterium | reverse complement strand
CGGCTACCTCCTAATTACACCCACATAATTTATCGAGATATTTTTTTGACAGATAAGCGACCGCAGCGGGGAGCACCCAGAGGTGCGGAAAGGCCGCTACTGCCAGTGCGACGTAATGATTGACTACTGCCCCTAGCAACCCGATTAAGGCGGTCCCTTTCGTCTTCGCCTCGCAATAATCGAGCTCGACGCAAATAAGACGGTACAGATCGTCCTTTGTTGTCTCGTAATCGCGCCGTAAGTATTCCAGCACCGTCTTCTTCAAATCGTTGAAGGACGTGTGTTTCAAATAATCATCGACGGTCGTCGGTGGACTGGTATATATTGGCATGACGCGTGCCATTAGTCGCCTGTCTCCGCTTACTGCTTCGACGACCGCCTTTTCAAGCTGTTCGTCGTCCATAGCGGGTCAGCGTTTCGAATTCCTGCGCACTGTCCATATACCACCTCTTTACGTATCATCCGGAATATCCAAAATTGTTCTTTATTTCACCTATCGTACTCTTCTGCTGCTCTGGGTACAACGGATTTGCCCCGGAGCAAGCTCCCGCGAGATCCGACTTTCACAATATGAATTCTCTTCCTAAGGTTCTTCGTTTTCCTTCGCCCGAAGGTCAGGAGCTTCCACGAATCTAAACCCCGCCCCTTTCCGCCGCGGCGGACGAAGGAACGGGCACCCGCAAATTAAAAGTCTGGCGCACCAGGCTTGCACTGATGGTATTATCCAACTGTAAAGCACAGTCAAGAAACTTCTAAGGGATGGGCCACCGCCCATGACAATCGAAGACGGTGATAGCAAACTAAGTCAGTCGCAAGCGCTTCCCTCACATCGAGAAAAGTATCTGAAGCAATTGCAGGAGAATCTCAAGGACCCCTTACATAAGCGTATCATCGCGGCCTACCTGAAGAAGGGTGATCCAATTGCATCCATGGAGGCAGAGCTCGGCGCGATCTTAACCGACGTCCTCACCCATGAAGATTAAACACCTCAAGATTCATGGATTCAGAGGCTTCAAAGAGGAGAAAGAGTTTCTCTTTGATGGTCGGTTAACGTTAATAGCAGCCCCAAACAGCCACGGGAAGACCAGCATTTCAGAAGCACTTGAATGGCTTATCTATGGAGCAACCTCGAAGGTTGAGCGGGCGGATTCGAAGGATGAATACAAGGGGTCTTACCGTAATGTTCACCTTCCGGACGGCCTGAATCCTTCAGTGACTCTTCAGGTCGCCGATGAGAGTAAGGAAGTCGAACTCCGAGCCGAACTCATTGGCGACAAGATGCACAAGTATATCGACGGCAAGGAGGTCTCTGACTGGCCATTTCATTCATCGCTGCTTCAGATACCCCCGCCTTTCATTCTCCAACATGCACTCAAGAATCTTCTACTGGCCAAGCCGGTGGATAGATTTGAGAATTTCGCCCGTCTGCTTGGATTCTCTGAACTCGGGAAAATTCACAAGGACTTGATATCTCTTTGCACCAAACCTCCGGTACCAGAACCCGTGAGGAAACTGCGTGCTGAGATGGAAGCACTGGAGGGCCGAGTATCTGCGCAGAAGCAGTTTGCAGAGATTGCCAAGGAACTCAAGAAGGGGGCAACAGGGCTGGACAAGACATATCAATTGATCAAGGCGAATTGCCGCGAGCATGTACCCAAAGGAACTGACGATGTGTCCCTCCTGCCACAGCTCCTCAGGATTCGCGACGAGGCTGTTGGGAAGGTCTTCGCAGGAAAAATCATTCTTGATGCCTTCACGCCCGAAGAAGACCAGCAGAACGCAGATGACGAGAAGTTCTTTGCCCAAGTTCTTTCCGAGGAGCTCATTCAAAGATACGTTGACCTCATAAAGCTCAAAGCAATCCAGCATGTGAGTGACTTGGCTGCACTCCACGAGATAGGGATACGACTTCTGGAAGAAGATGCTGACGTGTGCCCCTTGTGTGTGCGCCCACTCGATACCACATTGAGAGAACATATCCGGGCTAATCACGGACAACTTGCACAGCAGAAAAAGAAATACAGAGGCTTGGAACAGCAGAAAAGAGATGTGGAAACCACCATCAAAACTCTTCGTGACCGCCTCTCTGCCTACCAGACGCGGATCGCTAACAAAGCAAAACCACTCCTTGCCCTTGACGCCTCAAAGGATACCCTTCGCTCCGTAATGGTTCCAAAGCACGAAACCCATTACGAAGCGACCATTTCTGCAATCAAGTACCTGGAGGGAACGAGTACGGCCTTAGTCGATCAATACGCGAACGTTTTGACTGACCTGGAGGCCGTGTCCGGGTCTATCGAAAGATCCGATGAAACGATGGCCGCGATCAATCAGCTTTCGGAATCTCTAATGCGGTATCTTTCAACCGCGAGCGGCCATAAGCAGGCACTGGCGGCACACGTGCGAGCCGTATCTGAAGCAGGGCAAGTATTGAAATACGAGCTTGACGTGCTGGCGGGAACGCAAGACGTGAGCGTTCTTATTGATCTGATTGAACGACGCGACGCAATACAGAAGAAATTTCGGATCGACGAAATTCTTGAGGGGCTAAAGGCACTGAGGCAGACGGTGGACAAGTTTGTTTCCGCTATCATGCTGAGCGCAATTTCAGGAGAGTTTGGCGCGGAGGTAGCCGACTGGTACGGAAGAATCAGGACAACGGGCGACCCAGACGTTCATTTTTCCGGATTCGACATCAAACGCACAGCTGCTGGCGGCCGCGTTCAAATCAAAGCTCAATCTTACGGCAAAGACTTGGTCAGCGCCGTTTCTTCGCTCAGCGAATCAAAACTCAATGCTTTGGGTTTGTGCATCAGTATAGCGATCAATGTGAAGACGCCGAGCCCTTTCGATTTTTTGATAATCGATGATCCGATCCAATCGTGGGACCAAGAGCACGAGATTAAGTTCATAGAGGCCCTGAGGGAACTCACGAACAGGGGAAAACAGGTTGTGCTGCTTTCTCATAATCAGAAATGGGTGAAGCAGGTGAGGGAGTTTTGCGCCGATATCAACGGCCTCGCATACGAAATTACGGGTTTCACGGAAGAAGGTCCGCATGTTAAGGATGTGCCCTGGGCGGAAGTCAGACAGCGGATGAACACCATTAAAGGGATCATTGACAACCCGGACTCAGACAAGGTCGCAATTCAACATGGAGAAGAAGAGGTGCGACTGATTGTCACCCAACTTGCCGCCGACCTTGATTTCAAGATGACTGGGCAGAAAAAGAATCCGAACAAATTGAATGCGGAAGAATCGAAGAAACTGTTGTTGGCGTGTGGGTTGCAGGCGGAGTTCGTGAATAAGCTTGCAGCAACTTTCACCACCGTGGACGATGCCCATCACTCGTCGCCCGATTACGCTGCCCACAGAGATCGATTCAAGACTTACTATGGATGGCTCACAACTCTGGAAAACCAGGTCAGAAAAGCCAACAGCGGCAAGGGTACCTCTCCAACTGCTTGAAAGTGACTACATGAGTTAGATGTCAAGCCTCGGCACTTCCCTGATTTGTGATTCAGTCACTTCGGATTACGCTGCAAACGTTGATACGGAAACACGAAGCGGAACCTCCATAACAACAAAAAGCCCACCGAGAAATCGGTGGGCTTTCGCTATCTAGGTAAGGACTTTGAAAACTGGGCGGCGCGCATCGCACGCGCTTGGCTCGCACATGGGGTGCGAGCTTTAGAAAGATGAGATCTACCAGAACCCGCTCGAAGAAAAGAATCGTTCGAGCGATTGACCTCGGATCCCCGTGAGAGCTTCCGAAGCTTGGGCAACTTCACCTGCACACCAGCACAGGATCGGTTTGCCGCTATGTTTAGAAAGGAGGTGATCCAGCCGCAGGTTCTCCTACGGCTACCTTGTTACGACTTCACCCCAATCATGGGCCATACCTTGGGCGCTGGCCTCCTTACGGTTGGCTGGGCGACTTCTAGTACAGCTCACTTTCGTGATGTGACGGGCGGTGTGTACAAGGCCCGGGAACGTATTCACGGCGTCGATCTGATACGCCATTACTAGCGATTCCAGCTTCATGCAGTCGAGTTGCAGACTGCAATCCGAACTGAGCACGGTTTTTTCCGATTAGCTCCCCCTCGCGGGTTCGCAACAGTCTGTACCGTGCATTGTAACACGTGTGTAGCCCTGGACATAAAGGCCGTGCTGACTTGACGTCATCCCCACCTTCCTCTCCGTTATCCGGAGCAGTCCTCGTAGAGTTCCCCCTTGCGGGTGGCAACTACGAATAAGGGTTGCGCTCGTTGCGGGACTTAACCCAACACCTCACGGCACGAGCTGACGACAGCCATGCAGCACCTCTACTACTGTCCCTTGCGGGAAGACGATATTTCTACCGTTGGTCAGTAGCGGTTCAAGCCCAGGTAAGGTTCTTCGCGTTGCGTCGAATTGAACCACATGTTCCACCGCTTGTGCGGGCCCCCGTCAATTCCTTTGAGTTTCAGTCTTGCGACCGTACTCCCCAGGCGCAGAACTTAACGCGTTAGCTACGGGACGACCCGCCTACGCGGGCCACCCCAAGTTCTGATGGTTTAGGGCTAGGACTACCAGGGTATCTAATCCTGTTTGCTCCCCTAGCTTTCGTTCCTCAGTGTCAGTTGCGATCCAGTCAGCCGCCTTCGCCACGGGTGTTCCTGCAGATATCTACGCATTTCACCGCTACACCTGCAATTCCACTGACCTCTCTCGCACTCGAGCGCGGCAGTTTTGAAAGCAGCCTCTGGGTTAAGCCCAGAGATTTCACTCCCAACTTGCCGCACCACCTACGAACCCTTTACGCCCAGTAATTCCGAGCAACGCTGGCCCCCTACGTATTACCGCGGCTGCTGGCACGTAGTTAGCCGGGGCTTCTTATACCCGTACCGTCAAACCCTTGCGGGTCATTCGTCCGGGTCGAAAGGGGTTTACACTCCGAGAAGCTTCATCCCCCACGCGGCGTCGCTGCGTCAGGCTTTCGCCCATTGCGCAATATTCCCCACTGCTGCCTCCCGTAGGAGTCTGGACCGTGTCTCAGTTCCAGTGTGGCCGGCCATCCTCTCAGACCGGCTACCGATCAAAGCCTTGGTGAGCCGTTACCTCACCAACTAGCTAATCGGGCGCGGGCCCCTCCTTAGACGCCCTTGCGGGCTTTGAGTCCAAAAACCGAAGTTTTCGGAATATCATGCGGTATTAGTCCCGCTTTCGCGGGGGTATCCCCCATCCAAAGGGCAGGTTGCCCACGTGTTACGCACCCGTGCGCCGTGCGCCATCCGTATTGCTACGGACGCGCACTCGACTTGCATGTGTTAAGCACGCCGCCAGCGTTCGCTCTGAGCCAGGATCAAACTCTCATGTGAAAATGGCTGCTTAGAAAAACAAAAAGCCCGACTCCCATTTCTGGATGTCGGACCAAAGTTTTCCAAGCGAACTTTTTATCGCTCGATTCACTCAATCCTTTGGCACTTGCATGCCAAAGTCAATCGAACGGGTTCTGGCACATCTCATCTTACCCAGTTTGTCAAAGAGCAAAGGCCTCCTGTCCAGCAGGCAGGCTACCGTCTAGCCCACTGACTATAGCATTGGGTTCTTAAATGTCAAGCATTTGTCCGGGCTGGAGCCGAGGATTTCTGTGGATTACTTCTCTTCAGCCTCGTCCTCGGCGTCGCGAAGAATGCCCAGGATGTATTCGTTCGCCTGGGGGTTGCAGTATTGGACCGTACCGGAGATATGACCGGTGCGCCAGTGAATGACCACTTTGAAGCCCACCGGGATCGGTTCTCGAATCCGAATGCTCGCTCCATGGGGAGATTTGTCTTCCAGCCTTGCCGGGACAATGTGCGGGTTTCCGGCCTTGGCTTCCCACATCACTTCGACCTTCGCCATCATGCCGGCTCGCGGCTCTGACCTTTGCTCGACCATGTCATTTACATCGGCAAAATTCCGAAGGAGTTCAAATCTCTTTTTGCAAGCCGCCCCGCGAAAATTCCATCCACGTCAGGTGGGTGCGCTAGTTTTTGAATTTTCTGGTGGCGCGTCCTTGCGCTGTTTGCAATGGTGCGAAGGCGCAGAGGACGGGTAGCACTTCAAATTCCAGCTATACTGAGTACGTCTTCTTCCCCTCAGACGGGCTCGGGGCATCGCGCAGTCGAATCCGTCCTCGGGAGCGGTAAACTACTACTTCGTCGATCATCTGGGGAGCACGCGCGTGATGACGGATGCGACCGGTTCGGCTTGCTGGGAAGCGGATTATTACCCGTACGGCCAGGAAAAGACGCCGGCGAGTTTTTCGGACACCTGCTCGACGCACTACAAGTTCACCGGCTACGAGCGCGATCCGGAGACCGATCCGGGCAACGGCACGGGCAACGATTACGCCTTCGCGCGGTATTACAGCCCCCGCCTGGGCCGCTTCATGTCCGCCGATCCGTCGGGTGGAGACCTCTCCGATCCGCAAACGCTGAACAAGTACGCCTACACGCGGAACAACCCTATCAATATGATCGACCCTACAGGCATGGACGGCTCGTGTCCTTATAGCACCAAGGATGTTCAAAACTACTGCCTAGGGAATACTCCGAGCGGTGGAAATTCCGGTGGCGGCACCGGCGGCTCCGGTGGCGGCGGCGACGTAAGCGGGTACAGCAATTGGGGCGGTGGAATCTTGGTATGGCTTCCGGGCAGTTGCAACATCACTGGACCCTGCAACATGGCCCCAACCATCATGTTCCCCGCCCCTCCGCCCCCGACCCCGGCGGAGCAGAAGAAGAAATCCACCACGCCGCCACCACAGGATCCCGATGACGCACGTATAAGGGCGTTTGCAGCAGAGATGAACAAGCGTCCTACAGGGAAATTTATCGCCGCTGCTTACGGGGGATCTGTAGGCGCAGCTGCATTGGGGACGGCGGCACCGGAAGCGGTGGAGCTAGTGAATGAGTTCCCAGATGCGGCGCAAAATATTTTTGATTTTGTGACAACAGTGGCGATTGACGGACCACCAACTTCGGCAACCCCATCGTGGGGAGAAATGGTCGGAAACGTGGTCAATCTTATTATTCAGGTCATGGGGAAATAGCTTCGGATCGGAGACTGCGATTCTCAACCAATCACTGAAATGTCCTTGCTGCGGACTAGATTTGAAGATTAAGAATGTAAATTTTGCAGAGCCATTTCCTTGTCCTCATTGCCAAAGAGAACTCAAAGTGTCGCGTGCCTACTCCACTTTTTTTGGTCTTCTGGGATTAGCGATTTCCTATGCGATAATGTTTGAAATTGGGTTGCGCGATTTCAGCCTCTTGGCTTCTGGTTTTGTAGGTTGGTTTCCAGTCATGTTCATAGAATTGCGTACCTTATTCCGTCTTTTCCCACCGGAGCCCTTCCCTGTTGAGGATAGACTGATTCGGTAACTTGCGGTTTGGAGCTGCTTTGGAAGGCGAAATGTGTAGTCGTTTGGTGACCATCCAACACACGAGGTAACCTGACTCTATACTTATTCAATCTCGGCTCTCGCTTTTTCCGTAGGACTCGTGCAATCTAAGTTAGGTGGAAGTATATAGCAAAATTCGAAACGGCGCGTCTATGGTCATTGGTGGCGTAGGCAGTTTCATATGTCTCCGACCATTGTTCCGCCATCAATACGTATTTTTTTACCAACACGCGCTCATGTTGGTTCCAACGATCTTTCCTGTACTCATTAGCGTATGGCTCTTCATGTTCGGGCTAGTCGGATTCGTTAGTGAGAAACGAGCGAAACCGCCCGCTTAACTCTCAAAGCCGGGTCGGGTGGCGCGTCCTTGCTCTGTCTGCAAGTTTGCGCAGGCGAAGGGAACGGGAAGCACTTCAAACTCCAGCTATAATGGGTACGTCTTCTTCCGCTCATTTGAGCTCGGGGCAGGCCCCGGGCGGCGCATTGCGCAGTCGAATCCGTCCTCGGGAGCGGTAAACTACTACTTCGTCGATCATCTGGGGAGCACGCGCGTGGTGACGGATGCGAGCGGTTCGGCTTGCTGGGAAGCGGATTATTACCCGTACGGCCAGGAAAAGACGCCGGCGAGTTTTTCGGACACCTGCTCGACTCACTACAAGTTCACCGGCTACGAGCGCGACCCGGAAACCGATCCGGGCAACGGCACGGGGAACGATTACGCCTTCGCGCGGTATTACAGCCCGCGCCTGGGCCGTTTCATGTCCGCCGATCCGTGGGGTGGAGACATGTCCGATCCCCAGACGCTGAACAAGTACGCCTACACGCGGAACAATCCGACCAACATGATCGACCCTTCTGGAATGGATGGTATCGTTGTCATCGAGGAACCCCCTCTACCGCCTCCTCCACAGCCTGACCCTTTGGGTGGAAACGCAGGGGTCGCTATCGTAATGATGCCGGGCAGTTGCGACATCACAGGCCCCTGCAACATGGACGCAACACTCATTAGCGCTGCCCCTCCGCCCCCGGCGGAGCAGAAGGGGAAATCCACCAAACCGCCGCCGCCGCCGAACCAGTATCAGAATCAGGCACAGCAACAACTAGAAAAGTGCAAAAAGGCTGGGGACGTTGCAAAAGCCCTGGGAGCAAGTGCAACGATCAATGCACTTGGGGCAGTACTTACAGCTGAGACTCCCCCAGTCGCTGCGATATTCGGAACCATTGCAGCCATAGAAGGTGTAGGTTCCGGTATTGCGACAGTTTACGCCGCATACGTGTGTTTCCAGCAGTGAGAGGAGAGCCCATGCGTTTGGCTAGGTTTGGAAACAGCGCCCCCCTGAACAGGGGTCTTTTTGTTCTCGGCACTTTGTTGGCTTGTACGACCATGGCATCCTTATTCGTCGTTCTCAAGCGAGCGCCTTTAACACATGGCGACCCGCTGACCACATATCCTACTCTATTAGGCGGCCTCCTTCCGTGGCTGTCGGGATTCGTATTTTGGACCAAGGTCAGGAAAAGGGCTAGATTGAGTATAGCTGACAGAGACGCAACCAATTTTTGCAACAGCATCATCGTCAACTCCCTTATCTCGGCTTATGTCGCCATAGTTTCGATTGAAAGTTTGCTGCTTTGGGTCCTGACTAGAGTGAGGTGAAACCGACTACGCAGCTGTCGCTGCCGGCCCAGCGTTGTAGCCCCTACGGCAGCGGCAGCTGCGGCGGGATGATATACGGGTTCACGGATGGCATTACCAGCGACAACTCCAACCCTGACCTGATCCCCCCAATCCGCACGAACCTGAGTATGATTTCGCAGTTCGGAAAGGGGGACAAGCATGTCCAGAACGAGGCACACAGAAGCCGAGATCATCGCCGTGCTGAAGCAGGTGGAGGCGGGGCGGAAGGCGGAGGACGTGGCGCGGGAAGCGGGAGTATCGAAGCACACGATCTACGCTTGGAAAGCGAAATATGGCGGGATGGACGTAAACGAGGCGCAAGAAGTGAAGCAGTTGCGGGAAGAGAACGGGCGACTCAAGAAACTCGTGGCGGATCTGAGCTTGGACAAGGACGCGTTGCAATCGGTGATTCGAAAAAACGGATGGAGCTCGCAGTCATGAAGGCGGCTGTGGGGCAAGTGCGCCAGCAGTATGCCTTCAGCCAGCGGCGGGCCTGCCGACTGCTGACGATGTCGGTATCGAGTTACCGCTACCAGACCAAGCGCAGCGATGAAGGGTTGCGAGCGCGCCTGGTGGAACTGGCGCGGGAGAAGCCGCGGTTCGGCTATCGGCGCTTGCATGTTTTGCTGCAACGCAAGGGAGAGACGGTGAATCACAAGCGCGTGCATCGGGTGTATCGGGAGGCGGGATTGAGTATTCGGCGCAAGAAGCGCAAACACTGCGTGCGCACCGGACAGCCGCTACGAGCCTGCACCGCAGGGAATCAGGAATGGGCACTGGACTTCGTGCATGACGCGGTGCAAAGCGGGCGAGCGATCCGGGTGCTGAGCGTGGTGGACGCGTATACGCGGGAGTGCCTGGCACTGGAAGTGGACACCAGCTTCGCGAGTCGACGCGTGACGCGGGTGTTGGAGAGGATTGTGACGGAACGAGGGGTGCCGCAGGCGATTCGCTGCGATAACGGGCCGGAGCTGACGAGCCGGCATTTTCTGGCCTGGTGCATCGAGCGGAAGATTGAGTTGGTGCACATTCAACCGGGCCGCCCGATGCAGAACGGACGGGTGGAAAGTTTTAACGGGCGGATGCGGGAGGAGTGCTTGAACGTGAGCTGGTTTGAGAATCTGTTCCAGGCGCGGGAGAAGATCGCAGTGTGGCAGCGAGAGTATAACGAAGAGCGCCCGCACAGCAGCCTGGGATACCGAACGCCGGAGGAATTTGCGCGGGAAGCGGGCGGAGAGAAGGGCTGTGGAAAAGGCGCTGCGTGGAAAAGTAAAGACAACTTTTCCACTCCGCTTGGGAATCCCGCGGAAGGCGCGGGATTCCCACTTTCCCACAGCCCTGGCGGCGACGGGATCACCACCGTTGAGCAAGTGAATAGTCCGGATGTCGTATTATGAAGTGTGCGGTGTTGGGGGGCAGGTCACCGGGGCGCGTTGACAAACGCTTCCGCGCGCGGGCACAATGAATTGCACTGCAACACTCGCATCAGCGCCCGAATGGCGGAATTGGCAGACGCGCTAGCTTCAGGAGCTAGTTCCCGCAAGGGAGTGGAGGTTCGAGTCCTCTTTCGGGCACCAAAATTCAAAACACCTGCAAATTGAATGACGTGGGCATTTGTTCGCGCCACCTGAAATGAAAAAGGGTGACCGAATTGCGGTCACCCTTGATCGTGAGAGAGTCGGTTGGCTCTTCGAATTTACTTTATCGGTTAGAAGATAACCTTCAGCGCCAACTGGATCTGGCGGGAACTGGTTGTTGTGCTGGTGATTTGCCCAATGGTCCCGTACGGGGCCGCCGTGTTGGTGGTGCTGGAACTCCCAGGATATACGCTGTTGCCAGGCGCCACATTGCAGCCACTGGATTGAGAAAAGACATTGTTAGCGCAATAAAGAGTAGCCGGGACGACTGGATTTTTGGAGGTGATAGAAGTGATCGTGGTGTTATAGATCGACCCCGCGTTTGGAAGCGCGAAATTCGGGTGGTTCAGCAGGTTAAAGATTTCTGCGCGAAACTCGATGCTTCCCTGCTCGCCGAGGAACCTTGCTTTGGTGTCCTTTGTGATGTTCAGGTCCAGTTGACCGAGTCCAGGCCCCCATAGAATGTCTCGCCCTGCGCTACCCAGTTGCCCCAGCGCAGGGATTCCAAACATGAGCGGATTGAACCACTGGGTCGGAGTACCAAATGGAGCCGCAGTGACAGTTGCGGGGTTATACGGGACGAAATTATAGGTGCAAGTGGCAGGCGGCCCGTTTGTGCAAAATGATGCGGGCGTACTCCCGGCAGGGCCAGAGGGGACATTGTAAGTGAATGTACCGCTGGGACCGTTGAGAAGGCTGGCAGCAATACTGGCAGTAGTGTTTAGGTTCGCATGGTCTCCCGGGTTCTGGGCAATCTGGATCCCGTCGAATGATCGCTCCGTTGAAATAGTCGGTGTGAAAGGGAATCCAGTCTGAACCGTTGCGACGGCACCTAAACGCCAACCATTCACGATCTTTCCAGCGACGCCCTCCGAACCCAACACCGGGAAGGTATAGAGCATGCTGAAGTGCGCGCTGTGACGCAGATCCGAGCAGCTGTTGCCTTTGTCGAGTTGCAGATTTTGTGGGCTGTCCCCGACAGCGCTGGAGGTAAGAAAGCAGTCGGTCGCGTACATCTGGCCGGCGGTCGTATCCAGCGCGTGGCTCCATGTATAAGCAGCCTGGAAGGTCAGCCCGTGGGACACGCGCTTGTTCACCTGTATTTGTAACCCGTCGTACCAAGATTCCGCCGCGGCAGTGATGAAAATCGTGCTGCCCCAGTATGGGTTGGTCTTGCACGGATAGTTGCTTCCGATTACTGAACCGCCTACACCGCTGAGGACGTTAAACACGGGAACAGTCGTCGTGGGTGGTCCCCCGGTCAGTGAGGGAACGAGGGCATTCGCCTGACAACCGGCCAAGCCGTTAATGATATTGTATTGTGGCGCGTTTCCCGGTCCGTACGGTCCAGGATTTGTTGGCAATGTCGGATTTCCGTCCTCATCGGTCAAGATGTTAAGGCCACGGTTCCCGACAAACGAGACAGAAAGTCCAATCCCGCCGGGAAGCTGCTGTTCTACCGTCAAGTTGTACTGGAGCGAATGTGGATTCTTCAAATTGTAATCAACCATTTGAAGCGACCGGCCCAATGATTGCGCGGTAAGACCATTTGTCGAACTGTTAATCGGAAGCACGATCACCTGGTTGGGGATAGCTATGAACGTTGTCTGTACGCCAAACGGCGGGACTCCCGCCAGGTTCTGCGTAAAGATGGAGCCAAGATTGGCGATGTCATAGTAAATCCCAAAGCCGCTTCGGAGCGACGTCTTCCCGTTGCCGAACACGTCCCAGGCAAACCCTACCCGCGGGCTGAAGTTCCTGTACGTCGCATTGGCAATGATGGGGCCAATTCTGTACGTCGAGGATGTCAGGAGGTCAGGGATTGTGGAATTGCGTCCGGCTGTGTCGTAGGGCACGGTCTGGAACTCGTACCGCAACCCCAGGTTCACGGTCAGCCTGGAGGTGGCCCGATAGTCGTCCTGGAGGTAAAATCCGAATGTATTGAATACGAAGTTCCGATCAATGAGAGTTCCGCCGCAAGTCGGGGTCGTCGCGACGTTGCACCCATTGATCACAGGGGCGTTCGGGTATGGGGTTTCAAACAGAACGTTCCCCTGGATGCCCAACAAATCACCGGCAACGGTATTCCCACTGAACGAAGCTGGGGTATCGCCTCCCGTGGTGCCCTTATTCATGATTGTGGGCTCGTAGTAGCGGTTAATCAAGGCTCCGAACTTGAAGGCATGTTTGCCCCTAGTGTAAAACACGTCATCGGAGAGGGTGAAGATTCCCTGGATGTGAAACGTTGGAGCCGTAAACCCGACACCAAATGCCGAGGTTGCTACCGGAGACGACGGCAGGAATGTGTAATACTGCGAGATCCCTGAAGAGTTGAATCCGCCGAAGGGATTGTACGGCGTGGTGTTCATTTTTCCCCAATTGCCGAAATTGGTCCGGTCGTAGGAAAGCCGAACTTGATTCAGTGTGTTCGCGGAAAAAATATGATTCTCTCCGATCGTCAGATATTGATTCCGGCTCTTGCCTTCGACGCTCGTCTGAGGATACCCAGTTCCCGTGTCAGTGTTCACCAGGTTCCCATAGGGCACGATTTCGTTTACATCGTCAAACGTATAGCGCGCAAACGCCGTGTCCGAGGCTGAGAAGGTTCGGTCTAGGCGAAGCTGGGAGTAATCTTCCCGCTCTGTGGTCTCTCCGGGGAAGAAGAAAGTATTGGCTCCATAAATGCCCGTCCGAAAGTTCGGGAACGGAACTTGCGCCAGCCAGGGCAGGACAGCCGTCGGAATAACTAAGTTACTCTGCTGAATACCTGTTGGACCAACGCCGGTGCTGCCGACACAAGCCGCAAAGCTGGACGGATCCAACTTGGCAAATGGCCTGCCGGAGGGGTCATTTATAGGGCTGGTGCCGATGGTCGTCAGAATCGTATTATCAGGGGCATACGAAAGCGGGGCCGCTGTCCCGGTGAACCAAGTACCCGGACCCACTGTCAAAGGTAAGCCCTTGGATGCAGTAGGATCTCCAGCCATCCCGTTAAAGGGGGCAATACCGCTGGTGTTTGTCACGGCGGAATCGTTGTAAGGATTACCATTGGCATCCACGATGTTATGGCACGCAGCCGGTAGGGCAATGTTGTCCTGGATCGCGTCAATTTGACGCAGGCGGAGACCCTCATAGACCAGGAAGAAAAACGTCTTGTCCTTCTGGATCGGTCCGCCAACCGCGGCTCCAAAATTGGTCTTCTGGAAACGCGGATTGCGCTGCCCGCCGATCAGGCTCGGCGAGGGATCGAAATAGCCCCGTGCATCCATGTGGTTGTTGCGGATGAACCCGAATGCGTCGCCGTGAAATTGGTTTGTCCCACCCTTGCTGACCATGACCACCTGAGCGCCCATGTTCATGCCATATTCGGCGCCGAACATGCTCGTGATTGTCTTGAACTCCTTGATCCCATCCACACCCATGGCGTTGTTGCCTTCCGAATTCGGCCCGGTGTTATAGGCGTTGCCGATGGGGGCGCCATCGAGAGTGAAGAAGTTCGATCGTGGCGGCGATCCGTTATTGCTAAACCAGTTCCCCACAGCGCCGGCACCGCCACCCAGCGCGTGCTGCACCGGCGAGATGCCCGGCTGGAGAAATACGAGGTCGGTGTAGTTCCTGCCGTTGAGGGGAAGATCGACGATCTGCTGGTCGTTCACCAAGCCGCCTAGCGAGCTGTTCGTCGTATTGACGAGGGGAGCCTCGCCGGTCACGGTCACGGCTTGCTCCGCCGATCCGACTTCCATCGTCGCGTTCACAACCATTTCCTGGCCGACCACCAGGTTTTGCGCCGAAACGGTGAGCGTCTTGAAGCCGGAGGCTTCTACCCTGACCGTGTAGAGTCCTGGTTCAAGGGCGGGGACGCGATAGGCGCCATCCGCGCCAGTCGTAAAGGTCCGCAACTCGTTCGTTCCGGTGTTCGTAACCGTGACGGTCGCGCCCCCGATCGCTCCGCCCGAGGGGTCTTTTACCGTCCCGAGAATCGTTCCCTGGCTTGTCTGTGCCCCGGATGGGACCGTCCAGAACAAGACAGACAAAGAAAACATGACGATCGCCAGATTTCGCAAAACGTCAGTCAGAGATATGCGTGGAAACATCGCCCCCCCTCGCCACAGAATTAATTTGCGTACGCCGCATTTCGTGCGTCGCGACTAAAACCTGATTTCTGGGCCCGTTACCTCGTACAGAACATTCCTGGGGAAATTTACGGCAGCAACAGCGTTTCTGCGCGCAGCTATACGCCAAATCTATTTCCTCTGTCAATACAATCTTTATAATCTTTTGCAAGGTCGGCGCGCTCGTGCACTTGCGGTTCCGATTTTTTGTGCCGCCAGCCTGCTCCCTGCCGGACTCCCGCGCTCGCTCGGATCGCGGACGCGCCGCCACGCGAATCGTGAACCATGCGGCCCAGATGATGGCCCGGAGGATGAGCGGATATGGCGTCAGGGAGGAGTTGCCGCCGGGTACAACGGAAAGTTCATCGAAGCCGCGACGGTTTACAGAATGAGGATGTCGACCTTGCGCGCCTTCAGCGCTTGGTCAAACGTGATCAGCCTTAATCCGGAGACGATTGCGGTCGTTCCTCGCCGGATCGCTCGAACCACTGCCGCGCTTTTTCGGAATGGATGTGCCGGCTCCAAAGGAGCGCGAGCCAAACATTGGAATCAAGGAAATTCAACGTGTTCATATATCTGTTCGTTCGTGAGATCGACTTTCGGCCCTGTCGAGACGATCAGCGGGAAACGAACTTTTTTCGCGCGTGGGCGCTTGCCTTCCAGGAGGGTTATTTTGACGCCGGCAACGATGAGTTCGCGGACCGAGCGGCCCTGCGCCGCCGCCTGTTTTTTCAGCTTCCGGTAAAGCGGAGCAGGAATATCCACGGTCGTGCGGACTGATTCTGGCTTCATCGCAATATGATAGCCCGGATGCCATAAATATGGGACTGGGTACGTGACCCGCACCCGATATGCCAACAAAGCACTAACAATCAAGGGACTTATGTGCGCGCTCAGGACGCCTGGCAGGATCCAAATTACGACACTATCGAATTTTGCTCTTGGAACCGCATTCATCGCAGGTTTGATAGAATGTTCCCTTGCTGGCATTTAGCGTCCCGTGAACGACAATCCTATCTTCAAGCCAATGACCCCCACCCAAACCACCGAGCCCACCACCCAGCGAACCCCCGAAGACGAGCGCGTCTATGAAACGTACCGGCGCTGGGGCTATCTTGCGGCAAACCTCGATCCGCTGGGTTTCCTTAAGCCGATCATGCATCCCGAGTTGATCGTCGAAGGCGCCGTCGCCGCGGAAGCGCGGAAATTTTACTGCGGCACGATCGGCGCGGAATTCGTTCATATTGACGATCCCGCGCGCCGCCGCTGGATCGCGGAGCGGATGGAGTCGGACGCCCCCGCCTCGCCGGCGAGCGCGCCTGACCGCGCCTACATTCTGGAGCGACTGATCCGCGCGGAACTGTTCGAGCAGGTCCTGCAGGCGCGTTATCTGGGCAGCAAGCGATTTTCGCTCGAAGGCGTCACCGCAATCATTCCGCTCCTCGACCGCATCCTCTCAGCGGCGGCGCTGGCGGGCGCCGAGCAGATCGTGATCGGCATGAGCCATCGCGGACGCCTGAACGTAATGGCGCACATCGCGGGACAGCGCGCCGCGGATATTTTCGCCGGCTTCGAGGATGTGGACCCGCGCAGCGTTCTGGGCAGCGGCGACGTGAAATATCACGTCGGCGCCACGGGCGATTATCGCACTCCGGACGGCATACGCTTGAGCGTGCATCTGGCCTCGAACCCGAGTCATCTGGAAGCGGTCGATCCCGTCGCCATCGGACGCGCGCGAGCGAAGCAGGCGCGCGCCGGCAAGAACGGCCGCGCAAAAGTGCTGGCGATCGTGCTGCACGGCGATGCAGCGTTCGCGGGACAGGGAATCTGGGCCGAGACGCTTAACTTCGCCGACCTCGAGGCCTATACCGTTGGCGGCACGATCCATGTGATCGTCAATAACCTGCTCGGATTCACGACCAACCCGGCGCAGCTCCATTCGTCGCGTTTCGCATCCTCTTTGGCCAAGCGGCAGGACGTTCCCATCTTCCACGTGAACGGTGAAGATCCTGACGCGGTCGTGCGCGTCGGGCAGATGGCGTTTGAATATCGGCAGACATTCGGCAGCGACGTGGTTGTGGACGTGATCGGGTATCGCCGCCATGGCCACAGCGAAGTGGACGACCCGACCATCACGCAGCCGCTCCTGTATGCCAAAATCAAGGACCACCCTCCGCTGTGGCAGATTTATGCCAAGCAGATTGGCGCTGATCCATCCGCCACGATCGAGGCGGTGCGCACCGAACTTGAAAGCGCCCACAAAGCCGCGGGCGAAATGCAGAAAAAGCCGCGCCTCCGCCGCCTGCCTTACTACTGGGCTCCCTATAAGCGAGGCCGTTACGACAGCGCCTACGAAGTGGACACCGGAGTCTCCGCCGATGCGCTCGCCGCCGTGGCGGACAAACTGACAACGTATCCGCCGGACTTCGCGATTCACCCGAAGGTAAAAAAACTGCTCGAACAGCGCTCCGAAATGAGGCATGGAAAGCGCCCGGTGGACTACGGCATGGCCGAAGCGCTGGCGTTCGGAACGCTCCTGCTGGGCGGCACGCCCGTGCGGTTCACCGGGCAGGATTCGCGGCGCGGCACATTCAGTCAGCGCCACGCGGCGCTGGTCGACACGCGCAGCGAGGCCGAATACGTGCCGCTCGAACATCTCGCGCCCAATCAGGCGCGATGCGAAATATACAATTCCACGCTATCCGAAGCCGGTGTGCTCGGATTTGAATATGGATATAGCCGCGATTACCCGGAAGCGCTCGTGCTCTGGGAGGCTCAGTTCGGGGATTTTGCCAACGGCGCGCAGGTGATCATCGATCAATTCATCAGCGCGGGGGAGGACAAGTGGGATCTTCCCTCCGGCGTCGTCCTGTTGTTGCCGCACGGATATGAAGGCCAGGGACCGGAGCACTCAAGCGGCCGCATCGAGCGATACCTCCAGCTCGCCGCCGAGGACAACATTCAGGTCTGCCAGCCCTCCAACGCGGGGCAGTATTTTCAGCTCCTGCGCCGGCAAGCCCTGCGCCGCTGGCGTAAACCTCTTGTGGTCTTTACGCCGAAGAGCATGTTGCGCCACCCCGACGCCGCTTCGCCAATCGAGGATTTTCTCCGGCCGCGCTTCGAGTGGGTGGTGCCCGACCGTGAAGTCACATCCGCCCGGCGGATTCTGATCTGCAGCGGAAAAATCGGCCACGAATTGCGCGCGGAGCGCAAACAGCGAGGCGATCACGATACGGCCATCCTCTTCATTGATCAGTTATATCCTTTCCCGAAAAATGAATTGCGCGCCGAAATTGCCCGCCATCCCAATGCGCGGGAAATTGTCTGGGTGCAGGAAGAGCCCGCCAATATGGGAGCGCTCGCTTACGTTTTACCGCGCATCCAGCACTACATCCCAGACCTGCCCGTGCGTTCTGTAAAACGCTCCGCGAGCGCGAGCCCGGCAACCGGCTCCGCGAAAGCGCACGAACTGGAACAAAAGACGCTGATCACTCTGGCATTCACCACGGGACCGAGTTAACCAGCAACAATTTTCACTTCAGCGCCCGAGTCTTGACCGACATTAGTTAGATGGATTCGCCTGGCGTTCCGCCCAAACCGTCCAAATCAACATTTCTTGAATTGCAAAATATTCCAGGAATCTTAAGGTTCCCTTAAGGTTCAAGGAAATAGCCTCGGACCACTAAAAGGGTATTTCCCCTCGGTCAGCTTTTTGGGGGGTGGTCAAGGTGCTCCAAGTTAGGTTAAAGGGGAGGAATGTCCATGAGAACTTCTGTAACAAAGTTGCTTGCTTTGCTTTTGTTTTTAGGGCTCGCTTACTCGACGCCGGTGCGCGCGCAGGTGTCTGGCGCCACGCTTACCGGAACGATTACTGACCCACAGGGTGGGGTCGTCGCTGGCGCGAAAATTTCCGCAAGAAATGTTGCGACGGGTGTAACCAACGATTCCGAAACCAATAGTTCGGGCTTATATACGATAGTAAACCTCAACCCGGGCGATTATGAGGTCAGCGTAAACTCCACGGGCTTCACCACAGCGACCGCCAAAGTGTCGCTGTTCGTCGGTCAAAAACAGGAACTGAGTCTGGCCCTGACCGTTGGCCAGGTTTCACAAACAGTTGAGGTCACCGGCGCGGCTCCAACAGTGGAGACGACGAACGCGACTCTCTCCGGCGAGGTCGAGGGCACACAAATCACGCAGTTGCCGTTGAATGGACGCGACTGGGTCTCACTTGCGACGTTGACGCCAGGCGTCGCTGCCGTGCGTCCGCACGAAGCGGTTACGGCGCCCGGCGGCTCAACGCGCGGCCTTGGAATCCAGATGACCATTAACGGCGCGCGCCCCCAACAGAACGTCTACCGGCTTAACGGCGTGATCGTCAACGATTACTCGAACGCCGGCCCCGGAAACGTTCTGGGCGCAAACGCCGGCGTGGACGCCATTCAGGAGTTTTCGGTACTGACCGGCAACTACTCCGCCGAGTATGGCGACACATCGGGCGGAGTCATCAACGCCATCACCAAGTCTGGCACAAACGAATTTCACGGATCGGCGTACGAGTTCATGCGCAATGATGTTCTCGACGCGTCAAATCGCTTCGAGGACCCCAACCCACTGACCCCCACCGCCTTGGGCAAAGGGCACTTCGAGCGCAACCAGTTCGGTGCGTCAGCGGGATATAAACTTTGGAAAGACAGAGCCTTTATCTTCGGCAACTACGAAGGTCTCCGTCAAGTCCAAGCCGTAACCCAGCAGGGGAAAGTCTTGACGGCGGCTGCAAGGTTAGGGATCATCAATAACAACGACGGTACCGCTCTTCCTGCCCTCTCAGGCCCTTGCCCGTACGCCTCTCTTGACCCGAACGGCATGACCAATGAGGCGCCGGGACTAGCGGCTGTCTGCGTTGACAATTTTATCTTCGCTGAAATTAACCCTTGTGTGGCCGTGGCCCCCGCACCGGCCCCGGTTACGCCGTGCCCGAGTGGCGCGCCTAACGGAGTCCTGGCCCCGCTGCCCAACGGCCAGGTAATCTCGCCCGCGAATAACGACGACGCCTATTACAATTCCGACCTCGGTGAGTACGCGTTCGACGATTATTCAACAGTCCGGGGCGACCTCAAAATTTCGAACAGCGACAGCCTCACCGGAAGTTGGTACAGGGATTCTTCCACGTGGCAGAAGCCCGGTCTGTTCTCCGGCTCGAGCTTGTCGTATAGCGGCTACCAGGTTCCTCACTCCGCATATACCCTCGAGGAAACCCATATCTTCGGGCCAACGCTCGTCAATACACTGCGATTGGGCTTGGCCAAATCAGACCTCGCCAGCCCGGCGTTTTCGAACGCGAACCCCTTTACCCACGCAAAGATGCTATGCGTCGTACCGCCCTCGGGCGGCGCCTGCGTCAACGAGAACATCGGGATCCAGACCGGATGGGTCGCGGGCGGCGGTTCTGTAGGCGGTAACGGAAACTCGGGCAACAGCACAACGCTTACCGGCGCGCAAGGTGGATTCACAGGCGCCCCCGGATTCGGTGCCCGAACCGCGAAAATCGAGGTATTCGATGATATTTCGAAGACCGTCGGGAATCACACTCTGAAGTTCGGTGCCATGATGGTTGACGACCATGAGGACTGGGTAAATGGGCCGGCTGGTCAGGGCGGTGGTGGCCCATCCTACGCCGGGATCGATTCTAAAATTGCATGCGCCCCGGCCACAGTCCCGCTACCACTGGGATGTGGTGGCGGCGTCGCCGCATATCTTATGGACATTCCCCATACGGTCCGGATGCCTATCGAGCCGCCGTTTGCTCCGATAGGATCGTGGCACCACTGGCGCTCCCAGATTTATGCCGGCTATTTCGCGGACGACTGGAAATTCAATAGCAACCTTACAATCAACCTGGGCTTGCGCTACGAAATGTCAACCATTCCGTCGGTCACCGACAATAATATCAACAACATCGAAACACTTGATCAGAACATTCCCGCCTTGTCCGCTGTGAATTCTTGTATAGCCAATTCCGTGGGCTTCGCACAGTGTCCCGGCTTTTACCACACGACCTTCCAGAAGAACCCGACGCTGGCCAACTTTGAACCTCGCATAGGCTTTGCCTGGGATCCGTTCCACGACGGCAAGACCTCCATCCGAGGGGGCGCAGGCATATTTGATGTGTTGCCTCTTTCCTACATGTTTGCGCTCAATTCCCTGCAGGTTGCACCGAGCGCTGCCGAAACTGACTTGTCATATACGACCACATCTGCCGGACCGACAGGCCTTCTCAACGGCGGCGGCGGTTGGGGACACTTCCCGACAACGGAAACGCAGGACGTTATCAACCCCGCCCTCGTATCCAATTCGGGGGCGGCGCAACGGTGGGGCTATGTCCAGCCAAACCCGAAGCGCAACTATGTCGCGCAATATAACCTGAACATCCAGAGACAAATCACGCCTACGGTCACTGTGATGATCGCCTATGCCGGATCGAAGTCCTGGCACGATCCACTCCAGGAAGACGACCTCAACCTGGTGGTGCCATATACCGTTAATGGGCGCTATATCTGGCCGAACGCGACTGCCTCCGGATTGGCCGCGGGTAGCGCCGGATGTTCCCCTGGTCCGCCGAACTGCAGCCAGACGGATGGGTTCCTGGGGCTTCCAGTTAATTATGTCACCCCAAGCGCAAACTGCATAAACGGCACAGTGAACCCGACGACAAACCAGGGCTGCATCAGCTCCAACAATGGCATAACTACCGGGCTGCTGATCAACTCGCATACCGCCCAGTTCCAGACCGAGCTCTTCCCAGTCCAATCCTGGTACAACGCTTTGCAAATCAGGGTGGACAAGAAAGTAAGCCACGGGCTTCTTATAGGCGGCTCATTTAGCTGGGGTAAGTCGTTTGACAACAGCTCGAGCAGCTTCGCCAGCGACAACTACTCCAACAACCCCAGCGCGATTACGCCGTATTGGGACCCGAGGATCACTCGAGGACTCTCGGACTTCAACGTTACCAAAAACATCAGCATCAACGTTCTCTACACCGTTCCGACTCCTGCATCGTGGAACGGCATGCTGAAAACGATAGCCGGGGGCTGGGGCGTCGGAGGCAACTTCGAAGCCAGCGACGGCATTCCGTTGTGGCCGCTGGCGGTCAACGATCTCGTGGGAATGTTGGGCGGCGGACCATACTCCATTCCGGACCTGGCTCCCGGTTGCCAGCAGGTCAACTCCAACTGGCGCCAGACTCTCACGTACCTCAACTCGAATTGCTATACGACTCCCCAGGCGCCAAGCATGGCCTTTTACAATGGCTCCGGGTCGCCCCTTCAACCGTCGAGCTACAATCCGGGTTGCGATCCCGAAGTAAATCCGAAGACCGGCATCGCGGCATACCCATATCCCAATTGCATCAATATGTTCGGCAATGACCCGCGCAACGCCGTGATTGGGCCGGGACTCATCAACCTCGATTTCTCCGCGACGAAGGACACCTACATCCATCGGATCTCGGAGGCCTTCGATATCCAGTTCCGCGCTGAAATTTTCAACATCGCCAATCACCCCAACTATGCGTTCCCGGTTGCCAACAACCTCGGGTCGGAGGGTGGGAATTCAGCTTTCGGAACGCTCACCCAGACGCAGTCATCCGAACGGCAAATTCAGTTCGCGTTGAAGGCGATCTGGTAACTTAACTTCATTCCCGCGGGCTCCACGCTTCACTTGAAGCGTTCAGCGTAAAAGTAGAGCCCGCATCCGTAACCGAAACTGACCTGAGCCCGCAACACGGCTCAGGCCAGTTTTGTTTTTGGAGCAGTCCACCTCGGTTGTCATTCCGAATCCCGGTGAAACAGGGATGAGGAATCCCTCTTCGAATTGAAGAAAATCATGGAGAGATCCTTCACTTCGCCCGCCCGTCGGCGGGCGAGTTCAGGATGACGAACAGATTCGTTTTGGCACTGTCATTCGAATTGTTTGCGAAATGCGGCGAATTGGCGCTTGAGGTCCTCGATTTCTTTGAGAAGTTTTGCGACTTCCGTTTCGAGCTGTGCGATTCGTTCGCCGCCTGACGAACTGGCCGCAATCCGCTCTTCTTCCTTCGCTTCCTGATCCCAGCCCTGCACATCGCCCGAGAGCAGATGGGCATAACGGGCTTCCTTGGTGCCGGGCTGCTTGGGGAGGACTTTGACCAGGGGCGGCTCGCGCTCCATCAAGCGGCGCAAGGTCGTTTGCACGATGCCCAGGTCTTCGAATTTGTGCATGCGATCGGCGCGGCTGCGAAGTTCGCCGGGCGTTTGCGGGCCGCGCAGCAGCAATTCGCACAGGATGGCGATCTCGTGGCGCGTGAAGTTGAACGCTTCCTGCAGCCGGTGCCCGTACTTGGTCACGCGGCTCTCCATATTGTCGGCCGGACCGGCGAGCTGCTTTTGCTGGAGCGAGCGCAAAGCCAGCTTTACGGCGTCTTCGTCCAGAGTCATCAGCGGGTCGCGATTGGATTTCTGGTTGCACGCGTGGACGAGGGCGTTGAGCGAAAGCGGGTAATACTCCGGCGTGGTGAGATCCTTTTCGATCAACGCGCCCAGGACTCTGGCCTCTACGTCGGTTAGAATTATTTCCATCGTGCAAAATCATACAGGAAGCGGGACGCGTTCCCACGCGCTTTGCGCCACGGCTGTATCCGTGTGGACAAGTGCCGCGGCTCGCGCTAATGTAGCGGGTTTCAAATGTGAGGCGGGCTGCCCTTCGAAACTCAGGGTAAACGAGTACGTCCCGCTACAAATATGACGCGGGCTGCAAGTACAGCCCGCACCCGTATGCCACTTCAAATTGTCAAACGCCGCTCGCGCGGCTTTATTTGCGTGAATGCTCATCCGGAGGGATGCCGGCGCAACGTCGATCGCTGGGTCGAGGGCGTGCGCGGAAACGTGCCGAATGGCAAAGCCGGCCCGAAAAATGTCCTGGTCATTGGCGCGTCCACCGGGTATGGCCTGGCGTCGCGCGTAGCGGCGGCGTGGGGCTGCGGAGCGAACACTCTGGGCATATTTTTCGAGCGCCCGCCGGAGGCCGACAAAACGGCCACTGCGGGCTACTACAATACGGCCGCGTTTCATTCCTTCGCGCAACGGGATGGCCTCTTTGCCGCGAGCATCAACGGCGACGCGTTCTCGGATGTAATCAAGCGCGCCGCTGCGGACATGATCCGGGCGCGGATGAATCCGGTCGACCTGGTGATTTATTCGCTCGCCTCGCCCAAGCGCACCGATCCCCGCACGGGGCTGACTCACAATTCCGTCCTGAAGCCGGTCGGGCAAGCGTTCAGCAACCGCACGATCGAGCTCGATTCCGAAAAAGTGGTGGAGGTCACGCTGCAGCCGGCAACAGGAACCGAGATCGCCGATACCGTCGCAGTGATGGGCGGCGAGGACTGGCGCCGCTGGATGGACATGCTCCTCGAGGAAGGACTTCTCGCGGAGGGCGCACGCACCCTGGCGTATTCCTACATCGGGCCCGAACTGACGTGGCCGATTTATCGCGACGGCACCATCGGACAGGCGAAAAAAGATCTCGAGCGTGCGGCGGGGGACCTCGACGCCAAACTCGCGGCGAAGCTCGGCGGGCACGCCTGGGTGTCCGTCAACAAGGCCGTGGTTACGCAGGCCTCCGCCGCGATTCCGGTGGTGCCGCTCTATTTGAGTTTGCTGCCGCTGGTCATGAAGAAGAACAATCTGGACGAGGGGCCGCTCGAACAGATGCGCCGATTGTTCACCGATTTCCTGTGCTCGGGCGATCCGCTAAAACTCGATGAATTGCGCCGCCTGCGCCTGGACGACCGCGAATTGCGCGCTGACGTGCAGTCGGAAGTTGCCGCGCTGTGGCCGCAAGTCACGACGGAAAATCTTCGCGCGCTTACCGATTTTGCCGGTTTCCAGCGCGAATTTCGCGGATTATTCGGGTTCGAAGTGGAAGGCGTGGACTACGAGCAGCCGGTAGAAACCGATCTGCGTTGGTAAAGGACTCCGTCGCTAGATTTTCTTCCGAAGAAATTCAACAATCAGATAGCCAATCAATCCGGAAAAGACAGCGATTGAAAAATTCGTAAAGGTAAAAATGTCCCTTAACGCGAAGGCCAGGGTTTTTCCATCACGGTTTGCGGAAGTGAATTCGCCCATGAGAAGGTTGAGTAAAACAAGAAAATGATGAAACCAACTTCGATCAACGCCCTCCACAGCGAAGATAATTTCGTGAGCGTCTTGGTATTCGTAGCCATGAGCGTAATATATCAAGAATTTAATTGTACGGTCTGATCTTCGGACGACAGAACTACGCAAAACATTAAGATTTTATAAACACGCCCGACGACGCCTGGCCTCATGTCAACGTTCCGGCAGGCTCACTTTCATTGGGTGTGGGAATGCTTTCCATTGTAAACACAGCGGAATGCAGGGCGATGGATTGCCGTCTACAGTGGATTGAGAAGTATTACTGATCGGCTAATCTGAGAATCGAAGCCAGGGCGGGGGCACACTTCCGGATTGCCTACTTCCGGCGGTTTTGCGTCGTTTCACGGACTTCCTTTGTGGGTTCCTGATGGATGGGCGCCGATTCAATCGGGCATTTGTTCGTCTTTTCATTGGGCATCCGCAAACAGCCCGACAGTCAGAATGCCGCGGCGACCGCAAAAAGACTGGCAGCCTCTTGCGATAGCGCCGCGGCTCCATGACCCACGCGGGCCTTACCGTGATGGCGGTCACGGCAAGACTCGGCCCCGCGCGAACTCGAAAGGATCCGTCGCGAACCTCCCTGCTCCAGATCCGAAAGCTCTTGCCCATTCCCTTTAGTGCCGTGCCATGTAAAGGAGCAAGCCAAAAATAACAATGGGAATGAGCGCAATCAGCACATAGACAACAATTCTGCTCGGCCTCCGCCCCCGCTTCTTTTTCCAGTCCCGCAACTCCGGCCGATCCGCGACGCCTACCTGGTCGAGATTCTCGAGATCCCTCGCAAACTCATGCGCGCTCGCATAACGATATTGCGGCTCACGTTCCAAAGCCCGGTAGATCACTTCCTGCAATTCCGGGGAAATTTCCGGGTTGATTTCTCTCGGAGGAACGGGATACCCCGTGATCCGCTCGTAAGGATCCGACCCCTGAAACGGCAATCTCCCGGTAAGCATCTCGTATAGCATCACGGCCAACGAGTAGATGTCGCTGCGGGCGTCTCCCCGCTTCCCTTTCAATTCTTCGGGCGAGCCGTATTCGGAGGCGCCGATGAGCTGGGACAGCTTCGTGAACGTGAAGCGGCGCGCGCCGGTCGTTATCGCGCCGCCGAAATCAATCAGTTTAATGCGGTCTTCGGGACCTACGAGCACGTTCTCGGGCCGGAGGTCGCGATGCAGAATTCCGCGGCCGTGGACATATTCCAATGCGTCGCAAATCTGCACCGCAATGTGGACAGCGCGTTCCGGAGCAAGCTTCCGCTCTTCATTCAGAATCTCCCGCAGCGTTTTCCCGGGGAACCATTCCATCACCATGTAGGTTCGGGCGCGGTCCGCGTCCGCGATGACTTTAATGATGCTGGGATGATCCAGGATCTCGCCGATCTCCAGCTCCCGGCTGAAACGGTTGGCGAAGGCCGGATCATTCTTCATTTCGGGGTGCGGAACTTTGATGGCTACTTCATCGCCGTTGCGCAGATCGGTCGCGTGAAAGATCGTCGCGGTGTTGCTTCGTGCGACTACGCGGTCGATACGATAGCGGTCCAGCTGATCGCCGGGATTCACCGGAGACTCCAATAGGTTCATCGCCGCCATAGGATACTTTCCACTCTTTCGTAACACCTCATCCTTTAATCTTTCTTGATCAACCTCTCACTGTTTCTCCGCCCCCTGGCGCCAAGCATCTAACGCAGCCATCGCAGGAGAGCGTCCTGGAAATAGATCAGGGCCGTCAGGGCGACCATGATTTCAAAAATGACCGGCGTGATATCCTTGATCCACTGCAGCGGCGTATAGTTTTCATCCACGTCGCGTCTGATAAACGCAAAAGCGACAACCGATTGCGCGCACCCGATGTGCGTCCAACAGCCGCCCAGCGCGTATCCCAAAATCTGGGCCATCGCAAAAAGGTGCAGCACGGACGTACTCAAACCATGGAGACCTCGGGAAGCGAAATCCGCCACGATATTGTTATCCAAAATCGCCGATAGAAATGTACAGCCCAGAAACTGGGCAAAGGCGACATGCCCTTGTCCCAAACTGACGATTCCTCTATGGATCACGGTCTGGATGACGTCGAAAAAGCCTGCCTTGGTCAGCAGAGTAATGGAGAGGAATAACGGAAATAGAAAATAGTATTCGGCGTATTCGACATAGGCTTCGTGCAGCGCCAATCTCCGCATCTTGGGAATGCCCGCGATCCCAACAAGCGCGCAAAAGAAGCCTGCTAAGGACGCCCAAAACAATGGCAGGTGATCGTCAAAGCCATGCACGATCAGCAGACCTATGAAAGGCACCAACGCTAAGGCGGCGAACTTCTGCGCGCGCCGGCGTGTGTGGGCGAGCGAAACGAGCGACTCACTTATGTCACGTTCCGCCTGCCGGGCGCCCTCCACGTCCCGCTCAAATGCGAGTTGATAGTGCCGGTCGAGAGAATCGGCAAATTCTTCGCTGACAAAATGGCCGAGTAACATCTTGCGAATGTCGCTGGGGACGTTTTCGCGGAACAACGCCAGACCAAATGATTCACCATTCCGCAGCCACTTGAGAACCCCTTCCGCATGCTTGCCCAAATCCGCGGCGTGATCTTCCACAAACTCAATCGGGGTCTGCACCTCACCGTGTCGCGTGGCTTGCAAGAATCGCACGTCCTGCGCGTTCGCTTCGATGACATCAAGTAGTTCGAGGTAAACGTGTTGGTTGCGAAGCCTTTTGCGCAATTGGCGGGCGATCAAAAAATAGCTGACGATTGCAGCTGGAGCGCAATAGATGACAAAGAAGGCATTCCCCAAAAGGGGATTGAGGTTCGCCTTCATAATAAGATTCGGTGGTTCGCCATAGGCCACCCATACGCCGCAGATCGTCGTAACACATGTGCAGACGATCACGGCATAGGTGATCGCAGAAGCGGGCACGGCCGCTAGAAGCAGGACGATGACTAATGTTCGAATTGTCAGCCCGATCATGGAGACGCCGCCTATAACGGCGGACGCGACGGCCACGACGGCGGTCACCGTTACGACCGTGGGCACGATAGCGCCTTCGTTGCGGCGCAGAAGGGCGAAGGTGATCCCTTCCAGAAGGCGTGTCTGGGCTACAACGGACACCAAAAGGGTTAAGTCCGAGAATGAAGAGCATCGTGTCTGCATGGATCATGTCGTCCAAGCCGTGGAAGGTCAGCAAATTCGCGTGCGTCCATTGCCACCATCCGTACTCCCGAATCTCCACGTGCCATTCGGAGGTGCTGAGTTTGATAAATGTGGCGACGATGACCAGCAGCATTCCGTAGGTAAGCGCATTCTTGTGAACCTGGTATTTGAAGGAGCCGAGCAGAAACAACGAGAGGATCGTTGCAAGCACCTCGGCGGCCAGGAGCCAGACCGGCATCGCCCGCCCAAAAGCAGGATCCCGGCGGCCAGCAGGGCACAGCCGCCGACGAATGCGCGCCCGGACAGATTAATGACTTCCTGCGACGCTGGTTCTGAAGAAACTCCCTGGGCGGAAGAGTCATCCCGAATCGTGACTGAAGTTTCCACCGATTACTCTCCAAACTGAGGAGTGCTGGGACTGAATGAATAGCGCCTAAAGAGCCGCGCCTCCGACGGCATCACGCTGTGCGCGGCCAATGCGCCCATCGCTAACGAATGTCCGCGGCGGTTGCCATGGCTTCGCTTTCCGCCTGATCCCGCGTCCAAAGCTTGCGCACAAGGCTTACGATGTGCCATGGACCCTTGTAGCTAAAGCCGCCGCGCTTGATTCCGTTATGCACGTAAGTCCGAATCGTCGCCGCCTGCCTGCGCGCCAATTCCGACTGCGCCATGTTCCGTGCTAGCAGGGCGGCCTGGCGGGTGTGCTCTTCCGCCTTTTCGCAGACTCGAAGACGCATCCACAGCTCGCCCATTTTCAATTGGGCGATGAAACTATCCGGGGACAGCCGAACGCCTTCTTTCAGTTCTTCGATCGCATCCTGTACTTTCAAATCCACGCAAAGTGCCATGCCGAAGAGAATTCGCAATTCCGAAACGCCCGGGTGCGCCGCGACGCAGTCACGCAATCCCTGGACGAGTTCGGCGCGATCCCCCTTTGAAAGCAAATAGGGATCGGCGAACATGCGCGCCAACAATCCCGTGAGCTCTGGGGGCAACCTGAGCGAGCGCCAAAGACACCGCGGGAGCCGCCAGGGCCGTTGAATTTTCATTCGTTGGGATCATCTCGATTTCCATAACGCTTTGCCTCGCTTTCGAAATTCATTTCTCTTCAGGATCTTCCCTTCCAACTTTGTCGGCAAGGCGCGGGTGGCAATCCGCGCCTTGCCAAACAGTTGCGCGAGCGATTAGTCTCCGGAATATGCCGTTTCAAAGGCCGGTTCCGGCTTGAACACGAACTCGGGATAGCCGAGCTGGCCCATCTCAGGAATATCGAGACCCGCCAACTCTGTTTCCGCCGAAACGCGCTGACCCATGAAATATTCCAGAATCAGGTTGATGACGAAGCTGAGAGTGAATACGAAACCGATCAGCGTCGAGATGCCGACCAGTTGCGCGGCGAGCTGGCTGGCGCCTCCTCCGTAGAAGAGACCCGTGACCGAGCCCGTGACACCGTTCCAACTTCCTCCGTAGTTGCTGGTCCCATCCGCGAAGAAACCAATGGAGAGCACGCCCCAGAGGCCGCAGGTACCGTGCACTGAAATGGCGCCGACGGGATCGTCAACCTTCATGTAGTTTTCGACAAAGGAGCAACTGAGGCAGACTAGGATGCCGGCAATGAAACCGATTACGGCAGCGCCAAACGTGCTGACGAAGCCGCTCGGCGCGGTGATGGCCACCAGTCCAGCCAAAATACCGTTGCCGGCCATTGACGCGTCGGGTTTGCCTTTGAACATCCACATGTAGAGGATGGCGCCGAAGGTCGCGGTGCATCCTGCGAGCATGGTGTCGACCGCGATTGTCCCGATGCGCAGGTTGCCGTTTGCCGATGCGCCCAAGGTGCTGCCGGGGTTGAATCCGAACCAGCCGAAGGCCAGGATGAAGCAGCCGATAAGCACGGCCGAAATGTCGTGGCCAATGATTGGGTTGGGGGATCCATCCTTGTTGAATTTGCCGATTCGCGCGCCGATGATCAAGGTGACCGCCAACGCCGTCAATCCCCCGACTGCGTGAACAACGCCCGACCCGGCGAAATCGCAATATCCCTTGCCGAGCCCGAGGTTGGAACCGAGTTGTGAGAGCCAGCCGCCGCCCCAAGCCCAGTTACCGTAAATCGGATAAGTGATCGCGCCCATGATGACCGAGGAAACAGCAAAGGTGGCAAATTTCCACCGTTCGGCGCATGCGCCGGTCACAATCGTGAGAGCGGTATCCATGAAGACCATTTCGAACAGGAAGATCACCATCACGCCGACATCATAGGTATGCCCGCTCAGGAAGTACCCGGCGGTGCCGAATAATCCCCAAGTCTTGCCGAACAATGACATGGCGTGCTCGCCCGTGAGCGAGTTGAGGCCTCCCAGGTTGCTATTGCCCGCCGACCCTCCCATTTGTATGGCGAATCCTAAAATCCAGTAGGCGAACAAACCACACGTATACACGAAGAAGTTCATCATGTACGTGTGATTAGCATTCTTCACCCGGCACAAACCCGATTCGACCATGGCGAACCCCGCCTGCATGAACATAACGAGGAACCCCGTGACGAGCGTCCAGATAAAGTTAGCCGCGATTTTGTTTTGGCCGACCTGATTGGCGACATCCACCAATGTGACGCCGGCTTTTGAGTCGGCTGCCGGGACATCGTTAATGGTTCCGGTAGAGGTGCCTCCCGGGTCGCCCTTTGCCAAATCCGCGGTGGCGGGTGCTTTGCCAGCGGCATCTTTCAGTTCAGAGTCCGCTGTCATAGGGGCAGCCGCGGCTGCGGCCGTAGGAGTCGTCGGCGCTGCTGTTTGGGCATGAGTAACGATGCCAAGTCCAAGAGCAAAGACAAGGAGGAAAAGACTTAGACAACTATATTGGATTATTTTTTTCATCGTGAATGCTCCATAGAGGTTTTGCCTGCCGACGGAACGGCGGCTCGTTCGGATGCTCCCGACTCCCCTTTCCACACTGCGGTCTTGTTGGCAGCCGCGGGCAGGATGAAAATCATCCCGACCAAGGTCACCCCAATACCAACCAGCGCGAAAACAATGCGTCCACCTGTGCTATCAGTGAAATGGAGCCCGAGCAACGTGAGCATCCACCCGAGCGCGCAAACGGCCGCCCCCCCAAGTCTCATTCCCAGTACCGACCCGGGTCTAGTCGCCGTCTTGCCCTCAAGCGGCTTGATTCCCATGTAGCCGAACAAACTGCCGATGAGAATAAGGGCCCCGAGAGCGAATAATGCTTTGCCTGTCCCGCTATCCCAATACGCGAAACCGGCGCAGAGTACCGTTGCCCCGGCTAAAAATAAGCCGAAGTAACTACCTTGCTGTTTGTTTGCTGCCATTGCTAATTCCTCCTTGACCCGACTTGGGTCACAGATTGAGTTATGAATTCGTAGCTTTGCTCTTCAACTTGTTGCAGTGGCCTTAAGAACCCATCCTCGAAACAGAAACAAAAGCCCAACAACTTCGCTCGCATCGCGAGAGAACACACCCTGTGCACTTCCGGGGCCTCTCGTGAAATAGCTCCCAGGATCACGAGTTCCGGAGGCTCACGCACAGGCTGGCGAAACGCCCGCAGAACAGCGCTCTCGATTTCGGGCAATGCGTTAAGCAGCATGCTCCGTACGGCAATCGCGTCTGCCAATGCCTGCAGCGATTCATTGCGATCACGCACGGACGAACTCACATTGGCGTCCCAGGCGTCCGCCGGGCGCAGCATCCAATCGCATTCGGCCGTCCCGGTGCGCAATTCAAAGCGCAGCAGCCGGAGAGGGGCACGGGAGAGTTCGCCGAACCGCATCTCTCTCCGCACGCCGCGAATGAAATCAGCGACTTGCCACAACTGCCTCATTCCCTCTCCTCTGCAGTCCCTTTGTTTTTTTTACACGTGTAGGAACGGCAAGAAAGATCACGAACTCCACGGCAACGATAACCTCGAGAACCAAGGGCAAACCGGCCTGCAGACGAAGGACCAGCAGCAGCGCGACCATCGAGAACCATTGCCAACGAGACCGCTGAAGCCGCTCAAGTCTCCCTGGGAGTCTCAGCAAGTCACTGAATTGGAGCTTGCCTCCTGGATTTGCGGGAACACAGGCGCGAATGCAGGCGATAGCAAAGAAGCCTGCAAGGATCACTTCAATTAACATCATGGGTATATTCATAGAAACCTTCCGCCAAAGGCTTTTGAAGCAAACCAACTGTCTAAGGACCAAACCGAACCGGTTTGAAATACGGCTATTCCAGCCTATTTCAGCCTGCTATTTAGCGCCACGACCCGGAGCACGAGTTCCGGTTGGACACGACCTGGTGTCCAAATGAAGAGAAAAACTAAGCCGCTTTCATGAGGACCCTCGCTTCGACATGGATAGCAAGGGGTTGAAGCCAGGAGGCTTCAGAAGGTCTTATAAACACGCAACGATATATTTACGTCGCATATATAAATACATTATGAAATCTTTATGCTCTTTGGGGCGCGGGAATGCAAACTCAAAGAACGGATGCCATGGATTTGAGAAGCTTATTATTTAGGTTACAGGCAGGTAGCCTGGCGGGAAAAGCCAGAACTGGATCGAATGAGCGGCAAATAGTCGCTATCGGGGAATGAAATCCTCCGTGTGCGTGACGAATTCCGGGTAGGCGCCGGCACCCAGCTCGTGAAGGTCCAAGCCCTGGCGCTCGCCCTCCACCGATACCCGGTAGGGGTATAAATAGTTCAGCAGCCAGTTCACGCCATACGTAAGAGGCAAAACAAAACCAAGCAGCGTGGCGACGCCGATCAATTGCGCCAGCCATTGTCCGGAGTCGTTTCCCTGCACCGCCGCAAGCCCGGCCTGACCGGCAAGATTCAACACGGGACCATGAAACCGCGCGAAGAGTCCAAGCGCCAGCAGGCCCCAAATGCCCCCCACCGCGTGCACCGAAACGGCGCCTCCCGGATCGTCCACCTCAAGCCGCAACTCAAACCATTCCACCGAAAGTGTAACCAAGATACCCGCAATCGAGCCGATCACGACCGCTTCCGCGGGAACCACGAACGCGCACGACGCGCTGCTCGCCACCAAGCCACCGACCCAGCCGTTGGCACAAAGGGACGCGTCCGGCTTTCCAAAACGGATGTTTGTGATGAAAGCGGCTGTAAGAGCGGCCGCCGCCGCAGCCAGCATTGTGTTCATGGCTATGAGCACGGATCCCGACGGTTCGCCGCCCGTGAACAGAATCGCGCCCGCGGAGTTCAATCCAAACCAACCCACCAGGCTCAGCAAGCAGCCGAACATTACCAGCACTGCGTTGTGACCGGGGATCGCCGGCGCCATTCCATCCGCGGAATATTTCCCCCGCCGGGGACCCAAAATCCAGGTGATCGACAGTGCCGTGAGCCCGCCCAGGACATGAATGGACCCGGATCCCCCGGCATCGAGAAAACCGTGTCCCAGTCCGTAATTGGCGCCGAGCTGCGCCAGCCAGCCTCCGCCCCAAGCCCAGTGCGCGAAGAGCGGGTAGGTCCACGCCGCCAGCAGAGCCGTTGAAAGGCAGCTCGATCGAAGACGCCAGCGGTCCGCGCCGCTTCCGAGCGGAATCAGGGCCGCAAGACCAACGCAGAAAATTTGGAGCAAGGCGGCGAGTGAGGCGTCGGAGACACCGGGCACAATCCTGCGAAAAAAGAAAGGTTCCGCGGCAATCCAGTTCCATCCCTTGCCGGAAAAAATGAGAATGTGAGCCGGGCCTCCGATGTATCCCTGCCATGAGAAGCCAATTGCAAAATAGACCAGTCCGGCAACAGAGAGCGCGGAAAGCGAGGACAGCATGATATGAGCAGCGCTGCGGGTGCGCCCGAGCCCGGCGTTGATAATCGAAAGACCGACCGCCGCCAGAGGAACAAGGAAGATGGAAAACAGGCAGGCAACCGTTGCCATTTCCGAAAGTTTGGATTCGGCCATCGCGTTATCCTTTTTCTTTTCGCGGAATCGCGTTGGAACGGAAAAGAAAGATCAGCCCCAGAACCTCTACCGCGATTCCAGCGAAAACAAAACTGGCGCGCGAAACTGGCGAGGGAAGAAGCACAATCGAGGCCAGAACTAGGAACCATCCCGCCAGCAAGAGCAAGAGACTCAAAACCTTCATTCCAGAAGCCTCCGGACCACAACAAAAGGGTGCGACCTGTCCTTAGCCATCCCGGTAAAATATCATACTCATTCGCGAACGACCTGCATTGTTACGCTGGCTTTGAATATCTCAGGTGACAATCGGCAGCCGAAACTACTCATCGCCGAGCGGAAGCGAGAAAAGTTCGGCCCTCCCGTTCTCGATCCTCCATATGCATGGGATAAAAGGAACGAATATGTGCGGTAGGCTTCATTTAGACAAAATCTCTGGAGACGAAGACCAGGGTGATTTTGTTCGAGACCGAACGAGCAAGAAACATATCTAACTCCTTGTAAATACAGTGGATATAAATTCCTGATCCAGAAATTGCCGGCCTCGCCTGCGGGGATTTCTCGTTCCATAGGCGGTCGAAGCTTACCTTTACTACCCATTCGCCCGCCATACGAATCGGTGATTCCGACCATCGAAACGTTGCATTTTACTAGCGCTCCCGACCCCTCTAGTATCGCCGTCTCGGCGTTCAACACCTCTGCAGCGGTGGGTTTGTAACGAGAGGTTAAGAATAAATAAAGGAGAATACATGGCGGAGAATACTGGCGAAGTAAAAATGACACCGACCCTGGGGGTAACAGGGTTGACGATGAACGCCATGGCGCTCATCGCCCCTGGTGCCTTCCTTTGGCTTACGTTCTATATTCAGGCAACGACAGGCAACACCTCGCCCGCAATGTGGCTCGGCATCTTCATCGCTTTGCTGCTTTGTCTGGCGACGGCGGTTTCCTATGCTGAACTTTCCAAGCTCTATCCCGGCCCCGGCAGTTCGTACTTTTTTGCGGAGCAGTCGTTCCTGAATCACGAAAAGGCCTGGAGGTATGCCCGGCTATCGAAGTTCATTGTCGGCTGGGGCTCGCACCTCTATTACTGGATTTACCCCGGCGTGATGGTGGCCGTGACAGGTCTTTTCGTCGGGTACGTAGTCGGCACTCTCTACCCGAGTTTCATGAGCGCTGGCGATCCAGGGCTTGTATTCACCTCGCTGGTTGCTGTGGTATTTGCTCTCGGTGTCGCGTACATCGCACACCGCGGTGTGAGCGGCTCAACCGGAGTAAACATCGCCATCAACATCATTCAAATTTCTGCCTTGCTGGTGTTCGCGGTTATGGCGCTCGGCTACCGCATGAATCATCCGCCAGGAAGCGTTGCCTGGCAGTTTGATTCGACTTCCGGGGACGCTTATCCGTACGAATTCGCAACGACCAGCCAGACAGTAAATGGGACGGCGACGGATGTCATTACGCGGGATGCCAATCAAATTCCCCAGCCCAAACTGGATGCCAGCGGGAAACCGGTTCCATACCACGTCAGCTACCCGGAGTATGACAGCAGCAATCCACCCCTGTTCCAAAGTCATCCCACAGCAGGTTCCGTCATCGGTGTGCACAAAGTTGGATGGGTCTTCGTTCAAGCTACGGTTGCCATCCTGATTTTGGTGGGATTCGAATCGTGCACGTCATTGGGCGGAGAGGCAAAGAATCCGAAGCGGGATATCCCAATTGCCGTCATTACTTCGTTGCTCGTTCAGGGAGCATTCTGCTATCTGTTCGAGTATTTTGCGGCGAACTACTTCTTAAGTAGCGGTTACACGATGCAAAGCGCCGCGGGTTCGGCCGCGCCGCTTGGGGACATGATGATCATGGTCGGCGATGCCGTTTTCGGACAGGGACACGGGCGAGCGTTCATGTTGATTGAAGCCGTCACCGTTTTCCTGGCGCTCATCGGTACGACGCTTTCCTGCATCAATACCGGGGCGCGCGTCACCTACGCCATGGGCAAGGATAGCGAAGTCCCGGAACACTTCGGCATGTTGCACTCGAAGAATCTGAGCCCCCACCGCGCCATTTGGACGCTGGCGATCATTTCGATCTTTATCGCCATAATCGGGCTATCCGTCTGGGCCGGGGACGCCGGGGCTCCCGCCGACACGGTGATTCAGGCTTTGCCGCACGGCATTTTGTCGAGTTCCGGCTATTCAACACACGATAAGATGGCGGCGCTGCCAAATACACTGCTTACCGTCACCCTGGCATCCAACTTCGGCACGTTCATTCTCTACTGTCTGAGCTGTGTCATTTGCATGGTCGCCTACCACAACCATCCGAACTTCAGCATGCTGAAGCATTTCCTGATCCCACTCTTCGGGGTCATTGCGAACCTGGCGTGCATGGCGTTTTACCTGATTGGGCCGTTCATGGGGTACGGCACACCAAAGGAACCCCTGCTGGCGCTGGGAGTCGCCGCTGTCTGGGCGATTTACGGAGGGATTTACTTCGTCCGAGCCAGCAAGCAGACGGGACGCACTACACTGGTCACCAGCCGCACGTAATGGTGTAAGATGAATCTAGCTCGATTAGCCAGGAAATTCGGACAGGCCGTCATGCCTGTCCGAATTTCCATTTCAGATTTGGTTTTTGAGGAAGCCGGGGGTGGTGCTTCTCGAAGCGGCTCTGCCCGGGCAGCCTCCGCAAAGCTTTCCGCCTACGACCCTATGCTTGACCTTGAATTTGTGGAACGGACCGACGTCGGGCGAGTCCGCGATCATAATGAGGACTATCTGGGTCACGCCTCCCCTGCGACTCCCCCGCAGGCGCGGACGCACGGGTGGCTCTTCGTGCTTGCGGATGGGGTGGGCGGGGGCGAGAAGGGCGAGGTTGCGTCGCGCGCCGCCGTCGAAAGCATGATCACCGGATTCCAGCAGGCCAAGGATGGGGAGCCGCACTCCACCCTTCTCCCCCGGCTGGTACAACAGGCTAACATACACGTCTTTGAGACCGCCGTGGCCGGAGGGCGCGATTCAGCGGGCATGGCTACGACGCTGGTAGCTTGCGCATTGCGGTTCGACCGGGTCACCGTGGCCCATGCAGGCGATTCGCGCTGCTATTTGATCCGGAACGGCAGGGCGGCTCAAATTACGCGCGATCACACGATGGCCAGCGAACAGGTGCGCCTCGGCCTGGTCTCCAGGCAGGAGGCGGCGGAGAGCTCAACGCGGCATATCCTCAGCCGTTCGCTTGGTACGGAATTGGTTGTGAACGTGGAAACGAACGACCACCAGATATTTGCAGGAGATGTTCTTCTGTTATGTTCCGACGGTCTGCACGGTTCGGTGGAAGCCTCGGAAATGGCTGCGCTCTGCAGTCATGGTCAGGATATGCACTCCGCAGGGGAAAAGCTGGTTGCACTTGCTAATGATCGGGGCGGGAATGATAATATCAGCGTTCAAATAATCCGTGTGCGGGACGTCGAACGCATGGGAATGTATCGCGGACGGCCCTATAAATTGCCCTGACGCGGATTGGCCCCACACTTCGGCAGCACGACTGGCCTTCTTTCACAATGAGTGGACTCCATCCCGGCGATACGCTCGATCACTACCGCATCGACAGCCTGGTCGCCAGAAGCGGAATGGCCTCCATTTTTCGCGCCACCGATCTGCGTGACGGCCGGGCCGTCGCGATCAAGCTGCCCCACGAGGAGATGGAGGCGGACCCGGTTTTGTTCGACCGCTTCAAGCGGGAAGAAGAAATCGGCCTGAAACTCGATCACCCCGGCGTCGTGAAGGTGCTCAATCATGAAGACCGCAGCCGGCGGTACATGGTTCTGGAATGGGTGGACGGCCGTCTGCTGCGCCTGATCCTGAACGAAGAAAAGAAGCTTCCACCGGAGCGCGCCGTCCGCATCACACTTGGCCTTTGCAATGCCCTCGATTACGTTCACAGCCAGGGGGTCGTTCACCGCGACCTGAAACCCGAGAACATCATGGTCGGCAAGGACGACAGCGTCAAGCTCATCGACTTTGGCATCGCGGCGAATGCCGGGTCTCGCCGCCTCACATTCGCCAAACTGACCCAAGCCATGGGAACTCCGGACTACATCTCCCCGGAACAGGTAAAAGGGAAACGCGGGGATGCGCGGAGCGATGTTTATTCGCTGGGCGTGATGTTCTATGAAATGCTGACGGGAAAAGTCCCGTTCACGGGTCCGAATCCGTTTGTAATCATGAATGAGCGACTGCTCAACCATCCCGTGCCGCCCCGCGAAGTCAATCCGGAAATCTCACCCGAACTTCAGGAGATCATCTACCGGGCCCTCGAACGCGAGCCGTCCAAGCGCTATCCGAACGCCCATGAATTTGCCCTCGATTTGGAGCACCCCGAGAAAGTGGGCGTGGCCGACCGCGAGGAATTGACAAGTTGGAAGAAAAGACAGTCGCCGATCCTGCGAAGAATCCTGTTTTACATCATGCTCGCCCTTATTCCTGTTGTTGTCTTTGGTCTCATGCTGTATTTCGCCCGCCAGAAGTAAAGAGCCCGCCGCGCCGGACTGTACCTGAGAATCAATCCGAGACCCGTGTGCATTTAGCTCCATAGAACACAGCCTGAAGCCCATGCTACTGCAACCGGGCCATTGAACTTGTATACTTGAAATTCACCATGTGTTCTTTGCGGGTATGGGAGTGTGCCGCCGGCCATGAAAATCGAAGAATTTAATCAGAGATTGCGAGAATCAGTATTAATCGCGGACGGCGCGATGGGTTCGCTGCTCTACGAAACGCTGGGTCCGCAGCGCTGCATGGATGAGCTCAATGCCACTCGCGCCGAGGAAGTCTTCCGCATTCACATGGCCTATCTCGAAGCCGGCGCGCATATCATCGAGACCAACACGTTTGGCGCCAACCGGAATAAGCTTTCCGCGTTTGGCCTGGAAGAGCGGGTCGCCGAATTCAATCATCGCGGCGTCAAGATCGCGCGGGAAGCGCGGGAAGCGGCGAAGCACGATGTTTTGATCGCGGGCTCCATCGGACCGCTTGGCGTTGTCCGGCAAGTGCGCGATGCGCCGGCGCCCAATGCCCGTGAAATCTTCCGCGAGCAGGCCGAGGCACTCGAAGAACGCGGCGTAGATTTTTTCCTTCTGGAAACCTTTGGCGACGCCGAGGAACTCGTGGCCGCGATTGAAGCCATTCGTTCCTTCTCGCGGATGCCCATCGTCGCGCAGCTGACCTATTCCGAAGAGGGAACCACCTTCGGCGGCACTCGGCCGCGAGATGCTTGGACCCTTCTACACGAACGCGGCATTCAGGCGATCGGCGCGAATTGTTCGGTCGGCCCGCAGGACCACTTGCGGATCCTCCAGGAACTCGCCACGGTTGCCGGATCATTTCCCATGAGCGCGATGCCGAACGTTGGCTTCCCGCAGCGCGCCGGCGACCGCGTCATCTATCCGAAATCGTCGCCCGAGTATTTCGACCTGTTCGCCCGCGAAGCCGTTGTGCTCGGTGCGCGCATTCTGGGGGGATGTTGTGGGACCACGCCGGAACATATTCGCGCCATGGTTCGCGCCGTCGAGGGAAAACACTTGTCGGCCGGCGGGCGGGCGGTAGCCGCCGTCGAAGCGGTCGCCGAAGCTCATCCGGTGGCGGCGCGGGAACCGGAGAGCGGGCTGTGGAAAAAAATTCAGGCGCAGCAATTCGTGATCTCCGTCGAAATCGATCCGCCGAAGGGCACGTCGATCGAACGCATTCTCGAGCAAGTGCGAAATGTGATGGCCTCAAAGCGCGTGGACGCGATCGACATCAATAGCGGAGCGCTGGCGCGCGTGGGAATGGACGCGTTGTCGCTCGCGGGGGCGCTTGAGGCGCGTGGGATCGAAACAATCCCGCATCTGACGACCCGCGATGCGAATCTAATCGGGTTGCAAGCCAACCTGCTGGGTGCATGGACGGTTGGCGGTGTGCGCAACGTCCTCTCCATCACGGGCGATCCGCCGTCCCTGGGCAGCTATCCGGAATCGCTCGGCGTCTACGAAGTGGATTCGATCGGCCTGGTGAAGGTGATGGCGCGCCTCAATCAGGGCACCGATTGGGCGGGAAAAAATATAGGCGGCGCGACGAATTTCACCATCGGCGTCGCGGTGAATCCCCTGGCCGAGGACCTGGACGAAGAGATTGCGCCGGTTTCACGCGAAGGTCGAAGCTGGGGCGCACTTCGCCATGACCCAGCCCATTTTCGACCCCGAGCATTGGGACGATTTTCTGAAGCGCATGGGCGGGAAATCGCCGATCCCGATCCTGGTGGGCCTCTGGCCGCTCAGCAGCTACAAACAGGCTCTTGCGGCTGCACAATGAGGTGCCCGGCATCGTGATTCCCGAGACTTTGCTGAAGCAACTGGACGCAGCGGGTGCGGGAGCGCGCGATGTAGGATTTGCCCTCGGACGGCGGCTGCTCGATTGGGCAAGGACAGCGAGAAGTTCGGGAATTGCGGGCGCCTATCTGATCCCGCCCTTCAAACGGTACGAAGAGATCCTCGACATGTTTTCGTGATGGACATCCGCAGAAAGACCCCGGGTCTGAAGACCCGGGCTACAGGGTTCGAGGAAGTGTTAATGGATTGTTGTAGCCCGCCTCTTTAGAGGCGGGGATTTCTGGATGGGAGACTTTTGTTGAACCCCAAGAGAAACACGAATTGCGGCGCTCAGGAATCTCCTGAAGGAGAGGATCGTCATTTTGGACGGCGCCATGGGGACGATGCTCCAGGCGCAACAGCTTGATGAAGCCACCTTCCGCGGCTCCCAGTTCCTGAAGCACCCGCGCGACCTGCGGGGGAATTTCGACGTGCTCAATATCACGGCGCCGCACATCGTGCAGGCCATCCAGTGCGCGTATCTCGAGGCCGGCGCCGACATCATCAAGACCAACACGTTTAACTCGAACGCGATTTCCACGCTGGATTACGGCCTCGAAAATCATGCGCACGCGCTCAATGTCGCGGGAGCACAAATTGCGCGGGAAGTGGCCGATAAATTTGCTGCCGCCCATGCCGGGCGCGTCTGCCTGGTCGCCGGCTCGATGGGGCCGACCAATCGCACGGCTTCGATGTCCCAGGATGTGAATAGCCCCGCGTCGCGCGGCGTCACGTTCGACAAATTGCGCGAAGTTTACTACGAGCAGGCGCGCGGCCTGGTCGAGGGCGGCGTGGACATTCTCCTCGTCGAGACGATTTTCGACACGCTGAACGCAAAAGCGGCTTTGTTCGCAATCGACGAATACTTTCGAAGCCTCCGGCCAGCGCGTTCCCGTCATGGTGTCGGTCACCATTGTGGATCAGAGCGGGCGCACACTTTCCGGCCAGACGATCGAAGCGTTTTGGATTTCGATTTCGCATATGGACTTGCTGAGCGTGGGCATCAACTGCGCGCTCGGCGCGAAACAGATGCGCCCCTACGTCGAGGAGCTTTCGCACCTGGCGCCCGATCCACATCAGCTGCCACCCGAATGCGGGGCTTCCCAACGCATTCGGCGGGTTCGATGAGACGCCGGAACGCATGTCCGCGGACCTGCACGAATTTGCCGCCAGCGGCTGGCTGAATATCGCCGGCGGCTGCTGCGGAACCACGCCCGCGCACATCAAGGCGATTGCGGAGGGCGTGCGCGGCCTTGCGCCGCACGTCCTGTCGAAGCCTGAGCGTTACACGCGCTTCAGCGGGCTTGAGCCGCTGGTGCTTCGGCCGGACTCACGATTCGTCAACATCGGTGAGCGCACCAACGTCACCGGTTCGCCTAAATTTTCGAAATTAATTCTCGCCGGCCAGTATGAACCGGCGCTCGCGGTGGCCCGGCAGCAGGTCGAAAACGGCGCGCAAATCATCGACGTCAACATGGATGAAGCGATGCTCGATTCCGAGCAGGCCATGACGACATTCCTGCATCACATCGCTGCCGAGCCCGACATTGCCCGCGTTCCGATCATGGTGGACAGCTCGAATTGGAAAGTCATCGAAGCCGGACTGAAATGCATCCAGGGAAAGGGCATCGTCAATTCCATCAGCCTGAAAGAAGGTGAAGAGGCCTTCCGCGAACGCGCTCGTCTGATCCGGCGTTACGGTGCGGCCATGGTGGTCATGGCGTTCGACGAAAAAGGACAGGCGGATACGCTGTCGCGCAAGGCGGAAGTGTGCGAGCGGTCCTACCGAATTCTCACGGAAGAGGCCGGCATTCCGCCGGAAGATATCATTTTCGATCCGAATATCCTGACCGTGGCGACCGGGATCGAAGAGCACAACAATTACGCGGTGGATTTCATCGAAGCGGCGCGGCAGATTAAGGCCACGCTGCCCTACGCCAAAGTCAGCGGCGGCGTGAGCAATATTTCGTTTTCCTTCCGCGGGCACAACGTGGTGCGTGAAGCCATGCATTCAGCGTTTCTCTACCGCGCCATCCAGGCCGGGCTCGACATGGCCATCGTCAATGCGGGCCAACTGGCCATCTACGAAGAAATTCCGAAGGATCTCCTCACGCTTGTCGAGGACGTGCTGCTCAACCGGCGCCCCGACGCAACCGATCGCCTGCTCGCTTTCACGGAAACGGTGAAGGCCAAGGAAAAAGGGCAGGCGGAGGAGGATTCGTGGCGGAAAGGCACTTTGGAGGAACGCCTCGAACACGCGCTCGTCAAAGGCATCGCGGATTATATCGAGGAAGATACCGAAGAAGCCCGGCAGAAGTACGGGAAGCCGCTCAACGTGATTGAAGGCCCGCTGATGAATGCGATGAACGTGGTCGGTGATCTTTTCGGGTCGGGGCGCATGTTCCTGCCGCAGGTGGTGAAGAGCGCCCGTGTGATGAAGAAAGCGGTGGCCCACCTGCAACCGTTTCTCGAAGCGGAAAAACAGGCCAGCGGCGGCGGATTCATCAAAGGGCGCATCGTCATGGCCACGGTGAAAGGCGACGTTCACGATATCGGCAAGAACATCGTCGGCGTGGTTCTGGGCTGCAACAATTATGAAGTGATCGATCTCGGCGTGATGGTGCCCAGCGATAAAATCTTGAAAACCGCGCGCGAAACCAACGCCGATTTAATCGGCCTCAGCGGCCTGATTACGCCGTCGCTCGAGGAGATGGTTCACGTGGCGAAAGAAATGGAGCGCGAAGGCTTCACCGTGCCGCTGCTAATTGGCGGCGCCACCACGAGCCGCACGCACACGGCCGTGAAAATCGCGCCTGCCTACCGCCAACCCGTCGTTTACGTGCAGGACGCTTCCCGGGCTGTCGGCGTGATGGGAAATCTGGTCAGCGAAGATCTGAGAGCCAATTTCGCGGATGAGAATCGCCTGGAACAGGAGCGCGCAAGGGAAAAACATCAGTCGCGGAAGGCGCAGCCGCTGCTGTCGCTCGCGGACGCGCGTGCCAAACGGCCTGTATATGATTGGTCCGCGTATACGCCGCCGCGGCCGTCGTTCCTGGGAACGCGCGTCTACAATCCAGTGCCTCTCGAAGAGATCGTTCCGTACATTGATTGGACGCCGTTCTTCCACGCGTGGGAGTTGCGCGGGATTTATCCGAAGATTTTCGAACAGGAAGGCGTCGGCCCGAAGGCGAAAGAGCTGTTCGAGGACGGCCAGAAGCTTCTCGATCGAATCGTGCGCGAACAATTGCTGGAAGCCCGAGCCGTCATCGGGTTCTTCCCGGCGAACAGCGTCGAGGAAGACATCGAAGTCTATGCGGACGAGTCCCGCCACTTGCTGACTACATTTCATACATTCCGCCAGCAGCAGGTAAAGGGAAATCAGGAGCCCAGCTACGCCGTGGCGGATTTCGTCGCGCCGCGCGAAAGCGGGCGACTCGATTATCTCGGCGCGTTCGCGGTTACCGCCGGGCTGCAGATCGAGCCGGTGGTCGAACGGTTCGAGAAAGACCACGACGACTACAACGCCCTGATGACGAAAGCACTGGCGGACCGCCTGGCCGAGGGGCTCGCGGAATTAATGCACAAGCGGGCGCGAGTCGAGTGGGGCTACGGCAAGGATGAAAATCTGAGCCATGCGGACCTGGTCCGCGAGCGCTATCGCGGCATTCGTCCCGCGCCGGGCTATCCCGCGCTGCCCGATCACACGGAGAAACGCGCTCTTTTCGATCTATTGTGCGCGGAGAAGAACACGGGCATTACGCTCACGGAAAATTACGCCATGTATCCGGCGGCGGCGGTCAGCGGCTTTTATTTTTCGCACCCGGAATCCAAGTATTTCGCCGTCGGAAAAATCGATCGCGATCAGGTCGAGGATTATGCCCGCCGTAAAGGCATGGACCTGCGCACAGTTGAGCGCTGGCTGAGCCCGAACCTGAATTACGATCCGGACGCAGCGTAACTACGAGCCCGGGTCCTGCGGGCTGTGCGAATCGGAAGCGCCAAAGTTCCCTCCAAACAAAAAATCCAGGGCAGCGAGAAGCGGCTGCCCTGGAGTCTTGTTTCGATGCGTTGGTTTGCGGCCCGCGCTACGGCAAATCGTAGCGAAGGTCGATGTACACCATGAACTGGTGGGCAGTGCCCGGAGTGCCGGGCGCAACATACCACGCCGCACGGGAGTTGTATGAGAATTGAGTCATGAGCCGGATGTCGCCGTAATTCGCGTTCCTCCACAGGTATTGGTGGATACCCAATCGTCGGTTCATAAATGTACCGATCGGCGGAGTTCGATGAGCCACCGGGAACGGCGCAGGTGCCCGAACCGGTCGCGAGAACCGAAGTGCCCGGATAGAAACCGTATCCGGAATTGGTAACAGTCGTGCAAGTGCCGGTATTTGTCGTCACCCCGCCGGATGTAGTGGTAGCGTTGGTGGTCGATGTGGTCGCGTCAACGTTCCGGGCGATATACACCCCGCTGTAATATCCGTAAATTATTGTATTCGGCACCGGCGAGTACTCGAAACCGCCAATTCCCGATCCTGCGTGGATTCCGGAAAGATTGCCATCCGGCCGGATAATCAGGTCCGGCGCGCCAGTGCTTCCGATGTATCGGCCGACACCGGTGCCGTAAAATGCCGTTGGCGATCGAGCCGGAAGTTCTTTACCAGTTCGACGTTAACATTCCCTTCCACGCCGCCACCGTGAATCGTGTCGGTTACCGTATTCGCCGCAGTGATCCCTGAAGAGGGTGTTGAGACCAGGTTCACTGCTTTGAAGCTGCGGAACAACCCCGCAACGTCGATATGCACGCCATGCCCGCCCGGCTTGGCGTCAAATGCCAGCTTCGGGATGATGTCGGGATGCAGGTTGGGAGTGTTGGGGTTATTGACGCCAGTTGCGCTGCTGGTGTTGCCGCTGTTCGAATCAAACTGCGACGCATAGTTCAACCCGCTCGGGCACGGCCACGGAACCGGGAAGCGTCTGTTCGGGATTTTCGAACGAGACGCCCAGCGCGAAGTTTTTGTTGGGATGCGCGATGAATCGGAGTGACGCATTGCGGGTCCAAGTCAAGCCCACTTGGTAGTTCGTGTCCACGTCCTGGGAGTAGAAGAGGTCCCCGGGCAACGCGCCGAGGCCGTTGCGGTTGGGAGTCAGGAAGCTCCAGGATTGCCCCGCAAGGACTTCAAATTTGCCGTACTTGACGTCCACCCAATAAAGCCGCATCCGGAGCGTATTGCTGTTGCTCGTGTCGTTGGCGTTGGGAGGCTGATAACCCGAGGAAGTCGGCCTCGAGGTAGCCGGTTAGCGTCGGCTGAGCCGAACTTCGCATGTGTTCTCAAACCGATACGCGAGTTCTGAATCGAGAATCGATCCTCAGTGAGGCGCCCGGGAATGTGTTGTGAATAAGCCGTCCCGCCGAAGCTTGTTCCAAGGGTCCCGAGCTGCGTCGTGCGGAAAACATCCATCGCGTCCATGAACCCCAGGGGATAGAATTCCGCGGCGCCGATCTTGAAATAGAGCGGCCCGGGCTTCTCTTCCTGTGGAGGCGTTAAGGAAGCAGTCAGGGTCCTCGGCGCGGCGCCAATCGCCGGTTCGGGAGTGGCTGCAGGGGTTTCGGTGATGACAGGTGAAGATGTGACGGCCGGAGTCGCCGCCGGTTCCGAAGGCGCTTCACCCAGCTTTTCCTCCAATGCCTCCATCTTCAATTGCTCTGCCTTGAGTGCGGCACGCTGGGATTCAAGTTCCGCCCTCTGCTCCTCCACCAGGCTGCGAAGATCCTGCACTTCGCTCTCGATGGCGGAGTTTTCCGGCTTTGCTTCCGGCTTATCGACCGCGGCCGGCGTACTGCTTACTGCCGCGGGTGTCTCCTCGGTTCCGGCATTACTGGCATCGTTCGCCAGCAACGGCGATCGCCGCCAGACTCATGCTCAGCAACACTGCTGCGAATACTCGCATTCCTTTCCTCCTAAAAAAGTCCTATGACTGATTTTTTTTCACGTGCTGAATTGCCACTTGAGTACTGTCTTCGTTTCCCCCGACTCATTGCATGAAGATCAGTAAATCGCGGTCACTCGATCCCCACCGGCACATTGTTGCTAAAGCCGCAGGCCGTAAAATCGAGCCATGTGCAAAATCCCTGGCTTAGCCCAATCCGACAACTACACCCTGCGAGCCTTTCCGGTCTGAGGAACTTATCGGCAGAGGCTTAATGGGCCGTGAGAGGAATGTGAATTCTATGTTACATATGCAGAAACGCTGCGGGTATCATCGTATCTATCACATACAAAGAGACTTATTCTTATCGTTGACGGGCGGTTCCAATCCGGCGTAGATTGAACCGTCCGTAAGGAAAATGGGATGAAAATAAGATTGCTGCCGCTCGCGGCCCTTTGCCTTGTGCCGCTACCGATTGTGGCGCAAGCGCCCTCGGTTATTCGGATGGACCAGGAACCGCATCACCACCTCGTGCTCCACAATAGTCTTGTAAATGTCTTTGACGCGAAAGCGGGAGCCGGTGATTCTCTGCTCTTGCACCGGCACGACCACGATGCAGTGGCCATCGCCATCGGTAATCAGGTCACAACCGTCGGGATTCCGGGAAAGCCGGATGTTCACTCGAAGAACGCGGACGGCACAGTGCGTATGCAACGCGCCGGGTATGTTCACTCAACGCATGTTGACGGCGATATGCCCTATTTTACCGTTGCTGTCGAGCTTCTTCGCCCGCAAACCGGTGCGCGCAACGTCTGTGCTCCCGTGCTTGCGGGCGAACCTCTGAACTGCCCGGATACGTCCCCGGCACCATCGTCCGCCAACTCCACGAGTCAACTACAATTCGAGTCCGACCAGACACGCATCGAAGTCGTGCGGGTTCCTCCGCACGGTGACATAAACTTCGGGCACACATCTGACTCTCAATTGATCATCGTCCTTGATCCCATGACGATTTCACCCGTGAAGGATAAAGAGCCTGGCAGCCGGCTATCTCCGGGGGACTTTGTCTGGCTCGACCGGGGAGGTTCGGCCCGGACCCTCGCAAATACAAGCGACAAGGAAGTTCGTTTCGTCAGCATGGAATTCAAACCCTGACGTCCAAGGCCGAAATGGAAATATGCGATTCGCAAAGATCGTGTTTTACGCCGCGGGAATTTACGGCCTCCTGATCTTAACGCCCATTTATTTCATGGAAGGCAGGATTGGCCGGGAAACGCCTCCCGCGATTACCCATCCGGAATATTTTTACGGATTTCTGGGAGCGGGGCTGGCCTGGCAAGTCGTGTTCCTGGTTCTGGCGAGGGATCCGATCCGGTACCGCGCGATGATCCTTCCGTGCCTGATCGAAAAAGTCAGCTACGGCTTGGCGCTGGCCGTTCTTTTTTCAGCACCGGCTTGCGTTAAGCGTGCTGGCCATCGGTTCCCTGGACTGGATTTTTGCGTTCCTGTTCGTTGCGGCCTATTTCTCGACGCGCCCCGGCCATGCTTCTGCCCGTATTTGATCCTATTGTTAGGCGGGCAAATGTTTGCCCTTGGTTTCTTCGCCGAACGGCACCAGCGCCAGCCCGACGACGAAAGCCAGCGCCGTCATGGCCACCGGGAATGCCGAACGTCTGCATGTGGCGGATGCCAGCGCCCACCATGAACGTGAACCCTGCGGCGGTGAAGCGGCCAAAATTGGTGATAAAGGCGAACGCGCTTGCGCGGCATTCGGTTCCGTACTGTTCGGGCAGCCAGAAAGAATACACGATGAAATTCGCTCCCCCCAGGCCGAGCAGCACCGAGCACACCAGAAACCACGCTATGGCATTCTGCTGCATGTAAAAGACGTGGCCAAACGCCAGCCAGATCGCGAACATCATCACCGTATAGAAAATCGCGAGCGTAGCCCGGCGCCCAGCCAAGTCCGCCAGATAAGGCACGATCAGAGCGCCCAGAACCGTAGTGATCCCAAGCAGTCGCCGTGGAATAGGACGCGAGCAGCGCGCCCTGCGAGGCGTTCGTTCCAGACCTCTCGGCGATATAGGTCATCGCCGTGGGCGCATAAACCGACCCGGCCCACATGCCGCAAAGCGAAACCATCAAATACAAGGTATTGAAAATCGTCCGGCGGCGGTATTGCGGCGAAAAAAGTTTCAGGAAGGCGCGGTGCATCGTCCATTTTTCGCCAAGCTCGTGCAGCTTATTTTCCCAGCGGGCCGGCTCTTGCACGTTGTTGCGAATCAAGCCAATCAGCAGCGCGGGCAGCGCCGCCGAGCGCGAACATGTACTCTCCAGCCATAATGGCTGCCGATGAAAACGATTGGCCGCCGCCGCAAGGAAAAAACCGATGTAGTAGCCCGTGTGCATCAGCGCCGCGCCCATTGTGCGGCGCTCCTCGGGCCAGTCTTCGGAAACCAGCGCGGCGCCCACCGACCATTCGCCGCCAATGCCCACTCCCGCCATGAACCGGAAAATTGCCAGGCTCCAAATGCCGGTGGCAAACGCGGCCAGCAACGTGAATAGCGAAAAACAGAAGATGCTGAACATCATCGTGCGAACGCGGCCGAACCGGTCGGCAATCGGTCCCCAGATCATGGCAGTTCCATATCCCGATCATGAACAGCGCAAAGAACATTCCGACCGTAATAGCCGACGTTGGCGGTGGTGGCGGAGATTCCGGATCGGGGCAAGCAATTCGGTCAACGCTGGAACCAGGACGAGGGAATAGATGAACGAATCCATTCCGTCCATGCTCCAGCCGCCCCAGGCGGCCCAGAAGCTGCGCACCTGGTTTCGCGTCAGGCGCGGCTTGACCCGCGCAGAATCCTGCACGGCAATTTTTTCCTGCGTTTCCACTCGTGTCCCCCGGGAAATAGGAGGAGAGGACATTGTACGTTAGGTTGTTTCGATCAGGTGCCAATTTCAGGCAAACATTTTCAATACAGACTCGGACGGGGCGATCCTCCGCTTGTCGGGCGCGAAATTAGAATGAATGACGCGTCACTTCTGTCGTACTATTTGAAATCGGCAATGCGCGGGCCGTTGCGAGCGAGGGCGACCGCTGCGGGGCGCTTGCTGATGAATCCAGTCCAAACATTTGGGGTGAGACATGGCAAAACCAGAATCCACATCTCTTGATCGTCGCGATTTTTTGAAGGCGGCTGCCGGAGGAGCGGCGGCGCTCGCGGCAAGCACCGCGCTGGCGGGCATCCCCGTACTGGGCGCGCAACAACCTGCCGCGAATGCTCTGGGCGCTCCGGACAAACTGCGCATCGATATCCACGGACACATCTACCCCAACGAATACCTCGACATGCTCGACAAGATGGGCGCAGGGGGAGCCGGCGGGGGAACAGGGACGCATATCGCGCGCATCGCTCCCGGCAGCGGAAGTCCCGAAGAGCTGGACGGCGCGCTTCAAGATGATGGACCGCGCCGGCGTGAAGATGCAGGTGCTTTCGGCCGCTCCGCAGCTTCCCTATTTTGAGAAGAAACAGGACGCCATCACAGCCGCCAAATGGATTAACGACTCCTACGCGGACTACGTGCGCCGCTATCCCGACCGCTTCGTGGCGTATGTGGCGACGCCCCTCCCGCACGTCGACGCCGCGCTCGAAGAGATGGAGCGCGGGCTCGACAAACTGGGGATGGTCGGGGTCACCATGGGCACATCAGTTCTTTGTCGCTCCGTGGCGGACCCGATGTTCAATCCATTCTGGGAGGAAATGAACCGGCGCGGCACGATTTTGTTTTTCCATCCACACGGTATCTCCGCGTGCTCGCCGCTGGTCCAGGAATTTAATCTGACGTGGCCCATTGGGGCGTCCATCGAGGACACTACGGTGGTCGCGCACCTGATCGTCAATCAGATTCCGAAGCGCTACCCGCGTGTGCGGATCATCGTGCCGCACCTGGGCGGAGATATCTCCATGCTGATGCAGCGCCTCGATAACCAGCGGGTGCTGTACATGCCCGCCGATGCCGAAAGAGCCAGCGTGACCGCCAGGCGCTTCTGGTATGACACTGTATCCCATGGCTACGTTCCCGCGCTGCGCGCGGCCTGCACGTCTTTCGGCGCTGACCGGTTGGTACTGGGCAGCGACTATCCCTACGAAGTTGGCGACGTATTCCAGCGTTGCGTAGATTATGTGAAAGACCCCGGCGTAGGCATCACCCCCGACCAGGTAGAAGCCATCCTGGACCGCAACGCGCAGGCGCTGTTTAAGCTCGTGCCGAAGGCGGCGGCATCCCGGTAAGGTGTTAGCCCGGCCCGACATGCGCAGGTGTCGCCCCTACCGGGGCTGATCTTAAACACAACATCTCCGATTTCTGCTGCACAAACGAGAACTTCTGCCCGTCTAAAACCCGGAGCAAAAACCAAAACGCCCCGATTTTCATCGGGGCGTTCTCGGTCGAATTGCCTTTGTCGGCTGGGCCCTGCCGTTTGCGGCGGGAGGGATGGCCATCACCCGCCTTCGCAGGAGGCTTCGGCGGGTGACGCCGTTTCACGGCGTCAAATATCATAATAAAGGTGGAATTCGTACGGGTGCGGGCGCATGCGGACGGCATCCGCCTCGTTCTTTTTCTTGTAGTTGATCCAGAGTTCGATGTAATCCTCGGTGAAGACTCCGCCTTCGGTGAGGAACTTGTGGTCCTTGCTGAGTTCCGCGAGGGCTTCGTCGAGCGAGCCGGGCATCGACGGAACGGCGGCCGCTTCCTCGGGGCTGAGTTCGAAAATATCCGTGTCGAGCGGCTCGCCGGGATCGATCTTGTGCTTGATGCCGTCAAGGCCCGCCATCAGCATGGCCGAAAAGGCCAGGTACGGATTGCAGGAGGGGTCCGGCGGGCGGAACTCGAGCCGCTTGGCCTTGGGGCTTTCCGAATACACCGGAATGCGGACCGCGGCCGAGCGATTGCGCTTCGAGTAGGCCAGGTTCACGGGAGCTTCGTAGCCCGGCACCAGGCGCTTGTAGGAGTTCGTTCCCGGAGCGATGATGGCCGAGAGCGCACGAGCGTGCTTGAGCAGTCCGCCCGCGTACCACAGCGCCATCTGCGACAGGCCCGCGTAGCCGTCTCCCGCGAACAGCGGCTTGCCCTTCTTCCAGAGCGACTGGTGCGTGTGCATGCCGGAACCGTTGTCGGAGAAAACCGGCTTGGGCATGAACGTGACGGTCTTGCCTGCCTTGGCGGCCGTATTCTTGATGATGTACTTGTACTTCATCATGTTGTCGGCTGAATCCAAGAGCGTGTTGAAACGCAAGTCGATTTCCGCCTGCCCGGCCGTGGCGACTTCGTGGTGCTGGCACTCGACATCCATGCCGATCGAAATCATCTTCAAAACCATTTCCGTGCGCAGGTCCTGGTAATGATCGCTGGGCGGAACCGGGAAATAACCTTCCTTATACCGAGTGCGGTAACCTAGGTTCGGCCCGCCAAAGCCGTCACCCTCGCGTCCTGAGTTCCACTTTGCCTTCATTCGAGTCGATAAAATAAAATCCGTGCTGCGGGGCCTGGTCGAATCGAATGCTGTCGAAAATGAAGAACTCCGCCTCGGCGCCGAAGAAAGCTTTGTCGGCGAGCCCGGTTGAGGTCAGATAGGCCTCCGCGCGTTTCGCCACATGCCGCGGATCGCGGTGGTAAGGCTTGTGCGAAAGCGGGTCGGTGGCGTCCCCGATCATCACGAGTGTGGGTTCGGTGCGGAACGGGTCCATGAACGCCGTATCCGGGTCCGGAATCAGCAGCATGTCGGATTCATGGATCGAAGCCCACCCACGAATCGAGCTGGCATCGAATCCGAACCCTTCCTCGAACGAGTCTTCGGAAAGTTCGTCGATCGGATAGCTGACGTGCTGCCAGATACCCGGCACATCAATGAAACGAAGATCCAGGATCTTCGCGTTGTTTTTCGCCGCAAATGCCAGTACGCCTTTTGGGTCCATTCGCTCTCCTTTAATGAACTAGACGATAGGAATATAGACCTAAAGCTACGGAAGGGTGGAATTTACCGAAACTGGCCTGCACCGTCAAGCAGGGGGGTGGTAAATATTTTCGATGGACTGCATAACCAAATCCTTAAGAATCCTTTATATTCCGTTGATCACACTCACTCGCCCAGCTCAAATTTTAAGGGTCAGAAGCATTTCTGAAGCGCCGAACGTTGCAATCAGGATCATAAAATGAGAACCAAAGGAAAGATAACTTCGATTGGACGGCGCGGGAGACGCACTGTACATTAATTGTTCGCTGACCCGCGCGGGTTTGTTATGAAGCTGTCCCAGGAATTTAATCTTTTAGGTCCATCTAAGGAGATCCCCTCAACGCTATGACAAAGTACAAACTTGAATACATCTGGCTTGACGGCAGGAAGCCCGTTCCCGAGCTGCGCGGCAAGACCACCATCAAGAGTTTTGAGAAGCCACCCACCCTGGCGGACCTGCCCACGTGGGGATTTGACGGCAGTTCCACCATGCAGGCCGAGGGGAAAAGCTCCGACTGCGTCCTGAAACCCGTGGCTCTGTATCCGGACGCAAGCCGCAAGGACGCTTACATTGTGCTGAACGAGGTCTACCACGCGGATGGCACCCCGCATTCCACCAACATGCGCGCGACCATCGAGAACGACCCGAACTTGTGGATCGGCTTTGAACAGGAATACTTTCTGTATCAAGACGGGCGCCCTCTCGGCTTCCCGGAGCAAGGCCATCCGAGCACTCCTCAAGGCCCGTACTACTGCGGCGTGGGATACAAATACATGGGCAGCGTGGCCCGTAAAATCGTCGAAGAACATCTGGAGCTGTGTCTCGCCGCGGGCATCAATCACGAAGGAATCAACGCGGAAGTAGCGAAGGGCCAGTGGGAATTCCAGATTTTCGCCAAAGGTTCCGCCAAAGCCGCCGATGACATGTGGACCGCTCGCTACTTGATGATGCGTCTTTGCGAAAAATACGAAGTGGACGTTGTGTTGTATTGCAAGCCCATCAAGGGTGACTGGAATGGCTCCGGCATGCACACGAACTTCTCGACGAAATACATGCGCGAAGTCGGCGGCAAGGAATATTTTGAAGCCCTCATGAAGAAGTTCGAGGAAAACGTCGCCGAGCATATCGCCGTGTACGGCCCGGACAACCATCTGCGTTTGACTGGTCTGCACGAAACGCAAGCCATAGACAAGTTCAGCTACGGGCTCTCCGATCGCGGCGCTTCGATCCGGATGCCGATCAACTTCATCAAGGACGGCTACAAGGGCTATCTGGAAGACCGCCGCCCGAATTCGGAAGGCGATCCCTACCAGATTGTTTCACGCATTCTGAAGACGATTAATAGCGTCCCGAAGGCCGTTGCCAGCGTGGCTTAAACCAATGGAGCAAGACGCAGGAGAGGGCGCCGCGGTTGTGCGAACCGCGGCGCTTTTTTTTACTCGACGACCGCGATTTTATCGGGCGCGGAAAGCGGCATCCAGAGATGCCCGCGCGCGTCGCGGACGATGCTGCGGACATCCGAATTCGGCGTGGGCATCGGATACGTGGTGAACGCTTCGACATCGGGATTGAAGCGCACCAGGTCGTTCGCCTTTTCCCCGCTTTCCTCGTACCAGATTTTGCCGGTGGAATCCGCCGCGATGCCATAGGGTTCCGAATCTTTTCCCGACGGGCTGTCCCAGAATTTGAATTTCTTGTCCGAGAGAGTTATGCGCCCCAGGCGCCCGCCGCCGGAATCGGTGAAGTAGATTGCATCGCCCACGGCGACCAGCCGCCGCGGCCGCACGCCCAGAATCGGCGGCTCGAATTCGATGACCGCTCCGCTGCTCGGGTCCACGCGGCCCAGCTTTCCTCCGGTCAGTTCGCAAAACCAGAGCGCGCCGTCGCTCGCTGAAATCATCCCGTAAGGATTTGCGTTCTGCGTCGGCACGCTGTATTCGCTGATCTTTCTCGTTTCGATGTCCAAGCGGCCGATGAGGTTCGATTTTTGAGCTGTGAACCAAATGGCGTCGTCCGGCCCCATCGCCGGGGTGAGCGGATCTTTCGCGCTGGGAGGCGTATATTCGCTGAACACCCCGGTCTTGGCATCCCAACGGCCGATTTTGCCAGCGCGGTTTTCCGCGAACCAGATATTGCCCTCCGCGTCGGAAACCAATCCGGCCGGACCGGAATCCGGAGTGGGGATTTTGAAAAGCTTCCATTCTTGTGTGTTGGGATTGAAACGCGCGATGTGACCCGTCTCTTGCAGCGTGAACCACATGTTTCCTTTGGGATCGACGGCGGAATCGTTCGGCGCCGCTCCCGACGCGGGAACATCCCAGGTGCGCATCGTGCCATGAAGCTCGACGGCGACCGCGTGCTGCGGCGCCTTGAACGAAAGCCGCAGCGTCACCTCAGCTTCGCTTCCGGGACGCACCATGACATTGTGCTCCCACTCCGACCAGGTCCCACTGGCCGCGGCCCGTAAGTCGTAGAGGCCGGAACGAAGCACCGGAATTTGGAAACGCCCGTGAGCGTCGCTATGAAGCACGTGCGGCAAGCGTCCGTCCGAGTCTTGCCACATGATTTGAGCGCCCGCCACGGGCGCTCCTTTTGCATTCACGACCACGCCGCGGAGCGCGCCCGGCTTTTCCTTCGCAGTCCTGGGCAGCTGGGCCAGCGTGAGCGCGGGCACAATGGCAGCGCCAAATAAAAAGACCACAATGTTCAGCCGCGCGCGGCGCATCAGTGGTCGCCTCTTCTTCATATCAATAACCCTATTTTAACCCGGGCAAATCAGGCGGGTGCAGCGGCGTGAGGGCCAGGACGCGCGAATGATACGGGGTGCAATCTCATTCGGACGGTGTGAACCGCGGCCAAAGTGGCGATCGCGCTCGAACGATGCGCCTGCCCGCGCCCGTGAGGCAGTGAGACCGCCTCCCTGCTATAATTCCGCGCGCTGGACCGGCTTCCAGGAGCATCGTTTCGATGGTGAACCGCAAGTTTTGGCTCGATCTCTTAACTGGTTTTACCCGAAGGGAATTCCCAGGCGCATTCAGCGCAGGCATTATCGAGCCAGCCCCGCGAGAGGAGACCTCATGCCCCGCTACATTTCCATGCACACGCTGGCCTGCCTGACGCGGCAGGGCGCCGACCACCTGGCTGCGCGGCTGGCGGCGGCGGATCGCGTCACGGCGCGGCGCGTTCAGGTGAACATGATCGAAGGAAAGATGATCGTCGAATTCGAGGCGCCGGATAGGGAGACGCTCGACAAATGGCTTCACGACGAGGGGTTTCATTACGACTGGGTGCTTCGCGTCGAATATGAGGCGCACGGAGGCAAGCTCGAGCCGGCGTGAACGCCGAGGGAGAAGGCCCGCGGCCGCCGAAGTAACCTCGGGCTTGTTTCGCAAGTCGAATGTGTATACGATTTGGCCAGATTCCCCGAAGGAACTAATCGAGGACCGGAAAACTAATTCGGCCTCATCTGCTCGAATGGCATTTGAATAAGGAGGGATTTTCCCATGACTGAGTACGCGCATTCTGAGGTACTGGTGACCACCGAATGGGTCGCCAACCACTTGAACGATCCTAATCTTCGCCTGGTCGAAATCGACGTGGACACTTCGGCTTACGACCAGGGGCACATTCCCGGCGCCGTGGGTTGGAACTGGCAAACGCAATTGCAGGACACGCTGCGGCGCGATCTGGCCGATCAGCGCAGCTTTGGACAGCTCGTCGGCAGCGCCGGGATAACGCCGGAGACGACGATCATTCTCTACGGCGATAACAACAACTGGTTCGCCGCGTGGGGATTCTGGCAACTCAAGTATTACGGGCATAACGACGTCCGCCTGATGAACGGCGGGCGCAAGAAATGGCTCGAGGAAAAACGCCAGATCACGACGGATGCTCCGAAGGTCCAGCCAACGACGTACGCTGCGAAATCGCCGGACACGTCAATCCGAGCCAAGCGCGAGGATATTTTCTCCGTGCTGGAAAAGCGCTCACCGGCGCAGCTGGTGGACGTGCGCTCCGCCGATGAGTTCAGCGGCAAAGTCATCGCCCCGCCGGGCATGAGCGAGACCGCGCAGCGCGGCGGCCACATCCCCGGAGCGGCCAGCATTCCCTGGGCGCAGGCCGTCGCCGAGGACGGAACCTTCAAGCCCGCCGACGCGCTTCTCCAGCTCTACGGCGGCAAGGGAGTGACCGGCGACCACGAAGTGATCGCCTACTGCCGCATCGGCGAACGCAGCTCGCACACCTGGTTTGTGCTGAAGTATCTGCTCGGCTACAAGAATGTGCGCAACTACGACGGCTCCTGGACCGAGTGGGGCAATCTGGTGGGCGCTCCTATCGAAAAAGAAATCGCCGCCGCCGCACGTTAACATCTGCAAATGATGAACCGCCGGTCCTGCCGAAGTGGCCGGCGGTTCGTTTCTGCAACCTGCCGCCTAGTGAACGGGCGCGTCCGCGGTCAGGTTATTCAACTCATTCCGAATGATTTCAATCGATTGCGACGGCGGGCCGATGCGCCGGTAGCGGCTGATTTCCGTGCGTTCGTGGATGCCGAAACCGAACAGGAATTTCCGTCCGTCCACATCATAGGTTAGCAGCGTTGGCAGCCACACGCCCGGCGCTACCTCCGATTGCTCCATAACAAAATGTCCGCCGTGATAAATCTTGCCGGCGATACCGCCGCCAAACGTGATGTCGCTGGTGATATCCCCCTCGAGGCGAGCGAACTGCGCCTGAGATTCATCAATCCAGAGGGCGGCATGCACGTGCTCGAACGTTCCAGCGAAGCGATTCGCGGGCCTGAAGTTCGGGTCGGGATCCAGAAGGAATTTGTCGAGCGTCCGCGAACCGCGCGCGGCGGATGAATCAGGCCTCGTCTCCCGGCCCGCCCACGTGATCCGAAAAGCCTTGGATGCCGAGTCCACCAATTCGGCCTGGTCGCGCTGGCGTTTTTCATATTTAACCAGGTCCTGCTTATACCGTTCATTCGGATGGAGGGCGCCATCGAGAGCGCCGATCGTAAACTTTAATTCGCGCCGGTAAACATCCTGGGAAACCGGGGTTCCGTTTTCCGCCGTGTCCACCTTGATCGTCCCGACGCCGAACGGCACAAGGCGCGTGGCACGGTCCGAAACTGTTTCCGAATTCTCTCCGCCCTTGCGGGTGACCACCCGTTCGACGCGTTCAAACTCCTCGATCGCGCGGTCGTCGCGGTGCTGGTTCTCGACGCAACGCCGAAAGAGGGCCTGAATTTGTTCGGCGGTGGGGGGCGGGTTGCCGGTAATGATCGTCTCCTGCCCGGCTGCGCGCGTGCGCGTCGACGGCACGGCCAGCCACTGCGCCAGAAAGGCCAGCAGCGGCATAAATGCGACCAAATGTCTCAGGCGATTCATCGTCAATCCGGCGCCACCGAGGAAACCGGACCCTCCGCGCTACTTCACATCTGATTCTACGGCGAATTGAGCAGTTGCATCTCTAATTTTAGGCGGGAAGCGCGCTAATCCCAAGCCCCGGACACTTCCAAGCACGCAAAGTCCTGAAAATAGGGCCTTGATTGAAAAGCGATGCTTTATGATAGGCTACGCAAAAGTAGAGGGGGCGATCCAGGTCGATTCGCCCCCCTCTGTGCGACTCGGCCTGTCGGAGGAAAGCCGAGCCATATGCTTTCTTGATGTATGGAAGTGAACCCTGGTTTCGCAAAAAAGTTGCAGAATTGAAAAAATTTCTCAAGGGTTATTTGCGCCTTCCTGTCGGGCAACGGCCCGCGTGTGTCCCAAGCGAACTTCCTGTGTAAAAACTTCCCATTCTCTCACTCGCCCTCAATAGATCGCCCCCTCGCGTCAAGGCTGGGATACTCAATCAGGACGCCAGCCGGACTTTCTCTCTACGCTTCGCGTTTTGATGACGGAGCGCATACAATGGCCGGGTCCATGCCGCACCACGATGAGCCGCGCGCGCATTTGACCGAAGCCGATGTCCTGGCGCATTTGTCGCGCTCCCGCAAACCGCAAAGCCTTCGCGAAATCGCGGCTGCGCTTGGCCTCAAGCACTCCGGGCGGCGCGCGCTGGTGAAACTTGCGCGAAAAATGAAAAAGCGCGGCGAAATCCACGAGTACCCGAACGGCAGGGTCGCCCTGCCCACGGAAAAGCAAGCCGCGCAACGCGGCGCCGAACAAGCTCCTCAACGCACGCCGCAACACTCCGCGCACCAGCAGAGGGGAACGCAGCGGGATTCGCAGCCACGTCGTGATTTTGCCGGCGCGGTGCGGCCTGAGGTCAACCAGTTGACCGGCCGGCTGGTTGCGCATCGCGACGGTTATGGGTTCGTCGTGCCGGATACGCCGCGAAAAGATCTGGATGGAGATCTCTTCATCGGGCGCGACTCGATGGGCGACGCCATGCACGGAGACCATGTCCTCGCCAGCATTGAACGCCGCAGCCGATTCGCGGATGGAGCTGGCAGGGCGGAGGGACGCATCCTGCGCGTGATCAGTCGCGCGCACGCCACGGTGGTGGGCCTATTCCGGTACGGTTCGCGAGGCAATACGGTCGCGCCGTACGAATCGCGAATCTTGCAGGAAATTATCATCCCGCCCGGGGAAGAGCTGACGCCGGAACTGCAAGGCAAGCTCGGCTTGCATCAGCCCAAACGAAGTTTCCGGTTGCCGGAGCTCGACGGCGCGGTCGTCAACGTGGAATTGACGCGTTTTCCGCGCGGCGGCGTGGCGCCCTGCGGGCCGCGTGATCGAAATTCTCGGCAAGCCGGGCGATTTTGGCGTGGACGTGGAAATCCTCATCCGAAAACATCATCTCCCGCACGAATTTTCCTCGGAAGTCCTGGCGGAGGCGTCCGCCGCGGCGCGTCCGGTGGGCGAAGCGGAACGCGCGGGGCGGCGCGACTTCCGCGATCTGCCCATCGTCACGATTGACGGAGAAACGGCGCGGGATTTCGACGACGCGGTGTATGTGAAGCGCCAGGAAAACGGAAACTGGCAATTGCAGGTTCACATCGCCGACGTTTCGCACTACGTCCGGCGCGGCTCGGCGCTCGACCGCGAAGCGCGTTTGCGCGGGACTTCCGTTTATTTTCCGAATCGCGCCGAGCCCATGCTGCCCGAGGAACTCTCGAACGGAATCTGCTCTCTCAATCCGCGCGAAGACCGCCTGGTGATGAGCGCGATCATGGAACTCGACGCCAATGGCGAAATCGTCGCGTCGGATTTCGCGCGCGGCGTCATTCGCTCCGCCGAGCGAATGACTTACACGGCGGTAAACGCCGTGTTGCAAAACGATGCCGGCGCGAACGCGCAATACGCGCACCTCGCCGAAGAATTCGTCGCCATGCGCGATCTCGCCATGATCCTGAACGCGCAGGCGCGCGCGCCTGGGCTCGATCGATTTCGATCTTCCCGAGCCGGTGATCGAATTCAACGAATCCGGGCAGATGACTTCCATTGTCCGCAGCGAACGCAACATCGCGCACCGCCTGATCGAGGAGTTCATGCTGACGGCGAATCAGGCCGTCGCGCGCTACCTCGAGACGCGCGGCATCGGTTCACTGCACCGCGTCCACGAAAAACCCGATCCCAAAAAAATTCTGGAGTTCGAGGAACTCGCGCATGGATTCGGCTACACGCTGGGGATCGAAAATCTCGCTGAGCGCAGCGTGGCCGTGAAACACGGAAGCGTGCGCCCGCAGCGGTTCGATCGCGGAAAGCGGGGACGCCACGGCAGCGCAAGACGTGAAAGCAGCCGCGAAAAGCCGATGACCGTCTCCGTCCCGGCGCTCGACATCGCGATTCGCCCGGAGCACTACCAGCGCCTGGCGGAAAAAATCGCGGGCAAGCCCGAGGAACGCATCGTCTCCTACCTGATGCTGCGCTCGCTCAAGCAGGCGCGCTACACCGCCGAAGCGCTGGGCCATTTCGCGCTGGCGTTCGACCAGTACACGCATTTCACGTCGCCGATTCGCCGCTATCCCGATTTGATTGTCCATCGAGTGCTGAAGTGGGCGCTCGATCATCCGGAGTCGAAGCCCGTTGCACAGGATGGATCAAGTGAAGGCGCGCTGCATGGAGCCGCAAAGAAAAAAGACGAGTCGATGTTCGGCCCCTACCGCCGCGGCGAACTGGACGCCATCGCCGAAGAAACTTCCGAGACCGAGCGCCGCGCCGAGACGGCAGAGCGAGAATTGATGGCCTGGAAAACAGCGCAATTCATGGAGCAGCATCTGGGCGAGGAGTACGACGCGTTGATCATTTCCGTGCAGAAATTCGGCTTCTTCGTCGAACTCACGGAAATCTTCGTCGAAGGCCTCGTAGCCATCGACCGCATTGAGGAACTCACTGGCGAGCAAGCCTTCTACCGCGAGCGCGACCACGCCATCGTTTCCGGGAGCGGCCATCGCGGTGGGACGGGCAAGAAGAAGGCTGGTCGCGAATCGCACGGCCAGCACGTCTGGAAACTCGGCGATCGCATCCGCGTCCGCGCGGAACGCATTGACCCGGTGCGGCGCCGAGTCGAGTTTTCGCCACTGTAAGTCTCAACCGATGAGCTTTGATCTAGGAGTCTGGCGCTTCATTTCGCCGTCGTCGAATGATGAAGTTGCAGGTCTCTACCTCTTTTGTTAGCAGATGAGCCTTTCCATCGGGGCGCGTTTTCGTTTATTGTTATTCGTCCATACCGGGAGGTGAACCTTGGCCGCACGCATCTGTCCGCATTGCAAGACGGAACTTACCGCGTCGAACGTTGCCGCGTACTCGTTTGGAGTCGATTGCCCCAAATGCGGCACGCGCCTGGAAGTGGCGCCGGGCGCGAGGACGATCTCGTCTCTTTTCGGCCTCGCTGCAGCGGCAATTGCCTGGCGGCTCTCGATTAATTCAGGGGGCGACCTGGGCGGAGTCCTGCCGACTTTGTACGCTTTTCTGGCTTTCGGGATCGTCTCGCCGCTCGTCTTGATGTTCACCGCAAACCTGCGCAACGCTCCGCTGATTCCGGTTCCCGAACCGGCGTCTGGCCACGGGACCTCTGGACACGGCGCGGGCAGCCACGGTTCGAGCGGACACGATGAAGCTGGGCAAGGGGGCGGGCATCACTAGGCCGATCGTCCTACGGGACGGCGAGCCTCTATCCCCCGCATCTACAATAGATACGAACCAAAAGTACTAATTCAATTCCCCCTAACGTACTATTGCCCGGTTTTGATGCCGCCCCCATACTTTCGTTATGGCACGGTACTCAGCTTTGTTAGGACGACGTATTCAGGTGACCTACCGGGCCAGTGACATTGTCCTGCCTGCGACCGGCAACCTGGCCGCCGATTCCGGAAAATCGATTTTTCTGGAAGAGAGCTTCCAGCAGCAGGGAAATGTTAAGACGTTCCGCTGGGAAATACCCTACCAGTGCATCGTTAACCTTAACGAATGTCCTGAAATTCCGAGCCCGTCCGCTTCCCCGAAAACGCAGCGCGACGCCGCGACGGAGTCCGCTCGCGAGCCTGGAGCTTTGCAGTGGAAGAAGAACCCGGCCTGATCCGCCTCCCGGATTTTCCCCGCCTATAGTTCTGATTTCCAATCTGTTTTTGCCTGAACTCCTATAGACTCTTCCTTCGAGCGCACGGGAGGGGCTGTTCATGAAACCGAGAGTGGGATTCATTGGATTGGGATTGATGGGCCGCCCGATGGCGGCCAATTTGTTGAAGGCCGGCTACGAACTCACGGTGTGGAACCGCACGGCGTCACGCGCGGATACGCTTGTGGCGCAGGGAGCGAAGCGGGCTGCCTCGCCGCGCGATGTCGCCGCGGCATCGGATGTGATGTTCACGATTGTCAGCGATCCGCCGGCGCTCGAGTCCGTACTGTGGGGGGACGCGGGAGTATTCGCTGGGCTGCGCCGCGGGAGCGTTCTGGTCGAATCCAGCACCGTTACGCCCGATCTCGAAAAACGCGCCGCTGCGGCTGCCGCGTCCAAGGGGGCCGAATTCCTGGAAGCTCCGGTGACCGGAGGAACCTGGGGAGCCGAAAAAGGCGAATTGGTATTCATGGTCGGCGGAGAGACGGAAACGCTCGAGCGCGCCCAACCGGTGATGAAGGCGATGGGCACGCGATTTTTCCACCTGGGGCCGGTCGGCGCCGGGCAAACGGTGAAGCTCGCGATGAATCTGCTGCTAGCCGTCCAAGTTGAAGCGTTCGCCGAGGCGCTTGCGCTGGTCACGCGCGCGGGAATCGATGGCCAAAAGCTGGTAGAAGTGATGCAGTCGAGCATGGGGCATTCGGCGTTACTCGACATCAAAGCGCCGATGATGCTGAAGGGCGAATACAAGCCCAGCTTCCCGCTGCGCCTCATGCACAAAGACATGAGCCTCGCGCTCGATCTGGGGAATCAATTGGGCGTGCCTTTGCCCGCCGCGGCGGCAACCCGCGAAATCCTGAGCGCCACGAAGGGCGAGGCAAAGGAAGACGTGGATTTTGCGTCGATCGCCGGTTTCTGGCGGAAGAGTTGAGCTGAATTGGACGTGGATATGAAAAACACGAACTCCATCTTAGCGATCCTTATATTTTCACTTCTTGTTTGCAGCGTATCGCGCGCACAATCGGCTCGCGCGAACGGCGCGCAACAATTCGCCGACTTTGGGGATTTCAGGCTACACGACGGCGCGTTAATTCACAATTTTCGGATTGCATATAGGACGGTGGGCAAGCTGAATTCCAATCGCTCGAATGCCGTTCTCTGGCCGACGTGGCTCGGAGGCCGAACGGAAGATCTCTTGCCATATGCCAAGTCCGGAGGCGTCGTCGACACCGACAAGTATTTCGTCATTTTGGTGGATTCCATTGGCAACGGCGTGTCCTCATCGCCGTCGAACAGTAAGACGCAACCCAACATGAAGTTTCCGGAGTTTTCGATTCGCGACATGGTGGAATCGGAGCATCGGCTCGCGATCGATGTGTTGCATCTTTCCCACTTGCAAGCCGTATTGGGGGTTTCGATGGGCGGGATTCAGGTGTTTGCGTGGGCGGCCCTACATCCAGATTTCATGGATGAGGCTATTCCGCTGGCAGGGTCACCACAATCCACTTCCTATGACAAGCTGCTGTGGACGGCAGAGATCGACGCGATTGAACTTGATCCCGCGTGGAATAACGGAAATCCCACTGGGCCGCTGCGCCGGGGCATGGCGCTCTTCACTGAGATTGATTCCATGAATGTCACTTCGCCCGATTATCGCGTGGCGCACACAGGCCCCAATGAGTTCGACGCGTTTGTTGCCGATAAAAGGAAAAATACGAAAAGCGATGCTGGGTCAGTCTGCGATGGGATTCGCCAGCGCCAGGCCATTCTCAATTTTGATCTTGCGGCGGAACTTGGCCTCACGATGGAACAGGTTGCGAAGCGAGTCCGGGCGAAAATGCTCATCGTCGTCTCGCCTGAAGATCATATGGTGAATCCGAATCCAGCGCGGCAGTTTGCCAAGGCGGTCGGTGCGCCAGTGGTGACACTCGATTCCGCGTGCGGTCATCAGAGCTTCACGTGCATTTCGGTTGGACCAGTCGTCGCCCAATTCCTCGCCGATCCTGCTTCTGTGCATGACCGGACGCTGCGCGAGTGAGTTAGATTTTGGGCCGGACGGTTACGGATTCGCGTCAGGCGGCAGGAAGCACATCGGCAGATCGCGCGAGGTGCGCAGGCCCGCCGACGCGTCAAGAATTGCCGGGATGCAATTCACGACGACCGACGCGGTGGCGATATCGCCGTGCGTGCCGCCGGGAATCGTGAGTGTGAGATTGGGATTGCCTTTGATCTCGACCGAATCGCACGGCTCCAGCGCGCCCACGAACATCTGCAATTCCATATAGATTTTCTCCGCGCTGCCCGCAAAACCCCGCGCGACCTGGTGTACCCCGGCGACCTGACCCGCGGCGACTTCCAGAAAGCTGGTCCTCACGCGTTCGCGCGCGACGACCGGCTCAATCGTTTCCGTAATGTCATCGACGCTGAGGCCCAGCGTGTCGGAAACCATGGCCACCGACTCGGGCAGGCCGTGATGCTTGATCTTTCCCGCGGCGACCTGCGCGCGAAATTCCTCGACGCTCATGCCCGCGCCGACTTTTTTCTGGAGCGGCAGGCGGCGCTTGCCGGCGTCCACGATGCGGATAGCCCGCGCGGATTCGATTTCCTGTGACGCGGCGCTCAAGGTGATCAGAAGCTTGTCCATCACGAAGCCGGGGTTGATTCCAGTGCCGATCAGCGCGACGCCCCATGTCTTGGCTTCCGCGTCGAGTTTCGCCGCGAGTTCCGGATATTTCCGATAGGGATACGAAAGCTCCTCGCACGTCGAAACGACGCATGACTCCGCGGCCAGGCACGCCAGCAGCTGATCCATTACGCTGGGCAGATGCGTGGAAGTCGAATGGACAACCACGTCGGCGGCTTCGCCGAGCATGGACGCGGCGTCATCGGTTATCGGCACGCCCCACGGCGCGTCTGGCGCGCCGACCACGTCGCCCAGATCGTGGCCTGCCTTGGCCGGATCGGAATCGATGGCCCCGATCACATCGATGGATTTCTTCCGGCGCATCAGCCGCACAATCTCGGCCCCGATGGGACCAACGCCGTATTGCACCGCGCGAATTGTCTTCTTCAAGTTGGCTCCGTGGAACGATTTCGTTCTCGCCGGCATCGCGGACGGCGGTTCTTCCACCAAATAAAATTGGAGCGATTACCATAAAGCAATCGAGCGCCGCGTTCAACCGGATTCGTCGGTGATTGAATCGTTCACCAGATGCCCGATCCGGTCCGAAATGCGCGGACCGGATCGGCCGCTACAAAACCTGCTTCTGACAAGACGGCCGGGTTTTCGTAGAGGCCGTTCCGTCCCATGTTCTCGGGACGGAACGGGCAGGTTCGCAACTTGCCCGTGTCGCACCAACGGCGGATAATGCTCGCGGGCTGCAAAGAAACGCGCGAACATTTGCGGAACGACGGGAGGGCCCCATGGCAATCGCAAAATTGTCGGAACAAGAGATCTCCGCGGAATTAAAGAAGCTCGGCGGCTGGAGCGTCGTGAACGGAAACTTGCACCGCGTCTTCGAGTTCAAGGATTTCGCGCAGGCGTTCGCCTTCATGACGCAGGTCGCGCTCGCCGCCGAGAAAATGGATCATCACCCCGACTGGTCGAATGTCTGGAACAAAGTCACGATTGATTTGAGTACCCACAGCGCCGGCGGGCTGACGAAAAATGATTTCGATCTGGCCGGAAAAATCCAGCTGATCCATGGAAAGTGAACTCGGGCCCCGCGCGGCTTAAGAACTTTTAGAAGGCTCGACTCAGGACCCCGGTCGCCGCAACCCCATCGCTTCCGCCGTCATATCGGTGTACTTCAGGCCGGACCCCGTATTGAACAAAACGACGCGGTCGCTCGGCTTGAGGAAGCCTGTGGCAATCAAATGATCGTACCCGGCGGTCGCCGTGGCGCCTTCAGGCGAAAGAAAGATGCCCTCGTTCTTTCCCCAGTCCTTCAAGGATTCCAGGATTTGCTCGTCCGACAGGGCGACGGCGACGCCGCTCGACTCCTTCAGAATTTCGAGCATGATGTAATCGCCGAACGGTTTGGGGACACGAAGGCCGGCCGCGAACGTCGCCGCGTTTTGCCACGCCTGGCTGACCTTCTCGCCCTGGTCAAATGCCCGCACCACTGGAGCGCAGCCGGAGGATTGCACTGCGATCATGCGGGGGCGCTTGCCGGGACGCACCCAGCCGAGTTCTTCGAGCTCGATGAAAGCTTTCCACATTCCGATCAAGCCCACGCCGCCGCCGGTGGGGTAAAAGACCGCGTCGGGATATTCCCAGCCCAGCTGCTCGACCAGTTCGTAGCCCATCGTCTTCTTGCCTTCCACGCGGAAAGGCTCTTTCAGCGTGGAAATATCGAACCAGCCTTCTTTCTCCTTGCGCTCGGCGACCATCCGTCCGCAATCGGAGATCAGGCCGTCCACCAGATTTACATTCGCGCCGTAGACGGTGGCCTCGACATAATTGGCAAAGGGCACGTCCTTGGGCATGAAGATATTCGCTTCGATCCCGGCAGCCGCCGCGTAGGCGGCGAGAGCGCCCGCGGCGTTCCCGGCGGAAGGCACGGCCAGCTTTTTCAGTCCGTAGTGGCGCGCCATGGTAACGGCGAGGGCCATGCCGCGAGCCTTGAAAGTGCCGGTCGGATTGGCGCCTTCTTCCTTCAAATACACGTTTGGAAACCGGCGGCTCCGCAGCATCGGCGTCCAGCCTTCGCCAAGCGTCACGGGTTTGGCGTCAGGGAGCACCGACTTGTAGCGCCACAGTCCGAGCCAGGGTGAAGCGGCGGCTTGGCGGGCGATGGCATCGCGAGCGGCGGTCCCACGCAGCGGCCGCAAATCGTATCGAACGTACAACGATCCCTGGCACGCGGGACAAAGCGTCTGTGGAGTTTCAGCGGAAACGGTCTTATGACAACGAGAGCATTCTAAATTCGCAATGGGCGGCATTTCTTGAACATAACAGACAGCGGAAACCGCGCACAAGATGTATGATCAGAAACAATTTTTTCGACATGGAAGAAAATAAAGCGCGGCCGGACTCGTCGCCGCTTGGGAGGAATGTTCTTGCCTGCGGCAGTGGAACGAAAGGAAGCGACGAGGAGGTGGGACAAGCCGGGATCCTACTTCGGCATTCCGCTTCCCGTTTGGGTGCTCGTGTTTTTGGCCGCCGGTCTGACTGCGGGACTTTATTTTCCGAAGAACCGCGTGGCGATCGCTTTGTACGACAGCGGCACGTATTTTCCGAAAACCGTCGTCACCTTTGCGACCCTCGTTGTGTTCGCGCTGCTCTCCGGCGCGACGGCCAAGCTGGTGTTGGTGCACCGCCAGAAGGCCCGGCGCCTGTTCGGCTTGATTCTGATGGCGTACGTGGTCCTTGGAATTGCCTCGCTGATTTTTGTCACCATTTGGATCCCCATTTTGACCAAGCTCCCTTTTTATGTGCCCGGCGTCGCAGTCTTGAGCTTTGCCCAGTCGCTGCGGGAAATTGCGGGAACCTTCGCGACGCTGCTCTCCGATCAGCCTCTAATTCAGGCGCTGGCGGGCGCGGTAGCCGTCGGCTACGTCAGCGCCGCATTCCCGCGGCTTCGCTCCATCGCGAATGGTCTCATCGTGGTCAGCGATGCCACGCTCTGGCTGTTCAAGATATTGCTGTGGTACTACCCGATCATGATTGGCTGCCTGGCGATTGGCATCCCTTTGCGATTCGGCATCCATGGGATGAGCGCCTATGGCCAGACGATCTTCTGGGTAGGCCTGGTCACGGTGAGCCTGAGCGTCTTCATGGTTGTGTTCGTGAAGCTGACGACCAGGCGAACCTTTCGACAGATCTTTTCCTATCTGGCGAACGTGTGGCCCACGGGATTCGGCACGGGCGGATCTTACGAGACGCTGGCGATGAACGTCGTTTCGGCGGAATACGATCTGGGATTGCGGCGTGAGATCGCGGAAGTCTCCGTCGTGTTCGGCACGGTGCTGAACAAGAGCTGCGCGACGATTTCGATTATGCTGGTGACGATCAGCGTGGCGCGGCTGCTCGGTATTCCCATCTCGATGGAGCAGCTCCTCACTCTCATCCCCCCGGTCCTCGTTCTTGGACTGGAGTCGCCGGGCATTCCGGGGGGCGCCGGATTTTTCATGTCCCCCATCGTCGCGGCGCTCCTGCATGTGAGGGACGTAGATGTGTTCGTGGCAACCTTCGTGGGAATGTACTCGGGTCTGATCCCGATGTTTTCCACGGCCGGCAACACGACCAATAACGGCCTGGTGGGCGCGATCCTGAATGACCGGTTCACGGATTCGTTCCGTGCCGCGGAGTCCCCAGCGCAAAACACGCCGCAACAACCGGTATCGCAAACACGCGCGCGCGAGGCCCGAGGCCTGCGCAGGTTGCTCGGCTGGATCCTGCTCGCCCCGAGCGCGTGGATGCTCGTCGCGCCGCAAGCGAGGTTGGGGCTCAAACAGCTGGCATGGATGTACAAGGGCGCGTTTCGAGGCGAAGTAATTCTCGGCATCCTCGTCGCCAGCGTTTCCTTGTACATGCTTTCCGCCAGCGACGCAAAAGAAAAGCCAACCCGTGCCGCGGCCGATAACGATCGCGGCGGCACGAGCCGGTAATTCACCCTGCTTACCCTTGCGAATTAGTGATGACCGCGGCGGCGCGGAAGACCGCGGCGAGAAGCTCCACAAAGACGCGGCAATAGACGACCCACAGCAGCATCCCCGCGAAGCAGAGAACCAGCGCCAGAAGTCCGTTCGCGGTGGACGTCTGAAATCCGCTGAACACCAGCCAGACGGCGGCGATCAGGCCCATCAGCAGGTGCACGCCGTAAAGCATCTTCAGCATGTGCGGCGTCACCATGCGCTGGAAAGAGAAATCCAGCAGCTTTTCGATCAGGCTCTTTTCCCGGGGGAGCGCTTCCTGTTCGACGTACGACGGTGCGGTGGCCATGGCGTAGTTCCTCCTGAAAAAATTTAGGGGCGGGGAATTCATAGTACACAACTGCAAGCATCCCGCATCGCGTCTCGACGATCCGCGCTGCCCAAAGATGTAGCTGGCCGGAAGGACAGGTGCCAACCAATCGCGGGGAATTTGGCCAACCACTGATTGCCGGGGCGTGCAAGGTCGTGCTAGCATCCGCACTTCGGAGGGTGCTCTCAGGCTCCTCTGAGTGCGTCCCCCGTCCTCCCTTTCACGTGAGCCGTTCAGGGTGCGCCCGTCGCAGGGTGCTGGTGAAACGCTCAGGTGAATCGTTCAGGGTGAATCGTTCTCTCGGAACTGTTCACGATGAATCACAAACTGCGCCTTGACCTATCCCCAAACGTGGCCGCGGCGCCCAGGGGGTAAGAAAATGAAAGCCTACGCAACATCATCCATACGCAATGTGGGCATTGCCGGCCACGGCGACACGGGAAAAACCCAGCTAGTGTCGTCGTTATTGTTTACCGCGGGGATGACCACCCGGCTAGGAAAGGTCGCCGAAGGAAACACGGTCACCGACTGGGACGAAGAAGAGATCGCCCGCAAGATCACGATTCATACCGGGCAGGCCCATGCGGAATGGACGCCCTCGGGCCAGACGGAACAGGTAAAAATCAATTTTCTGGACACCCCGGGCTACAGCACGTTTCTGAACGACACGAGGGCGACGCTGGTGGCCGCCGACGCGGCGCTGATTCTGGTGGATGCCCTGGCGGGAGTGCAGGTGGGCACGGAGAAAGTCTGGGATTACGCCACTGAGTACGACTTGCCGCGCGCGTTCGCGATCAACTGGATGGACCGCGAACTGGCGAATTACGACAACGCGATGGAATCCATCACGCACGTATTCGGCCGCAACGTTGTGCCCCTTCAGTTGCCGATTGGCTCGGAGAAGGGTTTCCGCGGCGTGGTCGATTTGATCACCATGAAAGCGCACTTTTACACCCCGGACGGCGACGGCAAGCCCACGATCGAGAACATCCCCGCGGTTCTGGCCGAGCCCGCGAAGATCGCTCACGAATCCCTGGTTGAAATGGTCGCCGAAGGCGACGACGCCCTGATGGAGGAGTTTTTCGAGAAGGGCACGCTCCCGATCGAAGACCTGATGAAAGGGCTGCGCGACGCGTTCCAGGCGAAGAGGATTTATCCGGTCGTGCTGACCTCGGCGCTGCACAACATCGGAAGCGCGACGCTTCTCGACCTACTGGCGGACGTGTTTCCCGACCCGGGCAAACGCGGCGTGGTCATTGGCCATACCGAAACTGGCGGCAAGGGCAACGAGCTGCAGAGAAAAATCAGCGATGCCGAGCCGGTGTCCATTTTCGTTTATAAAACCCTGGCCGACCCGTTCTCCGGGCGCATCACCTATTTCAAAGTCATGTCCGGCGTACTGAAGAACGACGCCACGCTGCAGAATTTCACGCGCAATTCGAGCGAGCGCCTGCAGCACCTCCAGATCATGCAGGGCAAGACGGCAACGGCGGTGGCTGAACTGCACGCCGGCGATCTGGGCGCCATCGCCAAGCTGAAGGACACTCTCACCGGCGATACAATCGGCGACAAGTCCTCGCCGATTCATTATCCGCCGCCGCATCTTCCCGAGCCTTCGATCACGTTCGCCGTGGAACCCAAGACGCGCGCCGACGAAGACCGCATCGGTCCCGCCATTCACCGGATTCTGGAGGAGGACCCGTCACTGCATTTTTCGCGGGACCCGCAGACGAAGGAATTCCTGCTCGCGGGCTCCGGGCAGCAGCACATTGAGGTGGTGGTCGCGAAGCTCCACAAGCGCTACCACGTGGACCTGACGCTCAAGCCGCCCAAGGTGCCCTATCGCGAAACGATCCGGGGCAAGGCCGACGCCGAGGGGAAGCACAAGAAGCAGACCGGCGGGCACGGGCAGTTCGGCGTTTGCCGGATCCGCATAGAGCCCGCGGCGCGCGGCGCAGGCGTCGAGTTCGTGGACGACATTTTTGGCGGGGCAATACCCAAGAACTGGATCCCGTCCGTCGAAAAAGGCATTCGCGCCTCGGCCGAGCGGGGATACCTGGCCGGCTTCCCGGTGGTGGATTTCCGCGCCACGCTTTACGACGGCAAGTATCACGACGTGGACAGCTCCGACATGGCGTTCCAGATCGCGGGGTCGCTGGCATTCAAGGAAGCCATGAAGCAGGCCAAGCCCACGCTGCTTGAGCCGATCATGAACGTTGAGGTCATCGCTCCGGACCAGTATTCGGGCGACATCATGGGCGACCTGAGTTCTCGACGGGGAAGGATTAGCGGTAGCGAGGCGCGCGCGTCGAGCGTGGTGATCAAGGCCCAGGTGCCGTTCGCCGAAATGCTGAATTACGCCACCGGGCTGACGTCAATGACGCAGGGGCGCGCCACCTACTCGATGGAATTCTCACATTACGACTATGTGCCCAACGAGATTGCGGACAAGATCATCGCCGCAGCCAAGGCGGCGCGAGGAGTCGTGGTGGAGGAGGAGGTCTGAGGCCGCGTGTCCTTTGCGGGTCTCTGAAACCTCCTGGCGGGCGGTTTTTGGTCGCTGGTTTCGTTGGATTGAGAATTCGCACAAAGTGCCACTTTTCTACTCCGTGTTCCACATGGCAGCTGTAGCAAACCTGACACGGTTGTGAGGTACCTCGGGACATTGAATGTTTAGATGACGTTTTGGCGCGCCCGATTGCATTGGAAATATGCGCTGATAATTCGGATAGCCCTATTATTTTCATGGGGTTAATGGAAAACTAACAGGCGCGAAGATTGTCTATTGACCGGGCATGGGTCACCTGATCTAGAATGGCCGGGCAGGCTTCCTTTGGGAGGAAATCTGCGTCAAATTGGCAGGCGTTTTGCTCTCTCTATTCCGGAAGTCAATCGGGCTGAACCGTCTTGACCACCATGGGTTCTCACGCTCAAAAATCGGCCGTCTGGTTATTGGCAGCTGCGGGTATGCTCGCAGGTCTCGCGGGATGCGAAGATTCGGTAAAAGCTCCTGCTCAAGTCCGACCCGCTCAAATTGCCCTGCCCGTGCAAAAGGAACCGCTGCCACCCCTACCAATCGATGCTGAGCTGAAGGTCACGACGCCTTTGTCGATCGTCGCGCCAAGTGGCGCTACATTGCTTGCGGCGCAAAGCCAGGCCGCATTCGATGCGGGAGAGCAGGATTTCCGGGCCGGATTCCTTGGGAAAGCGCGTGAGGAGTTCGATCAATCCCTCGATGTTTTGCTGTCCAGCGGGTTTGACCTTGAAAGCGATCCGCAATTGAGCCCGTTGTACCACCGCATCGTGGACACCGTCAGCGCTGACGAGTTGGAAGCGTTTCGCGACGGAGATGGCTTCCGCGAACAGCAGGCCACTCCCGCGGCGATTGACGAAATCGCAGAGGAGCCAATTCCTCAGCCGGAAAAGTTCGATCCTAACCTTCGCGGACGCGCGGCAGGGGAAATCGGCTCCATCCCTCACGACCTCCCGCTTACGGTGAACGACCAGGTTCTGGCCTACTTGAATTATTTCCAGACCCCGAGGGGCAGCGCTATCGTGGAAACCGGCCTCCGGCGCGCCGGAAGATACCGCGCGATGGTCGAGGAAGCGCTACGCGAAGAGGGCGTTCCGGAAGACCTGATTTACCTGGCCCAGGCCGAGAGCGCATTCCAGCCGCAGGCGGTATCCAGGGCGGGCGCGCGCGGAATGTGGCAGTTCATGTCCTTCGCCGGGCGAAAGTACGGCCTGGAGAAAACCTGGTGGGTGGATGAACGCCAGGACCCGGAAAAAGCGACCCACGCCGCCGCGCGCGACCTTCGCGACCTGTACGACCAGTTTGGCGACTGGTACCTGGCGATGGCCGCGTACAATTCCGGAGCGGGAACCGTCCAGCACGCCATCGAACGAACGGGCTACGCGGATTTCTGGGAGTTGTACAAACGCAATGTCTTGCCCAAGGAGACTCAGAACTACGTTCCCATCATTCTGGCGCTGACGCTGATCTCGAAAGACCCCGCGCGCTACGGCATTGAGATCGACCCGGAACCACCAATGAAGGCCGACGCAGTCAAGCCGGGACAGCCAATTGATCTCCGGCTCGTCGCGGAATCCATTGATACGGACCTGGAAACGCTCCGCAGTCTGAACCCGCAATTGCTGCGGCTGGTTACCCCGGCTGATCCTGATTTTGTCATGAAGCTTCCTGAAGGTTCGGCGGAGCGCTTCTTTGGCGAAATTGCGGCGATTCCCCCTGAAAAATGGGTGAGCTGGCGCCGCCACAGTGTTGAGGAAGGCGAAACGCTGTCCGCCATTGCCAAGCGTTATCATGTTTCAGCGACCGCCGTTGCAGACGCGAACGATCTCCCCTCGAGTTCGGTTCTCGAAGAGGGACAAAACCTGATTATTCCTGCGGCGGAGCGTTCCGAGGGCGCGACGGGTAAATTGATCCGTTACCGGGTGCGGCGTACGGATACGATCAGCACAATTGCCGACGAGTTCGATGTAACGACCGCGGAACTGCGCAACTGGAATCACCTGAAGGCCAATCACGTGGCCCGCGGAATGGCCCTTCGAATCTATCCTGGCGGAATGGATCAGCCTCCGCAGGCCAAGCCCCGCGAGTCTCCTCCGAACACAGTTGTGGCCCGCAACTCTGCGCCCAAGGCCTCGCCTGTCATGGAAGCGCGAACCGCCCCCGTCGTTCATCGCGTGAAGCCGGGCGAAACGCTCTGGTCCATCGCTCGCGCTTACCGCACGACCGTGGAAGCGATCCAGACCGGAAACCGGTATTTGTTCAGCCGGCCCTTGCAGGTGGGCGATACTCTCACGATTCTAGCCTCGCACTAGCCCCAATCCATTTTCCTCCGAATTTTGTCAGCGGGTCATGATTCGGGTGTATCTAGGCGTATTCGACTGGCAACCCATGATTGCTAATGGTACCCCCCTGTGCTACTTTCGAGTTGGAAAAGGAGTACACCATGGCAGAAAATGTCGGATCAAAAGTTAGCTTACTTCCTGGTGGGATTGGGAATTGGCGCTTTGGTAGGAATCTTATTCGCACCGAAATCCGGCGACGAAACACGCGAATTTCTGTCACAGAAAGCCGATGAAGGCCGCGAATACGCGCAGCGCAAGGCGCGGGAACTTCGCGAACGCGCGGAAGACCTAGTGGAGCGAAGCAAGAGCGCCGCAGTCCGCCAAAAAGAAAATATTTCCGCGGCAGTCGATGCCGGCCGCGAAGCTTATCAACGGGAGAAAGCCAAAGCGCAGTAATCGCGTCGAGGTGAATGCATGGAAAGCTGGATGCCGTTTTTCGTGATCGTGACGGCGCTTGCGGTGGTTGTGCAGGCGGTTGTTGCGATCGCCCTTTTTCTCCAGATGCGCCGCACGGCCGCGACCGTGGAGCGAAGCGTGGCCGATATCAATGCCCGGCTCGCGCCGATCATCTCCCGCGTCCAACTTGCTGGTCGAAGATGTTTCCCCGCGAATTTCCGGGATCGTTGCGGATGCCTCCGAGGTTACCCGGTTGACACGCAGCCAGGCGCAGAAGGTGGACCGCGTGCTGAGCGAGGCCATGGAGCGGCTGCGATTGCAACTCATCCACGTGGATCAGATTTTGACCGGCGCCATGGAAGCCGTGGAAGAAGCCGGATCGAAATTGAGGCAAACGGTGTGGGGTCCCGTGACGAAGGCCACCGCGCTTGTTCGCGGCATCCAGACGGGACTTGAGTTCTTCCGGTCAGTACGGCAAGGGCGCGAGCCCGCGGAACCTCCGCGAGACCAGCAAGACGAAGGAATGTTTATTTAGCTGCGAACGACTTCGGACGCTCCAATCCACCCGCCGCCGAGAACGACTTCTCCCGAATAAAATACCGCGGCCTGTCCCGGAGTGATAGCGCGCTGCGGCTCGTCGAATTTCACGCGAGCATAGGTTGCATCGACCGGCTCGACGGTCGCCGCCGCGGGCTCATGCCTGTGCCGGATCTTCACCGCCGCGCGGACGGGCTGATTCCGGCGCGGCAATCGAAATCCAATTGACGTCGCGCACTTCGCACACGTCGGAGCGCAATTCGGCATCGTCGCCGACCACCACGCGATTTGCCGCTCGGTCAAGCTCGACGACGTAAAGAGGCCTGCCGGCTGCGATGCCCAGCCCCTTGCGCTGCCCCACCGTGTAGTGGTGCACGCCGCGGTGGCGGCCAATCACTTCGCCGTTGGTCGTGACGAGATCGCCCTCTTCCTCAGGCAGCGATTCGCCTCGCTCACCCAGATACGCGTCGATGAACTTGACGTAATTTCCCGACGGCACGAAGCAAATCTCCTGGCTTTCCGCCTTCTCCGCCACGGGCAGCGCGGCGCGCCGCGCGATTTCCCGCACTGTCGCCTTGTCGAGTTCCCCGAGTGGAAAATCCGTGCGCGACATCTGTTCCTGCGTCAGGCCAAACAGAAAATACGTCTGGTCCTTCGCTTCATCCACGGCGCGCAAAAGTTCATAACGTCCCGTCTCTCATTGCGGCGAATTCGCGCATAGTGGCCGGTCGCCAGGCGCTCGGCGCCGATCTGCCGCGCCGTCACCAGCAGCGGATCGAACTTCACATGATTGTTGCACAGCGTGCACGGAATCGGCGTGCGGCCCGCGAGATACTCCTCGACAAACGGCTGCACGACGGTTTCCTCGAATCGCTGCTCGTAATTCACGACATAATGCGGCATGCCCAGGTGCTGCGCCACGCGCTTCGCGTCGTAGACATCGTCGAGAGAGCAGCAGCGCTGGCCGTGCGCGCCGTCGCGGTCCAGTTCCGGCAGGCGGCGCTGGTTCCAGAGCTGCATCGTCAGGCCAACGACCGGAGAGCCGCGCTCGACCAGAATCGCCGCCACGGCGGAGCTGTCCACGCCGCCGCTCATCGCGACCGCGGTCATGGGACCGGAATTTGGACTCGGATTCCATCCACTAGCTAGTATAGCGTCAGATCACGCGATTGCGGGTTTCTTGTATGTCGGGGACATCAGGCGGAGCCGTTCGATCACCGGGGGAATGGTTTCCAGCGCAAAGTCGATTTCCTCGTCCGTATTCTGATGCCCCAGGCTGAGGCGCAAGGTCGCGCGCGCATCTTCCGGGGCGAGGCCGATCGCCGTCAGCACATGGGACGGTTCGACGGCGCCCGACGAGCAAGCCGCTCCGGTGGAGCAGGCGATCCCCTTGAGGTCCAGCGCGATCACCATCGATTCGCCCTCCACGAATGGAAGCGTCAAATTTGTCGTGTTTGGCGTTCGCGGCGCGCGGGAACCGTTGACCCGCGCGTACGGAATGCGTTCGAGCAGTCCCTTCTCCAGACGATCCCGCAGCGCGGACAGTCGCTGGCTTTCTTCCTGCATGTGCATCATCGGCGAGGTCCGCCGCGGCTCCCATACCCGGCGATGGCGGCAACGTCCTCGGTCCCGGGGCGCTGGTCGCGCTCGGAATGTCCGCCATACATCAGGGGTTCGATCCGGGTTCCCTTGCGAACATACAAAGCGCCCACTCCCTTCGGACCGTAGAACTTGTGCGCGGAAATGGAAAGCAAATGCACGCCGAGTTCGCGCACATCGATCGGAATTTTCCCGGCAGCCTGCACGGCATCGGTATGGAACGTGACGCCTGCTTCTGCAGCGATCTTGCCGATCTCTGCGATGGGCTCGATCGTCCCCAGTTCGTTATTCGCCAGCATGATGGTAATCAGCACCGTCTCGGGACGAATCGCCCGGCGGACATCCTCTGGATTCACAACGCCTTCGCGATCTACGGGCAAGAACCGTTACCGCAACGCCGCGCTTCTCCAGTGCCTTGCAGGGGTCCAAGACCGCGCTGTGCTCGACCGCGGATGTAATCACGTGCTTGGCAGGTCCCGGAGCCGCCGCCACGGCTCCAAAAATGGCATGATTGTTCGATTCCGTGCCGCCGCTTGAGAACGTGACCTCCGCCGGGCGCGCCCCCAGCAGACGCCGCCACGGAAATGCGCGCCTGTTCGACCGCCCCTCGCGCGGCCTGCCCAAACGTATGAATCGAACTCGCGTTGCCGTACTCTTCGCTGAAATACGGCAGCATGGCAGCCAGAACTTCCGGGGCCACCGGCGTGGTCGCGTTATAGTCGAAGTAAACCCGCTTCATCGGTAGCTTTCCAATTAGCTGAAAGGGAAACCTTTGCGTTCCAGATTGAGAATATCGTTCCGGATTAGAGCGGTCAAGGTCAACGACACAGGCGCTTACAGCGTGTGCGCATCGCATCGGGCACTGCGCCTTGACACGAGAGTTTCCCTCCGATAGCGTGCGAAAGGAGTAATACGCGCGCGCGCGCTTTCACCTGTTGGATGCAGCTCCCTGAAACGGAGAATTCTTTGTCCGATCCCATCATCACTCTCACCACGGATTTTGGCATGAACGACCATCTGGTCGGCGCCATGAAGGGCGTCATCCTGAACATCAATCCTGCCGCCCGGATCGTGGACATCAACCACCATGTCGCGCCGTTCGATATCCTCGACGGGGCGCTCTCGATTGCCAACGCCTACACGTATTTCCCGCCGCGCACGATTCACGTGGTCGTTGTGGACCCCGGCGTCGGAACCGCAGCGCCGCCCCCTGCTGGTGAGCGGAGAAAAACAATATTTCATCGCGCCGGACAACGGCGTCCTCTCGATGATTTTTGAGCGGGAGTCCTGCACCGTCCGGCATATCACCGCGGAACATTATTTTCTGAATCCGGTCAGCCCCACGTTTCATGGCCGCGACGTTTTCGCGCCGACCGCCGCATGGCTCGCCAAAGCCTGGCAGACGGAAGCGTTTGGCGAAGAGATCACGGATTACGTGCGCTTCTCCATGCCGAAAGCCAAAGCCGCCGGGCAAAGCGGTCAAAGGTGTTGTTTTGCGCGTGGATGTGTTCGGTAATTTGATGACGAATCTCACGGCGGAGGATGTTCCAGCAGGCTGCCGTCGCCTCGGGCGCCATCAAGCTCGCCGTGAATGGCAAGGAAGATCAGGAAGATCGCCCGGACGTTTGGTGATGGAACTCCCGGGCGAGCCTTTCGCTCTGTTCGGTTCGGCGGGCTACCTTGAAATTGCGGTGAATCGTGGCAACGCGGCGCGCACGCTGGGCGTGAATCGCGGCGCGGAAGTTACGCTCGACTTGAGTTAAACCCTCTCGGACAAGATCTTGTAGCGTAGGCTTCAGCCTGCGCTACCAAGAACCGTTCCGATACTCAGCGCGGCAAATCCATCGTCATCAAAAACGCGCGTGTGCGCGGATCGAGCCAGTCGCGCAGGGCGTCTCCCAGCAAATTGAAATGCAAGAACCGCCGCCATGATTCCGAGCGCGGGAAACACGCACCAGGTGCGGCGCATCGAACAGGTGATTTCGCGCATCGTTGAGCATCGCGCCCCAACTCGGCGTGGGCGCGACGACGCCGAGCCCCAGAAAACTCAGCGTCGATTCCGCCAGAATCGCTCCCGCCATTCCAATCGTCGCCTGAATCAGCACCGGCTGCAGCGTGTTGGGCAGCAGGTGCCGCAACAGAATGCGCGCGTGCGACGCGCCCAGCGATCGCGCCGCGAGGACGAATTCCATTTCGCGAACCTTCAGCACCTGCGCGCGCGCCAGACGCGCGTATCCCGCCCAGCCCGTGATCGTCAGCGCCAGGATCACTTTGTCGAGCCCCGGCCCGAGGAACGCCGCAAAGGCAATCGCGAGAAGAATTCCCGGAAAGGATAGAAAGGAATTGATCAGGATAATGTTGACGAAGCGGTCGAACGCCCCGCCGAAATATCCCGCGAGCGAGCCGAGCGCCAGGCCCACGATCCCCGCGCCGAGCACCACCGATACGCCGACCAGCAGCGAAACTCGCGCGCCGTACAAGAGTTCGCGATAAAACGTCGCGGCCCAGTTCATCCGTACCCATCCAATGGTGCGCGCTCGGCGGCAGCAAACGCTCCGGAAGACTCTGCGCGGAAGGATTGCTGGGAGCGATCCACGGCGCAAAAAGCGCCGCCAGCACGAGCAAGACGCTCACGGCAAGGCCCCAGCGCCCCAGACCGCTGGTGCGAAGAAATTGACGAATCGGCGATGTCGAATTCATGAGCGTCCCTCGAACTCATTCCAACCGATCATTGCAATCGCACCCGCGGGTCCACGATGGCGTAGACCAAATCCGTGAGCAGGTTCACCGCCACGTAGGAAAGAGCGATCACCAGAATGCATCCCTGCAGCAAGGGATAATCACGCGCCGAAATCGCCTGGACGGCCAGCCGCCCGATTCCCGGCCACGAAAAAATGGATTCCGTGACGATCGTTCCGGCCAGCAGCGAGCCGAACTGCAGTCCGACAATCGTGATGACCGGAATCAGACGCGTTCGGGAAACGCGTGCCGGAACAATACGGACGTTTCCGAAATTCCCTTCGCGCGAGCCGTGCGCACGTAGTCGCTCGAAAGCTCTTCGATCATCGACCCGCGGACCATGCGCGTCAGAATTGCCGCCAGCGCCGCGCCCAGCGTGACGGCCGGCAGAATCAGATGGCTTACGCCGCCGCGCCCCGATACGGGCAGCCACCCGATTTCCACCGAAAACACCAGAATCAACACAGGACCCAGCGCGAAATTGGGAACGGAAAGGCCCAGCAGAGTGAAGAACGAAGTCGCGCGGTCCGCCCCGGCTGCCCTCGTCGCCACGCCGAGAACACGCCTGCGGGAATCGCAATGGCGAGGCAAACCATCAGCGCCGCAAGCGACAACTCGAGCGTCGCGGGAAACCGTTCCAGCACGATCGCGCGCACGGGAGCGGAAAAGCGAATCGAGCGGCCCCAATCGCCGCGGGCCAGCCCTTCCAGGTAATCGCGCGTACTGCACGCCGAGCGGCTGGTCGAGCCCGAGCGAATGGCGCAATTGGGCAATGTCTTCGGCCCGCGCGTCCTGCCCCAGCATTTGCAGCACGGGATCGCCCGGCACGATGTGAATCATCAGAAAGACCATCGTGAGGATGAGCCACAGCGCAGGCAGCGTGTAAAGAATCCGGAGAAGAATGTGCCGAATCATTCGCGTTTCCGCGCATTCTCGGCGAGAGGTTTCGCAGCCGAAGCGGGCGCGGAATGCGGCGGCTCACCCGGCGGCTTCAGCCGCTGAATCTTGACGCGGGCCACGCGCCGGCGATCCATTTCCACCACGGTGAAGCGATATCCCTCAAAGTCAAAACTCTCCCCGCCGCGGGGAATGAATCCGAGTTGCGCGAGCACGAAGCCTCCGGCGGTGGCATAAGACGGATCTTCCGGCAGCAGGATGTTGTACTGCGATTCGAGATCGCGGAGGCTGAGCGAGGCGTCAAAAATCATGGCCGCGTCCGCGCCGTGCCCGACGACGAGCGGCTTTTGCACCACGTCGAATTCATCGTGAATTTCGCCGACCAGCTGTTCCAGAATATCCTCAAGAGTGATCAATCCCAGGATCGTCCCGAATTCGTCCACGACCATCGCCATCCAGCCGTGGCTGGAGCGCAGTTCCAAACAGCAATTCGTTCGCGGGCTTGCTCTCCGGCACGATGATCGATTTCATGCAACATGCTCCGCAGATTGAATTCAGGAGCCGACCATGCCTTCCTCCGACGCGCCGCTCCCGGTCGAGCAAGCACCCACACGATATCCTTGATATGAATGTATCCGAGCACGTGATCGCCCGCGCCCTCAAACACCGGCAGCCGCGAGCGCTGCGTGGTGACAAACACGCGCATGACGTCGTCCAGCGTGGCGTCGGCGGTCACCGAATGCACGTCGGGCCGCGGCACCATGAATTCGCGCACTTGCAGGCGATCGAGTTCAATCGCCGCATGAATGATCTTCTCTTCCTCTTCGGACCGACCAGTCCTCGCTCGCGCGCCTGCTGGATTTGAATCTGCAACTCCTCGGCGGAGTGGACCTGCGTGTGGCTCTGGCGCTCGCGAAATCCCAGCCCGGCCAGAATCCACCGGCTGGCTCCGTCCAGCATGTCGATCGCCAAGCTGAATGTGCCCAGATACCACTGGAAGGGCCGCGCCACCAGCAAGGCGACGCGTCCCGCGCGTTGCAGGCTAATGCTCTTGGGAACCAATTCACCGAGCACGACGTGCAGGATCGTGAGCAGAAGAAACGCTACAGTGAGCGAAACCGCATGCACGAGGATCACCGTATGCGGCCCGGGCATGTTCTGCAACCAATGGACTCAGCAGCGCGGCAAGCGTGGCCTCCCCGAGCGCGCCAAGCCCCAGGCTGGTGAGCGTAATCCCAACTTGCACGCCGGAAACCACGCGGTCGAGCTTCCCGAGCAATTCCAGGACGATCTTTGCGCGCGCGTCGCCTTCCTCCATCAATTGCCGGACGCGCGACAACCTCACCGCCACCAGCGAAAACTCCACGGCCGCGAAGAATCCATTCACGGCCACGAGCGCAAATAGTCCGAGGATTCGCAGCGCGATCAAATCAAAAGGTCCCCTGGCGCCCAATTCTAGCAGCCCCGGCACCCCGCCCCAAGCAGCACTGTATGACGGTGCTCCACGCTTTCTTGTCTTGCCGCATTCCGCGGAATAAACTGGAGGATTCTTACGGGGAAAACGCGTTGCGCCTAGTTCGGTATATTGTCCGATACTTTTTGCTCACGATCGTCTTGTTCCTGGCCGGGGCTGCGGTTTCCGCCATGCTGATCATTTATCGAGCTCTGCCTCGAATGGATGGCACAGTCACGCTCGACGGGCTTTCGCAGCCGGTTACCGTCGATCGGGACGGGTGGGGGGTGCCGCACATCCGGGCAAAATCTCTTGAGGACCTTGTCGAAGCACAGGGATACATCACGGCGCAGGACCGCCTATGGCAAATGGATGTGCTGAGGAGAGTGGGCGCGGGCGAGCTTTCCGAAATCTTCGGAGAGGGCGCGCTGGCCTCCGATGAACAGTTTCGACGGCTGGGGCTTCGCCAAACCGTGGAGCGCGAGGCCGCAAATCTTCCACCGGACAATCGCGCGGTCCTCGACGCGTACGCGCGCGGCGTGAACCGCTTCATTGAAGAGCACAATCGCGGCCTTCCCATGGAGTTTTTTCTATTGCGGTATAAACCCAAGCCGTGGACGCCCGCCGATTCCATGTTAATTCTCGGGTACATGTACCAGACGTTGGCCACCACGTGGCCGAAGGAAATGAATCGGGAAATCGTCTCCCTGCGCGTCGATCCCGAACGCGTCGCGGAATTATATTCGGACGATTCTCCCGACGATCGCATCGTGGTCGGTGGCGACGCGCAGGCGGGAACAAGCCCCACGAAGGCGCCCGCAGCCCACGGGAAAAAGCCTGCAGCCGCGAATCGCACCGGAGAACCGGAAACGGGCGCCCTCGGGACTCCAGCGGGCATGCCGGGTCTGTGGGAGAAAGCCCAGGGAATCCTGACGTCTTTCGCTGAAGAATCACGCGCCTCGTTCGGAAGCAATAACTGGGTCGTGGACGGCTCGCACACCGCTTCCGGAAGACCGCTGCTGGCGAACGACACGCATCTGGACCTGGGCATGCCTTCGATCTGGTACATCGTGCATCTGACCGCGCCGGGATGGAACGTGAAGGGTTTTGCCTTGCCGGGCGAGCCGATGGTCCTGATTGGACACAACGACCGAATCGCCTGGGGCTTCTCGAATAATGGAGCGGACGTGCAGGACCTCTATCAGGAGCGATTCAATCAGGACAATCCGCACCAATATCTGGTGGACGGTAAATTTGTCGATGCCGAAGTGAGGACCGAGCGGATCAAAGTTCGCGGGAAGCCCGATACAGTCCTCGAAGTCATCGTGACGCGGCATGGCCCCATCGTGCGCGATAAGGCGGGCCAGATGTTTGCGCTGAAGTGGACGGCGCTCCAGCCCGGAGCGCTGAGCCATAGTTATGGATGGATGGGTCGCGCTCACAATTGGGAGGAATTTCGAGAGACGCTGCGGGACGTTTCCGGCCCGGCGGAAAATGTGGTCTATGCGGACGTGGACGGAAATATCGGATTCATCGTCGCGGGGTGGATTCCGGTTCGCAAAAGCGGGCATGGCGAAATTCCGGTGATCGGCGACACGGATGAATATGAGTGGACCGGATATATCCCCTTCGACGAATTGCCCCAGGCGCTCAATCCCCCGGGCGGCATTATCGTGACCGCCAACGCTCGTGTCGTTGGCCCCGGGTACAAGCATTACATCACGGACCGATGGGAGTCTCCCTACCGCACGGCCCGCATCTACGACTTGCTACAGGGCCGAAAAGACCTCCGGCCATCGGACATGAACGCCATTCAAAACGACGTCGTGGCGATCAATGACAAGACTCTGGGAGACGCGATTGTTCATGCCGCGCAAACCACGAGGCCCAGCGACCCGCGCACCGCCGAGATCATTGCCCGGCTGGGCAAATGGGACGGCAGCGCATCCGTGGATTCGGTGGAGACGAGCTTTGTTGAAGTCACGCGCGATGCCTTCGTCAGGAATCTGCTCGAACCCTACCTCAGCGCAGAAACCGATCTCTATCAGTGGCGGGGCAGCGTGCTGGTCGACAGGATTTTACGTGAGCGGCCTCCGAATTGGCTTCCGTCCAACTATCACAGCTATGATGAATTGCTGATTGCTTCCGCGGACCAGGCGACAGCTCTGCTCGAAGCGAGCACGCGCAGCAAGGATATCTCCGTCTGGGAAATCGGCAAGATCAATGCCCTGACAATGAATCATCCACTGGGCCAGTCGGGAATCCTGCATCGATTTCTCAGCATCGGACCGCTGGAACAATCCGGCAATGCGTATGCGCCCAAGGCCATGACCCACACGCATGGTCCGGCGATGCGCTTTGTGGCGGACCTCTCGGATTGGGATCAATCGTTGATGGAAATCAGCTCGGGTGAATCCGGAGAATTTGGAAGCGCCCATTACAAGGACCAGTTTATTGAATGGTTCGCCGGGCGAGGAATTGTTTCGGCGTTCAGCGACGCCGCGGTGGAGAAAGTTCGCGTGCACCGCTTGACGCTCATGCCGGCCGGGGCGCACTGATCATGCCAGAGGCTCCCGAGGTCGAAGCGGTCGCGCGAACTTTGGGCCCGGTGGTGCGCGGAAAGAAAATTCGCCGCGTGCACGTCCATCATGCTGTGGCGATTCGTCCGCAGTCCTCGCGAGCGCTAGGAGAGAATATCGCAGGCGCCTGCATTCAAGGCGCCGAGCGGCGCGGCAAATATCTTTTGCTGCCTCTCGATCGTGGCTCGGTTGTCATGCACTTCAAATTTGACGGCCGGATTTTGTTGTTTGATGGGCCGAATGACGCCCTGAGAAAAAACATTCATGTGGACGTCGCCTTTGAAACGAATGATGGGACGCTGGGTTTTGTGGACCCACGCCATCTCGGCCGCGTGCAGTGGCTGGCAAAGCCGGAGGACTCGGCCGGGATACGCTCGCTCGGCGTGGACGCCTTTTCGCGCCGGTTCACGCGCCAGCGCCTTTCGATGATTTGCTCTCAACACGCGGTACCGGTGAAAACGCTCCTGATGGATCAGACACGCATTGCGGGACTGGGAAACATTTACGCGACCGAATCTTTGTGGTGGGCGCGCCTCAGTCCAAAACGGCGCAGCGACCACCTCACACCTCCGGAAATCCGCCGGCTGCACAAAGCGGTTGTTTCGGTTCTCGCGCGTGCATTAGAATGTTTGCTCCATCCGCCGCCCGATTTTCGCGATCCGCAGTGGTGGTTTAATGGACTGGAGAGCCTTCTCCGCGCGTACGGCAGAGAAGGCAAATCCTGTGCCCACTGCGGCGCGGCCATCCGGCGAATCCGGCAAGGCGGTCGATCGACTTATTTCTGCGCTGGGTGCCAGCGATAAAAATGACAACTGCAAATTCAGCATCCTCGAAAAAGGCCGACGCCGCGAAGAAGCCCGATTTCGAATATTCGCTCACGCGCCTCGAAGAAATTGTCGGCAAGCTCGAAAGCGCGAACCTGTCGCTCGACGACGCCATGAAATTGTTCGAAGAGGGCGTGCAGCTTTCGCGCGACTGCCAGAAATACCTGGAACAGGCCGAAGGCAAAGTGGAAATTCTGCTCAAGAAGGCCGGCGGCGAAATGGCGGCCGAACCCTTTAATCCCGAAACCGAGGAAGAATCCTGAGCGAATGCCGACAGCGATCGCACTCGAACCTCTCTCCTTCCTGAATTCCTGATGAACCTTCCGGCTTTTTTCGAGGAAGATCGGGCCGCGGTGGACGCCGCCCTGGATCGGCTCATGCCCGGCGAGGACGCACTGCCTTCCTCCATTCATCGCGCCATGCGCTACAGCGTGCAGGCTGGCGGAAAACGCGTGCGGCCGATTCTGTGCCTCGAATCCGCGCGCATTTTTTCAGAGGATGTAACGCCGGTTCTGCCTGTCGCGTGCGCGCTGGAATTCATCCATACGTATTCGCTGATTCACGATGATCTGCCGGCACTCGACAATGATGACTTGCGGCGAGGCAAACCCACGTGCCACAAGAAATTCGGCGAAGCGAACGCCATCCTCGCTGGCGACGCGCTGCTGACGCTGGCGTTTGAAACGCTGGCGAACGCCCCCATCGAGCCGGCGCGGCGAGTCGCCATTCTCTCCCACGTTGCGGCATCGGCAGGCACCGTAAACGGCATGGTGGGTGGACAGGTCGCCGATCTCGAGGCCGAAGGACGCGCCATCGAGCTTGCCGAGCTTGAATATATTCACCGTTCGAAAACAGCGGCCTTGATTCGGGCTTCCGTGGTCGCGGGGGCGATCGGCGGCGGCGCGGATAAAGAGAATGTCGCGCGTTTGAAACGCTTTGGTGAAACCATAGGCTGGGCGTTTCAAGTCGTCGACGACATACTCGATGTGGAAGAGTCGTCCGCAGCCCTCGGGAAGACGGCGGGAAAAGACGCCGCCCAAAAGAAAGCGACGTATCCCGCGCTGATGGGCCTCGAGAGATCGCGCCAATTTGCGGCGGACCTGGAGTCGCGCGCCATGGCCGAACTGGAACCCTACGGCCCACGCGCCGCGCGGCTGCGGGAACTTGCGGAATTGATTGTTCACCGCCGCGCGTAGTTGCGTATTGAGATATTGATCGCCGTGCCTTCCAAACCAAAATCCGAGAAAAAGCGCCTGGACTTACTGGTTGTCGAGCGTGGGCTTGCCGAGTCGCGGGAAAAAGCGCAGGCCATGATCCTGGCGGGGGAAGTTCGCGTGAATGGGGAGCGAAGGGACAAGGCCGGCATGCAAGTTCCAGCGGCCGCGCGAATCGAGGTCAGCAGCGCGTCGGCAAGATATGCGAGCCGCGGCGGAATGAAACTCGAAGGCGCGCTGGAAGATTTCGGCGTCGAAGCGGCCGGGAAGACATGCCTCGATATCGGCTCGTCCACCGGCGGCTTTACGGATTGCGTCCTGCAGCACGGAGCGCGGCGGGTCTACGCCGTGGACGTCACACCGGAACAAATGGCATGGCGCTTGCAACAGGATCCGCGCGTAACGCAAATCGGAGAAAACGCGCGAAATCTCCGGCCGGAGCAAATCCCCGAACGCGCGGACCTGGTCACCATGGACGTTTCCTTCATTTCCGTGGCAAAAGTTCTTCCGGCTGTCGTGGCGGCTGCCGGGCCCGGCACGGAATACCTGATCCTGATCAAGCCGCAGTTTGAGCTGGACCGCGGGGACGTCGGCCCAGGCGGCGTTGTGCGCGAAGCTTCGCTGCACGAGAAGGCGATTGAACGCGTTCGCACGGCGGCAGAGGCTGCAGGTTTGCGTGTTGATAGTGTGCGCCCGAGCCACGTGACCGGCGCGGAGGGAAACCAGGAGTTTTTCCTCCATGCGTGGAAGACGATGCACGAAGGGGCGCCGTAAAAACGCGGAAATAAATTTCCGCGATAAATGCTAAAGTAGAGCCCGCCTGAGGCGCATGCCGGCCACAACGAAAATGATCCGCACCGTAGGAATTATCTCCCGCCCGCGCCGCGAAGATATCGCGCGCGTCGTTCCGCCCCTGATCGCGTGGCTGCGCGCGCGCGATGTGCAGGTGGTTTGCGATACGGAGACGGGAGGATGCATCGGCGCAATCGCCGGCGATACGCGGGAGCGCGAGAGTCTCCCTCTGTGCTCCGACCTGTTAATCGTGCTGGGCGGGGATGGGACGCTGCTCTCCGCGGCGCGGATGGCGGCCGAGCGCAGGGTTCCGATCCTGGCGGTGAATCTCGGCGGCCTCGGTTTTCTGACGACGGTGACGCTGGATGATATCTACCTGATCCTCGAGGAAATATTCAGCAACAAGCACCGCGTGAGCGAACGTGTGATGCTCGAAGCGAAAGTCGTTCGCGGCGGCGCTGTGCTTCGCCGGCAGATTGCGCTGAATGACGCCGTGCTGAACAAAGCGGCGCTCGCGCGGATCATGGACCTGGAACTGCGCATCGACGGTGAATACGTCACCACGTACAAGGCGGACGGGCTGATTCTCTCCACCCCCACCGGGTCCACGGCGTATTCCCTGGCGGCGGGAGGACCCATTGTCTATCCAATCGTCGAGGCATTCGTGGTCACGCCGATCTGCCCGCACACGCTGACCAATCGCCCGCTGGTTATTCCCGACTCCGCGAAAATCGAAATCGATTTCAAAGCCGAGGACGAAGCGGTTTTTCTCACTCTCGATGGGCAGGTTGGCATCGAGCTGGCTCGGGGCGACCAAGTGGCCGTGCAAAAAGCGCCGGAAAAACTTTATCTCGTCCGCCCCGCGAAAAAAACCTATTTCCAAATCCTGCGAAGCAAACTGAAATGGGGAGAGCGGTAGAAAACTTCTTTGGAACCGCGGATGCACACGGATAAACACGGATAGAACCAAATCTGATTTCTCAAAACCCTTGATTTGTCTCGTTTGCGTTTGGTGCTCTTCTTATTTCCTTCTTATTCCTGCATCGCTTTTTCTTTATCCGTGTTGATCCGTGTGCATCCGTGGTTTCAAATGCTTTTATTCCCCGCGAACCAGGTCGGCGCGCGACTCGCGGCGGCGGACGACGCGGACTTTCCGGCCTTCCACCAGAACTTCGGCGGGACGCGGGCGCGAATTGTAATTCGACGCCTCGACAAAACCGTACGCTCCCGCGCCCCACAGGACGACGACATCGCCCGGCGCGACTTTCCCCAGCGGCCAGTCCTGAACGAAGCAATCGCCCGATTCGCACACGGGCCCGACGATGTCGGCGCGGATGAGCGGTCCAGAACTTCGCCGGGCGCGCGTGATCGGATGCGTTGCGCCGTAAAGCGCGGGCCGCATGAAGTCGTTCATCGCGCCGTCCACGATCACGAAAGTTCTTCCGCGGGTTTGCTTGGTGTATAGCACGCGCATCAGAAGCACTCCCGCGGGACCCACCAGCGAACGCCCCGGCTCGATCAGCAGATGGCATCCCGAGCGGCCGAACGGCGCGGGCCAGTTCGCGGGCGTAGGCGGCCTTCTCCGGCGGATGCTCCGACGTGTAGCGAATGCCAAGCCCGCCTCCGCAATCGAGGTAGCGGAGCATTATTCCCGCGCGACCTAGATCGCGAACATATCCAGCGAGGCGGGCCAGCGCGCGGCGGTAAGGCGCGAGCGTCAGAATCTGCGAACCAATATGCGCGCTGATTCCCTGCCACTCGATCCATCGGGAAGCGCGATACTCGATGTAAAGGCTTCGCGCCACGTCCCATTCGATGCCGAATTTGTGGCGATGGTGTCCGGTGGAGATGTGCGGATGGCCGCCGGCCTCGACGTCGGGATTGACGCGAATCGAAGCCGCGGCCCGGACTCGAAGACGCGACGCTTCCGATGCGAGCAAATCGAGTTCGGCCGGAGATTCCACGTTAAAGAGCAGGATGCGCGCGCGAAGCGCCTCGCGGATTTCTTCGCGCGATTTGCCCACGCCGGAAAAAACGATCCGGCTGCCCGGCACGCCAATGCGCCGCAAGCGGTAGAGTTCCCCTCCGGAAACGATATCGAATCCGCTGCCCATCGCGGCAAACACGCGCAAAATGCCCAGATTCGAATTGGCTTTGACGGCGTAACAGATCGTGTGCGGGAGCGATCCGAACGAGGAGTCCATCCGGCGATAGGCCTGCTCGATGCTCGCGCGGCTGTAGAGATAAGCGGGCGTCCCGAATTGCTCCGCGACCTCCTCCACGGGAACGCCTTCGCAAAACAGGCGCGATTTTCGGTAGGAAAATCCCGGAGTATAGCTCACCGGATCGGCCACACGTGGCGGTCGAGCAATTCGCGAGTGGGAAACGGGCGCGCTCACTTGACTTTCATCACCACCAGGGTGCGATCGTCCGTGATGGCTCCTCCCTGGGTGTATTCCTGCACTTCTTCGAGAATGCGGTCGGCCAGTTCGGCCGAAGTCAAGTGCGTGTTGTCTGCCAGCAGATTCTTCAATCGCTCCGTGCCGAAGAATTTTCCTTCGCGGTTGCTGGCCTCGGTAATTCCATCCGAATAGAAAATCAGAATATTGCCGGTATCGAGACGAACGCTCCACTCATCGTAGGTGGCGTCGTCAAAAATGCCGATCGGGAAACCGACAAGATTCAGTTGCTCGACGCGCCCGTCCTTCCAAAGCAGCGGCTGCGTTTGCCCCGCATTGGCCACGCGAAGCCTTCGGCGGCCTTTTTGCCACGTCGCGAAACAAATCGTCATGTAGCGCCCATCCACGCGCCGGACGGACACCAGCTGATTCAACTGCCGGAGAAGCTCCGCAGGCTGAAGTTTATGCGGCGAAAGGCTGCGCAGAATTCCGGTTGCAATCGCGCCATAGAGAGCGGCGGCACTGCCCTTTCCGCTGACGTCTCCAAGCGCCACACCCAGTTGGTTCGAGCCATAGGGAAGAAAGTCGTACAAATCGCCGCAGACTTCCCGGGCGGAAAGAATGCGCGCGGTGATATCAAGTCCGAAATCAACGCTGGGCACGGGACGCAGCAGCGCGTACTGCAAGCGCTGCGCGGCGGTGAGCTCCCGTTCCATGCGTGCTTCATCGCGGGCAAGCTGCTCGTACAGACGCGCGTTTTCCAGGGAGACGGCCAGATTCGACGCTAGGATCTTAAGCGTCTGAACATGATCTTCGGTGAAATAATTGATTTGCGGACTTTCCAGGTCGAGCACGCCCACGACTTTGCCCTTGTGAATCATGGGAACAGCCAGTTCGGAACGCGTCTCCGGGTTGACCATGATATAGCGCGCATCGAGAGAAACGTCCGGGACCTTGACGGGCTGGGCGGTGGCGACAGCCGTGTCGACGATTCCCTGGGTGGTCACGCGCAGCTTTCCGTGGGCGCTCTGGCCATATTTCACATCCAGGCGATGGCGGTATTGGTTCGTTCCGGCGTCGTAAAGAAAGATGTCAAGGATCTGATAATCAATCACGCGCTTCACGAGTTCGGCGGCGCGGCGCAGCAATTCCTCAACCGACAGAATGGAATTTGCTTCGCGCGCCACTTCATTGAGGATCAGCAGAGTGTCGGCCTGGGTGCGAACGCGCTCGAACAGGCGCGCATTTTCGATGGCGATGGCCAGGCGGCTGGCCATCAGCGTCATGATGTTCTGCTGGTCGCGAGTGAAGTAATCGACTTGTGTGCTTTGAATATCCAGCACGCCGATGGATTGACCTTTCACGACCAGCGGCACGACCAGCTCGGACCGAACCGTGTCGATGATGTTGATGTACCGGGGATCTTCGCGAACGTCGGGCACGCGAACCGCGCGCTTGTTCGCCGCGGCGGTGCCCGTGATTCCCTGCCCGATCGGAATCTGCCAGTCCTTGCTGGCTTCTTCGCCGTATCCGATCGTGAACCGGTGATAGAGCTTCTGCGCGCTTTCATCCACGAGCATTACGCTGAAAATTTCGTAGTCCACCAGGCGCTTCACGATCGCCGCGGTCTTCCGCAACACCTCGTCGAGGTCCAGCGAGGAGTTGATTTCCTCGCTCAGCTCGACCAGCGTCGCGAGCACTTCCGCGGGCATATTCGGCGGCAATGGGCTTTGTACGGGATCCATAAACTTTGCGTGCGGAACGCGCGGCGATGGAACACGACGGCCCCACGCGTCTCCCCGGAATCACATAGTATAGCAGGAGGTGTTACGGGCTCGTGAAGAACCGATTCGTCCAACGCCATAGCGGGCCAGCAACCGCTCATCCGACTTCCCGGCATCTGGCGGAACCTCTTACCAAGCAGCCGTTTCAGCCGCATGTCCAATTTTGCTTCGTACCGGCCTTGGGGGACGTACTAATACCCGGGTACCGAAAGAATTGAATCTTTTGCTCCATAGAGACTGCGAAGTTCGACTGCAAGGATCAAATAGAGGTTCCGGAGATCAGCCATGAAAACTTTTCGGTTGGGAATAGTGGGCCTGGTATTTGTGTGTCTCGTTTCTGCCGCTGGTGCGCAGGACATCACCACATTCAATGTCCCGAATGCGATCTTCTTCGATCCCATCGGCATCAACCTCGAAGGCGAGACCGCGGGCAATTACTACGTGACTGACTATATCAACCGCGGCTTTTTGCGGTATCCGAATGGAAAAATCGTGACATTCGATGCCCCCGGGGCCGGATCAGACCGCAATCACGGTACGGAAGTCACCGGCCTAAACGCGGCCGGACAGATCGTGGGTTTTTATAACGACGTGAAAATGGCGGTCCTTTATTCGCACGGCTTTGTGCGCGAGCCAAACGGCACTTTCATCGTTTTCGATGCAGCCCCTGGCGCGATCTATACAACTCCCCAGGTGATTGATCTCGACGGCCGGATTGCGGGCTTCTACGCCGACGCGACCTATTCGTCCCATGGATTTGTGCGGGATCCCGACGGCAAGATTACCACGTTCGATGTGCCTAACATTATCTGGAGCATCATCGGCTTGAAGGGCAGAGGCCAGATCACGGGCGCTTACCTTGCACAGAACGGCGCGATGCGCGGCTTTGTGGATCATCTTGATGGCGCGTTGACCTCTTTCGATGCGCCGGGGTCCAGCTCCGGGACGGGGGGGATTGGGTGCGGCCACTGTTTTGGCACGCTGCCTCTTGCCACGAATCTTGAAGGCCAGATTGTTGGCTATTACGGCGGTGCCAACGCCGTCGTGTACGGCTTTTTGCGCGAAAGAGACGAAACCATTCTTTCCATCCAAGTTTCTGGTTCATCCTACACAGCCGCTACGGCGATAGATCTAGAAGGCCAGATTGCCGGGAACTACACCGACGCGGAACGTGTATGGCACAGCTTCAAGAGGGACAAAAATGGAACCATCGATTCATTCGATGTGCCTGGGTCAGTCTATACCTACATCACGGGAATAAATCCCTCAGGAGAAATGTCGGGCTACTACCAGGATGCAAACGGTACTTTCCACGGCTTTGTACTCACATTCAAGGACGGTAGGAAGTCAGATCACGGGGATGAAGATAAACGAGACGATGAGGACCATCGCGGGAGGTTTGAGTAAGCGGCGGCTGTTTAAGCGTGTCCGGGCGCAAGCGTCTTGCAGTTGGCCTGTCCCCAATCGCCCTGAACTGATTAGCGGAAACGCGTGCTGCGCCCATGGCGCAGTATAAGAAGGGCCACAATCCGCGAGATCAGCGACTTCGACATTCTTCTCTCTCTTAAAACTCCAATCTCAAAGTCAGCTTTGCGGCGTTTTAGTGGGGCAGATCGCCTCAAGCCACTTCACGCATCATTTATTTCTCCTCGTATAGTAAAATCGGGTTCCTCGCTAAAATTCAAAAGGAGCAATCGAAATGATTCGCAGGATTATGGATAGTTCGCAATTCTTGATCGCCGCATTCATATTGCTCACGTGCGTGACGATGCTGGCCTCGGCGCTCGGCCTCTCCGCTCAGGACCAGCCGGCTCCTGTGAAGCCCTGGGTTGCGCCCGCTGATGCCAGGGCGGTGAAAAATCCCGTCCCTGTCACGCCCGAAGGCCTGGCAGCCGCGGCGAAGCTGTTCAAGGACAATTGTGTGATGTGCCACGGAGAAAAAGGCCAGGGAGACGGTGAATCGGCCAAAACTCTCAACCGGAAGCCAGCCAATTTTACGGACAAGGCGATGATGAGCCAGGAAACCGACGGCGCGCTGTTCTGGAAGATGAGCCAGGGCCGGGCGCCCATGCCCAGCTGGGAAGATGTCTTCTCGGAAACGCAACGCTGGCAACTTGTAAATTATCTGCGCCAGCTTGAAAAGAACGCGAATCCGGGGAAGTAGGCGTCCGTTCTTCTGCACAGGCTCTGAAAAAAACACAACGCGTCATTCCGGGCCCCGAACCAGTCGGGGCAAGGAATCACTCTTCGATAGTCAAGGAAGGGATAAAATCTCGGAGAGATTCCTCACTTCGTTCGGAATGACAAATTAAGACAAGGCGCTGCGTAACGGAAGTTAGTAAGAAGTCGCCGCGGGCGCGGAGGCAGCAGGGACAATCGCGGCGCCCCTTGCCTGTTCCATAATCTTCACGCTGGCGCTGGCTCCGATCCGCGTTGCGCCGGCACACACCATTTTCTTCAAGTCCTCAAAGCTTCGTACTCCCCCGGCGGCTTTTACGCCGATTTCGGAGCCTACAACGGCGCGCATTAAGGCAACATCCTCGGCTGTGGCTCCGGCCGTGCTAAACCCGGTCGAAGTCTTGACAAAATCGGCTCCGGCCTGCTTCGAGGCGAGCGAAGCGCGGACCTTTTCCTCGACCGTGAGCAGAGCCGTTTCCAAAATTACCTTGCAGATCGCGCCGCCTCGATGGCTCGCTTCGACGACGCCTCGAATGTCGGATTGCACCACGTCGTCCTGGCCCGATTTGAGCGCGCCGATATTGATGACCATGTCGACTTCCTGCGCGCCCAATTTGATCGCCTCCTCGGCTTCATACATTTTCACTTGAGGAAGCGTCGCGCCGAGCGGGAAACCGATCACGGTGCACACTTTGATTTTCGTGCCGCGCAGCAATTCCGCGGCGAGCGGCACGTACCAGGGATTGATGCAGACCGAGGCGAAGCCAAACTTCGCGGCCTCCTGGCAGAGCTTGCGGATTTCATCGCGCGAGGCTTCCGGCTTTAGCAAGGTGTGATCGATCAACCCGGCGAAGCCTGCGTCCAGTTCGACCACCGTTGGGCCGCAGGAGATGCGGTCTGCACCGGCGTCAACAACCGCGCGGGTCTTTCTCGCGCATTTTTCGGCGCAGTTGAGGTCGCAGCCGGGACAAATCTCGTCGTCCGATTCGGAGCCGGCGGCGGGCAAAATGCGCGGTCCGCCCAGATAGCGGACTACTTCTTCGGTGACGAGTCGGACGATCTGTTCGAATTCGTTCTGTTCCACTGGCCCTGTCCTGCATCGCTCGACCGAAGCATCGCGAAAATTACTTTTTCGCCGAGCGTTCCTCGATGCTGCGGATCTTGTCCACGCGGCGCTGGTGGCGGCCGCCCGCGAAGGGAGTCGACAGCCAAACCGCGAGGATTTCCCTGGCTGTTTCCTGCGACAGAAGCTTCGCGCCCAGCGTCAAAACATTTGCGTCATTATGCTCGCGGCTGTTGCGCGCCGTCGCGCGATCATAGCACAGCGCCGCGCGCACTCCGGGCACCTTGTTGGCTGCAATGGAGCTGCCAATGCCCGCGCTATCGAGAACGACGCCAAGCCACGCGTCCCCGCGCGCAACAGCGCCGGCAACCGCTTCGGCGAAATCAGGATAATCCACCGCGACCGTGCTATCGGTACCCAAGTCGAGGACCTGGTAGCCCCATTCGCGGAGATAGCCTTTCAGCAGCTCTTTCATTTCGTAGCCGCCATGATCGGCGCCAATCGCGACCACTCGAGCGGATTTCTCGGGTTCGGCCGAGCCCCGCGATTCAGCGGCGGGAACTGGGCCCGAAGTTACGACGTGAAAGGTGATCCCGCGCCGCTCGGCCTCATCGCGGGCAAGGGGAGTGATGATCGTCTCCGGCGTTACAGGCACCTCGCCGTTTTGCGGGACGCGCTCCAGATCGGCGGCTGTGACCAGTGGCTTCATTTCATGATGATCGGCCCGGCGCAAGCAATCCCTTCACCAGGCTATGACGGGGGAAGCGAAAGAACGCAAACATCCTTGAGATTGCGGTAGCGCTCCGCATAATCGAGGCCGTATCCGACAACGAATTCGTTGGGAATCTGGAATCCGATGTAGTCCGCCTGCACGTCCTTCTTGATGCGGCGCTCCGGTTTGTCCAGCAGCGCGGCGATGCGCAGCGACTGGGGCTTTCGCTGCTGGAGGACGCGCATCAGATATCCCAGCGTCAGCCCCGTGTCCAGAATGTCTTCCACCACGATTACGTTGAGCCCCTCGATGCTGGTGTCGAGGTCTTTCATCAGGCGCACCTGTCCGGAGGTTTGGCTGCCATGCCCGTAGCTCGAGAGGGCCATGAAATCGAGCGAAACTTCGATATGAATCTGCCGGATCAGGTCGGACAGAAAAATAGCAGCGCCCTTCAGGACCCCAATCAGGTGGACGCGCTGACCCTTGTAATCCTTTGAAATCTGATTGCCCATCTCGCGGACGCGCTTCTGAATCGCGCTGCTCCGTAAGAGAATTTTCAAATGCTCCTGCCCGTGGCCATGCACTCGGGACCGCCTTCGCTGGGTCCGGGCTTTGCTTAAAGCCCGGCGGAATAAACTCGGGAGCGGTTACTGTAGCTCAGGGGCTACGAAACCTCAAGACGTGGAAAGGTCCAAAACCCACGGACATTCCAGCGCCGGTGGTTCAACCACCGGGCGCGTCGTTTATCCGGGATTATCTTGTTCAAGATGCGGTTTTAGTCATGGATAATGGGATTTTCCCCCTGCAATCCGCTAGAGTTGTGGCCGGCGCTGGTAAATATCCGAGGCAGGTGTTGCATGATTCCCGCGAGGCTCATGACCGGCATATTGCTCCTCGCTTCTGTCTGCCTGGGTCCAGCCGGGTGCCGTGAAATGCGCGGAGGGAAAGAACAATCGATCGCTCGGGGAAAAATGACGTTTGAACTGCATTGTTGCGGCTGTCATAACGGCAAGATTTCGGAAGCCGGCAAAATTCCTCCCAACCTTGCGAGAATTTTTCGGCGGCCAAACCTCCCCAGCGGCGCACCCGCGACCGATGCCGTGGTTCGTTCGACCATCCTTGAGGGACGATCCGGAATCATGCCTTACTTTCAGGGCAGCCTGAGCGACGAAGAAATCGACGATATCATTCGCTATCTCCATAGCGGAACTCCGGGAACAGATCTGTGCGCAACAAATTAATTCGCAATTGGCTTGAGCGAAGCTCTGCGCCCCAACGACCTCAGGATCGGAATTGATTCAAAGGCCGCCCCGTGGCACGCTTGATCTCCTCTATGACTGCGACCAGTGAAAATTGGAAAAACCGGCGGGTAATCGTGACGGGCGGCGCGGGATTCATCGGCAGCGTCCTGGTTTGGGAGCTCAACCGTCGCGGCTGCGCCGATATTCTGGTTGTGGATGTTCCGGGGAGAATCGAAAAGCGCGGGAACCTCACAGGGTTGAAATATTCCGGATTTCTAGATGCCGCTGAATTGCACGCGCGGCTGGGTTCAGGGTCGCTCGGGAAAATCGACTGCATCTTTCATCTGGGCGCATGCTCCTCCACGACGGAAACCAATGAAAAGTATCTCCTCGAAAACAATTACGAATACTCGCGCCGGCTTGCGGAGTGGGCCGTGGGCGCAGGCGTGCGTTTTGTCTATGCATCATCGGGAGCGACTTACGGAGACGGGAGCGCCGGCATGGACGATTCCGATCCCCGGCAACTGGAAGGCCTGCGACCCCTGAACCTTTACGGCCAGTCAAAACACTTGATGGATCTTCATGCCTGGCGGCAGGGATGGCTGGACCGCATCGCCGGGCTGAAATACTTCAACGTCTTCGGCCCCAACGAAAATCACAAGGGCGATATGCGAAGCGTCGTCGCCAAGACTTACCGGGAGGCGCTCGAAACCGGAGTGATTCATTTGTTCAAGAGCTATCGTCCGGAATACGCGGATGGAGAGTCGCGGCGCGACTTCCTTTACGTCAAGGACGCGGCGGCCATGACGCTGCACCTCGCCGCGAATCCCGCCGCGAATGGAATTTTCAACATCGGCTCGGGGAAAGCTCACACCTGGAACGAACTTGCGCGCGCCGTGTTTTCGGCGCTGGGGCGCAAACCCCAGATCGAGTACATCGAGATGCCGGACGCGATTCGCGACAAATATCAGTATTTCACGCAGGCGGATATCCGCAAGCTGCTTTCCACGGGTTACACCCAACCCATCACTTCGCTCGACGACGCGGTGCGGGATTATGTGGTGAATTACCTGCTGCCGGGCCGAAACATTGCCGGCGAAATTCTCGAGCCAAAACCGCAAGAATAGAACGCGGCGCTATCGGGCCTTCAGAGTCACTCGGATTCCGCTCCTGGGGCGCAGCGTCACCGAAGGCAGCATGTCAATCTTTTGTCCGGAATCAAGGCTGATCTGGAATTTTTGCGCGATTGTGGCCAGCAGCAGAATTGCCTCCATGGTGGCGAATCCCGCCCCGATGCAAACTCTGGGACCTCCGCCAAACGGGAAGTACGCGAATCGAGGAAGGGATGCGCTGCGGGGATCGCCTGCCTTCCAGCGGTCGGGGTCGAACCGTTCCGGCTCGGGAAAATATCTCGCGTCACGGTGCATCAGAAGTTGCGACATCAGGACATTCGTCTTCGCAGGCAGCTCGTACTCGCCCAGACGGAACGGCGCCAGAGCGCGGCGTCCGATGATCCACACGGGAGGATAGAGGCGCATCGATTCGCGAAGCACCATGTCCGTGTAGACAAGTCTCGGCAGGTCGGCTGGCGTAGGAGCCCTGCCGCCGAGCACGCTGCGCAACTCTTCGATCAGTTTCTGTTCGGCGTGCGGATTCTGGCCTAGCAGAAGCCACGTCCAGGAGAGCACGTTCGCGGTTGTTTCGTGCCCCGCGAGAAAAAGCGTCATGATCTCGTCGTGAAGCTGGCGGTCGGTCATGCCGACGCCTGCATCGTCCTGGGCTTGCAAGAGGACGCTGAGCAGATCACCGTGCGACTGACCGCCTGCCCGGCGCTGCCGGATAATCCCGTAAATAACCTTATTGAGCTGACGGACCGCCTGCTGCAGCCGGTGAGTCGTCGGGATGGGAACGAAAGAGGGCAGCAGAAACGCAAAACCGGCCTGACGCATAAACTTCCCCATCAGGATGTGAAGCGCGGCCCCTACATCCTCCGCCTCATGGGACACATCGGCATCGAACAGGGTCTTCGCCACGATATCCAGGGTGAGGCGCATCATGGCTTCGTGAATATCGAGCGACTGGCCGTCTTCCCACGAAGCGGTCATCCGCTCGGTGAACTTCACCATGACTTCGGCGTAGGCCCCGATCCGCTCCTGATGGAAGGCTGGCTGAACCAGCTTACGCTGGCGCCGCCAGAACTCCCCTTCGCTGGTCAGCAGCCCGTTGCCGAGCACCCTGCGCAACGCCCGATAATCCTTTGATTTCTCGAAGTTTAAGTGCTGCGTAACGAGAACGGATTCGATGTATTCGGGCTTGTTGATGAAACACATCGGCACGCCCAGGAAGCGCAGGAATACGATGTCACCATACTCTCGTATGCACCGGGTGAAGTAACCGACGGAATCCCCTTTGGGTTCGAATACGTTGCCGAAGAAGGGAAGTCCCTTAGGGCCGGGGGGGAGCTTCAAGCCGATCTTGCGTCGAATTGAAGTGCCGGGATGAGGCAGCGTCGTCAAGAGCTCTTCTTTCGTTATACGGTCGTTCCGCAAGCTTAGATGCGCAAACTAATTGCCGGTCAGGAGTAAATGAATATCTTGTTACAAGAGCTCTGGGACCGGCAACCTCGGCCCAAGCAATGGCGCTTCCGGATGGATTTTAGGGGGAAAACCGGCGTCGAAAGCGGAATCAGTGGGGGGGCGTCGTTTACATGATTTTCAAATCCTTGTAACAAAAACTATCGATTGGCCTTGGATACTGTCTTGGGTTAGTATCCGCGCTATAACCGTTGGGCCGGGAGCAAGAATAGGGGGCGAACGGCCTGTCGGGAAGATTAATTTAGGGGGTGTGGAGATGCGTGGTTTATCGAGCCGTGTTGTACGTAGTGGTGTATTCAGCCTGGCAATCCTGCTTCTCCTGAGCGGATTCTCCGCCGCGGCGTTCGCCCAAGGCGGCGTCGGAACCATCACCGGGACTGTGACGGATCCCAAGGGGCTGACTGTCCCCGGAGCAAAAATCGTAATCCTCAACACCGACACCAATACTGCCCGTCCGGACATCATGACCACCGACTCCGGAAGCTACACGGCGACTTTCCTCCAGCCGGGCCACTACCAAGTAACAATCAGCAAGGACGGATTTCAGACCGTGGTTCGGCAGGACCTGCTTCTTCAGGTGGGCCAGACTCTCACAGTTGATGTGCCGATGACGGTAGGAACTTCCACGGCCGAAATCACAGTCACCGGTGAGGCGCCGCTGATCGAGCCGGATCGGACTGAGGTTTCTCAGGACGTTAGCGAGACGCTGGCCGCCGGATTGCCTCTCAATGGGCGCCGCTGGGAGCAGTTTGTCCTCCTCACACCCGGCGTGACGACCGACGGCAGTACCGGTCTAGTCAGCTATCACGGCATTTCGGGATTGTTCAACAACAGCACTGTGGATGGCGTTAGCAACCAGCAAGCGTTCTTCTCCGAGGATCGGGGCAGAACCGCCGTCGGGTACACGTACAGCCTCGACGCCGTAAAGGAATTCAGCGTTCAATCAAGCTCCTACAGCGCCGAGTTCGGCAACGCTGCCGGGGGCCAGGTGAACTCCGTAACAAAGTCGGGCACGAACGACATTCACGGCGACGTCTTCTATTACTTGCGATACCCATCATTCAACGCGCTGGATCCATATGCGAAGACGCATGGAAGCAATCCTATTAATGGGGGTTGCACTGGTGGGACCCAACTCGACACCACTCTTAACCAGTGTATTGCTCCTCCCAGCGAGCATCAAAGGCAACAGTTTGGCGGCAGCGTGGGCGGACCCATCATCAAGGACAAACTCTTCTATTTCGTGAACTATGATGGACAGCGGCGGTCGTTCCCCATTATTTACACGGGGCCCTCGAGTTCGAATGCTTCCACTGCCGTTGCGAACTTGCTGGGGAATAATTGCGGAACAAATACCGCGTTGAACCCGATCGCAGTCGGCGTGACGCCGGCGGATACGATTACGGGCCTTACGACCACGCAGTGCACAGCCGCTCTAGGCATCATCAACAGCACTATCGGCCCCCAGCCTCGACTGGCAAATCAGGACGTCGCTCTTGGAAAGCTCGATTACCAGGTAACTCCTAATAATCGCCTGAGCGCTTCCTTTAATTATATGAATTTCCGAAGCCCGAACGGATACGATTCGTCCCCAACCTTCAGCAATGGGTCGGTCTACCAGAATGGAAACTTCGGCACACATGACCGGTTCTTCGTTGCGGATTGGAACTCGGTCATCTCTTCTTCCATGGTGAATGATTTCCGCTTCCAGTGGTCCCGGGATTTCCAGTTCTATAGCTCGAACTTTTCCGGGCCAAGCGTCGGTGTCGGCAACCTTTTTGGTTATGGCCAGCGCAATGCTCTTCCTCGTGGGGCCTTCCCCGACGAGCATCGGTTGCAGTTTGTGGACTCGGTTTCATGGATACATGGCAATCATGCTCTCAAGTTCGGCGTGGACATCAGTCCTGTCCACGAATTGCTGATTAACCTGTTTAATGGAGGCGGCGTCTATAGTTACAACTATTCCGATGGAGTTGCAGGCAATCCGCTTTCGGCCGAAACCACCTTACAGGCCTGGGTTGCGGATCTGTATAGCTTGCCGCTCCTTTCAGATAGCAACGCGACAAACGCCGCAAAGTGCATCGTCGGCAGTGTGGATATTTGCGCGGGCCGGCATTACAGTACGTTTTCGCAGGCCATTGACACGGTTAATCCCGCACAAGTGGCAGGAAAAGACGACTTCTACGATACACACTACGGAGCCTATGTTCAGGACGCGTGGAAGGCGAGTGCCAATATAACCTTGAACATCGGTTTGCGATGGGATATGCAGGATATCGATCAGCCGGCGCATCCCTTCACGACCGATCCGCTGGCCCTGTTCTATACGCAGAAAATCTATATTTCCAAGCTAAACTTCCAACCACGTTTCGGCTTTGCCTGGCAAGTGGACAAGAACACAGTTGTTCGCGCGGGATATGGAATGTTCTTTGGTAACACTACGGACAGTCTTTTCTACAACACACGAGTGGAAAACGGTGTGGTCCAGAAGACGTTCGGTTGCAACGTGGGCTACACTCCAAGCAGTGGATCATTTGGCACACCCACCTTGTGCCTACCTGCCGCGGGTGAGGCGACCGATCCTGCGTTTCCAAACATCTTATTCAACGCCCCTGGCCCGACACTTGAGGCCCTGCCACTTTCGGGGGCGACACCCGTCACCCCAGTTTCCCTCAATGTCGATCCCTCCACGCTCAACGTTTCGTCTCTGAACATCAGAGGCCAGTCCCCGCATTTCCTCGAGCCAATGGTGCACGAGATGGAAGCTGGCGTGGAGCATCAATTCCCGGGAGGGATAAGCGCCTCGGAGACCCTCATGGTTACTGTCGGCCAGCACCTGCCAACCTGCCCGGACGTGAATCTCGCGCCAGCTGGCACGCCATTCATGAAAAATGGATCCCTGGTTACGCCACCTGCCACGATTACCCTCACTACGGCCCCACTTTCAGCTAACAATGGCTTGTTTGCGAATGGAGTGGGGCCAGCTGCCCCTCCAAGCGGAATTACGATAACGCTCCCGTTCTATACATCCAGGAAAGACACTGGCGTGGGGATCATCAGCGCATGCCAAAGCTTAGTCCGCAGTGAGTATGTCGCCGGCATTACAACTGTGAAGAAGCAGTTCAGCCATGGGTTCGAGCTGTTAGCGAACTACACGCTTTCCAGGGCAACGGATAACGGGCAGGTACAAGGAGCCTTTGGAACGTTTTCGGGCAGTTCGGACGCAGTTCTGGACCCGTATAACATTCAGGGTGAACAGGGCTACTCGGATTACGATCAGCGCCAGCGGCTCATTGTCAGCACGCTCTATGCTCCAACATTCAAAGTTGACAATCCGTATCTGAGTTACCTCGTAAACGGATTCGGCCTCAGCGGAATCGTTACCATCGCGTCGCCGATGCCTATCAATGCATTAATGAGCTCCTCAACTCCGCTGACGGTTTCCGGCTTCACCGGGATCGACGGCGGGCCCACGGGTGGAGAATCGCTAAATGCAGGAACCACCTCCGGAAGAATTCCAGTCGTCTCGAAGAACTTCTATCGGGGTAAGACCCAGATTCGCGACGTGGACTTCCGGATCACCCGGGACTTCAAACTCACGGAACGCATGAAGCTGCAAATCATCGGCGAAGCGTTCAACCTCTTCAATCACACAAACGCCCTGATTAGTACAACATCAGCCGAGACTGCTTATGCCTATCAAACGGCGGGGACCACTGCAAACGGCTTTATCTGTCCACCGGCCACAGTAAACGCAGCTTGTCTCGCACCCCAGTCGAGCTTCCTTGTTCCCTCGGCAACCAGCAGTACGCTGGGCGGCGCAAGGCAGCTTCAGATTTCGGGCAAATTCTTCTTCTAGCCTGAGCGAAGACAAACTAAGACGGCGTCCCGGACCGTTCGGGGCGCCGTTTTAGTTTGTTTGAATGGTCCAGCAAGATGCCCGCCCAAAAGACGGGCGGCCGCTACGAAAAACGACCTTTGCGGAAACGGCTCGGTTTTGTAGAGGCCGATCCGTCCCGTGTGAGACGGGACGGATCGGGCATCTGTCTTTTGAGATTCGACGGCCGCAGGATCTCTCCGCGTGGTGCTTCACGTATGAGACTGGGATACACTCCCGCCAGCCCAACAGGAGCGGTCGATGGATGGCCCAAACATGCGATGGAATCTGAGCAGGTTTCCGCGGTCGATGCGAATCCTCCTCGGGATTGCTGTCATCGTTTCATGGAACTGCATGGGTCAGAATATCCTCGCGCAAACCAGCGCAAATGCCCCAATCATCCGGCCCAAAGTAATTGTCGTTGTCTACTTCGAAGTCGGCAAGGACACGGGCGACGCGCCGGGCGAGCTGCAATTCTGGGTCGAGCGCGATCATCTCGATCGCGTCATTGACGTACCGGGGATGAGCCGGTCGGTGCGGGCGAACGCAGACGGATCGGAAATCGCGATGGCCGTTGGTCCCGGCAATATCCGCCCAGGCGTGAACCTGATGGCGTTCGGGATGGATCCCCGGTTCGACCTGAGAAAAAGCTACTGGCTGCTGAACGGGATTGCGGGCGTTTCGCCGAAGGACGCGCCTCTTGCTTCGGCGATCTGGACGAATTACGTGGTGAACGGCGACCTGCTCCACGAGATCGACGCTCGCGAAATGCCCAAGGACTGGCCGGACGGCTTCTACTCACTCGGCGCGACGCGTCCCGAAGAGCCCGAGAAATTGCCTCCCGGGTTTGACGGCGACGTTCGGACGTGGCCGAAGGACGGCGCGCACAGCAACGCGGAGGGCTCCGTGGTGCGGATGAATCCCGCGCTGCTCGGGTGGGCATTCGAAATGAGGCGAGAAATGAAACTGCCTGAGACGGACCAGATGCGGGCCCTCGGCGCGCACTACAAGGGTTTCCCGGCCGCGCAGCAGCCTCCGCACGTCCTGGTGGGCGCAAACCTGGCTGCGGAGACATTCTGGCACGGTGCGAAGATGGACGAATGGGCGCATCGGTGGGTACGTTACGCAACGCAAGGGCAGGCCAGCTACGCTTCCACAGCGATGAACGACTCGGGAAGCATGGTTGCGCTCCTGGCGCTTACGAAGGCTGGCCGCGCGAATTGGAACCGCGCCGTGCTACTGCGCACGGCAAGCAATTTCGACATGCAGGCGCCTGACGAAACCGCCGAGCAAAGCGCGAACCGCGAAAGCCACGGAGAGTACACGGCGTACGAACCGTCGCTTGAATCGGCGTACGAGGTCGGCAGTCGTGTTGTGAAGGCGCTGGTCGCCGGCTGGCCGAGGTATGAGGAAACGATTCCGTCCGCACTCTCAAAGTAGCCGCGAGCCCGCAGGGGCGTGGGTCACGCCTGCTTACGTGGCGACGCTGCAAAGTAGAAAACCTCAGAGAGATTCCTCACCCGCTAAAGCGGGTTCGGAATGACAGCGAGGAGTGCTAGCGGCATCGCCAGATGGAGCGGTCAAGCGGCCAGAATCACTCCACCCAATCGGCGATGAAAAGATTGGTCTCGTGGGGGGCTTTGCCGTTGCGATTGGAAGCCCAGACGAGGCGCTTGCCGTCGGAGGAAAACATGGGGAAGGCGTCGAAGTCGGGGTGCGTGGTGACCTGTTCGAGGCCGGTACCGTCCACGTTGATCAGCGTAGAGATCGAAGCCGCTGGGGTCCTTCTGGTTCGCCATGTTAGAAGCAAAAATGATGCGCTTGCCGTCGGGGAAAAAATAGGGCGCGAAATTCGCGGCGCCGTTATGCGTAACCTGTCGCTTGTGGCTGCCGTCGGCATCCATCACCCAGATTTCCAGATTGCCCGGACGAATCAAGCCGCGGGAGAGCAGGTCCTTGTAGTCGGCGATCGCCTCGGGCGTTTTGGGCTGTTCCGAGCGGTACACGATTTTCTTGCCGTCGTCGGAAAACCACGCGCCGCCGTCGTAGCCCAGCTCATGCGTCAACTGGCGTACGTCGCTTCCGTCGGCATTCATCGAGTAAATGTCCAGGTCGCCGTTGCGCATGGACGTGAAGAGAATCTTTTTCCCGTCCCGGCTGATGGTGGATTCCGCGTTGTACCCCGGAGAATTCGTCAGGCGTCGCAAATCGCTGCCGTCGGGCTTCGCGGTGTAAATCGCGTACGAACTGTAAATGGGCCAGACGTAGCCCTTGGAATAGTCGGGCCGCGGCGGGCATGCGGCGCTGGTTTCGTGCGTCGAGGAAAACAGGATGCGCTTGCCGGCGGGGAAAAAGTAGCCGCAGGTCGTGCGTCCCTTTGCCCGTGCTCACCATCTTGGGAATCGCGGGCTTGCCGTCCGGCGTGTCGACCGGCATGTGTACATCTGATCGCAGGGAACGCCTTCGCCCTGATGCATGAAGATCAGATACTTGTCATCCGCCGAAAAATAAGCCTCGGCGTTGGTCCCGCCAAACGTGAGCTGGCGAACATTGCGCAGATGCTTCTCTGAGGGAAGGCCGAGAGAGGCCGAATTCGTCTGCCCTGCCTGCCGGTCCTTGGGAATAAGTCACCAAGGACGCGGACGCGGTGAGCAAGAAGCAGAAATCGCGGTCCGGGCGATGCGAGGTTTTTGCATGAGTTATCTTGTTCTACCTTCTCTGTTCGAGTTTCACGGACGCGGTGACGGGCTTGCCGTCTCGCAGCACTTTTACTTCGACCACCTCGCCCACCTTGCTGCGGCGCAAGGCATCGGTGAAGTCGTACAAATTATTAATCGGCATGGCTCCGAATTGGACCAGCACGTCGCCGGCCTTGAATCCCGCCTTGGCCGCAGGCGATCCCGGCTGGATGTCGGAAAATTTCACGCCGTCTGTCTTCTTGTCCAAAATCCGGGATGGAGCCGAACCACGGCCCGTAACCGCTGCCGCCTCCGCTGGCGGCCTGGCCGGCCGGCCTGATCCTCCTTGACCGTAACAAAGGCGACGCGCTCCGGGGCGGAATCGATTTTCAGGGCAACGTCATCGACGAAATCCAGAAGCTTGGCCGCATCGGGAGCATTGATCTTGTCCCACGTATCGGAGGGTTTGTGGTAATCCGAGTGCAACCCGGAGAAAAAGAAAAGCACGGGAATTTTTTTCGCGACAAACGAGGTGTGATCGCTCGCCGCGTAGCCGCTGGCGGAATATTCGAACTTGAATGGCGACTTGGCCTTCTCCTCGTCCAGCAGGCTCTTGAACGTCGATCCGGTTCCCGTTCCGCCAATGTAAACTTTTTCGTCCTTGATCCGGCCGATCATGTCCATGTTGATCATGGCCACGGCCTTGTCCGAGCGGCAACGTCGGCTCCTTCACCCACTCGGCCGAACCGAGCAGACCGAGTTCCTCGCCCGCAAACGAAGCGAAGAGGATTCCGCGCTGGAGCTGGCCCTTTCGTGGGCGCGAGCAGGCGCGCCAATTCCATCACACCGGCGGTGCCGGAAGCGTTGTCGTCGGCGCCCGGATGAATCTGGCCGATTTGCGAAGGGGCAAGCGAATCCACGTTTCCGTAGCCCAGATGATCGTAGTGCGCGCCAATGATGATGTATTCGTCGGTCTTTCCCGGCAGATAGGCGAGCACATTATTCACCGTGGCCCGCGTGCTCTCGATGTTCACCTTGAGCGAAACGCGCAGATCGTCCGGGAACGCGAAAGAATCCGGAGTCGAGGACACGTTCAATTGATCCTGAACGGTCGGCGAGCGACTTTCCCCGCCGCCGCAAACCAGGCTTGCGCGACTTCGTTCTTCGCCTGGACCATGACGATGCCGGCATTCTCGGGTCCGTTAACGCTTCCAAATCTCGTGAGCAGATCCTCTTCGCCATCGCCCAGTTTTCCGTTGATCAGGATGATGGCCTTGGCGCCATGATTTCGCGCGTTGATCGCCTTGGTAATCAATTGGGAGTGCTCGGTCAGCCCGGCATGTCCGCTCTTCTCGGCAAATCCCGCAGGTTCGTAGCGCAGGAGCAGGACGATTTTGTCCTTCACATCGACGTGCGCGTAATCGTCGTAATTGAACTCAGGAGCCGTCGCGCCGTATCCGGCAAAAACGACCGGGCCGCTGACTTCGGCGGAGGACGAGAAGCTGAATGGAACGAAATCCTGATTCAGTTTCAATTCCTTTTTCGCAGCGCCATTCTGAACTTCCAGACGATTGCCTTCCTTGAGTTGCGCTCCGGTGATTACCGTGAACGGCTGGAGGTAGGAGTTGCTGCCGGCAGGCTGAAGTCCCAGAGAGCGATACCGCTGCTCGATCAAGTGCATGGCCCGGGTGATGCCCCGGGTTCCGGCGCCGCGGCCCTCCATCGAAGGAGCCGAAAGCGCCTTGACGTCTTCCAAATAGCGCCTCGGGTCGGCGGAGTCAGCGGCGGACGCGATGCCGGCGGCCAGAAGCGCGAAGGCAAAAATTAATCGCGCTTTGCGCCAGCGAGAACCGGTGGCGACTGTGCTCGATTTTGGAGTCCCGAGTCGTGTGAAATTAGGCTTTAGCATTGGATATTCAAAATCCTATGCCCGGGCAACGGGCCTGTCAAACTCGGCGCAGCGTCGGCCCGGAGCGAAACGAACCTTCAGAAACCCACTTTCAGCCGGGCGCTGACGCTGCGGGGCGTACCGATCGCTGTGCCGGAAAAGAGGCTGGCAAAATTGATGACGTTCAGCTCGTTGGTCAAATTATTTCCCTCGACCTGCAGCGTAACGTCCTTTCCCTCCTTGTGAAAGACCGAGGCGCCGGCGGCGGCGTCGAGCGAGAAATTCGGGCGCACTCTGCCGGCACTGAAATTCACTTTATCAACGATGGCAGAGCCGTACTGCGCGATGAAAAAGTTGATGTCGTCGCTGCTCACCGGGCCGCCCAAGTCCGCGGGCAGACCGCTCCCATACTCGGCGCTGGTCGCAAACCAAAGCCGCCCCGTGGCTTGAAAACGCACGCGCGCGCGAACGGTGTTTCTCTGGTCCTGGGAAACCGGGAACTTGCTTGTGTCCGATAGGCCGGCCGTGTCGCTACCGAGAAATAATCCTCCGGTGATGGGCCCCTGGCCGATCCCCACCTGGTTGGAATAGCTGAGAAAGCCGGAAAAACGGCCCCAATGAGGGACGGCGATCTGAATTTCCTCGCCGTGAATCTCCGCCGAGGAAAACGCGATCGGAAAACTGATACCGGTATCGAGAAGCGTATCGTCGTCCGCGTAGTTGTGAAAGTCCCGCAGGAAAATGTTGCCGTCCAACCGAAATTTGCCGGCGAATGGCTTTGTGAAACCTACTTCGTAATAATTTGCCAGCGCGGGTTTCACGGGCAATCGAACCACCAGGCCGCTCACCGAATCGAGTTGCGGCGAGCTTGCCAGCAGCAGGTTTTCCAGGGCCGGAGTCTGAAAGACGCGGTCGTAAGAAACATGAAGCAGCAGATCGAGGGACGAGACGTAGCGCGAAACGCTGACCCGCGGGCTCCACGCGGATTGATTGACAACAAACCCGTAATGGTCAAAACGCAATCCGGCGCTGATGTTCCATTTCCCGAGGCGGATCTGATCCTGGACGTATGCCGACGGCTCGATGTCCCAATGATGGTCGGAAAACTGAAATTGCAATGCCGTGCCGGGATCAAATTGGGTCGGATCGGTAATCTGGTATTGCAGATTTTCAAAAACCGGATTGAAGATTCCATCGATGCCGACTTTCCAATCGTTCCTGCCGTGATGTCCCGCGAGATCGGCGCGGAAGTATCCTTCGCGGTAACCGCGATCTTGAAAAATGATGACGGGAGTGGATTGCGCGTTTGAGGAAAGAAGAGCCGTGTCGTCACGGACGCTTGCGGCGACACTGAACAGCACGTTCGTTGAAAAAGCGTGCGTGAAGTGAATCTGGCCGCCGGTTTCTTTTTGCTCGGCGTCCTGGCGCTGGCCCGCCTGCTGCTGAACCAGCTCATCGGGTACAAGGTAGCGGACGGCATGCTGCGTAAAGGTGGCAAAAAGACGGTCACCATTCGAGAAATCGTGCTCGTAGGAAGCCGAAAAGCCGCCGGCATTTCCCAGATTTGTATAGTTGCCGAGGACCGGAGGATCGAGGTACCGGTCGGTGTGAAACCCATCGCCGGTAATCGAAAATCGATTTCCGCCGGTGGAATAAAACAGCGCGCCATGCGCCGAACCGGATGAGAAACTGCCGCCCTCGAGGTCAAACTCCCCGTGCAAACCCGCCGGATTGTTTTTTGGAGATGTCACCTCGACCACGCCGCCCAGTTTCCTGCCGTACTCGGCGGGAAACCCCGCGGTCATCACGCGCATGGATTCCGTATCATCCGGTTCGAGCGGAGGCGCAAAGGCGGGCGACCTGTTTTCTGTCTCGGGCGTGCCATCGATGACATATTGAACGTCATATTCGGAGCCGCGCGGGTGCAGGACGCCATTGGCCTCCTCGAGCCAACCGGGCTGGGCATTCACGACTTCCTGTACACCGCGACCCGGCTGAGAAGGCATCTGTTCGTCGATCGTCTGCGAACCAATCGTGTAAACGGTATTGGTTCGGGTTGTGTCCACCAGCGTCCCTTCCTCGGTGACTTCCACCTGCGTTTCGAGAGGTTTCAATCCCAGGGTCACTGTCAGGTGTTGAGGCACCATGGACCGAATCTCAACCAATTGAGTGGAGGGCGCAAATCCTGCAAGCGTTAGGCTGAGACGATAGACGCCAAACGCGAGGTCCTGCGCCGAGTAGCGGCCTTCTTCTCCAACCTGGAAACTCAAATGAAACTGATTGCCTTCGCTGACGAGCTCGCCGGACGCCGCAAGCGCTGCGCCCTGCTGATCGTGCACTTCAATCTCGAGCTCTCCCCGGTCATGCTGCGCGGCAACCGGCATGACGAAACCGCCGAGGAGAAACAAAAAGCCGATGATTTGAACGAACCGCACCATGATCGCGTGAATTCCCTTTGAGGGTTGAGCGCAGCGCCCGCTCCTTCCACCGCGACAGGAATACTCTCATGCAAAGCGGGAGCTGAGCTGTAAGCATACCGTAAAAGATTGCTCATTTCACTTTGGGTGGCGAGGCCCGTTCTAATAAGCAAAAGGGGAATTTCTGTTCCTTTCGAGAGAAACGCCATCAATCCCGGCGGGTATCGGCCAGCTCCGGCGCATCCAGCCGAATTTCGGAAAGCTCCAAGATGAGTTCCGCCGCCCAGCGGTAAATATTATGCTCACGAACGACGCGGCGCATGCGCTTCATGCGCGCCTGACGCTCGTCGGAAGGCATTTCGAGCGCCTGGCGGATCGCATCCGCCATCTGTTCAATGTCATAAGGATTGACCGGCAGGGCGTCGTGCAGCTCGCGGCTCGCTCCGGTAAACCGGCTGAGAATTAGTACGCCGTCCTCGTCCGTTCGGGAGACGACAAATTCCTTGGCCACCAGATTCATGCCATCGTGCAAGGAAGTCACCAGACAAAAATCCGCAGCCTTGTAGAAGGGCTCGATCTCGCGGTGGCTGTGGTGCCGGTTAAACAGATGAATCGGCTTCCAATTTTCCGTCTGAAAACGTCGGTTGATTCGATCCGCTTCCTCTTCGACTTCCTTGAAAAAATCCAGGTAGCGTTTGATGGCCGTGCGGCTCGGCGCCCCGAATTGGGCAAAAGCGAATTGTTCACGATAGTGCGGATATTTCTCCAGGAACGTTTCGATGCCCCGGAACCGTTCCAGAATCCCCTTTGTGTAGTCGATGCGATCCACCCCAACCCCGAGGAACAGAATATTCGGCCCCAGCCGCTCCAGGATTTTGGAGCGGTTCTCCTCGGGAGTCAATTCCGATGCGTCGTTGCGGCCGCGTTCGGGCAACGCGACGCTGATGGGATGCGGGCGCACCACGGTCCAATGATCGTTTCGATTGACCCTGAAGCGGTCCCATTCGATGCGGCTTTGCAGGCACTGATCCACTGTCTCCAAGAAATTGTTACAGTGCGCTTGAATATGGAAGCTGACCAGATCCGCGCCCAGCAGGCCTTCCACCAGCTCGCGTTGCCAGGGGCAGATCCGGAATGCTTCGGGATTGGGCCACGGGATATGCCAGAAAATCGCCACGCGAGCATCGGGACGCTTTGCTTTGATCAGGTTGGGAAGCAAGGCAAAGTGGTAATCCTGAATCAATACAAATGGCCGATCCGAATGCTCGATCTCTTCGAGAACCGTCTCCGCAAATTTTTCATTCACGCGCTGGTAGTATTCCCAATCGGCGGCACGAAAAACCGGGCGGGTATGTGCGATATGGCACAGCGGCCAAATTCCCTCATTCGCGAAGCCGAGGTAATAGCCTTGCTCTTCTTCTTTGGACACCCAAACGCGCCGCAACGTGTACAGAGGATGGTCGGGCGGCACCCGCAAGTGGTCCTTCGCGTCGACCATTTCGCGATCGGCATCCGCGGCGCCTTGAGCGATCCACGTGCCGTCGCACGCGCACAAGATAGGTTCGAGAGCCGTCACCAGTCCGCTGGCTGGAACGCGGATTTCAATTCCATTGCTGCCGTGAACGTGCTCGTAAGGCTCGCGGTTGGAAACGACAAACAGCGATCTGCCAACCAGCCGTTTTTGAATGTTGGCGCGCAAGCGTTGGGCGGTCCATAGGGAATCGCCTGCCTCGCGGAGTTGCGCTTCTTCTTTGGCAACCGCCCACGCCTCGGTGAGCTTTTGCGCCAGGCCTGCGGCTTCCACCGAGAGCGGACCGAGGAAACTCCCCGCGACGGCGTCCGGCGGGGGAAGCGTCTTCCCGTTTCGCAAATCCTTCATCCAGGCGGCCGCTCTCTGAATGGGACCTGTAATCGTCCATTTAATGGCGAGGACGGTGATCAAAACGATCAGCAAGACCTGCGCAATGACATGCCAGATCGCGTCCCGCCAGATCCGCATGCTCTGCGCCTCTATATAGGAAGCATCTTCAAACAACGTGAGATCGCCGGCCACCGCCGACTCACGGTGCAATGGCACGGCGTAGATGTACATGAGGGAACCGGAAATCGTTTCATAAGTTCCCAATTCCTGGCCCTGGGAAATGGATTGGTCAACAACCGCAGGAGGAGATTGAACGAGCGAAGCCAACTTCGGGCTCGCCGCTATCGAATTTTCCTTGTCATCAAATACCGCGATTCCCTCGAGATGCTCGCGGCTCCCAAACCGCTCGACGATCCGGCGGATCTGGGATGTAGCCCCCCGCTGAACAGCAGGTTCTATGGTTTCCTGAAGGCTTTCCGCAAGCGTCTCGGCGCGCCTTTCCAAATCATCGCGAAGGCCTCGTTTTTCAGAGCTTACCTGGTTCCGGGCGACAACGAACGTCACAAGAGTGATGGCCGCTGCTAGCGTCAGAATGAGCCATACGCTCAGCCTCATTCAACCCTCCCGGTTAGGTACGACGTGGACTTTGATTAGTATATCGTGCCGCGATATAAGTTAGGTATGGTATCTGCGCAATGAAAGCTTTCCCCTGAAATTGTACTTTTCACACCCGAAAATCACTACAACGGGCAAGGTGTCTCCGAAATTCGCATGGGATGAAGATGAAACCTTCCCCCTTCAAGTAACGCACCATTCGTCACGAAAGCCGTAAGGAAAGGCGTTCGCGGGCCCGGATCGACGCTCCACCACGGGCCGGCCGGGTTTCAAGAGAAGGAGCAAGTAATGGGCCACAAAGTGCGTAAATAACATTACTATTGTCAATCACCTGGAGGTACATAACCGCTACCGATCGGGCATTATTTTCACGTTTGAAGACAAAAGTCCTGGAGGAAGAAGAACGATGGCAGGGATTTCTTACGGCTGCTTTTCGATCTCGCCGCGATTCCATTTCCCGAGGTCTGCGGCGGCTTCATATGTGCTCTGGCAAAAATCAAGCAGCGCGTTCCTGGGGGATTGCGACGCACGCACGTCGTCGTACATCAATAGAAATTCTCCCATCGGTTGGCTGTAAAACGTAGCGGCAGGGCGAACCGCATGCTCCGCATATCCTGCGGGCTGTGGCGATGCATACGAATAGAAGGCGGGTCCCTTCACTTCTCCGCCTCCCGGCCAGAATCCCACGCTGCTGACCTCGTGGGAGTACGCCTCCCGAGTCATTTTGTCGGCTCCCGGACGCTCCGGCGCACGGCGTCCAGAAAAACGCGTGACGGCAAGATCGAAGCTCCCCCAAAAAAAGTGCACGGGACTGACTTTACCGATGAACCTGGCTCGAAATTCCTTGAAGATGGAATCCACCGTGACCAGAATCCTCCAAAACGCGTGGACGAAGTGCGGGTCGTACGAAGCGTGGATTCGATCCTGATCGAAACGAATCGGATTTGGAACTTCCACAGGCATGTTCCAGATTTTGACGTCGATTCCCAGAGAGCGCAGCGTGGCCAAGAATTCCGCATGAAAATCGGCTACCGTGCGCGGTTCAAGTTGAATGCTCTCAATTTCACCCTCGCTGGTAACAACCTTGAGCTTGTGCTCGAGAAAATCGAACTCGATTTCAAATATCCCGTTCACGTACGGAATGGGAGAGGTCGTAAGCCCCCTCGCGCTGACGTAGAGCGGAACTTCCCACCAATGGTTCACCAGCGGACTCAACGCCAGGCGCACCTTGCCGACGATCTGCGTCCACATATGAAGCGTCGCATATGTGTCCGCCCACGCCGAGAGAGGAAGCTCGGGCCAGGCGTCGGACTGATCCAGAATCAGTTTAGTTGAGGACATTTTAGATTTCCTCCCGTTCTACTGTTCTATCGCCGGGCGAAAGCAAAAGGACCGCGTCTAGACCCCGATCTGATCGATGTAGCACCACCGCCAGTCCTCGCCGGGCTCAATGGATTGCATGATGGGATGCTTCGTCGCATGGAAGTGCTTGGTGGCATGTTTGTTCTTGGACGAATCGCAGCAGCCGACGTGGCCGCATTCAAGACACATTCTGAGGTGAACCCAGGAGTCTCCCATCTTCAGACATTCCTCGCATCCTTTTGCGCTCGGATGCACATTGCGAATCGTATTGAGGTGCGTGCACGCTGGAATGGCCATGGCTCTGTTCTCCCGGGTCTTGCGGCGGTTTTACGGCACTGTCGATTTGTACCACAGCCGGTGAAAATCGGCATCTCTTTGGGAATTTATACCCTATATTTGTGGCCCGCGATCTGGATCGCCTTCGAGATCAGTCCTTCCGCAGATTCAACAGCTCATGCGTTTCGGCCCGCTCACGAACGGACTCCCCCGTTCGTAGAAACGATGCAGCCGGTGGACGTCACGCGTGATGCCGATGCGGATGCTCGTGCCGATTTTCCCGGCAGGCCTGACGGCAGCGCCAAGCCACAAATTACCCTTCGCGCACAAATCAACGCCGTCGAACCTCTTGTCGATATTCATCGCCTGCGCCAGGCGCCCCGGTCCGCGAGTCAAGTCCGTCAGGCGATGCGTCCCTCGGCGGCGCTCCATGTAACGGATGCCTTCAAGTGGCTCCAGCGCGCGCAGCAGGACGCCCGCGCCGACGCCCGACTCTTCACTTGAAACATTCATCATGAAGCACGAGCCATACGTGAAATACACGTACGCATGGCCACGCCGTAGAAAAAGTGAGCGCCGGCTTGGTGTTTCGCCGCCATAGGCGTGAGCCGCCCGATCGCCCACCGGATAGGCTTCCGTTTCAACGATGCGGCCGCTCAAGCGGACATGGGGCAGGTCATGGACCAGGGTCTTGCCGATGAGGTACCGTGCGAGCTCGATGGTGTCGGCAGGAAATTCCGCGCGTCGCAAGCGCTGGATGCGATGCGACGTTTGAGCGATATTTCCAAGCATTCGCTTCGGCCAGCGCCGGTTTGGATAAAGTCCCTTCGCGAGAGTTATTCCACTTCCGGGAATCCGCTATTCCAGCACGAGCAGCAGGTCCTTCGCTTCGACCTTGTCGCCCACATTGGCAAGTTTCTTGATGACCTTGCCGTCGACGGGAGCGTAAACAGTGGATTGCATTTTCATCGCCTCCAGCACCAGGAGTCGGTCGCCCTTCTTCACCTGCTGTCCCAGGTCTACCGCGATGCTCGATATGGCGCCGGGAATCGGCGACCCGACATGTCCGGGCTCGCCGGGATCGGCCTTGGGCCGCGCCGACACCGTGGCGCGCAAAGCCAGATCGCGCACGACGACTTCACGCGGCTGGCCGTTCAGCTCGAAAAAGATGGTCCGCGTTCCGTCGGGATGCGGATCGCTGACGGTGAGCAGTTTCACCACCAGGATTTTTCCGGGCTCGAGTTCAATGGCAATTTCCTGGCCCTTTTCCACCCCGTAAAAGAATTGCGGAGTGGGCAAGATTTCCATGCTGCCGTATTTCGACCGCGCCTTTTCGAATTTCAAGAAAACTTCCGGGTACATCAAGTAGCTCATCAGGTCCGAGCCGGAAATTTTCTGCTCGGCTTTCTTTTCAAGTTCAATCCTTGTCTTTTCCAGGTCGACGGGCGGAAGCTGCGCGCCGGGCCGCCCGGTTTTTGGCTTCGCCCCTCGCAAAATTACGGCCTGAAGTTTGGGCGGCCAGCCGCCTTCCGGCTCGCCCAGCGCCCCTCCAAACATTTCCACCACGGAATTCGGTAAGGTCAGGTTGTGATCGGGGCCCAGCCGTTCCAGGTCCGCGATCTTCATATCGTGCGTAACGAGAAAGATCGCCATATCGCCAACGACTTTGCTGGAAGGCGTGACCTTGATGATGTCCCCGAAGGCAAAATTCACCTCCGTGTAGGTTTGCGCAAGTTCCCGCCAGCGCGGGCCCAAACCCATGGACTCGGCCTGTTCCCGGAGATTGGTATACTGCCCGCCCGGCATCTCATGGAGATAGACTTCCGCGGTCCCCGCGGGAGGCGCGTTGTCGAAGGGGCGATACCAGGTCCGCACCGTCTCCCAATAATCGGCGCAGGTATTGAGCGCGTCGAGATCGAGTCCGGTGTCCCGCTTCGTGTGTCTCAGCGCGGCCACCACCGAGTTCAGGTTCGGCTGACTCGTCGTGCCGCTCATCGAAGCAATGGCTGCATCCGCGGCGTGCACGCCCGCTTCCGAGGCTTTCAGGATCGAGGCCGCGTTCACGCCGCTGGTATCGTGTGTGTGGAAATGAAGCGGAAGTCCGATTTCTTCGCTCAAGGCCGTGAATAACCGTTCGGCCGCGTACGGTTTGCACACGCCGGCCATGTCCTTGATGCACAGGATGTGCGCGCCCATCTTTTCGAGTTCTTTGCCCAGCCGAATATAGTATTTCAGCGGATATTTCGCGCGCTTCGGATCGAGCAAATCGCCTGTGTAGCAGATGGACGCCTCGCAAACCTTGTTCGTCTTGCGAATCGCCTCGATTGAATGCTTCATATTGGGCAGCCAGTTGAGGGCATCGAAGACGCGAAAAATATCGATGCCCTGCGCCGCCGATTCCAGGATGAACGCCTCCACCACATTATCGGGATAGGCCGAATAGCCGACTCCATTTGACGCCCGAAAAAGCATCTGAAAACAGATATTCGGAATCGCCTGTCGCAGATTCTGGAGCCGGATCCAGGGATCCTCGAGCAAAAATCGCAGCGACACGTCGAACGTCGCGCCGCCCCACATTTCCAGGCTGTAAAGATTGTGCAGTTTCTGCGCGACGAAGTTGGCGATCACGTTCATGTCATATGTGCGAACTCGCGTGGCCATCAGCGATTGGTGCGCGTCGCGGAACGTCGTGTCGGTGATCAGCAGTTTCTTCTGCGAGCGCGTCCATTCCGCGAATTTCTCCGCGCCGAGCCGGTCCAGCAATTGCCGCGTCCCCGCCGGCGGCGGGCCGGGAATATGGTCCGGAACCGGCGCGGGGCGGATGGACTGCGGCTTGGGTTTGCCGGCGACTTCCGGATTTCCGTTGACAATCACTTCGCCGAGGTAACTCAGGAGTTTGGTCGCGCGGTCTCGCAGCGGCGCGAACTGGAACAATTCCGGCGTCTCCGCGAGGAACGACGTGGTCACGCCGCCGGCCTGGAATTTCGGATGGCCGACAACGTTCACAAGAAACGGAATGTTGGTCTTGACTCCACGGATGCGGAATTCTCTGAGGCTGCGGTCCATCCGGTGGCAGGCTTGAGGAAAATCCCGTCCCCACGCGGTCACCTTTACAAGCAACGAATCGTAGTACGGGGTGATCACGGCCCCGCCGTAGGCGGACGCGCCGTCCAGGCGGATGCCGAAGCCCGCCGGTGAACGGTAGGTCTGAATCCTGCCGTAGTCGGGGAGGAATCCGTTCGCGGGATCTTCGGTGGTGACGCGGCACTGCAGCGCGTATCCGTGCAGCGAAATTTCATCTTGCCGGGGAAGATTCATTTCCGGGCCGTGCAGTTTTGAGCCCTGCGCGATCAGAATCTGCGACTGCACGATGTCGATGCCGGTCACCATTTCGGTGACCGTGTGTTCCACCTGAACGCGCGGGTTCACTTCGATGAAGTAAAACTCTCCGGTGTCCGCATCGACGAGAAATTCGACCGTCGCGGCGCTGTAGTATTTCGCGGCGCGCGCCAGATCCACCGCGGCCTTCGTCAGCCCCGCGCGAATTTTCGGATCCAGGTTCACCGCGGGAGCGACTTCCACGACTTTCTGATTTCTGCGCTGCACGGAGCAATCCCGTTCATAACAGGTGCAGCACGTTCCCGTGCCGGTCGGCAAGAATTTGAACTTCGATGTGTTTGGCGCGGCGAATGTAGCGCTCGAGAAACACGGCGTCGTTGCCGAACGACGCGCCCGCTTCTGCTCGCGCCTCCTGGAGGCTCGCTTCCAGCGATTGCGCATTTTGAGCGACCCGCATGCCGCGCCCGCCGCCGCCGAAGGCCGCCTTCACCATCAGCGGATATCCGATTTTCTCCGCAATGCCGCGCGCGTCGTCTTTTTGCGTGACGGGCTCTTCTGTTCCCGGCACCACGGGGAGTCCGGCTTTCTGAGCGAGACGCCGCGCCGCGGTCTTGTCGCCCAGCAAATCCAGCAAATCCGCGCTGGGACCGACGAAGGTTATTCCGGCCGCTTCGCAGGCGCGGGGCAGTGCGGGATTCTCCGAAAGAAAACCGTAGCCCGGATGAATGGCGTCGACGCCGCGCTCCTTGGCCATGGCCACGATGCCTTCGACATCGAGATAGGCCTGGACCGGGCCTTTTCCCTCGCCGATCAAATAGGCTTCATCGGCCTTGAAGCGGTGCAGGCTCAGCCGGTCCTCTTCCGAAAAGACGGCGACGGTGCGAAGTCCCAATTCGTCAGCGGCGCGGAGGATGCGGATGGCGATTTCGCCACGATTGAGGGCCAGTAGTTTTTTCATAGGAGTCGATGAAAGAGCGCCAGGATTTTTCCCCCGTTTTAATTGTATAGCAACACGTTGACAGACCGCATCAGAGCATTGCGCGTTTCCAAGCCACTTGTTGAAAAGCCGGGGCGCACGCCCGGCATCCGGCAATCTGATTCATGATCGAGGCCTACGTCATGGTAGGAAATTTACAGCGCAGGGCACCGCTGACTTGGCGGATGCCGGTACAGTGTTTGCGACGAAAAAGAACTAAAAGCACTCGGAACTAATTGCGCGTTGCTTCGCCGGGAATCGTTTCCTTCGGGAGAACCCAGTCCAGCGCATCTTCAAGATTGCGGAAAATTCGTATCCCCGCTTCCCCTGCCGAATCCCGATGCAGCTCAAACATCCTGGCCAGTCCGTACTGAAGATCATTTTTCACAACAAAGGCGCGGCGCGACAGGGGCGAAAAAATGCTCTTCCTGGCGGCGTTCCGCACATCGGTTGAGGTGAGGTCGATTTTCGTGAATTGCGTAAAATCCGATAGCTGAGCGAAGTCCGGATCAAAATCGCGGTCCTTCAAAAGTCTCTCCTGATGTCCTAAGATGTCTTCGATCGTCAGAACACCGGACCCGGAACTCAGGACGAGCCTTCTTTTTTTATCGATTTTGTAGAAAGCGGACATGCGGTCTCCCAGCGCATTAACGATTATACTCGTAATTCAGGAGCTGATTTATGGCCAAACCAAAAATCTTGATTTTGACGGGCGATGCAGCTGAATCGCTTGAAGTGATGTACCCCTACCAGCGTCTTCAAGAGGAAGGTTATGACGTGAAGATCGCGGCGCCGGAGAAAAAGAAGCTCCATTTCGTTGTCCACGATTTTGAGCCAGGCTACGACACTTACACCGAAAAGCCGGGATATAGCTGGGATGCCGACCTCGCATTCGCGGACGTCCACACGCCTGATTACGTTGCCCTAGTGATTCCCGGCGGACGCGCTCCCGAATATATTCGCAACAACGCCGATTGCCGGCGCATCATCCGGGACTTCTTCGAGAGAAAGATGCCCGTCGCCCAAATTTGCCACGCTTCGCTGGCGCTGCTGGCCGCCGGGGTATTAAAGGGACGGCGTACGGCTGCTTACCCCGCCTTGCAGCCCGACGTCGAGGCGGGAGGCGCGGAGTTCGTAAACTCCGAGGCAGTCGTCGATGGCGCGATGGTCTCCGCGCGCGCCTGGCCGGATCACCCCGCCTGGATGCGCGAGTTCATCGCTTTGCTAAAAGAGAAGGCGCCAGTAGGTAAGCAAGGGTTCGCGGCACGATAACTCTTGGCGGCTGGAACCTGCTCGAGAATCGCAGATAGGCGGACAGAGGAGATTGCGAATGAGCCCGGCTCAGATCCTGCTTCTGGCGTTCGCGATTGGCTTGGTCTGCGGCTTGCGCTCTTTGACGGCGCCTGCGGCCGTGGCCTGGGGCGCTCACCTGAGCTGGCTCAACCTCCACAACACGTCCCTTTCGTTCATGGGGTCGACGGCCGCCGTCGTGATTTTCACGTTGGGGGCCGCCGTCGAACTAATTGCCGATAAGCTTCCTAGGGCGCCGACTCGGCTGGCGCCTCCGGGGCTGATTGCGCGCATTGTTCTCGGCGGGCTATCGGGCGCGAGCGTGGCCTTGGCCGGGGGACAAACCGTTGCCCTGGGCGCTGCCCTGGGGGTGGCCGGCGGGGTCGCGGGCGCGTTTGCAGGCTTCCTGGTTCGAACGCGCCTGGTAAAGTCTCTCAAGGTTCCGGATTTCGTTATTGCGCTCCTGGAAGATGCCGTAGCGATTGGCGCTGGGCTCTTTATTGTCTCGCGCTTCTGAATGTTCCACGTGAAACTGAAGATTCCGTTTGCATTTTGGATGTCGGATCTTTTTCTGTATTCTGTTTCTGAAGGCCAAGGGCCAGTTCAGATTCGACGCTGCAAGGGGAACCGGAGAGACGAGGGGTGGGATGAAGCTCAATGCGCGTAATTTTCTTCTTTTTGTTTTGATTCTGGCGGAGATTTCTCTTTCCGCCGGGATGATCGGCTGCAGCTCACCGAAGCCGGCGCAGGAATCGGCCCCGACCCGTTACACGCTTAATGGCCGGGTTGTTTCCATCGACAAGGCGAAACAGCAAGTTACCGTCGATGGCGAAGACATTCCCGGATTCATGTCCGCGATGCAGATGCCATATTCGGTGAAGAATCCTAACTTGCTTGAACCGCTCGCGCCCGAGGACCAAATCAAGGCGGACATCGTCGTGACCGACAGCGACGTCTGGCTTGAAAATATCGTCGTGGTCAAGAAACCGGACCAGGCAAAGCCGCCCGCTTCGAATGAAGCTAAACCTGCATCGCCACCGCCGGGAAAACAAAACTAATTTCGCGGGACTTGGCTCCCGATCTGTATCGCTCATCGATTTGCGAACTAAGGTGAGCAGGAGGTTCCTTCGAACCTCCTGACGGTGAGTGAGGTAGGGTGTGGGACGGGGAGAAAGTTGTTATTACCGGCCGTGTCCGGAAGTATGGCCGCCGGAAGATCCGCCACGGGAACCGCCCCCTGACGAACCTCCTCTGGAAGATCCGCCGCTCGGTTGTCCGCCGCGATAGCTTCCGCCGGAATACCCGCCACTGGGCGCGCTGCGTACGGTCGGGGCAGGGGCAGGAGCCGAATAGCCTCTGCCTCGCGGGGTCACGACGGGCTGCTGCATATTGAGCGGCGGCCGGTTGTATCCGCTGCCGCCCGAATTGCCACCGACATTTCCGCCGCGCGCAGAGGGCTGATATTGCCGGGAGGGCTCGGAAGGCTGTGAATAGCTGGGACGCGATTGCCCTACGCTAGGACCTGTGTACGTTCGGCTGCCGACATTCGGTTGCGATCCGCGAGGCGTCCCGCCAAACGATTGCCAGCCGGGCCTCGCGGACTGAACGGATGAATGTTGCTGAGCAGATGGCGGCGTGAATCCGCGCTGGGGCTGAGCGTTCCCCTGAGAGGGCCGCGCCATTTGCGCCGGAGCGCCCGTGTTTCCGCCACGATTGTTACCAGCTTGCCCTGTTGCGCCCGCGCGAGCGCCGCTGAAGAAGCGCTGGTTCACGCTTCCACGATTTGGAATTGCGCCAGGGCTTACCTGCCGGTCAGATGAACGGAAACTCTCCCGCGAAGGCGAAACCGGGCTCGCCCCGGTCATCACGCTGGCCTGGCGGAACGAAGCTGCATCGAATCTCTGCTGCTGCGTCGGCACTCGCCCGCGGCCGAATTGGTTGGACGCCATCGAGCTCACGCCTGCGCGAACATGTTCGTCGGTAAATGCACGATCAACATTCGAGTAAGCATGCGGCCCCTCCCTTAGCGGGCCGAAACCTCCGCGATTATCATGAATGTTGTAGACGTTGACGTCGTTCACCCGCGAAATGCCCCGGCCGTACCACGGGAAGAACCGGTCGCCCGGCCCGCATGGCAGCCAGCCGATATTCCCAAAGCCGCCTCCGAAACCGAATCCGACACTCAAACCAAATCCCCCGCCGCCGAAACCGAAGAAGGACACATAGGCCGGCGCCCAGATTGGACGGTACGCGGCGTAAACGGGTCCCGGCCACCAGCCCCAATTCCCGCCATAAACGAACCACCGCCCGTAGTGATATGGCGCCCAGCCCCAGGGCTCATAGGAAACCCAGGTCCATCCGTAGTAGGGCTCATAAACCCAGCGGCCATCGCGATATGGCGCCCAGCCTGGCGCTGAGGCGGGAAACCACACTGGGCCGTAGTCTGGAACGTCGTTCCATTGCCCGTATGGGTCCAGGTCCTGAGTGCCTGTGTAATAAGGATTTGTGTCCCGCCAGCTTGCCGCGCTTTCAATTGAGCGGTCGCGGTCGCTATTCCATTTGTCCCAATCATCTCTGCCGGGGGCTCCGGAAACCTGATATTGCGCGCTATCGGAATTGCCTTCGATGGTAATGCGCTGATCGCGATTCACATGCGTGCTGCCCTGCGACGTGGAAATATCCGCCGATCCGTTGCGAACATCCACAATCGTCTCGCCGTCGGAATTCACCATGATGCGGTAGCTGCCTTCATTTCTTTGCGGATGAATCGCCACGTTGGGCGTATCGATCTCGACGTCCGCGTCGCTGCCCCTCGTCACGTCAAGATTCACCAGGCCCTGACCTACCTGGACCTGAATTTGCGAGCCCGAAAGATTCACCACGTTCGCCGTGGATTGATCGGCCATGCGGAGAATGTTGGCGTGATCGAGCTGGACCTCCGCACGCGAATTCTGGCCGGTGGCAATATGGTCACCATTGACGACCGGCGTGTTCACCGTTGCCGCATCCCATTCCGTCGTATTGCTGTGCTGCGTGGTGACATCGCCCTGAACATAGCTGACGCGTCCGGCGCCCTGATCCGCCTGACCCTGTTGTTGCGGAGCTGCCTCAGGAGGCGCGCCGGGCTGCTGCGGATAGGCCACGGGGGAAAGCTCCGTCGGGTACTGTGACGCGGGCGGCGCTTGCTGCGCGCCCGCCGTCGTGCCCAATCCCAGGATTGATACCCCGAAGAGTAGAGCCGTTGCCAGACTCAAAATTTGTCGTCTCATGGCCGAGCCTCCTGCAAGTGCACTGTCCCCCATTGCCTTCACCCGATTTAGATGAATGCACACCCAGGACCAATCGAAGCTGTCCCGCTGTATTCATGTACGTCTTTTATATTCAATCGATTGCAGGATACGTGGGAGACAGCATTTTTCGGGTAAACCCGGGAATCTGGTGGTTCCCACGCACGGGGTGGTGGATTTCAACCATGATGTTCGGGAGAAGAACGGGTCGCCGGATCAATCTTCAGCGGGATCCGGAACCCCTAATTTCGAGAGGCGGTAGCGCAGCGCGTTCCGGGAAAGGCCGAGGGCGCGGGCGGCCTGGCTCTTGTTGCCGCCCGCGCGGCGGAGGGCTTCGCGGATAGTTTCGTCCTCCCATTGTTCGAGCGTCATGCCGGGCGGGAGGACGTGCGGCGCTCCTGAAACCGGGCGTGTCGAGTGGTCGTCGATGTAAATGTCAGCGGCTCCCAGTGTGGTGCCGGACGAAAGCGTGACGCCTCGTTCGATGATGTTTTGCAGCTCGCGGACATTTCCCGGCCAGTGATAATCCATCAGCTTCTTCATCGCGTCGGGCGTGATGGCCGTGACGGGCTTCGCCGATTCCTTCGCATAGCGCTGGAGAAAGAAATTGGCCAGCGCGGAAATATCTTCTTTGTGATCGCGCAGTGGGGGAATGTCGATGGCCACGACGTTCAGCCGGTAGTAGAGATCCTCGCGGAACGTGCCTTCCTCGAGGGCGGCGCGGAGATCGCGGTTGGTGGCGGCGACCAGGCGCACATCCACCCTGTGCGTTTTCGTTCCGCCGAGGCGCTCGAACTCGCGGTCCTGGAGCACGCGCAGAAGCTTCACCTGAATCGCTCCGGGGACGTCGCCAATTTCGTCGAGAAACAGCGTGCCCTTGTCGGCCAACTCGAATTTTCCGGGCTTGCTAGTCGCCGCGCCGGAAAATGCGCCTTTCTCGTAACCGAACAATTCGCTTTCAAGCAGATTTTCAGGGATCGCCGTGCTGTTGATCTTGATGAACGGACCAGCGGCGCGCTGCGAGTGCTCATGAATGGCGCGGGCAATCAGGTCTTTTCCGACGCCGCTTTCGCCGCCGAGAAGAACCGTGGAATTGGTCGGCGCCACACGCTCGACCAGCGCGAGGACCGCCTGCATTTTGTCACTCTGCGCCACGATGTTGGCGTAGGCGTAGCGGCGGCCCAGCTCCTCGCGCAGCGAGCGATTTTCTTCGCGCAGGCGGCGCGAATCGAGCTCCTTTCGGATCTTCAGCACGAGTTCGGCGAACGAGAAGGGTTTCGTGACAAAGTCGCTCGCGCCGATCTTCATCGCCTCGACGGCCGATTCGACGGTGCCGTAAGCGGTCATCACGACCACGGGCAGCGCCGCGTTCGCGCGCTTCACGGCCTGCAAAAATTCGAGGCCGCTCATTCCCGGCAGGCGCAGGTCCGTCACGACGAGATCGGGTTTTTCGCGGACCAGGATTTGCACGCCGGTCTCGGCGTCCGGCGCCGAGTGAACGGTGAAGCCTTCCTCGCCGAGCTGCAGCTCGAGCAGGCGCCGCATTTTGGCTTCGTCTTCGACGATAAGGATCGCGGGCTTTTCTGCGCGTGTATTCATGGATGGCCGCCCCCATTGTGCCAGCCCGCGCGCACCGAAGTGAAGCCGCAAATAACGATTAGAAAATCATTTGGAAGATGTCGCCTGATCCGCAAGATCGTTCTTGATGACCTTGCCGCCCTTCATCACAAATTTCACGCGCTGCAATTCGGTGATGTCCTGCAGCGGGTCCCCGGAAACCGCGATGATGTCGGCGTATTTGCCTTTTTCCAGCGAACCGATCCTGTCCTGCCATCCCAGCACCTGTGAATCGACGAGTGTCGCGGACTGAATGGCCGCAGCGGGCGTCATGCCATGCTGAACCAGCCACTCGAAGTCGCGGCCTTGCGTGCCATGGGCATAGGCCTCGCCGTCCACTCCGCTGCCAAACATTACCTTGAGTCCCTTGTGCGCAAACGCGGCGCGAGCATTCTTTTCGAAGATGGGAACGATGCTGTACTTGCCTCCGGTGTTGCGGTGATCGCTCTCTTCAATCGAAGGTAGGCTGTAGCGGACTCCGGTCGGATCATAATAAATTCCCTTTTGCACCATCATCTCGACCATGGAGTCATCGAGGCCCTGCCCGTGCTCGATGGTATCCACGCCGGCGAGAATGGCATTGCGAAGTCCTTCGCCGCCGTACGCGTGTGCCGCCACATGGCGATTGTGGCGATGCGCTTCATCCACAATTGCTTTCAATTCGTCGAGTGTAAAGGTAGGGTCGAAGAATATTTCGCCGCTGGGGCCGAACGAATATCCTCCGACCGGGAAGACCTTAATCCAGTCCGCGCCGTAATGAATCTGTTCGCGCACGGCCTGGCGTCCTTCGTCGGCGCCATGAATTCCTAAGTTTCCCGCGGTCAGTTCTATTCCCGGCATTCCAATGGTACTTGAGCCTCCCGCGCCGATTCCCCGGGTTGAAACCTGCAATCGGGGACCATCGAAAAGGCCGCGATTAATAGCATCGCGCACGTCAACGTCGCCGTATCCCTCGCCATGAGTGCCGCAATCACGCATCGTCGTGAATCCCGCCCGCAGATCTGTCTGAGCTTCCTTGAGGGCGAGGAGGGTCCAGGCCTCATTCGTCGTGGTGACGCGCTGGCCGTTCGAGAGGCTGTCGTAAATGTGAGAATGCCCGTCGATCAGCCCGGGCAGGACGGTCGCCTGGCTGAGGTCGATCACTCGCGCTCCCTGCGGAATTTTTATTTGGTCCTCGGGACCGGCTTCACTAATTCGCTCGCCCTGGACAATCACGACCTGCCGGACCAATTCCTGACCGGAGTTGCTGTCAAACAGGCGTCCGGCGCGAATCGCTATGACTGGAGCGGCTTGCGACCAGCCTCCCGTCGCCATTCCCAAGACTCCGAGCATCCCGAGCGCGAATCTCAAGAAATGTTTCGTTGGCATGGCGTCATGCTCCCTTCGTTTCGATGCATATCTTGTATACCGTGATCGCTGAATTTGAAATTAGAAATTCGCGGTAAAGCGAGATTGTGAGATGGATCGCGGCTCTATGAAACCACGGCTGGTAAAAATTAACTTCTTGGAAGCCGGTGCGGTGACGGACTCGCTTGGACGGGCCTGCCGGTGTAGACTTCTTCGGACCCGGAGGCCACACGGCTCGCATTTCGCGGCTTTTGATCACTTGAAATCGGAGATCTGATGAGCGCGACTCACGTCGACACTCAAGCTACCGTCAACTCGCCGCGCCAGGTGCTTTTCGCCAGTCTGATCGGCACGACCATCGAGTTCTTCGATTTCTACATTTACGCGACCGCGGCGGTGCTTGTTTTTCCCGGCTTGTTTTTTCCGAAGTCCGATCCGGCATCCGCCGTGCTCGCATCGCTGGCGACGTTTGGAATCGCGTTCCTCGCGCGGCCGATCGGGTCGGCGCTGTTCGGCCATTTTGGCGATCGCATCGGACGGAAGACCACGCTCGTCATCGCGCTCTCGACGATGGGCGTGTCCACGGTCGCGATCGGCGCCTTGCCGACGTACCAAACCATCGGTTTCGCCGCGCCGTTGCTGCTGGCGCTGTGCCGGTTCGGGCAGGGCCTGGGACTCGGCGGCGAGTGGGGCGGTGCGGTGCTGCTGGCGATCGAGAACGCGCCTCCCAAAAAACGAGCGTGGTACGGTATGTTTCCGCAGCTGGGCGCGCCGGTGGGATTCTTTCTTTCGGGCGGAGTATTTCTGGCTCTGTCGAGGTGGCTCACCGACAAGCAATTTTTCGCCTTCGGCTGGCGGCTTCCGTTTCTGGCCAGCGCCATTCTCGTCTTTCTTGGGCTCTATGTCCGGTTGACCATCACGGAGACGCCCGTCTTTCAGCAGGCCCTCAGTCGCCGCGAGCAAGTGCGCGTGCCGATGCTGGTAGTCTTTCGCGACTATGCCCGAACGCTCATCGCAGGCATTCTGCTTTGTCTCGCTACGTTCGTCTTGTTCTATCTGATGACGGTATTCGCGCTAGCGTGGGGAACGACGGCGCTCGGCTTCGGCCGCGAAAAGTTCCTCCTCATGCAATTATTTTGCATCTCGTTCTTCGCGCTGACGATTCCGCTCTCGGCGGTGCTGGCGGAGCGCGGCCGCCGGCGCACGCTGCTCTGGATCACCGTTTCGATTGGCGTCTTCGGACTGGTGATGGCGCCGATGTTCGCAGCAGGAACGATCGGGGCGATTGCGATGATGACCGTGGGGCTGTCGCTAATGGGCTTGACGTACGGGCCGCTTGGCACAGTGCTCTCCGAATTATTTCCCACTACGGTGCGCTACACGGGCAGCTCGCTGGCTTTTAACTTCGCCGGGATTCTCGGCGCTTCGCTTGCGCCGTACATCGCCACCTGGCTGGCCAAGAATTACGGACTACAATACGTCGGCTACTATCTCACAACGTCAGCCGCGCTGACGCTCATCGGACTGGTTATGATTCGAGAAACGAAGGACGAGGATCTTGCCTCTGCGAAGCTCTGACTCCGAGCTATTGCGCCGCTCGAAGTCGTTCCGAGCCGCGCAGGCCCTTCAACAAATCTTGCAGTCTGCTCCAAAATCTCGGCTTGGGTGGGGGCTGTGATTCAGTTTTAAACTTCTTCGGCTGTTTCTCGCGGGCTTGCATTGCTGCCGCCAGGCAGAGAAGCCATTCGAGTTCGGCGTCGGCGGCGGGAGCAAAATACGACGCGTTGGGTTTGGGGACCATTGGATCTCCTGACAACGGGTGATTCAACCCTTGGGGCCCCAAGAAGTTGCCATTTCCTTGTCAAGATGCTCTAGCCGTAACAATTAGCAGTGAAAGGGTTTATCGCTTGTTCATTGCGGCGGGAGCGAACCGAGGTACGCCGAAATCGCAATAATGTCGTCCTCGGAAAGTTTCGAGACCACTTTCTTCATCAGCGCCGCGTCTGTCCCGGCGCTCGATCCGTTCTGGATGCAGATGAGCTGGCGGGCGATGTACACCGGCTGCAGGCCGGCAATTCTGGGCACTTCGCCGAGGCCCCTTAGGTCGTCTCCGTGACAGATCGCGCATTCAATGGTCTTGCCGGAACCGCCGGTCTTCACGAGGGCCGCGCCCCTGGCAATGCTGCCCGGCGGCACGTAGGCGATGAAGGGCGAATGGGGATCGCGGTTCGTAGTACGGACCGGATCTTTCGGAATTTTGATGATGCGATGGCCGATGGGCTCCGTGCCGCCTTCGGGAACCAGAAGGCGATGGCGCGCCCCGGCGGCGACATACGTTTTCGGCGGGTTAGCGGTTTCGATCACCTGCACCCAGGGAATCGGCTTGATCGCCGCGAAATACTCCGCCGCTTGCCGCACGTCCTCGTCGGAGGCGACCTTCGCAATCGGACCCATGCGGTTGTCATCTTTTCGGGCGCCGCTCTTGAAGTACTGCATCTGGCGGATGACGTACCCGGCGGGAAGTCCGGCGATATCGGCGGATTCCGGATGGCCCTGTCCGGACATCAGGTGGCAGGTCCCGCAGGCATTTTTGGTGGCTCCGGTTTCATCCTTCACAATTCGCGGCGCGGGGCCATGTTCGCCGGGAAACCAATCTGGCGGGTCTGAACCGTTGGCGACCTCGGCAGCGGAATACTCTTTCGCGCTTCCAGGGACATGGACAGGGCCAGTCGTCTGCGCCGCGGGCGGTTGCACTTTGTCAGGAATGTTGTATGCCCAGGAAGGAAGACCGTTCGGGACCGACGTCGGCGTTTGCGCCGCCGCGGCTAAAGGCAGCAGAAGGATAATCGGCAGAATTTTGATCCAAGCGCTCATAGACTGGTGTTGAATTCAGCGCCCCGAATATACACCCGCCGCGAAATGGACACTTCATGGAAATTATGTGAGGATACCGGGCAAAACCGCGGGCGGACGATACACGCGCCCGCAAGGGGGCCTTCATGAAAAGGCGAAAATTTCTGGCATCATCGCTTGCTGCATCGGCGCTTGCCGTCACTCTGCCCGGAAGCCAAGCGGAAGCCGCGCAAGGGGCCATGCAAGGGAAGGGCCGGGAGTTCTACCAGTTGCGGCGGTACCACCTCAATAGCGGCCCGCAGAGAAAGCTGTGCGACGATTTTTTCCGCGATGCGCTCATTCCAGCATTGAACCGCCTGTCGATCTCGCCGGTCGGCGTATTCGATCTTTCAATCGGTCCGGAAACGCCCACCATCTACGTGCTGATGCCCAGCCTTTCAGCGGAAACTCTGACAACGGTGGAATCGCGTCTCGCGGAGGACACCGAGTACATGAAAGCCGGGGCGCCCTTCTTGAACCCTCCCGCCAGGGAGCCGGCCTTCGACCGCATGGAGAGTTCGTTCCTTCAAGCGTTCGAGAAGTGGCCCAGGCTAGTCCTGCCGTCGGCAACGGCCAAGAATGGCCCGCGCGTCTTCGAGCTTCGAATCTACGAAGGCGCCACGGACCAGGACCACAAGCGGAAAGTGGAGATGATGCAGTCCGGTGAAGCAGAAATCTTCAGCAAAGCCGGCGTCGAGCAGGTGTTCTACAGCGACACTCTGATCGGCACGCGGCTCCCCAATCTGACCTACATGCTGGCGTTCGACAACATGGCGGATCGCGACAAGAAATGGGCGACGTTCCGCGCGTCCGAGGAGTGGAAGGCTCTTTCGACGAATCCCAGATACGCGTTTGAAACTATCGTGTCCAACGTTAACAATTTTATTCTGACTCCGACGTCCTACTCGCAGGTTTAAGTTTCAGTAGCACAGGCTTCAGCCTGTGTGGTGTTGATTTTTTAATCGAGCAGAAAAGTACACAGGCTGAATACTGTCCTACTAAAAACACTCAACTGACAGCGGATGCAATCGGGAAAAATACGCGGAAGCGCGCACCGCGGGCGGTGTCACTGTCCAGCTGGATCGTGCCGCGGTGGTCGTCCACAATCTTGGCGACGATCGAGAGTCCGAGGCCAACGCCATCTTTCTTTGACGTGAAAAACGGATTGAAGATCTGCTCGCGCAGTTCTGCCGGGACACCCGGACCGGTATCCTCCACGGTGACGCAAACGCAGGGTTCCCCCTTGCAGGTTTCTTGCGCAATGGAAAGCCGCAGCGTCGCGTCCGGGGGAGCGTTCTGTCCCTGCATGGCCTGAAACGCGTTGGTGATCAAATTCACGAAGACCTGCTCGCAGAGCTGGCGGTCTGCTTGAATTTGCGGCAAGTCCCGCGCGTACTGCCGTTCGACTTTCACTCTTGAATTCGGGAAGGAAGCCGACGCCGATTCAAGCGCGCGATCCACGATTTCAGCGATGTTCTCCGGATGCAATTCGAGTTTCGAGGGACGCGCGAAATCGAGAAAACGCACGACGAGGGCGTTCAGCCGGTTCACTTCGGACGAAATATAGCCGGCCAGTTCCGCGACCAGAGGCTGCGAGCCGGCGATTTTTTGATTCAACATGTCCGCCGAGCCTTTGATCACGCCCAGCGGGTTCCGAATTTCGTGCGCCAGTCCCGCGGAGAGCTGTCCCAGGGCGGCGAGGCGTTCGGCGCGGCGGGCATCGGCCTCCGCCCGGCGCAATTGGCGATTGGTCTCTTCCAATTTTTCCGAAAGTGCTTCCAGGCGCGTGACCTGGCGCCGATTTTCCGTGGCGAACTGGTTGACCAGGATGGCGGCAATATAAAAAAAGAGGATCCGGATCGTGAGAAGCGTGGCTCCGGAGGAGGTCAACTCGTACTCCTGCAGCGCGGGGATGAGCAGCGAAATGTAGGCGAGAGAAGTGATGGTGGTCCACACGAGCGTCGCGACGGGGCCAAAGTAGATGGCGGCGCTGACGACGGGCAAATAGTAGATGGGATAGTAGGGGCTGTTGATCCCCATTTCCCCGGTATGATCGAGCAGAAGCGTGGCCAGAAGAATCTTGATGACGATGCTGTAAGCGCGGCCGCGTTCCGGCAACCGCGTGATAATCCAGCCCTCAAAAAGCTGGAAGACCACGATCGCAAGAATGATGATTTGTTTATGGATTTCGGATATCGGCGGCAGCAACGCCAGCCCGCCTAGAAAGGCAAGCCAGAGAAGATCAATCCAACCAAGTCCGGAGCGCTCGCGATCCAGCATTCTGAAAATCTCCGGCAAAGTCTAACACGAGGGACGGCAGCGGCGGGGTACGGTGGTTTGGAACGGAGTTCTTACTGGACGCGCTGGGGGCGCGATTCGGTGTCGACCAGACCTTCGAAGATCGCGAGGACATGCCGGCGGTACTCAACCATGCGCGTGAAGAGGTCGCGCAGCATGGGTTCGCGCTCCGCCTCGCGGTGCCATTTCAGCAGTACCGACGGGGGGACTTCGATATCACGGCGAAGCTCTTCGGCGGAGTGCCCGCGTAGAAACAGCCCATAGAAGAAGGCCGCCTCCCGCTGCGGAAAGTCGAAGTCGTGCTGGGTATCCTCGGCGCCTTGCGAGGCGCCGGGAAAAGTCGTATTGGTCTCAGTCTGCATTCGCGTCCAAAGACAGAAAAGGCAGTTTACCGGAAGTTTCTCCGGCGTCAAGTGGTACTGCTGTACAGGGACCCTTTAGGGCATTCACGATGCGCCCGTTTCGGGACCAGGACGATTCGATGCCTCCGGCGCCGGAGAGGATTCTTGGCGCCGTCGTTCGAACGCAATTCCGCGCAAGAACCCCTGGTCCCATAAGTACCACTCAAATTTGGTCGGGATTATCCCGGTTTGCCGGGTTGGCGAGCCGAGCGCACGAACTCGCGCAGGGCGGAGACATTAGGGCCGTAAGCGCCAACGCGGGCCGCGTCAACGGGCAGGCCCAGGCGTTCCGCAGCTTCCATGTTAATGCCGGCGTCATCGAGTTCGGACAGGCTAAACCCAATGGCTGGAAGCACTCGCTGCACGCCGTTCGGATACACAGGTCGTGGCGGGCGCCGCCGCTGCCAGGGACGATTTGCGATTGCGAAGAACTGGTGCCAATCGTTCTTATCCCACATCGCTCGCTCCCGCGTCTCAACGACTCAGGACGCTATTCCGATCAGATGCGCCAATTGCCGCGATGGTCGCATCCCGGCGCCTGCCCCGCTTTCATGGCGGGGGCTCGCCCGGAATCCATCGGGGCAAGCAGAGGCTAGATGTGGGTATACGCCACAAGCCGGGCGGCGTCCAGCATAGACTCCGAAATGTTTCCGGCGCGTTACGAAAGAGAAATTATCCATATCGAGTCGTGCGGAGGCGTGGTTCATGTTGGCGTGCTCGATTTCTTAGCGTCGCACGCGGGCCGGCGCGAATCCCGGTTTCGCGTCGAGCGGAGGGCCAAGCCGCGGAGGTCTTTGTTTTTCGGGCGTTTTCAACGTGCTTACATCGCGGTCCGGAACCATGTGCGGCCGCTGGATCGGGCTGCTATACTTACCGCATCTCGTCATTCAGGGAATACTGTCGAAATGTCGGATCTCGTCATCGTCGTTCACTATCACGAAATCTGGCTGAAGGGTGGAAACCGCCGCTTCTTCCTGAGCAAGCTGCACATGGCGCTCAAACGCGCGCTCGAAGGCTTGCCGGTGAAGCGCATTTTGCGGCCGGGCGACCGCCTGCTGATTGAGTGTGGCGAAGGCGCTTCGGCGGAGGAAGCGATTGCGCGCATCGAGCGGGTGTTCGGCGTGGCGTTCTACGCGGTGGCCCGGGTGGTTCCGCGCGGCGGCATCGATGACCTTGCGGCTCTCGAGCGCGCGGCGTGGGAAGAAGTGCGCGGCGAAACATTTTCTTCGTTCGCGGTGCGCGCCAAACGAAGCGACAAAACGTTTCCGCACCGCACCAGTGAAATCGAAGTTTCCGTCGGGCAATATCTGGTCGATCGGTTGCGCGACGAGGAGCGCGAAGCCCGCGTCAAGCTGAACGATCCTGATCTGACCTGCCGCATCGAAATTCCGCCCGGCCCGTCATTGCTGGTGTACGCGCGGAAAATTCCCGGCGCGGGAGGCCTGCCGCCCAACACTGCGGGACGCATGACCTGCCTGCTCTCCGGGGGGTTTGATTCTGCCGTCGCGGCGCACAAGATGATGAAGCGCGGGGCGCACTTGAGCTTCGTCCATTTCTGGGGCGGAGGCGCGCGGCCGGGCGAATCTTCGGTGCACGTCGCACGGGAACTCGTGCACCGGCTCACGCCGTGGCAATTCTCGGCGAAGCTATATCTGGTGCCGTTTGAGCCCGTCCAGCGGGAGATCGTGGCGAGCGCACCGGAGGAATTTCGAATTCTTCTTTACCGGCGCATGATGCTGCGAATCGCCGAGCGCATCGCGCGCCATGGCCGCTCGCTCGGCCTGGTCACCGGGGACAGCCTCGGCCAGGTTGCATCGCAAACGCTGCACAATATGCGGGCCGTCGGCGACGCCGTGCGCATGCCGGTGTACCGCCCCCTCGCCGGCGATGACAAACTGGAAATCATGGATGCCGCCAAGAAAATCGGCACCTACGGCATCTCCGCCGAGCCGTTCCACGATTGCTGCCCCATCTTCCTGCCGCGCAATCCCGCGCTGCATTCCTCGCCCGAGGAACTTGAACGAGCTGAAAGCAAGTTAGACATCGAAGCGCTGATCCGGCAGAGCGTCGAGAGCGCGGCGATCGAGCGCTATCGCTTCGCCGCCGGCCGCGTCGAAAAAGTGGAATCGTTCAAATCGGCCACAGCGTGAAGTATGCCGCAGCATTGCTGAATGTCGGTGAGTGGACTCAGGCTACAGCAATCCCCTTGGATTACAGTCGCAATTCCATTCCCGGTAAGCGGCCGGAAATGGAACCGGGAAGACCGTCGCGGCGGTCTCCCCGGTTTCTTCATATGGCCTTGCAGCAGTGGATCGAGCGCTGCCTAGAATTGGATCGAGTAGCCGAGCGTAAGGGCCTGCAATCCTACACGCACCGTGCTGTTGTTGTATTCGCCGTAGAGCAGATCGCTCTGCTGCACCTGGTCTTGGGACGTCGGATCGTATGTATACGTGACGTCGAACCGAGAGCGTCCGCGGTGGTAGGTGATGCCGGTGGAAAGCTGGTCGGTCATGATGGCGGCGGTTAGCGGGGTCAATGTGCCGCTGGGAACCGGATTGTTCCCGTGGGCGTATCCGAACCGCAGCGAAGCGCTTTCGGTCAGCAATCGCTCGACGCCACCGTGGAATGAGTACTGGTCTCTCCAGTGCAGATGGAATGCCGTCATATAACGTCGTTGAGCCAGCCACGCTGTTGATGGTGGCGTTGCTGCCGTTGGTCAGCTTGACGGGCAGGTTGACGAACGCGCCACCCCAGTTGACCCAATCAGTCTGGAACGCGACGAGCCAGCGCGGATTGACGTGCCAGGCGACGCTTCCTTCCACGGACTGCGGAAGGACGTTCGTCACTTGCGCATTGTAAGTGAAGGTCGATGGCGCGGAAACCTCGAGCGCCCCGAAGAGAGCGCTGGCGTCGCCTCCGGCGAGGCCGTTGGTGACGATTACTGTGTGAGACTTCCACGCTGCGCCCAAGTCCCAATTCTTGGTGGGTTCATATAATACGCCGACGCTGGTGTTCCAGCCCACGCCATACGTATGGAGGTCCAGGAGAACCTTAGCCCCCGCGAGCGCAGGTTGGCTCTGAAAAATGTAAGGCGCTTGCAATGTGTTGGAGTTGTAGTCGGAACCGACCGTCGCTCCGATGGAGAGTTTGTGGCTGAGCGCAACGCTGAATCCCGCCATCGCGCGTCCCGCCAAAATCGCCGACTTTTGCAGCTGCATTCCGTACGTCACTCCCGCATATCCGGGAGCGTCCACGTAATGCCAGTCGGAAACCGACGCGAGATCGGGTGCAAATCCCACGCCAAAGCTGAAACGCGAATGGCCGATGGGCATGCCGAAGGCCCCATAGGGGATCACGCCCGGGGAGGTGGTCATGGGAGCGTCATTGTTAACAGAATTGGTAAAGGACCCGCGGGCAAATACGGTGGACATGCTCAGGTCGAGGGAGGGGCGCGTTAGATACGTCAAGCCCGCGGGATTGGTGGACAACGCTCCAATCGCATCGGAGGAAGACGGCACGTAAACTCCCCCCAGCGCCAAAGACTGGGTGCTCGCTGAATTCCAATAAAAGTCCTGGGCGGAGGCGGAGGCGACCATGAAACCAAGTGCCAGAAACAACAGGAAGAGGCGGCTGCGGATTTTCATACCGTATTTTCTCCTTATGATGATCGGAATTAGGTTTCCTTCAGAACTTCCAACTCACTAAAAGCGAAGGGCTCGGAATCCGTTTTGGACGCAATCAGAGCTTCGACGCACGGCAAATCGAGCGCTTGCGGCGCGTCTTCGCGCAATATCGCGAATACCTTTTCAATCGGCATGGAGTCCCGATAGGGTCGCTTGGCGTGGAGCGCGTCGAAGATATCCGCCACGGCAAGGATGCGGGCGTAGCGCGACAATTGGTCAGACCCCCATCCGCGCCAGTAACCGGACCCATCCAGTTTTTCGTGGTGCGCGGCGGCGTCCTGGGCGAGACGCTCAAATCCGGGAATCCTTTTCAGGATCTCGAGGGTGTAATACGGGTGGTCTTTTACAATCTTCCATTCTTCGCCACTCAGTTTACCGGGCTTCTCGAGAATGGAGTTTGGCACGCTCAATTTGCCGATGTCATGCAGCAGAGCGGCGCGCCGGAGCAACTTCTGATCCCTGGGGCTCATATCAAACCAGCGGGCAATCTCAACGGCGGCATCCGCCACCCCGCTGGAATGGCGATACGTGAACGGCGATTTCGCGTCGATGACTTCCGCGAAGGCGGTGCAGATATTGTCGATCGCGTCTTCGTTCGCCTTGATGCGGCGTCTTTCGGGCTCCAGCGCCGCCACATAATCGATCAGATTTTCGCGATCCAGACCGTTCCAAAGCGCGCCTTTGCTCGCCAGGGAAACAGCGGCCTTGACCATCTCCGGGTCAAACCACCGGCCGCTCCTGCGCTGCGCCGCCTCAATGGCTGCCTCGGGTCCGTGAGCCGTTAGGAAAACATCCAGCGTCTGGGAAAGATTCGTGATTCTGGAAAATATGGGGACCTCCGCGTGGCGGAGGCCGTCCGGATACCCGCGCCCATTCCAATGCTCGTCCAGGCTGTAAATTCCCGCGGCGACGGATTCGGAGAATCCCAATTGGCTGGCGATGTGCGCTCCCCGCTCGCACCGAATCTTGACCAGATCGCAGGAATCCTGTTGCTGGGTCGCCGCAACCTGAAAGAGTCTTTGCATCCGTTCCAGGAACGGCAAGCTGGTGCCGACATGGGTCAGGGCGTAGTGCAGGCTTTCCCAGCCCACCTTGGTCCAATCGGTCGTTTTAACGTCGCCCTTGGCGCGAATTTCATCCGCACTCAAAATGTGAAACAGTCGCGAGGCGTTGCTGCTGCATCCAGCGTCCTTGAGCAGCAGCGCATAGTAGAGGTCGGATTGGTCCTCGATCCCAAGGCCCATTTCCTGGCCCAGTCGCATGCCGATGACGCAGGTCCGGACGGAATGCCCCATGGGCTGGCCTTCCGTGAGGTCCAAAGCGTAAGAAAGGGCGGAGATGATATCCGACATGCGGATCGAAGGACCATCTTCGATGTGCTTAAACGAAGAAAGGGACTTTGGTGATGAACCGTGCAAATCGGCAGAAGCCATCGTTACTCCCTGATTCGTTCGGGTGCCCGGTATAATTTCGTTCCCAATTCGATACTGTATGAAATAGGACAGTTTCCCACTATGGAGCATGCGTCCCTTTTTGAATAGAACGGAAGTACTAGCGGACTACACTGATTACAGGAGGGTTATTTGTTGCTGGTTTTTATAGCTATCACGGAAATAAACTTTCAGTCGAAATAAAAGAAAAAACCGCGTTCTAGTTTTCCCTGGATACACATCTAGCACTACTAACCAAAATAGAAATCAGGGGCCACGGGCTCCTCGATTCCCTGCTGATTTTCATGTGAAATTATCGAAGGCTGCTACCAGCGGCGATCTCCTCCACCGCCGCCACGGTCGCCGCGATCCCCACGATCACGGCCGCCACCGCCACCTCCTCGGCCGCCACCGCCACCTCCTCGGCCACCGCCCCCACCTCCGCCAAAGCCGCCGCGTCCGCGACCGCCTCCACCCCCGCCTCCGCCCTCGCGGGGTGGCCGAGCTTCGTTAACGACGATGTTGCGGCCCATAAAATCATGGCCGTTGAGTCCCTGGATGGCGCGCTCGGCTTCCTCATCGCTATTGACTTCGACAAATCCGAATCCGCGCGGTTGCCCCGAGAAACGGTCGCGCACCAAAGTGACGTTCGCCGTGGTGACTCCTGTCTGAGAAAATAAAGCGCTGACCTGCTCTTCCGTCGCCTGGAAAGGAAGATTACCGACGTAAAGTTTCTTCAATGAGAGACTCCTTCTGGCCGTGGTGGAAGGGAACCACTGTGCCGGGGACTGAAGGGGGCAGGGGTCGAGATCGGGAGCATCGGGGCAGAGCCCGGATCCATTCGACGAGAGACGCGCTTCAGCTCCGGGCGAATCTTGCTCCAAATTCGCACGGGCGTCAACAAAAAGATGTTTGTATAACTATCTGAATATTGCTGACAGGTAAACAAGCATCGTCCGGCAATTCGCGGAGAATTTGGTGTTAGGATTCATCCGTAAGAACAGGAGTTTTTCAATCCGATGCGCGGCTTGATGATGGATTTTCCGCTGACGGTCCCGGCAATCCTGGAACGCGCGGGCAAGATTTTCGGCACGGTTGAGATTGTCACGCGCCGCCCGGACCACTCGCTGCACCGCACCACCTGGGGAGACCTTTACCGTCGCTCGCGGCGATTGGCGAGCGCTTTGACCAGCCTGGGATTACTGCGCGGAGACCGCGTTGCCACGCTGCTGTGGAATCAATCCGAACATGTGGAAGCCTATTTCGGCGTTCCAATCGCCGGCGGCGTGCTTCACACGCTGAATTTACGATTGCATCCGGACGAAATCACTTTCATCGCGAACCATGCGGCGGACCGGTTTCTGATTGTGGACGATATTCTCCTCCCGGTTTACGAACAATTCCGCGACCGCGTGAAATTCGAGCGCGTCTTCGTCGTCCCCTACGGTGGCGGCTCGACCCCGCCCGGCTGCGAAGGCTACGAGGATGTGCTTGCGCGCGCGAGCGATGATTTCGTGTATCCGCAACTCGACGAGAACGAAGCGGCGGCCATGTGTTATACGTCCGGAACCACGGGGCGCTCGAAGGGGGTGCTCTATTCGCACCGCGCCATCGCGCTGCATTCGCTCAACTGCCTGGGTGTGGATTCATTTGGTATTTCCATGCAGGATTCGGTCATGCCTTTATCCTCGATGTTTCACGTAAACGGGTGGGGAATTCCGTTCACTGCCGGGATGGCGGGGTCGAAACTGGTGTTGCCGGGACCGTTCGCGGATGCCGAAGGCATTCTCGATCTGATGCAAAAGGAACGCGTGACTGTGGCGCTTGGCGTGCCGACGATCTGGTTCGGCGTCCTCGAAGCGCTCGACAAAAATCCCGGGCGCTGGAAATTGCCCAGCACGCTTCGCCTGCTGATGGGAGGGGCCGCCGCTTCGGAGGCCCTGATGCGTGGGTTCGACCGTCAAGGGATCACCGTGCAATCGCTGTTCGGAATGACGGAAACGACGCCGCACGCGACTTGCTCCTTGCTGCGTCCTTACATGGCAGAGTGGGGCGAGGACAAGAAGTACGCGCAACGCGTGAAACAGGGAATTCCGACGGCGCTCGTGGAAGCCCGCATTATGCGGCTCGACGGAACAGAGGCGCCTCATGACGGGGTCAGCGTCGGCGAACTCGAACTGCGCGGGCCGTGGGTAGCGGCGGCCTACTTCGACCTGCCCGAGGAATCGTCCAAATGGACGAGCGATGGATGGTTCCGCACCGGCGATATGGGCCACATCGATGAACACGGATTCCTCAAGCTGGTGGACCGCAGCAAGGATTTGATCAAGTCCGGCGGCGAATGGATCAGCTCGCTGGACCTTGAAAACGCGCTGATGGGGCATCCCGGGGTGAAAGAGGCCGCGGTGATTGGCGTCGCTCATCCGAAATGGCAGGAACGCCCGCTGGCCGTAGTCGTGCTGAACGAAGGAGCAGAGGCCCACGCTGCCGAGTTGCGCGAATTTCTATCCGCGAAATTCGCGAAATGGCAGCTGCCCGACGCGTTCGTCTTTGTAAAGGAAATTCCGCGCACGTCGGTTGGAAAATTCAAAAAGATGGCGCTGCGCGAGCAGTTTGTGGACTGGAAGTGGGAGAGCTGAGGGTTCTCGTAGCATAGACTTCCATCTGCGCGGGTTATGTTGCTTGCCCAAAGCGTGGCGCGCAGGCTAAAGCCTACGCTACTGAAGTCGAACGGCGTCGCCTAGGTTCTGTAACTCGCGTTGATGTGAACGTATTCCGCAGTGAAATCGCAGGTCCACATGCGGGCGGATCCACGGCCCTGATGGAGATCCACGACGATGGAGATATTCTTCTCAAGCAAGCGCGCGTGCGCTTCGCCTTCATCGAGCGGCAGCGCGACGGAATAGGACTTGCCCTTCGGCGGCCCATACATCTTCATTCCGCCCAGCCAGATTTCGGCGTGGTCGGGATTGAAGGGCACACCCGCGCGGCCCGCGGCGGCGAGGATGCGTCCCCAGTTGGGATCGGCGCCCGCGAGCGCGGTTTTTACGAGCGACGAGAGCGCGATCGTTTCGGCCACTTTTTTCGCGTCGGGATCGTTGGGCGCGCCGCGGACTTCGATTTCGACGACGCGCGTCGCGCCTTCGCCGTCTTCCACGATCCCGAGGGCCAGCGCCTTGCACACTTTCTCCAGTGCGGCCAAAAATGCCGCGTAGTCCTTGCCTTTCGCTTGCGCAATTTGTCCTGCGCCGCTCGCGCCGTTGGCGAGAACGAGCAGAGTGTCGTTGGTGGAGGAATCTCCATCGACGGTGATGCAATTGAACGTGCGCGCGACGACTTCGCGCAAAGCGCGATCGAGGACGCGCGGAGCCACCGCCGCATCCGTGACCACAAAGGAAAGCATCGTGGCCATGTTCGGGTGAATCATGCCCGCGCCCTTGGCGCAGCCAGCGACGCGAACGGTCTTGCCCCCGATGCTGCACGTGGCAGTCGCCTGTTTCGGGCGCGTGTCGGTGGTCATGATCGCGCGCGTGAGCCCGTCAAAAGCTTTCGGCGAAAACTCAAGCGTGCTCGCGAGTTCCGGAGCGGCGTTCAGGATGCGCTCGACGGGCAACGGCACTCCGATCACTCCCGTTGAGCAGACCACGACCTGATTGGCGCGGCAGCCAAGCAGCTCGGCCACGCGACCGGCGGTGGCCCGCGACGCGACCATGCCGCCCGGGCCCACCGAACAGTTTGCGTTGCCCGAATTGACGATGACGGCTCGCATCGAGTCGCGTGAAGCGCGCACATGCTTGCGGGAAAGAACCACCGGCGGCGCCTGAACCAGATTTTGCGTGAATACGGCGGCAGCGCATGCAGGCGCGTCCGACACGATCAGCGCGACGTCGAGCGAGCCGGTATGGCCCCGCTTCTTGAGGCCGCACGATGCGGAAGCAAAACGAAACCCGCGCGGCAGGGCGCGGGAGGATGGGAGTTCGCTCATCTTTGTAACCTCAAATCCATCTTTAATATTGCAGCGTCCGTTCTGGATGGCTCCAATTTCCAAAACGCGTTGTCATTCCGAGGAGCGAAGCGACGAGGAATCTCTCTTCGGTTTAAATCGATAGAAAAGAGGGATTCCCCATCGCTTCGCTCCTCGGAATGACAGGAGAAAATGGAATGCCGCTACGCGACGGATAACGCCTTGCCCGCTCCATTTCGGACGGGCAGCAGATCGCGGTCGGGGCAGACCACAGCGACCGTGGCGATCAGAGAGCAATTGCGCTCCTTGGGGCAGCTCACGCAATCGCGTTCGATCTTTTCCGGCACCATCTGGCGCGGCCCGGGCGTAAAGCCGTAGCGCGAGAAAAATTCCGGCCGGTGCGTTACGGCAAACAGGCGCGCGATCTTCCGGCGCTTCGCCGTGTCCATCGCAGCCTTCATCAGGCGATCGCCCACATTGAAGCCTTTTCCACGCGCGTCGGGCGCGACGGCGAGCGAGCGGATCTCCGCCAGGTCGTCGCCGTAAGGCTCGAGCGCCACGCAGCCGAGAACCTTCTCATCTCCGTTGCGCTTTTCAACGAGCACAAGGAAGTGGTCAATATGATCGCGGATTTCCGCCTCGGTGCGCGGGAGCAGCAAACCCTCCCCCGCATAGTGCGCGATCACGCGGTGAACGGCCGAGGCGTCTCCGATTCGAGCGGTGCGCGCCCTCATGAGCTCGCCTCGAGGGCCGCGAGGCGCTGCTTCGCGGCGGCAATGGCGTCAAGGACGCGGCTGGGCGCCGTGCCGCCGTCCACGTCTAGTCCGGCCAGCGCCGAGTCGAGCTTCAGCGCGTCATAGAAATCGGTCGAAAACAGGGTTGAAAACTTTTGCAGCGTTTCGAGCGGCAGCTCGGGGAAAGACTTTCCGCTGCGCTCGCCCTCGCGGACAATCTGGCCGACGATTTCATGCGCCTGGCGAAACGGCGCCCCGCGTCGCACCAGATAGTGCGCGGCTTCGGTGGCGAGCAGCGCCGGATCGGACGCCGCTGCACGCATGCGCGCTTCGTTGGGACGCGTCGCGGTCACCGCGCCCGCGGCCACGGTAAGCATGGCGACGGCCTGATCGTGCGCGGCAAATACAGGTTCCTTGTCTTCCTGCAGATCGCGCTGGTAGCTCGACGGCAGGCCCTTGAGCGTCGTCATCAGCGTGTACAGCGAGGCGGTGACACGCCCGGTCTTTCCGCGCAGCAGTTCCCAGGCGTCGGGATTTTTCTTTTGCGGCATCAGGCTGCTGCCAGTTGAAAATTCATCGGGCAGCACGATGAAACCGAATTCCTGCGACGCAAAGAGAACGAAATCCTCGGAAAGGCGCGAGAGATGCGTCGCAATCACGGCAAGCGCGTACAAATAATCGAGCGCGAAGTCGCGGTCGCTTGCGGCGTCGAGGCTGTTCGCCGTCGGGCGCGCAAAACCCAGCTCGCGTGCAATCGCGCCGCGATCGACGTCCAGCGCGCAGCCCGCGAGAGCTCCTGAGCCCATCGGGCAGGCGTCCGCCGTTGCGGCAGCCGCATCCAGGCGCACCGTGTCGCGAAAAAACGCTTCGGCGTGCGCCAGCAGAAAATGGGAAAACAGAATCGGCTGCGCATGCTGCATGTGCGTCATGCCGGACATGGGAATTCCGAACACGCGTTCGGCCTGCCCGACAAGCGCGCCAATCAAGCGCGCGACGGCCACGCGGGTTTCGGCCGCGGCTTGCTTCACGAACATGCGGAAATCGGTGGCCACAAGCTCATTGCGGCTGCGTCCGGTGTGCAGTTTATAACCGAGCGGCCCGAGATATTCGACCAGCGCCGTTTCAACGAAGTGATGCACGTCTTCCGCAGGGGAGGCATCCAGCCACCCCGGATCGCTCGCTGCGCGTTCGGCGATTTTGTCGAGCGCCGTGAGGGTATCGCGCATTTCCGGAACGCTCAGAATGCCGGCCGATTCGAGCGCTCCGGCCCACACGCGATCGACCGCCAGTTCGTACGGCAGCAGGCGGCGGTCGAACGAGAACGAACGCTGAAACTGGTAGAACAGTTCGTCGGGCGCGCGGTCAAACCGCCCGCCCCACAACTTGCCCGCTGGCTGCTCTTTTGGCGCGGCGCTCACTTTACTTTCGCTTCCTCCGGAATCGTTACGGGCAACGCAAACAGATTGATGAAGCCTTCGGCGTCTTTCGGGTTGTAGCCAGTCATGGCAAAACTTGCCAGGCCCTTGCGGTAAAGCGAATACGGTGAGCTGCGTTTGGTGACGGTGACATTGCCTTTGTAAAGCTTCAGGCCCACCGTGCCGGTGACGCGTTTTTGCGCCTCCGTGAAATACGCATCCAGCGCCTCACGCTGCGGAGTGAACCACAGGCCGTAGTACACCAGCTCCGCGTAGCGCAGCGAGAGAACTTCCGAATAGTGGGCCGTCTCACGATCGAGGCACAGCGTCTCCAGCTCGCGATGTGCCGCGACCAGCAACGTGCCGCCGGGTGTTTCATAGGCGCCGCGCGACTTGATTCCGACGAGCCGGTTTTCGACCAGATCGATTCGTCCGACGCCATGTTCCGCGCCGAGCTCATTTAATTCGTCGAGCAGCGCGATTGCGGAGCGCTTCTTCCCGTTGACCGACACAGGCGTGCCGCCCTCGAAGCCGATCTCGACTTCGGCGGGCTTGTTCGGCGCTTTTTCGGGCGAGACGATCCACTGCCACATGTCTTCGGCCGGCGGGTTGGACGGATCTTCGAGGACGCCGCCCTCGTGGCTCAAGTGCCAGATGTTGCGGTCGCGCGAGTAGATATTCGCATTGGTCTGCTCGATTGGAATGTTGTGCGCTTTCGCGTAGGCGATGGCGTCTTCACGCGAATTAATGGTCCATTCGCGCCACGGTGCGATGATTTTCACGCGCGGCGCGATGGCTTTGTAAGCCAGCTCGAAACGCACTTGATCGTTGCCTTTGCCCGTGCACCCGTGCGCGACGGCGTCCGCGCCCACTTCGAGAGCGATTTCCGCCTGGCGCTTCGCGAGCACCGGCCGCGCCATCGAGGTGCCGAGCAAGTACTTGTGTTCGTAGACCGCGCCCGCGCGCAGCGTCGGCCAGATGTAATTGGTTAGAAATTCCTCGCGCAAATCCTCGATCGTCGCCGATGAGGCGCCTGTCGCGAGCGCCTTTTTCTTTGCCGCTTTCAGATCCTCCTGCTGGCCGACGTCGCCGACCATGGCGATGACTTCGCAGCCGTAGGTTTCCTTCAGCCAGGGAATGATGATTGACGTATCAAGTCCGCCTGAATAGGCGAGAACCACTTTCTTTGGCACCGGTCGTCCTTTCTAGCTTAGGAGCATCAACAGGATGGCTTTCTGCACGTGCAGACGGTTTTCCGCCTGGTCAAATACGATGGATCGCGGCGACTCCATGACTTCGTCGGTGACCTCCGAGCCGCGATGCGCGGGAAGGCAGTGAAGGAAAACAGCGTCGGGAGCGGCCTGGGACATCAGCGCGGCGTTCACCTGATAGGGCGCAAAAATAGCGGCGCGTGTGTCGGCCTCGCTTTCCTGGCCCATGCTGGCCCACACGTCGGTGTAAACGGCCTGCGCGCCGGCCACGGCTTCCTGCGGCGAGCGAAACAATTCGATGGTGCCCTGTGTCGCGGCCGCGTCGAGCCGGGCCGCCGATACGATTCTCGGATCCGGCTGGTAGCCAGCCGGAGTTGCAATGCGAATGTGAGCGCCCACGCGGGCGCCCGCCACCATGAGGGAATGGCAAACGTTATTGCCGTCGCCGACATAGGCCAGCTTCAACCCGCCCGCGGAACCGAATTTTTCCTCCAGCGTGAAGAAATCGCACATCGCCTGGCACGGATGATAAACGTCGGAAAGCGCGTTGATCACCGGCACGCTCGCGTGTGTGGCCAGCATTTCAAGCCCCGCCTGCGAAAATACTCGCGCCACGATTCCCTGTACCCAGCGCGAGAGGCACCGTCCAACGTCCGGGATGGATTCGCGGTCGCCCAGATGCGTATCCGCGTGGTCGAGGTAAATCGCGGTACCGCCCAGGCTGGAAATTCCGACTTCAAATGTTACGCGCGTGCGCAGGGACGGCTTTTCAAAGATCATCGCCAGATGCCGGCCGGCGAGGGCGGACTTGTAACGATCCGGATTTGCCTTCACTTCCGCGGCCAGCTGAAAAAGTTCGCGGACGTGCGCGGGGCTCCATTCCCGGCCCGTGAGCAGGTCGGAAGAAAGGCTCAATGCTTGTGCCTGCGCATTCATTCTTACCTCGCAGCCGCAAGCGTCTGGGCCGCGGCGGTTGTGGCGAGTACGGGCTGCGGCTTGGCGGGCCGCTCGGTCTTCGCAAGGACAGTTTCCAGTTTCAACAGCCCTTCCTTCACTTGCTGGGAGGTCAAAATATACGGCGGCAGCAGGCGCAGGATATGATCGTGCGTGCAGTTGATCAGCAAGCCCTGCTTAAGCGCTTCCGCGACGAAGGGAGCGCCTTCGACAGACAGGTCTACGCCCAGGATCAGTCCTTCGCCGCGGATTTCGCGGATGAAATCAAATTTCGCAGCCAGCTTCTGCAATCCCACGCGCAATTCCGCACCGCGCGCGCGAACGTTGGCAAGCAGGCGCTTCCGCTCCATCACGTCGAGAAACGTCAGACCCGTGGCGCAGGTCAGAGGCCCGCCGCCAAAAGTGGAACCATGAGCGCCGGGAGAAAACGCCGAGGCAAATTCCTCGCGCGCCAGGAAAGCCCCGAGCGGCAGCCCGCCGGCCAGCGGTTTTGCGAGCACGACAATATCCGGCAGACCCGACAGACGCTGGTACGCAAACGCGCGCCCCGTGCGGCCCAGACCGCATTGAATCTCATCGGCGATCAGCGCGGCGCTGTGCTGCGTTGCGAGCTCACGCGCGCGTTTCCAGAACGTGTCGCTGACGGGATAAATTCCGCCCTCGCCCTGGATCGGCTCGATCACGATCGCGCAAACCTCATCTGTGAATTTCGCTTCCAGATCCGCCACGTCGTTGAAGCGGACAAAATCCACTCCGGGCACCAGCGGCTCAAAGGGCTCGCGGTATTTCGGCGGATAGGTGATCGAAAGCGCGCCAAACGTGCGCCCGTGAAAGGATTGTTCGAGCGCCAGGAACCGCGTCTTGCTCGTGCCTCCGGACTTTTGCTTCGCCGCGATCCTCGCGAGCTTCAAGGCGCCTTCGATGGCCTCGGACCCGCTATTGGTGAAGAAAGCGCGATCCATTTGGGACCATTTCGCAAGCTTCGCCGCGAGCGGCCCTTGAAACGGATTGTGGAACAGATTCGACACGTGAATGGCGCGGTCCGCTTCGCGCCGGATCGTCTTCACCAGGTCAGGGTAGGAGTACCCGAGCGCGTTGACGGCGATGCCGCCCAGAAAATCGAGATATTTCTTGCCGTTTTGGTCGAACACGTAACAGCCGCGCCCGTGCGTAAAAATGATGTCGGAGCGCTTATACGTGTTCATCAGGTGCTGGGAAACGTCACGCAGGACGGTATTCCGCCGCGTTCCACCCGAAGCGGAACGTTTGGCCGTTTTTTTTACTGCGGATTTCACCGCGCCACTCCCGCGGCGCTGGCAGGAAACTCGGGAGTAACGCGCGTGCCTGGAAACCGGTGGCCGTTCGCCGCAGCCAGCAGTCCCTTGGGGACCGAGCCGCCGACGATGCGCACTTCGGCCACACCGGCCGAAAGAGCGCGCTTGCAGGCTTCGAGCTTCAGGATCATTCCACCGGTAACTTTGTTGTGCCGTATCAGGTCTTCCGCATCGCCGGTCGAAACGACCTTGAGCACTTTCGATCCGTCGAGAACGCCCGCAACGTCGGTGAGATAGATCAGACGGTCGGCATGAATATATTCGGCGCACGCGGCGGCCATATGGTCGGCATTAATATTGTAAAGTTCCCCGTCGGCGCCCAGCCCAAGGCAAGATGCCACGGGAACAATCCCGGCCTTCCAGAACGATTCGAGGAGTTCCAGATTCACGCCGGTCAGATAGCCGACGAAGCCCAGCCCGCCAATGACTTCGTCGTGCATCATTGGCTCGGCCAGGAAGCAGCTGGAATCGGATGCGCAAATTCCTACGGCAGGCTGCCCCGCGGCGGAAATCGCGCCGGCGAGGCGCTTGTTGAGCAGCCCGCCGAGAACCATCACGGCAACGTCGCGCGTGTCGCGATCGGTCACGCGCAGTCCGTTGATGAATTTGCTTTCAATGCCCATGCGCTTGAGTGTGGCGGTGAAAATTTTCCCGCCGCCGTGCACCACCAGAATTTCGTGCCCCTGATGAGCGAGCTGCGCCACCTGCCGCGCCAGCGTTTCCATCGCCGCCGCGTCATCGAGTAATGCTCCCGCAACTTTCACGACCATTCTCATCTGAGTCCTGTCGCCTCCGGAATGCCCAGCATCACGTTCATGTTCTGCACAGCCTGGCCCGCGGCGCCCTTGCCCAGATTGTCGAGACAGCTCACCACCGCGAGGCGCCGCCCCGCGGGATCGAGTGCAAATCCGATGTCGCAAAAATTCGTGTTCGCCACGTGCTGCAGTTCCGGCAGCTTCCCGGCCGGCCAGAGGCGCATCATGGGGCGGTCGGCGTAATACTTGCGGTAGAGCGCCTCGACTTCATCCGGCGTATGCGGTTCGGCAAACCAAACATATAGAGTGGATAGAATGCCGCGAGCCACCGGCAGCAGGTGCGTCGTGAAGACGATGTCTTCGCCGCTGATTCCCGTGTGATCGGTCACCTCCGGCGTATGCCGGTGTGAAAACAAGCCGTAGGCGCGAAAGTTTTCGTCGACTTCGACGAAATGCAGCTCGCGCTTGGGCTCCTTGCCCGCGCCCGACGCGCCGGACTTGCAATCGCACACGATGCCGCGCTCGTGCGCAATCCACCCGGACTCAACCAGCGGCCTCAGACCTAGAATCACGCTGGTCGGGTAGCACCCGGGATTGGCCACCAGGCGGGCATCCGGCAACTGATCGGCATAAAGTTCCGGCAGGCCGTAAACGGCTTCTTCCGCCAGCGCCCGCGGCGGGGCCGGCAATTTGTACCATTCCGCGAAGGTTTCCGGATTGTGGAACCGGAACGCCCCGCTCAGGTCCACCACGCGCAGGCCGGCATTCAGGAGTTGCGGCGCCAGTTCGAGTGAAGCCTCATGCGGAGTCGCAAGGAATGCCGTGCCCGCTCCGCTTGCAGCTACGGCGTCCACCGAAAAAGTCTTGCAGGGCGCTTCGCCCCAGCCCCGTAAGCGCGGGAAAATTTCGGTCAGGCACTTTATGTGCGCCGAGCTTTCGCGCAGATAGAAAGTTGGCTTTTGAATTTTCGGGTGCCGCAGTAGAAGCTGGGCCAGCTCGAAACCCGCGTAGCCCGTCGCCCCGACCACCGCGACCCGTCTCGGGTCGTTCATCGGAGCAAATCCTCCATGCGTTTCTGGACAGCAGCGCGCGCCCTAGGTGACGGCGTGATGATCAAAACCGTGTCGTCTCCGGCAATTGTGCCGACTACTTCCTTGAACTTTTCCGCGTCGAGCGCCGCCGCCAGAGGTTGCGCGCCCGAGGGGGGCGTCTTCAGCACCAGCATGTTAAAGGCCGGGCGCAGGTCCACCAGGAAATCCCGGAGGGCGCGGCCAAGCGGGGGCAGCGGGGCGACCGCTTCCTCCCCGTTCGACAGCGGTTTGTAACCCGCGGTGGTCTTCACCAGCTTCAGTTCGGACATATCCCGCGATAGCGTCGCCTGCGTCACGCGGACCTTCACGTGAGAGAGGCGCTTGCGCAGCTCATCCTGGCTCGAGATCGGCTCGCTGCTGACGAGCTTCAGGATCTGCCCTTGCCGAAACCGTTTTTGCGCGTTCAGTCCCATATCTTGTCTTTTATACAACGACCTGAATAATTATGCATAACCCTTTTGTCTTGTGTCAATTCCTTTTTTCGATTTTTCGAACATTTTTCCTTTCGGAGAACATCCGGGGCACATTTCGAGGAGATTGACGCTGGGCGCGGCGCACCGTAAGATTCGGCCGGATGAAGGTCACGACGCCCCGCGCAAAATTCTTCACGAACCTGCTTCTCGCGACACTGCTGTGCGCCGCATTTGCTTTTTCCGGCTGCGGGCGCAGCGGAAACGTTTCTTCCGACGGCGGTGACCGTTCAAGCTCGCTGCCCGCCGCCGAGCCTCCGGAACTTCCGCTGGACAAGCAGACGGAGCAGAAACTCGATCCTCTGACCAAGGACGATATCGAACTCTATCTGAAAGTGATGCGCGCGGCGGCCGAGCGCGTGAAGTCCCTTCCCCCGGGCGACACGGCGACGCTCGATGCCGCCAGGAAGATCCTCGCGGCCGGCGCCACGGGCCGCGTGCCCACGCACGACGAAGTGACGACGCTGCAACGCGCGAACCTGGTGGCCCTCTCGATGGATCAGATTGTCGCTGAAGAAATGAAGATCGACGGCCGGGCCTACCGGGGCATCGCCGAGGCAGTGGAAGCGGTCGTGCCAAATCCCGACCTCGCCGCGGCTTCAGTCGACGCCAGCCCGCCGGCGGCAAATCGCACTTTGACCCCGATTGAAAAGCGTTTGGACGATGTCAATGCGGCCAACAAACAGTTCCTTGAACCATACCGCGAGGAAATTCAAAAGCTCATTGCAGTTGTGCGCAATCCCGCTAGCCTGTCCAAGTGAGGAACTGGTCAGGGTGAGTCACGTTCTCTGGCCTGCCCAAACAACCGCGCGAGGTTGAGCCCCGGCGAACCGCAGTGTTATTCTCCAAAGGATGAGCGACGTTCCCATTCGTCAGCTGGCCGAAGCTTCTCCGGAGGTGCGCCACCAGGCCCTTCTGGAAGTGGCCGAAGCGATTGCCCAGCACCGCGATCTGAGGGAGTTGTTTCACGAACTCGCTGCGCGGCTGCACCGCGTGGTGGATTTTGATTTCCTGAACCTGATTTTGCATGACGCCGCCCAGAACGTCATGAGGGTGCACATCCTGGAGGCCGAGGAGCCCCGGAATATTCGGCCCGGGACTGAATTTGGAATAGCGGAAACGCCGTCCGGGCTGGTGTGGGAGACGCAGAAGCCATTCGTCATGGAGGATGCGGAAAGAGAGACTCGATTTCCGGCCCTGCTGCAAATGTTCCGGGAGAACCACGTCCGGTCGGCGTGCCTGGTTCCCTTGACGACAGCGCAACGCCGCCTGGGCGTGCTTAGTTTTGGTCGCTGCACGCCTCACCAATACGGAGAAGTCGAAATCGAGTTCCTGCAGCAGGTAGCGCGGCAGGTGGCGGTCGCCGTCGACAATGCGCTCAATTTCCAGCGCGCGCAGGCCTACCAGCGGCAACTCGCGCAGGAACGCGACCGGCTGCGCGTGCTGCTCGAAGTCAACAACGCGGTGGTATCGAAGCTCGATCTTCGCGCCCTGTTGAACGCGATTTCCGCCTCCCTGCGCCGCGTCATTCATCACGAATACACGAGCCTGGCGCTGTACGAGGAAGAGAAGAGCGTCATGCGCGTTCTGGCGCTTGACTTTCCGGAGGGAAAGGGACTGATCCGCGAAGAAATGCTCGTGCCGCTGGAGGGGTCCATCACCGGCGCGGCCTTTCGTAACCGCCAGCCGCTCTTGCTTGACAGCGCCGCAATGAAGGAATTCGACTCGCCAACATCGCACCTGCTGAGGGACGAAGGCGTGCGCTCGGTCGTATGCATGCCGCTGCTGACGCACGATCGCGCTCTCGGCACGCTGAGCCTGGCAAGCCTGCGCGATGATGCATTCGAGCAAGGCGACGTGGACCTGCTGGGCCAGGTGGCGGGGCAAGTGGCCATCGCAGTGGAAAACGCCCTCGCCTTTCGGGAAATTGGCGAGCTCAAGAACAAGCTGGCGCAGGAAAAACTGTACCTCGAGGACGAAATCCGCTCGGAAATGAGCTTTGATGAGATCGTCGGTGAAAGCCCGACTCTGCGTTCGGTATTACAGCAGGTCGAAACGGTGGCCCCGACCGATTCGACCGTTCTGATCCAGGGGGAAACCGGCACGGGCAAGGAGCTGATTGCGCGAGCCATCCACAATCTGAGCCCAAGGCGTGAACATACATTTGTGAAGGTCAATTGCGCCGCGATTCCCTCCGGGCTGCTTGAATCGGAACTGTTCGGACATGAGCGAGGGGCATTCACCGGCGCGATCGCGCAACGCATCGGCCGTTTTGAGCTCGCCCACGGCGGCACGATCTTCCTGGACGAAGTCGGCGACATCCCACTCGAACTCCAACCCAAGCTTTTGCGTGTGCTTCAGGAGCAGGAATTCGAGCGGCTGGGAAGCACGCGCACGATACGCGTGGATGTCCGCCTGGTCGCGGCCACCAATCGCGATCTTGCCGAAATGGTCGCCGCGCACACCTTCCGCAGCGACCTCTATTACCGATTGCGGGTCTTTCCACTGGTCATGCCGCCCCTGCGCGAACGGCAAGAGGACATCCCCGCACTGGTACGCTACTTCGTTCAGAAATATGCGCGCCGTATGAACCGGGCGGTGGAAACCATTCCCAGCGAAGCGCTCGATGTGCTTGTTCACTATGACTGGCCGGGAAATATTCGCGAGCTTGAGAACCTGATCGAACGTGCCGTCATTGTTTCTCCCGGTCCGGTCTTACGCGTACCGCTGACCGAATTGAAAGTTCCGGCTGAACCGACGGAAAGCGACGCCCTCACACTGAAAGCTGCCGAACGCGAGCACATTTTGAAGGCTCTCGAAGCGACAAATTGGGTCCTTGGAGGGCCGCGCGGCGCCGCAGCAAGGCTCGGAATGAAGCGAACGACACTTCAATCGAAAATGCGAAAGCTCGGTGTTGCACGCAAGCGGTGACCGGCGTCTTGTGCCCAAATATAGTCACTCGCCGAAATATGGGCATAGTTTTAGATTAAGAACCTATAATACTTGTAATATAATACCGCCTCCTATCCACAACTCGCTATAAGTAATAATCTTATAACACGTGGCTATATTTCGGCAGATTGGTAGGCTATGTGCAATACTGTTCTTTTGAGGGGGACCTCTGGGCCTGGATGAGGATGGTTGATGCTTAGGGTTACGGTCAACAAGACAGATACGGTCGAGACATGGGAGCTCGAGGGAAAGCTCGCCGGTGAATGGGTCAAGGAGCTGGAGAGCTGCTGGAGAAAGAGAACGCCGCAAGCCGGGATTACCATGCAAGTCCATTTGAAGGCAGTGAGTTACATCGACGCGTCCGGAAAGAAATTGCTTGAGCAGATGCATGGCAGCGGAGTGGAAATCAAGGGCTGCGGTTGCATGGCACGGGCCCTGGTTGAGGAAATTGTACGCATGGTCAGGGGGAAAGACCCAGGTGGATCGACCAAAAAGATTCTCATACCCGTACTATTCGGGGTTTGGCTGCTCGGCGGTGTAGCCTCCTGCGTGGCCTCTGGGGAAGGGGCGCCCATGGGGCATCAGGCTCGGAGCGCAACACCTGGCTTGATTGGCGCCGCTTCAAATCTGGGGGACAAATAACGCTGGGGGGAAATACTAAAGAGCCGATACATCCAGTAACGAATTCGCACCGTATTTTTAGGCAATCGATTCAGATCATAAAGATTCGGTCGAAAGGTCATTCATACGAACGTTCATCGATTGAGGGGGAATGGACATGAATCAGGAGCGCCATCATCAAGCAGTCGAAGGCATCGAAGATCTCAACCTGAGTGAACAGAGCGAAGAACAACTGATCGAGCGCGGGTTGAACGGCGACGCGCGGGCTCTCGACACTCTGTTTGCCCGCAACACGCGCACGCTGTACCAGACCGCGCTGCGAGTGCTCGGGAACCCGGAAGATGCCGAAGAGGCCCTGCAGGAGGGTCTTCTTTCCGCATATCGCAATCTTGCCAGGTTTGAGCGCCGGTCGCAATTTTCCACATGGCTTACCCGTATCGTCATCAACGCCGCGCTGATGCGGCGGCGCAGCAAGCGCGCCCGCCCGGCTATTTCGCTCGATGAGAGGGCCGCCGACGGGGAGTTGCCGCTCGCGGAACGCTTTGCCGACGAAAGCCCCAATCCCGAGCAGCTTTATGCCGGAACCGAACTTGGTGATCGCGTGAGCAAGAAACTCGCGGAAATTTCTCCGCTCCTGCGCACGGCGTTCTGGCTGCGGGAAATCGAAGGACTTTCCGCGGAAGAGGCGGCGCACGTTCTGGGCGTTTCGCGAAACACGCTCAAGGCCCGCCTGTGGCGCGCCCGGCAGGAACTTGCCGCGCGGCTGGGCCTTGCACTCGATGGCAACCTCGCTCCCGCTACCTGATCATCATGAGCGCCACCGAAGCCAAACGATTTTCACCGTTGCCGCAACGCCGCCTGGGCCGAAGCGATCTGATTGTGTCCGCGATCGGCTTGGGCTGCATGGGGATGTCTGAATTCTATGGGTCGACCGATGACGACGAATCGATCGCCACAATCCATCGCGCGCTCGAGCAGGGAATCAACTTTTTCGACACGGCAGATGTGTATGGAGTTGGCCGGAACGAAACACTCGTTGGCCGCGCGCTTCGCGGCCGGCGGCATGAGGTCGTGCTGGCCACGAAGTTCGGCAATGTTCGCTCACCCGACGGAAAGTTCCTCGGCGTCAGCGGCCGGCCGGAGTACGTCCAGCAGGCTTGCGAGGCGAGCCTGCGCCGCCTCGGCGTCGACGTGATCGATCTGTACTACCAGCATCGCGTGGATCCCGATGTTCCCATCGAGGAGACCGTTGGAGCGATGGCGGGTCTGGTGCGGCAAGGGAAAGTGCGGTTTATAGGATTGTCTGAAACCGCTCCAGCGACGATCCGCCGAGCCGCCAAAGTGCATCCCATTGCCGCATTGCAGACGGAATATTCTCTCTGGACTCGCGATCCCGAGGCGGAAATTATCCCCACGTGCCGCGAGCTGGGCATCGGATTTGTGCCCTACAGCCCGCTGGGACGCGGATTCCTGACGGGAAAATATCGCAGCGAAGCGGACCTGGAAGACAATGATTTCCGGCGATCGACCCCACGATTTCAGGGCGAGAATCTGCGACGAAATCTTGCTCTGGTCGAAAAAATCGAAAAGATTGCGGCCGAGAGAAACTGCACTGCCGCGCAACTCGCCCTCGCCTGGGTTCTGGCGCAAGGGGACGACATTGTCCCCATTCCCGGCACCCGGCGCCGCAAGTATCTGGACGAAAACGTCGCCGCGATTCGAGTGGCGCTCAGCCCAGAGGATCTGGCCCGAATGAATCAGGAGTTGCCCCCCGGAATCACCGCGGGGGAGCGCTATAACTCCATCGGCATGGCCCGTCTGAACCGGTAAAAAACTGAAATTCCACAACAATGATCCCGGACAATCTAACTGTCGGAACTCTGGCGGAATCCAATATCGCAGGGCGATAAGCCACGGGCACTAATGGCGGCGAGGAGGACGTATGTACGTTGTTACGGGCGCGACAGGAAACACGGGCGGCGTTGTTGCCGATCAATTGCTGGCAAAAGGGGCAAAAGTACGCGTCATAGGCCGGGACGCGAAGAGGCTGGAACGGTTCACGCGGAAAGGTGCTGAGGCATTCGTTGCCGATGTGAATGATGCGACAGCTCTTGAAAAGGCATTTTCCGGAGCGACGGCGGTATATGCAATGGTTCCTCCGGATAGCAGCACCCCCGATGTTCGCGCCCACTATAACCGGGTGGGCGACGATCTGGCAGCCGCGATCGGGAAGAGCGGGGTAACGCACGCTGTGGTACTAAGCAGCGTTGGCGCGGACAAGCCGGATAAGACCGGCATAGTGATTGGGCTTCATGATCTTGAGAAAAAAATCGAAGGGATTGCCGGACTCAATGCGCTTTTTCTGCGAGCCGGCTACTTCATGGAAAACTTGTTGCCGCAAGTGAGCGTCATTCAATCGCTCGGCATGATGGGAGGCCCGATACGACCGGACCTGCCGTTGCCCATGATCGCGACGCGCGACATCGGCGCAGCGGCCGCCGAAGCTCTGTTGAAGATGGATTTCAAAGGAACACAGACGCGTGAATTGCAAGGCGCGCGCGACGTCACCTACGCGGAAACCGCCAAAATCATTGGGGCCGCGATTGGCAAGGCCGGCCTGGCTTACGTACAGGTGCCCGCGGCGCAATTGAAGCCCGCCATGATGCAGATGGGGATGTCTTCCAACATGGTCGATGCGTTGATTGAATTGGCCGACGCGCTGAATTCCGGCCACGTCAAAGCGCTGGAACCCCGGTCGCCTGCGAACACAAATCCGACAACCATTGAAACCTTTGTTGCGGATACTTTCGCTCCGGCCTATCGCGGGAAGGCAGCGCGCGCATAGACCGCCGCCGCTCGCCGAAAAATCTCTCCGGACCCGGTTTGCGGCGCCGAAGAAATTCGCTCGCCCATAATCCAGCTTGTTCCGGGCCACCTGTGGCGCTATCCTTTCTGTACCTTACCTGAGGAGGCAAGAGGAATATGAAATATCTGGGGATGCTCGCGCTCGCAGCGCTGCTGACGCCGGTCGCGGCCAGCGCACAAGATTCAGCCACGATTCCGAATCCGATTACGACGCTGATCAAGCAGCAAGTCGTGCGCTACGGACAATTGCAGGTCGCGGCGGGCGAAGCGATGCCCGCGGATAAGTACAGTTACCAGAGCACGCCGCAAACCAGGACTTTCGCGCAGCTGATGCTTCACGTCGCGCAATTCAATGGCAACATGTGCGCGCGTGTCTCGGGCATGACGGCCCCGGACATCAAGGATGTAAAGGAAACCGACGGAAAAGACAAATTGGTGGCCGCCGTCAAGGCTTCCTTTGATTTCTGCACGACTGCGCTGAATGGTTTGGACGACTCGACCCTAGGAATGTCCGCGGGGAAAATGGGACCGATGAATTTGTCCCGCGGCGGCGCCATGGTAATTCTGGCCGAGGACTGGTTCGATCACTATGGCACGATGGCGATCTACCTGCGCGTTAACGGGATTCTGCCTCCCTCCGCGCAGCCGGCTGCGGGGCGGATGTAAGTCACTTCTCCACCCAATTACTAAAATCGCGGTGACGAGCCAGAGGTCGCGCCGCCACCGGGCAAATGTGCGCACACCTACCCCTTAAGAATGCAAATCCATGGACTGGGATAGGCTATTGCGAAAGCGGTTTAGTTTCCGCCGGCAGCTACGCGAGCAGCTGCGGTGGCTCCCGCCTTCTTGCTGCGGCGGCGAGGCTTCGTGGGTCGTTCGGGAGCTTCGCCGACCAGTTCCATTGACATCAGGCTGGTGACGAATTTCTTAAGGCCAACGCTGTCAAAATCAATGGTTGTTCGCTCGACGTCGGATTCCGCTACGATCCCGAATCCGTACTGCTCGTGCTTGATGCATTGTCCTTCGGAGAGAACCTGCACATCTGCCTCCTTATCGAGTGCTGGAAACTACGGAGCAATTCCTGCGAGGGAGCGAGTCCGCCCCGGCTGGCGGGGCGGACCCACGTTTGTCAGACTAGAGGCCGGTGACGTTCTCCGCCTGCAAGCCCTTGGGTCCCTTACGGACCTCGAATTCAACGGCCTGCCCCTCATTGAGAGATTTGTATCCGTCCATCTGAATCGCTGAAAAATGGACGAAAACATCCTCTCCGGACTGGCGCTGGATGAATCCGTAGCCCTTGCTGGCGTTGAACCACTTCACTGTTCCTTGTTCTTTCACTGCTACTACCTCGCTTTAAGCTATTTGCGCTTCTCGTACCGGCCGAAGCACCTCGCAGGGCGGGGCGCGGGGCCTTGACTGCCTCTAGCCCGTAAAAACAATTGGCTGCAGGGTTGAATTGACAGCCGTGTTGAACGAGTCAAAAGGAATCACAAGAGCAACAAACGCAAGGACATTTTACCAAAAAGTTGCATTCATTGTCTAGATGGTTCGTATCAGCAAAAGGGTTACGTTCGGACCGAATTGTCCAAATGTAAGCTGCTTTGTTTCAGAATCTTACAAAGAAATTAATGGCCTTTAACATTTTTCACTAATGGGCGGTATATGCTCGTCCCTGGCCTGTGATTAGTGAGCCGAATAGGCGGTAGGGCTTTCGCCAATGGTACGAGTAGGCGTACCCTTCTGCAGGAGGTAGCCATAGATCAGCAATGCCTCGCCAGTCCCTCATCGAGTATCTGGGCGAATATGGTCGGCACGGCCGCGGCATTGCATTTGCCCAGCGCTCTGGATACCGGACCGTGCGTTCGACCTACCAGGAAGTGGCGGGGATGGCTGCCCAATGCGCCAGGGAATTTGAAGCGCGCGGGATCGGGCCGGGTGACCGGATCCTGTTGTGGGGACCAAATTCGGCGGAGTGGGTTGCCGCATTCTTCGGCTGCATTCTAAGCGGCGCAGTGGCTGTCCCAATGGATCACAGCGCCACGGCGGAATTTGCGGGCCGTGTGGCCCAGCAGGTTGACGCGAAGCTACTTGTCGTGGCCCGAGAGGCCGTCCCGGCTAATCCGCAGCAGCCGGTCCTGGTACTCGATACGCTCCGCGAAGTCCTGGCCTGTCGCTCGCCTGAACCTTACGCTTCTCCGCCACTCAATCGAAATTCTCCCGCGCAGATCATATTCACTTCCGGGGCGACGGCCGAGCCAAAAGGCGTCGTCATCTCCCACGGCAACATCCTCGCAAACCTTGAACCCCTCGAAGCGGCCATGAAGCCCTACCTGAAGTGGGAACGCTTCTTTCATCCGCTTTGTTTTCTCGACCTTGTTCCCCTGACGCATATCTTCGGCCAGTTCATGGGGGTGTGGGTACCGCCGTTGCTGGGCGCGACCGTCTTCTTTCAGGAAACGCTCAACCCGACGGACATTCTTTCCACGATCAAGCGGGAGCGTGTTTCGGTCCTGATCACGGTGCCGCGCGTGCTCCAGGCTCTCCAGGGCAAAATCGAGCGCGATCTCGAAGCCGGCGGGCTCCTGGAATCCTTCCGCCGTGATTTTGATGCTTCGAAGAACGACAAAATCCTCCGCCGGATGTGGCGCTTCCGCCGGATCCACCGGCAGTTTGGCTGGAAATTCTGGGCCGCCATCTCCGGCGGAGCGGCGCTGGATCCCGAAATCGAGCAGTTCTGGGGACGCATCGGCTTCGCTGCGATCCAGGGTTACGGACTGACGGAAACCACCTCGCTCGTGAGCGTGAATCACCCGTTTCGAATTGGACGCGGCTCGATCGGCAAAGTGCTCGAGGGCCGGGAAGTGAAACTCGACGCGAGCGGAGAAATTCTGGTCCGCGGAGAAAATGTCGCGGCCGGCTACTGGGAGGGCCGGGAAATTCATCCCATCTTGAGCGGGGATGGGGATTCCGGATGGTTTCACACGGGCGATCTGGGCGCTCTCGACACGGAAGGGAATCTCTATTTCAAGGGGCGCCGAAAAAACGTCATCGTTACTCCAGCGGGGATGAATATTTTTCCGGAAGATTTGGAAGCCTCCTTCCGCCGCGAACCGGAGATAAAGGACTGCGTCGTGGTCGGCCTGGAACGCGGAGGAAACTCGGAGCCGTGCGCGGTGCTGCTGCTGCGCGACGACAGGAGGGTGAAACAGCCGCGCCATGCCGCTGGGATTGTCGCTCGTGTAAATGAATCCCTCGCGGAATATCAGAGGATTCGGTCGTGGTTCTTGTGGCCCGAAGCGGATTTTCCGCGGACGACCACAGGAAAGCCCAAACTCCCGGAGATTCGCGCCGCCGTCGAAGCGCAACGGGGCATCGGGAATGGTTCCAAAGAATGGCCGGCGACGACCGGCGGCATTGCGGAGCTGATCTCACATCTGCGAGGGCGATCATTCCGGCGCGGCAGCCGGGTCGAACGCAAATTTGGAAACCGATCTGCAGTTGACTTCGCTCGACCGTGTCGAATTGCTGGGGGCGCTCGAAGATCGCTATCAAGTTGATTTGAACGAGACGCAATTCACGGCGGCGAGAACGGTGGGCGAACTCGAAGCCCTTGTGCGCGCGTCCTCGCCGGTTCACTCCGAATTTGTCTTTCCGCGCTGGGCGCAGCGCTGGCCGGTCACGTGGATTCGCACGTTCATCTATTACTTGCTGACCTGGCCGGCAACGCATCTGATGGCGCACCCGCGCGTCCTGGGCCGGGAAAATCTTCGAGGCGTAAAGGGGCCCGTCCTGCTGATTTCCAATCACGTGATTTATCTCGATGTGGGTTTTATCCTGGCGGCGCTGCCGATGCGTTTGCGGCATCGCCTCGCTGTTGCGATGGGCGGCGAACGCCTGGCCGAAATGCGCCAGCCGCCGGGCGATTGGTTTTTTCTCGCGCCGCTGGCTGCAGCGCATGAATTATTTTCTGGTTGTCGCGCTCTTTGACGTTTTCCCGTTGCCCAGGCGGTCCGGCTTTCGTGAAAGTTTCCGCTTTGCCGGAGACCTCGCCGACCGCGGCTACAGCGTCCTCGTATTTCCCGAAGGCGACCTGACGCCGGATGGCACGCTGCAGCCCTTTCAGGCGGGAATCGGCCTGCTTGCGGCTAATCTTCGCATCCCCGTCGTGCCGATGCGTATCGACGGCGCATACGAAGTCCGTGAAGCGCAGGAGTCTCTTCAATCGCCCGGGCCGCATCCGGGTTTATATCGGCAAGCCGGTGGAATTTCCCGCTGGGATCGGACCCGCAGCAAATCGCGCAGGAACTCCAGCAGCGCGTCGCCTCTCTCGGGGAAGCCTCCGCAGAAAACCTGCCAGCTTGAGCCGTCACAGGGAGTACGGCGGCAATTGGCCTTCCCCGAAGACAGTCGGACCTATTCGTATTAATCCGTATTGACATGCCGTTTCCATACATATATAAATGCATTTGGAGGATTCATGCGCTCCGACGAACTGCTCAATCCGCGCGATGCCGCGCGCGCCATGGGAATCAGTTATCCAACGCTCAAGCAATGGATTTACAAGAAGAAACTCCACAGCGTGCAAACCGCCGGAGGACACCACCGCATCCCGGCGTCGGAGATCGAGCGGTTTCTGCCGCGCACGCAGGAAAAAGATTTGCTCGCCGGGCGCCGGGGCTTTCGGCGCATCAGCGGACGAAATCAACTGGTTGGCCGGATCGTCGAGGTGCGCTACAGCGGGCTGCTGGCCCAGGTGAAGCTCTCGATCGGCGGCCAGCGCATCTCCTCCATCATCACGGCGGATGCCGCGCGCGAAATGCGCCTGGAAAAGGGCCAGACCGCCGCGGCCCTCATCAAAGCCACCGAAGTGATGATCGTCCGCGTATGAATTCCAGCGACAGGCGCATGAGAGCTATTTCCAAAACAATGCCGGCTGCGTTCGCCGCACTCGCAATCCTCGCAGGGCCATCTGGCGCAGCTGCATCCGCGCATGCACCCGCGCCACAAGCTCCTCAAAGATCATGCGGCGCCATCACCGTCGCGGCTGCATCGGACCTGACGGATGTGATGGATGAAATCGTGGCGAATTTTGAGAAGGCCACCGGCTGCACTGTCCGCGTGAGCGCGGGATCCTCCGGCAATTTCCTTTCTCAAATCGAAAATGGCGCGCCGTTCGATCTCTTCTTCTCCGCGGACATCGCCTATCCGAAGAAACTGGAATCGGAGGGCCTGGCCGCGCCGGGAAGCACCTATCTCTACGCCGTCGGGAAAATCGTGCTGTGGGTCAGAAACGATTCCAGCCTCAACGTCGGCAAAGGCCTTTCCGCGTTGCGCGATCCAGCAGTGAGGAAAATCTCCATCGCGAATCCGCAGCACGCGCCGTACGGGCGCGCGGCGGAGGAAGCTCTACGCAAATCGGGCATATACGATGTGATCCGTGACCGGCTCGTGCTCGGAGAAAATATTTCGCAGACGGCGCAGTTTGTCGAGTCCGGAAACGCGGATGCCGGAATTCTCGCATTGTCTTTGGCCCTATCGCCGGAACTGAAAGACAAAGGCCGCTATTTCCTCATCCCCGAAAATCTATATGCGCCCATTGAGCAGGGCGTCGTGGTCCTTCGACGCGTCGAAAAATCCCCAGGGCGCGCAACGGTTCCTCGATTCCATCAAGAGTCCCGCGACGGCTGCGTTGCTCGCGCGCTACGGATTCGTTCTGCCCGGCAAGGGGAAGCCTTGAACTGGCAGGCGATCGCGCTTTCGCTCAAGCTGGCCGTGTCCGTCGCGGCGATCCTCCTGGCCGCGGGACTGCCGATCGCGTATTGGGTGACGTTCTCGCGCTGGCGCTGGAAATTTGTGATCGAAGCGATCGTCTCGCTTCCGATCGTCCTGCCGCCCACCGTGCTCGGCTATTACATTCTGGTGGGCCTGGGCCCGCGAAATCTTCCCGGGAAAATCTGGCAGGCATGGTTCGGCCACACGCTGCCGTTTACGTTTGGTGGGTTGCTGGTTGCTTCGGTGCTCTACAGCCTGCCGTTCGCGGTGCAGCCGTTTTCGGCCGGGTTTGAAAATGTGGACCGCAGGTTGATTGAAGCCTCGTGGACGCTGGGGGCGTCTCGCCTGGAAACATTTTTTCGCGTGATCCTGCCGCTTTCCGCGGCGGGCGCGGTCACCGGGACCGTACTGAGTTTCGCGCACACGATCGGGGAATTCGGCGTGGTGCTGATGGTGGGCGGAAACATTCCCGGCGTGACGCGCACGGTTTCCATTGACATCTACGACCAGATGCAGGCCTCCAATTACGACGTGGCGAACAGGACGGCGCTGGTTCTGCTGCTGTTTTCCTTCCTGGTGCTTTCCGTCATTTACGGAACCAATCGCCGCGCGTTGGCCCTGTGGCGGAAGCCTTAGAACAGATTTCACACGAAAGCCATCATGTCGCTCGAAGTCGCGATCGAAAAACAAGTGTCGGATTTTCGCCTCGCTGTACAGTTCACGGCGGAGGGAGCCCCGCTCGGCTTGCTCGGCTCTTCCGGCTCGGGCAAGACGATGACGTTGCGCGCGATCGCGGGACTGGAATCGCCGGACCGCGGCCGGATCGTGCTTCACGGGCGCGTCCTGTTCGACTCGGAGCGGCGGATCAATCTGCCCGCGCGCGAGCGGCGCGTCGGCCTTTTGTTTCAAAACTACGCGCTGTTCCCGCACCTGACCGTCGCGGAAAATATTGCGTTCGGGCTCCGCCGCCTTTCCCGCACAGGAACGCGAACGCCGCGTCGAGCGGCAACTCGCCGCCGCACATCTGGATGGCCTCGCGAACCGGTATCCCGCGACGCTTTCAGGCGGAGAGCAGCAGCGCGTCGCGCTGGCGCGCGCCCTGGCCATCGAGCCCGCGGCCCTGCTGCTCGACGAACCGTTTTCCGCTCTGGATACGCACCTGCGCGGCGCTCTCGAACGGCAACTCCGCGAAACGCTGGATAGCTATAAGGGATCCACGATCTTCGTGAGCCACAATCTCGAGGAGGCTTACCGGGTGTGCGAAGTCTGGCCGTGCTGGCGGGAGGAGGTGTGGCCGCCAACGGTCCCAAGGAAGAAGTCTTCCGCCACCCGCCAACGCTCGAAGTTGCGCGCCTGACAGGATGCAAAAATTTTTCCCGAGCGCGAATCAATGCCAGCGAGCCTGCCCGCAATCGTTTTGGCGACGGCCGGCTCATCGAAGCCATGGATTGGGGATGCACGCTTCGCGTCACGCAGCAGTTCTCAACGCCGCCCGCGCATGTCGCGATTCGCGCGCATCACATCCGTGTTCATCCGCCGGGAACCCCGCTCGCAGGGCGCGAAAATGTTTTCCCCTGCTGGCTCGCCGCCATGACCGAAACGCCTTTCCGCGTCACGCTCGATCTGCGAATTGGCGCGCCACCGTCCAACGCCGCCGATTTTCAGGCGCAGGCGGAGGTCTTCAAAAGGGAATGGGAATCGTTCGGCAATTTTCCGCAACCCTGGCAGGTGGAATTTCCAACCGACCGGCTGTTTCTCCTGCCCGGCTAATACTTCCACCGTGAAGAGCTTAAGGAGCGGGAGTAACCGTGAACGTGACTGGGGCAGTCGCGCCCCCGCCTGGAATCAATGTGAATACAGTCACGTCTGCAGTCCCCGGGGTAAAGACATCCGACGCGGGAACCAGCGCGCTTATTTGCGTCTGACTCACATACGTGGTGACCAAAGGGCTGCCGCTCCAGCGCACGACCGAACATGGAACGAAGGAACTGCCCGCGACGCTGAGCGTGAATGTCGCGGTACCGGCGGGAACGGATGTCGGGGTGCCCACGGGCGGGACAATATTCTGCGCGATTGAGATGATGCCCGGCAGAGGAAGACTTGTCGAAGGCGTCGTCATGGTGAACGGCATGGAGTTCGAAGGCCCGGCCGAACTTGAAACCGATACACCCGCGGTCCCGGGAAATGCGGTATCCGTGGCCAGAATCGAAGCCGTAAGCTGTGTTGCACTGACGAATGTGGTCGTGCGAGGCGAGCCATTCCAATTCACAGTAGAAGTATTGTCGAAATTTTGTCCGGTTACGGTCAGAGTCAGGCCATTCGGGCTGCAGTAGGGCGTTGCCGGCATCGAAGTCGTGGATGCGGAGACCGAAGAAACCACCGGCAGCGGACCCGGTGCGGCATTGACCGTGAAAAAGATGATATTCGACACTTCAGTCGTATTCGCGTAATTGTAATTATTATTTACGTTGGTGGTTCCCGAGACGGCCGAGCCCGGGATCTGAATAGCGATCTGCACAGGTCCGGGGGTGGCAATGTCCGCGGCGGGAACAACAGCGGTCAATGTCGTGGAGCTGACGTAAACTGTGTCCGTCAGCTGGATTCCGTTCCACAGGATGTATGTGCCGGTATTTACAAAACCTGTGCCGGTCGCGGTGATGGTGAAGTCACTCCCTCCGGCGGTCTGCGTTGCCGGGGAGACGTAGGACAAGGTTGAGGAAGACGTCTGAAGGCTAAGGTTCGTATTGAAATCCGAACATGCGGACGCCAGCCCAAGGGTCACCAGCGCCGCAATCAACCATCTCCGCGAATACATCCGAACACTCTCCCCCAAACCATCCCTGCACGATGACAGGTAAACTTAATTCCTTTAACGACAATCCGATGCCGAGGAAATCAGCGACAATCGAGCGTGGGCTGCGCGCGAGCCCACATGGGCACAGAAGTGAAAAACCCGCCGGAAACTTGAAAGCCCCCCGAGAAACCGGCCTTTTCTGATACCACTCCAGCCCGCTCAAGTCAACCCAGACAACCGTATAGCCTACACCACTCGGAGCTTTTTGAGATGCAAAGTCTGCGACATGCCGTTGCCCGAGCCTGTCGGCGTCCCGTCCTACTTCTGCGGCGCGGTGAGGGAAGCCAAAGCCTCGCCGGCAACTTGACGAACGCGTGCCGCGCAATCCTTATCGTCGGTGGGGGCCGCAATCGCAGTGCGAAATCTGGCTGCGGCAACATCGTTATGTCCAAGTTTCTCTTCGATATCCCCGGCGAGCAAGAGGAAAAGTGGATTTTCCGGGTAGGCGGCCACGAGCGGCGCGGCGGCCTGCTCGGCGCGGGCGTAATCGTAATCGTAGTTGCGAAGGTTCTTGGCCATGTTGAAGCGCGCCTCCATCTGGATCAGTTCACCCTTGGTGGATGCCGTTTCGAGTTGCCGGAGCCCCACGCGCTTGTCTCCTCCGGGGATGCCCATGAAAAAGCGCAATATTTTCGCGAGTGTCGAGAGCGTATCCACAAAATAGTTGTAGAGTCCCAGTCCGAGGTCGGCGTCGGCCATCTTGGGATCGAGTTCAAGGCAGCGCAGCAGGTGCTTGCGGGCCTCGACCCCCGCCCGCGCCACGGGCATCTTTTCATAACGCAAGCCCAGCAAGCGGGCGCGCGACGCGTAGCCCAATCCCGCGTACAGCTCCATCTCGGCGGTGTCGGACTTGGCGATGGCGGCCTCAGCGAGGCTTGTCACCTTGTCGGCGAGCGCGAGTTCCTGGTCGTCCTCCGTAGTCGCGGGGCGCGTGTGGCTCCAGGCATCGATTGTGTTGTATTTTCGCTCCAGCCAGTGGCAGTAAATTTTCCACTACAGGATGTCGGCCTCGATCAGATAGCCGAGCGGGTGGTCTGGCCTCTCGGCTTCGAGTTTGTGCGCAAGCGCGATAGCCTGACTCGGTCTGGCCGGAATACATCAGGTGGATGGCTTCGCTAGCCTCCGGAGGAATGTTGAGTTCCGACGCGCGCGCCTGTCCCGAACCGAATGCCGCGACACCGAGACATGTCACGATGCAAAGGCATTGGCTAATCACGTTTGAGGAAAAAGTGGATTGTGTTGTCATTCCGTTCACGGAGAACGTTCTCGGTGAACCGAGCGGAGCGAAGAATCTCTCTTTCTTTTGTGTCCAACCAAGGAGGGATCTCCCCGCTTCGCTCGGAAGTGGCAACGTTTTGCGCCTGTCCGGCATGCTGTCTTGGGAAGCACTGAATTATTCCTGATACTTCTTCTCGGCGACATATTTGCGGCTGAAGAGCCACGCGGCGGTTACATACATCGCAAAGCATTCTAGCGCATAGACCGGGAAAGCCAGATATCCCGGCGCGGGCATCTGGAATATCTTCCATTGCTGGCCGATCGGAAACGTGTAAACCCATCCGGCGCGAGCCCAATAATTCCAGAACTCCCACAGCCATCCGCACACCCATCCGGCGGCAAGAAACGAATACAGCCGTCCGCGATATCCGCGCGCGAGGTCGCCTTCGAATGACGGCAAGTGGAGGCGATAGTTGATCGGCTCCAGGAGAAACAAAAATCCCAGCCAGACCAGGCCAAACAGATACGGAGCATTCCGCCGCGGGACCAGGAGCGGCATGGCCAAGAGCGCAGCGCCGAGCGCAATCAGGACTGTCTCCCCCGCGCGGCCCAGTCGCAGCCGGCGAAAATCACCTTCGAACCAGCCAAAGGATTCAATCAGCGCGGCGGTCATGAAAATACCCGGCGTGATGGTCGCGAACGACCATGCGTAGCCGAACCATCTCTCGATGCGATTGTCGGGCAGGCCCACGTACATCCAGTTCGCGAGGCGCAGATTTTAGGCCTCGAAAATCAGCCACAAAGGGACGGATAGAACGGCCATTTTCAGCAAGCCGCGCGGCTCTTCGCGCAGCCGCGAATCCCCGGAAATCGAGAACGTCGCTGCATCGGCAAGCAAAATGTAGGCCGTCCAGGCGATCGGACTGAAGTAGGTGGCGGCAGGCTCGATGCCATGAAACATCAAATATTCCGCGCACACGAGCGCAATCAGTCCGAGCCAGCCGTGCGCGGGCAACGGCCTGCGGCGCGCGCGGAAATATTCGACGATGAGAATCGTCACCGTCGCGGCCGTCAGGATGATTCCGAGTTTCAGCATTCGACGAGCTCCTCTCCGCAACGATTTTGCCTTAGCGCACTTTAATCGCGCAGAACATTTTGGGCTTAGGCAAGGAAAGCAAACTTGCGGCAAGCGGGGAGCTTTAGCCCTCCGAACTCATCTGCTATGCTTTCCCCGTTTCACGCCATCCATGTCCACGCCACTGCCGGAAGAACAACTCGAACGCGGGCTCGGCCTCACCGAGGCCGTCGCGCTGAACATGAACGCGATGGTGGGGATCGGCCCGTTCATCGTGATTCCGCTGGTGATTCAGGCGATGGGCGGACCGCAATGCCTGCTGGCGTGGCTGGCGGGCGCGGTGCTTTCGCTGCTCGACGGACTGGTGTGGGCCGAGCTGGGCGCGGCGATGCCGCGCGCCGGGGGCACGTACGCGTTCTTGCGCGAAGCTTACGGTCCGGGGCGCGGCGGGCGACTGATGTCGTTCCTTTACATCTGGCAGACGCTGATTCAGGCGCCGCTGGTGGTGGCTTCGGGCGCGATCGGCTTTTCGCAATACCTGACGTATCTGGTTCCGCTGGGCACGTATCAACAGAAAGCCGTTTCCGCCGCGCTGGTCATCGTGCTGATCGTTTTGCTCTACCGCAAGATCTCCGCCGTCGGCATGATCTCGAAACTCCTCTGGGTCGGCGTCGTGGGCACGATGCTGTGGATGATCTGGGGCGGGGCCACGCATTTCTCGGCGAAAATGGCGTTTGATTTTCCTCCCGGCGCATGGAGCTGGTCATGGATTTTCTTCGCGGGGCTGGGTTCGGCGACGGTCAACACGATCTACACCTATCTGGGCTACTACCACATCTGCAATCTGGGCGCGGAGATTCGCCAGCCGGAGCGCGTGATTCCGCGCGCCATTCTGATTTCCATCGCGGGGATCGCCGTTCTGTATCTCGCAATGCAGACCAGCATCCTGGGCGTGCTACCGTGGCGCGAGGCGCAGAATTCGCAATACATCGTGAGCACGTTTGTCGAGCGGCTGTACGGCACGCGCGCGGCTTCGTTCGCGACGATCATGATTTTGTGGATCGCGTTCGCGTCGCTGTTCACCACGCTGCTCAGCTATTCGCGCGTCCCGTTTGCCGCCGCCGAGGACGGGAATTTCTTTCCGGTCTTCGCGCGCGTTCATCGCACGAAGCACTTTCCGCACGTTTCGCTCCTGTTCCTGGGAGCGGCGTCGCTCCTGTTCAGCGTGCTGTTTCGCCTCTCGAGCGTGATCAAGGCAATCATTGCTGTACGAATCCTGGTGCAATTCATCAGCCAGGGATTCGGCGTGATGATTTTGCGCCGCCGCTGGCCGCCCGAGCGGATTCCCTTCAAGATGTGGTTCTATCCGTGGCCCGCGGTGCTATCGATCCTGGGATGGGCCGCGCTGTTTTACGCCACAGGGTGGGAATTCGCGCTCGGAGGACTCGCGGTGATCGCGCTGGGCATCGTCACCTACATGATCCAGGCGCGCTACCGCAGCGTGTGGCCGTTTGCAACGAGCTCTGCGGCAACCGAACCACAGCCATAGGAAACACTTCGGTTTTTAGTAAGCGTTACTTCTTCGGCGGATATTTCTCGATTGATTTCTTCACCATGTCGTCGAGCTTGCCCGCGATTTTGGTTGGGTCGGTTTTTTCTTCGCTGGCAATGGCGCGCCAGACCAGGGAACGCGTGCGGGGATCCCGAAAATCGATAACCAGCGTGCCCTCCGCGTAAGGAACACGCACTGCGCGCGTACCCAGGCCGTACCATCCGGCGGGGTAGGTCTCCACTTCCGTCTTGCGCGCCGATCCGAAGGTGTATCGCACGTTGAGATCGGCAGGCCCGGCCGCTTTCGTCAGCCCTTTTGCAGTTAGACCTTTCTCAATGTCGGCTTCAATTTGCTTCTTTACCAGAGGACTGTTCAGGGCGGGATTCTTGCTGTTCAGCTGGCCGTCCCGGATGGCAAATGTCTTGTAGTCGCTGAAGGCGGCGGCCTGATCGAATTCCATGGTGACTTTTTGCGCGAACGCGCCATGAGCCGCAAGCAAAGTCAGGACCAGCGATAGCAAGCCGAGTGACGCGAAGCGGCGGAACCGGCCTCGAGTGCTCGCTCGATTGAAGACTTCAGACACCGATCACCTCCCGATGAATCGCCGACAGTGTAGCAAGATTGGAGAACGTTCCGCATTGGCCGGTGCGCTTTTCTACACCTCTTCGGCGTTGCTTCCGCGCGATAGATTTTGGCTCCGCTGCTGAAAGTGCGGAGAGAACACGCGGAGCTCAGGTCGCACGTTTTGTTCAATTGTCAATGTGTGCTTTGCTTGGACGTTATGGCTGGAGCCGGGATGATTGGCAGGATGACGGGAGACGATGGGGGCGCTGGCCTTCCTGAAATGGAGTTGTCGAAAGGGTTCCGGGTTTATTGAATTTTGTCCCGCTTGGACAGATTATGCTTCGCGCAGAGCAATTGAATGTTATTCGCCAAAAGTGAGGTTCCACCTTTTGAAAATGGCAGGATGTGATCGAAATGGAGATTCTCTCTGCTGCCACATAGAACGCACTTTCCCTTATCTCTTTTCCATACTTCAAGTTTCACTTCGGCGGGAATTAGGCGACCATGTTCAATATCTGTCGATTCTGTTGATTGAGCTCCGAGCTCCCGTTTGCAAAGTTGGAGTTTGAATTTGAATACTTTTCTTCTACCCTCTTTTTGTTTCCAAGCGTCGATCAACTCAAATATTCCGGCGTAAGCCCAGATTCCAGTCTTAATTTTCTCGTAGACCCTAACCAACTCGGGTGCCGTCCCATGCTCCTTATGAGCGAATGCAGCTTTCCAGAACAATCCGTTCTGTGTAGGCGTCCCAGACGGAGAGAACTCAGTTTGGTCAAGTTCCTTCGGATCTGCGCTGGCCTTTGTTTTAGGGATGTCATGTCCTTCATAGATTAGGACCTGGCCACCCTGCTCAATACGATCCTCATATGGAGCACCACGTCGTAAGCTCATCAAAATCACGCTTATTCGACCACCGAGTCGGAAATTCATTCCCCGTTGAAGACTCGCTCCCTCATGGCTACACATATCCATGTAGGAAATGATGTCCCCGGGTTGGATGCGAGTTCCCTCGGTATTCAATCCGTGCTCCCTCATCGCTTCAGGTGTAGTCAATGAGCCCGCTCGCGCGCCCGGGCGAACGCTTTTCGCAGGACGCGCGTGGCCGCCACGGTCAGGTCGAATTTCGCGAGTTCTTCTTCGCGCGCCCAGGTGAATTCCGAGGCGTCGCTGGCCGCGGAAAGGGTTCCTCCCCGCAGTTCGCAGAGGTAATCGAGAATCACGAAATGATATTGCGGGCGGGAGGGATCGCCCGGCGTGCCGTCCAGCTTCGGGGGAGCTGGGAAAATCCGTTCGAACACTTCCAGAATCTCGATCACCCTCACTTCGAGGCCGGTTTCTTCCGCAAGCTCGCGCTTGACGCCGTGCTCCAGCGTTTCTCCCACTTCCAGCAATCCGCCCGGAATCGACCATTGGCCTTCAAGGGGAGCGCTGGCGCGCCGAATCAACAGCGCGCGCAGGTCATCGATCACCACGCCGCCCACGCCCACGAGCGGTTGCTCCGGATATTCCCGCTTGAGTGCCATCGGATTTTGCGCGCTTCCCTCCCGGCGCGGTTCGCGTTATATAATACGACAGTCACAAGGGAACCCTATCCGTTCTCAAGGAGGATTTCGCCGTGGTCCGGTGTCCTAAATGCGGTACTGAAATCGACGTCGACGAAGATGAAGTCGAGGAAGGCGAAATTCTGGCCTGTCTCGAGTGCGAAACCGAAATGGAAGTGGTTCAGATCCATCCCGTCAAGGTCAATGTCATCTCCGACGACGATGATGATGAAGAAGAGGACGAGGAGTCCGACGAAGGGGACGACTTTGACGATGATGAGGACGAAACGGACGACGAAGAGGACGTTTGAGCGGTACACGCAATGGTCCCGACATCCCCTCCCTCCCTCCGGCCGTCTCAATAGCACGCCGCGATTGATCGCACTCCTCGTCTTGGTTTGCACGGCAGTCGCCATTTCCACTCCAGCGGCCGCGGAGAGCAGTCCGAAACAAAAGAATTCACATGCCAACGATTTCCTTATTTTCGCCACCGTATTCACCCAACAGGGATTTGCACTGTACGGAGCGCGCGTGCGGGTCCGCCGGAAAGACGAGAAGAAATTTCGTTGGGAGGCGATTTCCGACCATCAGGGGGAACTCGGGATCCGAGTCAAGCAGGGCGCCGAATATGAATTGACCATCGAAGCGCACGGCTTCAAACCGCAAACGCGCAGCATCGATGCGCGTGACGGCAACCGCGAGGACCTGACGCTCCAGATGGAGCCGCTCGCTGGAGGAAAACCATGAACATGTCCAAAAAGCTCGCGATCATGCTGGGCGTCGTAATGGCTGCAACCTTGCTGTGCGCCCAGGACAAACCCCCAAAGGGTCAATCCGAATTGAGGACCGTGCGCGGGACCGTGGTTGACAAGGACGAGGCTCCTGTCGAAACCGCCGTGGTCTACCTGAAAGATCTCCACACGCAGGACATTATGACGCACCTTTCCGAATCCGACGGCCAATTTCGTTTCACCGGGCTGGACCTTAACGTCGACTACGAAATTCACGCCGAGCACGAGGGATGGACTTCGTCAGCGCACCGATTTCAAATTTTGATAAGCGGAAGGAATACGTTCTCACTCTGAGACTCGACCACAAGAAACCCGCCAAGTAAGCGCGGTTTCTGGATGCCCGACTTACTGTTCAAATCCTCCACCGCTCGAAACCTGCGAGCGATGGGCCACCTGGCAATTCGAAACCGCCCGCTGAGAGCCTGTCACCCGTTTCTAATTGGTTTCCTTAAAGACCAGACCCACTTCCCGAAACGAATAACCGCAATGACCCAGCAGACAGTCCATGCCACTTCAGCGAGAAGGGAAACTATAAGTCTTGGGAATGTGCCATACCCATGCCTATCAGCGACTGGCCCTGTGACCATCGCTAAGATAAAGCACAAGAGTCCAATTAGGAACCAATGCCACCATTTCAGCCTTCGTTGACTCATCGCTTGCCTCGGATGAGAGGTGTCCAAAAAAACTAAGGTGCCCATCTCTTGTTCGTTCTATGCACTAGGATCATTCGGGTAATCGCGGTCGTAATATGATCCTCCTGGGAAGGGTGGCAGGCCCTTTGTGAGGCGGTTTTTGAAGTTGCGGGCGCCCCACGCATTCGCTTTTGAAGTGTGAGGCTTTTGGCGCGGTTGCCAGCACTCACACATTTACCGGGCGCGAGCAAGAGAGCGAGACCAAGAGATGATTATCAGCTTCCTCTACGCACCCAGCCAGCGGCCAACGGGCTCCCAACCGTCGACGTGATCGCAGATGACCTTGATCGTGGCCGTGATCGGGATCGCCAGGATAAGGCCGATCGCGCCCCAGAGCCATCCCCAGAACAGCAACGCGATGGTGACCGAAAGCGCATTCAAATGCACCCGGCGCCCCACGATCGCGGGCATCAGGACGTTCAGTCCAATGATGTGAAGTAGTGTGAGCACGGCCGCGACCCCGAAATAAGGACCGATCGTAGCTCCATTGCGCCATGCCGATCAAGAACGGCGGTATCCACGCCAGCACCGCGCCGAGGTACGGCACCAGATTCAACACGCCTGAGACGCTGCCCACAAGAAACGGATAGTCCAGGTGGATCACCAGGAAAAACGCCCAGCTCGAAAGCATCAGGATCAGCGCCACCAGGGCATTGCCCGCGACAAAACTCCGGAGCATGGAGCTGACTTGATCGAGCGCTTCCTGAACGCGCTCCTGATGCTCGTCGGGAAATAATTCCATCGTTGCTTTCCAGATTCGCCGTTTGGCGGCCAGCATGAAGAACACCAGGAACGGGACAAACGTCGCCACCAGCAGAAACGAATACAACGAACCCACGCCGCGAAACAACCAATCGCGGATGGGCGGCGGTTCGGCGGGCCGCACGGGCGCGCGCCCTCTTCTCCGCGGCGGGCGTAATGGCCTCGACCTGTTTTTCCACGCGTGGAAAGCTGGCGGTCAAACGCCGTCGTGACGTTGCGCAGTATTCTGCTGTAACGCGGCCAATCGGCGATAAACTGGTCGGCGCGATCGACGACCAGATAACCCAGCCCGCCCATCATCGCCGTGACCGCCAGAAGCACCAGCAGCGCCCCCAGCGCCCGCGGGATATAGATCCGTTCGAGAACTCCCACGACGGGATCGAGAAAATAGGCCAGCAGGACGGCGAGCAGCAAAGTGATCACGATATTCGACGCAAAGTACAGAAATGCGAACACGATTCCCAGGGCAATAATGCGCTGAGAAGGGTTGGAACGCGGCGTAACTTTGATGTCTTCGATTTGCATAACGGCTGCAATTTCACCATAGCACACCCGCGCATACCGGCAAACTGCGGCTTGCCCCAAACGGCAAGGCTGCGATACCGTAGAACTTACGACCATGCTCGCTGCCGCACTCCCCGTGACTCTTCTCTCGCGCCTGGACTTCCGAGCCGCGCTGGACATTCTGATTGTTGCGACCTTGATTTATTACCTGCTGAAGTTGCTGCGCGGGACGCGCGCCGTGCAGATGCTGGTGGCCATCGCGCTGCTGGCCCTTTTTTATCGCGGCGCGCAGTGGGCGCGGCTGGAAATGGTCGAATGGCTGCTCACCACGCTGCTGCCCTATGTGGCGATTGCGCTTGATTGTGCTGTTCCAGCCGGAAATCCGCCGGGCCCTTTCGCGCGTTGGCCGAAACCTTTCCCTGATGAAATTTGCTTCGCACAACCCGAAAGCCATTTACGACGATATCGTGATGGCCGCCGAATATTTTTCCCAGAATCGCATCGGAGCGCTGATCGTCGTGGAGCGGCAGGCGGGCCTGCAGACATATATCGAGAGCGGGATTCCGCTCGACGCCAAGCTTTCCTATGACCTGCTCGTCTCGATTTTCCGTCCGGGCTCTCCGCTGCACGACGGCGCCGTGATTATCGAGGGATCGCGCGTCGCGGCGGCCGGGTGTTTTCTTCCGCTTTCGCTGAATCCCATGATTTCAAAGCAGCTCGGAACGCGGCATCGCGCGGCCATTGGAATCACCGAAGATAGCGACGCCCTGGTGGTGCTGGTTTCCGAGGAAACGGGCTCGATTTCCGTCGCGTCCGCCGGGACGATCGACACGAACCTCACGCCTGAGGAACTCGGCGACCGGCTGAGCGAAATGATTTCGCGCCGCCGAACGACCATGGTGATTCCCGCCGCCGTTCCGGCCGCCCGTACCCCCGTGCGGAGATAAATCGTGCGCTTTCTGCGAGAATACATTTTCGCCAACGCCGGGCTGAAGCTTCTGGCTCTGGGCATTTCTTTCGTGCTGTGGGCCACCTACACCTCGGAGCCTTTCGCCGAGGTTGGCTTCCAGGTTCCCATCGAATTCACCAGCATGCCTCCTCGCCTGGAAATGTCCGGCGACGTGGCGACTTCGGTGCGCGTTCGAGTGCGTGGACGCTCCGCGTTTCTGCGCCGGATGGTCCCGGCGGATCTGACCCTGCAAATGGACATGAAAGACGCAAAGGAAGGCTCCTCCACGCTCAATATCACGCCGGAAATGGTGGGCGCTCCGTTCGGCGCATCGGTCGTTCAGATTTCCCCCTCGGAAATCCACGTTACCCTTGTGCAACGCCGCGGGCCGCCCCCTCCCGCCGGATAATAGGGCATGTGCTAGACTTGAAAATCCGAGGGCAAAATTTGAAACTTTAGGTGAGTGCCCCCGGCTCTCCTGACTCCACGATGACCAAGGAACTGTTCGGCACGGACGGCATTCGCGGGATTCCCGGCACGTATCCGCTGGACGACGCGACGCTATACGGGGTCGCGCGGGCGCTCGGGAAATACCTGCTGGAGACGGACCCCAAGCCGCGCGTCCTGATTGGCATGGACACTCGGGAATCGGGGCCGCATATTGCGTCGCAACTCGCTGCCGGGCTTGCCGATGACGGAGTCGCCTTTCTTTCCGCCGGAGTAATCAGTACTCCCGGCGTCGCCTGCCTTGTGCGGCAGAAAAAATTCTCCGCCGGCATGGTGATTTCCGCTTCGCACAATCCTTTCCACGACAATGGAGTGAAATTATTCGCCGGAACGGGCATGAAATTCCCCGATGAGGTCGAGGAACATCTCGAAATCGAAATCCACGAGCACAAGGGCCGTGAGACCGCTCCGCACGGCGTGGAAGTTCCCACCGATCTCTCGCTCGATGAGGACTATCTCGCATATTTGCGCGGCCGAGTGATTCCCGGCGCGAACCTGAAGGGAATGAAACTGGTGCTCGATTGCGCCAACGGCGCCGCGAGCCAGCTTGCGCCGGCGTTATTTCGTTCACTCGGCGCCGAAGTGATTGCGATACATGACCGGCCGGACGGCCGAAACATCAACGATAATTGCGGATCGCTGCATCCGGAGAAACTGCGGGATAAAGTGATCGAAACCGCGCGCCGCGCTGGGCGTTGCATTTGATGGCGACGCCGACCGCGCCATGTTCGTCAGCGCCAGCGGCCGCCATATCGATGGCGACGGCGTGCTGCTGGCGGTGGCGAGATTCCTGAAATCCACCGGCCACTTGAATGGCAACCGCGTGATTGGCACGACGATGGCGAATCTCGGCCTCGAACGCGCTTTGGAAGCGGAGGGATTGACCCTTGCGCGCATGCCCGTGGGCGATCGCTACGTGCTCGAAGAAATGCTCCGCAGCGGAGCCAATCTTGGCGGCGAGCAATCCGGCCACATCATTTTTCTCGACGACGCCACCACCGGCGACGGCCTGCTCACCGCTCTGAAGATCGCCTGCCTGGTGGCGCTGCGCGGGCCGCTCGATGACCTGGTGCGCGGCCTGAAAGTTTTTCCTCAGACCATCGTAAACGTGAAAGTGAAATCCAAGCCCCCGCTCGAATCCCTGCCGCTGGTTTCCGCCGCGATTGACAAGGCCACGAAAGCGCTGGGCGCCGCCGGTCGCATCGTGGTGCGCTATTCGGGCACCGAACCGAAGGCGCGCGTAATGGTCGAAGCCGAGCACGCCGAAGACGTTACGCTTTGGGCCGAAGCGCTTGCTTCCGCCATTCGCAGCGCCATCGGCGCGTAGCTTCGCTTGGTAATAGGCCGTTTCCGATAACCCGTGCCGGCTCAACCGGTCGATGCAACACCCCCTAACCAGTTGATCTGACAATGGTTCCCTTCAAGAATTGATCTGTACGGCAGTACTCAATCAGAACCTAAACAGGGCTTTGTTTCGTTTGAATTGACGCCCGCGAACAAAATCAGCTTTGTAGATGCCTAAAATGAAGACTTTGAGCAGGTGTTGCATCGACCCATTGAGACCACCCGACTTTTCAGGCGCTATCCTGACTTCACAGGATCCTTGCTCATGTTTCTGAATCGTGTTGTCCGGACTGCGAATTTCTGCGAGACGGGCCAAATGGGAAGATGAAGAACTTCAGCCCGCCTGCGGAATCGAGGCTAGCGACCGTTCGTATCTCTGCCATCACCGTGCAAAAATTGGCGCTGTCTTGATCGAATAGGCATTATAGTAGCAACCCGGCAGGAATAATACAGAGGCTATTGAGCATGCGCCACGATAACGTGCTGTATAACGCGATACTACTTGCTATCCTAACTGTATCCGTTTGCCGCGGGCAGCAGTTCCCACAAGTAGATCTGGATCGTGTTTCCCCCGACCTAGAAAACAAACTCGTGCGCGTCATTCACGTCCGTATTCCCCCGAATGACGGCATTTCGTTCAAGGCCTCAAGCGTTGAGAGCATCGCAGTTTCCCTGCATGAATATGCACTCAAGGTATCGCCGGATAAAGGGTCCCCGGAGCAATGGTCGGCGAGTGCCGGAAGCGTCATGCGGATGCGCGGCGGCATGGGGTACTCGCTGGCAAATCAGAGCGATAGGCCAGCCGAGTTGCTGATAGCCGAGTTGCTCGGATCTAATCGCTTCGACCAACTTGTGGCGCCGCATACTACGTTCGATCCCGTCGAGCTCGATCCGCGACATTTTCGGACCGTCCTTCAAAATGAGCAGTTGCGGGTTGTGCATGTATCCGTCGAGCCTCATGGCGAAACAGAAGATGCCCAGTTTTCAACAGGCGTATTGATCAATCTTCAGGATACACACACGATAAGAACTCGGCGCGATGGAAACGTGCAGGAATATCAGAGAGCAGCAGGCACCGTTTCCTGGGAAAAGGACGGGTTCTACTCAATCAAGAACGCGGAGGAAAAGCCGGTCGATTCGGTGTTGTTAGAATTTAGGCGGCCTTTTTGTTACGAGGTCACGGATTCGGACGTTCCCCCCGACGCGCAGGGTTGGTACGATAAGATGTACTGGACGATGCTTCAGACGTGGCAGTATGAAATGTTTTGGCATCAACCAAATAATGCCAAGGGCATCATCGTTGTTTCTGTGAAAATACAACCCGGTGGGAAACTGCGCGATGAAGATGTTTCCGTAATCAGCGCATTTGCGAGCGACTCCATGGTTGAAGCGGCGCTTTCTGCCGTTCGGAAAATCAAGCCATTTTCTCCGCCGCCTGCCATTCAAAAAGTAGGGGAAGTGCGATTTCATTTCTTGGCAAATCTTCCCCAACGACCGCCCGGGTGCAACTAAGTAGTAGGAACTCCGATAGCGTGGTGATCGGCCCCAAAGCCGCTATCATCACGGTGCAGGTAGTCTTCAGATTGCGACGTTGTCTTGACTCAACGCTCGAAAAATGGGGTGGTCTCAAGGGGTGGATGCAACACTGGCTTGGAGTTTATCCGCCGGAGTTTGAAATCCCAACGTTTTTCGTGGACGTTGATTGAGGCGTAGAGCGATCTGGTCCAGGTCGGATTGCGAGTAGCAGGACAGATCCGCCTTTTTGGGCAGGTATTGCCGCAGCAGGCCGTTCGTGTTTTCGTTCGAGCCGCGCTGCCAGGGACTTTGCGGATCGCAGAAGTAAACCTGTACGTCGGTAGCCATCGTGAAGCTCTTGTGCTGGGCCATCTCCAGCCCTCGATCCCAGGTCAACGAGCGCCGCAACGTCGCCGGGAGTTTTCGCACATGCTGGCTCAGAGCAGCCACCACGGTGGCCGTGTCCTTGCCGGGCACTTTCACCAGCATGCAGAAGCGCGAATGACGCTCGACCAGCGTGGCTACGTGGCTATTGCCGGCCCCGCGCAACAGATCACCCTCCCAGTGTCCGGGAATGGCGCGATCTTCGACTTCCGCAGGCCGCTCGCGGATGGAAATGGCATCGACGATCCGGCCTTGCGAGTGCCCGTGAATGCTGGAGTGCCGCGAGCGGCGGATCCGCCGCTGGGATCGCAGATGCCGAACCAACTCCTGTTTCAGCGCTCCGCGCGCTTGCAGGAACAGGCTGCGGTAAATGGTTTCGTGCGACACGCGCTTGCTCTCGTCGTCCGGATAGGACTGCTTCAGCCATCCGGAAATCTGCTCCGGCGACCAGTCCTGCATCAGTTTACTCGCAACGATCTCCCGGAGCTGGGTATGAGTGGCCAGAAGACAGGTCTTGGGTCTCAAGGCCGATTCCCACGCCCGCCGATCGGCTTCGCTGGCTCGATAGAGAGGTCGCCCGCCATGGCGGGCGACCTCTCTGCTCACCGTCGATACCGCCCGCTTCAGACCTTTGGCAATCCCACGAATCGATTCACCGGAAGCGATGCCCCGAGAGATATCTTCGCGTTCGGCCAAGGTCAGCGCACGCCGCGAACGGCGATGGACCCGCGGAGCGATCCCTCCGTGGCGTGCCAACAGGAAATGGATGACCTGTTTATCCTTGCCGAGGGCTCGACCAATCGCATTTAACGACTGCCCAGCCTTCCAACGGCTCCACAGTTCGGCCCGCTGGGCCAAAGACAGCTTCCATCGTCTCTGCATCATGAACACCACCTTTTAGGAAAAGATTTATATCAGGTGGTGTTGCATCGACCGGTTGAGCTGGCAGGCGTTATTGGAACCTGGCAGGCGACCCGTCGCGCAAATCGTGTGCGATCAACACCCAATCTTCCAAAGTTAGTAAGGCGGCTTGTCCGAGTATGTGAAAAACTGTATATATTTGTGCCCGGTCTTAAGGTTAATCGCAGGCTACTTCTTATTAACCATTGTATTTTCAATATATTGGATCCGGATATCAAACATTAAGATGTGTGGCAATCAGCTTGCACTAATAGCAGGCAAGTGGTTTTGATTTTGTTCCCGGGGTGGTGGTCATGTCCCGGAGTTTGCGGGACGGGGTGAACTGGGGTATTGCTGAGAGGGGCTCGGAGACGAGCCCCTTTCGCTTTTTGGACCACATTTTTTGAGCTTGCCGTCCGCGGTGCCTTATTAGCTCGCTTCCCGGTTACTTAAGTGAAGGTCAAACTCACGGCCCTAGCAGGCAACCTGGATTTGCCAGAGAGCGGTGAGAATCGCATCCGGGTCCGGCAATTCGTCGGCATCCCGAGCAATCCATTGCGCGTGCAGTTCGCCGTAGCGGTCGGCGACGAACGCGCCGACCCGAGCAAGTCCCGATGACGCGAAGGCATCGCGTCCGAGGAAGGTTCGCTGGGAATGTCCGGTTACGTCGGCTGCGGCAATCAACGGCGTGGGTGGGTTTTCTGCGGCGCGCAGTGGCGCTTCGGAATAAATGATTAAGCCGACAGCCTCGCGCTCGGAGAGGTCGGAGGCGCGAGCGGCGAGCTGCACGAGCCACACTTCGCAATTTGCACAATCCGCATGGACGAAGACAATCACCAGATTGCGCTTCTGCTTGTAGTCCCACGCGCGAACGATCGCGCCGTCGGCGGCGCGTGCCGTGATGGGAGGGATCAGTTGCCTCGTTCGAAGAACCTCGTCCATCGGTGTAGCGATGATAGCACCCACGCACCATTTGCAATCCTGCTGTAGCCCGGGTCTTCAGACCCGGGGATTTTCCGTCCGGCGGCAATCCTGTCCCGACGTACAAAAATCCCCGCCTCTGAAGAGGCGGGCTACAGCAAATCGCTCACGATTTGTGCGGATGTATTAGAATTCGCGAATCATGACACGCCTGCGGCGTATCGAGGATCGCGATCGTCTTTTCTTTGTCACGACGAATCTTGATCGCAGAGTCACTTCACTGAAACCCGCAGAATGCGATCTGATTCTCGCATCGCTTGTTGACCAGAGAAACCGAGGCGAATTATTTTTATTTGGATTTGTTGTCATGCCCACGCATCTTCACCTGCTGCTTTCACCACACAACAAGGACCTCATCAGCATCATGCGGAATCTGAAGAGTAGGACCGGCTACGACATTGCATGGGGGCGCGGGGTTCGCGGGCCGATTTGGCAAGAACGGTATTTCGACACGATCATCCGGCGCGTCCGAAATTTCTGGCAGAAACTGGAGTACATCCATCGTAATCCGGTCGAAGCAGGATTGGTGACGAAACCTGAAGAATGGCAATGGTCAAGCTATCGGCACTACGTCAAGAAAGGGCAAGCAGTACTCGACCTTGATCCCGTGGAATTTCCCTCCGACGGCGATCATTTCCTGTGGCCCGCCCCATGGCGCTAAAGCGTTGCGAGGTGCTGTAGCCCGGGTCTTCAGACCCGGGGAGTTTCCGTCCGGCGGCAAGCGCAACCCGTGACTCGCAAAGAATTCCCACATTTAGCAGACGGTTACAATACTCGCACGACCCTTCACGAGACAAACCGTTCTCATATGGACACCGCGATCCGCAGTTTTGCACAGGTGTTCTTGACACTAGATGTATCCTTTATGGGTTCACGGTCTCCAAAGGTGACTATCCTCTTACAGACTCGGCGGGATTGCCTCAGGCATCAAGCGAGAGATGCCTTCAGAAACATAGTTGGCTGGTGCCTCGAAAGAATCGGAGCACCAGCCAAGTTGAACACTTTCGAGTTTGTTGATCCTGTTTCAGATGAAACGATCTATCTCAGCACAAGCAAGAGATATTCAATCTTGTCCGTGGGAGACCGCCGTTTCTACTTCGACCGGATCAGTGGCAAGTTCGACGGAATTTCAGCCCCCGCGAGTTTGATTCCCGGGGGGATTGAATTCCGCGATTAACGCGACTTCGCGCATTCTCCTTTGCAGATCTGTTGTAATGACCTCGGCAACGAAGTGCGTGATCCCAGCAATCGGCGGGTTCCTGAAATGTTCGGCCAAACGTGCCCGCAGGTTGTTGGTCTGTCCCACGTAAAGACAGGTGAGGGAGCCGGGCGGAGTGGAGTTGGCTTGAACAACCCATAAACCGCCCCGACTTCGTTGATTGTATTCAACGTGGGGACATTAAACGCAAATGCGTTCCCTTGAAATGGCATTTTTACCTCCTTTCTGAGCGTTATTTCCAGAGGACAGCAATTGTTCAACTGCCCAAATGGAATCTGACACCCCTGCAATAACCTCAGGGGTATTCCTTTCCAATAGCGTTTTCGTGAAGTTTTTGTTGCGCGGAGTGATTCTCTGTTCTTCTATCTAGGCCGTCGCGCTGCTTCGAGAAAACGCTTTCGAATGCGCAATCAACCTAACTACAGCCGGACGTCCCGCCGCAATTTTCGCATTTGTAGCAGGCGCCATTGGGCGTCATCAGCATGCCGCACTCGGAGCAGGTGGGCGCGCCGTCGAACATCGGGCGTGGGGCCGCGCCGGCGGATGGGGGATCATCGTCGGCCGTTGCAACCGGCGCAGGGAGCAAAGCCGGAGTAGCAGTTACAGTTGCAGCCGGCAGCGCCGTTTCGCCGTTGTGCGTGAGGTAATCGGGAGAAATGAAGCGTCCGCCCAGCCAGCGCGCGATGTAGTCGAGCACCGACTTGGCGTAAGGAATTGCCGGATGGCCGGTATAGCCGGCGGGCTCGAAACGCGTGTTGATGAATTTGTCGACCAGGGCCTTGAGCGGCACGCCGTACTGGAGGCCAATCGAGACGGACAGCGCAAAGCCGTCCATGAAGCCCGAAAGCGTCGAGCCTTCCTTGGCCATTTTGATAAAGATTTCGCCGGGCTCTCCGGTTTCGTACATGCCGACCGTGATGTAGCCTTCGTGGCCGCCGATTGAGAATTTGTGCGTGATGGATTGACGCTCGCTGGGCATCTTGCGGCGTCGCGAACGAACAAAGAGCTCCTGTTGTTCAGCGGCGGGTGAAACAGTTTCCGCAGCTCGCGCCGCGATTTGCGCGGTCTGCGCGGTGTCCTTCTTGTCGCCCGCGGCGGAAAGCGGCTGCGAGCCCTTGGAGTTGTCGCGATAGATTGCGACGGCCTTCAGGCCCAGCTTCCACGACTCGATGTACGCCTGCATGATGTCTTCGACCGTGGACTCCTCGGGCATATTGATGGTCTTGCTGATGGCGCCGGAAAGGAACGGCTGCGCGGCGGCCATCATCTTCAGGTGGCCGCGCCAGGCGATGGAACGCCCTCCCGCCGTGGCCAGCGAGCAATCGAAGACGGGCAAATGCTCGGGTTTGAATCCGGGCGCGCCTTCAATCTTGCCGTTGCGGTCCACGTAGGAAACGATCTGCGAAGTTTCCTCGGGCGAATAACCGAGTTTCATCAGCGCCGCGGGAACCGTGTTGTTGACGATCTTGATGACGCCGCCGCCGACCAGTTTCTTGTATTTCACCAGCGCCAGGTCCGGCTCGATCCCGGTGGTGTCGCAATCCATCATGAAGCCGATCGTGCCGGTGGGAGCGAGAACGGTGACCTGCGAATTCTTGTAGCCGTACTTTTCGCCCAGGGCGAGCGCCGCATCCCAGGCCGTCTGCGCGGCGCCGAGAAGCGATGGCTGCACACGCTCGGCCTTGATCGGGCGCAGAGAATCGCGGTGCATGCGGACGACTTCGAGCATCGGTTCGCGGTTCACCGGATAGCCCAGGAACGGTCCGAGGCGCTCGGCAATGCGCGCCGACTGCGCGTAGGCTTCGCCGCACATCAACGCTGTGACTGCGCCAGCCATGTCGCGCCCGCCGTCGGAGTCGTAAGGCAGCGCCATGGACATGAGCAGAGCGCCCAAGTTCGCGTAGCCCAGACCCAGCGGACGGAACTTGTGCGAGTTGTCGGCGATCTTCGGCGTCGGGTAGCTGGCATTGTCCACCAGAATTTCCTGAGCCGTGATGGTGACGTCCACCGCGTGGCGAAACGCCTCGACGTCGAAGCTGCCGTTGGAATTCAGATACTTCATCAGGTTGAGCGACGCCAGGTTGCAGGCCGTGTCGTCCAGGAACATGTATTCCGAGCAGGGATTCGAGGCATTGATGCGCGCTGTGTTCTTGCAGGTGTGCCAGCGATTCACCGTGGTGTCGTACTGCATGCCCGGATCGCCGCAGTGCCATGCGGAATCAGCCATGCGCTGCAGCAGTTCGCGGGCGCCGTATTTTTCACACGGATTTCCGTCATTGACGTTGCGCGTCCACCAGTCGCGATCGTCCTCGACCGCCTGCATGAATTCGTCGGTGACGCGCACGGAGTGGTTCGCGTTCTGGAAGAAGATCGATGAATAGGCCTCGCCATCGATCGCCGGATCGTAACCCTGCTGAATCAAGACCTGCGCCTTGCGCTCCTCTTTCATCTTGGAATCGATGAATTCGACGATGTCCGGATGATCCACGTCAAGGATCACCATCTTCGCGGCGCGCCGCGTCTTGCCGCCGGACTTGATCACGCCGGCAAAGGCGTCGAACCCTTTCATGAAGCTGACCGGCCCGGACGCGATGCCGCCGCCGGAAAGCGCCTCGCGGCTGCCTCGAAGCGTCGAGAAATTCGTGCCCGTGCCCGAACCCCACTTGAAGAGCATCCCTTCCGTCTTGACCAGGTTCATGATCGATTCCATGTCGTCCTGGACGGAGTTGATGAAGCACGCCGAGCATTGCGGCTTGGGCTGCACGCCGACGTTGAACCACACGGGAGAATTGAAGGCCATCTTCTGTTCGACCAGCAGGTGCGTCAAATCGTCGCGGAAAGCGTCGCGCGACGCGGGGCCGGCGAAATAGCCGCCCTGCTCGCCCCAGCCCACGATCGCGTTCACGACGCGGCCGATGAGCTGCCGCACCGAACTTTCGCGCTCGGGCGTGTTGAGCTTGCCGTGAAAATATTTCGACGCGACGATGTTGGTCGCGGTCTGCGACCAGCCTTTCGGCACCTCGACATTCTCCTGGCGGAAAATCGTTTTGCCCTTCTCGTTGCCGATCTGCGCGACGCGGCGCTCCCACTCGACGGCGTCAAAGGGAGAAGTACGGCCGTCGGTAAAGTATCTCTGGAAATCGAGGCCCGTGCGGACCTGGACGCCGGCGGGGGTGGTGGTGCCGGGTTGGAGCGCCGTCTTTTCGTTCAAAGCCATTTTCGTGTGTGACATCGTGCCTCCGCGCAGGTAGGCTCCCCCGCGCAGAGGGAACCCTTATATTTTACTCCCGATATGGGTGGCCGGGAGGTCGCAATTACCCGATTCTCAGCAGGCAATTACTCGATTCGGTTTCCCGGTGGGCCCCAAGCCCGCGCCGGTGGGATGTGCCAGGAACTTCAAAACATCAAAAAGCAAAAGCCTCTCCCGTGCGCGTCCGTTGGCCGTATGCACGCCTCCGGATTTGCGCATCACCTCGCCGGCAGCGCTGGGAGCGTCGGCGACGGGGAGTGGAAGGGCTCCTCCTCAATGTTTCGATTAAGCCCGGCAGGTTGCGTGAAACGGAGTTGCGGCCTCTCTGGGGTAAGTGGGCCGTACGCTCGCCAAATCACGATCCCCCCGAATCTGAGCGCGCAATGTAAACAACCGCGAAAATTCTGTCAAGGGAAAATCAGCGTCAAAGCACAAAATCTTGTTGCCGCGTGTTCAACTTGTCTACAGATTGTGGTAATGTTGCGATCGAACACCAGGTGAACGAGCATCAAGGTTCAGAATTATTGCGCAACGATTTCAGGCGGGCCATAACACGCCGCGAGTGTCCGTGTCTCGGTCAAGAGCGCCTCGACAAATGAGCTTCCGCGCGCACCAAGAGTTCCCCGGGTTCAACCGGAACATTTTTTCGTTCCGAGAATTTCAAACACGCGAAAGATTAGCAGCGGTGCTTCCACATTTTTATTTTGTCGGCTGTGGCTCTTCGGCGCCGGACAGGACTGTTGCAGATGCACGCCACGTCACATTCGTTCAATTTTGGAGGCGGCGCTCCGCACGATCGCAAGCCGTAACACGAAGGACTCGCTCCGTCGCTCTCTCGCGAATGTGCTCAATGATGAACCTTTCATTCATGGATCTTCATCGTTTAGTTACCGCGATGTAATAGAGTTTCCCTACGTTGGGCGTGCACGAGAATTGAGAGGAGAACTGAATGGGATCAGCCCGTACGCAAATGTACGTCCTGCCATCTAAACGTTCCGTCGCACAAGTATTCCGATCCGGCGTCTCCCTGCACAGTCACACCGAACATTCGCGCGAGAGCCTCCGCGGACTCCCCGGTTATCTCGAGCGCTTGCCTGTCCTATCGTACTTTCTGCAGCGGGAACTCGATCGATACCGCGCCAAAGCGGGAGAATTGCCCGACTTTTCCCGTGGTTACTGGAGAGGTCCCGTCAGCGCGCGCGCGGCCTATGATCTCGAAGGGGGACAAATTGATCGTTTGGGGCTCGCTCCCATGGTGTCGCTGACCGACCATGACAATATCGACGCGGGACTTTTGCTCCGGTCGGAAGCTCCCGACAGCGGAATCCCGATCTCGGTCGAGTGGTCGGTGCCCTACGAAAAAAACTACTTTCATCTGGGCGTGCACAATATCGCATTTTCTCAGGCGATTCCCTTCATGCAGTTCATGGCCGATTACACGCGGACGCCAAAGCCGGAGTTTCTGGGAGCGTTTCTCGAGGAACTTTCGGCCGACCCCGCTGTGCTGATCGTGCTGAATCACCCTCTCTGGGACATGGCCGGCGTGGGCGCGAGCGCAATCCAGGAAACGGTACTGCAATTCCTCCGCGCCTATGGAACGCGGATTCACGCTCTTGAAATCAACGGATTCCGCACCTGGAACGAGAATCTTGGCGTCGTTCGACTCGGAGAAGAGATGGGACTGCCAGTTGTCGCCGGCGGAGATCGCCACGGCTTCGAGCCCAACGCGATGATCAATCTTACGCGCGCGAGCTCCTTCGCCGAATTCGCCGAGGAGATTCGCGTCGGGCAGATCAGCGAGATCGCCATTCTGCCGCAATACAAGGAGCCGCTTATCCTGCGACATTTTGTGACCGCCTGGGACATTGTGCGCGAACATCCGCAACTCGCCGAGCGGCAACTCTGGATATCCCGCGTCTTTGTGCTCTGCGACGACGGAATTGAGCGGCCCCTCTCGCAAGTCTGGACAAGGGGAGCGCCGCCGTGGATCGATCCATGCCTCAGGCTAATCGGATTTTTGGCGAGCCCGCCGTTACGCGCTCCCTTCCGCCTGACGGACCCGATGGCCGGGAGCGCAATCCTGTGAGGAACTGGCCCCGTGTCGCGTTTTTCTCGGATTCCTACCACGGCGTGGACGGCATGGCTACGACCTGCCGCAACGTCGTGGCGGCCGCTCGTGAAAGGAAATTTCCCCTACTCGCGATACACGCCGGAGAGCAGACGCGCCAGTGGAGCGACGGGTCCATCGAATTTCTCGAATTAAGCCGCGGGCCGCTTTCATTTGACGTCGACCTGCACCTGCAATTCGATGTTTTGTTCGCACGGCACTACGGCCCCGCGCTTGAAGCCGTACGCGATTTCGGCGCCGACATTGTGCATATCACCGGCCCGGGCGATGTAGGTATCACGGGCGCCCGCGTCGCGCATGCGCTGCAAATACCTCTGGTCGCCTCCTGGCATACCAACTTGCACGAATTTGCCGGCCGCCGCCTCGGGATGCTGGCGAGGCCTCTTCCCGAAAGTTCACGCCGGGCGCTGGCCTCCACAGCCGAGGACATCGTGCTGTGGGCCTGCCTTCAGTTTTACAAAATGGCCCGCGTGGTCCTCGCGCCCAACCGGGAGCATATGCAAATGATTGGTTCCTCGACGGGCAAGCCGGTTTTCCCCATGCGCCGCGGCGTGAATCGCGAGCTCTTTTCCGCCGCCAAGCGCGATGTGCATGATAGTTTTTTCCGCCTGGGTTACGTCGGGCGCCTTTGCCCGGAGAAGAACGTCCGATTCCTGGTGGATCTCGAGGAAGGCCTGCGGCGCGACGGCATCCATAACTACAGGTTTCTGATTGTGGGGGAAGGCAGTGAGCGAGCCTGGCTGGAACGCAAGCTGATTCAGGCGGATTTCACCGGTGAGCTGCATGGAGAATTTCTGGCGCGGGCTTATGCGAACATGGACTTGTTCGTCTTCCCTTCCGAAACGGACACCTACGGGAATGTAGTCGCGGAGGCGCAAGCATCCGGAGTCCCCGCCGTCGTGACATCCAAAGGCGGTCCGAAGTATCAGGTGCGCGATGGGGTTACAGGATTTGTGGGCGCCGATGCGGAGGATTTCATCGCCAAGACAAAGCTGGTCGTGACGACGGCGAGGTTGCACAAATCGCTGCGCGACGCCACGCGCCAGGCTTCGGGAAACACGGGATGGGGTATGGTGCTGGATGATCTTGCGGACGCGTATCAGGAGAGCCTGCAACCGGGGGGCACTCGAAACGTCCGGGAGGCTCTGCTGGCAAGCTAGCGGAAGACGGCCATTGCAAATCGTCGCATTTTCTTCGCGGTCCCGATTCTTGCACGTTTCCCGTGACATAATAGGTTGAGGCTCGGAGGCATGTTCATGGAAACGGTCTGGGTCGAGGAAACGCCTTCAACGGGCGCCGCAGGCGATAATCCCGTCGTCGCGGGAGGAAGCGTTCCGCCCGACGAACCGGGTTCGCGAACCGTCGCGCAAGTTCTGCGGGATCTGGCCCGCCATCCGGCGCGATATCTCCTCTCGCAGTGGAATTGGAAATCCGCGGTAACGAGTTCGCTGCTGCGTGCATCCATTTTTTTCTGCACGAATCTCGTTGCCGGGTTGCATGCAGCGATCGGCGCCATGCTCGCGGAACTTCTGTTTCGATCGTTAACCTCCGGTTTCTACGGTGCGATCACGGAAGCCTTTGCCTCCGCTCGGCCTACATGGACGGCCATGGCTGCGGCGATGGTTTTGCTGCCTTTGGTGGCGCACTCGCTGGAATTTCTCGTCCATTGGCTGCGGCATACGCCCGAGCTCGCATTGAGCATGGTGACCTCAATTGCTTTCACGGGCTTTTCGACGGCCTTCAATCTATTCGCCATGCAACGGGGGGCCCTCACCGTGGGGCGCGGCAGTCAATCTCTTCAAAAGGATTTGAGCAGAATCCCAGGACTGATCGTGGAATTTCTCCTGGCCGGCCCCAGAGTCGTTCTTCGCGGCTTGCTCGGAAAGAAACCTGCGGGCCGATGACGCAAAGTTCCAGAATGACTGGCGCGCCCATCAAGACACTTCACATTACGAACTTTTATCATCCCACTTCCGGTGGAATCCGCACTTTCTACCGGGCGCTCCTGGAAGCGGCGGACCGCCATCAGCGCGAAGTACGGCTCGTTGTGCCGGGTCCCGATGATTCCATGGAGAAGATCGGTGAATACGGCCGCATCTACACAATTGCGGCTCCACGCTCCCCGTTCTTCAGCTCCAGCTATCGCCTGCTGCTTCCGCACCTTTACGCGCTGCCTTACCGCTCGCGGCTGCGCGAAATACTTCGCGACGAGCAGCCGGACCTGATCGAAGTTTGCGATAAGTACACGCTGTGCTTTCTGCCCACCGTGATCCGCAGGGGCTGGATTTCCGGCATAAATCCACCCGTGGTCGTTGGGCTCAGTTGCGAGCGCATGGACGACAATGTCGCCGCATACATTTCATCCGGCCGGCTCGGGCACCGCTGCGCCAATTGGTACATGCAGCGAGTTTATGCGCCGCGCTTCGACGGCCACATTTCGAATTCGGAATATACGGCGGAAGAATTATGGTCCGCCCTTGGCTCTTCTCGCGATATCCCGGTCCGCGTGGGCCCGATGGGCGTTGAAACCAAAGCACTGGGGCCGGATCGCCGCAGTGAGGCCGCGCGCCAGGAATTGCTCTCGCTCCTGCATGGGACAAGGCCGGTTTCGGAATCGACGCGCCTTTTGCTGTATGTCGGACGAGTTTCTCCGGAGAAAAATCCTCAGCTTCTTCTGGAAATGATGGAGCAACTCGCGGCCGATTCCGGATTTGACTACCGGATGCTCATCGCTGGATCGGGTCCCCGCATGCGGTGGTTTGCGGAGTCGGCGGAATCCCGCGTTCCCGGCCGCGTCCACATGCTCGGCCAGATCGCCGACCGCGAACGCCTGGCGGAGATCTACGCGAACTGCGATGCGCTCATTCACCCCAATCCGCGCGAACCGTTCGGCATTGCTCCGCTCGAAGCCATGGCCTCGGGCCTTCCCGTAGTGGCTCCCCGGCAAGGCGGCGTCCTCACCTATGCGAATGAATCGAATTCCTGGCTGGCGGACCCCACGGGTGAAAGCTTTGCGGATTCCGTTCGGCTCGTGTTTGCCGATGAACCTGCGCGGCGGGAAAAAACCGAAAGGGCCCTCTGCACAGCCGAGGAGTACAACTGGGCGCACGCGACCGCGCGCTACTTTCAACTTTACGATGATCTGTACGCGCGGCTCGGTGGCAGGAGCGTCACCGATTCTTTGGTGTCGCGCGCGCACGTGCATTAGAGCCGCTGCAGGGAAGCCATCCTGTATTCCATTTCAACCGTGTCGCAAATGAGTGTGCCACTTATCGGCAGGTCCGGCAGGATTTGAGATTTTCGGGGAATAGGCGGGTCGAGTGACCGGACCCATACCCGGAGCGACATACCGGCCTATTGCTGCCAGCCGCCGCCGAGAGCTTTGTAGATCTGCACCAGCGCGAGCAGCTCATTGAGCCGTGCTTGCGCCAGGCCGAGGTTGGCCGTCAAATAGTTTGTTTCGTTCGTCAGCACTTCGAGGTAATTTGTCGTGCCCGCCTGATATCGCTGGTTGGAAAGCTGAGCGGCATCCTGGGCGGAGCGAGCCAGAAGTTCCTGCTGCGCGCGGAATTCCTGCACTTTCTGGTAGGCAATCAGGGCATCGGAAACGTCGCGGAACGCGCCTTGAATCGTCTGCTGATACGTCAAAACGGCTTCCTGTTTCTGCGCCTCCGTTAAGCGAATATTGGAGCGGATTTTTCCGGCAGTGAAAATGGGCTGCGTGACCGTGCCTGCAAACGTCCACAATCCGGATGAACCGTTGAACAGACTCTGGAGCGCCGAGCTCTGGAATCCCGGGGCTGCGGTCAACGAAATATCCGGATAAAACGCGGCCTTGGCAATGCCGATCCGGGCATTCGCGGCGACCAGTTGCTGCTCGGCCTGCCGAATATCCGGACGGCGCTCCAGCAGTGCGGAGGGGAGCCCGGACGGAACCTGCGGGGCATGCGGCTCCTGCGTGAGGTCCATCCCGCGGGCGATCGCAGCCGGATTATTCCCGAGCAGATTGCTGAGCAGATCCTCCTGCTGTCCGATGCGTCTTTCGAGGTCGGCGATTTCCGCGGCCGCCGTGTAAACCAATTGCTCGGCCTGGCGAACGTCGAGAATCGAATTGATGCCGTGTTCCTCGAGCGTTTTTGTCAGCTCCAGCGATTCATTGCGCGAGGCCAGTGCGCGCTTCGAAATGTCGAGTTCGAGGTCGAGTTCACGAAGCTGAAAGTAAGCGGTGGCCACGTTCGCCACGAGCGTCGCGGTCACTTCCTGGCGCGCCCAGTCGCTGGCCAGAAGCTGCGCGCGGGCCGCTTGCGTTGCCCGGCGATACTTGCCCCAGAAATCGAGGTCCCAGGCGGCGGACAGGCCCAAGCGGCCAAGCGTCAATCCATAAGAAGGGATGGGACCAATAGCCGGATTGTGCAGGTTCGTGCCGCTGGCGTTCCCCGTCACGCTGGGATACTGGTCCGCGCGCGTAATGCCCACCTGGTCCTGCGCTTCGAGGACGCGGGTTGCGGCAATCCTCACGTCATAATTTTGCTGCAGTGCGGTCCGAATCAGTTGCTGCAACTGCGTGTCCAGAAAAACATCCCACCACTTCTGGTCACCGAGCGAAGCCGCGGAGGCGTTGGATTGACCCGCGTCCTCAGGTCCACGAAAGGTTGCGGGAACATCCGTGTTCGGCCGCTGGTAATTCGGGCCGACCGTGCATCCCGCAAGCAGCGCGCAGGTTGCGCAGAAGATAAGCGGCAGAAATCGCGGCACTAGAAAGTTGCGGGAACGCATGGGCATGGGATTTAGTCCGCCACTCCATCCTGCGTCGCCGCGGAAGGAATCTGCGAGTGCCCGGAGTGAAAGAACGATGTGCGATTCAATACTTTTTCCTGGAACTGCTCGAGGTATAGGTAAATGACGGGCGTGATATACAGCGTGATGAACTGAGACACGATCAGCCCTCCGACAATCACCATTCCGAGCGGCCGGCGTGAGGCCCCATCGGCGCCAAATCCGGCGGCGATCGGCACCGCGCCGATCACGGCGGCAAGCGTGGTCATGATGATCGGCCGGAAGCGGTCCATGCTCGCGTCATGGATGGCTTTCTCGGCCGTCTCGCCCGCGTCCACGCGCTGGCGCGCAAAGTCCACGATCATGATTCCGTTTTTCTTCACGATGCCCATGAGCATGAACATGCCGACAAACGCGTAAAGCGACGCCTGCTCTCCAAATAAAAACAGGGTCAGCAATCCGCCCACCAGCGCCGTTGGAAGCGTGGACAGCACGGTCAGCGGGTGCACATAGCTTTCATAGAGGATGGCAAGAATCACGTACATGATGAAAACCGCGAGCGCCATCAGGATCGTCAAATTACGCACTGTGTCACGAAACGTCTGGGCTTCCCCTTGCAGGCTCGCCCGCACGGTAGGCGGCACAATTTCCGCTTCGGCCTTGCTGATGAAGTCCGTTGCGTCGCCGATGGCCACGTCCGGCTTCAGGTTGAAGAAAATCGTGACGCTGGTGAATTGGTTCAGGTGATTCACCGTTTGAGCGCCCAGCGTTTGATTCCAGGTGACCAGCGCATTCAGCGGCACAAGGTTCTTTCCGTCGTCCGACTTGATATACAGCAGGGAAAGGTCCGAGGGTTTGGAACGGTCAGAATCCTTGACTTCGAGAATCACTTGGAACTGATCCTCGGGTTTTTTGATCAGGTAAAGGTAATTCTGCGAATACGCATTACGCAGAAGCGTCAGGATTCGCGCCTCCGACACGCCATGGATGCGGGCCTGGTCTCGCCGGATATTGATTTCCAGATTCGGCGTGTGAGCAAAATAGTCGGAAGAAATGGTCGCAAATCCAGGGTATTGAGCCAGACGGGCCATCAGCTTCTGTGCCACGTCGTAGACTTCGGTGGGGTTCACCCCGGAGAGCGCATAAGCATATTGCCCCTGATTCTGGTTCGTCGCGCCCGTGCTGATATCGAGCACCGGCATGGGCCGGAGAAACGCGAAAACGCCGGGGATGGAACCGAGCTTGCCCATCAATCCTCCGGCAACATATTGAATGGGCGGGCGCGCCTGCGGCGGTTCGAGAAAGGTGAGCAGGAGTCCTTGATTGGATGCGAGGAACTGGCTGTTCCCGGTCAGTGAAAAGGTCGCTCCCACGGCGGGATCCTGCCGCATGATATTTTCCGCCTTATCCTGGAGGGCCCGCATCTGCTCGGGAGAAGAACCTTCCTTGCCGATCATGACTCCCCAGATGAACCCGCTATCCCCCACTGGCAGAAAGGCCTTGGGAACGACGGTAAAAAGGATGATTGTGCCGGCCATGCAGGCGACCCACGTCAGCGCGGAAATCCAGCGATGCCGCAGAAACCACCACAGGGAATCCCCATAAATCGCCAGAATGCGTTTTTCGATCCGGCCGGTGGCTCGCTCCACCCAATTCTGCTTGATTCCGTGCCCCCGCGTCTTCAAGAGCCGCGCGCACATCAGGGGCGTGAGAGTCAGCGAGACCAGGCCGGAAGCGAAGATGGAAACCACGATGGTAATCGCGAATTCGCGGAAGATGCGTCCCACCAGGCCGGACATGAACACCAGCGGGAAGAATACGGCCGCCAGCGAAATCGTCATCGAGAGAATGGTGAAGCTGATTTCCCTGGCGCTCTCGAGCGTGGCTTCGAGCGCCTTCATGCCTCTTTCCATCAAGCGCACCGTGTTTTCCAGAAACACGATGGCGTCGTCGACCAAAAACCCGATGGCCAGCGTCAGGGCCATCAGCGAGAGATTGTCCAGGCTGTACCCTAACAGGCTCATCACCATCAACGTGAGCAATAGCGATAGGGGGAGAGCCACGGCGGGTATCAGCGTGTCGGTGACTCTGCCAAGGAAGACAAAGATCACGGCGACGACCAGAACGAACGCGATCGCGAGAGTGGCTTGCACATCGTCCACGGAATTGACGATCGTTTGCGAGCGGTCATAAATCGGGGTCACACGAACCGACCCCGGAAGCTCCGCGCTGATAAGAGGTAGCAGGTCGCGGACGCTCTTGGCCACCTGCACAACGTTCGAACCGGCTCGGCGGTTGACGGCAACGACCACCGTGGCTCCGGGCTCATCATATCCGCGAACCCAGAATCTCATCTTGATCCGCTCGTCCTGAACCGAGTCCACCACGTCGGCGACATCGTGGAGAAACACGGGAGCGCCGTTTGTGCTGCTGACGATCAGGTTTCCGTACGCGACGGCCGTGTCCAATTGACCGTTGGGCCGCAGAAGAGCGGTTCCCGCGGCGCCATCGAACTGGCCCGCGCCCGTGTAACTGGTTCCGTTCTTTACGGCCGTCACCAGATCATCCACCGAAATTCCGCGAGCCCACATTTTGGAAGGGTCGACCTTAATGCGCACCGCAGATTTCGTGCCGAACACATTCACGCTGCTCACGCCGGGCAGAATACTGATCCTCTCGCCCACCTGAGTGCTTCCGTATTCGTAAAGCTGGCCGGGCGTAACCGAATCGCTGGTGAGAGCGATGTAAAGGATTGGCTGGTCGTTCGGGTTGGTCTTCGTGTAGGTCGGAGGCGACGGCAGGTCGGTGGGAAGGCTGCCGGTAGCCTGGGAAATGGCTGTCGCTACGTCCGTGGCGGCCGCGTCGATGCTCTTATCGAGACCAAATTGCAATGTGAAGCTGACGTGTCCCTGCGTGCTCTGCGATGTCACCAGCTCAAGTCCATTGATCTGCATGAATTGGCGCTCGAGCGGCGTGGCGATATTGTTTGCAACCGTATCGGGGCTCGCGCCGGGATAATCTGCTTGCACCGCGATTACCGGATAGTCCACCACCGGCAGATCGTTTACAGGAAGGCGCATATAGGCGAGCACGCCGAAAAGAATTACGGAGACCGTGAGCACCGCCGTCATGACGGGCCGGCGGATGAATGGTTCAGAGAGGTTCACGATTTCCCCGCAGCCGCGGTTGACGCTGGCGCCGGTCCTCCGGGAGCTCCGGGAACAACTTGCACTTTGGCCCCCGGCATCACGCCTAATTGCCCGGTAAGGACTACACGTTCCCCGGCCTTGATCCCCTGCTCGACAACGACCAGATCGCCTTGGCGCTGTCCGAGCTTCACCGGCCTCAATTCGGCGGTCGAGTCCTGGTTTACGACGTAAACAAACGGGCCTTTGGACGAATCCTGCGGCGCGGCCGCTGGCACGAGCACGGCCTCGGGCAGGGTGGCCAACACCAGCCGGACATTCACAAATTGCCCCGGCCACAGGCGGCGGTCGCTGTTCGGGACGGTGGCTCGAAGCATGACAGTTCCGCTGGCGCTCTGCACCGTGTTGTCCAGGAACGTGAGTTCTCCGACGACAGGCTTGTCCGGCTCATCCGGCAGACGAACTTCAACTCTGAGCGTTCGACGCGCCGCATTGCGCTGCACGGTGGAAAGATCGTTCTCGGTGACGGTGAAGTCCGCGTAAATCGGGGCCATGCGCTCGATGTCGAGCAACGCCGTGCTATTGGCGGTGACGACATTGCCGACATCAACCAGGCGATGACCCGCGCGGCCATCGATGGGCGACCGGATCGATGTATATTCCAGATTCAAGCGCGCTGACTCAACCGCGGCTTGGTTCTGTTTGACTTGCGCCTCGCCGACGTCCACGGCGTTCTTCCGCGTGTCATAATCCTGCCGGGCAATGGCTCTCGACTCGACCAGATCCTGGACGCGGGCGAATTCCACTTTGGCGTAATCCAGCGCCGCCTTCGATTGGGCGAGATTGGCCTCCGCGGAATCAACCTGGGCCTGAAATGGGCGGGGATCAATCGTAAAAAGCAGGTCGCCTTTCTTCAAATCGGCGCCGTCGGTAAAATGAATCTCCGTGATCCGGCCGGATACCTCAGGTTGGACGGAAACCACCTCGCGGGCGACGCAACGGCCGACTTCGTCCAGGTAGACAGGGACATCGCGAGTCACGGCAGTGACCACCGATACCGGCGACGGCGGGCGCTGCATTGGCGGCGGGTCTTTCCTCGCGCAGCCGGTGAAGACCAGGGCGAAGCCGTACATCAAAACAAGCGACTTACCCGGACCAGACATGAATCTCCTATCAATCCTGAGGGGTGAACACTAAACCTATATATTACGATACCCGGGATTAGATGTTTCAAAATCCTGAGGAGTCATAATAAAAGTGGCTATTTCGTATGACGCTGCTGATCGCGCGTCTCAGGATCAGGTTCGGCCAGCAAATGGGGGGCTCATCGCAAATCGGGGAATAATACCAGTGAAGGTTCAAACACAGATCGGCCGGCGACTTCGGTCAGTGTTGTTCCAGGGCATTTTCAATGGCGGCGAAAAGCTCGGCAGCATGTATGGGCTTTGAAACGTATCCATCCATTCCCGCCGCGATGCAGCGTTCCTGATCGCCCTTCAGCGCATGAGCGGTCATGGCGAGAATCGGAATGTGCCCGCCAGCGGATTTTTCCCGTTCTCGAATCTGGCCAGTCGCCTGCAAGCCGTCGATCACGGGCATCTGCACATCCATTAGAACCAAATCGAATGCTTGCTTGGCGAGGGCATCGAGGACCTGCTGGCCATCCGTTGCCACCGTCACCAGGTAGCCTCTCTTTTGCAGGAGGCGCACGGCCAAGGCCTGGTTGACGGCGTTATCTTCCGCCACCAGGACTTGCACTCTCCTTCGATCCTCCCGCAACGTATGGCGCGTAACTAATTCCGGCGACGCAATTCCCGGCGATTTTCCAAGCACCCGGCAAAGCATTTCGAGCAATTCGTTTTGTCGGGCAGGTTTCGTAAGGTAAGCGGAAATACCCAGTTCGCGGCAGCGTGAAGCGTCTCCCTTTTCGCCCATCGAAGTCAGCATGACGATCCTTGGATTGCCGAGTTCGGGTCGCACCTGAATGGTTTTGACGAGGGTAAACCCGTCCATTTCGGGCATTTGGCCATCCACGATGACCACTGAAAATGGGCGGCCCTCCCGCGTCGCGTCTCCCATCGCCGCAATCGCGGATTGCCCTCCATCCACTAGAATGGATTTCATACCCCAGCGAGAGAGTACGCCGTGAAGCACGCGCCGGTTCGTGTAATTATCGTCGACGATCAGCACCGAGATATCACGCAGCTCCGCTGCCTTGATCGGTGCGGGTCGAGCGACACTTTCTTGCAGATCGAACCAGGCAGTGAAATGAAACGTGCTTCCCTTTCCGGATTCGCTCTCCACCCAGATACGACCGCCCATCATTTCGACAAGGCGGCTCGAAATCGTGAGTCCCAGGCCCGTGCCGCCGTATTTCCGGGTGATGGAGCCATCGGCCTGTGAGAAGGCCTCAAATATCTTTTCCAGCCTGTCCCGGGGAATTCCCACTCCGGTATCCCTTACAGAGAAGTGCAGACATATTTTCTGGCCCTGTTCGGAGTCCAAATCCACCGATAGAAGGATTTCACCATGTTCGGTGAACTTGATCGCGTTCCCAACCAGATTCACCAGAATTTGCCGCAGCCGGCTCGGATCCCCGATCAGGGACTCCTGGACGCTGGGTTGTACTTCATAAACCAGTTCCAGTCCTTTCTGGTGCGCGCGAAATCCGAGCGTATGCATGGATTCGCCCAGACTTTCCCGCAGATCGAACTGGATGGATTCGAATTCGAGCTTTCCGGCTTCGATTTTGGAAAAGTCCAGGATGTCATTCAGGACAGTCAGCAGGGATTCAGCCGAAAGCTGGATGAGGCCGAGATTCTCGCGTTGTTCTCTGGTGAGTTCGGTCTCCAGAGTGAGTTCCGTCATCCCCAGGATGCCGTTCATCGGTGTTCGGATTTCGTGGCTCATGTTTGCCAGGAACTGGCTCTTGGAACGGCTCGCGTCTTCGGCACCTTCCTTGGCCGCGCGCAATTCCTGTTCCGCTTTTTTTCGCTCCGTGATATCGACTAAAGTCACGACAGCGCCAATTTTTCTGCCGTCCTGAAAGATCGGGTAGGACCAGTATTCTCCTTGAAAACTGCTCCCATCCTTGCGCCAAAAAACCTCATCTACTCCATGGGTCCCAGTCCCGCTCCCGGCATTTCCAGACATGTGACACTCGCTGGCGGGGTATGGCGTTCCATCCGGACGCGTGTGATGGGCCAACTCGTGCATGTTTTTCCCGAGGAAGTCGCTTTCCCCCGTGTATCGCAGAAGTCTGACGGAAGCGGTATTTGCGAAGGTGCAATGGCCATGATTGTCGAGGCCGAAAATCGCTTCGGCGGTGGAATCGAGCAGTAGCCGGACCATTTCGTGATCTTTTTTGGCCTCCTTTTCCGACTTCTTGCGCTCCTCCAGTAACTCCTCCAGTTTGCTTGCGCGTTCATTCGCGGTGTGTTCGAGTTGCTTCAGCAAATGCTCAAGGGCAGTTGCCTTCCGCCTCAAGCGAATTACTTCCTGTTCGAGTTGGACTTTCTCGTGGGCCACAGCTGTGTCCTTCGAAGTCAAGATAGACCGCTAAGGAAAACATCGTCTGAACACGCCGTTGTCTTTAGTCAGCTGGAAAGTAACAAATAAGGGAAGAGAACCGTTCAGTGAGCAGGTGCAAACTTGAGGCCACGATCACGGAATTCACGGTTATGAGGAGCTTTGAACGCTCTCGTGGTCGGGGGTTTCCGCCGGGAAGCCCGGGCTATTTCGCCGAAGCGGCGGCTTCGGACGATAGTCGCTTCAGCTCTTCATACGTAAAAACGATATGTGTGGTTTCCCCAGTGTCTTCTTGTTGGCCCACACCTAATACGCGCGAAAACCAGCGCAACTCGGGGAGAGGCAGGCCGAGCAGGACGGCTGCCTTGCATTCGTCGATGGTGTAGTTCGTTCCGAGGTGCTCCATGCGCGCGTACCTCCAAGGGCCATGTAAATAATTGTGGTCATCAGGGCAATTAGGATGCCAGCAAGCCATCCCGTCAACCCCTTTATAATGAATAATCTCTAATAGTGCCCAAGAGGTTATTCTGCCCCTTGGGCAAAACATTTCACTTAATGTAGGCATCGGTTCCCCGGTCTTCTCCCCGGCAAAGTAAGGCCGCATGGCCTTCTTGCGGTATTCTTGGGAAAGAGAATTTAGGATTGGTGCTGCTTGTCAAAGGTATTAAATATCGCTCCGAATCGGCGTGCGATGCACCCGTTTGACCTGAAGTATGGGACCGACACGGGAGGCTATCTCAGTCCGCATCAGCTTCGCACCGGCCGGGCAGGCGATGCGACGAACAATGGTTACTCGGCCGTTGCGCCGTCCGTCTTCCGCGAAGCATGCCGCCGTTGGCGCGAAACGCTTCCTTTTTCGGCTGCGCGCGTCGGGCCCTACACCTTTGTGGATGTGGGTGCGGGCAAAGGGCGCGCCTTGCTTCTGGCCGCCGAACTCACCTTTCGCAGGGTAATTGGCGTCGAACTGAATGAAGATTTGGCGCGCATCGCCCAGCGGAACGTCGCCCTCTGGTCCCGCATCGCAAAGCCCCTCGCCAGAATTCGCGTCTTGCGCCAGGACGCATCCGAATTTCGATGGCCCCGTTCGCCTTTGCTCGTCTATCTGAACAATCCGTTTGAATTTCAGTTGGTGGAACAACTGGCGGCCCGACTGACGTTTGCGGCGGAGTCCGGCCCCGGCCTGGTGGACATCCTTTACGTCAATCCTGCTTACCCGGAAACGCTGATCCGGACGGGGAAGTTCAAATTGCTATGGAATGAGCAATTCGAAATGGATCGGGCCGACCAGCAGGCTGACCCGTACGGCGCGACATCCGACCGCATGGCGGCATTGCGATTCTACGCGCAAGATAACGCCACGCGACCCAGGGATGGAATTCGATCCTAAGCGGACTGGGCGCGCGTCTGCTGCTTGATGCAAACTTTATTTGTGAGCTCGATGAGCTGCTTCAGGTTCCACCACTCCTCTTCGGTCATCAACCTTCCATCGGGACTCGAAAAGTAGATGGATACGAATCCTTCGGTGGAGAGAGGGGAGCGCACGATTAACTGCGTTTTCTGATGTTCCGGAAGGGGGTCAGGCATAAGAGTCCTCCAAGGGATGCGAATTGTATCACGGATGGCCCCGTCAAGTATTTCTTCCGTGCGCACGAAGCTTGTTCCTAATAGCCGGCTTCAAATTCATGAAAACGCCGCTCGAGTTCCCACTGCTGCTGGGCTTTTTCGCTGGACTTGAGGAAATTCGCGCATGCGGCGGAAGGTTTCGCCGCGCCGGGGGTGTCCGCCGAGCAGGCGGCCGCCGGGCGAGTGAATTGGTCCGGTTCGCGCCACAGGCTCGCGCCGGGGAGGAAATCGTGTTCGAGGCCAGTACGCACCATTTGTTTCAGATCCGAATAGCTAAGCGAGTAGGTTTCAGCCGCCCGAACATATTCATGCGTCAGATCGATGCGCGAGACGCCTTCATCATCGGTGGATAGAGCGACCGGAACGCGATACCTGCGATAGATGGGCAGGGGATGATCCTTGCCCGCGATGCCCAGGATCACATCGTTGCTGGTGAGATTGATCTCCACCATCACGTGTTTCGCGGCCATCTCTTTCAGCAGATCGTAAGGACGAGTCTTCGTGCATTACGTCCACGCCATGGCCGATGCGCTCCGCATGGGCGTCCTCGACCGCGAGCCGGATGTGGCAGCAGAGCCCCTCGGGCGGAACAAGCCCTTCCGCAAGTTCGCCCGCGTGCAGGCTGATGTGCACTTTGGGATAGAGACCGTGGAGGAATCCGACCATCTTCATGTGCAGCGCGTAATCCGCCATGGAGGTCGAATTGTCCTCCGGCAGGACATAATTGATTCCGACGAAATGCGGATCGGCTGAAGCAATCTCGAAACCCAGCAGCGTCTGCGCGAAAACCTGCTCCTTCGGGAATGCGCGCAGAACTTGATACAAATACCGGATCGTGATCTTGCACGCTGGCGCTTCCTGTGGCTCGCCACAATGCTCGATCGCGCGGCGCGAAGCCTCGGCTTCATCCCTCGAGGAGCGGGCCGCGGCGATATCATCCCGTAATCCTCGCGCCAGCAGGTCTGAACGAAGCTGGCTCATATTGTCTTGCCATCCGATTTCCGCCGCGATCTTGGCCGTGTGATCGAAGTTGGGAGTCTCCATCAATTCCAAATATTGCTCGTTCTGGGCGGCCGCGCGGCTGGCGATCTCGTCCAGCCATTCCCCCTCATGTTTACTGCTGGTGCCGCCGAACTTAGAGAACGTATCGAAGAAGTGGTCGTGCCCGCTGACGCCCGGCGTGGGCATGAAGCTGCGCATTGAAAATCCATCGACCAGCGCGTCATAGAGATGCTGATCCGAGTAGGCTTTTGCGGCGGGAACCTTTCCGTCTCCGCACGCGGGTTGCGACGCCGCGGGCTGCGTTGCGGCTTGCGATTTCGTGAAGGAGAGGGTCGCGAGGTCCACGCAAAGCCCGTCTTCAGCCGCAGCGTGAATCCACGACTCGGCGTAAATCCCCCCGGTCAAGTGGTAATGCAGATCCGCTCCTTTGGGCATGCGCACGAGGAACGCGCGAAGATCAAGCGGATTTGCGCGGGCCGCTTCATAGGCTCGCGCGGCGCGCTGTTCGGGATTTGCTTGCCCGCCGGGCGCCCTTTGCCTGGCCGCCGTCTGAGCGCCAAGCGATCCCGAAGAAACCAGGTAGAACGACGTCACGACGATCAGAAACGCAGTGACAATTCGGATTTTCGCAAGCAATCCTTGATCAGGCATGTTTCCTGTCCTTGTTCTCATTCTTCGTCTTACCTGGGCGCATGCGGAATCGCCGATTCGCGTTCTCCCCAATGCGTAACGATGTCGCGAACCACTTCATCGCCGACCGTTTCCGCGGCATCCAGAGCGGGCATCAGGCCCGAGTATTTTCTGCCTGTCACGCCTTCTTTCAGACTTTCCGCGGGAGTCGAGCCGGACGGTTCGCGGTCGTAATTGCTCACTGTCCGCAGCACCAGGACCCGTTTCAAATCGACGCGGCCGGCCTGATCGAGGAACGTGAGCGCCTGCAGCGTGCCGGTGTCCTCCATCCCCGCGATCATGTAGTTCCCTTTGCCGCCGGTGAAATAGCGCGTCCATTCATTGGCCCATTCATCCATCCGTGTGCCGTGCCAGAAGGTGCTGCTCGACATCGTATCGCCGCGTGTCACAAAGGGCGGCTTCAATGCGTTTGGAAAACCGGTGAATGCGGCCCGTGCCGCCCGCAACCCATCGGAATCCGCCAATCGGATATTCTTCGTCAATTGAAAGGCCCATTCCACCAGGTCCTGATTGAGTGTGTAAACTTCACCTTCGAGTTCCGGATTCACCGGCTGCTCGTATGGCGTCGCCTTGTGCAAAGGCACGAAGCCCGTGGGCCAGTCCCTCGGAATTTCGCGCGCGTCAATTTCATACCCCAGATCGCCATCGATGATGTGGTTCGCCCAAACCGCCGACCCCAATGATACGTCCGCGGGATCGCCGCCGCCGATTCCCGCGATCAGCCAGTACGCTTTGCTGAGGTCGAAGCGCGGGTCGAGGCCCAGCGCCATCACGGACGCCGCTGCCTTGGCGGTGGCAACGCCTGTCAGCATGCCCAGCACGCCATCCTGGTTCATCCGCACGTGATGATAACCGGCGGGGAGTGGAAACACGTGATCGAGGTGTTCGCGCTCGACCCACAGGTGGTACTCGCCGGGGGCGTCGCCGGTGTCCTCGCCGTTTTGGAACATGGTAACAACAACTACTTTGACTTGGATTGGGCCCACCGTGACACCGGCTGACGCTGCATCCTGGCCCTGAAGCAAGCTCGCGAAACAAACGCCAAGGATCAGCAGCCTCACGAGCTCTCGAGCCAGAGCTTGATGAATCGTCCAGCTCGTCAGCGCAACGAATCGCTGCACACATCCCTCTTTTCGACAGAATCAGAATGCCGGCACAACAAGGATGGGATTTTACATCACTGCGAAGCTTGGAGGGCTTCTACATGCATTCTAAATCGCGATCATCACCATATCAAAGGCGGTGGAAAACGAAGAAATATGCGGATGAAATCAGCGGGAATGAACCTTAAACGCGCGCCCGAATGATCGAGCTAAGCAGCAGGAGTCGAGAAAGACGTAAACGGCGCTTTCAAGCGCAGTCCCGGAGAAAGCTCATCCAGAAGTGTTAAGCCTTCGCGGCCTTTCCTACTTCGCCCTGCTGGAAAGCCCGCACCGAAGCCGGCTGGACAGGAGAAAATGTGATTCCTGGAATCCCTTCGAAGTTAAGGATCTCCCTGGTCCAATAGGGCTTTTCCTTATAGCAGACAGGGCAGCGCACGTTGAATACTTGAGAATTCGCCTGAATTACCTCCGGTCCATCGTGCGAAGCAACTTTCGTGTGCCCGACGACTGCTGGGACGGGAATCGGCGCTTTGCAATGAAGACATACGACGCCTCGAAACTGGTGCCTTTCGGTTTCCATGGTCATTTTGGACCTCTCAGTGGTTCGAGTGGCTCTTTGTATTAGGACTCTGGGGAGACTTGATCCTATATCAAGCGAGGCGAGTTCGTCTAGCCCATGTGGAAAGTCAGACGGAATCAACTTATATGAAACTGGATGTTACCTCCCTGATTAGACCTACTCAGGAGGCTTATGCCATGTAAATATTTCATAGATAGGCACTTACGAATTTGTTCCAAATCGGGAATCACGCCGGATCCCCGATCCGGAGAAAAGGAAATTATCCACAGCTACGATCTGAAAGTCATTAGTGGGCGGCAGAAGCGATCTGCGCGCCGCTGCTCTGCCCCGTAGGATCCACGAAACCGATTCGATCTCCAAAGTACTCGGTGAACCACATCCGGCCCTTCGGATCCGCTTGAATGAATCGCTCATATCCGTGATCAGGCGACTGCGGGACCCGGTATTCGGTGAACTGTTCGGTCTTGGGATTAAAACGCGTGACGTTGTTCCCGTTAAAATCCGCGTACCAGATGTTTCCGTCCACTTTGTTGTAGGAGACTCCGTAAGGCATGGCATCAGGCGTCGGCGGTTTGTAAAACTTCACATCGCCCGTTTTCACATTCATTTTGCCGAAGCGATGTCCGTGGAAATCGCCGAACCACAAATTATCTTGCGGATCCATGGCGATTCCTCGAATACTGACCGCACCGGCGGGATGAATTTCCTTGGTCTCCCATGTCTTCGGGTCCATTCTGACGAGCGTGGCCCGGGCGAGTTCGCTGAACCAGACATACCCCTCATTGTCGACGGCAACATCATAGGATCCGCCGCCGCCCGCGCCTTCCAGATCAACTGCCGCGGCAGCACGCATGGCGCTGACCTGCTCTCCCGGAATTTTGCCCCAGTCGACCAGCGTGCCCTCCGGCGCCTTGGGCGGAACGTTGTACTTGTGCGCGGCGTACTGCTGCGTCTTCACGTCAAAACTCCAAAGCTCGCCCGAATAGAAATCGGAAAACCAGATATTGCCGTCCTTGTCCAGCACCAGAGTGTGCGCGCGGGATTTCTTTCCCGGCCAGTAATACTGCTTCACTTCCCCCGTTTCGGGGTCGACCGAAGCAAGTTTGGCCGGATCGTTATTCGTCGAAAGCGCTTCCCAGAACACTCCGTTCGCGGCCACCGCGCCGGTGTGGGGACGCACTTTCGGAGTCAGCAGCGGATATTCCTTCATCGTTTCGGTCGCCATGTCGAACCGGCCGATATTGTTGGCGGTATAGGACTCTTCCCCGAACCACACGGCATCGCTCCTCGGATCCACCTCGACGCTATGCGTGTGTGAATCCTTGGTCGGGACATCGTATTGAACGATCGTGGCCTTCAATGCTTCGTCGGAAAGCTCGGTGTGCTTTACTTCCTTCATCAGCACCGAACGGTCCGCGTCGGGCCCAAAGTCCGGAGAATCGGGGCCAAAATATTTCGCTAGGATCGTGCTGAGAGCGTTGAGCGTCGCCGGCGATGGATTTTCGACCGGCTCGTCCATCGTCCCATGCGTCATGTGCGGAAGGAACGCGGCCCATTCGGCGGCCGTCTGGCCCCGGCGATGAACGATGTTCGGGAAGCTGTGGCATGAAAGGCAGCGCGACTTGATGTATCGCATGTCCGGCGTATCGGGCAGCGCGCTTTCTTCCTCAGCGCCCGTGAAGCGCCGCGCGTCCATGGCTTCCGCCGTCAGCTTGAAATTCGTCGGCCCCGGTTTGGAGGTGTCCACCGTGACTCTCTTCACGCCGTATCCGTAGCCCTCGGCGGCGACTTCGTAGGTGCCACCCGCGACCGTAATTTCATACCGGCCGTCCTTTTGCGAGTATCGGCTGATCGTCTTAATGCCCGATGCAGCGCTGATCATCGCGCCCCGCACAGGTTTGCCTGCGGTGTCGGTCACCACACCCTTGATGACCACGTCCGCGGCGTTCAACATCGCGCTTCCGGCTAACGCCAACAGCCCCGCCCAGAAAATCCGTCGGATCATCCTCCGCATTTGAACCTCCCGGGACAATATGCCAGGTATTGATGTGTCCCAATAGACCATAGTTTAAGATTTAGAGACGTTCGTAATTCTTAGACTTTCCACCCTAAGAACAGGTTTCAAAAATTCCGGCAGGCTCGACCGGATCCCACAGCCCGGTCGGTGAGCCTATCAATCGCCAGGAATTGCGCGCGTCACACCCATGCGCGCTCCAGCGGTGTTGCGTCGGGGCGGATCATATCATTGTGATATGCCAGCGTCGAGGCACCCGTTGTTGCGATCAGAGACACGGGTGCGCCGCGCGGCCAGCCTTTTCTAATCCGACAAGGACGCGTGCACCCTTCGCGGAATCGACTCCCTAGCGCGACGATTTTGGTTTTGGCTTTGGCCGCCAGGGCACGAATCCGTCCCGGTTCGGCATTTTGACCAGCGGCAGGGATTTTGCATCGAGCACTGCATCCTGGGGAACGATTCCGTCGATGGACAACAGGTATGCTGTCACGCCATAAACGTCGTCATCCGTCAGGGATTCCGGCGCCGTGATGGGCATGGCTCGACGGATGTAGTCGAACAGCGTGGTGGCGTATGGCCAATAACTCACAGGCGTTTTGACGGGATTCTTTGAGGAGAGCGAACCGACGCCGCCGGTAAGCCGGTCGGCCGGTTTGCCGACCCCGCGCGGCCCGTGGCAAACCTGGCATTTCTGCGCGTACACCGCAGCGCCCTCCAAAACCGAACCGCTTCCGGGAGGCAGCCCCTTTCCATCCGGCGGGATCGAGATGTCTATTTTTCGAATTTCCTCGGGCGATAGCGCGCGCCCGAGATTGGGGCCCTGCGCGGCTCGAATGGATAACGGGAGGAAGAACGTCGCCGTCAAAATAAATAACACGCATCTATGCGTAGACATTTTTCACCGTCCCATCGGCATCGACGCTCCAGCTTTGGATGGCGTTGTAATGGTAGACCTGTCCGGGAGCATATTGCGCCAGCCACTCGGTTCGAGTGGGTTGCACATCGCCCGTTTCGTCGGTCGCTCTGCTCATCAATATGGTAGGTTGCCCCTCCCACTTCCACGGAAGGCGGAACCGGGTGACAGCCTTGGGCAGGACTGGCCCGGTCAGCGCCGCATGAATCCAGGTCCGTCCGCCATCCGCGGAAACTTCAACCTTTGAAACGCGGCCCGCGCCGGACCACGCCAGCCCTGAGACCTCGTAGAGTCCGCGCTCTTGGAGGTCCAATCCAAACGACGGCTTGAGGATCACGGATTTTACGCCCTCGGGGAACATGAACTGGCGCGCTTTGCCTCCGGGCAGCAATTCCGTGTAGTGCGAAGTTTCATCCCTGGCATCGACGGGCGCGTCGGTCACCTTCAAACGGCGCAGCCATTTCACATTCATATTGCCTTCGAAGCCCGGCAGCAGAAGGCGCATCGGAAAGCCCTGTTCCGGGCGAATCGCCTCTCCGTTCTGAAAAAGGGCCACCAACGCGTCATCGAGGCATTTCTCGAGCGGCACGCTGCGGCTCATGGCGGCGGCATCAGCGCCTTCGGCGATCACCCACTTGGTGTCACTGGCGACCCCGGCTTCGTCGAGCAGAGTCGCGAGGCGCACCCCGGTCCACTCCGAACAGGAGAGGAGGCCGTTCAGTTCGCCGGCCGTTGTTTGTTGAGGCCGATCGGCAGTGAGTGCTCCGCTGTTGCCAGCGCATTCGAGGAAACGAATCTGCGTTTCCATTGGATACCGCATCAGGGCGTCGAGGGAAAAGGCCAGCTGCCGCTTCACCATGCCGTGAATGAAAAGCTCGTGTTTCGACGGGTCAATATCGGGCACGCCGTTGTGATGGCGCTCGTAGTGCAATCCATTCGGCGTAATCGTGCCTTCCAGCAACTGAAGGGGCGTCCTCGAAACGCCGGTTCCGGCGCGTACCGGCGCGATGGTGAAGGTCCGCTGCACGTGCTCCTGCGATTTAGCGGGCACTCCGTAACCGGAAAAAGACCGTCCAGGCGTCTTCATCCACTCCGGAGCGTTTTGGCCGATGCTTACGTCCGCCTCGGCAATGCTTACGTTCGCGGCCGCGAGTCCCGCGGAGAACAAAGCGCCGCGCAGCAACGCGCGGCGATTCAGCATTCCGCTTCCTGCAGCGGATTTGCGTGACAGCGGGGCTGGTTCGTTCACTCCATCAGTCTTCATTATGCTTGTCTCCTTCAGCACGCTGGCTGCGGCTGAACCTCGTGAATGGCCGGAGCTTTATCGCTCCGACCCGGATTTCCAGTGAAGCAAATCGAAAGGTCCTTTGTGGGGCCGACAACAGAATCATACTGCGGAGAGAAATTCGCGTCCAAGATTGAGTGGGAGTATTCCCGATGTGACTGGCGCTGGCGCACTGGAGCCGGAGGGTCCGTGGCGATAAGAAGCGCCGCCGCAATGGATGAACTGGGTAACAGGTGAAATTTCCGCCGGATTTCGGAGAAATCTCTCTAAATTATTGAACTGAATGGTAGGCCCGTGGAGACTCGAACTCCAGACCTCTACCGTGTCAATCTATCGTGATTAGGTTTTACAACAACTTACAAGACCGCGGGGACTGCCAAAATACGCGGAAGTCGTGCAGGACACCATGCTCTGTGGGTTGAAGTGTGGGTTGGAAAACACTTCAATTGTAATCTTGATCCGGCAGCGTTTCTTAGCCAAAGTGCCGCCCTCCACCTCTTTTCGTAACTTTATCCGAACCAAAGCCCGAGTCGCATACAATGGTGCCTAAGTGAGTTGATCCGTCACAGTCATCGACGGAGTTTCATTCCTCCTGGAGCCGATGCCTCTTGCACCGGATGGCTTTGCACTTATTGCGATTGATGCACGACAGCGACATCTCGGGTGTACTTGAGAATCCAGGCCATGGAAAGTGAGAACAGCGTCAGGAAAACGAACGTCACAAAGCCGATGGCATAGCCGGTCGTCCCCAGGTTGTGCACTGCGAAGGCCATTACTGGAGGAAGAACGAAACCTCCGAATGCGCCCAGTCCCCCGACCCAGCCCGCAGCTCCCCCGACCGCCTCGGGAACGGCCTGTGGCACAATCTTGAACACTGCCGCGTTACATATACCCATACCCACCGCGAGAAGGATTTCACCCGGCACCGAGAGCTCAAATTGGTGCGAACCGGTCATCACCAGCGCCCCGACCATAGCAATCAGAAGAGCAAGAATGGCGGTGTTCTCACCCCCCTCCTGCAGTTGATCCGCAAGAACCCCACCGGCGACCCGGATGAGCGAGGCAAGAATCGAAAAGAGAGCGGTCAGCATTCCGGCTTTCACAATGCTTACTCCGAAGAATTTCATCCAGTATGTGGGCAACCAGGCCGTGAGCGCGATGAAACCACCGAAGGTTGTGAAATAGATCCAAACCAGCGCCCACGTCCGCCAGACCCGCGCGGAGATTCGCAGGCTTTCCATCACGCTTCCAGCGGGGAATAGCTCCTGCCCCAATTCGCGAGCCTGTGTTCTGGCTTCCTCCGGCGCCACGCCATGTTTCAGGAGCTGAAAATAGCTGCTGTTCCGGCCCCACATCGCATAGAAGATGGTGCCCACGGCAAGAAAGCAAAACCACAAGATATAGGACCCGCCCAGTCCCAGGCGAGTTAGAGCCAAAGGCAGGAACATAGAAAACAGCCCCGGCGCGAGGTTGCCTACTCCGGCAAAGATCGCAAGCGCCCGGCCCTGCTGGCGTTGCGGAAACCAATACGACACCTGGCTGATGCCCACGGTGAACGTGGCGATACCGCATCCGCTCAGGACGCCCAGAAACAACAAGAGCGGATAAATCGCAACGGTCAGGCGAGCGGGATAAAGAAACCAGGTAACAGCCGTCAGGCCGGCCATGCCCGCCAGGGAAAGACTAAGCAGCACAAGGAAAGGCTTGCGTCCTCCCGTGGTATCCACCCACGCCGAAAATGGGATTCGAAGCAAGGACCCGGAAAGCGCGGGCACAGCCACCAGCAAACCAACCGCCATCGGCCCGAGCTCCATGACTTGCTGGAAGCGGCTGGCGGTGGGACCAAACAGCGCCACCGCCGCAAAGCCCGCAAAGAAACCGAGCGTTGCGCTCCAAAGTGCTTGCCTTGGTGTGCCTTCGATGCGATTCATGGTTGGCCTCTCACGAGTCGTCTCTTGATTTCAGAACCGGAAGTATTAGGTTTCCTAAAAGCGAAAGTTTGTCTCCACGTAGCCGAATTGCGCATTTGTCCCCCCGGGATAAATGCTGGCGATCACGCTCTTTCCCCAGGCATGCGCGTAATAGGTTGTGACGCTGAACCCGTATCGCAGCGGGACATCCACGCTCACGTCCCAGACGTTCGCCAGGCTGCGGGCGCCGCCGCTGGCCCGGCCCACGAAGCCAAAAGTATTCGACTGAAACGCACCGCCGCCCAAGTACCACAGGTCCTGGGCGTTGGCGAGGCGGAGAGCGTGGAGTTCACTGCGTATGGCGAACGAGCGAGGCAGCCGGAAGACCGCTGATCCGTAGAAATCTTCGTTGTTCATCATGTTGTAGAAAGGGAAGCGGTCAAAACCGCGCGGCGTGGGCATGATTTGAAAGAACGTGCCATGGATCGCGTCGCTGGGATTCGAGTCGCCGCTGCCGTACGAATATCCGGCGCTGAACCAGGGGTTGATCACACGGATCGGCGGCTGCCATCCGAATTCGCCGACGAAGGCTTCAGCGCGCTGCATTTGCGCGCCCCAACCGCCATTCTGAAAAACTCCCCAGAAGAGGAAGTCGAATTGGTCTTGGTGGTCGGTGTGCAACACATGGACGTAATCAGCGCCGTACGTGCCGATGCGGATCTGATTCGTATCGGCGGTGCGTACAGCCAGCGGGCGATTGTCGGTTTTCAGAACGCCCGCCCGGTCATCCATATATCCGATCGCGAAAATCCGCAGCTCTCCGGCGTTGTTCTTTGTAGTGACTGGAACATTGAAGGCGCCGTAGAAAAGATTTATGTTCAGTTCTTCCATCCCGCGCATTTGAAAAACGCCCTGGGTGGGCCGCGCGCCGAAAAAAGTGATATTGGAATTCCCCTCGTTGAAACCAAGCTGCATTCCGTCAAAGCTTCGCTGGGCAGCGGAGAACCCGAAATCTCCGATCAGTCGCTGGACGATGCGTGTGTTGATCAGAGTGGCAAGGGTTTTATCCTTTGGCTGCATTTCCGCGCCGTCCAGAAACGTGAAGCGGCCCAGCCGTACCTTGCCATTCGACAGGGAGTTTGAATCCGACGTAAGCCTGCTTCAGGAAACCACTGGCGGTGTTTCGAACATTGCCGTTGGCGGCGTAATACGTCCCACCCAGGCCGAGCTGCCCCAGGCGGCGCAGGCTGCACGGCATTGGGAGGCAGATCAAAGATGCCATCCGCCGCGCCCTCTAGCAGCCATTCGAACGCTTCGGTCTTTCTGGCCGATGCCAATCCTCAACAGGGAATGTTCGAACGCGTATGTGTTTTGGCCCTTGGAAGGCTCGAAAAAAGTCCCACGCTTCCGTTCGAAAGCGCCAATTGACCGAAACGTCGAATGGACCCAGCTTGTGCGGAGCGTAGGGGGCAGGCGCCGGTTTTGGAGCCGCGCCGTCGGATTTCGGCCTGCGCACTCTCGCCGGTCCAGGTCGAAGATGGAATCGCAGAGAGTCGCCTGCTGCTGTCCAAGCAGCCCGGCGCCGTTCAACGCAAATAACGCGACAACGATTAATCCAACGCTTTTTCGCTTCCTGATGGAGCTTCTGAACTTAGTTGCTGGCGAATCTTTATTATTGCTTTTCATATCCGCTCATCCTCGATCAACGATCAAATTATTGTCATTCAGTGAATCGCGCTCCTGCCGCAACCTTCTTTGAAGATGGCGCGCTTGGTCTCATGAAACTTCCTTTTGCGCGCGATACCAGCGAACCACTTGCGGCCGCCGCCAAAGATAGGGATTCGGAGCAACCAGAATGTGCACCAGTCGGGTGAAGGGGGCGATACAGATTATGACGAAGGCCATCAGGATGTGCAGCTGCACTGCCCAGGGCATCATGGACACATAGCCGAGATCCGGATTGAACCGGACGAGCGACCACAGATACGGCGAAATGGCCGCGGCAAACCACGCCGAACCCCAGGGATGAAAAATCGCCACGTAAACGCCGCTGACGACTTGCACGAGCAGGAGAGAAAGCACGATCCAGTCAAATCCGTTCGTGACGACGCGCACTTTGGAAACCGTCACGCGCCGCGCAATGGCTCCCACCAAACCGACAACGGTGAGCAGGCCAAAGATCAATGCGGATATTTCCAGGATGTAAAGCCGCAGCGGCTGGCTGTCCCATTCGAGGATCTGATGTGGCAAGAGAAACGCAACGACGTGTCCGACCAGTACGGCCACGATTCCATAGTGGAATGGGACGAGTCCCCAGAAGTGTTGCCGGTTCTCCAGGAACTGCGATGACAAACTCGAATAGGTAAATGGCTCCTTTCGGTAACGCAAGATCGTGCCCAGAAAGAAGATCAGCATCGCGACATACGGGAAAACAACAAAGCAAAGCTGATTGTGGAATGGGAATGCATTCATCATCTCGTCTCCATTCACTGCAGGATCGGGAGTTCCGGCTTGCGGATCGGCATTCTTGCCGGGTCGTACGGATATTCGCTGCGAAGCCGCAAGAAAGCCGATTCGAGCAACGCGGCGAAGGCATTGCGGTCTTCCCGCCAGCTCGTGCGCATTTTGTCGAGCGCCGGAAGCAGGTAGCCTCCCGCGAATTCGGCCGCTTCATCCGGCTCCAGACGCGCCAATAAAACGAGTGCGTGAGTCAGATGGTCGGGAAGCTCGCCGGATTCCCGCAGATCGTACTCACGCAATTGCTCTCGCATCTTCACCAGGAATTCACCCCGCTGGTAATCTTCCCCGTACAGTTGCCAGCCGATTTCGAGCGTGCACATCGGATTCAAATCAAATGTGCGGGTGAAGAGTTCCCGCAAATCATCCGTGCTTAAATTTCGAGTCGAAGCGCAAAACTCTTCGAGCGACGCTGCCGCATCAGAGTGCTCGCCTTGCAGTGCTGTCAGGCACTCTTCGGCATTCGCGTGATAGTCCTCTCCCGGATATTCAAAAAGCTTTGCGAATCGCTCGTAAATTGATTTCTCGTTCATCACGTCCCCCGGTGCGGCCCGGATAGGAATCCAAAGCCGACGCCCTGCTTGTGCTCGAGCGGGTCTTCCATCATCTGAATCGCCTCCTCGCGATGCATGGGCGGAATGACGAAACGATCGTCGAAGGTGCAAAGCGAAGTCAGCCGGTAGATCGCCTCGGCTTGTTCCGGAGAGCAATCCGCTTCGCGCAGCATTCGCTCCGCGGTAGCCATTTCGACATCACCCACGGTCACCGCGCGGCGATACCATCGCACCGCCTTCTGCTTTCGCAGCGCGTAGCGCACGAACTCTTCATGGCCGGCGCCAAACAGGTTCGCCAGAAACTTCAGCGGCACGCGGGATTCGTCAATGTCATGGAACAGATTGTCCGAGACGTGGTGGATGGTGCCGTCCGCTACATTGGACATCACGGGAGACATCGGAGGCACATAGAACAACATCGGCATCGTGCGGTATTCGATGTGCGGCGGCAGAGCGATTTTCCAGACCTTCACGAACTGATACACCGGCGAGCGCTGCGCCGACTCGATGACCGATTCGTGAATTCCGTTTTTCCGCGCCGCGGCCACGACTTCGGGATCGTTCGGGTCGAGCACCAGGGAACGCTGCGCTTCCACGAGTTCTTCATCCGGCAGCGAAGCCATTTCCTCGATCTTCGAGGCGTCGTAGAGCATCACGCCCAGGTACCGGATCCGGCCCACGCAGGAATGGAAGCAGGCGGGCGCCTGGCCGGTCTCCAGACGCGGGTAGCAGAGAATGCATTTTTCGGATTTTCCCGTATTCCAGTTGTAGAACATCTTCTTGTACGGGCAGGCCGCAACACACATCCGCCAGCCGCGGCAGCGTTTCTGATCCACGAGCACGATGCCGTCCTCTCCTCTCTTGTAGAGCGCGCCCGAGGGACACGACGCCACGCAGGAAGGGTTCAGGCAATGGTTGCAGATGCGAGGGAAGTAAAAGAAGACGAGCCGCTCGACAGCGGAAAGTTGCGCGCGCTGATCCGGCGTCAGGCCCTTCAGGTTGGGATCGTTTTCCGCATAGATGGGCGAGCCGCCAAGGTCGTCATCCCAATTGGGGCCGGCCTCGATCTGGATGAGTTCGCCGGTGACCATCGAGATTGGGCGAGCGGTCGGCTGGTCAGTGCCTTCCGGCGCATTGAACAGGTGCTGATAATCGTAGGTCCAGGGCTCGTAGTAGTCGTCCATCGTGGGCATGCTGGGGTTGTGGTAGATGTTAAAAATAGTCCGCGCCTTGCTGGTGGATTTCAGTTGCAGCTTGCCGTTCTTCGTCTCCCAGCCCCCGTGGTACTTCTCCTGGTCTTCCCACTTGGTGGGAAAGCCGGTGCCGGGCTTGGTTTCGACGTTGTTCCACCACATGTATTCGGTGCCGCGCCGGTCGGTCCAAAGGTTCTTGCAGGCGATGCTGCAGGTATGGCAGCCGATGCATTTGTCGAGATGAAAGACCATCGAAACTTGTGATCGGACATTCATGGCGGCGCTCCTTACCATTTGAGTTCTGGCAGCTTTCGCACGAAGACGTGCGTATCCCGGTTGCAACCGACCGGACCCCAGTAGTTGAAATGGAATGTGAACTGGCCGTAACCGCCGACCATGAGATTGGGTTTCAGGCGCACGCGCGTCAGGCTGTTGTGCCCGCCGGCGCGGCGGTTATTTCGAAGTGGCGAAGTCGGAACCGAGAGCGTCCGCTCCGGAGAGTGATATTGGATGCAGATGCCGCGGGGAATGCGCGCGCTGACCACGGCCCGCGTCACGACAACGCCATTGTCGTTGTGCACCTCGACCCAGTCGTTGTCATTGATCTCGATGTCGGCAGCATCTTTGTCGTTCATCCACAACGGCTCGATGCCGCGGGACAACGTGGTCATGCGGTGGTTGTCTCCATACGTCGAGTGGATGTGCCACTTCCCGTGCGGCGTGAGGTAATTGAGCGTCAGGGTCGGACCGACTTCGCGGCTCAATCGCAGGTCGGCGTATTCCACCGGCAGGGGTTTGGGTTTGTAGGTGGGCAGGTGCTCGCCGAATTGGATGTAGCCAAGATGGTCGAGATAGAAATGCTGCCGCCCGGTCAGCGTGCGCCAGGGCACGAGACATTCGACGTTGTAGGTGAAAGGCGCGTAGGAGCGGCCGTTCTCGGTCAGCCCCGACCACATCGGGCTGTTGATCAGTCTTTGCGGCCGGGACTGCAGCTCCTTGTAACTGACTCGCACGCCGCGGTTGCGTTCCGCGAGTTGCGCGAGCGGCAATCCGACCTTCTCTTCCATGTCTCGATAAGATCGGTAGGCGAGCTCGCCATTGGTGACCGTCGCGAACTGCAGGATGAGATTGCAAACATCCTCGTCGTCTTCGAGTGACGGATATCGTTCGCCGCTCCACACGGACGTGGGCTGATTCTTCACGGCCTCGTCATATACATCCTCACAAGCGTAATGCGTCCCGTGCGCACCCAATCCCTGCGAGCGGACTTGCGGTCCGAAGGAAATGTATTGGTTGTAGAGATTGGCGTAATCGCGCGCGACCAGCTTCAACCCTGGCATGGTCTTGCCGGGGATCGCTTCCACTTCGCCGCGCTTCCAGTCGCGCAGATCCGGCTGCGCGATCTCGGCGGGCGTGTCGTGCGCCAGCGGCGAGGCCACCAGGTCCCAGACCGGCTTGGGGAAATACGGCGCAGCCAATTTGGAAAATTCCTTTGCGAGCTCGCCGAAAATCTGCCAGTCGCTTTTCGATTCCCAGCACGGCGGCACCGCCGCGGAGAGCGGGTGAATGAAGCTGTGCATGTCGGTGGAGTTCAAGTCGGCCTTCTCGTACCAGGTGGCGGCCGGCAGGACGATATCGGAGTAAAGCGCCGAAGTGTCCATGCGGAAGTTCAAGTCCACGACGAGGTCCATCTTTCCCTGCGGCGCCGGATCCCGCCAGACCACTTCCTTCACCGCATCCTTGGCGATATCGGTGGCGATGGCGTTGGTGTGCGTGCCGAGATAGTGCTTGAGGAAATATTCGTGCCCCTTGGCGCTGGCCATGAGCGCGTTGCCCCGCCAGATAAACCACACGCGCGGCCAGTTTTCCGGGGCATCCGGATCTTCGACGGAGAATTTCATCTCGCCGCTTTTCAGCTTTTTCACCGCGTATCCGCTGACTTCCTCCTGGGTTTTCGCGCCCGCCTGTTCGGCTTCGCGGACCACGTCAAGAGGATTGCGATTGAACTGCGGATAAAATGGCAGCCAGCCGCTGCGCACGGCCCGCGCCTGCACATCCATGGTGTGGCCCGAGGCCAGAGACCCGGGCCCCTGATCGGAAGGAACCGTGTGGTAGTCCGTGAATTGTTTTTCGTAGCGCCACTGATCGGTATGGACGTAGTGCCAGCTCGGCGCATTTTGCAGCCGGGACGCCGGCATCCAGTCGCGCCCGAAAGCGATCGACGACCAGGACTCCATCGGCGCCAGCTTTTCCTGTCCGACATAATGCGCCAGACCGCCGCCATTGACGCCGACGCAGCCGCAAAACATCATCGCGTGGATCGCGGCGCGATACATCAGGTTGCCGTGATACCAGTGATTGATTCCAGCGCCGATGATGACCGTGCATTTGCCTTTCGTAAGTTGCGCCGTGTTGCCCCATTCGCGCGCAAAGCGAATCAGGACGTCGCGGCCCATGCCGGTGAACTTTTCCGACCACGCAGGCGTATAGGGCGCGTCTGCATCGTCATAATCTTTCGGATACTGGCCCGGCAGGCCGCGGTCCACGCCGTATTGCGCCATCAGCAGGTCGTAGGCGGTCGTGACAACGGCTGTTCCTCCATCCGCCGTCTTCACTTTGCGGACCGGAACGCCGCGCAATAAAGTACGGCCCTCGGCAAAATCGTCGAAACGCGCCTGCACGACTCCGTCATTTTCGGTCAAGAAACTGAGTGCGGGATCAATTTCGGAACCATCGATGCCGTCCTTCAGTTCGAGATTCCATTTGCCTTTCTCTTTTCCCCAGCGGAATCCAGAGCTGCCCATGGGCATCTTCGGCCGGCCCTCGGCCGCATCCCACATCAGGAATTTCCAGTCGCCGTTTTCGATGCTTTTGTAATTCGCCAGCCGGTTGGCGCGAAGCAATTGTCCGGGCTTGTAGCCGCCTTCGATTTCTTGCGAGTTCCACGAGGTACGGCGCGTCCGTATATTTCTTTGTGTAGTCGAGGAAATAGGGAGTCTGCTTTTCGTGGTGGAATTCTTTGAGCAGGACGTGATTGACCGCCATCCACCAGGCGCCGTCCTGCCCGGCATTCACGCGCACCCATTCGTCGGCATATTTTGCTACCTGGCTGAAATCGGGCGAGAAAACCCACATCTTGCTGCCGTTGTGCCGGGCTTCGGCGGCGAAATGGCAGTCCGGCGTGCGCGTCATGTTGAGGTTGGAACCCATGACCGCGAGAAGTTTTGCGTTGTACCAGTCGGCCGATTCGTGGACGTCGGTCTGCTCTCCCCATGTCTCCGGAGATGCGGGAGGAAGATCGCAGTACCAGTCGTAGAACGAAAGAGAGACGCCGCCCATCAATTGCAGGAAGCGCGCCCCGGCGGCGTAGCTGATCATGGACATCGCTGGAATCGGCGAGAAACCCGCCACGCGATCCGGCCCGTGTTTGCGAACCGTGTAGACACAGCTGGCCGCGATCAGTTCCCGCACCGTGTCCCAATCGGCCCGCCGGAATCCGCCCTTGCCGCGCGCGCGTTGCCACCGCTGCCGGGCCTCGGGATTTTCGACCAGCGATTGCCAGGCCTGGACCGGATCATCGAACTTCGTGCGTGCCTGTTTCCACAAGTCCAGAAGCGCGCCGCGCATGTACGGATACTTCACGCGCAGCGGGCTGTAGAGATACCAGGAATAGGAAATGCCGCGCTGGCATCCGCGTGGCTCGTAAGGAGGCAAGCCCGCTTCCAGCGAGGGATAGTCCAGCCCCTGCATTTCCCAGGTGACGATTCCGTCTTTGACGTAGATCTGCCACGTGCATCCGCCCGTGCAGTTCACGCCGTGCGTGCTACGCACGATCTTGTCGTGCTGCCAGCGGTTGCGGTAGAACTCTTCCCACCCGCGCAGCTTTGGGTCGCTTTCATCCTTGATCCAGCTCATGCCCTTTTTCGATTTCATGCCGCACCTCGCTGCGCGCTGCTAACCAATGCTCGCCTTACGGTCCGGAACCGGCCTCGCCAGATCCAACCCATGAAAGCCAGACCAAGCACAACACCGGCAAACCCCGCCACGAAAAAACGGATTTGACTGGTTGTATTTGCAGGTTGTGATTGCCGGGACGAATCTTCAAAGACTGCTACCAATGGCAGGATTTCTGGCGATTGCAACGAATGATCGCGGAAAACCGACTGCATCGTCGTTGTGGCGGGAGCGGAAAGCCACGCACCGAGTGCTTTCCGGCCGTCCAAGCCGCTCGTAAACCTGAGTCAAATCCGGTCCAAGACGCCCGCCTCCAAAACTACCGATCGACCCGAGCGTATGGCAGGAGACGCATGGAGGTCCCCCTTGACTCAGTTTTCGCTTGCCAAGAAAGATCTCCGTGCCAGTCAAAATATCACTGGGTGTGAAGGGCTGCTCACTGACGCTCACCCCGGCGGCACCCGAATTTGGAAGCTTCGATTTCGCTTCAATCATGTCCATGAGTGCTTTTGCCATCTCTGGCGTCACGCCTGGCATTTTGGGCATAACAATGCCGCCTGCATCTTTTTTCAGTTGCAACGCATAGGGATCGCCGCTGTTCAATACCGCTTCCGGGTCTTGTATGAAGTGTTCCAGCCAGGCGCGATCTTTTTGTTGCACGGCTTCCTTCAAATCGGGGCCGATTAGCCGGCCACCACCGATCGTGTGGCACGCGGTGCAGTTCTGCTGAAAGAACTCATCGGCAAGTTGCGCGGCTGCGTTTCGCGGCAACACAAGCAGGATCAAGACGGCAATCCATAGACATCGCTGAGGACTCACGGGTCGCTCCTTCCCCGGGTGACATGGGATTGAGTGGAAGAATTTCTTTCGCTGATCATCGACTCGACGGACTTGTTTGATTGGTTTTGGGCGATCTCAACCAGATTGGCGAGAGTGGTGTTTTGCAGAAGCGCTTGGATTGCGGTACGAATTGGAACCCATTCCGCATGCAGGGTGCAAGAAGTCTCCTTCGAGCAAATTCCGATGCCGAGCACGCATTCGTCATCCATCCTGGGGCCCTCGATCGCACGGACAATAGAATCCAAATTGATGGAAGACGGTGCCCGGCCAAGTTCCATGCCCTTTCCCGGGCCGCGAAAAGAACGCACCAAGCCCGCACTGGCCAGTCGCTGCAATATTTTTGCCAGGTAAGCTTCCGAAACTCCGGTGTGCGCCGCGATTCGTGGACGGGGGAAAGCTTCCCGGGGGCCTGTTGTGCCAGGAATAAAGCGGCGCGGATGGCGAGTTCCGAGGAGCGTTGCAGGATCATCCCAGGCCCTTTCTTGAATTCAGGACCCTATATTCCATAATTGCTTCTGGTGAAGCTGTAACCGGAATCACGCAGTCGTGTGATCTCGCTCACGTTTTTGATGCCAGCTCGTCACTTGCGAGTAGCGAGATTATTTAAAATGGGATACTTAGGGGAAGATCGACGGTGCGTTTTGTGAGACACGTTCCCTAGGCGCGATGATGTGTGCTCTTCGGGAGAATACCGCAGTAGCAGATCCTATTTCTTGGTGAGAATATCTTCAGCCCAACTGAGAGCAGCCTGCGCTCTTGGAAATCCGATTGTAGTGACAGACAGCAAGATAGCATGGCGGATTTCGTCTTTCGACACACCTTCCGCCAATGCGTTTCTAACAGCTGAATGCAAGGCGCCCTCCGAACCTGCTCCCGCAGCGATTCCGATTTTTACAAGGCGTCTTGTGTGGGCATCCAGGGGCCCCCACCGATGACACTCTTCGCCAAGAAGCTGGAAGGATTTCCATACCTTGGGGTAAGTCTTCTCGAATCGCCGGGACCATTGTGGAAGATTGGACTTCATATGAAACCTCCATGGATGTCTTTTTCCGCGGGCCAAGCATACTACGATCTTTAAGCTGGACAGGATGGCAGAATCGCTGGAAATCTGCCGTGACCGCCAGGATGCCGCAATAGAATTACAGGCTAGGCTTCGCTGTGATAAAAGTCATAGCGGTTTTTTCTGAAGAAGTTAAGGTTCCCATATGACCAGCTTCGATGAAGCTCGCAAAACGATTCTCTCGACTGTTCAGCCACTGGAAGCAACAAGAGTTTCGCTTCGCGATGCGCTTGGCCGCATCGCGGCGGAAACAATTGTAGCGGATGCAGATGCTGTGCCATTTCCACGCTCGGCTATGGATGGTTACGCTGTGCGAGCAGCGGAATGCTCCCGCGCGACTCGGGAATATCCCGTAGAACTCCCTCTTGCCGGCAAAGTTTTTGCTGAGCAGGCGGAATCGACTCTTGCACCTGGCACGACGCTTGCGATCACGACAGGCGCGCCATTACCTTATGGCGCCGATGCGGTGATTCCCTATGAACAAATCGAGCGTCACGGTGACACAATCCATATCTTCGCGCCGGTTGCATCCGGCGCTTGTGTGTTCCCGCCGGGGGAAGACATTCACCGCGGCGACGAACTGGTTGCCTCAGGTGAATCCTTGCGCGCCGGGAACCTGGCACTGCTGGCGTTCGCGGGAATAACACATTTGCAGGTATTCCAGCATCCTCGCGTAGCCATTTTGTGCAACGGCCAGGAGCTTGTAAATCCGGGCGTAACACCAGGCCGCGGCCAGGTACGCAATAGCAATGCCGTCTTGCTTAGCTCTCTTGTGGCTGAATTTGGCGGCTTGCCGAATGATCGAGGCACTGCTCCCGACGATCCGATTGTTTTGTCAAATATGCTTGAATCCGCGCGACACGATTCAGATCTGCTGATCACGACGGGCGGCGCTTCGAAGGGTGAGCGCGATCTTGTTAAAGGCGTATTGAAGGACCTCGGCGCCAAATTTCTTTTTGAGCATGTAGCCATGAGGCCCGGCAAGCCCTTTGGCTTCGCCATGTGGCACGGCAAACCCGTTTGCGTGTTCCCGGGCAACCCGGCGGCTGCATTTGTATGTTTCCAAGAATTGGTCCGGCCCGCCATGGCGCGCCTAGCTGGAAAACAGGACACCAGCTTGCCGGTTGTGCGGGCTCGTTTGCAGGGCTCCTTACATGCGCGTTCGGAACGCCGCTATTTTGTTTTGGCGCGCCTCGATCTGACTCGCGAACAGCTTTGCAGTGACCCCGCTTGATAATCAGTGCTCGGCTCTGGTACGCACAGCAGCGGATTCGAACGCGATAATCGTCGTTCGAGAGACCTCTTCCGGTGGGGCATCGCGCATGAATTCGGGAGAAATCGTCGACGTGGAAGTTTTGGAATGGCCGCGTGCGCTCGCCGTTGCGGACACCAACTGCCAAAACAATTGCGTTTCTGTCCAGAGAACCTAGATGGAAATCTTTCGACTAACGCAGTGAAAGGCAGTTTGGATCGATCGCCGGGCTTCCAAACTCCTGCTAAATTCCGCCAAGGCAAGGGTCCGTCTGGCGCTGGCATAGGATCGAGTACTCCCCTCTGCGTCGCTTGGGAGCGGCGGATCAATGTCAGTGGCATTCGGTAACTGTAATGGGAGGTCGAAGAAAAGTAATAATCATATTGAGAGCGAACAGCGTGACTGCCGCCAACTCAATCAGTGCGGAAACGGGCAGAACGTTCCATGCCCAAGCCGCGTAATTCTGGTAGGCCAGGATTTCGGACGTTACGCGAAGCGTGCAGCCCGTCATCAACAGCACCAGCATCACGAGCATCAGCTTGGTGCTCCACAACACATGCATCCCGCAGAAGGACGGCAGAATTCTTTGCCCCACGGAAAATACCATCGCCGCGATGAATCCAACCGTCAACGCGTGTCGCGAGGCTCCCCAGATTCCGGGCGCCGCCCCGGCGCGAGCCGCCCAGATACCGAGTAACGCGGCAATCAACAGCCACCCATAGGCAATGCGGATAAAAATGGGAAAGCTCACGTGAACATTTATCGTTTTCGCCGCCTTTCCTGCAGGTTCGAAAAAACGGATGGCGATCACGGCCATCACTGCTCCTCCCAGTAGAAGTATTCCAGCCGCTGTAAATTGTTCCAAAAAGCCAGCCACCACACCCGCCGTGTTCAAAGCGGCAGCCATCAAGAGCCAAGATCCTCGCAGGGGTTTCAGCCCCATGAACACGGTGAGCCAACGCGAGCTGAAGCCCCACACCATGGGAACCAGAAAGCCCCAGGTGGAAACAATCAAATAGCGCTGGTCGAATTCGTGCGGGAACGCCGGTGAACTCGCATGGAGCGCCAGTTGAATGGAGGCTCCCAGATTGAGCGCCAGGGAAGCCAGCAAACCCAGAGTCGCCGCAATCACCACGAAGATCCAGGCTTCCCACGGCTTTGGCGCGCCTCCCGATGGCCGGTGACTCGCCACGGCCTGAAAGAAAATCAGGAACGCAATCACTTCGAGCGCCGCTGACAAAGGCAACAAAATGCGCCAGTGCCAGGGATAAATATCGGAAAACCAGCGGGCCGTCACACCGACAACCCAAAGCGCCCAACCCACCCACCCTTCCCAGAGTGCAAACGGCTTCAGTTTCCGCAGTTTTGGAATTGAATAGAAGCCGATTCCGAGAATAAAAGTGCCCACCCAGCCGAACAATTGCGCGTGGCCATGCGCCTGAATCCAGGCAGGAGCGATCGAAGCGGCCTCCTCCTGACTGCTGATTTTGATGAGATTCCACACACCGAGAAAAGTTCCCGGGAGCAGCATGAAGACCAGCCCCGTGACGACAAAAGTCATTAGCATGCGCGAAAGCGATTGTTCACGCGCGATTGCGCGACCCATGACGGATCTTGTCTTGTCGTCCAACCAAACAGGCTTTTGGTTGTCAGTTATCATGCAATCTCCATCGCAAACGATTTGGGAGGTTTCCAAGGCCTCATTCGACGGCCCGGATCGTAACTGCTTTGCCCCGGTTGCGCTTGTTTCACTTTGTCGCGCGACCTGCCCGGCGCCGCGATTCCTGCTCTGGGTACGTGATGCGATGACCTTGAGCGTGGGCAAAAGGGATGAGCGAATGAACCTGGGAACGTTTCATACTCATAATGTCGTCAACCTGAATCCCGCGCACAGTAAGCGCGTCGGCAATGAGCGATCGGTGACAACGCCATCGAACCGCTTCGGCGCACATAATTGCGCTCTTTTTCTGCCCGGCCAATTTGATCAATCGGTGCAACCCTGCTTCGAATTCCGTGGTCTGCATATAATCGGCAAAGCCACGAAATGAGGCATTGCGCCAGCCTTTGTTTGGGGAATCGCGTCGTGCATGGCGTAAGCCCCCGAGCTTTCGCAGATACACGTAGCCGATCCTCGCGGCCCGCAGCTTTTTCGACAGGGTCTCCCGGTTGAACTGAGGATTGTGTCTCGATCGGGGGATGCTACGTATGTCTATTACGCGCTTGACGCGGTAGGCCCGTAGAAGATCGAGGAAGTCTTCCCATGTGCGCGTCGAATGCCCAATCGTCAAGACAGTGGGCATTTCGGTGACCTTTCTCATGACAGGTACCCTTTTCTTATCAACCGGTGGCAGGCCATGAAAGTGAGCATTCCACCCTAAGGACCGCGTTGGGAATGTCGACTCGGGCACAACCTCCACACCGGTCCTCGTCGCTCATGAACGGATCATGGTCAGCAACATTTTGAATCTACTGAGGGCCTTCAGAGAGTGAGGTTGATTTGCGGGCATGAGAACCGCTTCGCCTGCCGTCGTTCGCAGCGGCTTGCCGGAAACCGTAATTTCCGCTTCGCCTTCCAGCAGATGTGCCAGCGCGTCGAACGGAGCCGTGTGCTCACTCAGGCCTTGACCCTCATCGAAAGCAAATAGCGTAATTGTTGCCGTTGTGCGGTTGACTAGCGTGCGGCTAACAACGGCTCCCTCTTGATAATTCACGAGATCGATCACGCGGACGACTTCCGCGATAGGGATCTCACGCTTACTCGGTGTCTGCTGCGAACTCATTTTTGGCCACCTCCACCGCCACTTTTTCATCTGACCGGCTTGCTTCTACCGGCACATGCGGGATTATTCGCGTCGCAACTTCAGTTCTCCGCCGGCCCCACGTGCTTTTTCTTCGAGGCGCATCCAAACACCTTGAAGCTCCCGAACTAGTTCCTGGTCCACCAGGCCAGAGTAAGCGAGTGGCGGACATTCAGTTTCTACCCGGACCGGGCATCCCTCGTGGAGCATTTCCTGTGAGAGTAGAACCTGTTTAAGAGTAACCTCGTACCGCCCCCTGCAGGCACTGCATGGAATCTCAATTGCGACGAAGTCGAGAATGTCCCTCATTGCTCCTCTTTTCAGCGCGCGGAGAGCAGCTTCATCGTGACCTCGATGGCTTACCTTGACCAAAAGCGCGTCTCTCTATCGCACCGTCCAAGAAAGTCGCTCGCGGTGGGCACAAGAACGCCAGATAAGACGGCCACGACTCGTAAGTGCGAGTTCCCGCTATTTCCGTTTATGGCGAATCGCCTTCTTCCGGCGCGTCTTTGCCTCCACAATCTTTGTTTCCTGCGGCCACGAGAGCGTCAACAGAAAGGCGCTGTCCTCAGCCGCCTCCACATCATGGGGCACGCACTGATCTAGGGCCAAAAGTTGCCCGGCAGGGAGATCCACCACCCGCTCGGGTAGATGGAGCCGGATGTAGCCGTCAAGCGAGTGCACCGAAATTCTGCCTGCCGCCGTATGCTCATGCATGCGCGTATTCGCCTTCATGGCGATCAATACAATGCGGAGATCCGCGTACTTTACGAGCGTCTTCGAACAGCGTCCCGTGGGGTTCTGCCATGATTCATCCCGGTGCAGTCGGTCGAGTTCGCCAGCTAGGTCAAATTGGAGCAGAGGTCCGCTGAGAGTACCGTCAATAGATTCGTGTCCGACGCCGGAGCGTCGGGAGGCTCTTGTTTGTGCAATAGGCATATGTTTCCCTCCACCAGCAATTGGCTAATTCTGTAATTCGATCGTGACACGATACGTTGTTCGTTTTGCTCTCATGCCGAGATTTTCAGAACCGCTGCGTGTGGCCGGGCACGCAATAGAATGCGCGAACTGCCACTGCCGAATTCACGATCAGTGCGAATCCCTATCTCACGAAAAGAGAGCAATCAGATAAATTTAGAATTCGTTTAATCCCTGCCCCTAAATGGGAGAAATCTCTGTCACGAGCCTTACCTTTCTTCGAGTTGCCATTTCGTTCGCAATAACCGCCTTATCCGTCCGGGATAAAAGCCGAGCCGCCAACGGAAAGACTAAACCATCCTCTACGCTGATATGCTCCTTGTACATCGATATAAGAGTTGTGACCGCTTTGCGGAACGCCTCCGCCTCCCCGGGTGATAGGCTGCCTCTTGAGAGGCATTGCTGCCCCAACCGTTCGATCTCCGCATGTAATGGAGCCGCCCGGCGATGCTCCTCCTCAAGTGAATCCAGTTTTATAAGCGCGGATTCGATGTCGGGATGGTGGACTTGACGCATCCGAGGAAACAACGACTCTTCCTCATCGGAAGTATGCTTCGGCGCGGCTTCCCGGAAGTAGCGTAAGGCGGAATCGAGCGCCTGAATAGCTTCGTCAGGCAAAGGACGGTCTATGCCTCTCGCGACGGCGTCGAGTGAACCGAGGAACATCTCTATGCGCCGGTGGCAGTCGGAAAGAAGACCAGTCGGGTCAGAAAAATCGTGAGTTGGTGCTCCAATCTGAACGGGCATACGTTAATGTACCTCCTTACTGAAACGCGCGATGAAGAAGTCGTAGCCAACGACAGCCAAATCTGCAGCTCACTTAGCCGGTGTGATGGTTCTTCGAAATCACCGATCAGTTGATTCAAGTATTTCTTGGCTCTCGTTGCCCAACCATTGAAATGGCGCCCAGATGCTCTCCATATTTGCGGAAGAGCCGCCGCATGCCAAGAATCCGCTGACGTAGTATCGAGTTTGTAGATATGTTGAACGCGATTCGCAAACCGCCACGAAGTCCCTCGTCCTGTAGCATGCGCCGCGGTTCCAGCAGATGCATCGGCGCCTCACAGGTCCAAGTCACTTTCAGTTGGTTCTGTTCAAATAATTTTACCCATTCGCTCCGGGACAACGGTTGGACTCCCACGTGGATTTCTTTCGACATAGCCGTGTGAATCTCGTGACGAACACAATCCGAAATGTCGTCAGGCAAGAAACAAAGCTCGTGGATACCGTACCGTCCTCCGGCGGCAAGAAGCCGCCGGGCTTCGGCAAAAATCCGATTTTTCTGTTCCTGACTCTGCATACTCAGCATTGCTTCGCCATAGACCACGCTCGCACAGGCATCAGACAACCCGGATTTTTCTGCCTGGCCCACCACGATCTCGGCGCCGTAACGCGATAACTGATGTCGAAGATATTCGGCTGCGGCACGCTCGCGCTCTACTCCCCAATATGCTAAAGGATGACGCTGCAGGACAATCCGGGCCGTGACGCCGAGTCCGGGAGCGAACTCAACGACGCGATCCTCTGGGCGGATTGCCAGCGCGTCGAGCATTCGCCGGGTGAGTTCAAGCCCGCCCGGCCGCAGCACGCGTTTACCAGCACGCGCCAGAATCCAATGTCCCTGCAGCTTATCGGGACGCTGCCCTTCTCCTACCATTCGAGGGGTAGCGAAAGATCCTTCCAGTTCATCGCTCTTCGTGTTAAGAGTTTGCATAATCGTTGACTCCACATGCAGCATACTTTTTGGGGAATCCGCCGCATATGACAAAAGTCACAGGCCCATTGTCTTAAAGGAAAGCCATTAGAGTGGCCATTTCCGTGTGACGGATCACGCTTGAAGGTTCGGGGGTGATATTGGAGATCTCGGTTCAGCTCTCACAATGCACATACGTGATGGATAAACACGCCCAATCATGGAGGTGTTCCTGAAGCGAAACTCAAGCAAGCATGGATTTTCTCAATATCGAATGCTGGCCTCTGGAGGTCAAGCGCGTCCCTAAGCAAGACCAAAAAGATAAGCCCGCAAACTCATCGCCAGCTACTCGGCCACGTATTCCCTATCGCCAGAAGAATAGGAAAGCGTCATTTCGGCGTCCTCGCTTCCGACGTTTTCAATCCGGTGAGCCACGTTGGCAGGAACGGTGAAAGCATCCCCCGGCTGGAGTGAGGTTCTTTCTTCGCCGACGAGAACATTTACTTTCCCCCTGAAAAGGTAAATTACTTCGTCCGCATTCGGATGACGATGTTTTTTGCCGGATTGTCCGTAAGTGGATTGTCCAGCAGTAAGGATCAGCCGAGCGACGGCCACCGAGCTTCCCGACAGGAGTTGGTTCGCCATCCATACGAGCGATCCCCACTGGCCCGCAGTTTTCTCTTTTTCCGCTTCAGATGCTCGGATATGCAGGGCTTTCATGACTTTCTCTTCTTCGTTGTCCTTGGGGGAGAAGCGTCTCTTAACTCCGTGTCTCACTCAAGGGGACAACCCCATATCATGTCGCAAGCCCGGAAGTTAACGCTCATGCCGAAGCGAAGCCTCCTATTCGCCGCCTAGCCTCGGCATAATCTTTCGGTGTGTTCACATTTTCGAAAAGTGTGCCCATAGGATCCAGTTCCTGCCACTCCGACGCAGAAACCCGTTCAAACATGAGTTCAGATAGTCCCTCGGTGACGCGCCGCACGCCGCGTTCGACGGCGGCTGTGAGGGTGGCTCCGCAACTCTGGCGATACATTGCCGCCAGAGGTTCAAGCCCTCGGCTGGATTCAGGCACCACGGCGTGGGCTGGCGATTCGAGTGCATGGGAAATGAGCCACGCGACCCATTCCGGCGTCAGGTCTGGCAGGTCACATCCAAGAATGAGGTTCCACTCCGCACTTGTTGAGCCTAAAGCAGTGGCGATCCCGCCAAGCGGACCTGCACCAGGCCAGCGATCCGGGAGGATCTCTAAGCCCAACTGCGCGTATCGCTCTTGTGGCGCTACAATCACTACGGAAACTACGTAGGGCTGAGCCAATCGTGCCGCGCGCGTCACCATCGGCGCACCGCCCAATTCGAGCAAGGCTTTGTCTTGCCCCATTCGTTTGCTGGCGCCTCCTGCCAAAATAAAAGCTGCGACATTTTGAAATGGAATTTGAGTCATAAGGAACCCTAAATGCCGCGGCAATCTAGATCGATTGAGATCGACGGGATTCCCGATTTCGGTTCTGCCCTCAGTCAAGCGATATACCTGCATTGTTCCTGTGTCAAGGGTGAACGGACTTGTCACGGTTGCATCGCAGCTCGTTTCGTGGATTCGATCGGGTTGCTCTCATGGACTTACGCTCATGAAAATTAATTGTGACATTAAAATCGTCAGTGGGATCCTAAGAACAAAGCCTAGCATGTATGAGTATAATGGCGGCGAATGACAGATACTCCTACAAATCGACTTCCGACTCTCCGAAAAACAGCTTTGTTCACCGAGCTTTCAGAACAGGAACTGAATTATATTGCCGAACGGGCTGTGGTTCGCCATTTCGAAGCAGGCCAACTTGTTTTTTCCGAGGGGGAAGCCTGCCCGGGATTGTGGATCGTCGAAACCGGGAAGGTGAGAATCTACAAGAGCTCGCCCAGTGGTCGCGAACAAGTCCTGGCGATCGAAGGGCCCGGAAGTTCTGTTGCAGAATTACCAGTATTTGATGGAGGGAAGTATCCGGCATCGGCGGCGTCGGTTAGCGAGGCGAAGCTATTATTCATCAGCAAAGAGGACTTCCAATCTCTCTGTTTGAAACATCCTGAGGTAGCCTTAAAAGTCCTGCGCATTGTAGGTCGGCGGCTCCGGGGATTGGTCGGGATTATCGAGGAACTTTCGTTCACGACAGTAAGGCACCGGTTGATTTCGCTGCTGGTCCGCATGGCTAAAGAGGGACATCGTACAAACGAAGGCGTGGAGATTATCGCTGAGGGAACCCGCCTCTTCGCACTCGCCGGACGCCCGACCAAAGCGCAGTTCATCAAGGTGTATGGGGCGAACGGCCCGAGGATGACGTGGGCTGAACGAGCGGCAGCGGGTGTGGATGCAAAACACTTTCAGGCCGCACTCGCGGCGAAGTCTTGAGGTGGGAAGAATCACGTAGGCCCTCGGTCGTAAAAAACGGCTGAGGGCCTTATCGTTTTCGGGAGTCGGCGGTCAAGTGGACGCCATTGGCAAATTGCTAGAAAAGCACAGTTTGATGTGCGATTATCGCAGGCAATCCGCGTATCGGGTGGCGAGGTGAGCGACCAATGCTTAGGGTGTTTCTAAAGTGGACCGCATTGGTTTTTCTTGTTGTTGAGTCGCTGGGTTTGATTGCGTCTTTGTTGGACCTCGCACTGAAAATATCCCAATCGAATCCCGTGTCGATGGGTCCTGTCGTCCTTGAAGCAACGTTGCGATTCGCCATTGTGGGTCTGATTCTTTCCGCCTACTTACGTCTCAGGAGTGCTTCGCGGCTTCCTGCTAAGCCCGCAAACGAATCTGCACTCCTAACCGCACGCGCCGCACACAGCGCCTTGCTTGCGACCATCGCCCTCCTCGCGTTGGCGGACGCAAGGATGAGCGCAATCGCCGAAACCATGCCACCTTTATCAGTGTGGGGCCTCGCGGCTTTAGCACTTGGAGATGTTTTTGTCGGTCTATTTCTCCGAAAGCAATTTCTTTCTCCGGCTAATCGAGAACTACGGCGTACGCCTCAGGACAAAAATGCACTCCGCCAGTGGCGAAAATTCACGATGGCGAGCATGATCTTGGCTATGTCTATCGGAATGTTCGGTTTCTCACTGCGAATGATGGGCGACGCCCGAACTGTTGAGTGGTCTTTTTTCGCTGTAGCGGTCGCACTGCTGATTATCTGGAGACCTCGGCTGGACAATGGGATGCGTTCTCTGGAAGTCCCTCAAGAAAATAGTAACTCCCAATGAGTGCCGCTTCTCGGAATGTACCCAACACGAAGGTCTTAGATCAAGGTGGAGATGATGCGCGATGTAACTGATCTGATGGATCATTATAGGGTTGTTGCCCGCTCAATATGGAACACAGGTTTCTGGTCTCAGCCGGATTTGCAGAACTGGGACTCAAGAGATGACTTTCGAGAAATAAGAAAACTTCTGTTCAATGCACTCGTTATAGCGCGCCTGGACGCAGAACGGGACCTTCAAGTTGTGCCAGTGGGTTCAACCGCAGTGCCAATCATGATTCAGCGGCCACGGGAGGGGGATCAAGCCCACAACCGCTACTGGGATGATCCTCAAAAGTGACCTGATGGAGTTTTTGCACCAACGTGTGTGAGAGAGTTTATAGCACAACCTCCGACGGAACAGGGTTTGCGAATGGCGGATCGTAGGGAGCCGAAGGCGACCGGAGAGCCGCCATTCGCGGCGCGAACGCCACCGGTGCCGGCGGCCTATAGCCCAGCGCCGAGTGTGGCCGCCTCGTGTTGTACTCCACTCGCCACTTCTCGATCACGACCTGCGCTTCCCTCAACGAATAAAAAATCTCTCCGTTCAGGCACTCGTCCCGCAGCTTCCCGTTAAAACTTTCGCAGTAGCCGTTCTCCCACGGACTGCCCGGTTCGATGTACAACGGGCCCGTCCCCACGTGGCTCAGCCACTTCCGCAACTCCTTGGCTACGAACTCCGGTCCGTTGTCCGACCGAATGTGTTCGGGAATTCCGCGCCACAGCATCACCTCAGCCAGCGTCTCGATCACTTCGTTGCTTCCCAGTCTTCTGGCCCCGCGGATCGCCAGGCATTCCCGCGTGTATTCATCGATCAGCACCAACAGCCGCAGCGTCCTTCCATCGTGGGTCATGGCGCTCACGAAGTCGTAGCTCCACACCTGATTGGCACGCCCGGGCCGCAGCCGCACGCACGATCCATCGTTCAGCCATAACCTTCCCCGGGGCCTTTGTTTTTGCGGCACTTTCAATCCTTCCCGCCGCCAGATCCGCTGCACCCGATCCGTGCCTGCTTGCCAACCTGCCTCCTGCAACTTCACCGTGATTCTGCGATAGCCGTAGCGTCCATACTCACTGGCCAGCGCAATGATCGCCTGCGTCAACGCATCCTCATCCGCCCGAGCGATCCCTTCGTAGCGTTGTGTCCCTCTCCACTGCCCCAGCAGCCGGCAGGCATGCCGCTCCGTCACCGGATAGTTCTCCAAGGCATGCCTGACCGCGCCACGCCGCCGCTCAGGGCTTAGAAGTTTCCCCCGGCCACGTCCTTCAGTATTTGCTTCTCCAAAGACAGCTCCGCCACCAACCGCTTCAGCTTCGCATTCTCCCGTTCCAACTCCTTGAGACGCTTGGCTTGATCCAGCTTTAGGCCGCCGAATTCTTTTCTCCAGCGGTAGTACGTCTGCTGAGTGATCTCAGCTTCCTTGCAGGCTTGCGGGGTTGTCTTTCCATTCGCGATTTCAACTTCGATCTGCCGTAGCAAATTCACGATCTGCTCCGGCTTGTATCTCTTCATGGGCATGACCGGCCTTCCTCCAGGTGAATTCTCTCTCATTTCACCTGGTACAAAAAACCCCGGTCAGGTCAGGAGCATCAATATGCGAATGTCATCGCCGACGTAGCGTTGGAGGAAGGTCCTGTTGCTCGGGAGGAATAGGGCTGCTTCGATCCGTTCCCGTGGGCAGGTTTCGTGTGCCGCTAGTTGCTCACCGTTATCCAACTCCCGTCGATCTTCGTCGCCATTCCCAGCTTGCGCTTAGATAGTTCCTCCAAAAATCTCTGACGCGGGAGCCAATCTGGCAAAGGGACGATTCCGCGACACTCTATTTCACCTCGAAGGAGCATCTGGGTCGCGAGTGCAGGCAGAAAAGCCGGAATCACTTCTCCGTGATCGGCCGCGAATACGCTCATTGACAGTTTCTGAGTTTGACTCTGCCCGGAAACTTCCACCATCACGCCGCCCTGAGAGCTGCCGAACAAGGACGCTGCGTAAACCAAGCCTCTGGACATCGGCAGTAGCCAATCTACATTCTTTAGATTCAGGCATCTCTTGATTCCGCGCAAAGCCGACAGAGTGCGGTTCAGAAAGTCTAGCTCTGAACCGATCTTAAATTCCACGGTCTTCACTCCAAAAAGCTTCGGCTGGAGATAGTAGTCGGCAATATCAACTACGAAATACACCCACCGATTCCCCATCGGAGGGGGAAAACACACTCGCTCACGGCCTGACCAACCCTGCACTTTTTGTTGCCCGCTGCCATTGGGTATCGGAAATTCATTGCCAACCGTTGAGAGCAAGCAGCGAAAAGAACCACCGCCCCTGGGGTGCCGAGTGCCAGGACTGATGAAGATTCTGGTCGCTTCAATCGAGGTGATTTCCTCCTGGCAATATCTTGTCAGCAGGGAGGACATACCAGGCACAACTGAACATCCCACAAATGCCGCGATGCCTGCCGCCTCGATCAGCGGAGCTAACTGATGGCATCGGAAAACGAAGTCTCTATCGTCGGCGATGTCCACGTAAGCGATACGCCTTTCAATACAAGCCCGAAGCAAGTTCAAGGACTGATTCTGGTAAGGACCTATACAGGACACCACGACCTTAGCCCCTTCAATCGTTGAGAGCACCGAGTCGTAATCATTTACATCTGATTCGGCCTTATGAACCCGCGAGTCGAAGGGGTGAAACGTCCTATCCTTCGGATGCCGTGAGGCAACAATGACTTCTGCTTCGGAATATCGTAGGAGATCCTCCACCACGAAGTGGCCGAAGAAGCCGTCACCGCCATATACCACGACTTTCGGAAGATCTGGCTCCAATCGTTGGAAGCCACTCGCATCAAGCTCATACACGCGCTCGAGCAGAGCGGTATCGTCGCGCAGGATATCCTCTTTCTGCTTTTTGAACAGCGGCTGCAACAGCCAGAAAAACGGAGCCAGAGACCAATGGAAATTGAAAGAAATGTTCTCGGTTTGAGTGAGATCGCCATCTTTGCCATCCATTACGCCGTCTACCCGCATTTTTGCCAACGGCGTAATGAATTCGTACCAATAGCGATTCTCATCAACGGGACCGCCACGGGCGGTGGTTTCCTGTTTTAAGCCGTAGAAAAGGCTGGTCAGGCGGTATTCAACGTAGTCCGGCTTCTGAACCACGATTCGCAGATTGCGAAACCATCGATGATGCAAACTGCAAACGTGATCGAGATCCATTATGTTTTCGAAGACGAAGCGCCGACTCGTCTTCACGCTGTGCCGGAAAGTTAGGGTGGTCCGCACGGTTCCGCGATTATAGCCCCGATAACAGTGGCGGGGCCGCAGGGTAGCCGAATTTGAATTGGGAATTGCGAGGGCGGGTTTACTTACAGCGGCTCCAGGAAGATTGATCGACGTAGCCGTCGAAGAAAACGATGTACCAATGCGAGTCCATCCGACGCACACGCGAGACCTCACACGGTATTCCACTGACCCTGCCATATTGATTGTTTTTGGCGGGTTCTGAAAGCGAATCCGTGGGATCGAAAACAAGAAAAACCGAAGTGTCCTGTGCCGCCCATCCCCAGCCATCCCATTCGATGTGCTTCAAGTCCCCGCCTTTTGATGTCGGCTCGGCTAGCACCTCGTTCTTGTATTCGCGTGACCATAGCAGCCATTTGGTGGAGATGTGGATTGGGACGCTGTAAACAAATAGGAATGCTGAGACAGCCCAAAATGTGACGACCATTACGGCGATTTGCGGCATTTTTCGAACGGTTGCATAGATAAGGACACAAAGGCCGATAACGAACAAACTTGGCACTACGACAAATAAATACAAAACGTCGGTCCCGTTGATGTTTATGATCAGTGGCACAAACACAAGAACAGCGGCCAACGCGGCGCAAAGAGGCAGCCGCCAGCCAAACAGAGCACTTTTACTCAATATAGCAGTCATCATGCGTGATCCGACATGAACGACCCCTTCTAACACCGCCAAGTGCGTGGGCGAAAATCTAACGATTCTCGCTCACCAAAGGGCCAGTCCGTAACTACTTCGAATACAAGGCACGATTTACGGTGTCGGGTGTAGGGATTTTAGCCCTCGGTTGTTGCTAGGACTTCCCCAAACGCTTTTTCCTCTTTTTCGACTTCTTAATTGAATGTACGGCGACTCCCACTGTGTTGGGGGTTGTTCCGAGCATTTTGGCGATTTCAGTATTTTCGAAGCCACACTGTTTCAGCCGCTTAATCTTCAGTTTTTGATCTCCTTCTTCGATGTCCTTCAGCAGGAGACCCGCGAGAATCTTGGCGATGCGTTCCAGAGGTTCCTTCAGTTCGTTGGTTGGCATGACGACAGTGTCAGTCTCCATTATTTGAGATGAGTAAACGCAAATTTCTGGAAGCTCGAATATGGGCGGTGTGCCGCTACGCAACCTTTCAGAAGACGCAACCACTTGCGACGCACGCGTGTCCGGTCTACGGTCACTACCTGAGCGAACGGCCTGTGCGCACTTTTTCTCATCTTGATCGCGTGGCTCAGCATCCCGCCCAAATGAAAGTCCGTATCCACGAGAGAGCAGCCTATGACGACCAACACCTCTGCGTCCAGTAACGCGTCGTGAGCGGCCGCCCACAGCGTACGCCAATGTTTGTGTCCGAAGAATTTTCCGTAAATCGGCGGAGCGATTTGCCGTACAAAGTGCGCAAATTCATTCACCCTTGGACTTTCAGATATGATTATCTTGCTCGGTTTCTTTTCAAAAATCTCGCCTATATTATTGAATGAACCTCGCACGTACCAATTGAGCGACCCGTGCAGTTTTAATAATTTAACCTTTGCCAACGCCACAGATGGTGCGGGCCTTGTGCGTGTCCAGCGGATCTTACCTCTCCCGCCGATCAGCCCATAGCCCTTCACCGGGTCCCAACCCGCGTCCACCAGAGCGGAGTCGAGCAGAGTGTCGTAGTTCAGTGTAAGGATCGCGTCTCCTACGCCAAGATGAGACGCCAACCGTGCGTAAAGATTTGTCGGGCTGACCTCAGCCTCAATTGCACTGAGAATGCCGAAGGTAAGGCGCAAAAAATCCTCAATCTCGCGGCGGCTTCCCGGGTTTCTATGGCGTCCTCGCAGGGGTACGTATATCTCGGGGAAGTCTTTCGAAACGTACAGGAGGCTGAACGCTTCTTCCATCGGAATAGGCCATCGGCCTCTCGTAGGGAATTCATCGCGAAAGACCTTCCGAACCCTCTCATAGCGGTTGCCAAAGCCTCCACCATCTCCGTGAGCATGCACAAACGACTCTGCGACCTTAAAAAAGTCCCGGTTCAAGGGAGCACAAATTTTCTTCCCGTTTACTCGCACATGGGGGAATGCACCACGAGTCGCACCAGCGCCAAGAATAAAGGCGGTCTTTCGCGGGGTTCCGTTCCAGATCACTCTTCCTCTCGCGGCGGCTTCTCTGGAATCGGATAAATGTGTAACAAGCGGGCATCATTTCCGTCGCCGACCCAGAATGCTATCCCGTTTGTCACCCAATCGTTTGCTGCGCGGCTGAGATTCCCTTGGTCAATATGTGTTGCTCGAGCCACCTCCTGGTTAGTGTGGCTGCCATCGAACAGATTAAACGCCTTTACCCGATTTTTACCCTTTCCAACGGCGGCTCGCACGTCCTTTGGCGGAATCGCAGTTCGACCAACGATGTGCACGAGGCAACGCAGCAAATCTTTTTCGTTCATGTATTAACCTCGTCCAAGTAATGTGCAGTGCAAAGATGACCAGAAGTGTACTAAGAACGAGGTTCACAGTCGATGTTGTTACATAAGCTGTTCAGCCGAATGCGGACGGTCCCGTATCCGACACCGAGGGCTGCGGCGATATAGCGCAGGCTGTGGCCCGCCGCTTTTAGTCTGAGAATCTCTTGGCGGTCTATTGTGCGCTTCGGACGCCCTAGGGTCTTGCCGTTGAAGCGGGCGTTGCGTATCCCCGCCGTTACTCGTTCTCTTATCAGGTCGCGCTCTAGCTGGGCAACCGCCGACACAATTGTAAAAAGGGCCTGACCGAGCGGACTGCTGGTGTCTATATTTTCCTGATAGCTGGTGAACGCAATCCCAATGGACCGAAATTCCTCTAGCGCCAGGAGCAAATGCTTGGTGCTGCGGGCGAACCGATCAAAGCGCCACACCACGACTGCGTCAAACTTTCGCTTGCGGGCGTCATCCATTAATTTGTTAAGTTCCGGGCGGGAGTCCTTCGCGCCCGACTGGCCCACGTCAACATATTCGCGGACGAGATCAAACCCTCGCGCCGTGCAGTAGGCCCGCAGATCGCGTACTTGCAACTCGCAGCTTTGGTCCTTCGTGCTGACGCGTGCGTAGATTGCGATTCTCATGGAGTTGTTCTACGGGGTTGACCTGATGGAGTTTTTGCACCAACGTGTGTGAGAGAGTTTATAGCACAACCTCCGACGGAACAGGGTTTGCGAATGGCGGATCGTAGGGAGCCGAAGGCGACCGGAGAGCCGCCATTCGCGGCGCGAACGCCACCGGTGCCGGCGGCCTATAGCCCAGCGCCGAGTGTGGCCGCCTCGTGTTGTACTCCACTCGCCACTTCTCGATCACGACCTGCGCTTCCCTCAACGAATAAAAAATCTCTCCGTTCAGGCACTCGTCCCGCAGCTTCCCGTTAAAACTTTCGCAGTAGCCGTTCTCCCACGGACTGCCCGGTTCGATGTACAACGGGCCCGTCCCCACGTGGCTCAGCCACTTCCGCAACTCCTTGGCTACGAACTCCGGTCCGTTGTCCGACCGAATGTGTTCGGGAATTCCGCGCCACAGCATCACCTCAGCCAGCGTCTCGATCACTTCGTTGCTTCCCAGTCTTCTGGCCCCGCGGATCGCCAGGCATTCCCGCGTGTATTCATCGATCAGCACCAACAGCCGCAGCGTCCTTCCATCGTGGGTCATGGCGCTCACGAAGTCGTAGCTCCACACCTGATTGGCACGCCCGGGCCGCAGCCGCACGCACGATCCATCGTTCAGCCATAACCTTCCCCGGGGCCTTTGTTTTTGCGGCACTTTCAATCCTTCCCGCCGCCAGATCCGCTGCACCCGATCCGTGCCTGCTTGCCAACCTGCCTCCTGCAACTTCACCGTGATTCTGCGATAGCCGTAGCGTCCATACTCACTGGCCAGCGCAATGATCGCCTGCGTCAACGCATCCTCATCCGCCCGAGCGATCCCTTCGTAGCGTTGTGTCCCTCTCCACTGCCCCAGCAGCCGGCAGGCATGCCGCTCCGTCACCGGATAGTTCTCCAAGGCATGCCTGACCGCGCCACGCCGCCGCTCAGGGCTTAGAAGTTTCCCCCGGCCACGTCCTTCAGTATTTGCTTCTCCAAAGACAGCTCCGCCACCAACCGCTTCAGCTTCGCATTCTCCCGTTCCAACTCCTTGAGACGCTTGGCTTGATCCAGCTTTAGGCCGCCGAATTCTTTTCTCCAGCGGTAGTACGTCTGCTGAGTGATCTCAGCTTCCTTGCAGGCTTGCGGGGTTGTCTTTCCATTCGCGATTTCAACTTCGATCTGCCGTAGCAAATTCACGATCTGCTCCGGCTTGTATCTCTTCATGGGCATGACCGGCCTTCCTCCAGGTGAATTCTCTCTCATTTCACCTGGTACAAAAAACCCCGGTCAGGTCACTCCTCGGTTACTTCTGTCGGAACCAGCTCAGTCGGGCCAAGAGCATCCTCTCTAATACGAAAGGCAATGGTCTTCGTTAATCCCCAACTCATGTGACCACCTCACCGTAGGTTTTCCGGTAAATCCTCAGCCGTTGCTTTGTACACTTCACACTCGTCCAAGTGCTCCCGGGCATATAACACCGCTGTGAGCCGCTCTTTCCCCATGCGGCTAAGGTTCCCATGTAGCTCGTGAACATTCATCAACAATACGTCAGTAGGACGCGGAGCAAACGCTACACGGTATCTGGGCATCACTATCGCCCCGGCCCTATCGTCACCGCCCTCCAAAACCACAAGATTCCCCATACCGCCACGGAAATCACCTTTGTCTCGATGATAAGTGGTCCGAATATTACGATTCACAGTGACCGTGCTGAACACTGAATCGTTGAATTTGAAATCGGGCAATACGCGATCCATGAATTCCCGCTGTCTCTGCCAATGGTCGGGTAGGTATTTGCGGTAGACATCGTCTACAGCTTTAACAAAGGGGCGGGCAGCTTCTAAAACTTCGGGGTCTTCAAGTGACCAAGCGGTTTCACGGCAATAGGGAAAGCGGTCACCTAATTGAGATTTATCAAACCAACCGAGAAAATTTGTGTATTCGTTGCGGTCTTGCATTTTCTTTATAATGCTATCGGGCACGCGTTTGGTGAAGCGCAGTGTTTTGTCCGCACGTTCGCCATACATCATGGCGTCCGGACCCACGATGCTGCCCCGATTCGAGGCATCACCGTGAACCGTGCGGAAGAATTTGGCTGTTTCTTCCACCAACTTTTCATCCAAGCAGTCGGTGACCAGGCGGGCTACGAGTCCTTCTTCTCCCCACACTTCTTTATCGTGGTCTATGAAATGTCGGACATGGGCGGGGTTGGCAAATTCACCGTCAAGCTTATCCGCGTCGGCGCGTTCCGTGTCCTTGCCAATGAATAAGAGTGGATTCGTTGCGACCGTCATTGTTCAAAATCCTTAACGATTATGAGATCAGATTTATTCGCTGGTTTATTTTCGAAATCTGCCACGGTGAGGACTTCTGGCTCTTTCCCTTCCTCAATGATGCGGAAGAATGTCTCATACCAAAGTTCCATCACGGTCCCAGGCGATCTTTTCTTGACCTCGTCATAAAGCTCCAGCAGCGTGGGATTGAGTTGTTTTAGTTGAACGGTCAATTGGCTGCGATGACGCTCGGGCCTCCGACCCTTGCGCTTTTCTTTCTCGTCTTCAATTTCTCGCTTGCGTTCGTCGGCTTCGGGATCGGGGACTAAGGGAGGGTTCGCGTCATCCCATTCTGATTCTGAAGGAATGCCAGCTTCTTCTTTATACTTCTGAATCCAGGAGTCAGCAGTCCTTACGGGCAGATCATATTTTTTACAAAACTCTGTCCATTCACCGTAGGCGCACCCAGGTTTAATGAGATACAGCAATCTGCCAGCTTCCAGCCGCCAGCCCCTACCGACAATCCAACAGGCTTCAAATTGTGCAACTAATGTAGGGTCTATCATGCTAAAAGTTTCAGGGGCGGCACTGCGGAAGACCATGGTAATTTGGTTTTGGGATAGCTACTTAGTTAACAAACCAGCGGAATCCGCTACTTTGGAACGAGAAATAAGGACCGGAGAGCGTTTAAGCTCCCCGGCCAACCAATCGGCGACGGTTCCCGGCGTGTTTGGCCGTTCCGGCTGAGTGAACTCGCAGCCGCAATCGCCTCACCGCGAAAATCTGGATTGGCTTCTCCGGACCGAACCCGTACGATTCGGGCCCGAGGAATTTCCGGTCGTGTGGCAGATTGAAAAGGGTGGGTTACGTCGTCCTGCGCCGGATAAAGAGTGCCAGTTCGTCCGAATCAACCCGCCACTGACGGCCCGCGACAACCACAAAATACGAGGGCACTTTTCTAACAACGCCCGATCAGCCCTCAACTCGTGCGCGGCTCGCAGGCCCGTCACCAATAATGCCTGTCCTGCGTGCTCCGGAGTATTAAACCTTCGAGGCACGAACATGAACCCAGAAAAACCAGAAGCGTTTGTTGACGCCGACGAAGCCGCAAAGTTCCTATCACTCACGCGGCGTCGCGTACTCGATTTAGCTCGGGCAAGAAAGCTCCCCGGCCATCCCATCGGCGACGGTGCCCGGCGTGTTTGGCGGTTTCGCTTGAGTGAACTCGCCGCTGCGATTGCAGCGACGAAATAATCTGGGTTTATTTCCGAACAGACAGCGCGTATGGTTCGACCCCATGTGGTCTCCCTTCGTGCAAAGAATTAGGAGATTTCATGGGGCGGTATCAAAGAGGATGGCTACGTGTGGTCGAACGCAAGCAGGGCCGTGCGTGGCAGTTTCGGTATTACGGGATTGATCGCGGTAAGCGGGAAGAAGCAGGAGCGGTCAAAGATTATTGGCACGCTCGCGGACTTCCCGACTGAATCGAAGTGTTGGCATGAGATTGACCGCCAGCGGCTCGTCGAGAAGATTAATCAACCGCAAACCGATGACAAGCTCCGCTTCCGGCACATTGCGGAGTTTTACTTGAACAGCGATGCCTTCCAGAAGCTCGCCCCCACTACACAATATTGCTACCGCCACATCGTGAACGATTACCTCGTCCCGGCCTGGGGCGATCAGTTCGCCGTGGACATCAAGAGCTTGGCCGTCGAGAAGTGGCTGCGCTCCCTCGATCTCGCCGCCCCTACGCGGGGCAAGACCAAGTACGTGATGATGGTCGTGTTTCTCCACGCCGAGAAGCATGAACGAATCCCGGACGGGTTCACGGCCAATCTGGAAAGCAAGATCGACATCGAATCCTCGTCGAACTACGAGGCCGTAATCCTGACGCCCAAGCAGACCTTCACGATCCTGAAACTGATGCAGCAACCGGAAAGCACGATGACGCTTTTGGTCGCGGCTACGGGCTTGCGGTTCTCAGAAGTTGCCGGGACTCCAGTGGCAGGACGTCGATTACGCCAACGATTGTATTCATGTGCGGCGCAGTGGATCGGCGGAAGGTTTCCGAAGAACTTAAGACCAAACAATCCCGGTCAGCGGTCCCTATGGCTGCGAGAGCTTGCTCAGTTCCTCAGAGAGTGGCAGAATGACGACGGCCTATGGTAACCCCACTGACTGGGTGTTTGCGTCCTCGAAAACGCACGGGAGGACTCCTCGCGTGGGAAATATGCTAGTGGCCGATCATCTGCGTCCGGCAGCGATTAAGGCCGGGGTAGTCCTCAAGCCGGGGCAGCGGTTCGGATTTCACAACTTGCGGCATTCGCTCAGTAGTCTGCTCATCACCGGGCAGAAGTCGGACGTTCGCACGACGCAGGACATTCTCCGCCACAGCAGTTCCGCAACGACCCTCGACCTTTACACGCAATCACCCATGGCGCAGAGAATCGCCGCGCAGGAGTCGGTGCTGAACGCGATTCTAAAGCAGCCGACCCGCAGGGCGAGAATTGGAGCCGCACGGCACGGGTCAATGGCAGGATTGCGACGACGGCGGTAGACGTGGCGAGTCTGCGCTGCGACAATAGCCTGCATATTCCATGCTTCTGCGAATTACAACGACGCATCGTCCAGCAACGGACCTTGGGTACCTTTTGCATAAGAGCCCGTTCCGTATTCACTCGTTCGAACAGGCCTTTGGCAAAACCCACGTTTTTTACCCCGAAACTACGCCCGAACGATGCACGGCTGCGCTGCTTCTGGACATCGACCCAATCGGCCTTGTCTTCGGCGCGGACCCATGGCTGAAGCACTTGCATGGACAGTACGTGAATGACCGCCCTTATGCGGCGTCATCTTTCTTAAGTGTAGCGATTGCCCGGACTTTCGGTACGGCGATGACTGGCAGGAGCAAAGAACGTCAGGAACTCGCAGATATGCCGTTGCCACTGGAAGCGCAGATTAGTCGTTCTACCATGTCGCGGGGGCGAAATCTTACTGCGTCGCCTTTTCGAGCCGCTGACCTACGAAGTCACGGCGAGCGGCCATCCCCTCGACGAAAAGTTTCCTGAATGGGGCGACAGCAAGTATTTCACTGTCACGTTGAAAGGCGCCGGCCGGCTCAGTGATTTGTTAACACATCTTTACGTGCTTATTCCTGTCCTTGATGACGACAAACACTATTGGGTTGGCGACGCAGAAGTAGAAAAACTATTACGTCACGGCGAAGGCTGGTTGCGTGAGCATCCCGAACGCGAGCTGATTACCAATCGATATTTGAAACACCAGAAACGATTGGCACGCGAAGCATTGAGTCGCTTGATCGGAGAAGAAGAACCCACGGCGGACGAAGTAGCGGAGACGCATGCTCGCGAAGAAGAGGCCATTGAGAAGCCGATAAGTCTTGCCGAACAACGGATGGGAGCTGTCATTGCCGCGCTACGCGGCAGCGGCGCGAAACGAGTCCTCGATCTTGGCTGTGGCGAAGGACGCCTTCTGCGGGAGCTGCTGAAAGGATAAGATCCTTCGCAGAAATTGTGGGCGTGGATGTTTCACATCGCGCGCTCGATATCGCGGTCGAGAGATTGCATCTTGACGACTTGCCGACAATGCAAAAAGCAGAGAATCCGACTAGATTCACGGATCACTTGACCTACCGAGATAAGCGCCTCGGCGGTTACGACGCGGCGACTGTTGTAGAAGTTATCGAGCATCAAGATCGCGCCGCGCCTTGCGGCCTTCGAGCGGGTTCTCTTTGAATTCGCACGCCCTCAAACAGTGTGGTGACAACACCAAACGTGGAATACAACGTAAAATTCGAGACTCTGCCCGCAGGTAAAATGCGGCACAAAGACCACCGCTTTGAGTGGACGCGGGCGGAATTTCAAACGTGGAGCAATACAATATTGCCAAGCGATTCGGCTATTCAGTCCGCTTTTTGCCAATCGGACCTGAAGACTCAGCTGTAGGAAGCCCTACACAGATGGGCATCTTTAGTCGCCAATGAAGCTAACTATTCCCGAACTCGCGATTGTCGCTCTTGTCGGTCCTTCTGGTTCCGGCAAGTCGAGCTTTCGCGCGAAAACACTTTCGGCGAACTGAGATTCTTTCTTCCGATTTCTGCCGTGGCCTAGTCTCCGACGATGAGAACAGTCAAGCCGCGACGAATGACGCATTTGAAGTCTTCACTTCATCGCGTCCGAAACGCCTAACGGCCGGCAAGCTTGTTGTGATCGACGCAACGAATGTACAGCAGGAATCCCGCAAAACGATCATATGCTTGGCTCGCCAGTATCACTGTCTTCCAGTTGCGATCGTATTTGATCTGCCGGAAAAACTTTGCCACGAGCGGAACCGAGATCGCCCTGAACGAGACTTTCGGTCCGCATGTTGTCCGCCAACAATCCCAGCAATTGCGTCGGTCTCTCCGCATCTTGGAACGCGAAGGTTTTCGGAGAGTCCACGTTTTGCGCTCGCCCGAAGAAGTGGATGCGGCGGAAATTGAACGAGAGCCGCTGTGGAACAACCTGAAGCAAGAGCACGGCCCGTTTGACATCATCGGCGACGTCCATGGCTGCTTCGACGAATTGGCGATTTACTGACGAGCTTGGATATTCCATCTAGAGACCAATCGAGCGGTAAACTTCGCAGGCTATTCCGTGAAGCCGCCCAGAGGGGCGGAAAGCCATCTTTCTGGGTGACCTTGTTGATCGTGGACCCAAGATTCCGCAGGTGCTCCGCTTAGTGATGGGCATGGTCGAGGAAGGAAAAGCTCTGTGCGTACCGGGTAATCACGACATCAAGCTGATGCGCAAACTGCGCGGTAAGGACGTGCAGATTACCCATGGGCTCGCCGATTCGATTGAACAACTCGATCAGGAACCGCCTGAATTTCGGACCAACGTTTCTGAGTTCATCGACGAACTTGTCAGTCACTATGTGCTGGACGACGGAAAGCTTGTCGTTGCTCATGCTGGAATGAAACAAGAAATGCAAGGTCGCGGTTCGGGAAAGGTACGCGACTTTGCTTTGTACGGAGAAACTACGGGCGAGACGGACGAATTCGGGCTGCCCGTTCGTTACAACTGGGCGGCCGAATATCGCGGCAAAGCCATGGTGGTTTATGGCCACACTCCCGTGCCGCAGCCGGATTGGCTGAATCGAACCATCAACATCGATACGGCTGCGTTTTCGGTGGAACTCTGACGGCGCTTCGCTACCCAGAAAAAGAACTGCTTCTCCATCCCTGGCGCGCGAGACCTATGCCCAGCCAGTTAAACCTGCTCGCCACGGTGCACTCAATCCCCGCCATCGCTCAGTCGCAACAGACGCACGACGACTTGCTTGATATCGAGGATGTTATTGGGAAGACGAATTGTCACCACGCGCTTGCATCACAACGTAACAGTTCGGGAAGAAAATGCGCTGGCTGCTCTGGAAGTCATGAGCAGGTTCGCAGCGAATCCGAAATGGCTGATCTACTTGCCGCCAACAATGTCGCCGACGGAGACGACCTCAAAGCCCGGACTTTTAGAGTATCCGGCTGAGGCTTTTGCCTATTTCCGTCGCGAAGGCATCCCAAGTGTAGTTTGCGAAGAAAAGCACATGGGTTCTCGTGCTGTGGTCATTGTTTGCCGTGATGAAGATGCGGCACGCCGACGCTTTGGCGTCATCGGCGAGGGCATCGGCATCTGCTATACGCGGACTGGGCGACACTTCTTCGACGATTCTCAGATCGAGAAGGAATTCCTTCAAAGGGTGCGAGAAGCCGTCACGTCGGCCGGATTTTGGGAAGAGTTCAAAACGGACTGGCTGTGCCTCGACGCGGAACTGATGCCCTGGTCGGCGAAAGCGCAAGAACTGCTGCGTCAGCAATATGCCGCTGTTGGCGCAGCGGCGAAAGCGTCTCTGCCAGAGGCCATTACGTCGCTAGCGGCATTGGTTTCGAAGAACGGCGATGCCGAACCCCTTCTGGAACACTATAAGCGGCGATTAGAAGCTGCGAATCTATATGTTGATTCCTATCGCCGCTACTGCTGGCAAGTGAATTCCGTCAACGACTTGAAGCTTGCGCCCTTTCACTTGCTTGCAACTGAAGGTCAAGTTCATGTTCTGCGGGATCACGTTTGGCACATGGACAAGCTCGCAGAAGCTTGTAAAGCAGGAAATGGCCTGCTGGTGGCGACACCTTATAGAGTTGTGGATGTAACGGATGACGCGAGCGTGGAACAGGCGACGAATTGGTGGTTAGAGTTGACCGGGCGCGGGGGCGAAGGCATGGTCGTGAAGCCTATGGAATTCGCCGTGCGTGGGCGACGCGGGCTTGATGCAGCCTGCGATCAAATGTCGCGGTGCGGAGTATCTAAGGATCATCTACGGCCCCGAATATCTGCTGCCCGAAAACTTGGAACGTCTTCGTAGTCGGGGCGTTTCAACGAAGCGTTCTCTGGCACTCCGTGAATTCGCGCTTGGCATTGAGGCGCTAGAACGATTCGTTCGGCAAGAACCGCTCCGGCGTGTCCACGAATGTGTGTTCGGCGTCCTCGCCCTCGAAAGCGAGCCTGTCGATCCTCGTCTCTAGCGTGTCGAAACGGTTCTAGGCGGAAAAACCCGAATACATCTCAATAGTAAAGGGCACGGCTGATGACCGTGCCCCTTGGTAATTTACCGATGGTAGTGGTTTCGCAGCGTACCGTCGTATCGGCCAGTCCGCATGCAGCACTTCTTGAAAGGTACGTCCGGAGCCGCAGGGGCAGGGGTCGTTCCTGCCGAGCTTCTCGATCAGTTCCTTCCCGCCGTGGACCAAACGGAAACCGCGCTTGACGTTAGTTTCTGACGGGAACCCTTTGCGGCGTTTGCTGCTGGGTTCGTGGAAAAAAGTTGCTGTTCATTGCAGTCTCTCCTTCCAGATGGATTTGCCCGTCACATCACGGAAAGCGAGCTGCTGTTTGATTCTACCCTATTCGTTCCTTCTGAGATCGGAAATCCCCGCTCAATTGTTGTAGAGCAATGTCGGTGTCCAGATGTAATTGCCGGACTTATCGATGTATCCGTACCTGCCGTCCTTCGTGGTAACGAATGCGAGACCTTGATGGAAATCCTCAACGTGAGCCAAAGCCTTGGGCGCGATGACCATCTTTCCTCCTTTGTCGATGTAGCCCCACTGGCCCCCAACCTCCACTGCCGCAAGCCCTTCGGAGAAATGAGATGTCAGGTCAAATTTCGGTTTGATGACAACCTTACCGGAGCGGTCAATATAGCCGTACTTTTTGCCGAACTTCCACCGCGAAAGACCCTCAGAAAAGTCACCCCACACTTCTCCACAATCTTTTTCACCCGGCGACACTGGTGGCTTCAGTACAAAGGCTCCCGTAGGGTCAATGTAGCCGCAGTCGTGGCCGCTGTTGACGGGAGCAAGATGATCCTGAAACGAACTGGCCCACGCGAACTGCGGAGCAATGGCCCATTTCCCGTCCCTGTCGATGTAACCCCAACCATCATTTCCGGTCGGTGATTTGGTTACAGCTGCCAGCCCCTCGGAAAATGGATAGGCATAAGTGAACTCCGCTGGGATGACAACCTTGCCTGTCTTATCAATAAAGCCCGTCTTGCTGTCCACCTCAATCTTCGCTAGTCCGTCGTGGAACGCATCCTCTTGGTCGTCACCTCCGATATTGCTCTTGCCGCCAAACATCGATTTATAGTTTGGCGGGATGACGACCTTACCGGACTTGTCTATGAAACCCCACAGTCCGTCATACCCGAGCGGTTGCCCGGAAATTTGTACTCGCGCCAGCCCTTCCGAAAACTCCTCCGCCCAAGGAAACCTCGGTTCAATGACCACCATTCCGCTCGCATCGATGTATCCCCAACTGCCATCGCGTTCAAACCGCGCCAATCCCTCGGAGAACGCACCTACTTTGTCAAAGCAGAGGGGAATGATTTTCTTGCCAGTGCGGTCAATGAATCCGGCTCTATCGTGGTCCATGACCGGGAAAAGCTCTTCGGTACTCTTCGTCGTACGATTTCCAGCCAAGCACGCCTGATCCCTCGGGCCATGTTCGGCCAAGAGCGTCCCGTCTGGCGCAATCTCTCGCCCGGAGCAGCCACCATTGTTAACTGGATATGCGCCACACAGTCCGGCAGGGAAATCACTCTGTTTCCACTTCAAGAATCCGGATGGCCCTTCATAACGCCAAAGCATCATGTGCTTGTCGGGAAACACCAGCCAGTAGACGTATCCAATCTTGAGCAGCGCAACCTGCGCGTGCTGCGCTGCAACGGTTGGGATAAGATCCTCACGGCCTCTGGCCTTCATATCTAGCGTGAAGGTGCGCATTGCCTGGTCACCGAACGATGTATCATGCACATGCATAAGGAAAATATTCTCCCTCGGATGCTCGTGAATGTAGTCGTTCAGCCAGGATACCGACAGCACTAGGTCTTCGTATTTTGCACCTGTCTTGAGGAACTCCTCCACGCCCTGCACCTTATCGTGGTCATACAACAGAATGAGTTCTTCGAAGACATTCGGTGGGAAGCTGGCCTTTCGCAACGTGACATGCAAGTTCGACTCGTATGGCCCATTCTTAATCCACGGTACTCCATAGTCCACATTGTGGTACGGGTTTATGTCGGCGCGGTCTACGATATAAGCATTTCGCAATTCGCGCAGCGCATCGCCAGCCCGATCTTCTGAGCCGAGTAGATTCCATTTGGTCTCGATCGAACCCATCACCGCATCTACGAGTTCCTTCAAGAAATCATCGCCTTCAAGTCGGGCCTTGTTTACGGTCTTGGGCGGAAGGAGCGCCGATACCGCGTGGGAAATCTCCACGTTATAGCTCTCGTCGTTCTTTCCCTCGAAAGTCCAAGGCAGCATGTAAACGTAATACGAATGTGATGAGGCTTTGATTCGTGAGCCATTCTCGAAGGTCACCTCGACCTCAGCAAATGGGTAATCGTCGGTCCTTGAGAACTCGAAAAGTTCTGGCAGCACCTTGGCGATTAAATCGGGGTTTGTGAAGGATGTCGTAAACAATTCCTGCTGGTTCGCCGTAGTCTGAAGTGCCTGGGTCCGCGCTCGCGGATGCTGCGCCGCTACATGCTCTTTGAGCCACGCCGACGTTACGCCGAGATTCTCCATATCCGGCTTGGTAATGCGTGGAGCTTCGAGGGCGGCCACCAATGCTTGCACCTGTGCCGCGTCTATTCGCTTGCCGTCCCGAATAAACGCGCCGTCCTTTGCGCGAATCATCACATCTGCATTCTGGGATGTTCCCAGTCCGCCCCATCCTGAGTGAATTTCGATCAGGCTAACACTTTCCTGTGCTCTGGCAATAGGGACTGAAAGGCTCAGCCCAGCAACAAAGAGCAGACGGAAAAGTCCGGAGAGTGTGGATGAATGCACGGCCCCATTATCCTCCTGTGGGGAAAGGGAACCAAGGTCGCTCACTGCTTTCTGGTGATTCTTTGAAGCGTTTTATAGAACATACGAGAATCCGTCCGCCAGCCCGAGAAATGGGCGCGGAAGCCGTTCTCTCCGGCGGGGCAGATAATCTCAGCAAATGCAGGATCCATTGGCTTGGGGCGCGTGTCTGGGTACGGAATGATGTCCCAGCAAATCAGCACCTCGTTCCCGAACGGCACTTCTCGCTTCGAAAGTACCTTCAGGTGTGCTGGAAGCCACACGTCATTTGGATTATAGGGGGCGGAGGAAAAAGTCATTTCCGAAACGGGTTCTTCCTTATGCCAGTAGGCAGTTGGACCTACACGCGCTATTCCTTTCCCGGCGACAATCCAGATTTCTGCTCCCACCAGCCTCGAATCGATGTAGGACTCGCTAGTGTCAGCAATTATCCAAGTCAGCGGTATTTCAAGACGGTAATGGTCAAGAGAAGGTCGGCCAGACAAGTGTGAAACAATTCCTAAACATTCCGGGAAAAACAAAAACATAACCAGCACGAAAAGCGTTGGTGCCCAGATCATTCCACGTCTTGTCTTCTTTCGCCACGGGGACACTGAGGTGACGCCTTGCAGCGAACGGTTCGCAAGAAATTTTTGGGCTTCGTCATTGATCCAACGTTCCCGGGTCTCGCTGCGATAGCGGAAGAGTAGGATCAACATCACGGCGTTGCTCGCGACAAAGGCAATGGCTTGGGCAGACCCCAAAAAAGGCGCATCTGAAAACACGCTGTAGACGAGTGCTTGCGATCCCATAACCGCAAACAAGTACGCCAGGACGAAGGCGAGAAACAGTAGAGTTTTCTTTGCCAATTCCTTCCAACGATTCTGTTCCGATTGATTGGAAATCACATCTATATTAGACACCGTTGCCCGCATTCTTGTTCGCGGGGCGCTCTGCCCGTCCCAAGCCTTATCGGAACGTGGACTTCGGGCCGCTGAGCCAGTTTCCTAGAAGCGGACCTCGCCTACACCTGATACGTCGCGACCGAACGCGAGCAACGAAACCCTTCGAACGTCGCCTCGAACTCGTTGAAACCGTATCTGGACAGCTCAGTTCTAATTTCGTGGGAAAGGCCAGTGCCGTACACCTCAAGCTGGGTGTACGGTGGATCAGCAGAAAAAGGGCCGTGATGCAAATCGATCGTATCGAGTTCGGACAACAGGATAGCCTCGGGTAATGAGGACGGGTCGGCTTGAAAAGTTGTGATTCCCGCGAGGTGGTTGTGCGGGCGTTCTTTCCATAGACGATGAGCAACGAGTGAGTTTCCCGGAGTGTCCACAATCCAGATTGGGGTGCCTTCCGGTAGCGTCAGCAAACGCTCTCCGAAGTTCGGATCGACGACTACGTAGACTTTGTACGGCCCGGAGGTCATGCGACGTATTATGCAGGAGCTTGAATCCTGTGGGTGTTCATTTCCGAGACACGAGACTACCAAATAGCGGGACCCCGACCACCATTTCGCGGCTTTCAGCGGTACGGAGAGCGGTACGGAAATTTCGCAACGCGGGTCACAGAAAACCGCTAAGCCCATCGAATAGATAGGAATAAGATGGTAGGCCCGTGCGGACTCGAACCGCAGACCTCTACCGTGTCAAAGGCCAACTAATACCTACGTCCAATAACGTGAACGGTGTCGGGAAGCGCCTAAGCACGCGAAAGCACGGCTAAGACGGAATCGCTACAGGTGAAATTACAGGTGAAGAAATTGGTATGCCCAGCAGGGTCCGTTAAACACGCCGGAAGTCTGCTTGGCTGAGGCGTTGCAAGTTGGAGTGGTCAGGTATAAATTATCGCTCGCGCCGGAACTCAAAGCGGAAATTCCGGTTTACGTGTAACGACGAGGCTGCTCGTAACACATCCAAGTATTAAACGCGGACCAACAGTACACAATGCGGTCCGGCCAGAGACAGGAGAGCGCCAATGACCGCACGAGAGCAACAGCCTTACCTAAACACGAGAGAAGATTCGGCTGTCCGGTTCCTGGGGATACCAACCCTCATGAGGTCCACGGCGGAAACAACCAACGGAGCGTTCGGGCTGATGGAGCACTGGAAGATGCCGCCCGGTTTTGCTTCCCCGTACCACACACACCATCTCGAAGACGAAGCGTTTTACGTCCTCGAAGGGAAAGTGGCATTCGTCTGCGACGGCAAATGGTTGACGGCTGGACCGGGCGCTTACGTATTCGGGCCGCGCGAAATCCCTCACGGCTTCAAGGTTGTGGGATCTGTCCCGGCACGGATACTGCTGCTATGCGCTCCCGCCGGATTTGAGCATTTCGTTTTGGAACTGAGTGTGCCGCTTACGGATTCCACGCCGCCGGACATGGCGAAGCTCATGGCCGTGGCGGCGAAATACAAAGTTGACATTCTCGGACCGCTGCCGGAACAGGTTGCTGAAGAAGGAACTGAATCAGATCCCGCCGCCGACCACAAGAGCATGAACCTTCGCTGGATACAGGCGTTCAACGAGCGTGACTGGCAGACCGAAACGGCCTACAGAGGCCCTGATTTTCGGGCCTATATGTCGGGAGCGAAAGAACCCCTGAACAACGATTCCTGGGCAGGTTTCATGACCGCTTTCACGACTGCGTTTCCGGACGCCCGAATCTCCGTCGATGCCTGCATCGCCGAGGGAGACAGCGTGGTCAGCCGCTGGACGCTCACCGGGACCCATCGTGGCGAATTTCAGGGCGTGTCGGCAACGGGCAGGGCGGTGACGATGACGGGGATTGAGTTCAACCGCGTCGTTGACGGCAAGATCGCCGAACACTGGTCGCAGTTCGACCTGATGGGCTTAATGCAACAGATCGGTGCTTTCGAGGCTCACGCCTAAAACGCGTCGCCATAGTGGAATGCCGCAGACCTGACTGCCCAGATCGCCGTTTCTCACACATTCAGCGGTACGGAGAGCGGTACGGGATTTCTCCGACGAAAGCAGGGTCCTGGGTTGGCAATCCTGAACTTGGGATTTCCCCAACCAGCCGTAACTCCACCGCGACCAGTAGTGAGGCAATCTTACAGAAATGAGCAGACAGGTAGCTAACGTGCTATACGTGGTGGCGATGGTAGCCGTCATAGTCGGTGTAGATTTCGCGTTCTTCAGAAACCGATTATGGGAACGGCTGGCAGTGAATGTTGGAATTGTCTTGGTATTCGGAGCTTTTTACTTGAGATTCTTCAGGCGTCCATGATGCGGCTGACGATTGATATCCCCGAACCGCAAGAAGCGATGTCACAAGCCTGCCCTGTTCCGTTAGCAGCGCGGGGCATGCGGTGGAGCGGGTCGTGTCTTGGGCAAAATGCGAAGGAAACAGGCATTTATGTCATCCACCACTCTGGTCTCATAAAATATGTGGGAAAGACCGACGGTCCAAGTATGTCGTACGGGATGAGACTGCGGCGCGAGTTTCAGGAAACGGCATCGAGTGGGAAACACAACTATCCTAAACTCGCATTGCTATCCGTCCCCCCTGAAATCATGGTGTCGGTCTTTTCATTGAAGGCGATGCGCTGGTGAAGGCAGAAGGTTTCACTTTGAATCCTTGGGGAAGAGTTGAGGTATTTGAGGCAGCTTTGATTCATGCCTACGATCCTGAGTTTCAACGTCATCACGTCGCTCGGATAGCAAAGCATCTGGGAAAACTCGGCATTCCAAAAGGGGTCCTTGAGCACTTCCTTATGGCAAAGCAACAATCCTGACATTTCGGAAACAGTTTTCCTCCTCGCCTCCCTGGAACTCAATCGCCCGCCCCGCGACTCGCACGGAACTGAAGTACCCACTAAATTGACCTTTACTTCTCTCTAAACACGCGTATGGTGAGCGGCGTTCCAAAGGAGGGAACGCCGATGAAGAACACGAAGAAGAAAGCAACGAAGGCAAGGGCGGCGGTCAAGCGACCGAAAACCACAGCCAAGGCGGCAACCGGAGTTCGGGCCAAAGCCGCACGGCGTACAGCGGAGGGCAAATTCACCAAGATCATCTTCAACCAGATCGGTGGGAAGGAATGCCGCCGCTTCGCAGCAATGACGTGGAAGGAGCGTGATGCGTTCATGGCGAAGCCCGAGAACGCCGCTGTCCGGGAACGCTACGAAAAGCACTTGGCGTCCGTTACGGCATGAAGCCGCTCTTCACCCTCGGTCATGTTGTTGCCACCCCCGGCGCGTTGGCCGCGCTTGAAAAGGCAGGCCAGCAGCCGGGGGATTTTCTTGCTCGTCATGTCAGTGGTGATTGGGGAGAAGTTCCGCCGGAAGACCTCAAGGAAAACGATTTCAGTGTGAAGCAAGGCTTCCGGGTCCTGAGTGCCTACCGCACCAACGCGGGCGACCGAATTTGGGTAATCACCGAGGCAACCCGCTCATCAACCTGTATTTTGCTGCCCGAAGAGTATTGAAACATTCAGGAGGAAAGGGATGCTCAAAGTCTTGGTGGCGGAAGATGACCGTAATCTGGCCCATTATTACAAAATGCTCTTCAGCGAGTGGGATTGTGAAACGGTTGTCGAATATAGAGGCACAGACGCGATTCGCCGGGCGGCGACATTCCGACCCGATGTCGCTCTCATCGGCGTCGTGATACCAGGAATGGGTGGTGTTGAAGCTGCTCTCAAGTTGCTGGAAATCTGTCCCGGAACGAAGACCATCCTCGTTACAGAGTCGGTTCCTGCTGAGACGCTAGAGCAACTGGCGGCGCAGGGCTATCACTTCCCGATGCTTCCTGCGCCTTTTACCCGCGAGGATTTGCACGCAGTGGTGTTCGGCGAAAAGGCAAAGTGACCGAGACATAATAGATCCTTCAATGGCAGCAGGGTTTACCCTTCCTTGCTTCCCATCCCTCTCGGACAATCAGCGGCAACAAGGCTAGTGCCGCAACCGGGTCTGCCCAACTCACTTTCCAAACCGCATTGACGACCAGACCCGCCAAGGCAATCAAGGCAAGATAGCCGCAGACTGCAGACTCAGCAGCATCGGCCCTCAACGCGGCGCTGGCAGTAGTGGTTGACAGCCGCCGCTTTTGTGCTGCAAGCCAAGGCATGATCATTGCGGCGAGCACGAGCATGGCTATCCCAATAGGACTAGGTCGGGCTTCGACGTGCCCTGAGAGAGTGAGAACTGAAGTTGTCACAACAAAGGCCGCCAGGACGAACAGCAAGCCGCCTGCAATTCTGCCCGCTCGTTCCTCTCCATGCTCTCGACGAGATGGCGAGGAAAAGTGCCAAAACACAACAGCCGCTGAGAGAAGTTCGACTGCGCTATCGCCCCCGAAGGCAAGAAGGGCTGGACTGCGGGCCATCCAAGCTGCTCCCAACGACACCGCTGCTTCCACACTCATCCAGATAAGTGTCAGCGTCTGAATCCAAATTACACGCTGCAACACTTCCGGCGAGGCGGTGTTCTCTTCAGCAGGCATATTGATATTATGTGCCTCTGCCTGAGGCCCCGGTACAACTGGTTTGGCTAAAATGAGCGAGACAGGACAGGCCCTCGGTCGCAAGCGCGAAAGTTCGCCCCACCTCGGCAGAGATTTAGGAGCCGCTGTTCAACGCCGTCCAGGCAGCCAGAGAGTCCATGTAGTCTCGCCAATGGATGACCTTTCTGTTCTCAATCGTGATGACCGAAATGAACCTGTTGTCGTAGGGTCCGCCACTTGAAAGAATCTTACCGTGCACGTCGTACTCAAGGATCACGACGCGACTGTCTTGACAGCGGTGCACAACAAGTGCGTCGCCAGAGTGAAGCTTGATCGTCTTGCCATATCCAGAGAGGCTTGCCATCAGGTTGGCTCGCCCTCGAATCGTTGCGGGCCAACCTGGGAAGTGGTAGCGGGACTCGAAAACAGCGTCATCGACGAACGTATCGAAATAGTGATTGCCGTCAACGAGTCCACGCAAGCCCTCCATGACGATTTCAAAGAAGGGGTCGAGGGCTTCAAAAGCTTCGTATCCGGTTTTCGGCATCGGCGACTCCCAGGCGTCTCCTAGAGCGTAAGGCTGTCGGCCCGCGTTCGATACGGCGCTGGCCGCGAGCGGCGGGGTTTAGACGCGACCTCATACTCCGAAGCCCTCGGTCGCACAACGGCTACGGGCCTCACACCTCGCATCGCAAAGGCGACGGCAGTCTCGCCTCTCGATTCCAAACGTACCAGGGATAATCCAGCCGAGCGACAAAGTTGCCCCAGCTTCTTCGGAGAGATGATTGCGTAGAAGGACGCGCCGCGTAAGCCCTGAACGAACCAGCCGTCCCGAACCCAGGTGGCATTGGAATTGTTCTGCCAATGCTTGAAATGCGTGTTCCGAAACTGCGTTGAGACCAAAATCTGCCCGTCTGGCTTTAGAACTCGCCCGAGTTCGCGCAGCACTTTTATTCGCTCCGATCTATGCGGGATCACGGAGAGCATGTTTGCGCAGAGTATGAAATCATATTTCCTCCGTCGCCAAGCATCGGAACATATTTCGTAAACAGCGACGTTCTTGAGGTGCTTTCTGGCATAGTTCCTCAGGGTTGTACGATTGCGGGCAATCTGCTGCTCCCTGTCAATTTGAAACGAAGAGTCAACTGCACAAACATGCTTCGTTCTGCGCGATAGGGGAATCGTGTAGCGGAACTTTCCGCATCCATAATCCAGGACCACGGCATCCGGGAGGACTCGGGAAATCTGGCCAATCAGCCACTTGCTTGCCTGTCGGTATGGTTTAGCAGCGTTCTCCGTTCTCAGTTCGAAACCTTTGAATTTATAGCGCACGCAAGGCGGCCTCGATATCCGTGCGTCTTTGAGCATCTTTCAAGATCTCGCGGACTTCGCTGCGTGCCGCAGACGCGCATGCACGATTGACCTGCGTAGCGGCTAAAGTGGTCACAAAGATGACTGCGCCAACGAAAGAAGCACTTCGGAATGCATGAACGACAAGCAAAAGTATGAACGCGAATGCGCCTACGGTCGTGCCCTCAATACAAACCCAGAACCACGACCATTTATCCAAGGCCGTCCAAATGAGATGCTTATCGATGGCGGGATTAGTGGAACTAGCGTACCTGTAAAAAACATCGCCCATTATCTCGTCACGACGCTGAATGAGGCGATCACGCAGCGTGAAATCAAGCGGGATTCGAACGCCCCCAGCAAGCGGAGTCAAGATTTCATGTAGATCAAAACGTTCGCGGATTCCGAAAACGTCGGAAACCCTGTCGTGCAATTTGCTGATGCGGGCTGCTAGGGCAATCAAGAAGGCAACAATAACGTACGCCGTGGGAACATCTTTCAGACCAAGTACATCAACGTTAAACGTCAGCCAGGTTGGGTGGAGGAGATTCCAAAGCGCGGGCCATGCGTGCGCGACCACCGCAACAAACACCAGGGAAATGCCAAAAGTAAAGAGCATGATCTTCGTAAGCATCTCGTTGTAATTCTTAGGCTCAGCGAAGGAGTTCATCGATGCGCTCTTTCAGAGGAAGCGAGGCGGAGTCCTAAGGAGACCGAGTTCGTCGCTTAATCTGGGATTTCCGTTTTGACTTCCCGGATGATCACATTTATACACCAGAGGGCCTTCCGGCGGAGCAAAACCGTTTTCGTCGCAGCGTTAACATCGCAAACGATTAGCGACAATCCAGTATTTGCCGCCACTAGAAACACCCCTGCTAAGTGTCCTTTATTAGCCGTTTTTGCAGGCGCTTTTCTCAGGGGTTTTTAGCTACCGTATTTTGGAGCCGGGCACGGACCGTCCCGTACCCGACTCCCAGGCTTTCGGCGATCTGTTCCAAGGTCTGGCCGTCCGCTCTCATTTCCAGAATCCGGTCCGGGTCCACGGCCCTTATTGGACGCCCCAGCTTTTTGCCATTCGCTCGCGCATTCCGAATCCCCGCTGTCACCCGCTCACGGATCAGGTCACGCTCAAGCTGCGCCACCGCTGACACGATTGTGAAAAGCGCCTGCCCCAATGCGCTGCTGGTGTCTATGTTTTCCTGATAACTGATGAACTGTATGCCCAGCGACCGAAACTCCTCCAAGGCCGTAAGCAGGTGTTTGGTGGAGCGGGCGAACCGATCAAAACGCCACACCACGATTGCATCGAACTGCCGCTTGCGGGCGTCGTCCATCAGCTTGTTCAATTCGGGGCGTGAATCCTTGGCACCCGATTGGCCCACATCAACATATTCACGGACCAGGTCAAATCCTCGGGCCGCGCAGTAGGCCCGCAGATCGCGTACCTGAAGCTCGCAGCTTTGATCCTTTGTGCTGACGCGTGCGTAGATTGCGATTCGCATGGGTCTGTTCTACGCGGCGAAGAGCGGAAAGGCTATTGGGACTTATACGCTTAACTTCCCGAACCCGGCTAGGATGGCTTGATTACCACGAATAAAGGCCCCACATCAATGCGACGCCCCTGAAATCGCTTAAAGTGATCTACGATGAATTCGCCCTCTTCCGGGCTGTCAACACGGGGGTCAAAAACTTGCCCACCTGTTCGTACCACTACAGCGTGTCCCACTTCTTGTCCCCCCACTCTGTAGAAGAGGGCACCCTCCCCCTCAAAGGATTTCCAAAAGGCGCTAAAGCCTTCTTCATCCGATGGAAAGGTACGGCGGTCTTCGTTTACCATCCACCCAGCGTCAATAAGACAAGCGCAAAGAGCTTCAGAAGTGATGCCCGGTGTGCCAGCTAGATGCTTTGCGAATCTTCCAAAAGCCACAGCCTCCTCCTCGCCAGTTAATTCCCTGAATACGATGAAGACGCAATCTCGATAAACTTGTCGTGGTCTAGGCATTGATTGACCTCTCGTCTCCCCAAGTCTATCAGTGAGCTTTCTTTCCTCCGAGCACGACAACAAAGATCTCCATTTACCCTCTCTGCCCAAACCGCCAGTAGAACGGAGGCTGAGGAGAAGCGCGTGCTACAACTTCTGGCGGATGCTTTCCGCAAATCACAAAACATCACCGATAAAGAGTTCATCGCCAAGCTGGAGCGGGGCGGGATTGCGTACACCCTCCGTCGCATTGATACCGCGATATGTGTTGAGGTGGGGCGTTATTGTTACCGCTTCAATAAGGAAGGCCAATCAAGAGGCGGGTGGATTAACAATTTGGCGGCTGACCGGAGGTCGGATTGGGAGAAATGGGCGGCACTGTTGATTGAACCTTTATCGTGAACGTTGAAGACTTGAACAAGGATCAGCACGGGAGTAGTTGGGAGGAACGTGTTGCAACCCGCACCGAGGCTCAATCCAAGCGGGCACGACTGCCCAGGACTCTAGGCGTTCTGGGCAACATGTCCCACTGTAAAGTTTCTTTTCTTGTCTACGGGTCCAGTTGGCACACCCATGAAAATACAAGGACAGATCGGATTAGGTATTCCGCCCAGAATCCCGACGTGGCGTTTCTTTCCCTTCAATTGTCCCGATTGTTCCGAAGAACAGAATCTTCTTGTGATGAGGACAAGCGGGCGCACCTCCACACGAGGGTCGGATCAGGCAACTTGCGGTCCACTTCGGAACTTTGGACGAGAGAGAGCAACCAACTCGTGACTTTAGCAATATCCCAGCATAAGGCACACCCAGCCAGGTGGGCCCTGAGGGATTCTTCCCAATTACCCGTGCGAGCTGCTTTCGACACAGCATCTTCTTTAGGGCAGGTCATGTATTTCAAGTTTCCTCCGCTCGAGCTTGAGATATCGCGTCCCAGTTCCGGCCAATGTCAGCTTTGTATTGAGCCAAACGTATGAATCTAAATCTCAATGTCTATAACGTTTTCAAAGCCCGGAAAGTTAACAGTCCGCACACAACAATGCACGTTTCAACTCCATGCGACGCCTCTGCCGTCGGCGCAGGTCGGGCCATTCGATGGAGCAATGGCTATTCATAACGCAATGCCTCGATTGGATCTATTCGCGTAGCTCTCCGCGCAGGAACGTAAGTGGCGATCAAAGCGACCGCGCTGAGTAGAATGGTTACCGATGTGAACACGATAGGGTCCCACGTCTTCACGCCATACAGTAGACTAACCATCAAACGCGCAAGCGCCAATCCGGATGCAACCCCGACAACAACTCCGATGAACACGAGCCGCATGCCCTCAAGCACCACCATGTTGCGCACTTCGTGCGGACCAGCACCGAGAACCATGCGAACACCAATCTCCCGGGTCCGCTGTTGCACGGAGTAGGCCATGAGACCGTAGATCCCGATTGCAGCCAGGAGCAGAGCGATGCTGGCAAAGATGGTGAGCAGCATCATATTGAAGCTGGTGCGCTCAGTGGATTCCACAACCACTTGGTCCATAGAGCGGACATGTGCCACAGGTAGTCCACCACTCGCCGCACGGATCTCTCGTTGTATGGGCGCGCTGAGTGAAAATGGTTCCGCCTTGGTGCGAATTACCCATTTGATTGGAATGACCCGATTCAGGAGTGCATTAACGCCGTCATTAATCTGGGCCAACGGCACGTACATGATCGGGCCCAGATCGCGATTCAATCCCGTATCCCTGACATCGGCAACAAGTCCGACAATCAACCGTGGGGGCTCGTCAAACTCGGGGCCGACACCTTTCCCGATCGTAATGCGTTCGCCTATAGGGTCCCCCTTCGGCCAGAATTTCCTAGCCATCGTTGCGTTGATCACCACCACTGGCGTGGAGCCGACGGCATCGCTTGGCGTGAACAGTCGCCCGCGAAGCAGCGCAATTCGAAAGACGTCGAAATAGGACGGCGAAACGCTACGCCACTGAACATCGCCCTCATAACGACCGTCGGTTGGCTGTCGTCCCTCGATTGTGAAGGGCAGATCGATGCCTATTTCGAGAGGAATCGAATACGTGGCCGCCGCCTCGCCTACGCCCGGCAGACTTGTGATGCGTTGATTTGCATCGCGCACGAGTTGGGCAACTTCGGTAGTCTTTTCAAATCGAGTTCCCTCAAGTGACATCTCCATTGTGAGAACGTTATGAGAGTCAAATCCAGGATCGACTGTCTTCAACGCCATCAGCGTACGAACAAGCAGGGCTGCGCCTGCAAGTAGAATGAGCGCCAGAGCGATCTCCGTAATGACAAAAAAGCTGCGAGCCTTGTTCTGACCCAGTCCAGAGCCCGACGCTGCCCCACCTTCCTTAAGCGTAGCAATGAGATCAGTGCGCGAGGATTTGAGTGCTGGTATAAGTCCGAACAGGATCCCCGTGAGCAAGCAGACGAGTAGAGTAAAAATAAGCACACGCCAGTCAAGGTTGACGGCAGAGCCATGTTCGCCAATCCCAGGGATATCGCTTGGATTCATAGCTAGAAGGCCGCGCACCCCTATATACCCGATAGCCAACCCAAGCGCACCTCCACCCAAAGACAAGAGGACGCTCTCCGTTAGCAACTGGCGAATAATCCGGCTCGGCCGGGCTCCTACCGCCGCCCGGATAGCGATCTCGCGGCTCCGGAGGGTTGATCGTACAAGCTGGAGATTCGCTACATTTGCACAGGCGATTAGAAGTACAAAGCCAACTGCACCAAACAGCTCAACCAAAACCGACCGGACATCTTTGGGAATCAACGTATCCTTGAAGCGTTCTGCCGTGAAGGTTTCACGCGAATCCATCGCACTGGGGAACTTTCGCCTAAACTCTTCGGCCGCAATCTTCATTGCGACTTTCGCCGCTTCGAGTGTCACGCCAGGTTTCAGGCGGGCTGCAGCAAGCAAGTAATTCGCCTGATCGGCGCTGTTGGGATCAGCCTGCAGAGGAAGCCAGAGGTCAGTCGGAGGAATCGTCGCGAAGCTTGGACCAAGTATCCCTATAACGACATAGGGCTCCCCCTGTAGTGAAATCGTCCTACCCACCAGACCGGAGTCTGACCCAAATCGACTTCGCCACAATCCGTTGCTGATTACCACGACGTGAGGGCCTCCGGGGCGATCCTCTTCTGCGGTGAACGTGCGGCCCACCGCTACCGATGCGCCGAACACACCGAAATAGCCCGCTGAGACATGGATTCCTTTGAGTTGCTCGGGGCGGTCGCCTCCGGTGAGATTCACACCAGGCCCGCCGAAGTCATAGGCGGCGACGTCTTGAAACACCTGTGTCTGCTCGCTCCATACCGTAAACTTCGGAATTGAAGTAGATGTTCCGATTCCCTGCGGAAAACTGCGCAATAGCCGCACAATTCGGTCAGACTGAGGATAGGTCAGCGGCTGCAGCAACACCGCGTTCACGAGGGAGAAGATGCCAGTGTTAGCACCGATGCCGAGAGAGAGGATAAGCACAGCAACCGCAGCAAAACCCTTGTTCCTTCCGAGTGTCCGAAGCGCATAGCTGAGGTCCTGCCATAGCGAAACCATCTTTAAGACTCCGCTATGGCGGTCCGGGTCTCTTCGATGATCCGGCCGTCAAAAAGATGCACCGTGCGTTCGGCGTGGTTTGCATAGCGTTCGTCGTGGGTGACCATGCAGATCGTTGCTCCGCCACGATGAAGCTCACGCAACAATTCCATCGCATCTTCGCCGTTCTTCGAGTCGAGGTTCCCAGTCGGTTCGTCGGCGAGAAGAATTGTCGGACTGCCCACGAAAGCGCGTGCCACTGCAACGCGTTGTTGCTGACCGCCCGAAAGTTGTGCCGGGTAGTGCTTTACTCGGTGCGACATACCGACACGCTCAAGCGCCTCGTTTATGCGTTTCTTGCGTTCAAAAGAGCTCATGTCTCGGTAGGTCAGGGGTAACTCCACATTCTGATAAACGGTAAGGTCGCCGATCAGATTGAATGCCTGAAAGATGAATCCGATTTCGCGATTGCGAATTCCACAACGGGCCGCGACTGAAAGCTTGGCTACAGGCTCTCCCTTAATCCAGTATTCGCCCTTCGTCGGAGAATCGAGCAGACCGATCACCGAAAGAAGAGTGGATTTCCCACAACCGGACGGCCCTGCAATGGCGAGGTATTCACCTTGTTCAATCTCGAGATGAATATCTGAAAGGGCGTGGGTCTCCACTTCGTCGGTGTAGAAGATCTTGTTCACCCCATTTAGCTGAATCACTGCTTGGTTTGCGTCAGCCATTTTTCTCTCACTACTGCAATCTTGTTCGAGTTCCTCGTAGACATATCGCCTCGAATTAATCAAGCCGCACGCGGTCATAGGCGTCCCACGCGGACATGTCAGACACAATCACCTGGTCCCCCATCTGGATCCCCCGCACAACCTCGATCGTATTAACAGAGCTGCGCCCTAGTTGCACGCTAACTCGAACAGCTTCTTTGCCGCCGTCTTCAACCTTGAACAATCCGACAACCGAATTTGGCTGACCTTGCACTGGGCGACCGACATAGAGAATGTCCGGTATTCGCTCCAGCTCAATCGTGCCGTCCACACTTAGATCGGGACGCGCTCCGTGTGGCTGCGGACCATCGAAGCCAACATCCACCGCGACAGTGCCGTTCACAACGGCTGCATCAATCCTGGTAATATGGCCCTCGACGATTCCGTTGTGTGTATCAATCGATGCTTCTTGTCCAATCTCCATATCCTTTGCTTGAGTTTCCGGGATTTGGATGGTCGCCTTCAAGTGCGATGGATCGGCAACACGCACTAAGTTCGTTCCGGGTGTCACTTGCTGACCGACCTCCACCGACACCGCCGAGAGCACACCGTTGAGCCCGGCCCGCACGTGCAATGCGTCGAGTTGGCTCTTCTTCAACTCGAAGAGCACGCGTTGTTGTTCCAGGTGGGCCTCTTGTGCTGCGATCTGTGCCTTCGCAGCATCGTCTGCGATCTTGACCTGCTCTTGAACCAATTGTTCCTTGATGGCAAGCTGCTCCGCCGCGACCGTAGATTTTCTGGAGATTATTTCGGATTGGATTTGTTGCTCGAAGAGCTGCCTGTCAACATCCGCCTGCAGCTTCGCCTGCTGGTATTGACTCTCAATATCTGCGGCGGTGCTTTTTTGAGTCATCAGGCTGTTCGCAAGCTGGACTTTCAGATTGACGAGGTCCGCTTGCGACGCCTTGTAAGCGTATTCAGCGTCTATCGCATCGTGCTGAAGCTGCTGATCGCTTAATTCCAATATCACCGAGTCCGCTTTCACCACCGCGCCTGACTCCAATAGAATCTTATCCACTCGCGCCGACGACTGGGCAGGGATCCAGCGGATGTCCACTGGTACTAAAGTGCCCAATCCGCGCACTTCACGAAGCATTTCTCCGCGCTTAACGGTGTCCAGCCAGATTGTCGATCGCTCGACGGCGGGAGCAGCGGGCTTGAGGCGGGAAACTCCGACTGTCAGTGCAGGAAGGGTTACGATGGCTGCGGCTCCATAAATCATGAGCCGAATTCTCTTCTTGCGAGCGAAATCGGGTCGGACAATGTCCATTGCTACCACCTCTAAATCCGTTTAGATCACAAGTAGAATCCTGAGCATCTCCATTTTTCCCTTTGGCAGCTTCGAGATTGCGCAAGAGGCCACTGACATCGAGAGACCGCGCCCTAAAGCGGATATCTCTGGGAGTAACGCGGCTTAATCGATCTCAATACTTCCGGAAGCGGTATGCGCCTCAAGCAACACGCCGCCGTTGCCTGCTTTGCCTTGTAGGTGATTACGTGACACAAAGCCTTGAACTGTTAGAGGACGGTCTAACTTCAGGCTGCCGGATGATGTCCTCGCGTCGAGATTGAACGAAACCTGTAACGGAAGTCTCAGATCAATCCTCCCCGAGCCGGTTCCGATATGCCAATCACCCGTGGGTTCACCTTCTACCTGGATTCCGCCGCTGCCAGTTTCGACCGTTAACCCGCCACGGACGCCGCGCAGATTCACGCGTCCTGAACCCGTCGTGATTTTTGCATTGCCGACAGCAACTTGTTGAATCTCCACGTTGCCGCTCCCCGTGGAAGCAGAGACCTGGCCTGCCAGGCCAGTCGCCCGAATGTTGCCACTCCCCGTCTTCACGTTTAGAGCACCCCTAACCGAGTCGATTTTCAAATCTCCTGAACCTGAACTGACGTAAACGTCTCCGACCATGTTTTCAACCGTGATATTGCCGGACCCTGTCTTCGCCGTGGACGGGATCTGCAGTCCATCAATCGATTGGTTGCCCGCTCCGGTACGGGAAATAAGTCCAGTGTGCGCGGGCACAGTAAGATCGTAATCAATGGAAACATTATCGGAGAGCCCTTCGAACAATCCCCAGACCCCTGATTGCGACTCGCCCATTTTTCCGATACGGATCGTGTTCCCTTGCTGTTCGATCGGAGGGTTCGACTCAAGATTATGAATCTTCTCCGAGGCGCTCATTCCGAACCAGGAATCGTGTGCTTGGATTTTAGCGATAACATGAACAATATTGTCTCCACCCACGCGCACGGTGATATTGCCTGCACCCGAACTAACTTCCATGCTCACCGCCCCGGAAACTTGCAATATCCGTTCGAAACTCCCGGAATCGGCTTGGGCATGGAGTGTGCCAAGTCCGACCAGGAGGAGGAAGGAACCGCAGATCTTTGTGAATTTCATTATTTGCTCCAAGTTTCTCATTCGGGCCTACTCGGATGTGTGGTGGGGGCTCCTGAAGGTCGCGGTGCAGGAGAGGATTCTCCGGGTTTCCCTGCATCGCCACCAGGGGACGCGACGAATTTGTAGAAGATCAGATAGGCGGCACCGATGGCCGCTGGTATCCACCCGATAATCGTAAGGTCGCGTGCGCCATGTTGGATGGCTGTCCAGGTGACTCCTACTCCGATGACGATCCCCGGAAGACCCCAAAGTAGGCCGCGTAGGACATACTTACGCGGCTCACCCGGCCGAGCAGCCTCTTCGGTCAAAAGTGGGGACAGGTCCAGCCCCTTCTCGAATGCCATGCGGATAGTCCGCTGGCGTTGAACGTAGCGAAGATGACGAAAGCCGAATATGATGAAAACGATGGCGACGGGCGAGAGAATCGCAACGATGCCGGACAAGACCCCAAGAATGGGTACCATGAGCCCCCCCTCGGCAACTGATTCTTCGCTGCCAAAGTGTGTGTGCTTCTGAGTTCCTTCTCGTATTTAGACCATGCCGTCTCGTCAAATGTTTCAGCCTCCGCTTGAAACATTGGCCCCAGCTAGGGAGTCTAAACCAAACAGGAGTTCCAGGGTTCTGAGTTGGATCGAATCCAATGGGGCAAGACCGCTGTTTCGAGGAGTTCTCTTTGGCTTTTCGAGTGCTTCATTTATTGCGTTCTTTGCAAGGATGGGTATTACATTCTGCGAACCTAGTAAATCATGGTCAGGTGAACAGTAATGCGAGATCGGCTTGTGCTCATTCTACGACGCGTCTGAGATGATGTGCGCGGCTCAAGTAATGGCGATCCGCTGTACCGCCAACGGTACCGAACGCGAAACCAAGTTTATGGAGCCAAACGACAGCGCATTCGAGCAATTGCTGGCGAAGTACCAGGGAAAGGTTCTTCGCCTCTGCTATGCGATGCTCGCCAACCGGGCACTAGCAGAGGAAACAGCACAGGAGGTGTTTCTGAGAATTTGGCGCGGCTTTGGGACGTTTCGCGGCGAGTCTACACCATCCACTTGGGTTTACGCGATCACTCGCAACGCGTGTCTTACAACTAGGGGGCGAATCGCATCCACCGCGACGGTCTCTTTGGACGACCCCGAAATTCTACAGAGGGCTCACGCGCACCAACTCAGACAGATTAGACGGGAACCGCGAACCGATGTGCTCGGTTGGCTGGATGAACTTCCGGAAGAGCAACGTCAGGCGCTTACACTGTTTTATCTTGAAGAGAAATCGTACGAGGAAGTCGCGGCGGCGCTCGACGCCCCCATGGGCACGATCAAGACCTGGATACATCGCGGTCGTCGTACACTGGTGGAAAAGCATTTATTGTCGGAAGCAGCAGCCAAGGAAAGGAGCGGGAGATGACGTGCGAAAGTTGGCAGGAAATGATTCTGGATAGAGAATACTTGAATGACGCCCAGCGGCGTAACTTAGATCAGCACTTATCTAATTGCAATAACTGCCTCGCGTGGGCAAAGGCACTTGCCGAAGCGGAAGCGGTGGTGACGGACCAATTGCTTACTGAGATGGACCCGCTGGCATTTCGAACCCGGTTGTTGCACGCCCTGGCGCAGGAGCGCCGGCAGAATTGGATGGCAGCGGTGCCCAACCTACTGGATACACTGGGTTGGAGCGCGATCGGGGTATTGGGGATAGCAGCGATACTGTTGTGGACCACCTGGATTGTTTGGCTCGAAAGTCATCTCGTCTTGGCGGGTGCGATCGCGCTCGTCGGAAGTCTTGCATGGGCTGGAGCCGTCTTGTGGAAGGAAGAATCGGAGGTTGGTGTCCTTCTCTGAAGTCAGAATGCAATACGCATTACACAAACGCGATGCAACGGTTTGGAATGACGGATTGCTATCGCTTTCCTTCGTTCTGCTCGCGCATAACAGCCTCAATCTCAAAAGCCATATCCCGGAACAACAGTGAATTTGTCGGCGGGATGTTCGGCGAGCAGCAAAAAACGCTCAGATTGCCTGGCGTGGTAGCGGCGTGACACAATACGACGTCCCGAAAGAGCGCCCAGAGCACACCTTGATGTAATGAATCCGTCCTTTGGGGGGGAATATCGTTCCCGGCGCGGGGTGACACGAATTTGCGCTCTACCCTGCGGCCCTACAATTCCCAGCGGATCACTCGCGCAGCAAACATCGCAGGAAATTCGGTAGCCACGCTTCCCAAGGATCGGGGTCGTCCCCACTCTTTTGTAATGCAATGTGTGCAGCTACAGCATCGCTTACTTCTTGAATTGCAGCATCCCAACCAGCATTGAAAGACGCGGAATCAAACTTTTGTTCTGCCATCACTACGATCTCCGTCCGGCCCCACATTATGTTCTGCTTGTTTGACCGGAATTCTAGCAGAAAGGGTGGGCGACTCCGGTCAAGGTAATCTGACCCACCGCGCTTCCGCTACCGCTTAATACTCTGCCTCTTGATGCCTGCCGCGCTTTTCCGCTACGCCTGCGGCTCCCGAAGGTTCAAGGCGTCATCTGCGCAGCATTCCTCGCAATACACACAATCGGGATGGACCGGGCAATCGGTATGAACCGGGCGGCGATTGCATGCCGCGCAGAGCTTCTGCTCTTCTTTCGGCTCCTTGCAAACAGCTTCGAGCGACGCCAGGATTTCGTCCCAATCCCTGTCGCTCTTTTCCATCGCATCAATCTCGCGCTGATGCTCCGGGCAATAGGGATGGCCGGGCTTTTCGCAAAACCGTTGCGGCGAGGTGCGGGAAGCGAGATAAACCCAACAGCAAGGCATCTGTGCCCCCTATGGCAGCAACTTTCCGCCGATGATGTTCTGCGTGGTGACCTTGCCCTGTGAATCGCGGATAGAAATGTGCTGAGCGATGGGTTGACCGCTGTTCGCGTTGTAGATGGTGTTGGTGGTGATGACCTTCCCGTCTTGCGTGAAGGCCGTGGTGATTTCTCCCACGAGTCTGCCTTGGTTGTCGTAGCTCTTCACCGTCCCTCCTCGTTCAGACCACTGGTGACGTAGGTGTAGACAACCGCCGACATAGCCGCCTGGTGAAGTTCGGGGAGGAGTTCGTGTATCCGCTTCACAAAAGCGGCGGGGGTGAAATCGTGGGCGCGTTCAACGAGAATACTGAGCCGCGAGATTTCTGCCCGCCATTGGGTGAGGGCCGTTGCCCGTTGCTCGCGTATCTCACGGGTAACGGCTTCGGTTTCTTCGAGCACCTCAGCAATGAACTGGTGCTCCTTACAAAACGGATGCCTTCCTTACCGCACAAGCGGGCAGTGTCGCCGTCGTTTGAAGCGGTGTGCTGCCATTGGCATGTAGTCATGGAGTGAATCTACGTGGCAGTTCTGACGGCGGGTAAAAGCGCAGTCGCGATCAATGCTCGTCGGCGGCCAGATTGAACCGCGCCACACTGCGAAATGCTGGGAGGAGCTTCAGGGATGCTCTCTAAAGGAACGAATCGGGAATGTGATGGGTATGGGCTTGATGACGGGGGAGAATGGCGGGAACGTGAATCTTCAGGATCGCGGGCGCGGAAATCTAAGGGTGCTACACACGTGCCCGCAGGCCAGCACGGACAAGTTTCTCGATGATGCCGTCGTTGAAAACGTGTACGCGGCCATCAGGAGTAAGATGCCCAACAGCATCGTGCTTGGGGCGGGTTCCTGCCGGAACGATCGGAAACGGACACGGCATTCCGGGCGTGTATGGGTACTCCAGATGCCACTCCGCGCCGCCGTCCCAATTGTCTTCGGGCCATCGAATTGGTTCGGAGGAAACTCGCCGTGCAGAAGAACAGGAATCGTTTTCGCCGCTCATAGGCACCTCGCAATTTCGGACGCTCACTATGAAACGGAAATTACAAAGGTTGCGGATTGGTGCTTCCAGCCGGGAGCGAGGAGTTCCTCGGTCCAGAGTTCGGAGTCGTTCATTACAGTTCCTCCACATTGATGTCGCGGACGACGATCTCTTCTTCATCTTGCGGGTCTTCAAAATGTTCGGGGTGATCTAAGCGGAACTGGTTGATGAAATCTCCACGGAGACATTTGAAGAAGCCTTTCGGGGTATGGATACGCTTATCCCAGAAATCATCTCCGTTACCTCCGGTGTAAGCCCAGATGATAGCTTTGCGAAGTATAGTACAGCCGTATTGTTTCACGAACGGGGTTAGGTCAGATAGAAACTGGTTACGATTACCATTGAGACTACCACCATACTTAGATTCCCATACTTCCAATACAGACTCTATATCTTCATTAGAATTGTATCGAGTGGCAGCAGAAGCAGCTGCTTCTTCTTCCTGCTCGTTAGATTCTTTTTTGGATTCTTGATTGTCTTCTTGATTATCTTCCTGGTTTCCAGGCGTCTCGCGCCCCACTGTGGGGTCTATTACGCTACAGGTGGGGTCCGACGCGCTAAACCCTGTAGCGTGTGATACGCCACACTGTAGCGTCTTGCGCCCCACCAGTGTAGCGTCTCGCGCTACACCAGCTGGTGTACCCTGAGAGGGTATACTCCCAGACGCTACACTCAATCTATCCAGATGGACTCGGTAATGAGTGCTCTCGGTTCCCGCTCCGCTGGAAACAATCTCCACAGCGGGATTGTCTTCGGATGTGATTCGGTCAACGGCAAGTTGGACAGCCTTATACTTCCATCCCGCTACTCGACAAAGTGTCTTCATACCGGGCCAGACAACTGTATCCCCCTTCTTGGCACGCTTCGTATTGATGAATTTGCAGAGTGCGACCACAACAGCCTTCTCTACGCCCGTGTAACGGTCGGACTCTAATGCGAGGTCTACGTGTTCATATCCCATGATTACGCCGCCTGTTGCTTCTTGCCCTGTTGCTTCGACTTCCAAGCCGGGCTGCCCTTGCCCCGCTTGCGCATGATTCCGTTCCGTTTCGCGATCTTGCGGATATAGGGCGCACCCACACCGAAGTCCTGCGCAATCTGATCGTGCGTCTTGTGCAAGTCGGTGATGAGGGCCCTCGCGATTGCGATTTCCAGTTCAATTTTCAGTTGCTTCTTGTTCACGAAACTTCTCCTTCTACCCTTGATTCGTAAGCGTCCGGTGACTACATCTTGACGGAGTGTTTCGACGGCCATGGCAAGTACGAGTTTGCTGGTTAGGAATTGATCTCGTCTGTAAAGATCTCTTCGTCGTAGGCCTTGGCGATGGCCAAGTCGAGGCGGGTCAGCAATTGGGTCAAGGTCTCGCCTTTTCTTCGGACGAGCATGGCCAAGGTGCTGTCTGTGTCGCACGCTGTCGCGACACACCCGATCGGGCGAAGTACGCCCACCGTGATTTCACCGTCTTTGATCAGTTTCGCGATGTGGGGCAGATGCAAGAGATGACCTGCGGAGTCCTTCCCGGCGGCGTTTTTGTTTACGCCGCTTGGTGTCTTGCGGGCGGCAGGCTTGCGGCGACGTTCCATGGCAACAGTTCCTCGATGCGGTTGATCGGATGATCGGCGATGCGGGACAGCACGTTTCTCAGATACGCTTCGGGATCGAGGCCGTTGAGTTTGGCGGTGCCGATCAGGCCGTAGATCGCGGCGGCGCGTTCGCCTCCGACATCGGAGCCGGCGAACAAGTAGTTCTTGCGGCCCAGAGCGACGGTGCGTAGGGAGCGTTCGGCGGCGTTGTTGTCGATCTCGATGTGGCCGTCGTCCACGTAACGCAGCAACGCATCCCAGCGTGAGAGCGCGTAGCGCACCGCTAGCGCCGTGTCGGACTTTCTCGATAGTTTCGCTAACGTGTCTTCCAGCCATCGCTTCAGCGAGTCCAGTAACGGTCGCGCCCGCGCGTCGCGGACCGCGCGTCGCTCGTCCGCAGAGGAGCCGCGAATTTCTTCTTCGATGGCGTACAGCGTGGCGATGCGTTCCATCGCTTCGGCCGCGACCTGCGATTTATGCGCGAGGTGCAAGTCGTAAAACTTTCTGCGCACGTGCGCCCAACAGGCCGCTTCCTGAATGCGCCCGGTTTCGTACACCGCAGCGAATCCCGCGTACCCATCGGCCTGCAGCGTGCCCGTAAAATTGCCGAGGTGCGCTTGCGGATGTTCGCCCTTGCGATCCGGCGAGTACGCGAACCACACCGCCACCGGTGTCGTGTCTCCCGCGGGACGGTCGTCGCGCACGTAGGTCCAGAGCCGTCCGGTTTTTGTTTTTCCATTTCCCGGAGCCAGCACCGGAACCGGCGTGTCGTCGGCGTGCAGCTTGGCCGCGCTCAGCACGTGACGCCGCAGCGCTTCCACCAACGGCGCAAGCAACGCGCTGGTGCCGCCCACCCAGTCCGCCAGCGTCGAGCGTTCCAGCTCCACGCCCTCGCGCGCATAAATTTCCGACTGGCGATACAGCGGCAAGTGATCGCAATATTTCGAGACCAGCACGTGCGCCAACAAGCCCGGTCCGGCAATGCCGCGCTCGATGGGACGGCTCGGCGCTTCGGCTTGCACGATCCGTTCGCAGCATGCGCAGGCCAGCTTCGGCCGTACTTGCCGGATCACTTTGAATCGCGCCGGAACGTACTCCAGAATTTCCGAAACGTCTTCGCCCAGAGGTTTCAGCTTCCCGCCGCAGTCCGGACAGGCTGACGGCTTCGGCCAGTAGCTGCGCGTTTCGCGTGGCAGTTGCTCGGGCAGCGGCTTGCGTGCTGGTTTCACCGCGACGTTTGCAATGGGCGCGGCCACTGCCGGTGTGTGCGAGCCAGTTGTATGTTCCGCCTGCGTCGCCTGTAATTCGTCCAGCCGCAGCTCCAGTTGCTCGATCTGACGATCCAGCTTCTCCGACTTGCGCCCAAACTGCATCCGCCGCAGCTTGGCGATCAGCAGCTTCAAGTGCTCGATCTCTTGGTCCCGCGATTGTAGCTGTTCGTCTTTCGACAGCAGTTGCGCACGCTGCGAGAAGATGAGGGCCTTGAGTTCGTTGTGATTGAGTGCGTCGAGATCGGGGAGAGCGTGATTCGCGGCAACCATTGCTGCGAATCTAGCAGACTTTCGTTACAGCAAAATTAAAATGTTCGGGAAAATAAAAAATATTTCCCTCACACCGCCATCTGCGGCGCGTAACTGCGCACCGGCCGCCGCCAGTCGATCCCTTCCAGCAGCATCGACAGCTGCGCGGATGTGAGCGACACCGTGCCACTGGCGGCCTGCGGCCAGATGAACCGCCCGCGCTCCAGGCGCTTGGCGAACAAGCACAAACCATCACCATCCCACCAGAGAACTTTGATCAGATCGCCGCGCTTGCCGCGAAACACGAACACGTGCCCCGCAAACGGATTCTGCTCCAGCGCCGTCTGCACCATCCCGCTCAGCCCCACAAATCCCCGCCGCATGTCCGTCACGCCCGCCACGATCCAGATCTGCGTCCCTGCCGCCAGCCCGATCATCCCAGCAACTTCTCCAGCACCACGCGCAGCGCCTCCGCATCCACCCAGCCCGTCATGCGAAGATTTCCCTTCGGAAGTTCCACCTGGATCGTACCGGAAGGTGTGCTGTGTGAACCGTCGCAAGTTGCCCGCGCGGCTGGTCGCCTGACCTGTCGATTCGTTTTGCCTGCCGTCGCCCCGGTCACGTGAACCGGAAGCAATCTCACTGTTTCAGCATTGCCCAACAGCCCTTGCCGATACTGCCTGCGCCAGTGAAACACCTGATTGGCGTTCACTCCATGCGCCCGCGCAACCCTGGCTACTGATGCATCCGGCTCCAACGTCTCTTCGACGATTCGCCGCTTCTCCTCCAGCGAACGCCGCCTTCTTTGCGGTTCCCGCTTAACGATGGCTCGTTCCGAAGTGTCCACTTATTCTCCAAGTGGACACTTCCAATTGTGCCCACGAAGGGCCATCTTCCTCAACTACACAATCTTCGTCCACACGTCACAGACCGGACGCTTACCTTGATTCCGGTATTGCGTTTGTAATCTAAAAGGTGAAACGGGCTGCCCATTTTGAAAGCGATAATGGAAACGCATTGGAGGACTTCCCAGTCCAATTCGAGTCGGGCGGTAGGAGGGACCCTTGAGGTCTCTGTGAAACGGAGCCAAACCGTCGGCTGCATGGCAGCCGAGCCGCCCGAATCAATGCATGAAAAGCCGCAGCGCGAAATTTCAGTCACCATCATCCGGCCTTCTTTCTGCCCGGCTCGAACCCGCCAATTCAAATTTCGTAGGATTGTCCGCCGGGACACTGAGCACGGGCCGGGGTGTGTGGGCTGCCCCGGCGAAGAGGTTTTTCACCCACGGGCACCCCGTCCTGCTCTGAGGCTTTAATACGCGGTTCTTCGGAAGTGCCAATTTTTGCGCCTTGATAACAAATACGCCCGCGCCGGGCCAATTCTACTGAAATTCGGTGTGGTGACTGAGGTCGCGCTGTTTTAGCGCAAGTTCAAAGGGGCAAGAATGTGGCTAGCTATTGCGGCTCGGTCTTTGTGGGAGATGTGTGCACCGCTAAGGTGTAGCGTGCCGGTAGCTTGCCGCCCAGCGATAGTGCCCTTTCTCGCGAGTACACGGCCTGACTCTCCGTTCGTTAAGGCCGGGGCGGTCTGCCCAAAAAGGGCGAGCGTTTCAAATCCAATCGCCACGATGGTTTTCGGATTCAGGGCGTCAACCATTTGTGTGACGCGAGGCAAGCAAAACTCTGCTATTTCATGCCGCACATTGCGTCCTACGTGCGTGCGATAGTGTTGTATGTTGGGTGACCGAACGAAAATCGCATTTAATCCGACACTCTGTTCGAGCAGTTCTCTGCCAAACATGCGCCGCATATTTCTCGCGAGAACCCAATCTTCTGTCGCATATTCGCATCTTGTCGGCCAGTGATCTTCAGAACCATAAGCCCGCTCTTCCTCGGGCGACTTGAGGCCGCTGCCAGGCTGATATCCGATAAAGCAAATAGGCGCTTCTGGCAGCGGGGGGCCATACAGGATTTGAAAGCCGTGGTGTTCACAATCCGCAGCGATGGCCTTATAGAAGGCCTTACTCTCTGCGTAAATCCTGCGGCATAGAGCTTCACCTCGCCGTGCCATCCGGACTCTCTCTGGAGTACACGGCTTTGTCTCCGTCGTGTAGCTCCGCCTGGTCAAAGAGTACCGGGTGGCCGTTTACATTTTAGGGCATGAGTTGCGGGATTGTGACGAACTCGTACCCGGACCCTTGAAGGATGGGCACTAGGGTTTTGACAGCATGGACGGTCGCGATCGTGTTGCGCTTGTTTTTAGCATCGCCGTCGTGCAGAAGAATTACGTTGGTCAAGCCGTTACGCAGCCCGCTTAAAATCGTGCTTACGATTTTGTTGGGGTCTTTCGTCGCCCAATCCCGGCTCGTGACATTCCAAAGAACTGGAGTTAGGCCTCGCTCAGCAAGCGCCGCGTCAACCCTTTCATCCATACATCCATTCGGCGGGCGGAACAACTTTGATGCACCTGCAGGAAGCTCGTTAGAACACTTGTCTAGCTCCTCCCCAATTCTCTTCGCTGAGACTTTAGGAAGAAATGCGTGAGTCATGGTGTGATTGCCTACGCAATGACCCTGTTTGGCGGCTAACTCGGCGGCGCTGCGAGCATTCGGCGAAGCCGCTATCTGGTTACCAATCATGAAGAAGGTGCCGTTTACCCCCAATTTCTCCATTTCAGCTAAAAGAGAAATCGTGGCATCGCATGGGCCATCATCGAACGTGAGAGCGACCCGTTTACCGGGCAGGCCTTCTCCTGTGAAGTAACCTCTGGGGCTTGCGCCATGAAAGTGAGTTTGGTAGGTCGGGGGCATTACTTCTTCTCGCGACAATTCCACGGCGATATTTGAATTACACGCCGTTGATAGCGACGGTCTCGATTATGACACGCCCGCCAATGCCTCTTGTGGAGCTTTGCGTTCTTGTCCTTCCGCCCAAGCTTTCTTCCAGCTGCACACTACGTCTTTGCGCGGTTCGTCATAGCCTTCCCACTTTGTCTCTTTGGTGACCACCCGGACGAAGCCGGGGTGAAGCGCCGCGAGTCCGTTGGCAGCTTCAGCTTGAACCGCCGGGGTACGATAAGTGGAGCAACCACCAGCGGTACCTGAGCTTGCTTGACCAAACGCCCACTTGCAAAGCATGAAGTTGTTTCCGCCAGCCCGGAGAAGTTGAAGATTGACGTCAAAATCCTCCATGGCCTTAAGACGGTCGTAACGGAGATTGAATCTCTCAAACGTCGGCGCGTGCCAAGCCGCGATTCCGTTGATGCGCGTGTTGTGGGCAATCTCCTCTGTAAAGCGGTTAGCCCCTTGCCTAATGCAGAAGCCGCCCAGGGGAAATTCCGGACTGAGCATTTCCTCCAATGTCTCAAACATAGCGTTAATGTCGGATTCCTCGGCGCTCAGGAATTTGGTTGGATCGTCGGTACGCCGTACATAGAACTGAAAATCGTCATCAACCAGGGCGCAGTAGCTTCCTCGGCATAGTGCGTCCATAATCCATTGGCGCTTCCTGCCTATCATCATTCTTTCCGGTGAAGCAACGATGTTGGCGCCAGGATTATGTTGGCGGTAGATGTCAAGTTCCTCAGGGTCCACTGCGATCGTTGTTCTGGCCTGCCAACGGGCCGGAAGAAAGTTGTAGGTACGCTGGGTTGCCGCTCGCCCAGCTGAGGGAATGTACAAGTGCAAAGTCTTATTCAAAGTGAGTCGCCTCCATGCTGAGAACGTTGCTATGACTTCTTCTTTTTCTTTGGGAAAAGCGGATCGCCCGGTTTACGGTTGTTAATGGCCTCCATCTCTTCTTCGACGGAATTGAGGCACAGGTTCATGTGTTTCCGATAGTAGAAGACGCACGCCAAGCGTTCCGGCCCCACGCCAAGTTGCGGCACCGTGCCGTCCGGGTTCAACAATGGTGTGTTGCCGTGGACTTGGTTAGCCACGTCGGCAAGGAGGACGTCACCTTCACGATAGCGAACCGCCACCTTGTAACGCGGGAAAACGAGGTCGCAGCCCTCAAAGTTACCGAGGCAGCACATCGCACCGAAGCCTTCCTTCAAATCGCCCTTGTCCACGTGCGCGGCGGTCCGGAAGCTTTTGTTGCATGTGACTGTCGTGAACGGTGTGGGGCCGTCCGGTGTTTCGAGTACAAATGCGGGCGGAGTTTGGCATGCTTTCTGAAACTGCACAGCCCATTTATCTTGGACAAATGACCAGCGAAACGCCTCGCCCACCTCTTGCGCCAATTCCGTCATAAGGCCCCATTCCTCGGGGAGAACACCATCGTAAGCGGTTGCACGGCAAGGTTCAGCGTCCCCGCCACGCATCTCCCGGGCGTTGAAGCCGAAAGTCCCACCCGTGGCATTTAATAGGATTTCGTAATGCTCGTCGTCTAAGTCGTCTTCAACCGGGACCCCATTGATTTTGGAGAGGCTGCCGTCTGGACGTGTCCGCAGCAACATCCCTGTGCCCGCTGCCTCGCCACGGTTGCCGCCCGCGATTGATTCACGCGCAGCTTGGCGCACGATAGGCCGAACAGCTTCCAAGAGATCAGGCGGGAGGCGGTGTTTGAGCAATATGCAAAGCACTCGGCCGTCTGGCGTCAAGACCATACCTGTTTCATCGAACAGCAGCGTGTAATGTCTTTCATCCAGAAAGGTCTTCCTTAGCGATAGGGCCGCTTCCTTACCGATGTCGGTGGGTGCTTTCAGAAGTTTGAAGCAATCCTCAACGGTTCCATCCCAATGATGTATTTTCAGGAGGTCGTTGTGCGTACGCTCTGCCTGGGTCAGTTGCCTTGTCCACACCTCACCCGTCGGTGTGTCGATCTTCTGCCAGCCTTCAGCTTTTCCGCCGTCGCACGGAGGTCGTGTGTCGGATACGGTTCCCATCACGGGATTCGATTGCTTCGACCGCATAGCACAGTCCTTTCACAACGGCTTCCCCGTTGTCGGCAATATTGAAATGTTTCTTTATGCTGTTCAGGGCGTCCCAATACTGGTCGCGAAGGGGTTCTTTCACAAATAACTTGATTCCCTTGCCTCGCTTTGCCAGCTTTCGTCTGTAGAATTCGGGGTTCTTACAACCTCTCCTCACATGAGGAGAGGTTAAGTCCGGTGTTATCAGCCTAATTTTTTCGCCGTACTCATCCGCCCAGCGGTCAACGGTAGCCCGCGAAATAGGAAGGTTGGCTGCGACCCAAGCGCCGAATCCCCTATCCTTGTCATGGATGTCGTTCCGACTTCCGGGCGCACGGAGCTTTTCTCGCAGCCAGTAGAGCAACGGTGCCATGTCATTCTTGGCAAGCCGCTCGTGTCTTTTCCACTCTGACGTGATAGTCGCTTTGAGTCGCACTGCACTCATCTTTTCGAGTTCGGCGTCGGAACGCACTGGCGGCGTTCCCGACGCATCTGCGTTCTCGTCACCGGGAACGAGGTGCCCTGGATCTTGATTTTGCTCTAGGAGTTCTTCCGGCGAGGGGGCGATAAGGGTGGTGGCGCTCATAGAAACCTCCGTCCGCTCATGGTGAACGCCGGGGTTTTGAAGCGGGATAGTACGTCTGGGGGGAATCAGGACAGGTCGTCCGTTAGAGTTAACAGTTGTGTAATGGGCACATGAAGTACCAGTCACGAGATGCAGGCAGATTTTGGCACTCAACCCGCTTCGCCCCCGGCAATTTGCCGCGTTCTCGAACTCCGGAGTATTAAGCCTTCGGAGTACGGCAGTGAACCCAGAAACACCGGAACACTTCGTTGACGCCGACGAAGCCGCAAGGTTCCTATCACTTACGCGGCGTCGCGTTCTCGATCTGGCGCGGGCCGGGAAACTCCCGTGCTACCCGATCGGCGACGGCGCAAGACAAATGCGTCTGTTCCGCCTCAGCGAAATTGCGGTGGCGATGGAAGGGAAGAAATAATCTGGGTTTTTGTCTGAGGAGAAAGCGCGTATGGTATGGCCCCACGTGGTCCCCCGTCGTGCAAGGAATCAGGAGACTTCATGGGGCAGCAGCACCAAAAAGGTTGGTTGACCAAATTCGTCAGTACGCGCAATGGGTGGACGTGGGTTTATCACTTCTACCGCGACAAGCCCGAAACCGGGAAGCGCGTAGAGAACACCGTAACCCTCGGACCCACGTCACAATTCCCCCGCGAAAAAGACGCCTGGGCGGAAGTTGAGCGCAGGCATCTGAAACCCGGCGATGGTCAGAGCGGAGTTGGCCGGATCACGTTTGCCGAACTGGTAGAGAATTATCGGCAAAAGAGCTTTGGCAAGCTCCGCATCACGACCCAGGGGACCACGGGACACATTCTGGACAACTATCTGCTGCCGCGCTGGGGCGATAGCTTCGCTCTAGAAATCAACCCGGACGATATAGAAGAATGGCTCGGCGCACTTCCGCTCGCGAATCCGACGAGAGAGAAAATTCGCCGCGTCATGAACGTCGTGTATCGGAGGGGGCAGAAATCCCGCATGTTGCCGATGACGGAGGACGGCAACCCGGTGCGGTTCGTGACGCAATCTTCAAAGACCAGTTACAAAGCAGTGATCGTCAGTCCCGAACAGGCCTTCCGTATCATGATGGAATTGGAGGAGCCGTACCGGACGCTGGTGTTTCTGGTAGCCGTGACCGGACTGCGCATCAGTGAAGCACTTGGCCTAAAGTGGGGCGACCTTGATTATGAGCGGCAGATGATTCATCTGCGACGAGTCTGGGTGGGCAACGATATTGTTGAGCAATTGAAGACGGACGGCTCAGCCGCTCCGGTTCCTCTCGGCGGCCTACTGGCCGACGCGTTGCGAACCTGGTATCAGCAGACCCCCTATGGGAAACCAGAGGACTGGGTATTCCCGTCCATGAAGCTCAAAGGCGAGAAGCCATTGAGCGCGAGCATTATGGCGGCCGACAAGATTCGCCCCGCCGCTATTAAGGCCGGAATCCGTCTGGTACCTGGTCAGCGGTTTGGCTTCCACAATTTTCGTCACAGCCTTGCGACCTTCCTGGTTAGCCGGGGCAAGGATGTAAAGACGATTCAGGAGCTTCTGCGCCACGCGAAGTCGAGCACGACCCTTGACCTGTATTCCCAAGCGATCGATGCCGCCAAGCTTGAAGCGCAAGAAGATATCGCCCTTGCGATCACAAGCACCGCAGCAGCGGATTAGGACGGAGACCTGCCTATTTTCGGTATGGCGCAGTATTAGAGGTCAAGGAGGAAGGCAGATGCAAATTCGTCTGGAGATTACAGAAGCAGAAATTAGAGAGCTTCAAGAGACATATGCAGAAACAAGTCCAAAACCACGTCTTTCATTCGAGGAGTGGGCTGGTCGTGAGATAGCTTCGCATTTTTCCCAAGCTCGGTCGCAAAAAGCACAGTGGGCAGTGCAGGATACGTTGCGGCCAGTGTTTGAGCGAGAAATTCAGCAGCGACTTCGGGAAATGTCTCAGGTCTCATAATTGCCTGTGGCGATCACAAGCACGGCAGCAGAGGATTAGCCCGATTACATGTGAAGGTCGAGAAGCAGGAAGGCTGAGCACTCGCCGTCAGAAAGCTCAGCGACTCTTATTCGGGAAATTCGTGTACCGCCCATTCCCAGTCAATGTCCGCTTGCCAAAGTGGCCGACCTCTCTTGACCCAATAAAAATATGCGCACACTTCGCGAGCTTGTTGAAGACACTTGCTGCGGCACTTGAGCCAATTCCGCAACGCGGCGCGGGTAAGTCCCCACAGGTCGGAATATTTTTGCCGTTCATTGAAACCGGGGGGTGTCCATCCCATGAATGGAATCTCCCGGTCCAACTCGACCACGTGCCCTCCGTGGACGAGGTTTGAACGGAGGTCGTACATATCGTCGCGCTCTTTCGCGAGCGATGCGCTAGGGGCATAGGTCGCTAAGAAATTCCTGAACAGCTTCGTCGGGCCTGGAACTCGGTGGTTTGTGGGTAAGCCACAAATGGGACACGTAAAATCATGGACATTGCCTGTCGCGGTGAGAGATTCGATAGCAGATACAAGGGCGGCGAATGCTGCCGACATCGAAATATCCCACATTCGGGACGAAGTGCTGAACCAGAACGCGGCACGGTCAAACTTCTCTCGATTTGAACTCGAAAGCCCCTCGTACAAACAAATCGTTTCATCCAAGTCAGCGGGCACACGAAGTCCCATTCCATCGTTGCCAAGCATCTTGTCATATGCTTCCGGGTCCAATTCGTCCAGTTGGGTTGCCGCTGGCGCTGACAAGGCGTCGGTGATGTATGGGTTCAACAGGGAGAAAACCATTGCTGAACCCATTCTGTCCCGGCCCAACAATGTGTGGACCGTCCCATCGATTTTACTCCGCCCGCCAATAATACGTTGAGTAGCAGCGTAAGTTTGCGGTGCTTGCGTAAACGTCTATGATTTGTCAGTGTGTCTAAGCTGGACATCATGAGTGGGAATTCCAAAATGAACGGGTGGTCACCGGATTCTGTTGGAACGCGGGGGAGATCACTGGGTGGAGGAAGAATCTGAACGCCTGACCGTCTCCCTCGCCACGACCCAGTTACGCGACGACCACTGAAACAGAATTCGCGCCCTACCTTAATCGGTCCTCTCAATACTGAGTTCTCGATCTCGTCACCGATCTGCTTCCATAGTGCTCTATCGAATCCCTGGCCTTGCTCTACTACGACAATCTTGGAGCCATCAAATCGGAGTATGACCTGGCATATAGGCCCGAACCTTGGAATGTAGAGCTTACTTGGCTTTCGTGCTGAAATATCTCCTTGCCATGTCCCTCCCATCCGCTCATGAAGCAGAATCATTAACTCGGTGGGATTGAGGTCAGGCCATATAAGGAGGTTATCAGTCATTGGAGCAATCTATTATGCACCTTGGGTCACATCGGGAGACCGCCACTCTTTGGAGATAAGCGACCGTCCGAACCCGTTCAGCTTCCAGACTCGAAGCGCAGGAAGACATCACCCTGATGATCACAAGCACGCCAGTCGCAGCGGATTAAGTCGCTGATAATCTCTCCGAAGCCCGGCCAGTCGGCCCGTCGTGACGGGATTTTTGAGTGGACGAATAAAAGGCGAATAGGTATACTATTTCTGGCTGGCGATTTGTTGCTGGCATTCTCGTTGCCCGCCAGAATTTTTCAATCCCAGCTACGTGGGCCGCGAGAATCATATATAGAATTGGCGAGTTCTCTGATAGATTGCGCTCTACTTCTGAGAAGATAAAATCAATCTCTTACTCGGAAATGAGATTCGCCAGCGTGATCACACCCGACGACCTCGCCAAAACGACAATCAAGCACGTCATTTTCCATGACGTGCCGGAAAACGGGCACGGAGGCTCGGACGGCCCCCTATTATCCGACATTGAGACAAGGGTGGATGCCAGTCAAAAGAATCACCTCCTAACCAAGCTCACTCGCGTAATCACCTCGACCAAAGCGTACCCGGTGCACTTTCTGAAGGATACGGCCTCGCCAGTGCCAAAACAGGCCCGGCTGTTGACTTCAGGCGGGTTCAACCGGAAGAAATTCATTGACGGCTCACGTGAACTTGCGAACTACCTTTTTGAACAGCATACCAAGGCCACATCTCCCGGCCTCCTATGCGTGATAGAAGCCGCATCCGGAGGCAACTCCGCTATCGTTGTAATGAAGCTGGAGCGTGAGCGGGGTGCCCAATTGGAATTGAGCGGCAGCGAAGGTGAAAAGACATTCGCTATGTCAGTTCTGAATGACCTCGTGTTGACAGACGGGACGCGGCTCTTCAAGTCCGCAATGTTTATCCGCACTGGAACTGGCGATGACGACTTCAAATCGCAGGCCTGCGAGGGGCAATACCACGTGTTCTCCTCTGATGACCTCGCTAAGTTCTGGATGCGATTCTTGGGGTGTGGCTTTGTGGTGGAACCCCGCGTGGCAACGCAGCGTTTCTTCGAGTCCACGCTCGACTTCATAAGTGACGTTGTGACAGAGCCGACGGCAAAGGCCAGTATGTATGAGCATCTGCAATCGCAGATGAATGCGAACACGCGAACTTTTGCGCCGCAGACCTTCATTCAGGACTTTGTACCCGAAGAATATCAGGAGCCTTACCGAGAATACTTGCAAGCGGCCAAGATTCCCCTTGCACAATTTCGGAAGGACGTCGCGGATATTAAGCACAATCTTGAGCGGAAGTTGTACAAGACGAAGAAAGGCGGGATGATCTCTGTTCCAACCGACGTGGACGATTTTTTAGAAGTTCGCTCTGATGACATTCTCGTGAAAGACACACTCGCGAAGGTCAAGTGACCGACGTAGAGCAGGCACGCCAGAGATGGACGTTGGAGCGTCCGCGATATGAAGCGTTCGGGCAGCTTGTGGCGCAACGGCTTCTTGACTCACTCAAGCCCCTAGGGGTTTGGTTCCAAGTGGAAGCGCGGGCGAAGACGACAGACAGTTTGGTAAAAAAGCTGCTCACGAAACAGCATCACACGTTCGAGAGCCTGCCAGATAAGGTTGGCGCTCGCGTCACCATTCGATATCGCACTGATCTTGATAGGGTAATCCAGCAGGTCAGAACGCTCTTCGACTCGAATGAACCCGAAGACAAGGAGAAGCTACTTGGCATCGACCGGGTTGGATATTTGAGCGTCCACCTGGACAATGTGCGGCTGCATCCAAGCGACGGCGATGCAGCGCAGTTTCCGCCGAGCACGTTTTGGGTCGAGTTGCAGTTAAGAACACTTGCTCAGCACTTATGGTCGGAGATGTCACACGATACGGTGTACAAGAATCAAGACATGATTGCTCAGCTGGATCCCGACGTACGGCGTCGGGTGTCGCTTATGGCTGGGCAACTAGAGATAGCTGACAGGGAGTTTGACCGCCTCAATATGGAAATGTCTGCGCGACCCACGGTCCGCCTTTTACAAGTACTGGAACAGCACTACTACACCGTGGCGACTCAACTCCCGAATCTTGAGTTATCGGTCGAAGTATTGGACGCGCTAATGCCGCTGGTACCTCAGGAAGACATAGGCGCATTTACGACCAACTTGAACGAGTTTCTGGTGGCAAAGCATTCGGTGATCGAGAAAGTTTACGAAAAAGCGCGTGAGTTGGGTGAGGAAGATGCGGGGACGCCAGCCTTTCTCTTTCAGCCAGAGATCCTACTCATCTACAATTTACTCAGTTCAGCCCGCGACAAAACACGCAGGGTTTGGAATGAAAACTATCCTGACCGGGAATTGGAACGCATTGCAAATGCGTTCGGCGTTTCTCTGGACTGACACTAGAGTCCCGCTCCTGGCAAACCAAAAACACCTTGGCGGGCGGACCAGAACGCCACGGCTATGAAGAGGACCTGCGTCGGGATACGGAGCCACAGACTTGTCCCACGTTCCCAATGCTGCCTTTGAGTGAGGTCCGTTAGAGCCGAGCCACAGTTTGGGCGTGAAGTATTTCATCGTTTGCCCCGGTTACTCGAATTCCTCTTCCTCAGGTTCGGAATACTCATCCTCATCCGACTCCGGAGGTTCGGGTTCGGCCCCCTCGTCATTTGCCTTCCACGCTATGGACAAGTGGACCCGCATCGTTTCGAGGACACTCCGAATATGGGTGAGACTTTTTTCGAGCCGAACAAAATCGGCTTGCATCTCCTCGGCTCCCGCACCGTAGTAGCGAAACGCAAAACCATACGGGTCAACGGTGTCGAACTCTAAGATGCATTTCTCGACATATTCGAAATCGTAAAAATTCCACTCGAGTGGATGAAACTTAGGCTTCGCGTCCCGCAAAATAAGTTTCCACAGCTGTTGGAGAGGGTGGATGCGCTCTATGGGTTTCGGTGCGTCATCGTTGTATCGCCCGCCCACTGTTAGAGACCGCCCCGCCGCCAAGACACTCTTTAGAGCGAGTTCCAGGAAATGTCGCGCAAGAAATAATGCTGCGATACCCTCAGTGTCTTCATCTAGTTCGCCTTTTGCGACGCCATGAATCAGTTTTAAGCTGGCGGCATAGAAACTTTCTGCATGATCCTGCAAAGACATCACGTACGTCTTCGGATAAAAAATCGGTTCGTACAGCCATTTCTCATTCATTACAATCTCAATGCCCTTTGCTTCGTCAATTTAACGCGTAGCAATTGTCCAACGACGTTGGCACTTCCCCACAGTGAGAGAGCTGGGGTGTGCCCCACAAGGTACTTCGAACAGATCGGACCATTCCAACTTTCCCGATTACGCGGTCCAGGCCGATTACAGGTGAAGAATTACAGGTGAAGTTTCTGCCGGATTCCGAAGAAAACGCTCTAAGTTATTGAAAATATGGTAGGCCCGTGGGGACTCGAACCCCAGACCTCTACCGTGTCAAGGTAGCGCTCTAACCAACTGAGCTACGGGCCTTCATATGGACGCCGCCAGCGACGACGCGCCTTCCCGATGAGCACTCCAGTGTAATCCAGCGGGGTTCGCGGCGGCCATATTTTTTTCGGAAGACGCGAAGTGATCGAACGCATACAAATCCCGGCAAGAGTAAACCTGTCGTGAATTCCAATTCTTGCGCACGAGTTCACTTGCAACTCGCACACTGTTCGTCTACGATTCGTCCTGAAATTTTCTTTCGGAAAAGAATTGAAATGGGGTCTGCGCCGATGAAAGTTCACGAGTTTGTTCGACACAATTTCCGTCACTTCAATGCCGCGGTCGTCGTGGACGCCGCGGAAGCCTACCGCCGCCACATCGGAAAGGGCGGGAAGATGCTTCTGGCAATGGCGGGGGCGATGAGCACGGCCGAACTCGGCCTTTCGCTTGCGGAGATGATCCGGCAGGACAAGATTCACGCCATTTGCACGACGGGGGCGAACCTCGAGGAGGACCTCTTCAATCTGGTCGCTCACAACCATTACAAGCGCGTGCCCAAATATCGAAACCTCAGCGACGAAGAGGAGGAAGCTCTTTATAAAGCCGGATTAAATCGCGTGACCGACACGTGCATTCCGGAGGAGCAGGCGATGCACCGCATCGAGCGTGAAGTGGTAAAATTCTGGCAGAAGGCGGAGCGCGAAGGCCAATCGTATTTCCCTTACGAGTACATGTACCAGTTGATCCGCAGCTGTTCGATCAGCGGATCTTACGAAGCCAACCCTGCGGATTCCTGGGTCGTCGCCGCGTGTCAGAAAAACCTGCCGATCTGGACTCCGGGGTGGGAAGACTCGACGCTCGGGAATCTATTTGTATCCAACCTGATGAGCGGCGCGTTTTCCAGCTTTCACATCGTGCGCTCGGGGCTTGAACAAATGAAGGCGATGGTCGAGTGGTACAGGAAGAACAGCCAGGACGAAGCGATCGGTTTTTTTCAAATCGGCGGGGGAATCGCCGGCGACTTCTCCATTTGCGTTCCGCCGCTCATCATTCAGGATTTGGGTGAGTCGTGCAGACTCTGGGGTTACTTCTGCCAGATCTCCGACAGCACGACGTCCTACGGTTCCTACAGCGGCGCGGTCCCCAACGAAAAGATCACCTGGGGCAAACTCGACCGCAACACTCCCCGGTTTATCATCGAATCAGACGCCTCCATCGTGGCGCCAATCCTATTTGCCGACATACTCGGCCTGTAATTGCGCCGGCCTGTTTCAGGCGATTTCGGTTTAACAAAACGGAAGAAATTCACCCGAGGATAAAATGTTATATATCCAGGCGGCTGTCCAGGATTCAGCAATTTCCGGAAAGGGGCTTTTCACGCGAGAGACCGTCCGGAAGGGAACTGTTGTCTCCATTCACGCCGTGGACTCCGTGGTGGTCACCGAGGAGCAATATCAGGAAGAGCAGCGCAAGGGCAATGAATTGGCGATCCGAACGGGCATCCGCTGGATCGGGAAATATTTTCTATACGCCAAGGAGATCCGGCCCGAAGCGTTCATCAATCACTCGGCGAACCCGTCCCTCCTCTACCATTGCGGAATCAGTTTCGCACGGCGCGACCTTCAGCCCGGCGACGAACTGACCATTGATTATTCGCTCTTCCTTGCCGAAAATGACGTCGAGAGTTTCAACGATTCCACAAAAGAAATGGCGGTGACTGGAATGCCGGCAAAGGAAGCGCTCCTTGCTTCCACCGAACAGTTGCTTCGCCTGCTGCAGGAAATACCAGACATTCGCTGACGTATCGGGCCGATTTGCTTGTGCAGTCGCGTTAAGGTAAGTATGGAACCAGACCGCAGATGAAGGATGCGATCGCTCTCGCAAGGCGGTTTCACATTTGAATCCACTCCGTAGCGAACTTGATCCGCCCTTAATTCGAATAGGTGAGGACGGCCTGGCCTCCTTGCCTTCCGGCTCGCTTGAGCATCTGGAATTCCGCGTGGTTGCCGAGCCGGGCGAATGGCTCAACACCGCATATCAACTGCTTGCCGAGCAATTCGAACCGGATGTTCTCGACCCGCTGGAACGATATGTCGGGTGGTTAGAGCTGAACAAAGCGAAGAAAAATAAGTTTCCTTACTTGCTGATGGTTGCGTATGTCTCCGCGCCGGGCCGCGCGCTTCTGCTGGGCGTGATTTCGGGCAATATCATGAAGGTCGAAGAATATGTCGGTCCGAACACGGCGGAAGAAAAAGACGTCTACATTTTTGCCATCGGTCACCAGGTGACAGACCTTGCGCTGCGCAAAAGCGGCGTCAAGGGCATCGGAACCAAACTCTGGAAATCCGCGGCCGAAGAAGCGAACCGATGGATTCAGAGTCTTGGCGGACGATTTTGTTATTCGGTTCTGGAGGCCGAAGACGAATCGATCGGCTTCTGGAGCAAGCTGGGCCATCTGTGGCCAAAGGATGTTCGCTACTGGCAGCCGCCATTGGAGTTCGATGAGACGGGTCAATACAGATTTCCGGAAGTCCCGGAACACCTGATGCTGCGTCCCATGGAACCTGCGTTTGAGAGGGCCATCCCAAAAAAGTTTCTGCAGAACATCATCGCAACGATGTATTTGAATTGGTCGCTCGATAAATACAGAACCACGTTGTCCGCGGATGCCATGAGAAAGGCCGAAGGTTACGTAATGGGAGATTTATTCGGCAGGGTTTGCGCGGATATGCCGAACGTGGACCCGATTCCGCTGGTGTCGTCGCTCGCCGAGAAATATTCCTAGCGCGACCAATGCGCGTCTGCCCATCTGAGGTGGACAATCATTCGGGCCAATGGATATGCGAGAAATTAGGACACGAGGTCCTTAATCGATCTGAATATTTGCTTCCCATAAAAGATAGCGACCCCTATGAGAAACACCGCACCTGCGACGATAAATGTCCGACACATGAAGGCCGGATCGGATTTGTAAGCGTCGCGTATCGCGGGAACGTTGGATACTGCAAGCAAGGTGCCCAAGAGAACAAGAAGAAGTTCGCTAAGACGACTCCGTCGTTCCGAGTCGTGCTCCCTGGTTTCATCGATCTTTTTATAATACTCGTCGAACTGAATCAGCCGGTTGTCCAGCAATTTCGCGATCCGCGGAAACATCATGTTCTCGACCATTTGCGTCATCAGTTCTCCATGGTCGGCGTATCGGGAAATTCCTGTTTTGGATACCAATGCCTGAATGGCGCCGGCCTGCACGCGCAAGCGGCTGATCCAATCAAGATGTCGTGCGACAGTTTTATGATCGAGGTCCGAACCGTCCGTGTTCAATCCGTCCAAAACGTGTTGAACCAGTCTTTGCGAGAGCGCTTCACAAAATTTCAGCGCCGTGCCGAGCCAGATCATGAGTTCGACGGTGACTTCATACTGGTCCGCGAGGAATTTCGGATCGTCCGGAAAGTAGAGGAACGCCCGATTCTCGGACACAAAAAAGGCATCGCACGGATGGGACCTGATCAACGCGAGATTCTGGTAGCCCATCCAACGGAAAGTCATGAACCGCCAATCGTCGAAGCTTGCGCGCGCCTCCCGGGGCTCGATCAGAAAGCCTTGAACGTCAGGATGCTCCTTTATCTTCTCAAATGAATCCGTCAGGACATCCGAATTCCCTTGTGAATCCTCAATACTTAGGGACCTGACCTGGACGTGACTGTACCAGCCCACGTCGTGCAAGACCAGCCAAGTGCGATCATGTTCGTAATCTTCCTCGCTTGCTTCCACATTGCCCACGCACTTGCGGAACGCTTTCCCGACCGAATCGAGAATCCATGCGGAAAACCCCTGCAGGTACACTAACGCATGAGGTTGGCACTGGAAGTCGAGCCAGCCCGCGAACTCCTCGGTTGAGTTTCCAGGCTCTTCGAGCGCATCTTGACGAGCGTGAAGAAAGATTTCCGTCGAATCTCCATTGGTTCGCAGCAGCGGCCTCAGGCCGTTTAAGGAATCACATTTCGACTTTTTGATAAACTCTGACGCAAACTCGGACTTAGTTTCACTGTCGTCCTTGATTTGAATCTGTCCGGAATGGGGGCAGATCAACGACTGTATCGTCCGGAATTCTTCAACGGTTAGTCCGGGCTCTTCAATCTCATGCGACAGGTATACCGCGCAAGTTCCAAGACTCGTAAGTTTTACTTTGACGTCGAACTTGAATTCACGCTTCGGGGAATCGTTAATACTGATTCTGATTGAAGGCAGATCGAATGTGAGCATCTGCAAAGAATGCGATCCGAAGCTTGTCTGAAAAATGTCATGAAGGGGGGCCGGGCGGAAGTTGCGCACTTCAAGACCACGTTCCCTTATGAGGTATTGTTTGAATTCCTCACCGTCCCCGATCATCGCGTTTCGCGCCGCTTTCTGGTCGCAGCCCGCTGAAAGGCAGAGGGTCACGATACCTTCCTTCAGGCGAAGAAAAGTGGGCGAAACGTTTGGCGACGTCGTTTGGGTGCGTTCTTGGTGCTGCCGGATGAAACGAAGGTGAGCATTAAGTTCCGAGGCAAGTTCGACCGACTGGGCCTTGGACCTCGCGTTGCTCAATTTCTTCAGCGCCTTGGACGCAATTCCAAACCCCCCGTCTATTTCCCGCTCGCCGACGGCCTTGCGTTGGAGGATCGCGGAGTAGATTTGACCGCACGCCTCAAGGCCCCGATGAAGCCGGAGATTCTTGACGAAGTATCTATGGAGCCAGGCCCTCAGAATGAGCGCGAAGCGGTCCCTGGGAAGAACGGGACGGAGATTCTTCAGACCTTCCTGTTCGGCGTTTTGAGCCTGTCTGGCATGCGTCACCAGCCCTGATGGATCGTCGTTAACATACGAGTTCTCGCATCGGGTATACGCGTTAACCATTCGAGTTAGGGAATTGAAGGCTTTTGCCAGATCTGGAGTCGGCTCCGCGCGATCAAGCCACCGTTGAGCCGCGTAAAAATAATTTCGGACTTCGGTGTAGTTATAGCTGATTTGCCATTTTCGATAGCCTTTGGCAAATAGGCTTAGATATTTCGCGTAGTAGTATTGCGCGTCCATGTGCTCATTGCCCGGACTCTCATAGGTTCGGAGCAAATCCCCGGTTGCTTCAGAGAGCAATTCGAAGTCTTCGTCCTGCAGGGCCGTTTCGATTTTGTCGATTACATCATCCTGGGCAGATCGCGGGGTTGCATTCATGGACGCCTCTCGGAAGAATCAGAGAGTACCTTGCGGGCGCATCACGAAACAAGCGGAATGCGGGACACGCCAGCGACTAAGATTACGAGCGGATGCGACGGAATGTCCCGGGAAGATGTGAACTTACAGCCCCGCGCTCGATGCATCGTACGCCGCGTGACTGCTTTTGAGTTGGGACGCCAGCTCCAGCGATTCCTCGATCACGTCATAGACCTGGTTCAATTCCTGCGAAGTGATCGCGTAAGGCGGCAAAACGTAGATCACATTCCCGAGCGGCCGCAGAAGGATTCCTCTTTCAAGATAGAAATCGTACAGGACGGATCGCAACTCGGAAAAGTATCCCGGGTCGTCGGCGTCGAGTTCGAGCGCGGCGACGGTTCCAATCATTCGGGCCTCCGCGACGGCCGGATGTTGTTTCAAACCGCCCGCGCGTTCCTGATGAATTTTTTCGATGTTCGCGATCCGCTCAAATACGGGCTCCGATTCAAAAATCTTCAGATTGGCAATGGCCGCGGCGCAACCGAGCGGATTCGCCGTGTACGAGTGCCCGTGGAGGAACGTGCGGCTGCGGTCGGCGGCGTAAAACGCCTCGTGAATGAAATCCGTGCAGACGGTGGCGCCCATGGGCAGGAAGCCGCCGGTCAATCCCTTCGAAAGACACATCATGTCCGGCACAACATGGGCTCGCTCGCAAGCGAACATCCGCCCGGTGCGCCCGAAACCCGTCAGGACTTCGTCGGCGATCAGGAGGATATCGTGCTCGCTGCATAGTTGCCGGATTTGCTCCAGGAACTCCACTGGATGAACGATCATTCCGCCCGCGCCCTGTAATAACGGCTCGACGATTACCGCCGCGATCTCGCCGGCACGCTCTTCCAGCAGGCGCGAGAAAGGTTCGATGCAGTCGATGTCACAGGTCGCGCGAGTTTTTCCCACGGGGCAGCGGAAGCAGTGCGCGGAAGGAACGCGATAAACCGGAAATCTCAAATCCTGAAACGCGGCGGAGAAGGGAGAATCCGCTCCCACCGACATCGCGCCGATCGTGTCGCCGTGATAGGCGTTTTCGAGAGCCACCAGCCGCTTTTTCTCCGGCCTTCCGATGTTTCGCCAATACTGCAGCGCCATCTTCAAGGCGACTTCGACGGCCGTCGAGCCGTCATCGGAGAAGAAAATATGATTCAGCGCGGACGGCAGGACTTGCTTGAGCCGCAACGCGAGTTCTTCCGCCGGCTCGTGCGTGAATCCAGCGAAGATCACGTGCTCAAGCTTGTTGGCCTGCTCGGCAATGGCGCCGGCAATCGCCGGATGCGCGTGACCGTGCAGGTTCACCCACCAGGAGGAGATGGCATCAATCAACTTCCGCCCGTCAGCCGTATGGAGGTACACACCCTCAGCGCGTTCGATGCGAACCGGCTTGGGGTCGAGCGCCGCCTGGGTGAAGGGATGCCAGATGGAAGAGCTCCCCGACGCCGCGCGAATATCAGAACCGATCGAGTCACGAATGAGAAAATCAGACACGGGACGCCTCCTGGTGCAGATTGAAAGTTACTGGAATGAATGCGACGGAGTCAATCGGTTTGTGCCCCATGCGCGCCGCCCATGCTGTGCATCCGAAAAGTCGATTGCTCTCAGGCCGGTGACTGCCCGCGCCACGCCAGGATCGCGCCCGCGATGGCGATGGACGCGTCACGGACGTCCTTGATTTTCACTTTTTCCTTGCAGGTATGCGCATCCTTTAGCGATCCCGGGCCGAACACGACGGTCGGAATTCCCGCGGCGCACAACCGCGCTCCATCGGTCCAACTCGGCAGCGCGCCGATCTTGCAAGGTCGCCCGATTGCGCACAGTGAATTGGACAGGAAGCCAACGACAGGCGCATTGCGCGGCGTTAGCAATCCTTCGGAGTAGTCTTCGACAAGAACATCGATCCGCACGCCTTTGTGCCGTCGCGCCACTGCGGCGCAGGAAGACCGGGCTAGCCGGATGACGGATGCGATCTCGCGCTTCGAGTACGTATTCATCACCAAAGACGCTTTACACGATGATCCTATGGACCAAAACGGGCTGCGGTCTCCTCCCTCGATCCAATCGATGAACGTGTGAACAGGTTTTTCGCCGCGGCGTTGCGCTGCACGTTGGATCTCCAGTATAAGGTCGGCGACGGCGGAAATCGGCTGTCCTCCCGCGGGCTCGAAAGCGTGCGATCGGATGGAAGTCGCGCTCAAAGTGAGTTCCACAAACCCGGCGTGACAATTGACGATGCGCAAGTCCGTGGGCTCCCCAACAATCGCCCAGGCATGCCTGGGGCAGTCCTGCACAAATCGCCCGCTGCCATCCCCGGATTTCTCTTCTCCCACGGTGAGACAGAGATCCACGGGAATTTGCCCGCCTTCGCAGGACTGCCGCATTGCAACGAAGGCCATTAGCATGGCCGCGAGGCTGCCCTTTGCATCGCAGGAGCCTCGGCCGTGGATGAAATTCCCCCCGCGCCGGGGGACGCAATTCGCCGCGCCGTCATTTGGAACGGTATCCACGTGGGTGTTCAAGAGCACGCTGGGCCGCGTCTTATCTCCGCCATGAACAAGAAGGTTGTAGCGACCCTGGTTCACGTATTGGCGTTTTACGTTGAGGGCGTACTGACCCAGATACATCTCAACGAATCGGAGGATGGAAGCTTCCTCCCCGCTGGGGCTGGGGATGCGAATGAGGCTGGAAATAAGTTTCTGAATCCTGGATGGCGTGATAAACGCGGCAATCTTTTTCAATTGGTTGGGAGGAATCGTACCTTCGCGCATTCGGCTTGTCCGACCGTTGAAACTTTTCATCTTGCGATAGCGTAAGCTGCGTTCGAGAGGAAGCGGGCGACCTCTTTTGAACTGCGCAGGCCGCTCACGACCGCATCGTGAATTCCCGCTCCTTCCGTGTAGTCTCCACAGAAAAATAGCCGGCCCTGCGGCTGCTGAAGCTTATGGATCAATTGCCCATATCCGGGATGGAAGTAGGGGATCCCGTCTCGCCACCGCGTGATGAAGCGCTCGGTAACCTCCCGCAGCGCGCCGGGAAATACTCGCTCCAAATCGCGCTCCACTTCGCTGACGATTTCTGAATCGGAGGCGTCGATCAGCCGCCGCGCCTCCGGCCCTGCGATGAAGCACGTAATGATGCCGCCCTCACCGGCCTGCCCCCTGGTACTGTCCAGAATGTCGGCAAATACGGTGGTGGAACAATTCAGGTAACCGCCCTTGATCTTATCGGCCCAGAAATTCTTCCGGCACATGAAATGCACGACGATGTAGGAACCGAAGGGCACCGCGGCCAGCGCCTCTCGCTTGCCCGCATCGAGATTGCTGACCGTTCGCAAAACGACGCTCGGAGGCACGGCCAGAACAGCTGCCTTCGCGGAAAGCGTCCTGCAACCTGTCTCTCCCTCATATTCCACACGAACATCGCCGTTGGCTATGACAGACTTCACGCGGGAGTTCAATCGAACGCGATCGCCCAGTTTCGCCGCCAGCGCGCGCGGAAAAGATGACGCGCCGTCATTGAGCCAGTAGAAGGACCCCTGCATGTTCCAGTTGAACGTCAATAGACCCCAGAACAGCGAAATTCGATCCGATACTTCCCCGGCCGTTACCTGAAGCTGGAGATCGACAAACTCACGCAGGCTGGGATGAAAGCGGTCCAGGAACTCCGCAAAAGTCGTGGTGTCCCAATTCTCCCGGGCCGTGGGATCATACGGGTACTTCAAGAAGGCCTTTTCCTTTTGTATTGCTTTGATGGCGGCCCGGTATCCCAACAGCAAGCCGGGCCCCGGAAAACGCGCTTGCGGTCCGACCGGGCCGGCGGCAAGTGCAAAGCGAACCAGGCTCCAAAGATCGCGGGGTCCCCCGACGCGCCCATCCATGCGCGTCAAATGGACGGTCTTCTTGCCCATAAACAAATCCAGGCCGTGCAATCCCAGATCCATCAATGGGCCGACGGAGAGCTCCTTCAACAAACCTATTGTCTCTGTTTCGATATCGGTGATCACGGCGCCGCCCGACTCCGCGTGAAACCCGTGGGCGTGAATCGTGGAGATTCGCCCTCCCGGATAGTTCTGTTCTTCCAGCAATACGACATCGACGCCTTTCTTGCGAAGGTCGTACGCCGCGGCAAGTCCCGCCGCGCCGCCTCCGATGACAACGACGTCATGCGTCTCGGGAATCGCGGAACTATCTCGGTTCTGGCTAAGCGAAGTCATCTCGGACATAAAGGCGAATTGTAAAGCCTCTCATGAAAAATTGATTCCAGATTTTGTTCAAAGCCGCGGGGCTAGCTTGCGATCGCACCCATCCCGTTTGAGGAGAAATGGCCCGCGCAGTATCTTGCTTGAAGATTTTAATCTCCGCAACTTTACCGTACAGGCGAAGGAACGTGCGTTGAGAGACGCACCAAATGAGCGAGGGGACATCCTACCTGTTCCCTGTTTAAGTATCTGCGCTCAGTTGCCGATATAAATGGCGCTACGCCGGTACTCGAACATTTGGACCAGGGGGGACAAAATGCGCCGAATTGCTTGGATGGCGTTAACGATTCTGGGAGCGGCAGTGACGGCACGCGGTCAGCAGTCGCCCAATATCTGGACAGATTCAAATGGTAATTATCGCGAAGCGGGAACGAGCGCTCCGCCGCAAGCCGGAGAGCGGCAGGAGGGAACGCAAGCGCCCTCAGCCTCCACCGTGCAATGGCAAGACCCGGCGGAAGGAGCTTTTTCTGTTTCGCTGCCAAGAGGCTGGCAGCTTTCGGGCGGCACGGTTCGCACCACGCGGATTGAGCCTCACTACGTGGTGCGCGCGCAATCACCCGATGGCGGCGTGCAGATGTTCATGGACGATCCGAGAATCGCGGTCCGCCAGGTTCCGAACATCATGACGCAACGAATGGGGATGCACGAAGGCCAGTCCATCCCCTCTGCCTGGGGCGGTAAGCTGCTACTCCAGCGTTATCGGCCTGCCCCTGAAGCGGCATCGGAATATGTCCGGCAGGCTATTTGCCCGACAGCGACTCAATTTCAGGGCGGCATCATCCCGGGCCAGACGCAGGATCTAAACAATCAGTTCGGAGCGATTGCCCGGGCCGAGGGAAAACAGATCCATGTCGATGCGGGCGAACTGTCGTTCAAATGCGGCGATCGCATCGGGTACGTCTACGCCATCACGTTGCAGGCATGGCAGCCCGGCGGGCCCGTTTCTCTATGGCTCATTTATCGAATCGCCGGTTACCTGGCAAATTCATCGGAAAGCGCGGTGGCCGCCTCCGCGATGCATGCGATGCTGGGCACGTTTCAGATGAATCAGCAGTGGCTGCAGAATTTTGCGCGCGAATCGAACGATATGGCGGGCAATGTGATTCGTGAATCCAACGCCGTTACGCAAACCACCATCGAGCGCGCAAAGCAGCAGGACGCGCAGATGCAGGCTCAGTATGCCGCCTGGCGCAAGAATTCGGACGCCAACTTCAACGCCATTTCCGGCGCCTCCCGCGCCATCACCGGCGCGTCGAGCCCGAACAATGACGGAAACGGGCACGAATACAACGCCCAATTGGGTACAAAAACCGTGTGTGACGACGTGGGTCACTGCCAGAGCGTCGATGCCAGCGTCACCAACTGGTACGCGGACTGCAGCGGAACCTTCTATCCGGGTTCTGAATCCGGCAGTGCCCCGTCAAGCAGCACCAGCGCCTGTTGGAGCAAAGGACACTGAGGATCCTGCGGCGCCCCAGACGGAGCGCATACGTCACAGCGTGGTCAATTAGAGGTCCGCCCTCCAAAGGCAAACTCAAACACACGCCCACGCAGGGTATGCTGAAATGAGCCAAACCTCTCGAACACTTCGTCGCGTGTGTCAAAAAATCCGGCATCACTCAGAACGTACTTCGACAGGTCTTGCTCCGGTTTGGCGCACCCCAACCCGCAGGATTTGCCGAGGAAATCCACAGGTATCTTCCTCACCGCCTCGAAGAGCGATTCTCCGTCATTGGTAAACGCGGGCGAATTCTCCACAAGTCGGTCCATAGACGAGTGTAGCTCGTCGAAATCCACCCACATCCCTCCGAGAAAAAACTGTGGCCAGACCAGCAAGACACGTTTGGGAATGAAGGGCCGCGAAAAGCGGAAACGCGGATACCAGAAACTTCCTTTCACGTGCAACGCACGCACTCTCGTTGGAATTCCGGCGGCCCGAGCCACGGCCTCAAGACAGGCCATTCGTTGACTGCAAGATCCTCTTTTGTTGAGTAGTGTCTTCGAAGCTGATTGCCATTCGTTAACGCTATATACAGGACGAAGCAACCCGCACAAACAGAGGTGGGCTTTCTGTACGAAAGAGCGATCAGATTGGTCCGGTTGAGCTAAGCTCTCCGCCAGCGATCGGATTTCCCCGCCGTCGAAATCAAGGATGGTTGTGGCCTTGAGATTCGCTTGTAGGTGTGTGATGTTTGCTGCGGTCCTCATACATATCTTAGTCTAGTTCAAAGACGAATGAGTTGGTTTCCAAAATGTCTCAGAGCGGAACGAAAAGTATGAAGATGGCCAAGCAGAACCCGAGAAGTGTGATTGGATGGCTTGCTTTGGCGGTGCTACCCCTAAGCGCATTTGCCGTCTACGATGTCGCGCCGGCCTGGGTGTTGATGTGGACTTTGGCAATTTCAATCTACCTGGGATTGAAGTGGTTGACTTGGTGGGAGACGCGAAGTTTGGTCTCGCACACGGCTTGGCGCTCCGCCGCCTACCTTTTGGCCTGGCCTGGAATGGATGCACGATCCTTCCTGGATGAAAACAAGCGCGTTGCGCCGCCCGAGTTGCAAAACTGGTCTTGGGCAATCGCCGAGACTGGTGTCGGCGTAATCCTGCTCTGGGCCATCGCCCGCGTTGTTCCACAACGGCTGCCACTGCTTCGCGGCTGGGTAGGAATGCTCGGGCTGATCTTTCTGCTCCATTTCGGTATTTTTCAAATCGTTGCCTTATTCTGGCAGAGTTTCGGCGTTGACGCTCCGCCGATCATGTCCGCTCCGTTACGCTCTGCGTCACTTAGCGAGTTTTGGGGGAAGCGGTGGAATCTCGGGTTTCGACAGCTTGCGCATGATCTGGTTTTTGGCCCGTTGCACAAGAGTTTGGGAGTGGCTACAGCTAGCCTTTTGGTATTTGTAGTTTCCGGGTTGATCCACGACTTAGTGATTTCGGTCCCTGCACGGGCCGGATATGGCCTTCCCACGGCCTACTTCGTTCTCCAAGGCTTCGGCGTGCTGGTCGAGCGTTCACGCTTTGGAAGACAGCTTCGTCTTCGTGAAGGTATCTCCGGCAGACTATTCATGGTGCTGTTTACGGCTGCGCCTGTGTTTTGGCTTTTTCACCCGCCCTTTGTCCTTCATGTAATAATTCCCTTCCTGAAAGCGGTCAACGCCCTATGAGTACTTCAATCCTATTCCACTTTTTCGACTTGGATCTCTGGCTTGCAGGCGTCGCTCACTACGTTATCCTGATTGCCAGTTTCCAAGTTCCCTATCGGTTGCATTGGAAACAGGATTTACAATCGCTGATGCCTTTCAATCGGAAGCTCCTGTGGGTACAGGGCGGCTTTACCGTATTAACGATCTTTGCGTTCGGCACCATTACGCTTGTTCTGCATAGGGAATTGCTTCGAGGCGACCGATCTGCGCTTGGCTTTGCCGCGTTCATTGGCATTTATTGGACCACTCGTATACTAGTTGACGCATTTTATTTTTCTCATGCGGACTGGCCCAAAGGAACACAATTTGTTGTTGGGCACATCCTCTTGACCTCTCTGTTCTCCTTGCTCGCCGCCAGCTACATTGCACTCTATGTATGGCACGTTTGGCTGTGACCCAACTCTTTCGAGACGCCACGCCCGCGTGCTCGAATGTTCCGACTAACAGATCGCGAATTTGACATCGGTCCAAAGAACCCACGGCCGCGGTCTTAGCACTTGTGAAGGCCGCTCTCCCTCCGTGCAGGTGGACTTATCCGCTGCCGGCCCGTTGATTGCCTTGATTGCATCGCGGTCATCGTGTTTCAATCACCGGAACGCGCAAATCGGCGTTACTTGTACACTGGCAGGCAGTTGGAGGAGGTTATGAAAAGTTTCGTTTTGGCGGTCGTCGCTGTCTTGCTGGTGTTGCCAGTGGTCGTTGCCGGTCCGCCACAACAGGAGAAGCGAGCCGAGCCGCCTCCGCCCTGGGCGTACGGCTTCACGACGCCGCTGGACCCCAATGCGCCCCCGCCTTCGCCGCCCGCTGCCGGCGCTGCCAATCCCTACCCGGACGACGGCACGCTGAGGCATCTTCCCGATAACAAGCTGGCCTTCACGATCACTCAAGTTCGCGACAGCTTCAATCCGGCGGACTGGTATCCGGAAGACCATCCACCGATGCCGGACATCGTGGCGCACGGCAAAAAGCCAAATGTGCGCGCCTGCGCCTATTGCCATTATCCGAACGGGCGGGGAAATTCTGAGAACGCCAGCCTCGCGGGCCTGCCCTATGAATATTTCATGCAGACCATGTACGATTTCAAACACGGCCTGAGGAAGAGCGCCGACTCGCGAAAGGCCAATACGAATGCCATGGCAGGATTCGCAAGAGACATGACCGACGACGAGGTCAAGGCTTCCGCTGAATACTACAGCTCCATCGAATGGACGCCGTATTTCAAAGTCGTCGAAACAACGACCGTGCCGAAAACGCGAATCGTGACGGGGATGTTCCTCGCGCTGGATGGCGACGCTCAGGAACCGCTCGGCCAGCGCATTATCGAAGTTCCCGTGAATACGGAACGAACCGAGGTTCTCCGCGACCCAAGGTCGGGTTTCATCTCCTACGTGCCCATCGGCAGCGTTAAAAGGGGTGAAAACCTGGTCAAGACAGGCGGCGGCAAGACGGTCGTCTGTTCGGCCTGCCACGGCGAGGATGAACTGGGCAACGGCATCACGCCGCCGCTCGCGGGCCGTTCGGCAAGCTCGATCGTCCGCCAGATGTACGACATGCAAAATGGCGACCGCACGGGGGTGTGGACGAATGTGTTCATGAAACCCGTCGTGCGGAATTTGGACAATGAAGATATGCTCGACATCGCCGCGTATCTCACTTCGCTGAGCGTCAAACCGAAATCAACGGATTCGGCTGCCAGGTAGCCGGAAACGCAATGCGGAAAACGCGCGATTGCGAAACTCCCCTGTCGGCACTCTTGTTCTTTCACCGAGAGAGAATAGCTGAAAGCCCGCGCGATGTGCTTTCGACGCATTCACGTTTGCCCCTGCGTAAAGTGCCGGGGCTTGCATCGTACGCCTCCTGCGCCTCTGCCAGTGGCCGACCAGTAATTTTACAATTAGGCAGAACGTGATCGCGAGCACCTTTCTTGACAGTTTCCGTCAGCACGCCTACAATCACCCATTTGTAATAGCGCCGATTGAAGGAACAATGGGGCTGTGACTATGGATAAGAAGCGTCTGGAATACTACAAGAAGAAGCTGACGACGCGGCGCGAAGAATTGCTGAAAACCATCGCTCGGACGGAAGAAGAAGGCCGGACCGCGGACGATGATCCGACTGTCGATCTTGCCGACAAAGCTGCGAATTCCTACACCAAGGAATTCCTGTTCGGCCAGACCAATACCGACCGGTCCATGTTGCAGTTAATCGACGAAGCCCTTCAGCGAATCCGGGCCGGCAGCTACGGCACATGCGTCGAGTGCGAGGAAGAACTGCAACAAAAGCGCCTGGAAGCCGTGCCCTGGGCGCGATATTGCGTGACCTGCGCCGAAAAGCACGAACAAGGCTTGCTCTGATCCAGGGGTTTCCCTCCCCGTCTCATCCGGCTCCCGTAAATGTTGGTTCTCTAGTCACGAATAATGACAGTTCCCGCATTTTTCTCTTTTCCTGAAGGCGCATCGAGCGTAGGCTGGGGGGCACGGTGTCCCTCCTCGGCGCCACGGTGCGGTCCCAGCTGCGCGGAATACGCGACGCCCTTGCCTCGCTCGTATTTCCCGCGCCTTGCCGGATTTGTGCCCAGATGCTGGATACCGGCAACCGCATCCCGTTCTGCCAGAGCTGCGTGGCGGTCCTCACGCAAAGACTGCACGAACCTCTCTGTGTTCAATGTGGCCGGCCCATCGTATCGAGCGCCGTCTCTGAAACTCATTCCTTCCCGCGGTGCCACCTCTGCCGGGGCGGCACGTATGATTTTGACATGGCACGAAGCCTGGGCCCTTACAACTCGCCCATGTCGCGCGCAATCCTCCTGCTCAAATATGGGGAGGTGACCCCTCTGGGCAATTGGTTTGCAAGACATCTTGCCCGGCTGGTTAAACGAAGTCGCGACGCGTTTGCTGCGGATGTTCTGGTACCGGTACCGCTCGACGCAGCCAGGATGCGCGAACGCGGATACAATCAGGCGGAGCTTATCGCCCGGCCTCTCGCCCGCATCCTCGGTATCCCTTTTCGTTCCTATCTCTTGGTCCGGACCAAGCCTCGTCCGGACAAAGTCCGACTGACTCGCCGGGAGCGATGGGAAACGGTCCGTGGCGCTTATGCCGCTCATAAGAGCGCTCAAGTTGACAAAGCTACGCGTTATACTGGTAGATGATGTATTCACCACCGGGGCGACGCTGGATGCCTGCTCGCGAGCTTTGAGAAAGGCCGGGGCGGCCCGGGTGGTGGGTCTGACGGTTGCTCGGGCGCTGCCCCAGACTGGTCGCGCCGGATGTGGCTTCGCCGTACCAGGACCTTGGGGAATGAAACCATTTGGCCAGAGCGGTAGAACCCCCCGGCCGACGAACTTGCCGGAAGCCCGGGGAGAGAAGCGTCCGCCGGGCGCTGTTCCGCCTGTCGCTCGAAAACCCGCGATCATGCAGGAGCCCGTTCTGGTCCTGAACGCGACATTTGAGCCCATCAATGTTACGGCCGTCCGGCGCGCCATGGTCCTGATGATCAAGGGCGTTGCCCAGGCGGAAGAAGTCAATCACACGCACGTGCATTCGGCGTCTCGGGCGCTCCCGGTTCCTTCCGTAATTCGCCTGCTGGCCTACCGGCACATCCCGCAGCAGACTCGGGCGCTTTCCCGGAAGAACATCTTGCTGCGCGACCGCAATACCTGCCAGTTCTGCAGCCGGACGCTTCCCGCATCGGAACTGACCTTGGACCACGTTGTGCCCCGGTCGCGCGGCGGGCGATCGTCGTGGGAGAACCTGGTGGCCTGCTGCTACCGGTGCAATAACAGTAAGGGGGACCGGACTCCGGAGGAGGCTGGATTTGCTCTTGCCCGGCGGCCGCGGCCGTTTACGCTGCACACTTCACGGCAACTCATGCGCCTGATCGGCAACAAAGATGAAAAATGGCGCAAGTACTTGTTTTACTGAGCCTTGCGCCTCAAAAAATCGCGCGAATATTCAAGATCAGCTTAAGACTTCACCGAATATTCTTTTTAACGAGAGCAACCTTTTCATATTCCCGGCGTCTAATTAGACAAACCACTTCAAGGACACACCCCGGGAAGCAGCGTTGGTTCGCCAAGGCTGCTTCTCTTTTTTTACGCCGTTTTTTTGATGTAACCCGGGCAAATTCGCTGTGTCTTGCGCCTATTGCCTGAAAACCACCCGCAGACCTCTGCGCCAGTTTTCGCCCAGGCCGACGCGCACGACTTCAATCTCCGGGGATAAATATCGCAACACGATATCATTCGACGGATGGAATCGAAATCCCGGAGCAACCAGGATCAGCAGAGGCGGCTTCGCTTGCAGCGCCACATCCGGGAAAATATCCATATCTGTGAAAGTCGTCCTGCGCCTGATGCCAGCGCACGCGGAGCCAATAGTCGACGGCCTGCATGACCAGTTGAATGTCTTCGGAGGCCTTCAGCTCCAGCACCGCAAGGCGGCCGTCGCGAGTGACGCCGAGCAAATCAATAATTCCCCGGTCGCCGGAAGAAAACGCGGGAACCTGCGTGTAGATGTGCCGCGAATCGAGGCGCGCATCGATCCGCGCGGGGTCGGCCGCCACCATCGTTTCCAGCCAGCGTTCGGGCTGCGCTCGATAAAACCGGTGCTTGGTGTCCGAAGCCAGCGGATGGCGGTGCGCTTCCATCTGTCGAACCAGATTTTCGAGCGCCGGCCAGCGTTCCGGAGTCAGCAATTCCTGATGATCGCCCAGGCCAAACCACATGTCCCCGATCCGCCAGCGCGCGAATTCCAGGCCGCGAAAACGCAACGTGACTTCCCGCGTGGCCGCAGCCACTCCCATTTGGATCGCCTCCGGGGCAAGACGCCGGATGCGCTCGGCCTGGGGCTGCGACGGTTGCGAGCGCCTGGTCCACTTCGCGACGCGGAACGATCCATGTGGCCAGATTCCCCGCATCCGAAATGGCAACCCGCCGCACGCGCCAGTACAAGCGGATCGTATTCGTACAATTCGATCTCCTGTGACAGAGCCAGCGCGGTCATGCGATGGGCGGTGATCGCGGAACTTCCCTCGCGGCAAGAACAAACGCAGGCCGCGGACCGAGTGGCGCCTCGCTCGCTCCCTCACGTAGTCGAGCCAAATCAGGCCGAACGTCAAAATGCCGTCCAGGGTCGCGCTGTCTTCGTTCGGAGACGCCGCCGAGCACGGCATAGGCTTCCGAGCCGCGATGGACCACGCCCCGGGTGTAGGAACCCGAAATCGAACGGTGCAAATCCGCCGACGTGGCCAGCGAGTCCACGGTCTCATCCGGGAAATCGGTCGGTCAGGATCTGGCGGAGGCGGTCGCGAAATTGTTCGCGGTCGACGCGCCGGGCTTCGTGGCCGGAGCCGCGGCGACAAATTCGAGTTGCGCGTGGCGCGAGGTGCCGAACCGGACGACTTCGACCACGACGCGATCGCGCGATTCCTCGGCGAGGCGCACCACGCGGCGGACCAGGCTCTGGTGCGCGCTCCACAAATGCAGCAGCGCCGCGTCGCCCTGGGCGCGCACTTCGTACCGGACGCCGTCGAGCGCCGCCAGCCATTCCCCGTTCTCGCGCACTTCAGGCGCGCCGGTAGCGCAGACTCCATCCAGGGCCCTTTGCACCTCCGCAGCCAGTTCCATGAGCGCGGATTATAGTCGATTCCAAGGAATTAGATCGAACAGATTGTCATGTTCCGTGCCAGCAAAGCCGGGGCCCGCCACAGTTGTAGCTCGCCTCTTTAGAGGCGAGGGATTCTCTTGATTCAAGCAAAAAGTGGGTTGTGGGTCGACTTGCGATGATTCAGGTTTTCCTGACTGTCGAACGGGTGATTCCACCCTGCAGGGATCACGAAGTTTGGGTGCCGCACCCTTGTGCGGTTCAAGGGTGCGGGTTTTCCGACGATCAGCTGGATTTCGCGCTGACCGATTCCAATTCATCTGACAAACCCGCACCCTTCACAAAATTCGTGAAGAGTGCGGCACCCCGCAACCCACACTCACCCACTACCGGAAACTCTTGCAGGCACCATCAAGCTTCAGGAATATTGAGGATTTCGATAAAGCTGGTCACATTCTATTGGAGTAGAACCCCGGTGACTTTAATCGCCGGATACACGTTGTTCCACTGGGCGGAAATGTGTTCGTAAGGGACCTGAAAATCTCTTTGCTCTCCGGGCGTCATGGGCGGCGCGTCGGGAAGAAAAAGGCGCTGCTTATCGCGCAAAACTACCTGGCTGAATGGATCGTGAAATTCGAGAGTGATTTCAATCTGCTTGACCTTGCGGTTGCCGTCGTTCTCGACCGTCCCGAAAATGTAGGTGACTTCCTGATTCAGAAAATTCGCGGCTCGGGCCATCTTGGGGTTCAGCAAATGAATTTGCGAATAGTAGGCCTGTTCTACGGGTCCCACCGGCAGAGGCTTGTCTTCCTCCGGGACGGCGGGCGTGGAAAAACGGCTGAACAGCACGGCCCCGCCGATCAGAATCAGCACGATGCCGATGCCGACCAGAAAAGTCATGGGAAGCCGGCTGCGTTCTTCTGAAGGAATCAAGTGGTGCGTCCTCCTAAACCATTTCCTGGCGTTTCGATATTGTACTCGTGATTTCCTACCGGCCGGCCGCCAGCCGCTCAATCAGCGGGCCCGGCAGGCCCGCCTTCCGCATGCGTTCCTGCACCGCGGCAATATCATACGGCACGCGCCAAAATTCGATGACCTGATGGTCCATGTCGGCAATCGCAAACGCGGCGCGGGGATCTCCATCCCTGGGCTGGCCGATCGAACCGGGATTGAGCAGATACCGCGTCCCCGGTTCCAGGCGCAAGGCGGCAAATTTCGGTCCCGGCTCCGGCCTGAGCTGAATCACACCGATCTGTCCAGCGCGATACGAAAAGCCGCCCTGGTAATGCGTGTGTCCGAAAAATGTAACCTCGCTGGGCGATTCCAGCAGCCCTCCCATGGCTTGCGATGGCACAAAAACGTATTCGTCTTCATCCTCATATGAGCCATGAACCAGCGTGAGGCTGCCGGCCGAGACCGGCCCGACGGGTAACTCGCCGACATAGGCAATGTTGCCGGGCTCCATCTGTTCGCGCGTCCATTCCGCCGCAATTTGCGCCAGGGGATTGAACCCTTCGAGGTCAGTCAATCCCGCAACCGCTTTGTCGTGATTGCCGCGAATGATAACGGGGGCCAGCGCCTCACGCGCTGGGTGACTTCGTTGGGGTCGGGACCATAGTCTACGATGTCGCCAAGGCAAACGATCTTCTCCCAGCGCCCTTCGACTGCGGCGAGAGAAGCCTCCAGCGCGGTAGCATTGGCATGAATGTCGCTCAGCACAAGAAATCGCATCAGTGAGGCACGCTTAACCGACCGCCGATGATTATAGTCGAAATCGGTGGCCCCGCATGGTTTGGTATGGGAATTACACAGCGAGGCAGTTTCCGAGAACGCCGGTGGTCTCAAGGGGTGGATGCAACACTGGCTTGGAGTTTATCCGCCGGAGTTTGAAATCCCAACGTTTTTCGTGGACGTTGATTGAGGCGTAGAGCGATCTGGTCCAGGTCGGATTGCGAGTAGCAGGACAGATCCGCCTTTTTGGGCAGGTATTGCCGCAGCAGGCCGTTCGTGTTTTCGTTCGAGCCGCGCTGCCAGGGACTTTGCGGATCGCAGAAGTAAACCTGTACGTCGGTAGCCATCGTGAAGCTCTTGTGCTGGGCCATCTCCAGCCCTCGATCCCAGGTCAACGAGCGCCGCAACGTCGCCGGGAGTTTTCGCACATGCTGGCTCAGAGCAGCCACCACGGTGGCCGTGTCCTTGCCGGGCACTTTCACCAGCATGCAGAAGCGCGAATGACGCTCGACCAGCGTGGCTACGTGGCTATTGCCGGCCCCGCGCAACAGATCACCCTCCCAGTGTCCGGGAATGGCGCGATCTTCGACTTCCGCAGGCCGCTCGCGGATGGAAATGGCATCGACGATCCGGCCTTGCGAGTGCCCGTGAATGCTGGAGTGCCGCGAGCGGCGGATCCGCCGCTGGGATCGCAGATGCCGAACCAACTCCTGTTTCAGCGCTCCGCGCGCTTGCAGGAACAGGGTGCGGTAAATGGTTTCGTGCGACACGCGCTTGCTCTCGTCGTCCGGATAGGACTGCTTCAGCCATCCGGAAATCTGCTCCGGCGACCAGTCCTGCATCAGTTTACTCGCAACGATCTCCCGGAGCTGGGTATGAGTGGCCAGAAGACAGGTCTTGGGTCTCAAGGCCGATTCCCACGCCCGCCGATCGGCTTCGCTGGCTCGATAGAGAGGTCGCCCGCCATGGCGGGCGACCTCTCTGCTCACCGTCGATACCGCCCGCTTCAGACCTTTGGCAATCCCACGAATCGATTCACCGGAAGCGATGCCCCGAGAGATATCTTCGCGTTCGGCCAAGGTCAGCGCACGCCGCGAACGGCGATGGACCCGCGGAGCGATCCCTCCGTGGCGTGCCAACAGGAAATGGATGACCTGTTTATCCTTGCCGAGGGCTCGACCAATCGCATTTAACGACTGCCCAGCCTTCCAACGGCTCCACAGTTCGGCCCGCTGGGCCAAAGACAGCTTCCATCGTCTCTGCATCATGAACACCACCTTTTAGGAAAAGATTTATATCAGGTGGTGTTGCATCGACCGGTTGAGCTGGCACCGTTTCACAGGCACTGGTAACCACGAACCGAATTTAGGCCAAGACTCGGTCCACTGGCCTTAACGAGGCATGACCCCGCCGCAACTAACCCTGAAGGGAATATTCTCTGTGGTGAGAGCAAGGTAGACGCGGGTGTCCTTCGGCAGTTGCTGATATTCTCCCGTTCGGCTGTCAATGAGGAGCTGGCCTTCGTAGTTGGAGCATGCAACGTTTAACAGGAAATACCTATCGCCTGGCAGGAACACACTATTGTAGAGGTTTGCGCAATGAAAGGGGCCTTTGATACCTTCGCCCTGGGTGAATGACAAATAGGGCTTGTGGTATATCACTAGTTTCTCTTGTTGGTCAGTTTGCTCTTGTGCGAGACCTGCTCCACGCACGAAGAGTGGATTGAATTCTAGAGCAGAGAATGAAAAGAACGGCGACTCGCCAGAACCCAATTGTTCTTTTGGAATTTCGTAGGCATTTACGTCTCCTATGTCTTTCACGGCTTCTCCGTCAAAGTATCTCAATCGCAGGTCTCCAGCCTCTGTAGGTACGGAGAAATAGACGCCTGAATTCCGACCCAAAAAGTACGTGTTGGCGGGAAAGGGCTTCAGCACTAGCAGTAGGTTGCCGTTTTCTACATCGTAGCGCCAAAGTTCTCCCTTTGCGGAGTACAGTTGCGACCCCTTTGACTCGTAATACTCATCCTTGACAAGGTACAAGTTCATTGAGTCTCTTGACCACTGGAATTCATCGTCTCGGAAGAAGGAACTGCCAATCGGTTTCGGCTCTTTGTAAATAGAATCGACCTTCGTTACCTCACGAATCGCATTGCCATCAAAAACCACAATGAGTAGTGCTCTGTTTACAACCGCCGCGATTTTCTTCTTGTCAGGTGAAACGAGAAAGTTGCTTATATGTCCGCGCAACAATGTCGCTGCCTGTGGGTTGACCTCGTCGGAGTACTTGAGTGCATCGCCGACCGAGAAAAAGAAATTGGCGTTCGCTTTTGCCTGGAAATTTGTTGGGTGAAAATCGACGATGTTTGAGGGAACATAATTTCTGGAGATAACCCATAGAAATAGGGCAAGACACACAGCAATCAGAACAAGCGTGCCGACCGCGATTGCGAGCCATTTTCTGATTCGCGCCATGTGGGTCTCAAGAACACCGCGATTATCAGGCCATTCCTATTGTGCATTGTACCGTACCCAGTAAAGCCCGGGGGCAACTCCCGTGAAGTCGTGCCGGCTCAACCGGTCGATGCAACACCCCTCTTGTCATTCGATCTGACAATACGTTTCAACAGGACCAATCCGTTGGGCTTCAATTCGCTTTTACCTAAACAGGACAATGTTTTCTTTGCATCAGTGCTTGCGGACGACTTTAACCTTTGGAATTCATGGACTTGGGGCTTCGTCCCAGTGTTGCGACGACCCCTTGAGACCACCCGCCTTATCGGAAACTGGCCCGCCGCCGAAAAATCTATCGAATCCACATGCAATCGCCATAACTGTAAAAACGGTACCCGGCCTCCACCGCGTGACGGTACGCGGACAGAATCAATTCACGGCCCGCGAACGCGCTGACCAGGATGAGCAACGTGGATTGCGGAAGATGGAAATTTGTCAGGAGCTGATCGACCACGCGGAACTGGTGGCCGGGCTTGATGAAAATGTTCGGCTTCCGCCCGGGCCGGGCTCAATGATAGCCGGTTCGCTGTGCTTCAATGCCGCTTTGGCCGCTGCATCCTCGAGAGCGCGCACGACCGTCGTCCCGATCGCGAGGATGGGCCGCGCGCTTTCTCTGCGCATTGCAGATCGCGGCAGCCGCTTGCTCGGAAATTTCATATCGCTCCGCGTGCATTTGGTGCTGCGTCGATTTCTTCCGCATGAATCGGCTGGAAAGTCCCGAGCCCGACCTCCAGAGTGATGGCGGCGATTTCGACGCCGCGATCTTTGAGCTTCTCGAGAATCGCAGGAGAAAAATGCAGGCCGGCCGTCGGCGCGGCCACCGCTCCCGGATGCGCCGCGAAAATCGTCTGGTAACGCTCGCGGTCGGCGGGTTCATCGCTCGCGGGAAATGTAGGGAGGCAGCGGAATATGGCCGAGCCGCTCGATGGCCTGGTTCACATCGCCCTCTTGGCCGTCAAGCGAATCCGGCGCAGGCCATACTCCCCGCGGCCAATCACTTCGGCGGAAAGCTCGCCTCCTCCGAATTCCACGCGCTCCCCCACGCGGATCTTGCGGCCCGGCCGAACCAGGGCTTCCCATTCCTCCGGCGAGACCGCCGCGTCAAAAAGATTTCAATTTCGGAGGACAGAAATTCGCGCATCGTGCGGCGATTGTGGCCCGGCTTCTCCGCGCGAACGCCGAGGCGTCGGCCAAACAGCCGGGCCGGGATCACGCGCGCATTGTTCACGACGATCAGTTCATCGCCACGAAGGCGCTCCGGCAAGGACCGAAACTCTGAGTCCTCCCAAGCCCCCTGTCTCGCGATCCAGGATCAGCATGCGGGAGGCATCCCGTTGGTCGAGCGGGCGCTGAGCGATTCGCTCGGCGGGCAATTCATAGTTGAAATCGGAAAGAAGCATGTTGGCGCGGCTTGAATATAAATCAAACCCCGGGAAATGTCCAAATTGAGATCATTGTTGGTTGTACGTATTTATAGATAAAGGAGATAACATGATTATTGTGCAGTATTCCAATGCAGCTCCAGAAAATACTTGACATTAATACACGCATATTATATGCTTCACTGGCAGTTAATAGTCTACCAGATCAGCAGGAGGAGCATCTACCATGACAACTATCGCTCGTTTGGAGCCCTTTCGAGGGTTTTCCACTTTGCAAGACCAAGTCAACCGGCTTTTTAACGCCAGCCTTGGGAACCAAGCCGATGAGTCGGCTTTGACGACCTGGGCCCCGGCCGTGGACATCTACGAGACGCCGAATGAACTCGTGGTGAAGGCCGATCTTCCGGATGTGAATGAAAAGGATATCGACATCCGCGTCGAGAACAACTTGCTCACGATCCGCGGAGAGCGTAAGTTTGAGAAGTCGGTCTCGGAGGACAATTACCTCCGCGTCGAGCGCACCTATGGCGCGTTCAGCCGCAGCTTCTCATTGCCGAACACCGTGAACCCGGAGGCCATCAAGCGCGGAATACAAGAACGGCGTGCTGACCGTGAACCTGCCGAAGCGCGAGGAATCCAAGCCGCGTCAGGTGAAGGTGAACGTCAACGCGTCAGGCGAACGGCAACAACTAAAGTTCGAGGAAATCGAACTCTTGCCTACGTGCACTGGGGCCGGTGGCAAGCCGGCCCCCTCATCATTTAAACGAATAGAGGGAAAATAATTATGATTCGCTTCGACAAACTCACGCTGAAAGCTCAGGAAGCCGTTCAATCGGCGCAGGACATTGCCGCGCGGCACGATCATCAGCAGATCGAGCCGCTGCACCTGCTCGGCGCGCTTGTTGCTCAGCACGATGGGATCGTGCCCCCGCTGCTTACGCGCCTGGGCGTCCGCCCGGAAACTCTGGCGAGCGAGGTCGAAACCGCACTCGGACGCCTCCCAAAAGTAACCGGCGTGGCGCAGCAGCAATTGAGCCAGGCGTCGAACAAAGTTCTTGAAGGCGCATTCGTCGAAGCGGAGCAATTCAAGGACGAGTATGTTTCCGCCGAGCACATCCTGCTGGCGATTGCCACGATTCGAAAGGATCCTGCCGCCGAACTGCTGGCCAAGCATGGCGCGTCTCGCGAAGCGATCCTGCAGGCGCTGACCACTGTGCGCGGCAGCCACCGCGTGACGTCGCAGAATCCGGAATCCACTTTTCGCGCGCTCGAACAATATGGCCGCGACCTGATTGAACTCGCGCGGCGCGGGAAACTCGATCCGGTGATCGGCCGGGACGATGAAATCCGCCGCGTGATGCAGATTCTGGCGCGGCGCACGAAAAATAATCCTGTCCTGATCGGCGAGCCGGGCGTCGGCAAGACCGCCGTGGTCGAAGGGCTCGCGCAGCGAATCGTCGCGGGCGATGTGCCCGAAGTGCTGCGTCCGAAGCGCGTGGTTGCTTTGGACCTTGCGGCGCTGGTAGCCGGCGCGAAATACCGCGGCGAATTTGAAGACCGCCTGAAAGCCGTGCTGAAGGAAATCACCGAATCCGAAGGCCAAATCATTCTGTTCATCGACGAGCTGCACACGCTGGTGGGAGCGGGCGCGGCCGAAGGCGCGATGGACGCTTCCAACATGCTGAAGCCGGCCCTGGCGCGCGGCGAATTGCGCGCGATTGGCGCGACCACGCTCAACGAATATCGCAAATACATCGAGAAGGATCCCGCGCTCGAGCGCCGCTTCCAGCCCGTCCTGATCGCGGAGCCTTCCGTGACGGACACGATTGCGATTTTGCGCGGCTTGAAGGAGCGCTACGAACTGCACCACGGCGTGCGCATTCAGGACGCGGCGATTCTCGCGGCCGCCACGCTTTCCCATCGCTACATTACCGACCGGTTTCTTCCGGACAAGGCCATCGACTTGATCGATGAATCCGCCGCGAGCCTGCGCATGCAGCTCGATTCGCTGCCCATCGAAATTGATGAAATCGAGCGGCGCATCCTGCACCTGGAAATCGAGCGCCAGGCGTTGCTGCACGAATCCGACGAGCACTCGAAGGAGCGGCTGAAACAGCTCGAAGTCGAGCTGGCCGGACTGCGCGAGGAATCGGGCGCGCGCAAGGCGCAATGGCAAGTGGAGAAGGCGGCCATCGCCAAAATTCGCAGCCTCGAAGGAACAGATCGAACAACTCAAGGCGGAAGAGCAACGCCTGGAACGCGCCGGGGAACTCGCGCAAAGTCGCGGAAATCCGTTACGGAAAGCTGGGCACCGCCGAGACGCGAACTCGCCGCCGCGCAGAAGAATCTCAAGGAAGTGCAAAAGAACGGCGGCATGCTCAAGGAAGAAGTGGGCGAAGAAGACATCGCCAAGCTGGTGGCCAAGTGGACGGGAATTCCGGTCGGGCGGCTGCTCGAAGGCGAAGCCCAGAAACTCGTGACGCATGGAATCGCGCCTGCGCCAGCGCGTGATCGGACAGGACGCCGCGCTCGAACGCGTCGCGAATTCCATCCGGCGCAATCGCGCGGGACTTTCCGATCCCAACCGGCCGATCGGATCCTTTATTTTCCTCGGGCCGACCGGCGTCGGGAAAACGGAACTGGCGCGCGCGCTCGCGGAATTTCTGTTCGACGACGAGCGCTCGATGATTCGCCTCGATATGTCCGAATACATGGAAAAGCACTCGGTCTCGCGCATGATCGGCGCGCCTCCCGGATACGTCGGCTACGAAGAGGGCGGGCAACTGACCGAGACAAGTGCGCCGCCATCCGTATTCGGTGGTGCTGTTCGATGAAATCGAAAAGGCGCATCCCGACGTGTTCAATATTCTGCTGCAGATTCTCGAGGACGGCCGCCTGACCGACGGCAAGGGCCGCAAGGTCGATTTCCGCAACGCCGTGCTGATCATGACGTCGAATGTCGGCTCGACCGCGCTGTTCGATCTGGCCGGAAGCGATCCGGAGCGCGCGCGAAAAGAAGCCCTGGAAGCGTTGCGGCAAGCGTTCCGCCCGGAGTTCATCAACCGCATCGACGACATTGTGCTGTTCAATCCGCTTGGCGCAGGAGCAGCTCAACAAGATCGTGGACCTGGAACTGGCCAAGGTGATGCGGCTGCTCGCAGAACGCAACGTCCGGATTGAGCTGACGCCCGCGGCCCGGGAGCGAATCGTCCACGACGGCTACGATCCGGCATACGGCGCGCGGCCATTGCGCCGCACCGTGCAACGCCTGGTGCAGGATCCGCTCGCCATGCGGATCCTCGACGGCAGCGTTTTGCCGGGAGACCTGGTGCGCGTGGACGTCGATCCGCGATTCGGATTCGATGCGATTCGAGCGCGTGGAAGGAAAAGCCGCCGCAGGCGCCCGCGGCAGAGGTGCAAGCCGCGGGGTCCGGGGCAAGTGCCGCGAAGTCCGGCCGCCGCAAGTGAGCGTTTTGGCCGGGCGCGCCGTCTAGTTGACGCGCCCGGCGCAAGCCTCTACACTGAATTGAGTGAATTGATAAGGTGAAATTATGAGAGCAATAAAGACACTTTTCCTGCTGACCGCACTGACGCTGTTATTGGTCCTGGGTGGAGAGGCCATTGCCGGGCAGCAGGGTATGACCTTCGGGCTCATCATGGCCGTTGTGATGAACGGCGTCGCGTATTTCTTTTCCGACAAGATCGCGCTGATGTCCAGCGGCGCGCAGCCGGTTTCGCGCGAAGCAACTTCCCCGGCTCTACGAAGTGATGGAGCGGCTTGACCGGCAAAGCCGGACTGCCCATGCCGAAGCTTTACGTGATCCCGCAGCCCGCTCCGAATGCATTTGCCACGGGCCGCAATCCCTCGCACGCCTCGGTTGCGGTGACCGCGGGCTTGATGGAACTGATGAATGATGATGAACTGGAAGGCGTCATCGCGCACGAGCTTTCGCACGTTCGCAATTACGACATCCTGATCACGTCGATTGCCGCCACTCTGGCCGGCGCGATCACCTGGATCGCGTCACATGGGCCGCTGGGCCATGATTTTCGGGGGCTTCGGTTCGCGAGATGACCGGCGCGGTGGAGGGCTAGCGCGCTTCTCATGATCATCGTCGCGCCGATCGCCGCGCTTATTATCCAGCTGGGGATTTCCCGCCAGCGCGAATTCGCCGCGGACGCGTCAGGGGCGCGCATGGTAGGGCATCCCTACGGATTGATCAGCGCGCTCGAAAAGCTGGGCGCATATAATAAGCGAATTCCGATGGACGTTTCCCCATCAACCGCTTCCCTGTTTATCGTCGCGCCGCTCAGCGCCGGCCAGGTGTTTAGCGGCCTGTTCAGCACCCACCCGCCCCTTTCGGAGCGCATTGCCGTTCTTCGTAATATGACCATCAACCGGTAGCCGCGAATGCATCGAAATGTAACTGAGTGGTAAGAATGATTCCCAGATAGAAAAAATTCCCTCTTTTGCTGCAGTTAGCTTTCTGCGAAATGTCAGGCTGGAATCCAATAAATCATTTATTATCTGTGGATTACAACTGAAGCTCGGCTGGACTGTCTTTGGCTTTATGCGTGCTTCTTGGATTGTGCAGCAAAGGCCCAGTTTCCAGGGGGGGCCATCATGAGCATGACCTGCAAGGCCACAATCCGCTTGATTTGCGAGTATTTGGAAGGGCGCCTGACTCCAGAGGTAGCGAGCGAAGTCCAACGCCATCTGGGATGCTGTAATAATTGCCGGACAGTGTTTGACGCTGCTGCCCTGACACTTGAAGTCTATTTTGACCGCGAAGTAGATCTTCCCCCAGTCCATCACTCCCGCGTCGCCTAGTCTAACTCCGTCTTCCGCAAGTCGTTTACGCCCAGTGTGTATTTCCTGCGGCGGGGACTGTGTACATTACTAAGTACACTGGATTCAATTAATTAACCAAAACTTTCCTGATTCCAGGTAACATTTACACGATTCCAGGCCGTGGAATTCAGTTTTCTCTCCGGCGTTTTTCCACGCCTAAACGACGCATTTCGTTGGTAGTACGAAGGGTGCCACGCCGCGGAGGTCTTTGGTTCGACGCGTGCTTTTACCATCGTGCGAGGGAAATCGAAAAGGAGATTACGATGAGCGAGGAACGGGATAACTTTCAACCGATGACGGAAGGATCGCCACGATGGATGGGGATGGCGGTTGTGGCGTTGGCAATACTGTCAATCGCCGGAGTAGGAATGGCGTGGAACGCGACAAACCACGCGCACGACGCGGAACAGGCGCTCGCTACGCAATCCAAGACTGATTCAGCAGAATCAGGACGGAATTACGCAGCGCATGACGCAGGCGGAGGCAGACAAACGCCCAGTTGCAGGGTGATCTGAACGTGGTCACCGATAAGCTGAAGATCACGCAGGATCAACTTACCTCGGCGCGCACTCAGGTGAAACAGGAACGCGCCGACTATACCAAGAAACTCAGCGACGTGCAAACCACACTCGCGACCAAAGCCAGCGCCGATGACGTGAAGGCTCTCGGTACCGATGTGAACGGCGTGAAGACCGACCTCGATACGACCAAGGGCAATCTGAACAACTGCGCGGAGAACACGGAGAATTGATCGCGCGCAACCATGAGGAACTCGAGCAGCTCAAACGCATGGGCGAGCGCGATTACTATGAGTTCACCCTGACCTCAAAGGGACAAAAAGAGCACGTCGGTCCTATGCAAGTCGAATTTCGCGGGCGCCAGCGGCGAAGAAGCACCAGTTCACCGTGGCGCTCTATGTGGACGATATGCGTCTTGAGAAGAAGAACAAATCCATCAACGAGCCAATCTACTTCTACGCCAGCGGATCGAAGCAACCGCTCGAATTGGTGGTCAACTCGGTCGGCGACAAGAAGATCGCGGGCTACTTGAGTGTTCCCAAGGCTGCGGCAACCTCCGCGAAGGCTAACACGAACTAACCCGTTCGTACCTCCACAAGTGCCGTGTCCAAACAGAGGGCCCCTTCGGGGCCCTCTGTTTTTTTTCCTCAATCGATTCAAGGAAACTATAAGGCAATTTCAAGCGCAGCAAATCGGGATCGCCTGGGAACATGCGCAGGCCGAAACGGACTGCCGCCGCCGCGGCGCGCGGATCGCGAAGGCATGTATCGACGTGAAAGAGCATGCTGTAGATGCCGGGATCTTCGTCCGGAAAATATCGCATCACGAATTCCAGATTCTGCCGCGCCTCGGCCCATCTTTGCCGGCGAACAAACAGCTGTCCGAGATTGAGATGCGCCTGAAAATTGTACGGGTCGCGCGAAAGGGCAATCCTGCATCGCATCGTAAGCGTGTTCCAAATCACCGGCCCGAAAGTATATTTCGCCCAGGTGCGCGTAGGCAGCGGCCCCGGCATGCGGATCCGCCGCGATCATCGCGCAGCGCCAGGCTTTCGGCTTCCGGCCAGCGGGAAAAATCCGTGTCGAGCTGCCTCAAGGATTCCAGGGCGCGCAAATTGTTTCGGGTCCCGCTCCAGAATGCGGGCAAATTCCTGGCGGGCTTTTTCATTATTGCCAAATCGCCGGTCGGTCTCGGCAATGCCCCAGGCAGCCAGCATGGAACTCGGATCCATGGCCAGCGCGGCATCAAAAGCATGGTAAGCCGTTTGATAATTGGAATGCGCCAGCGCGGCGCGCCCGCGGGCGATCGGCAATGCCGCGGTGACCGGGCGGTTTTCAAGCGCCTTCAGGAAACGATCCGCGCTGTCTGTATCGTCCAGATTGATTGAAGTTTCGGCGGCAGCTGCCAGAGTCGCGTCGCGCATCTGCTCGGGAAGGTCTTCCGGCAAAACGTCGCGCTGCGCCGCAAGAATTTCGCTGCGATTCTTGTCTTCCAGCCCGTGGACCAGCAAAGAGCGCGGCGCGTGATATTCGAGCAGCGTCAGATCGTCGGTATTGATTCGCGCGCCTGCGGAGAAATTCCGCAGTTCCGCGTCGTCGAGCATGTAAAAGCCAAACAGTCCGGCGGGATCGTCCATCCCGAGTTCTTTGAAATCGTCGTGCACCCGGGGATTGCCATTCAGCGCCTGCGCGCGGGAAATGATTTCGCCCGCGGGAGGACTTGGCGCCATCAGAATCAAGTCCGGCGCATCGCCGTGCCAGAGCGTGGCGCCGTGAAACTCCGAGAGGAACGTCGCGATGAGCATGCGCAAATCCTCGGGATACAGGGAATACGCCTGCACCCACTGGACAAACACGCCGCCGGGAAGCAGGCGGGCGTTTGCTGCCTCGATAGAATTCCTTCGTGAAGAGCGTCGCGACTCCGGCAATCCAGGGATTGGACGGTTCGGAGACGATGAGGTCGTAACGCTCGCGCGTGGTGAAAAGAAAATTGCGCGCGTCGTCAAAGGTCACATGCACGCGCGGATCGAGCAGCACGTTGCGGTTCAGTTGCGTCAGCAGCGGCGCGGCGCCGACGACCGCCGGCTCGATTTCGACGATGTCCAGGCGCTCCATTTCCGGATAGGCGGCCAGCGCGGAAGCGGTCATGCCGCTGCCAAATCCGATCAGGAGCACGCGGCGCGGGGGATGCGCCAGCGCGCCGAGATGACCCACCAGGAGCTGCGTGGTCTTGTCCTGATTCGAGGCGTCCACTTTTCCGTTGGTTCGCAGGGAAATATAGTCGTCGGTTCTTGCCACGGAAATCGTGGAATTCAGACCATCGGCGAAATACACGACGTCCACCAGGTGCGCGTTTTCCCGCATGGTCAACGGCCGGTCATACAAATCCCAATACATGACGGTGTTGTACGCCGCCACGGCGGGATCGTAAAAATAATTTGAGAACCCGATGAAGGCGGCAGCCATCACTAGAACGAGATTCACCGCACATGCGATAATCTTCCACGCGCTCCGCGGCGCGGATTCAAGCGAAAGAACCGCGGCGAGAACAAGATTCACTCCCGCGGTGGCCGCGAGCAAGTGAAAACTTCCCAGGCGCGGCAGCAGCCAGAATCCGGCGGCGATCGCGCCCACAATCGCGCCGAGCGTATTCCAAGCGTATGCGCGGCCCACCGCCCCGGCGACCGAATCCGAGGAAGTTTGCCGGCCGACGATCAGCAGCGCGGCGGCGGGAAAATTAAATCCGAAGACGATCGCCGTGGGCAGCATCGCGAGCGCGCTGGTGACGAATTGGGCCAGCACCAGGCCGCGGAACGATTCATGCGTTGCGCGCAGAATCGGCGGCAGCACTTCGATCAGATGTCGAGAAATAAACCAGGAACGCGAGTGCGGCGAGGGCCGTAAGCGTCTGCGTCGCGGCGAAAGTCATCGAAGTCGTCTTGCGGCTCCGGCTCCATCGCTCGAACAGCGCGCTCCCCAAAACGATCCCGGCAAGGAATGTCCCCAACATGAACGTGAAAGCATACGTGGAACTTCCGAGTTGCGTGGAGAGCAGGCGCGTCCAGCCGATTTCATAAGCCATGGCCGTCGCGCCGACGAGCGCGAAACACAGGAGCAGCATTCGCGGCTGCGGGGTTGGCGCATCCGCCCGGCTTGTTTCGGACACGATTGTAAGCATGGGATAGCGCTTCGTTCACCGCGCGAAAGCCGGAGCGCGAGCGCGCCTGCAAATACATTCAGCGCCACGGCGATCCCAACGGTTCGCCGCAAACCCAGCTCCGGCAAAAGGAGAAAGCCGGCGGCGAATGTTCCAGCAACCGCTCCGGCCGTGTTGATCCAGTAGAGGCGCGACAGGCGCGCGCCCAATTCCGCGGAACCGCGCGTAAGCCCGCGCACGAGTACCGGCAGCGTGCCGCCCATCAAAAACGTCGGCAGGAAAAGTACCAGGGCCGCGCCGGCGAACCGGAGAGCCACAAGAAGCGCGCCGTGTCCGGCAGCATGGGAGTACGCCGCGACGTAAAGCACGCGGACGCCCGCCAAGTCCCGCAAGCGAAATCGCCCCCGTCGCCGCGACTCCAAGTTCAATCCAGCCGTAAATCGCGATGGGCCGGTCCTTGTGTTCGCTCCACGGGCCGAGCCAGGCGCTGCCGGAAGCAAGTCCACCCATGAAAACCGCGAGGACCGTGGCGACCGCATAGGCCGTGTGACCGAACACCAATCCGAGCGCCTTGCTCCACGCGACCTGATAGATCAGACCGGCGGCGCCGGAAAAGAAAAAGCACACGAGCAACGCGGGCACAGAAAACGGCGGGCGGATGATGCCTCCATGGCAGGCGGCATGGTAGTCCGGCCAGTTTGCCGCGTCAATTCGGACATCAGTTCAGAATTGGTTCACCTCCGTTTAGAAATAAAGGACAACATTTAGAGTGGCTCGTGACGAAGGTCACAGGTGAGGCTATAAATCAAGTGTACGATAGCGATGGGAGGTCACATGTCGATTTGGGTGAAGAGGGTCCTGATAGGTCTTGTCGTTTTCCTCGTGGTCGGGCAAGTCGTCCGTTTTCCCAGGACGAATCCGCCGATCGATCCCGCGCGGGAAATTGGCGCGGCGATTCCTCTGACGCCCACGGTTTCAGGGATATTTGAACGGTCCTGCAATGACTGCCACTCCAATCGCACCGTATGGCTCTGGTACAGCAGCGTTGCGCCATCGTCCTGGCTTGTTGCCTACGACGTGAGCCAGGGGCGGCGCAGGATGAATTTTTCCGACTGGGAAGCGACGACTGCGCAGCAGCACAGCCGATTGCTGGACCGGATGTGCTCGGACGTGAAGAAGGGCGATATGCCGGAATGGCAATACTTGATCATGCACCCGAAGGCGAAACTTTCCGCGGAGGATATCCAGGCGGTATGCGATTGGGCGAATGCCGCGGGGCGAACCCTATCACAACAAGCAGGCGGAAACTGAGGACGAAACTTCATCCGAAGAGCATATGTTATTCGCCCAGCGAGAATGTGATGGTGATCGTGGTTTCAACTTCCGCGGGCTCGCCATCAATCAAGATCGGCTTATAACGCCATTGCCTGACCGCTTCGACCGCTGACCGCGCCAGCACTTCATCGCCGGATAAGACCTGAACGTCGGAAATGTTGCCCTCTTTGTCGATCATCGCATGGAGTACGACGTTTCCCTGGATGTGGCCCTCGCGCGCGGCCGGAGGATACTGCGGCTGCGGTTGCGAAATGATCGATGAAGCGGCCACTTCATCGGGGATGCGCACGCGTTTGGGAGGAGGGCCTGACGAAGCTGTCGCGTTTGATGTGGATTCGCCGGTGTTCCCGCTCGGGGCGCTTTTCGTATTCTGGCCGGCCTCGATCTGCGAATCAGTTGACGCCGCCTCGGCAGGCAGGGTGGGAACATCTCCAACAGCGAACCGCCACGGCGCATTGTTGAGGGTTGAAATATCGGGGCTGAGATCGAGTAGAACGGATTCGCTTTCGTAATCTGCGAGGAAGAGACGGTCGATTCTGTTTTTCGCCAAGTCCCCTCCCGCGATAACAACGATTCGTTCAGCTCGTAGGCGCTGTTCGACCTCATTCTTTTCAAATGTAAAACACAAATCGGGATTTCTCCCGCAAGTAGAACCGGGCTCCGCCCTGGAAACATATTCATGAGCTTTTTGGTCGATCTCCGGGCTGATAATACCGTGAAACTTGTCATAAACCTGCTTCAGCGTTGCGGGATTTATGACCACGCGGAAATTGGCGTCGATGGGGGCCAGGGGATCGGATGTCACCACCAGGGAGTGATTATTCTCATCGTAAGCGAAGCGCCCAATCTCGAACAAACCGTCCGCATGCCTCTGCAAGAATGAGATCTTGGCTTCGCGAAATGCTACGTCAGCTTCATATTTGAACCTGTCCAGATCCCGCTGTGACACGCTTGCCCATTCGTTCTTGCGAGCCTCACCGCGAAGATTCTGATCGCTGATGTCGGCAACCTTGGCCTCGATCTCCTTTTTCTTTTCGCGATACCCCGCGCTGTAAGTCTCGAGGAAGTCGTTGTCCGATGGAGGTGTAAGCAACTTCGCGTATTCGGGATCTTTGGTCAGGATTCCGCGGGCGGGCGCCGAAGACGCCGCGGGTGCGGGAGTCTGAACCGCGTCACTCGATTGAGCGCGACTTTGCGCGACTCCAAAAGGCAAGAGGAACAGGCCGAACAAAACAGCAAGGACTCTTTGAGTCATGATCTTCTTCCAGCGTATACGCACTTTGATGCGAGAGGCGATAGCGGGTTGCTAGCTTGGACGTAAGCGACACTCGCCCCGGCTGGATATCCATTCGGCATACCCGTCTTATTCCTGCATGACCTCTTCATCCGAATTTCATCCAGGGTTGACAGTCTCAAGGCCTCCGACTATCGTGAACTGACTGTGAAAATTCTTGTGATTGGAAGTGGCGGGCGCGAACACGCGCTGGTCTGGCGGCTGAAGCAGTCCCCGCAGGTCGAGAAGATCTGGTGTGCTCCGGGCAACGGGGGGATCGCGGGCGCGGAATCCAATGCCGCGGGAAACGTCGTGGAATGCCTGCCGGTCAATACGAACGACGTGGACGACATTGTGGCTCTTGCGGAAACGCTCAAACCCGACCTAACCGTGGTGGGGCCGGAGGGGCCGCTGGTCGCGGGCATTCGTGACCACTTCGAAAGGCGCGGCATGCGGCTGGTGGGGCCTTCGCAAGGCGACGCCCGGCTCGAAGGGAGCAAAATCTACTCCAAAGATTTCATGAACCGGTATCGGATCCCGACGGCGACGCTCTATGGCGCATTTGAGTCCTGCAGCGAGGCCATTCGGGCGCTCGAAGCGGTAGACTGGCCCGTGGTGATCAAAGCGAACGGATTGTGCGGCGGAAAGGGCGTGCTGGTTGCGGAAACGCGCGTGGAGGCGGAGGCGTTCATTCGCAGGTTGATGCAGGATCGCGAGCTGGGGCCGGGCGGCTTCCGCGTGCTGCTCGAAAAGGCGCTCGAAGGCGAGGAGCTTTCCTTTATCATTCTCACCGACGGGCGAGTCGTTCGTCCCCATGGCGCCCACGCGTGATCATAAACGCGTTTTCGATGGCGATCGAGGTCCCAACACGGGCGGGATGGGGGCTTACACGGCGGACGGGATGATCTCGCCGGAACTCGAATCCGTGATTGTGAAAGACATCGTGCAGCCCACGATCGCGGGTCTATCGGACGAGGGCATTCCATACACCGGCTTTCTCTATTTTGGCCTGATGCTGACGCCGGACGGCCCGATGGTGCTCGAATACAATTGCAGGCTGGGCGATCCGGAAACCCAGCCGCTGATGATGCGGATGGATTTTGATCTCGCAGCGGCGCTCGATGCGGCAGCATCGCGGAAGCTCGATTCCTTCCACCCCGCTTGGAAACCCGGCGCGAGCGTGTGCGTGGTCATGACGTCGGGCGGCTATCCGGGGCCGTATGAAATTGGCAACAGAATCGAAGGGCTCGCCGAGGCGGCCGCGCTGCCGGACGTCGCCGTTTTTCATGCGGGAACGAAGAGAGTGAACGGTTCTCTGGTGACTTCGGGCGGAAGAGTTTTGGGCGTTACGGCCGCAGCCGCTTCTCTCGAACAGGCGATCCACAAGGCGTACAGCGCCGTACACAAAATTCATTTTGATGGCGCGCACTACCGCACCGACATAGGCGCAAAAGGCGTAACCAAATCGCGCTTCTCCGGAGATCTTTCCGTTGGGTGAAGTTCTGCACCTGTTTCAAGCGGTCGCCAGCGGCAAGCCGGTCCGGGAATTCGACGAAGTGTTTGCCGTCAAAGATAAGGGATTTCGGGACTGCCTTCATGGACAGAACGGGAAACAGGTTTTGGTGACCGACGCGGAGACGCTTGAGGAATTCGACATTCCCCCGGGAAGAGGCAAGGAAAACATCACGACACGGGGAATTGCAATCGCGGAACTGCGGCAGGGGAGTCGATTGCGGGCCGGTCAAGCGATTCTGGAAGTCGTCAAGCCCTGCACTTCGTGCCACCTGATGGACGAGATTCGGGATGGACTCAAGAATGCGGTTCGAGGCCGGCGAGGAATGATCTGCCGCGTCGTGGAATCCGGCCGAATCCGCCGAGGCGACCGGATTGAAATCGTTGAAGGGAAGACGGAACCGGAGCGAAACTAAGGAGCAACCTAGTGAACACGCAAAGCGGATCAAAACGGAGCGGCAAACCTTTGGTGGGAATCATCATGGGCTCGGACACGGATTTGCCCGTCATGAGCGAGGCGGCAAAAATGCTCGAAAAATTCGACGTGCCGTTTGAAATTGAAGTGACGTCGGCGCACCGGTCGCCCGCGCGCACGCATGAGTACGCCTCGACGGCGGTCGAGCGCGGCCTGAAAGTCGTGATTGTCGCGGCGGGCGGCGCCGCGCATCTGGCCGGAGTCGTTGCGGCGATCACGACTTTGCCCGTCGTCGCCGTTCCGATGGCGACCACGGTGCTTTCCGGAATTGATTCACTGCTCTCCAGCGTGCAAATGCCCGCCGGCGTCCCCGTGGCGGCCATGGCCATCGACAAGCCCGGCGCCATCAACGCGGCGATTTTTGCGGCGGAAATCCTGGCGACTTCGGACGCGGAAGTCTCAAGACGGCTAACAGCGTACAAGGAAGAACTGGCGAAGTCGGTGGCCGAGAAAAGCGCGCGCGTCAAATTGCAGTATGCAGGGAAGACCAGCTAGCCGAAGTATGGGACAGGCTTCACAGCCTTCCCGATTTTGATTTTCGAAAATTCCAAATGCCAGACAGGCTGAAGAGGCTGCGGAAAAACCCACAATCTGTCATCCCGAAGGGCGGGTTTCGCCCGAGGGATCTGCTTTTTTTGCCCGAATTAACGAAAAAGCAGATCCCTCGCTCCGCTCGGGATGACAACATAGAGGGTTTTTCCGCAACCTGTGAAGCCTGTCCTGCTTAGAAAGCCCTCATCAAGGCGGGCAGTTCACGGATGGTTTCAATCATCGCGTCGGGCACAGCCGCGCGAAGGCGTTCCGGCACGGGCGACCCGCCAAGCACGCCAATTCCACGCATGCCGGCGCGATGCGCCATTTCGATATCTTCAGGAGCGTCGCCAACATACACACACACTTTGGAGGAAATGCCCAGGCGGTCGAGCGCCATGCGTAAAGGGGCCGGATGCGGCTTGCGGCGTGGAGCGTCCTCGCTGCACACCTTTGTTCGGAACATCGCCGCGACGCCGTGCTCGCGCAGTTGCCGGCGGACGCGCTTGCCGCTGCCGCTCGATACCAGCGCCAGCGTGAAGCGGCGGTCCAAAACGCGCAGCACCTGGCGAGCGCCCGGCTGCAGCTCCGGTCGATGTTTCCGGTAGAAGCGCATCCACAAGCGGTCGGCTTCCTCCCATTTTGCGCGCGGGAGGCGCGCCGCGCGGTACACGCGGTGCCAATTCGGCGAATAGTACCGCTTGAGCTCCTCCATGCTCCAGGTCATCCCCAGCGCGGCAAACATATGGAAATAAGCCTGCGCGTCGGCCTCGAAGGAATCGAGCAGCGTCCCGTCCCAATCGAACAGAACACATTCCGTTGGATTCTTTCCGTTCGTGGCCATTGTCGCTGGGAAATCCCCTCGCTTGGAGGGGCTGCCCAGATTCACCCTCCAATATCAAATTAACACAAAAATTCTAGGGGTTCAGGGAATGTGGCAAGAAACAAGGCGGAGGAGCTTTCGCGGCTCGACGAAAAGTCCTTTTTGAATTCTAATGGGAACCTATTGCCGTTGGAATCGGGAAGGAATGGGTTCTTCCCTCAGGAATGTGATGTCATCGAAAGTAACCGCCAGGGCATGCCAGCCGTGACGCGGAGCGGGTTCAGCCCGCACGACGTGCGCTTCGGTCTTCATTTTCACGGTGCCGCGGCCAAAGGGACGGTCGACAAGGCAAACCTCGATTTCGAGTGGAGTTCCGGGCTCAATCCGCTGCGGGTAGAGAAACAGGACGCCGCTCGAGCTGATATTGGTCGTCCGCAGCGACTGGTGTTTATTTTCACGCTGCCCGGCGATGCGGTTCAAGCGCAATGGCAGGCTGAGCTTGGCACGCGTATAGGCGCGCCGCTCCTCCACATGCCGAACGGCGTGCGTGGGGACTCGGGAAATGCCTTTTGGCTTGGCACGCGTGGTCCACGAAGGCGGATCGACGACGGTCGTCGCCGAACTGGCGGACAGTCTTTCAATCACGGTCTCACCGTGGCTGGAATCGGATCGGCTCATGATTTTCTGTTGTCGAGCAGTGCGCATAATTCTCCCCTGTTCTTCACGCTTCTGGCACCGCTCGCAGACACTATCCATCGCCCGGAACGCACCGTCAATTCGCGTTCGGCGGGAATTGTCTTAGGTATAACGTCCCATCTCCGGCGGGCTCAACGCTTCGCTTGACGCGTTCAGCGCGAAAGCGAGGCCCGCGCCAGTTTGACCGCAAGATTCGGATAGCGCGTGATGGCGGGTTTTCGATATCTTGGCTATCGAGAGGATTGGAGGGCCGATGAAGATTATCGCCGACGCGCGATCGATATTTCCGGCGGCGGACCGGCGCGGATGCCTCCTGGCCGTTGCCAGGCGGGACGCGCGCCACGATGGCGCATTCGTCTACGCTGTTCGTTCCACCGGGATCTATTGCCGGCCTTCGTGCCCTTCGCGGCGACCACATGCCAAGCATGTGGTTCTGTTCACCGGGCCCGATGCTGCGGAACGGGCCGGATTCCGCCCCTGCCGTCGCTGCCATCCTCAACGGCCGGGGCTCAGCGCGCAATCGGACCTGGTCCGCAAGGTGTGCGGCACAATCACGGCGGACGGAAGCCGTCGCGCGAATCTCGGGCGGCTGAAGGCGGCCACGGGACTGAGTGCACATCATCTGCAGCGCACGTTTCGCAAAGCGGTAGGTGTTACACCGCGGCAGTATGCCGATGCCATACGCGTCGCGCGCCTCAAATCTGATTTACGAAAGGGGACCGATGTGACCACCGCGCTGTATGAGGCAGGATACGGCTCATCGAGCCGGCTTTATGAGAGATCCAATGCGCAGCTGGGAATGACGCCTGCAGCGTACGGGCGCGGCGGGCGCGGGATGAAGATCGCATACACAATTTCCGATTGCTCTCTGGGGCGCGTTCTTGTCGCTTCCACGGATCGAGGCATTTCCGCGATATCCCTGGGAGACGATGACTCGCGCCTTGTGTCGGAGCTTCGCAAGGAATATCCGCACGCCGTGATCCGGCGTGACCGCGACGGAGATTCCCGGTGGGTGCAAGCGATCGTCCGGCACCTCGCCGGGTCGCAGCCCCAGATTGACTTGCCGACCGATGTTGTGACTACGGCATTCCAGCGGCGCGTGTGGGAAGCGCTTCGATCCATCCCGCCGGGCTCAACGCGCAGCTATAGCGAATTGGCCCGCGCTCTCGGCCAGCCCCGCGCGACGCGGGCCGTGGCTCGAGCCTGCGCCACAAATCCCACGGCGATTGTGGTTCCTTGTCATCGGGTGATTCGTTCCGATGGATCGCTGGGCGGCTACCGTTGGGGACTCCAACGCAAGAAAGCCCTGCTCGACCAGGAGCGGCGCAGCGCGAAAAAGCGTTAGCCTTGAGGTTGGATTTTCGTGGTGCCGTGCGGCCAGTGCGGTTTGAATTCGGAGTCGGGAATCCGGACGTTGCGTGTGATGTTCTTGTAGCGAACGATAAAGTAGTCGCCTGATCCGGTCTCGAAGAATTGCTGCTGCGCGGGCAGCCACGTGGATTCGTCGAGCCACAACTGAATCTTGGATAGTTCGCGCTTCACTTCGTCGGTTTTTGGCGCCAGGTCGAGCAAAATTACCTTTCGATTATCCAGTGTCTGCTCGCCCTCCAGCGTAATCGTGTAACTTTCCTTCAGCGACGACCCCGACGTTCCAAAGCCCAGCAGCAAAAATTGGTCGACGACCGATTTTTTGTTTCCCAGATTGTATTCCTCGACGCGGTGTATTTTCGGGTTGTAGATATAGAAATTGTCACCGTCCTGCAGGATGGTTCGAGGATCGGGCTGGGTCAGTTCGATGCGCATCTTGGCGTCTTTCCGGACAAGGATCTTGCCGGATTCCGTGGACTTATCGTTCACGACGACCGTCACCTTGGTGCGTTCCAAGTCCGCGCTGAGGCTGTGAAAGTCGGCTGCCTGGGTGTCGAGCTGCTTGAGCACATTGTCGAGCGTCCAATTGGCTTGCGGGGAGACGGCGGCTCCGGCCGGGCGAAGAAGAAGGATTCCAGCCCCCGCCGCGCACAACACTCCCACAATGATACGAAATATCCTTGAAACATTCATCTGGCCAACATCCCCCTGAACCACACTCGTTTGGTCGTGCGGCGAATCACCGAAGCTTGTATTTAATCCGAAATTCCATCGTATCACAGAGGTTAGGATGCCCCGCGAACTTCCTCGGTTTCGCTTCCTGTGGATGCGCACTTTTGCCGCGCTCGATCCAGTCTCGTTCTGTATGATTGTGGCTCATGTTTCATCGAAAACAGTACCGCCTGCGTCTGCCTTCGCGCACACTGCATCTCGGTGAACGCACGCTCGTCATGGGCGTGCTGAATATCACGCCGGACAGTTTCTCCGACGGCGGCAGATACCTGGATTCGGAAGCGGCGATTGCGCGCGCGCTGCAGCTCGAGCGCGACGGCGCGGAGCTGCTCGACATCGGCGGCGAATCCACACGGCCGGGAGCCGATCCCATTTCCGCCGAAGAGGAGCTTCGCCGCATCCTGCCTGTGATTGAAGTCCTTCGCGGCAAGCTCCGCATTCCGATGTCGGTGGACACGCAAAAAGCCGAAGTGGCCGAGGCAACGATCGCCGCCGGAGCCGAAATCCTGAATGATGTTTCCGCGCTGCGCATGGACCCGCGTCTCGCCGACGTCGCGCGCCGCGCCCGCGTCCCCGTGATCCTGATGCACATGCGCGGCACGCCTCGCACGATGCAACGCGGAACGTTTGCGCGCGATGTAATTCGCGACGCGCTGGCGGGGCTTCGCGAGGCGCTGGCGCGCGCCAAACGCGCCGGCCTTGCGAAATCTCAACTCCTGCTGGACCCGGGCATCGGTTTTGGAAAAACTTACAAACAGAATTTCGAAATTCTCGCTCGGCTGCCGGAATTCGCGCGACTTGGCTGCCCGATTGTGGTCGGGACATCAAGAAAATCGTTCCTGGGCAAGGCCATGGCGCGCCCGGGAGAACCAGCTCTGCCCTCGGACGACCGGTTACTGGGCACGGCCGCGACCGTGACGGCGTCCATTCTCGGCGGAGCGCATATCGTGCGCGTGCATGATGTGGCCGAGATGGTGAAAGTGGTTCGTGTGACGGATCACATCGTTCTCTCGAGCTGAGATTAGGCGCCACGTGGTGAGACCTGCACGAAAGTCGGCGGGAGCGTGTACAATCACGTCAGGTATCTCGCGTGCTGAGAAGATGATGACCGGACAAAAGAACCTGTTATACCTCCTGCCTCTTTGCTTCCTTGCCTCTTGCCTCAGCTTGTCCGCCCAGCTCTCGCCGACCGAGCCAGATCCGCTTGCCCGCATCCGCGAAGCGGCCAAAGGCAACACGCAGGCGTGCTCGGCGACGGGAGAATCGCTGTGCGAGCAGGTCGCGCCGAAGATTGTCGCCAACGCCGAAGGGGATTCCCCTCTCGTCGACAATTTACAACGTTTGGGGGAATTGGTGAGACATCAGGCAAATCCCTCACTGGTTGCATGGGCTGTTGCGGCGTTCCGTGATTCAAATGTCGATGTCCATACCGAAAAGTACGCTGCCCACGCGCCCGAACCTTCTACGGGGCGTCAAGTGGGTGAAGACGTAATCGCGGAAATTCGAGGACGGGAGAAGCCGGATGAATGGGTGTTGCTAGGAGCCTTCCTTACCTTTCCTGCTCCCGGTCAGGATGAGGCTTATAACGCTGCATCGGTGATCGAGGCAGCGCGCGATATCCAAATCACCGGAATCCACCCTCGACGATCAATTCGCTTCGTCCTTTTTGTCTCCGGCGACTCTGGCTCATCTCACTACGTACAGGCCCATCGCAACGAACTAGATCGCGCATCTGCGGCAATAATCTTCTCCGCAGGCGCGAATCCGGTGAGCGGGTTCGCCCTCAACGGCAGACATGACATTGAAGCCGGCGTCCGCGAATCCGTGGAACCAATCTACGCCATGGGGATCACACACTACAGCTTCGACGCACCACTTGAAACATATAGTTTGAGTTTCCTTTTGGAGGGAATTCCCACTCTTTTAGCGCCGTCGGCTGAGCCGGAACATCACGACGCCTCGACCAATCATGTCGCAAAGGATTCGCTCGATATGGTCGAAATCCAGCAAGTCAAGCGGAACACAGCCATCGTTGCCGTGACTGCATTTGGGATCGCCGAACTCGCCGATCCCCTCGGTCCGCACCAATCCCGCGCGGAGATCGATTCGTTGCTCCAAAAAACCAGCCTCGAGAAAAAAATGAAGGACCGGGGCTATTGGCGTTTCTGGGAATCAGGGGATCTCGGACGGCTGCCTTGAGATAACGACGCGTATACCGGAGCCTTGTTCACCCCCGCCCTGGATTTCCTTCCGAGTTATAATGGCTTATGAATTCCCCTCTCCGCGTCGCGCTAACTGTTGCCCCTCCCGGGACCACGGGCGTGATCCTTGCCATCGATTACGGACAGAAGAGACTGGGCCTGGCGCTCTCGGACGAGCGCGGCATGACCTCGCGCCCTTTTGCGACCTGGACGAGGACAAACCGGCGGCGCGATCTTGCCCGCCTGCGCGAATTGGTGCGGAAACAGGGAGTTCGCCGCATCGTCGTCGGACTGCCTCTGCATCTGGATGGCACCCCGAGCGAAATGTCCGAGGAAGCGAAGGCGTTTGCCGCGCGCGTCGAAAAAGCCCTTGGCATTCCGGTCGAAATGATGGATGAGCGGCTGAGTTCGTGGGAAGCCGAGACAAACTCAAGTCGAAAATCAAATCGGCGAACGCGCCGAGATACGCGGGCGCGATAGCGCAGGCGCGCGGAAGGCGCCGCTCGACGATGTCGCCGCCGCCATCATCCTGCGGGATTATCTGGACAAGCGCGCGCCGCAGGCCGGAATGCGAGACTGACATGCGCCGCGTCCTGCTTTTCCTTCTCTGATCGCAATCCTTGGCGCGGCGTATGTGTCGTGGGCGCTGTTCCGGCCGTACCAGGGATTTCGCGGCCGGCGGCGTGTATGTGGACATCCCGCACGGCGCATCGCAGCGCACCATTGCGCGCCTGCTCGGCGAAAATGGAGTTGTGCGCAGCCGGTGGATTTTTGAAGTGTTGTGCCGGTCTCGAAAGCGGCGCACACTGGAGGCCGGTGAATATTTCTTCGATCATCCGGTGACGGCTTTCGATGTGTATGACGCGCATCGCGAATGGCCGCGTGTACGTAAAGGAATTCGTGGTTCCCGAGGGCTTCACGATGTTTGATATTGCCGACCTGGCGGAAAGCGAAGGATTCCTTTCGCGCGACGAATTTCTTGCCGCGGCGCGCGATCCTTCGCCGATCCGCGATATCGCGCCCGATGCGCCGACGCTGGAAGGATTTCTGTTTCCCGCGACCTACGAATTTCCGCGCCACATGACGGGAAAGGATATGACCGCGGCGATGGTGAAGCGGTTCCGCCAGGTGTGGATCACTTTGCCCTCCGCCGAGCGCCGCAGCGCACCGCAGCGTGCAGGACGTCGTGACACTGGCTTCGCTGGTGGAGCGGGAAACGCCGCGCCCCGAAGAACGTCCGCATGTTGCCGGAGTGTTTGAAAACCGGTTGCGCATCGGCCAGCCGCTGCAATGCGATCCCACCGTTGCGTACGCGCTCACGCTCGCGGGAGAGTACAACGGCAAACTCGACGGGCGGCGATCTCCATTTCGCTTCCCCGTACAACACGTACCAGAACAAGGGCCTGCCGCCGGGCCCCATCGCCAATCCGGGCGAAGCGGCGCTGCGCGCGGCTCTCGATCCGCCGCCGACCGACGATCTCTATTTTGTCGCCAATACCGAGGGCGGCCACTTTTTCAGCAAGACCCTTCAGGAGCATAATCAGAACGTCGCGCGATACCGCCGCCTGCTCGGACAGTCGCAGAATCCGACCGGTCGGCAGCGCATCCCGGCTCCGGCCGCGAACAAATCCAGCCTGCGAGGTCGCAATGACACGTCCGGATCACCCGACGAAGAAGGAAATGATTCTGGAAATCGCGCGCGAGCTTTCCGTGCCGCGGTTCACGCCCGCCGAAGTCGAGCAAATCCGCCGCCAACTGGTGGCGCGGCTGGGCCCGGGAGGAAAAACCTCGCCCGATTACATCGCGGGCGTGCTCGAAACGGCCGGCATGCGCATCGTGTGGTCCACCAAGGCCGACACGGAAGGCCAGTACGAGGAAGAATTTCAGGACCTGCTCCATTTTGCGACGCTCGAGGACGCGGAGATGTGCATCGTGCGCCTGGATGAACTGTTCCGGAAATTCAAGGAAGACGAGGAACGCGCCGCCGTGGAGCGCGTGCTCGAAGTCGCGCGCATGGGCCGCCGCCGCGCCGAGATGATCGCGCGCAATCACAAAGTGGAACCGGAAAAGCGCGCCGAGAAGGAAGAAATCATGCAGTGGTTCAAGGTGTGGCTCGACACTCCCGACGCATTTTTCGACTGGCTGGAAGTTCGCAAGTCTTCGCCGGATTTCCAAAGACGCTTCGCCAAGAGCGCGTCGGCGGATGCCTGAGCGCGCGATGGCCGATCTGCATTACGTGCTGGAAGTCGAGCCGCTCGATCTGGGCGCGGATGTAAAAGCGGTCGGGCTCGACCTGATGGAAGTCGAGAGCCGCGAACCGGCCCGCGGCAGCGACGCCGCGCACATCTGGGCCGCCGCGCTGGTCGCGCTGGCGGGGGCCGAGCCGTGGGCGCTCGACTTTTTCGCTCACCTCGACCGCGTGCGTGAATATTGCCGCCTGCATGCAATCGCCTTCGAAGAAAAAATCTCGAACCGCTGCCTGGTCATTCCCGCGCCCTCCCCTGAAGCGCTGGCCGGACTGATCGAGCGATTTGCCGGCGAAACTTTTGGCGCGCGCGCGGGCTCGCTGCTGGCCGCGGGCGACGCCGCCGTCGAAGGCAGAACTGGCCCGCCGCGGCGTGGACGCGTATCACGCCGCGTTTCGAAATTATCTGTTCTGCGCGGTCTGCGATTTCGAGAATGGCTTCCTGACGCTGCTCACCGAGAAGCTATGGACCAGCGAGGTTCTCCGCCGCGTGAAGCCCGCGGTCGCGAGCCTGCCCGTGGAAGTTGCCCGGCCGCAGTAGCCGATCAGGGGCGAAGGCTCAAATTATGTGCGGAATCGGGCGGACTCTGCTAATCTAAGCAGTCTGCTCAATTTTGGGAGAATGGGTGAGGAGTCGTCATGGCACAGATATGCTCAATTTGCGGCAAAAAGCCGAGTTTCGGTAACGTAGTCAGCCACGCGAACAATACCCGCCGCCGTCGCTGGAATCCGAATCTGCAGCGCGTGCGCGCCGTCGTTGATGGCGTACGCAAGCAGGTCCGCGTCTGCACATCCTGCATACGTTCAGGCCGCGTTACGAAGGCAGCCTAGCCGTCAATTCTCCGCATCGGAACCTAGGCGGGTGGGGGCTCTGCCTGGAGCCCGCCGGAACGAGGAAAAAGCGTGAAGATTCGTGGACAGGGCGCACTTTTGCTGGCCGCGGCCTTAACGGTGGTGTACGGCTGCCAGAAGCCGTCGCAGCCGGCCGAGGGCGTGTGGGCCGTGGTTGACGGCAAGGACATCACGCGCGCCGAGGTGGACAAGTTCTACCGCACGCAGCTCAATCCCGATGCTCCTGAGCCCTCTCAGGATGAAGCCCTTTCGCTAAAACTCAACATTCTGGATGAGCTGGTCAACAACGAGATTCTCCTCGAAAAGGCCAAGAAAATGGGACTCGAAGCCGCCGACGGCGAGGTCGAGGACAAATTTACCGAGTTCAAGAGCCCCTACACGGAGGACGAATTTCAGCGGCAGCTGAAATCGCGCGGCTATACGGTCGATGACCTGAGAAGCGATATCCGGCAGCAGCTTTCGATCCAGAAAGTGATCAACCACGAAGTCGTGGCAAAAATCACGGTGACCGATCAGGATGTGCAGGACTTCTACAACCAGAACCGCGCGCAATTCAACGTATCGGAGCCGCAATACCGGCTCGCGCAGATCGTGATTACCCCGCATAAAGACCCGGGACTGCGCAATCGCAAAGATGACGACGCGACCACCGATGCCGAGGCGCGGCGCAAGGCCGCAGCACTTGAGCAGCAATTAAGCACGGGCGCGGACTTCTCGCAGGTAGCGATGGATTATTCGGAGGACCCGGCGACTTCCGGTTCGGGAGGCGACCTGGGCTACGTGCCGGAGTCCTCGCTTTCGCAGAGCGATCCCGCCTTGAAGAAAGCGGTGCTGGCTCTGAAACCGGGACAGATCAGCGAAGTGATTGTGCTCCGCGATTCCTACCGGATTCTGAAGCTCGTGGCCAAAGAAGCTCCGGGGCAGCGGGAACTTTCCGATCCCGCGGTTCAGCAATCGATTCGAGACAATCTTCGCAACCGCAAGGAACAGTTGCTTCGCGCGGCCTACCTGGCCATAGCGCGGAACGACGCGAAAGTCACCAACTATCTCGCACAGCAGGTCGTGGAATCGGCGGGCAAGCTTCCCGTGGTCGTGACGCCAAAAGCCCCGGCTGGCACCCCGGCTCCTCCGGCAAATTAGCCTACGTTACGATCGCGAGGATTTCCCCTGCGCTCACCGTCTGACCCTTCTTTGCGAGCAAGCGTTCAATGGTTCCCGATTTTGGAGAGCGAATTTCGTTTTGCATTTTCATCGCTTCGATGACCAGCAGGCCCTGACCTGCTTCCACCTGTTGTCCCGGCACGACCAGGACGCTCACGATTTTCCCCGGCATTGGCGCAGTCGCCTGTTGACGGCCCTCCAGCTCGATGCTTCCTCCACTCCTGCCGCGCCAGGAACGCGAATCGGTAATCTTCACTTGAAACGCGCGTCCGGCTGCATTCACCAATAGACCATCCGCGGCTCCCTCCACCGTTACTTCGATGGATCGCCCGCTAAGGAGGATAGAATACCCGCCGCGCGATAACTTTACGGCATCGGACTCGACAGTTCGGCCGTCGAGAACGGCGGTAATTCGTGAAGAATTATCACCCGGCAGCGTGATCTCGACGCGCCGGCGTGCGCCGTTGATGACGATGTCGTATTTCATATTCCAGTCACTGGTTTTGATCCAACTGTTCAAGCCGCGCCGCGCGCTTCCAGCGCGATTCGGATTGCGTCGACAGTGAATTGACGGACGGCGAGCCGTTCGCGGCCAGGTGATGGAGGAGCGCCGCCAGAATCGCCGCGTCTTCGACACCGGGATCGTCTCGAACCATTTCATTCTTGGCAGCGGACAAGTCTGGTAGCCGCTCGTCAAGCCAGCGCGTGGAGATTTCACCGCGGACGAATTCCGGATCTTTCAGGATGTTCCGGAAGAGCGAAGTATTGGTCTTTATACCGGTGATAGCGTACTCGGCCAGTGCCCGCTTGAGGCGCGCTATCGCCTCCGCGCGGTCGCGGCCCCAGGAGATGAGTTTGCCGAGCAGCGGATCGTATTCGGTTGAGACCGTGAAGCCCTCGTAGACGCCATCATCGAGTCGAATTCCCGGACCGGAAGGAGTCCGGCGCGAAAGAATCGTTCCGGGGGACGGAAAGAAATTGTTGTCGGGGTCTTCGGCATAGAGGCGGCATTCGATGGCGTGGCCCGAAGACACGACTTCATCCTGCGTAAAAGGAAGCGGCATTCCCGCAGCGACACGAATCTGCAGTTTCACCAGATCAAGCCCCGTGACCAGCTCAGTGACCGGATGTTCCACTTGAAGCCGGGTGTTGACTTCCAGGAAGTAGAAATTTCGCGCCGCGTCCACCAGGAACTCGACCGTTCCCGCATTGGTATAACCCGCTTCGCTGGCGAGTCTCACGGCCGCTTCGCCCATGGAGCGCCGAAGTTCGGCCGTCATAAATGGCGAAGGCGACTCTTCGATCACTTTCTGGTGCCGGCGCTGGACCGAGCACTCGCGTTCGCCGAGATGCACGAGTCGGCCGTGCGTATCGCCGAAAATCTGGATTTCGATGTGCCGCGGCCGGTCCAGATATCGCTCGAGGTAAACGCGCGCGTCCCCGAAGGCGTTGAGCGATTCCGAGGAGGCGTCTCGCCACGCGGAAGGCATGTCGTTTGCGCTTGCGACCAGGCGCATACCTTTTCCGCCGCCACCGGCAACGGCTTTGAGCAGCACCGGATAACCAAGTTCCTGCGCGATCCGCTCGGCTTCCCGCAAATCTTGAATTGGATTTTGTACGCCGGGAACCATGGGGACTCCGGCGCGCGCGGCGAGCTGCCGGGCCGCGGTCTTCGATCCAAGTCGCTCCATGGCGTCCGGACGCGGGCCAATGAAAGTAATGCCGGTTGCAGCGCAGGCCAGCGCAAATTCCGGATTTTCCGCGAGGAAGCCGTAGCCGGGATGGAGCGCGTCGCAACCGGATCGCTGAGCGGCATCCAGGATCTTCTCGACGCGGAGATAGCTTTCGCGCGAAGGCGCGGGACCAATGGGATAGGCTTCGTCGGCCATTCGGACGTGAAGGGCGGTGCGGTCGGTTTCGCTGAACACAGCAACGCTAGGGATGTCCATCTCACGGCACGCTCGCGCGATCCGGACGGCGATCTCGCCGCGGTTGGCGATGAGGATTTTCTTGAACATGTCCGCGTCGATAAATTCAAAGCGCATTCTAACACGGTGTCCGCGAGCTTCGGCGTGCCGGTCGGCGCTTGTAAGGCACTGTTTGCCCCGTGTGGCCATTCCCGTTGAAGTCGCGTGGACAGGCCAAGACCGCGCAAGTAATAATCAACGAATGAAAAAGGTACGTTCAAAGTCCCGCCCGGAGCGCCTTCTTGGAGGATACCTGCTCGCGCTGTGTCTCTATCAGATCGGGATCTATTGCTGGCCCGGCGGACCACCGTTTGTTCTTGATCCGCGAGCCGGAATACCGGTCCTGCTCATCAATCACTTATCATTCGATAACAAAGTCATCTATCCGGTGGAGTGGATTTCCGCCACATGGCTGATCTTCCTGGCGGCAATAATCTTCTTTCGGGGGAAACTGCTGAAGACCTATCTGATCTCTGAAGCGATTCTCGCGGCGCCGACCGCGTATTACATTGGCGTCCTCGCCATCCGGCATGGTGGAGATTTTGCGCCCGCATTCACGGACCTTCTCTTGACGTCGTTCTTGTTTACAGTCTTTTCGCTCGCGCCCATGGCGCTTGCCGTCCAGCGCCTCAGGTCCAGAGCCCGATTGCAACACTGATCGGTCATGACATATCTACTCGTCATCCAATCAAAAAGCGGTGGTTGACAGTGGGATTTGGGGTTCACTAGAATCACTCGACGTGAGTCTCAGGTCTTAGTTCTTTCTAACCAATGTTACGCCGGAACAGGAGATTGCCATGAAACGATTCGGAGCCCTCTTCATTCTAGCCGCTTTTTGTCTGCCCCTTTGCGTGCGCGCGCAGGACGCGCCCGCAGCCCAGGGGCGCAAAAAGCGCGTTGCGGTCTTCGATTTTGATTATGCAACGGTTAAAACAAACAGCGCCGCCGTATTCGGGTCGGATATCGACATCGGGAAAGGAATCTCCGATCTCCTAGTCAAGAACCTGGTCACGGATGGGACCTATAGCGTCATCGAACGCAAGGCGCTCGACAAAATCCTGGCGGAACAGAACTTTTCCAACAGCAACCGCGCCGATCCGACTTCGGCGGCGCAGATCGGCAAGCTCCTTGGAGTGGATGCCATCATCGTGGGCAGCATCACGGAATTCGGGAATGAGACCCAGAATAAGAACGTCGGCGGCGGGGGTGGAGGCTTTGGCGGTTTCGGGATCGGCGGGATCGGACACAAAGAGTCTAAAGCCAATGTCGTGCTCGACGCTCGGATTGTGAATATTGACACGGCGGAAATTCTGGGCGTAGCCGAAGGCAAGGGACAATCCAAACGGAGCAGCACATCCCTGCTGGGCGGAGGTGGAAACTGGCACGGATTTGGCGGCGGTGCCGTGGATTTCGGCTCGAGTGATTTCCAGAACACGATCATCGGCGAAGCCACCAAGATGGCGGTTGACCAGATGACCGCAGGCGTGATTGCGTCGAGTAATAAATTTCAGGCTCGCGTCATTAAGGTGGAAGGCCTGGTTGCTGCAGTCGATGGCGGCCAGATTGTATTGAACGTGGGCGCGAAAACCGGAATCAAGGTTGGCGATCATTTGTCTGTCGAGCGCGTCACCTCGACAATCAAGGATCCGGCCACCGGAGCCGTTCTCCGCAAGATGACCTCCAAGCTCGGCGAAGTGGAAGTGACCGATGTGGATGAAGTCTCCGCGGTTTGCAAACCGGTTTCCGGCACTGGTTTCAAAGTAGGGGATACAGCCAGGACAGTGGTGCAGTAGCAGCCAATACGAGGAGATTTACTTAATTAGAACCGCTACGGGCTCCGGGATGACCTGGAGCCCGTAACATTTTCGGCTGGCCTTCAGCGGCCGCCGCGAAACCCTCCGCGTCCAAATCCTCGCGGCTTCATGATAGAAAAGAAAAACGGATTGCGGATTCGAGTCAACGGTAGAAACGGAACATCGAGGAAAGCGCCCCGCCTGCCGTTCATTGCATAAAGGTTCCCATAGTCCCCATAGGCGCCGGCCATAATTGGCACCTGGGCTCTCTCGGAAGCCTCGATCTCACGGTCGCGCTTCCCGGTAAGAATGTCCACATCGGCCGGGTCGAGCGGATGACCGGGCCGGATCGCCGCCGGCAGACTATCCTGCGAATTTGAAGTTTCCGTGGTTATTTGCGGCGCAGTCTGTACTGGAGTTTCTTTCGTTTCGTCCTGCTGCGCACGCAGCGCGGGGGCCATCAGAAATACGATGATCGTGAAGATGAGAGTTTTCATGACAGGTTCCCTCAACTGACACCTCTGTATTGTACTTCGTTTTAACTACAATGGGATATTTCCATGTTTCTTTCTGGGGTTGGAGTCGCGTTTGGTTTCAAGGGAGCACAGCGCGGTGATGAGTTTTGGGCGCGTCCGGGAAGGCTCGATAACGGCGTCGATGTAGCCACGTTCCGCGGCAATGTAGGGATTCGCGAAGCGTTCGCGAAATTCCGCGGTTTTCTCAAGTTGCAGGCGCTCGCGGTCGGAGTCGGGCGCGCGGTCGAGCTCGCGCTTGTAAACGATTTTGACGGCGCCCTCGGCGCCCATGACGGCGATCTCAGCGGTGGGCCAGGCGAAATTTGCGTCGGTGCGAATGTGCTTGCTGGACATGACGCAATAGGCCCCGCCGTAAGCCTTGCGCGTGATCACGGTCAGCTTGGGAACGGTGGCTTCGGCAAACGCGTAGAGCAGCTTCGCGCCATGCTTGATGATGCCATTCCATTCCTGCTGCGTGCCGGGTAAGAATCCGGGCACGTCCTCGAATGTGATCAACGGAATATTGAACGCGTCGCAGAAACGCACGAACCGCGCTCCTTTCACCGATGCGTTGATGTCCAGAACACCGGCCAGAAAGGCGGGCTGATTCGCCACGATCCCGACGGGCCGGCCCGCCAGCCGCGCAAATCCCACGACAATATTTTTTGCAAAATGCTCGTGAACCTCGAAAAAATAATGGTCGTCGGCAACCGAGTGAATCACGTCCTTGATGTCGTAAGGCTGCATGGGATCGGGGGGAACGAGCGCATCGAGCGCCGCATCGGCTCGCGTGACCGGGTCGGTGGTCGCGCGGCGCGGCGGATCGTCCAGATTGTTCAACGGCAGAAAACTCATCAGCTCGCGAATCATGGCGAGGCATTCGGAGTCGTCCCGGGAAATAAAATGAGCGACGCCGCTGGTCGCGTTGTGCGTCATGGCCCCGCCCAGATCCTGCTTGGAAACATCCTCGTGCGTGACGGTCTTGATCACGTCCGGGCCGGTGATGAACATGTACGAAGTGTCGCGCGTCATGAAAATGAAATCCGTAATGGCCGGCGAATAGACCGCGCCGCCCGCGCACGGACCCATGATGGCGCTGATTTGCGGAACCACGCCGCTGGCCAGCGTGTTGCGCAGGAAAATGTCGGCGTAACCCGCCAGCGATCTCACGCCTTCCTGGATGCGCGCTCCGCCGGAATCGTTGAGGCCGATCACCGGAGCGCCGTTGCGCATGGCCAGGTCCATGATCTTGCAGATTTTGAGCGCGTTGGTCTCTGAGAGCGATCCGCCGAACACGGTAAAGTCCTGCGCGAAAACGTAAGCCAGGCGCCCATCGATGCGCCCGAAGCCGGTGACAAAGCCGTCGCCGGGAGGCCGCTGGTCCTGCATCCCGAAATCATTGCTGCGGTGGGTGACAAACTTATCGAGCTCTTCAAATGTGCCCTCATCGAGCAGCAGCGCGACGCGCTCGCGCGCCGTCAGCTTGCCGGCTTTGTGCTCGCGCTCGCGGCGCTCCGGGTCGCCGCCGGCCTCCGCTTCCGCGCTGCGCCGGCGCAACTCGGCCAGGGCATCTCCGGGCTTGTGGTCACGGGTCATGGATCGATTTCATAAACGACTGCACGGCGTGCAGCCTTCGAGACTCTCGCACAAGCCCCGACGACTGCGCTACTGATTTTTGGACAACGAAAGGCAGTGGGTCAACCCTTGATTGCCATGTGGGCTGGGTCACCTGATTCCGGACCGATTCGACGAGAATTTCATTCGAGACGCAAAACGCAATTCCGCGTGGCTCGAACGCTATCTCGTTCGGCGGAGCTGTGAAAGCGATGGTCACCAGCCGCCGGCTATTCGGAAATGGACTCGTTCGTTATTCTCGAATCAGTTGGCGGCGCTTCATTTGGCGGAGGCGGAAATTCGGCGTTCCCCACGCCGAGAATCCGCACGGCCAGATGCGTCGCGATGTAAATGCAGCCGACCAGAAGGACGATGCCGAGTGCAAGATCCGCTGAAACCGCAAGGACACGCAATGGCAGATCGGCAATCGAGATGGCGAGGACTGTGCCTCGTACCAGGGCGAGCATGGTGGCGAGCGTCAGAGCCGCCGCTCCAGCCACCGCCGCGACGCTCGCCAAAAGTTTCATGATCAACGGATTGCTCCTGCGCGCCCGGTCATCTGAAGAATCCCGCCGCAACGAACGAGCCGTTGCACAAGGCTCTAGTGAATACCCGACCAGTCGTCGGCCACCAGGATCGAGTTGCTGGGGTTTGCGGGATCGTATTTCACGCTGGCGGGTTGGCCAGCCGCAAGCCGCTCGAGACACAGGCGCTCTTCGAGGCCCGTGACATCCTGCGCGGTTTCATACGTGACGCCGGAAATGGAATAGCTGTAGCGAACCAGGCGGCGCATGCCGTCGGCCGCTCCGCGCGATGGCTCGGACTTGCGTTGCGAACGCGCGCTGGACGCGGAAACCGACGCGGGAGGCGCCGGGGTTTCAACAAGCTCAACCACCAGACCCTCGACGATCCGTCCAACCTGATTGAGCTGAAAACGGCGGCGGCGTTCTTCGTCCTCGGGATCTTCCGGCTTCTTGAAAAAGCGATGGATCATCACGGCCGCGGCGGCAACCACCAGCGCCGCGGCTCCCACGAGGACCCGCCAATCGATTGGCAAGTGCTTCAATGCTTCGGGTTGCGCGCGGAGGCTGACTCAAACTCATCGCCCGGCGCTTCGCGCGCTTTCTCCCAATCCTTCAGAAATCGTTCAAGCCCTCGATCCGGGAGGAACACTGCGAGATTCAGATCGAGAGGTCCACAACCGGGTTACGCAGGCCGCCGATTCCGGAGATCACCACTTCCACCACGTCGCCGGCTTTGATCGGTCCCACTCCCGCTGGCGTGCCGGTTGCGATCACATCGCCCGGCACGAGCGTCATCACCTGCGAAACAAATCGGATTATAACATCAACCGGAAAGATCATTGCCGTCAACGCGGAGTACTGTTTCCTGTTTCCATTGAGCAGCGTCTCAATATGTTCCGAGGCGACATCCAATTCCGTCTCCAGGACAGGCCCCAGGGGGCAAAACGTGTCGAAACCTTTGGCCCGGGTCCATTGTTTGTCGAGAGCCTGGTAGTCCCGCGCGCTGACGTCGTTGAGGCACGTGTATCCCGCAATGTAACGCCGGACGTCGTCGCCATCGCGCAAGTGGGCGCATTCCCTCGAAATAATCACCGCGAGCTCGCCTTCGTAATCGATACGCTGAACGTCCGGCGGCAGCACGATCGGGTCATCCGGCGCGAGAAGGGACGATGGCGGCTTGAGAAAAATCAGCGGCTCCTTGGGCGGAAGGTTATTGAATTCCGCCGCGTGGTCCACGTAATTTCTGCCCAGGCACACAATCTTGCTCGGCACTACCGGCGTCAACAGCTTCACATCATTCAGCGGCCAGGACCGGTCGGTGACCGTCCACTTCCCGAAGATTTCTCCGGAAACTTCGCGCACCAGTTCTCCTGAGATGACGCCCTGCAGCACTCCCGGGTGAGCCGCAGCTCCGATCTTTTCCGGGGGAACAATCTGGGGCTGAAAACGGCAAAGTTTCATCGGTAGCTGCGTCCTTTTCGTGGGGTGGGGTAGATCAACGAGCACGCGAACGGCTGGCAGGCGAGGGCGCCTGGCCGGTCTGGACGAGATGCCGGTGGCGCGCCTCCACACAAATCAAAAATACCCAGTGGAAGACGGCGGCTAAACCGTAGGAAAATGCGCCCAGCATGAAGATCTGAATCCCGCTCATGCGGGTTCCGATCAGGGAGAAAAGCGATTCCGCCACGGTGTAGGTGATCGTCAGAAGCGTCCATGCCGTTAGACCGGAGAGGAAGAGTCTAGCGGGTTCCCTGTGGAAATAAAATATGGGAATCGCCAACAGCGCGAGGATCACGGCGCCGGCGGTGATATCGCGAACACCGGCAAAGCGCTCAAGCTGAGGGATGCGATAGGAAACAAGCTGCCACGCCGCAAACGCGCAAGAGACGTAGATCCACACGAGCACTCCGACGCGCAACGCAATGTTGCGCAGCCAGAGAAACCACCGCATGCCCGGAAGCTGGGGTCGGGCCGCCATTCGATCCTTTCTCGTTTGTTCAGGCTACGGAATGTCAGTCTGAACTGCGGAACTCTTGGGGCTTTCGTTGCCGGCGCGGTCCACCGCGGATACACGGTAAGAATAACGCCTGCCGGAAACAACGGAGATATCACGAAACGCCGGGCTGGGCAATATTTCAGTGTTGATACGCTCGCCGGGTGTGTTCTCGCTGTCACTCCGGTATACGTAATAGCCGGCCACGTCCCCCTCGGGACTGATCGCCCATGATAGTTCGATGTATGCAGGGGACTGGTTGGTTGCGGGAATCATCGCGATTTCGAGGCCCTGGGGCGAGGCGGGCGGGAATGTGTCACGCGGCGTGACGATGGCTGGGGCGGAGTCAGCGGACTCTACCGAATCGCCTCCGTAAAGCGCCGCGCTCCGAACCGTATAAAGATAGGTCTTTCCAAATTCGAAATCGGGATCGCTAAAATTGGGCGAGGAAGAAGGCCCAACCAGCTCAAGAGGCGATTTCAACTTCGCCTGAGCAAGGTCCTGCGGCGCAGCTTCTTGTGCCGAATCCATTTCCGCCCGGTAGACGCGGTAACCGCCCGGAGACGCACCCGCGGGCAGCGTCGATTCCGACCAATTCAGAACTATCGCCGATTCGATGACGGATAAGCGCAGGTCGCGCGGGGATTCGGGTGGGGGGTAGATCCGCGCCGCAACCACGTTCGAATCATCCGAAGCCCTGGCCTTCACGACTCTGGTGCGAACCATGTAGGCGAGTGAAGACCCATCTGGGTGGCTGAGATTCTCCGCCGTTAGAGGATCGCGGAATTCGAATGTCCTGTCTTTTTCGTAGGAGTCCACCCGTTCGGGTGGAATTGTGTAGGCCAGCCGCCAGGCCGTTTTCGGGTTTGCCAGGGCGCCGGGCGGAAAGGCAGCGCGGTAAATCTCGATGGAGGGAGCTTCGGCAAGAGTTTCGCGATCCATTGATTTCGCGGGGACGCTGAACGTCAGGACGACGTCACTTCCGGATTGGCGCGCGGCAAGGTCGGCGATCGGAACAGGAACCACGGGATGCCGGGGAGATGGTTCCCCGGGCGCGGCGCATCCCGTCACGAGCGTGCACGCCAGGGCACAGAACGCGAGGGCGTGGGCTGCAGTCGCGCGGGTCATTTCTTCATCATCACGTCAGAGAATATATCGGCTGAGGTCTTGATTCTTCACGATGTCGGCAAGCTGCTTGCTGACGTAGGCGCCGTCCACTTTCACGTTCTTCTTTTTCAAATCGGGCGCGTCGAACGAGATTTCGTCCAGGACTTTCTCGAGAATCGTATGCAGGCGGCGCGCGCCGATGTTTTCGGTCTGTTCGTTGACCGTGACGGCAAACCGGGCGAGGGTCGCGATGGCGTCCTCCGTGAAATTGAGCTTCACGCCTTCCGTGTCCATCAGCGCCACGTACTGCTTGATCAGCGCGTTCTTGGGCTCGGTGAGGATGCGCACGAAGTCGGCTTCCGTGAGCGCCGTAAGCTCGACGCGGATCGGCAGGCGTCCTTGCAGTTCCGGAATCAAGTCGGAGGGCTTGGTGATATGGAACGCCCCCGCGGCGATAAAAAGAATGTGGTCCGTGCGGATCATGCCGTATCGCGTGTTGACCGTCGTGCCCTCGACGATCGGCAAAATGTCGCGCTGCACGCCTTCGCGGGATACATCCGGTCCGTGCCCCGACTCGCGGCCCGCGATCTTGTCGATTTCATCGATAAAAATGATTCCCATCTGCTCGGCGCGCTCGACGGCCAGGCGGGTGACTTGATCCATGTCCACCAGTTTGTTTTCTTCTTCCTGGATGAGGTAATCGATGGCCTCGGCGACCGTCATCTTGCGGCGTTTCTTCTGCTGGCCGAAAAGTCCCGAGAGCATGTCCTTGATATTGACGTCCATCTCCTCGACGCCCTGATTGGAGATGATTTCAAATGCGGGCATGGAGCGCTCGCGCACATCGACTTCCACCAGGCGCTGGTCGAGCTTGCCGTCCCGAAGCTGCGCACGGAGCTTTTCCCGCGTGCGGTCGGCCTGGTCGCGCCGACTGGATTCCGTCTGCATCGGGGCGGAGGCGGCAGGGGAGAGATCGGGGTCCGAAGGAGGGAGCGGAGAAGCCGGTAGAAGCAGATCGAGAACGCGCTCCTCGGCAGCCTGCTCGGCGCGCTCGGCCACTTCGTCCAGTTTTTCCTCGCGGACCATGTCGATGGATGTTTCCACCAGATCTCGAACCATGGATTCGACGTCGCGGCCCACGTATCCGACTTCGGTGTACTTGGACGCTTCCACTTTGACAAATGGGCACCCGGCAAGGCGAGCGAGGCGCCGGGCGATTTCCGTTTTCCCGACTCCGGTTGGGCCGATCATCAGAATGTTTTTCGGCAGGACGTCTTCGGCCATTTCGGGCGTGAGTTTTTGACGGCGCACGCGATTGCGGAGCGCGACGGCAACCGCGCGCTTGGCGGGAGCCTGACCCACAATGTATTTGTCCAGCTCGACAACAATTTCGCGCGGAGTCAATTCGTCAAACGAAGGTTCCGGTGCGGGCTGAGGTTCGCGCTGGTCGCCGGGAAGATAGATCACCATCTAAAGCTCCTCAACCGTAAAATTGGCATTCGTGAAAATACAAATTTCGCTGGCAATCCTCATGGCCTCCATCGCGATATCCTTCGCGGAAAGCTTGGTGTGCTTGGCAAGCGCCCGGGCCGCCGCCAGCGCGAACGGGCCGCCGGAACCGATCGCGCAAATTCCGTCATCGGGCTCGATCACGTCGCCGTTGCCGGAGACCAGAAATGTGCCTTTCGTGTCCGCCACGATCAGCAACGCCTCGAGATGCCGCAAGGCCCGGTCCTTGCGCCATTCCTTCGCAAGTTCGACCGCCGATTTCGCCAGATTCCCCTGATGCTCCTGCAGCTTTCCCTCAAAGCGCTCGAACAGCGAAAGCGCGTCCGCCGTCGACCCGGCAAATCCGGCCAGAACTTTGTCGCTGAACAGGCGCCGGGTCTTTCGCGCCGTGTGCTTCATCACGTGCTCGCCCATGGTGACTTGCCCGTCGGCGGCAATCACGACTTTGTTGTCGCGGCGCACGCACAAAACCGTTGTGCCGTGAATCTGTTCTGAATTCTTCCTCGATGGCATCAGAAGATTATACCGCGAGCGGAGGCTGCGACCAACGCGGGGTTGAAAATGGGAGTGGGTCAGGGCGGCTTATCGAGACCTGGATACAATATCTTTATATCGCTAACTGATTTTGTGTGACCCGCGCATCACCTTAACCGGAATACGCGGACCTAGACCACTAGAATCCATGAGGAGCTGCACACTCTGCCAAATGCCGGGTAGTCGCAGTAATGCGCCGGCGAGAGCCCATCCAAAGTTCAGATGCTCTAACGCTCTGCCCATCGCTCTCACTCCCTCAACCGTCTCGCTGTTGTCTGCAGGGTCATAGCGCATTCTGCGAATCGACCCCATCGGAAGCTCTTCGGCATCAACGATAAGCAATCCAGCCGGGTGCCTTGCCTCGAGCCATGACCGCAGTTCGCTGCAAGGTCCACACGTGCTCGCTATATAGATGCAAGCAAATCTGCCGCTGTGGTACGGCCTCCACCGGAAACGCCAGGCCCGCACCGCTACGCGGTAATTTCGCCACTCGGTGCCAAAACGGGAAGCCAAATCTTCTCCTTCATCCCACTCTGCAATGCCGACGCTGTAAATCGCGGACATCGCTGATGCTAGAATCAACCAACCATTCTGAAGCATACCTGCCCAGATGAACATTACTGCGACGCATGACATCTGCATCGGGTTGGCGCAGTAGCGATAGATGCCGCTGGTAACTAACCGTCGCGGTGGATCATAGGGGAGAGGCGTGCCCTGGCCACGGTCCGCAAACTCAATTACGGCGGAGACCCCAGGTAGGGCCAGAAGGAGTAACGTCTGGACGGTGATCTGTCTACTCCAAGTGGACTCCCTAAAAAGCGGAGCCCAGCCTTCTCCAGCCCTCACGGCGAAAACAATTTCGGGCAGCAGATACAGGAACACCAATCCGGAAATCGCGAACTGCATTGCTGATCGTGCGCGCAGGTGTGTGTCCTCGTATGTCCATCGCGCGATGCAAAGAGCAGGGGCCAGAACTAGGAAAACCGCGACCGCCTCGCCAACTAGCCAGTTTGTCCCCAATAAGACTAAGGGCCTACACAGCGGCATTGCAATCAGATCGGCGGCTACCATAATGGTAGTGAGCCAACCGATAGCAAGACGCGGAAATGCTAGCTGCGCACGAGTCCCCACAACAGCACCCATCCAACGAAGCACTCGAGGGGCATGCCGCGAAATTGGGCTCCATCGCTGGAGAAAGCCCACCAGCCTGCTAGGCCATTCATGCTTTGCACTGCCAGCAACGCCGGGCCGGCCCATAACATCCCTAACAAACATGCGGCAAACTGTCGAGGTCTCGGCCCTTGAAGCATCCGTGCGATCAACGCAGAAGTCAGCGGCAAATAGACAGCGGCAGCGGCCTCCAGGTCTGTATTGCTCATCCAACCCGAGTTCATTTAGTTGTCCCGTCCATGGATCCCCTCGGAATGAGGTGAGGCGTTTGCTTCAATCAAATACTTCGCCGCCTCGTAAACAGCAAAGCGCTCCAGTGGGGCGAAGTACCAAGCAGGATCGAGTTGCCTTTCGTAATGCATACGCCACGTCACCCTCGTATGTCCCTCATCGACCCGCACCCACCGAATTTCAGAGCTATCCCATGCAATCCACTGCGTCAGTTTGCTCGAATCGCTAACCGCTTGAAGGCGAACGTAGCCCGGGCGGCGTTCAGCCACACGCATTGTTAGGTCGCCGGGAGGATCTCCTTCCGCGCCGGCAAAATGAATCGTTCGGACAGCGCCGACCTCGAATCCCTGCCCCCACGCTTTAAGAGGCCGCGGGAATCCAATACGAGTGCGCTCGGCAATCTCATCGTAATATCTGGGCTCAAACTGAGTTGATGCTCTACCGCATCCACTGAACCATTTACAACACTGTTGACCTCGACTGTCTGAGACCTGTTGAAAGATAGCTCTGGTGTAACACCCTCCAGGCAAACTGGCAGTAGTGCCAGGGCCATACAACTCAACGTCAAATTCCGTTTGCGGCGGCCCCGATCCGCTATAGCGCCGACAACGATCCCAACCAGGTAAAACAGCGGCGAAGCAATTAAGATGCACAGGAAACCCTCGCCCAACAAGGGGGCAACGATTAGCAGCGCCAAAGTGACGCCCTTTAGAATGCTGCCAGTCGCTGTTTTTGCTTTTGGAGTGAGCGCAAGCAAGATTGCCAACACCGCCGGAATACCCAGGAACATTGCTGCGCTGCGTCCTAAGTCATGACCCACTAGGATATGGTAGAGGACGGCACCGATTGTGAAGGTGATGATGATTGTCACTAATGCCCATTGGTCGGAACCTACCTTTTTCGGGTGCGCGTTTATCTCACTCATTGTTCCCCTCCTTCGCAGAAGGTATAAGCTCTGCGTCTTGGAGCAGCATGAGGACCAAAATGTCGGGCAAAACCGTACGCGGGGAACTAAACGTGAACCACCGGCGACGCAGGCACTTCCGGCTCGACACCGCGCCAGCCGACCGATTTGCCCTGCACGGCGCCCATCACCGCGCGGAACAATACCACGTACATCATCTGGCGATAATAAAACCGCTGCAGCAACAATGGCCACAGGAGGGACCAGTCCTCATGCCGCTCGAGCGTGAAGGCGACGACGCAGGTGAGGAAATCGATGAGCATGAATCCGATGAAGAAGACGAGGGAACGCTGGACATCGGCCGCGGTGTAGAACTGCGGCAAGTGCGCGAAATGCAGCAGCGACAACCCCCACATCAGCAGCGAACCCAGAAACAGCAGGTCGATCAACGGTGAGAACAGCGGCAGCAGGAGCTGGAACAGAAATATGTTGGGGAGAGCAATCCAGCCCAGCGTGCCGTACTTCCTGCGGCCCAGCGTGTCGCGATGCTTCCAGAACGCCTGCAATGTCCCAAACGTCCAGCGGAAGCGTTGCCGAACCAGCGCGGCCGCGGTTTCCGGCGCATCCGTCCATCCAATGGCTTCTTCGTCGTAATAGATTTTCCAGCCTGCCCGGCGGATCGTGATGGTCAGGTCGGTGTCTTCCGCAACCGTGTCCGCATTGAAGCCGCCGGCCTCGTGGATGGCCTCGGCGCGCCAGGCGCTGAGCGCGCCGGGAACCACCGGAATGCAATTCAGCAGGTCGAAGGCGCGCTTCTCGAGATTCTGGCTGGTCACATATTCAAGCGCCTGCCAGCGCGTGAGCCAGCTGACGCGGTTGCCGACCTTCACGTTTCCGGCGACGGCGCCAACCCTGGGATTGACAAAGTGCCGGACGAGCTTGGTCACCGCGTTGGGTTCCACGGCGGTGTCGGCATCGATGGTGACGATAATACCGCTCGAAGCTTCGGCGAGAGCGTGCGAAAGCGCCGCGGGTTTGCCGCGATTCGGCTGGTGAATCACACGCACGGCTGGGTTGCGCCCAAATTCCGAATCGAGCAACTCGCCGGTGCCGTCCGTCGAACCGTCGTCGACGACGATCACTTCCAGTTTCGGATAATCGGATTCCAGCACCGAGTTGACCGTATAGACGATGACCTCTTCTTCGTTGTATGCGGGAATCAGGACGCTCACCAGCGGCTGAAAATCCGGATGATCGAGAGGAGCGGGGCGGAATTTTTCGATGATTGCAAGCAATCCCACAACAATCGCGCGGCAGCTCACCAGGCCGATCCCCAGAACGAAGATGAAGGCGACGCTCAGCCGCGACCATTCGTACATGGTAAAGATCAAGCCGTCCGCATGCGCAACCAGCCGTTCGCGGAACGAGAGCGCCGGCATCAGCTCCGCGCGGGTCTGGCCGAGAAGTTCCGACACGGGAACGATCTGAAAACCCGCGGCGCGAAGTCCGTCGATAATTTGCGGCAAGGCTTCCACGGTGTGGCTGCGATCGCCGCCGCCGTCGTGCAGAAGCACGATATTGCCGCCGTCGGAGCGCGCCTGCTCGAGCACGCGCTGCACGATCACATCCGCGGAAGCGGGCGGAACGCCGCCCGGCTCGCCCCAATCGTGCGGATCAATGCGCGCACCGATGATGATGTATCCCATGGATTGGGCGATGGGAAGCTGCGCGACTTCGTCCGCGGTTTCGGGCTGGTGGTCGATGCCGTACGGGGGACGAAACAGCAGCGTCTTCACGCCCAGCGTGCTGTTCAACAGGCGCTCGGTGACATTGAGTTCCACGTCAATTTGCGTCCGCGACGTTTGTTCCCACTGAGGGTGCGTGTAGGTGTGGTTGCCGATTTCATGACCTTCGTCGTATTCACGGCGAATCAATCCCAGGTCGTCGTTGGCGGCGCTTCCGATTACAAAGAATGTCGCCGGCGCTTTTTTCTGTTTCAGGATATCCAGAATCTTGGGCGTGAAGGTGCGGTCCGGACCATCATCGAAACTCAGCGCGATCTTGTACGGCACCGCGCCCATCTGGAAGATTCGATAGGAGGTGGGAAGCGTTTTGTAATCGTCCCCGACGATCGTATTGGATGCCGCATCGAAGCGAATCGTGCGGCTCCCCTTCTGCGGCGTGTCCGCGAACTTCCAGATATCGCCGTCCCCTTCCAGAACCAGGTCATAGCCCGGCGGCATATCCTCAAGTTTTGCGCGGCTCGCGTCATCGGGATGCGCATTATCCCAGATCGTCCAGATCGAAGGATCCTCCGAGCCCAGCCTCCAGAGCGCGGTGCCTTGCACGCCCACGCGTTCGGCGGCGCGGAGTTCGTTGTACGCCGTCACTCCATCGAGCATCCAGACGTCATGGACAATATTGTGCTCGTCCGAATATTCGAAGTGGGGGTTGAGTGAGTCCGCATCAAACTGGATTTCCCCTTCCGATTCCTGCGCCGTCACGATGGATTCCTGGAAGTTCTCCACTTTCGCCTGTTCATGGGCTTTCAATCCAGCCGCGCTGGGCCAGTCGTACGCGTAGTTGGCGATGCCCATGACGAGTTTCTGCGGGGGAATCAGTTTCAGAATCGCGTCGATGTTTCGGACAAACCAGTCCTGCGCGGCGATGGGGCCTGCTGCCGACGTGCGCCAGTGCTCGTCGTAATTCATCAGAATCACGGCGTCCGACGACTTGCCGATGCTGGCGTAGTCATACACCCAATCCGCGGCGGGCAGGCAAACCATCAGCTTCAGGTTGGAACGATGCAGGCTCGCGGCGAGTTCGGAAACGAATTGAGTGAAATCCTTCTGGCTTTTTTTAGGAATTTCTTCAAAATCAACAACCAGTCCGGCGGAATGGCTCTGCGTCAGGTATTGGATCACCTGGTCGGCCAGATGCTGGCGTGCGGCCGGGTTTTTCAGCATGGTCGCCATTTCATCGGTGAGCCAATTCGTCCCGTCGGAATTATTGAGCAACGGCATGATGGGGATTTCGATCGGCGGATTTTGCTGCTTCAACGTTTGCAGGAATGCCGCCAGCTTGGGATCCGATTCGACATCCAGCCGGCCGCTCGAGGTAATCGAGTGCAGGCGTTCGGGAATCAGGACGTCGATTTCGCGGTAATGCTGCTCAAGCGCGGCAAGTGATGTGGGGTCCCAACCCACATAAAATGCGGCGCGCAGGGGATCGTAGGTGGCCGGTACCTGGCCGAGGGAAGCGATACGCCCATGCCGGCCGGTCCTTTTTAATGCGGCCCGGGTCCGGACTTTCTCATAAACCGGATGAAGCTCGTTCCGGTTTGTGGGAAGCAATGGTTCCGGCAACCGGGGACTGACAAGGACGCTGATGAAAAAAACAACCATTAAAAACGTGAAGAGGGCGCCGCAGATTTCGAGCACCCGACTGGTTCTCCGCCAGCGGCGGCGCTGCTCGTCATAGAATATGGGCTTGCGTAACTTCATCTCAATATTCCAACCTAGCCGTCCGGCGGCAGGCCGTCAATGACCGCACAACGGCGATCCCTGAAAGCCCCGATCATACCTGCGAGGCGCGCCGGCGTCACCGTACTTTGCGCAAGTGCGTTCCTGGCAACGCTCGTGGGGCTTGCCTTGCGCCTGCTGTTTGTCTTCCGGTTTCCAACCATATCGGACGACAGTCAAACATATCTTCAACTAGCTCGCAGTTGGGCTGATCATCATGTTTATGGATTGTGGCTTAACGGCCGCCTCGTCCCAACGGATCTCCGAATGCCCGGCTACCCTGCTTTTCTTGCCGGACTGGCTATGCTGTTTAGACGCTCGGAGCGGGCAATTGTGTTGTCTCAGGCTGTCCTTGACCTGGCCACGTGCTTCCTAGCGGCCGCCCTGGGCGCAGCTCTCGCGCCAGTGGCCTCCCGACGGCGAGTTGGCCTGGCTGCCTTATGGCTGGCGGCCACTTGCCCTTTCCTGGCCAATTATTCCGCCGCGGTTCTGACGGAAGTCCTGGCCACGTTTCTGATTACAGCTGCGCTGGTCTGTTTCGCGAAGGGGCTGATGCAGGGACCGGGCGAGCAAGACATCCTTGTGTTCACCCGCCAAGGGCGGCTAACCCCTTTCTCCCTTGTAACGCTTGGTTGTTTTCTGACTGGGATTGCAACCCTGGTCCGCCCGGAAACGCCTTTACTCTTCGCCGTCGCAATGATTGTGTATTCCGTGCGCTGGTGGCGGCTATTGAGCTTTCGCAAGTTGACCCTAACGGGCGCGGCCATGGCAGCCTCCTTCCTGCTTCCTCTGTTGCCTTGGGCGGCAAGAAATCTGGTCACGCTGCATGAGGTGCAAATCCTCGCGCCCCGGTACGTCACCATGCCCGGCGAAATGGCCCCGGTCGGATACTACGCGTGGACAGGAACCTGGCTCGAGCGTTTCCGCGACGTGTACTTAAGTACCTGGAAAATCGGGGAAGAGAGAGTGAACATGGAAGATATTCCCGATAAGGCGTTCGACTCGCCCCAGGAAAAGGCGCGAATCGCGAATCTCTTCGAACAATACAACGACAGCGACACCCTGGACATCTCCCCTGACGTGGACCATGAATTCGCCGAAATCGCCCGGGAAAGAACCCGGCGGCATCCCTTTCGAACTTACGTCGAGGTCCCGTTTCAGCGGGCTCTAACCATCTGGTTGACACCGCGAACCGAACTTCTGCCGATCGACGGAAAACTCTGGCCGCTCGCCGATCAGTGGAGCGATTCGCACGCCGATGTCCTGGTGACGGCGGGATTCGCCGCTTTGGGCTATTTGTACGTCGCGATGGCGCTGGGTGGAATCTTTTTAATCTGGCGAAGGAGTCGATCGGGCGTCGCTTCGACCCTGGAGAACGCGCCGAATTTCTGGGGCATCGCGCTCATTCTGGCGTATCTGCTCGTGCGCACGGCGTTTTTGACGACGATCGAGGCGCCCGAACCGCGTTACGTCATGACGTGCTATCCGGCAGTGCTGGCGCTGGGCGCGATCTGTTGGTCGTCAGTAGCATAGGCTTCAGCCTGTGCGCTTTTCGGTTCTAACCCAAACTACACGACCCAAAAACAAAAGCTGCACAGGCTGAAGAGGCTGCGGAAAAACCCACAATCTGTCATCCCGAAGGGCGGGTTTCGCCCGAGGGATCTGCTTTTCTTGCCCGAATTAGCGAAAAAGCAGATCCCTCGCTCCGCTCGGGATGACAGCAAAGAGGGTTTTTCCGCAACCTGTGAAGCCTATGCTACTTGTGGCCTGTAACGCGGGTCGGTGAACATCGACTTTTCAGCGTTCTTCGACAGGTTCGGGATGAATCGTAACGCGGGCGACCTGCGGAAATCGTTCCTTCACGCGGTCCTCGAGCGCTGCGGTCACGTCATGAATTTGGGTGATGGCCAGCCCGCCGTCCATGGCGCAGTGGCAGGACGCCAGAATCTTGTGCTCCACTTGCCGGACGTGGACTTCATGGCAGTCGACCAGTTCATGGAATTCCCGGGGCAACGTGTTGATGTAGTTCTCGATCGCGCGGCCAAGGCCCGTCATTTCGCCTCGCTGGCCGTCGACCGTCGCGATGTGCGTGCCGAGCGGCTCGATATGGATGTTCACCATTGCCTCGGCGCGATTGGAAGAGGCCGTTACACCCGGGAGCGTGCGAATTTCTTCCTCGAGTTCAGTGGCGCGGCGGTGCGCCTCGCGAAGGGTCAATTGTTCCGGCACTTCCAGGTGCATCTCGATGAACAACCGCCCGTCGAGCTGGTCCGCCGAAATTTCGTGCACGGCCAGCCCGCGCCGCGCGGCAATCGCCCGGATGGCATCGAACAGATGCTCCCCGGCGGCGGCGCGCGGTTCCATGTGGACCATCACGTCGGCGGGAACAATTTCACCGACGCGCTGTTCGACGGCGTCCGAAATCGCGTGCACCTGCTCAAAGCTGGCCGAGCGCGGGACGCTGATCGTAACGTCCACGAAGTGCTGGTTCCCGGCCCTGCGCACGCGCACGCGTTCGGTGGAGATCACCCCGTCCAGTCCCTGAACCGCTGTCGTGACGCGTTCCTGCAGCCCGGCGGGCGCTACGTCGAGCAGCGCGTCCATCGTGCGTTTCCCGAGGCGGGAGCCAATCCAAATCACAATGGCTGCCACGACGAGCGCAGCGATGGGATCGGCTTCCCGCAGCCAGGCGATGCCCGTGTACTGGCCGATCCAGACCGCGGCCATTCCCAGGATCACGACAAACGTGCTCCAGACATCGGTGGAGAAATGAAGCGCATCGGCTTCCAGCGCTTCGCTGGGATGCTCGCGGGCGACTCGCGAAAGGGCTCGCGAGCGCACGATGTCAATTCCCATCGCGAGGACGAGAATCACGATCGCCAGCGCGCTCGGCTGCAAATGAACCTGCTTGAACAGGAGGCGCACGAACGCTTCGACGATGATGTAAACGGAAGTGGCGAGCAATAATCCGGTCTCGACAAACGCCGAGAAATTTTCAAACTTGCCGTGCCCGTACGTGTGCCCCGAATCGGCGGGAAGGTCGGAAACCCGCACGGAAAGCCACGTCAAAATTGCGGCAATCAAATCGAGCCCCGAATGCAACGCCTCGGAAAGCACGCCGAGGCTGCCCGTCGCGACGGCCAGAAACACCTTCAGCCCAAGCAACACCAGGGCCGAGCCAATCGACCCGAGCGCCGCCATCTGCTTCGCCGAACTGGGTGAGCGTGTGATGAGGAATCCTCGAATGGATTATACGATGGGGCTGGGGTGAGCAGGCCAGCTTCGATCGCGGTGGAACGTTGAACTGGTATACTCTGCTACTCTTACACTTGGGGCTTCAAATTGGGGAATCGTGACAGTTCACCTCAGTCGATCGCTGAACCAACTACCATCCTAAGAGGCCTGGTTGGTTCGAGTGTTCACGGTCTGGTGCTCTCCGGGACGGACGATCGCGATGAAATGGGCATATGTGTCGAGCCTCGTCGATACATTATCGGGTTTGGAAAATTTGAGCAGTGGGTATATCGATCAGCGGAGGAACGCGAGGGGTTTGTAGGAGCCCGCTCCCAGGCAGGCGATCTCGATTTGACGATATACAGCCTGCGCAAATGGGCGCGTCTTGCGTTGCAGGGCAATCCCACGGTCCTGCTGCTTTTGTACTTGCCTGACGAAGCGATTGTAATCCGAACCACTGCTGGAGACCGGCTCCGCGGATTGGCTTCTGCGTTTGCGTCGAAGCATGCAGGAAAACGCTTCCTTGGATACCTGGAGGCTCAGCTGCAGAGACTTGTCGGCGAACGTGGACAGCGGGATGTTAACCGTTTCGAGCTGGTTGAAGAATTCGGGTATGACACGAAATACGCGATGCACATGCTGAGGCTGGGACACCAAGGCGTCGAGTTTCTGGAATCAGGGCGCTTATTTCTGCCGATGCGGGAGCCAGTTCGTAGCCACTTGATGGACGTTCGGCGCGGCCGGATCCCCCTCGTGGATGTGCTTGCAGAGGGCAGGGAGCTAGAATCACGACTCAGTGGGCTGCTGGAATCTTCGCCCCTCCCGATTGAGCCAGATTTGGAAGCCGTCGAGAACTTCGTAATGGACACCTACACGGCCGCCTGGGCTTCTCGGAACGATTATTCCAAAAAAGAATGAGCGCCTGATTCATCGGCGGTGGCGGCACCAGCGGCAGCCGTTCTGGCTCGCCGCGCCCCCAAATACGATCAATCCAAGGCGGTCGATCTACGGAGTGAATTCGTAAGGTGCCGCGCCAATCCAACGCGCGGAATGATTGTGTCGCCCTTACAGGGCTCACATCCGCTCGGTTGATATTCCCAGCGCTTCCGCGCTGGGCTATGTTCTGCCGTCCCTTCGGGACTCTCAGTAGCAAACAGCGCGAGAGGCGACGCTGCTGCTCCATCGGCACCTTCGAGGGGGCGACGGTCAGCCCCGTCAGGGGCGAAAGAGGATAGCCCACCGCGGAAGCGGTGGGAATAAACGCAATCGTGGAAATTAGCCCCGGAGGGGCGGCACAGCGGCTGTTCTGAGTGAACTCGTCGGCCGGCAGCTCGGAGAGCACAACTCATTCGATTGCAAAACCACCGCGTGCCGCGCGTACTCCGTTCACGACGATCCGGCGCGACCAATTTAATTCAATTAATCGGCGGTGGCGGCACCAGCGGCAGCCGTTCCGGCTCGCCGCGCGCGCCGTGAACTTCTACGTCGTCAAACAGCAGCGAAGGCGCGATCACGGTGGCCGGGACGCCGGAGTCGGCCGAGCCAAAGGCGGCCAGGGCCGTTCCCGCAAACCCGTTCTGCTGGCTCTCGGTGAAATTAAAAGCGGTGGCGTCGTTTCCGATGCCGTCAATGTTGCGAACCGATCGCACGGTGAGTCCGGTGAGCCGGGCGCCCCGAATCAGCGATTCGGTTCCGTCGTCGACGTTCACCTTGTAAACGAGCAAGGGGAGGCGGTCACCGGTCGCCGCGCCGCCGGCAGCACCCATCACAATGTCGGAAAGATCGTCCTGCTGGGTCACGCCCAGGACAGGATTGTCCATCTCCCGGACGATCAGGCACCACTTGTTTCCATTTTGCTTACACGCATCCAGGAATTTCTTCTTCAGCTCGTCGGGAGAGACCCCGGAGGAAGAGGTAAAAAACAAATTACTGATCAACGGGTGCGGATCGCCCAGATACGCCGCGCGGCCGTGGCCGTTGGTGTGGTCGAGGTCGGGACCCGGCCGCCGCGACATCAGGAAATTCAGCAGCAGGCCGTTCTGGACGAGTTGCACCTTCTGCGCTTTCACGCCTTCTTCGTCCACGTCATAGTTGCCCAGCAAATCCTGTCCCGCAAATTGCGTCGCCGTCGGATCGTCCACCAGTGAAACGGTGCCGGGGAGCACGCGCGTTCCCAGTTTTCCCGTCCATTCGCTGTGTCCGCCGAGCCGGTCCATTATTTGATCGAAGGCCGATTGCATTGCCAGCGGGCCGCGCGCGCCGGAAAGGGACGGCCCCAGAATCTGCGCCAGCAGCGAACCAGCCGCGGGCGCTTCAAAGAGCACGGGCCCCTCGTAATCGGCCGCGGGCGGCGAGGCGCGAAGCGTAATCAGCTGCTCTCCGGCTTTTTGGAGGTCGTTGCGAACGGCGTCGGCAGCAGGCAATTCATCGGGACGGTGGCGATAGACAGCCAGGAAATTGTGGAGCGCCATGCCGTCATCGGATTCGGTTTCGAGGCTGGCTTCGATCGCTGCCAGGCTGTGATTGGCGCGAATTTTTGTTCCTTCGCTGTTCAGGGTGTAGCTGGTCGTGTAGATCAGGTGATAAGTGACGCGCGAATTTTCGAGTTGCGGAAATTGACGCAAAGCCGCGGACACGGCGCGAGCTTCATTCTCCCAGTTGCGCGTGGTCCAGTCCGGATCACGCAGCGGCTCGACGGAAACGGTCGGCGGGGCGGCTGAAAAATCCGGAATGCTCGGGGGTTTAGCCAGGCGCGACACAAACGCCTGCTTCTTGGAATAGTTTTCGACGGCGGCTTTGAACGCCTCGTCTGTAGCCAGCCACAAATCCTGCCGCAGCGAATTGTAGTCGCGGTCGATCCCAATAGTGCCCGTAGCCCCAAAGACCCCATTAAATCCTTCGTCGGTAATGAAGTTCGAGCTGTCGAGATTGTAATCGCCGACGCGGACATCCACGCTCATGATCCGGTTTCTTCCGGAGGTCGAGGAAACCAGCGCCCCGAATTCCGCAACGATCGTGCGGACGTCCAGATCGAGAATGCGGTACTGAATGAAGTAGGGTTTCGCGGGTTCGTTGCTGCCCGGAATCTTCAGCTCGAGTCGAGCTTTGGAGCGATCGAGTTCGTCCTGCATCGCGGCAAGCGTCTTGTCGGAATCGGGTGATGGAGTCTTTTGAATCTGCGGAGATGGCGTCGCGGGATGCGGCGCAGGGGCCGCGTCCGCGGGTTTGACGGGAATCAGCGCGAGCCCAAACAACGCAAGCATGACGCCCGGAATGGACAATTTGAAATTCGATCGCTTTGACGTGCGCTTCATCGGAGCGGCTCCTCGTCGTGCGCTGGCGGCGGCAGGATCGGCGGCTTGTCCGTCGAAGTTTCCTTCTTCTGCACTTCCATCTCGGAAATCAGGATTGCGGGAGCCGCCGCGGCTACCGGCACCGAGCCCGATTCCGCGCCGCAATATCCGTTGAAGACTTCCATCGTGTCGCCGGTCGCCAGAATTTTGGTGAGCGAAACCAGCGGAGTGCCCACGATATCGACGCCGCGCACCAGTTGATCGGGGCGTCCATCCGCGAACACCTCATAGACCACCAGCGGCTGCACCTGGAAGGCTTGCGGCTGGCCTCGGCCCGTGAAAGTGAAGCCCCCGGCAATGTCGTCGATCAGCAGGCCGAACGGTTTGCCCTGCTGCTTGATCTGCTCGATCAGCATTTTGCGAAGCTCGGCGTTGGTCACCGTCTTGCTGCTCTCGACAATCAGATTCCCTTGCCGCGAAACCGGCAGCGCGCCCACTTGCCGCCTGCCGTGCCCGTTGGATTCAGGAAAACCGGTGAGCGGCTGGCGCGACATTTCAAAATTCTTCAGGATCCCCTTATCCACCAGCGTGACGCGTTGCGCGGGGACACCTTCGTCGTCGAACGGGTAGAAACCAAGCAGCATTTCCTTCGAGGACTTGAGTCCCGAGCCGCCGAGCTGCGCGCCGGTGGAGTTGACCGCCGCGTCCAGTGTCTTTGAGGTCGGATCGTCATAGATCGAAAGGAAACTCGGAAGAATCTGCTGCCCGACTTTCCGCGCAAATGTCTGTCCTTCGTTGATGTCTTTCTGGCGGAATCCTTCGGCGCGGTGCCCGAAAACTTCATGGAAAAATACGGCCGTGGCCCGGCCGGTCAGGAGCGCGGGACCCGCGTAGGGCTCGACGAGCGGCGCGGCTACCAGGGCTTCGAGTTCTTTGCGGAGGACCACTCCCTGGGCTAGAACGGTTTTGTCGTCAGGGGCGTCGGCCGGGTTAACCCAATCATAATTATAATAGCGGTCGATATTCATTCCATCCGGCGCTTTGCCCTGGATGTAGAGTTCCAGCCGGTAGTGGATCAGGCCAAACTGGAGTTTGGTGCCCTCCGTATTGACCTCATACTGATTCGTTCCCTCCGCGCTGAAGGTGACGATCGAATTCAGGATCTGCGGCGACGCGCGGAATGCGGCCGTGTACAACCGGACTTTCGCTTCCCAGGGTTTGCGGTCTGGATGAACGGAAACTTCGGGGCCGTAGTACGTGTGCGGCGTCTCACGTGAAAAATCAGGGGCGTGTTCTTCGGCTGTTTGGGATTGAACTTCCTTGCTGGTCATGATTTTAATCAGCGCTTCCGACGCAACCCGGTATTGCTTCTCCGTTTGCATCCACATCGTGCGGCGAAGAACCTCGGGAGCGTCGTCGAGCGGCGCCGCCGTGCCGAAGCTGCTTTCATTGGGCTGCGCGTTGCCAACCTTGTGGGTGTTGTCCAGGTCGTAGCTACCGACGCGTACTTGCGTTTCGAGCCACTTGGAACGGTTTTCATCGCTGGAAAGCAGCGCGCCGTTCGAGCCCATGACTTCGGCGCGGTCCGTGGATGTCAGCGTGTAACTGATGAAATAAGCGGCCGGCGTTGCTTTCGAAAGGATCGGCATTTCGCGGTCGAGTTCCTGGCCCAGCGTGACCAGGGCAGGAGAAGGAGCAACCTGGCCCGCCTGTGGCGCGGGCGGCACAGGAGAAAAACGCCGCGCGGGCTTGCTTGCGCCCAAAGCATTCAACGAACCGAACATCACGAGCCCTGCAAGAATGATTGTCTTCACGAAGTTGCTCCAATCTGCCGAATCGGGTTTCGTCTTAATGTAGGACAAACAGTGTATGCCTATGCGACGTCGATCTCAACGCACTCGTCCCCGGGAAGGCGCAAAGTAACCATGGAAGAGACCTCCTGTTGGATGCAGGTTTGGCGCTGAAAGTCGCCGGGGCCAATCTGCTATTTATTTGACGCGCGGAAGGTTCGCCTGGTGTCGTCAAAAAGAGCGCGCCCCCCAAATTGCCTGGCGGGCGCGCTTTGGAAACTCGGCGAATCCTTTAGTTGGCGATGCCAGGCTGTGTGCAGCCCGCTACCAAGACTTGCCCGCACTTCACCACGGGCGGCTTGCCGCGGGTCGCGAGAGGGATGGCAATCGCGGGCACCGCCACAATCACTACGACGCCCACATACCACCAGGGATTGATGTGATGCGGAGCAGCTTCGGCATAGGTCGGCCCCACGGATGTGGCGTTGGCCGCATCCGTCAGCTCCGAAGGCGTGGCTTGCGTCGGCTGATCGGGAGGCTGATGGCCATTTCGAATGCTGGCGATCTGCCCGGCAAGAACGTCCACACACACGCCGTCCAGATTGCAGAATTTCACGTGGCCCTCATACACAATGATCTGGAAGATGTCGTTCAGGTAACCCAGGAAAAAATCCGTGCCCACAACGCCGGCTACGCCCACAGGCGTGTGAATCTCAAATTTGGAATTCGGCTTGGATTGCTTGACGACTACCGAACGCACACGTCCGTATTCCAGTTCAATCTGCGTCTGTTGAGCTTTCGCGTCATGCTGCGTCACGGTCAGGCTTGAGCTGGATCCCACATTGAGCAACGAGCCGTCATCCAGCGAAACACGCGCGCGCCCTCCATCGCCGGTATGCACCACATCGCCCCAATCGACCAGCGCCTTCACCGGCGCCGGCAATTGCTGCGCCCCACGGGCAATGGCGACTTCCGGGATGGCACGGGACACTTCGCCTGCCTTCTGCCCGACCTGTGCCGCCAGGTCCGGCGGAATCACAATCGAAAGAGACGCCAATACGGCTAGAACCATCAGAAAGGGGGAACGTGTCTTCATCAAGAATCTCCTGAGAGGTCAGTTCAAAAGGAACTCTTCGCTATCCTTTGTTACTGGATGGGTTTGCGCCTGTCAACGACGGGAAACATTGCCTGTCCCGTATTTGCCAACGGGCGTTAGCCGTGAGGGTGGGAAGCAAATTATATCCTTGAACAGCTGAACGATGGGGAAAAACAAGATGCGCTAGGATGCGGAGGGAAGAGTCCTTGCAGGCAAGGAATCGCTCGTCGACGTAGCACGGGAGAGCCAGTACCGCCGCAGATCGCCGACCAGAAATAGCGACCCGGTAATGAAAATTACGTCGTGGGGAGACGCGAGTTCTAGAGCGCGTTCAAAAGCTTTTTCCGCATCGGGGATCACTTCCAAATTCCCGGAGTGGTGGCCCACCATTTCCGCTAATGCCGGAGCCGAAATCGCGCGTGATTGAGCGGGCGCCGTGATGATCACTGTTGAAGCGCGCGGGAACAGAATGCCCGCGACTTCGTCGACGGCCTTATCGCGGACGGCTCCATAAAGCAGGATAATTTTCCTTCCCGAAAGGAATGCTTCCCAAAAGACGGCCACTTCGCGTGCCGCAGCGGGGTTATGCGCGCCGTCGAGATAAATGGTGGGACCGGCGGCAATGCGTTCCAGGCGGCCGGGCCACCGCGTCGCCGCGATGCCCCGCGAGATGGCGTCGTCATCGATGGGCGCGCCGCGCTCGGCCAGCATTCGCGCTGCGGCAAGCGCCGTGAGGGCGTTTCGGATCTGGAAACGCCCCGGCAGCGGCAGGGTCAATGGGATGCGCGAGCCTGAATCGTTGGAAATTGCGGTGAACGCGAAGCAGCCGTCGCGCGAGGCGACGTCCTCGATGCGGAATGCGTTCTCGATTTCGACCAGGAACGCCGACTGATGCGCTGCGCGGCGCTGGATCACGATACGCGCGATCAAGTGTTCCGCGGCGCTGACTACGCGCGCTCCCGGCTTGATGATCCCCGCCTTTTCCGAGGCGATTTCCTCGATCGAATGGCCGAGAAAATTTTCGTGGTCGAAATCGATCTGCGTGATGACGGCCACTTCCGGCAGCAGGACGTTTGTGGCGTCGAGGCGGCCGCCCATCCCGACTTCGACCACCGCGAACTCAACACCTGCCTTTGCGAAATAATCAAAGGCCATCGCTGTAACGCACTCGAAAAATGTGGGGTGCGCGGCGAGCAGTCCCGCGGCAAGCAGTTCCTCGATCACCTCGTGCAGGCGCGTAAAAGCTGCGGCAAAATCCGCGTCGGAAATTTCTTTTCCGTCGATGCGAATGCGCTCGTTGATCCGCTCCAGGTGCGGTGAAGTGTAGAGGCCCGTGCGCAGTCCCGCCGCGTGCAGGATCGATTCGATCATCGCCGCAGTCGAACCCTTTCCATTGGTTCCGGCGATGTGCACGGATTCAAACGCGCGTTCCGGATGGCCCAGTCGCTCGCAAAGCACGGTGATGTTGAAGAGATCGAACTTCGTCGCGCTCGCCTGCCGCGGCGAGGCGAGTTCCCGCCCCAGTGAGTACAAATAACGGACGGATTCTTCGTAAGTCATGGGGCTACGCCAGGAAAAAGTCCAGCGCGGAAGAAATGTAGGCTTTGAGATCCTTGCGATGGACCACGGCGTCCAGAAAACCATGCTCCAGGAGAAACTCCGAGGTCTGAAATCCGTCGGGAAGTTTTTGCCGGATGGTCTGCTCGATCACGCGCGGCCCCGCGAAGCCGATCAGCGCGCCCGGCTCGGCGATGTTGATGTCGCCCAGCATGGCGTAGCTGGCCGTGACGCCCCCGGTGGTCGGATCGGTAAGAATGGAAATAAAAGGCAGGCGGACTTCATCGAGGCGAGCCAGCGCGGCGGAAACTTTCGCGAGCTGCATCAGGCTGATCGTTCCCTCCATCATGCGCGCGCCGCCGGAGGAGGAAACAATCACCAGAGGCAGCTTCTTGTCGATGGCCGCTTCGATCGCGCGCGTCACTTTTTCCCCGACCACCGCGCCCATCGAGCCGCCGATAAAGCCAAATTCCATCGAGCAGCAGATCACGGGCCGTCCGCCGAGCAACCCTTCGGCCGTGATGATCGCGTCGGCCATGCCCAGTTTCTTGCGCGCTTCCTTCAGGCGCGCGGCATAAGGCCGGGTGTCGGTGAAGTGCAGCGGGTCGCTCGAGGCCAGCGCGGCGTCGAACTCAGCCCAGCGCGAATCGAGCAATAGTTCCAGCCGCTGCGTGGCGTTGAGCCGGAAATGGTGCTGGCACTTCGGGCAGACGCGCCAGTTGGCTTCGAGGTCCTTCTTCCAGACCGTCGTGCGGCAGTTCTCGCACTTGGTCCAAAGACCCTCGGTCTTTACCCGGCGTTCCTCAGTCGGCGTGGAATGCTCGATCCGCTTTTTCTCTCTTTTGAACCAGGCCATAGTGTTTGGTTAATACTGAAGGCAGCGTGCAGAAACGTCAAGTTAGTAGGAGGTAGCGTAGGCTTCAGCCTGCGCCGGTTTTGTCCTCCGACCACCGAAAAATATGCGCAGACTGAAGTCTACGCTACTACCGCTTCTGCTCCATTAATTCGGCTATCGTCCCCATCAAATCGTACTTGGTGATGATTTCAAATTTGCCGTTGGCCATCTGGACGAAGACGGCGGGCTCTTCATGGCTCAGCAGATAGGTGAGGCGCTCGACCGGCGCCTCGCAGGGAACCTGCGGCAGGGGGTCGGTCATGACTTCGCGGATGACCATTTTGCGCAGGTCCTTCCCCTGTAGCGCGAGGTTCAGGATCTGATCCTCGTAGATTGCGCCGACCGGCTGCTGCCCTTCGAACACCGGCAACTGAGAAATGTCCTGCGTCTGCATGGTGTGCAGCGCGTGGAAGACGGTGTGATCCGGGCTCGCGACGATCAGCTCGCGCACCTTGCCGGCCTTGCGCTTGGCGTTGACGACGTCCTCGGCCGTAAGCGGCACTTCCGAATCCATGTAGCCGCGCTCGCGCATCCATTCGTCGCTGTAGACCTTGCTCAGGTAGCGCATGCCCGTATCGGGCAGAAACGCCACGACGAACGACCCCTTCGGCAGCGTCTTCGCCACGCGCAGGGCGCCCGAAACGCAGCCCCCGCCCGAGCCTCCGGTAAAGACTCCTTCCTGCTTCACCAGGCGCCGCGCCCAGACAAAGCATTCCTGGTCGTTCACCTGCACCACGTCGTCGAGCACCTTGAAATTCATGGTGGCCGGGAAGATGTCCTCGCCGATGCCTTCGACGACGTAGGTCTTCGCCTTGCCGACTTTTCCGGTCTTCGCGAATTCGTAGTAAAGCGACCCGATCGGATCGACGCCGATGATTTTGACGTTGGGATTTTTTTCCTTCAGGTAGCGCCCCACGCCGCTGATCGTTCCGCCCGTGCCCATGCCGCAGACGAAGTGCGTGATTTTTCCGCCCGAGTCTTCCCAGATTTCGGGGCCGGTCGTGCGGTAGTGCGCTTCGGGATTCATCGTGTTTTCGTACTGATTGGGGTAAAACGAATTCGGGATGTCCTTGGCGAGTTTTTTCGCCACCGAATAGTAGCTGCGCGGATCGTCGGGCTCGACGGCCGTCGGGCAGACGATCACCTCCGCGCCGAGCGCTTTCAACAGATCGACTTTTTCCTTCGACTGCTTGTCCGTGATCGTGAACACCAGCTTGTAGCCGCGCACCGCGCCCACCAGAGCGAGGCCGATTCCGGTGTTCCCCGAAGTTCCTTCAATAATCGTGCCGCCCGGCTTGAGCAGCCCCTGGCGTTCGGCTTCGTCGATCATCGAAACGCCGATGCGGTCCTTCACCGAGCCGCCCGGATTCATGTAATCGGCCTTGACGTAAACTTCGGCGGCGAATCCGGCGGTCAGGCGGTTCAGCCGGACCAGCGGCGTATGCCCGATGGATTCAAGAATGTTATTGCAGAGCAAGTGATAACTCCTGTTCTAGCGACCAAGCTTACGGGCATTCTGGAGGCAATGTCCAGTTTCCAGATGCCTCCATGTTCGTGGCACAATAGCCCGCTCGATATTCCAGCGGGCTCCAAGTCGGAGATGCGCCAAAGCGTTTTGTTGACCGAGCATAGAGCCCGCACCCGATCGAGGAGGGGCCATGAAACTTAAGAGGACAAATTATTCGACGGGAACCACCTGGGAGCCGATCATCGGATATTCCCGGGCGGTGCGCGTGGGCGATACGGTTCACGTTTCGGGAACGACGGCCAGCGGCGCCGACGGGAAACTCGTTGGCGTGGGTGACGCGTACGCGCAGACTGTGCAGACGTTGCGCAACATCGAATCCGCGCTGCACAAGGCCGGTGCGCGCCTCGAAGACGTAGTCCGCACGCGCATGTACGTTGCTAATATCGCCGAGTGGGAAAAAATCGGCCGCGCGCACGGAGAATTCTTCGGCAAGATTCGCCCCACGACGGCGATGGTGCAGGTCGGCGGATTCGTTTCGCCGGAAATGCTCGTGGAAATCGAGGCCGAAGCGATTGTGAGGTCCCGAACCCCGGCAAAACGCGCGCCGTCAAAGGCGAGCGCCGCGAAGCGCCAGTCAAAGCCGCGCCGCGCGCGATGAGACGGTTTATAGGTCACGGCTTTTGCGGGCTTAGCGAAAACAAAACGTGGTTTCGGTTTGTGGGTCATGCCTTCAGGCATGACATTAAGGTACGGATAGCAAAACCGGCTTCAGCCGCTGACGGGTTGAGTTCCCACCTGAGCGGAAAGCCAACAGAGGCCAGTGGCTAAAGCCACTGTTTTTTTGACTTCTTACGTCGCGGCTGAAGCCACGACCCACAAACCGTTCGCCGAGAACGAGCGGAACATGCGCAAGCGACATTAATCGGCCCCCACAAAGAACACACCCACCCCTCAAGCAAGTATCGGTCGGCGTCCCTCACGAGTCACCAATCACGAGTCACCAGTCACTGCTTTCAATACCTCACCCTCACGCGATACCTCAGCACCGACGTGCCATCCTTATCGACGGGCACCTGGAACTGCGCGGCGAACGCGGCGGTCTTCTCGAATTTGTACGTCGAGTTGAGCATCTCCCAGTCGCCGCCGATCGGTTCGTTTACTTCGACGGTGACGGGAATGTCCTTGTGATTGCGCAGTGTGATTTCGTATTCGCATTCATACACGCGGTCGGAAATCGACTTGTAGTCGGTCTGCTTGCGTTCGGCGACGATATCGAACGCGTTGCCGATGTGCAGGCTGATGGTTTCGTCCTTCGGAGTGTGGTCGATGTGGTCCTCGCCGGCAAACAACGAGCCGCCGCGCGAATCGGCCTGATAGACGCGGATCGTCCCGGCGGGCAGCGGCATCCCGAGCCCCGACTTGTCTTCATTCTTGAATTTGTAGAAAACCTGCACGGGGTCTTTCACCGGAGCGCCGGGCTGCGCGGAGCGATAGTAGTAGGACTGCCCGTTCACGACGTACACTTTTTGCAGCGGGAAGCGCGACGCGTCGAGCAGGCTGATCTGCTTCGATTCCTGATCGAAAATCGAAGTGCGGCGGCTGAGCGAATACAGATGATATTCGGAGAATGCTTCCTGCTGGAATGGGGCGGTATCGGTGCCGCGGTCGCGACTTTCGACATCGCTCTCAATTCATCCATGCCGTTTTGCGCGAATACGCGGTGCAAGTCTCCCGCGACGAGCTGAAGTTGCGCGTTTTTGAATGCCGTGCCGCTGTGATTCACCAGGGTGACCCAGCCGTCAAGATCGCCACTGGATTCGTCCTTCGCTACGTTCAGGACGTAGTCCGCGCTCCAGGATAGATTCGAAGTCAAATAGGACACCTCCACTTTGTGCCGCCGTGCGCCCGTATTTTGGAGCGTCCACAGAAGCGTCGGCCGTTCGTAAAGATTGTCCGGCAGTTCGGGGAAGCGGATGCTTTCGTAAGACATGCCCGTAACGATTTCGTTCCCGATTTTCCAAACCGGCGCGCCGTTGAGGGAGAGCAGCGTGGCCTTCACCTCGTCATATTGCGTGGTTCCGCTGTCGAGGCGCGCGCGCACCAGCGTGACCTCGCGTCCCACATATTTCTGCAGGAGCTTGTTCGGATCGAGCAAATCGTATTCATAGTTCTGCTCGGACACGCCCAGCTTCGTGGGCTCGCTGGTCGAGCGGAAATGAACCGTCGCCGGATTGATGGACGCCGCGATGTCCATGAAACGCAGGGTGGATTCCCCCGTAGGAAGAGTCAGCTGGCGCACGTCACGCACCAGCGAGAGGTTTGAGTTGTACACGGTAACGGCCAGATCGGTCTGGTCCGTGAGCGTGGTTGTGACGTACCCGTTGGGCGACACGACGGGGCCGATGCCGGTCACCTGCACAGGGGATGCATTTTCGGATTGCGCGAAAGCGGAGCGGTAAACGAACGGCGCGGCGAGCAGCAGCGCCGCAAGTCCCGCGGCGCAGGGGAGTTTCAATTGTTTGGCGTTTCTCATGGGCGGTCTCCGATGAAGATCTGAATTCATCCTTCATCGCTTAGAACGAGACCGCCGCAATTTCTTGCACGGAAATTTTGCTATTGCGTTTGCCAGGTTTTTCCGCCGTCCTTGGTTGTAAACCGGCGTCCGTCGGCAGAGGTAACGGTCGCGGTTTGCGCTCCCGTGGTGGTAACGCCAATCAGATCAGGCGCTTTGCCGAAGGCGTCGACCGGCATAGGTGGAGGGGCAATCTTTTCCCAGTGCTCGCCGTCTGTCGTCCGGGCAATGGCGCCGTTGCGGCCTACAATCCAGCAGAGCGTGTCGGAAGCGGCCGCACCGGCGAGCCAATCTTCGTTCGCCGGCGTCGTCTGCAATGTCCAAGTCTTTCCAGCGTCGATAGAACGTTCAATGCGGTCCGCTCTTCCGACCCGCCAGAGGACTTGTCCCGAGGGCGCCTTCATTTGAATCGCACCGATGTCCGTCTTGGCGAGGGCCGCGAAGGACTGAATCGCACGGCCGCTGACGGGGCGGCCCGCGACCTCATTTTGAGCGGTCACCGGCTGACCATCCTTAGCGGGAGCATTGCCTGCCTTAGCCTCAGAAGTCGCAACAACGGGTGCTTCACCGGATACCGTAACCTCTTGTTGCGCCTGCGCGGAACCCATCATGGGGGCAGCGGCCCTGGCGGTTGGAACCGGCGGCGGTGGCGGTGCTGCGGGGGCTGGAGCGGGCCGCACGGCGGCACTCAACTTGTCCTGTTCCTTATTCTGCTGGTTAGCCAAAATTTCGGCAGGTGGACTAGCCGCTGGCGCGCCTCCGACAATCGTCCCTTCTCCCGAGCGCTCCCTTGCAAGCGCGCTTGGAACCGGCGCGCGAAGTTCGGCGACTGCGGGCGCTTGCTCCGCTGGCCCTTTTTTCGATGGGGCCGCAGGCGGAGTGGCGGCATTTGACTTCAGCGCCGATTCGGGCGCCGCCTCTAAAGGTTGATTTGCCGCTGGCGCGTTCGTTGTTTGGCCTCCCGTCAGCGCCTCGGGCGGCAGTATCGGCTCATTCTTTGGGGCCTGCGCGACCAGTGTGCCGGAAGAAGCTTGATTTGCCCCTCGCCAGGGAGGACGGACCGCGAACCACACGGCCAGCACCGCGGCTACGCCAACCGCCGGCACAAGCCAGCGCAATCGCCAGTCCGGACGTTTCGGTGGGATGAACGCCGCGTTGGGGGCTATGGCTGCGCGCGAAACTTGAGCGGCCGCAACCAATTCGCCCAGCCGGGCGACCTCTTTCTCGGCAAGCGGCGCTTCGCCGGACGCCGCGAGAATCGCGAGAATCTTTCTGCAGCGGGAGCATGACGCGAAATGCAGGTCGCAGGCCGCAGCCTCCTCCGGTCCGAGTTCCTGCTCGTGGTAGGCCGCGATCAATTCCGCGTCGGGACACGGCTCGGGCCCACGCGAGGAAGCCTGCTCATCCAGAGCCTTACCGAGCCTCCGAGCAAGGGCTTCTTCGCGCCGCCGGTTGCGGGATTCTTCGCTCATGTTTGAGTCCATTGCCATGCTTCCTCTTATTAGAACGGCCCAGAATTCGAATCTTGCAGCGGTTTTCCGGGCCGCCGGCCGGGTTTCTCGTGCGGAGCAATGCCACTCTCCGCATTCGAAAGCGCGCGAGACAAATCAAACGGCCAATCTTCGAGCGCGTATTCGAACGCCAACTCCACTTGCGACTCGTCCATTCCCGGTTCACTCGATTGGCCGTCGCGAGCCGGCCCGCCGCGCCGCAGACTATCGGTCACTGTTTCTCGCAAAGTGCGCCGCGTGCGTTCGAGTTGCCGCGATATAGTCGATTCGTGCTCGCCCATCATGCGTCCGATTTCCGCGAGAGTAAGCTGGTCCACGTAATAGCACGCCAGTAGCATCCGTTCCCGCGGATCGAGGGCGGCCAGCGCCAGCTTGAGGGCCCGGTCGATTCGCGCGAGATACTTCGAGCGATCGGGGTCGGCGGGAGGGGGATCCGCGCTCTGAGCCAGTTCGAGATGCATCGCGCCTTCTTTGGCGTCCGGCCCGGTGCCGGCGTCCAGAGAAACCGTGGCGCGATTGGCGCGCAGCAAGTCCACGTGCCGCTGGGCGAGCACGGAACGCAGCCAGGTCGAAAGTTTGCTTCGTCCGTGAAAATATTCGAACAGGGATTTCCGCCGCCCGCCGCCCGTCGACCGCAAGCCGTAGAGTTCCGCATAGAGCGAGTCCGCCAGCTCCTCCGCGCGAGCGTCATCGCCCGAACCGGAGGCCCGCAGAATGGCCCGGCTCGCGCCGCGAAGATCTTCCCGGAAATGCTCCACAAAAAAATCCCAGGCCGCTTCAATTCCCTCACTGCACGCGCAAGCGAGCGCCAGGTCCTCGAGGTGCAGCAATTTCAGATGAGTTTCAACTTCAGAGGGTTCGTTTCGCCCGTCCCGGAATCGTTTCTCCGCTCCGCGGTGCAGGCTTTCCGCGAAAGACCGGCGCGAAAGCCCCCAGCGCGCGCAGTTTGCCTCGGCATACAACTCTTCGATCAAGGGCGCGTATTGCCGGGAGAAAGCGTCGAGGGAGACAAATGTCGAATCGCGTGCCATCGTTTTGCCGGTCGAGGCGGCTTTCAGCTATTTCGATGCATCATAGCCTAACCAGGACTCCCAGAGCGGGGGTTAGCTGAAGTCGGTACTTTCTGGTCACCCTATTTCTTGTATTCTCGTTGTAGAATGGCGCTTCGACTGCCAGACGCCGAAGAGGCCGGGTTCCCCGCCTCGGTGATTCATTTTTGAGGCTAGATGCCTCGCGCAACGCTCCCGCGTGGCACTGGGGGGTAACAGGAGGAAGTATGATCGCGCATCGCAAGAGCCGGAGGGGATTCTCCCTCATCGAGTTGCTGATCGTCGTAACCATCATTTTGATCATCGCGGCGATCGCCATCCCAAACTTGATCAAATCAAAAATTCAAGCCAATGAGGCCGCCGCTGTCGTGACCCTCAAGACCCTGAACGAAAGCTCGGTCATGTATTCGAATAGCTACGGCGGTTTTCCGCACTCGATCTCCAATCTGGGTCCCGGCGGAGGAAACGTGAACCCCTCCTCCGCGGCAGCCGATCTGATCGACAGCGGTCTGGCCACCGGAGTTAAGAGCGGGTACAAATTCACGCTTACGCCGACGTCAACCGATCCCGCGGGAAACGTGATCAGTTACACCATCACCGCCACTCCATTGTCGCCCGGCACGACCGGCCAGCGGTCTTTCTACACCGATCCAACCGGGACGATCCGCGCCAGCCAGACTGGCACGGTCGATTCCTCCAGCCCCCCTATCGGATGACGCGTGCTCGAATGGCAAGCGCTTGAATTGAAGCCGCGCGAAGTCCGCATTCCGGATATTCTATAAACATGTACATCTGCCGAGAATGCGAAAACGAAATCAATCAGGGGACGGAGATTTGTCCGCATTGCGGCGCCGATCTGACCGCGCCCATTCCCGGCGAGGACGCGCCGCCGCCGAAGCCAAGCATCCGGAGAATTCTGATCCGCTGGGGCGTGCTGCTGGGAGTCCTGCTCGGCGCGATCTGGAGTTTCTTGTGGTTCGTGGTTCCCGAGCGGCAGGGTGATCCCACCGCGCAGGCGGAATCGCGCACCGTCGAGGCGTTGCGCGAAATCCAGTCCGCGCTCGGGAATTATGCCAGCGCCCAAAATGCCGGCTATCCGAGGCAGCTTGACGCGCTCGGCGAACCGGCGCGCATGGCCGCTCAGCTCGCCCAGAGCGTCAACTATCAAATCCAATACACGCCCGGCCCGGTCGAGGCTGACGGCCTGATTCACACGTATGTTCTTCAGGCGCGCGCCGGCAATTACGGCTTCCGCAGCTTCTATACCGACGACAGCGGAGTCATGCGCGCCACGCGCGAAAACCGGGCGGCCACGGGGCAGGATCCTCCGTATTGACGTTTCAGTTCCGAGGCGGGCAATCGAAGTGAAGCGTGGAGCCCGCAAAGATCGGTGCTATACTTTTGGTCGTCAGACCCATCACCGCAGTTCAATTTCGGCTCATTTTTCCGCGGAGAGGTGCTGGAGTGGCCGAACAGGGCTGACTGCTAATCAGTTTCACCCCAAAAGGGTGACGGGGGTTCGAATCCCCCCCTCTCCGCCATAATAAAAAACACCAACAAATACGCATATCTTGACGCCGTGATACTTCCGTGCTACTGTTTTCGTAGCATTTGGGAGACAACCTTGCAAACCATCTGGCAACGAATCAAGACCCCGAAGGGATGGCGTTATCAGAGGGTAGGCGAAGGTCGGGGCAAACGGACGGGTGATCTGCAACCGCCCTTTTACGTGCGACCCACGCTGTTAGGTGAACAAAAATGGCAGCGGCTCAAGGCTGACACGTTCTCGGATGCCAAGCAGGAAGCCGAACAATTTGACGCCGTGCTTGAAGCCGCGTCCAAAGGTCTGACCGTAGCGGAAGCGGACGAAATCTCGAACCTTAATCGGGTCACAACGAAAGCAGCCGTCGATGCCTTCCTTGCACAGAAGCAATCGAAATCACCCAAAACAATTTCACAATACAAGAATGCGTTAAAGCAGTTTCTCGAAGCCCTCACACCCTGCAAGGTTAAATTCCTAGATCAAATCACAGATGACGTTCTCCGAAAATACAAAACACATCTGGAGCGTGAAGGCTACGCGGGAAAGACTATCGACACGCGCCTAAACGTCGTGTACTTCCTACTAAAAAAGAACGGTATCACCGCACGCCTTCCACGCGATGAAATGCCGACTATCGAAGAAGAAACCGCTGTGCCCTATTCGGACGAAGAAATTGACAAATTGTTCGCCACGATGGACGAAGAGTCACGCATCCGCTACAAATTTTTTCTCGGTACAGGATGCCGCGACAAAGAGGTGACGTTTGCGGCATGGAAGGATATTGACTTTACAAAACGCGAATACCACATTCGGCGGAAAGAAGACGTAGGCTTCACGCCAAAGTCACATGAAAGCAGGACAGTCCCTCTGCCCGTCAGTCTCGTTGATGCTCTCAACGCACGGCGGAAAACGCATCCAACCGACCGCTGGATATTTGTGAACGAAAACGGGAGACCCGACAATCACTTCCTGCGCAAACTGAAGCGGATTGCTCTCCGTGCGGGATTAAACTGCGGTCAATGCAAAACAACGGTCACTCTTGGGAAATACGACCATAAGAAAGAAACGGGAGTCACCTGCAAAACTCATCCTGTCTGTGAGCATATTTATTTGCACCGCTTCCGCAAGACATGCGCAACCCGCTGGCAAGAACACGGAATACCTCTTCGCACTGTACAGGCATGGCTCGGGCACAAGAACCTAGAAACGACGCAGCGGTATCTCGGCGTGACGGACAGCGGCAAGTTGCGCGGTCAGATTGATGCGGCATTCGGAGACTGATGAAACAGACACAGATAGGAAAACTTCGTGCGGCGAAAAATTGTTGTGCTGAAAATGCGGGAGTTAAATGGGTTTGTCCAAAATGCCCAGCACCTTATACGTTTCCGACTGCTTTTTCTTACCATCAAGACTAACTGCCCATTCTAATTTCGCATTGCCGCCATGAAAATCAGCCTGAAGGTTATCCACGATGGGCTGGCGACAATTCCTATGATTCCCTGCCGCGCCAGCGAAATTCTCCGCGAATTTGATGTCGCAATTCACTACGGCGATACGACCATCAGGGAGCAGCAGAGAGAAAGTTGCGCCACGCACGCTAAATGACCCATGCTGCGCAGGTGTACTGGTCGTATTGGTTGCGCTTGTCCCGTAACAGTTGACGTTTGTTCCGTCCCCATTACAATTTGCATTTGCGTTTGTGTTTGAATACGAATGACCCGGCACGAAGTAGGTATAAGTGCTGTCGTGTTCTTGGCGGTCAATTATCTTTACTGAGAGTTTTTGCGCTGATGCAGGAATGACGCACAGTAGAACCAAAGCGAAAATTGTGAATTTCACTTTCGTCTCCTCTACGGCTTCGTACAAGTGCCATCGCTGTATTGCCAACAACTGACCCCGCCGTGATGGGAACAAGCACCGCTGCCTGTTGCTTTGCTGGTTGTGCCGTCGTTACAGACTGCTCCGATTCGGTGACGAGTGGTGGTCTGAGCTTGCGCTCCACCAAACATCATTACGCCTGCCAACACGGTTGTGACTAAGAGCTTCCAGACCGCCAGTTTCAACTTCATATGCTTTGCTTCTCGCTAGTTCTTGACGTTCATAGAATCGGTATCCACGGCTTTCTTTCCGGTCAGTCCCTCTAGTGCTGTCAAGAGACCACGATAGTCGTTCTTGTCGGCTTGTACAGCAAAACCGCCTTTGACATCGCCATTCGCCCAAGTCAAACCAATATAATGCTTTTTGGACTTGGCGAGAGCCATTAGAAGGCCCGCACCAAACGAGACCATAGCGAGACCGATGGCAGCACCCACACGACGATGTACATCTTGGCCGTAGCTAATCTCGGTGACTGACGCCGCTGGAATTGAGAGTACGTCGGTTTTGCCTTTGATAATAGTTATTGTAGTCCCCGATGGGTTGATCCTGATGTCCGTTCCAGTTTTCAGATCGGCGATGCTTCCGCCATCGTACTTCACGGCGAACCCTTGTTTCTCAGCCGCAAAACTAGAGACAGCGAGCAGCAAGGACAACATGGCCGCTACGAATTTTACCTTCATCTCATGTCTCCTATGAGATTAGACGTGATTACTTAATTGATATGCTAAGCTCTTCTTCAGCCAATATCGGCAATTAAAGAACAGCGTTCTCGAATCAGCTATTGTCTACTTAGTTAAAATCTGGCGGCCAAAAAGCGTTAGTGTATCAAATGCGCGTTTGACTGCTTCAGTGAATGGCGCAAGTATGGCGGACGAAAACGACAAGACCGGAAAAGCGACAATTTCAGTTGAAATACTTGTCGCTTAGTGGCCTTTCCTTCTCTTTGTTGCCGATGCCAAAAGCTTTGAAGTTTCTCGATGAAGTCGCGCTTCAATTTCAGGAGAACGCCGTTCGCCACGGGCTACGCGGCTAACATACGACGGATCGACACCCAGCTTCTCAGCAACGCGCCTATAAAGCCCTCTCATTACCGATGCAAGCCGGATGCGGTTCATTGCCGGACAGTATCACTGAGTTCCAGATCACGCAAGTGGAAAGTGGCATGTTATGTGACACTACATCACGTCACCTTCGCAATCGGCCACACATACTGCCTTTCTTTGGAGCGGTCAACTGTTCTGTCACGTCGCATGACAGTGTTACCACAGGAAGGCGTATTTCGGCAGTCTATCGCCCTCCGTGCGGGCTAGGTCAGTCCGCCGTTCGCCCATTTTTGTCCTAAAGTCCTTTCAATCGGGACCGATATGCCTCCGATAGGAGGCACCATGACCACAACTCAACGTATCCCCGCTGCTCAATACGTTCGCATGTCCACTGAACATCAGCAGTATTCACTGGAAAACCAATCCACGGCCATTCAAACCTACGCTGAATCCCACGGTTTTGAGGTTGTCCGCACATACTCCGATTCTGCAAAGAGCGGAATAATCCTGAAACACAGAACGGGACTCGGCCAACTCCTGCAAGATGTCGTCTCAGGCGTTGCGGAGTACCAAGCGATCCTCGTTTATGACGTAAGTCGGTGGGGTCGCTTTCAGGATATAGACGAATCCGCGCATTACGAGTTCCTTTGTAAATCCGCAGGCGTTCCCGTGCATTACTGTGCCGAGACCTTTGCAAACGACGGCAGCCTGTCGAGTCTCATCATGAAGTCGCTCAAACGAACTATGGCGGGTGAGTACAGCCGTGAACTCGGGGTCAAGGTTCTCACGGGCCAGAAGCGACTGGCTTCTCTTGGTTTTCGGCAAGGTAGCCGCCCCGGTTATCCTTGACCTTCGGAATAACTTTCAGCGTCCTATTCCACACCTTCCATTTCTCGATGACTCCATGGTCATCAAACACTTTTGCCTCGTCCGCTTTCAAGGCGATAAATGATGCAGTCACCAAATGCTCGTACATCACCCGTAACATCATCTTTGCGGCGAAGCCTCGACAGTTACCAGCAAGAATAAACACATCATTGAGGCCATCGAAAGTGGTTCGCGCAAGGTAGAATACAATTACTTGCGCTAGTCTCAGCGCGATGTCTTTCTCCACTTCTTGGCCATCTAGCTTTGTCTGCGGCGGCTGATTGTACTTTTTGAGCACCGTATCCCATATCTTGTCAGCCAGTTTTTGCAGTTCCTCGAACTCCCGAAGAAAAGGAACGTGTGAATCCAAACATTGCTTGTGAATTTTAGGGTCTCCCACGATGGCCATTTCGTTTGCTCCTGTGTTTTCTCAAAAACCAGTCTGTTGCCGCCGGGTTAACACATCCCTATACGGTGGACGGACTTGTTCAATTCGTCGTCGTTGCTTCTTCATCAACGCAAGAATCCTCGAAACCTCGCGCTCAATTTGAGCTTCTATTTTGGGAGAGCGACGCTCGCCGCGTGCTACACGGCTCACATGCGAAGGATCAACACCCAACTTCTCAGCAATGCGCCCGTAAAACCCTCTCATTACCGCTGTAAGCCGGGTGCGGTATTTATCGGGACAGTATCACGGTGTTTTTATCCAGACAAGGCAAAGGTGGCATGTACTATGACAAGCGTCGGATTTAGAGACGGGAACTGCGTTCATGGTTCGGCTTACATTTCAGAAGGTATTTTGCGAACAATTGGGCTTCGATCCATCGGCCACATCACTTCGTTTACTTCTCCACAATCATAAGGACAGGTTACGCTTTGCGGAACTTCCCTAGCGGTTCCACGTTCTCCAACCAGTTCAAACGCCTTGCTACATTTCCTACATCGAATCCGCTTCTCCATATTATTCCCCCATCCAGCCTAAGTGGGTTGGGAGCGTTATAGCACGAATAGGTGTTCAAATCCCAATCTCTCGCTACATCCAACCGTCCACATTTAACACGAACGGTACAGTACGTCATAGTTATCGGCGCATGATAGAATCCGCCCGTAACCGGGGGTGAAATGTTATGGGCTGGCTGAAAGCCATCTATGAATTTGTTGGTGTGCCGTACCCGAGATTGTCTCTCGCCGTGGTGACTATTCTCGGTGCTGTCACAGCTTTTGGTGTTTGGTCTTTTACGGGCAGACAGGTTGCAAAAGATCGAGCAACTGCTCCAACCACCCCATCCGTCCCTCAAATAAGTGGTCCGGCTTCTACGTCAGGCAATGAGAGTCCTGCCGTGACAGGCAACGGGAATAATGTCAAGTATGGCGAATCTTCTCCCGAAGGTAAGCCGCCTAAGAAAGAGTAATTATGAAATATGGAATTATATTGGTGTTGGTACTTATCGCCATCCCCTGCCGGAGTCAAACAACGGGAAAAGCTGATTCGACAGGGCCGTGTAGTCCTGCAGTTTCCGGCAACAATAATCAGTTCACCATAAATTGCCAGATTAGCAAAGAGCAGGGTCAGAAGATGCTGGACATCTTAAACAAAATCCTGATGAACCAACTTGATCCGAAGACTGTTACTGACAAGCTTGATGAAATCCTAAAAGCTGTAAACCAGCGCATCCCGGTTGACAGAAGGCTAACCGCAGATCAAAAAGCCATCTTGACAGCATGTTTGAAGAAAAATCCCGGACAGTATACGGTTGCGGCCATAAGTAACCGGGAAGCATTTACCTACGCTCAGGACTGGTCTGATGTATTTCATGCGGCAGGCTGGACGAATCAGCAAACTATTCCGGTCGTGACAGTTGAAGTCGTAGGAGGTGTATATTCACCCGTTCTGATTGCGCTGCACGGAACCTACGATCAAGTTTCACGGACAGGCTCACTGATAGGCGGTTCGCCGGAGCAGAATGCATTTCAGTGCCTAAATAGCGCCAACATTAGCGGCGGGGGAAGTGCGGTGCCGTCTGAAGATAATCCGACAGGCACAATACGAATTACCATCAGTGACCGCCAGAATCAATAACGGCATCTTCGCCAAGTCAACATCGTAGAATCCGGCTTTACGCAGCCCTCGACCTTGCCATCTTCTGAGCCATGAAAAGAAGCAGTTGCTGGCCGCCCGGATCGGTTTTACTGAGCAGTTGGCGGAATTTCGCCAGTGTGCGTGCATCCCTGCCGGAATCACCCCACTCGGCTGACGGTTTCCGTTTCGGAAGACTCGTTCGTTTTGGTGGTTCTTCGCCATCGTAAAATAATTTGTACATCGGAACATCAAGGGCGCGTGCGAATTTCTCAAGCGTCTCAACAGCCGGAACGGTATGGCCGTTCTCGACGCGGGAAATGTAGCAGCGGAGCAATCCTGTCCGGTGTTCGATCTCGCCCTGTGACATGTTCTTTTCTTCACGTAACGCTCGCAATCGGTCTCCGATTATGATGGCCTGAGTCTCCTTATGAACGGTTTCGATAGATAACGTCTTAGAAACCGTAGACGGACAGAATAACCTAAACTCAAAATGCGGCACAGGACTTTATTTTGTCGCGGCGAGCGGGCTTGAGACGGAACCATCCCGTTTGTGTTTCTTCATGCGGCGTTCGGAGACTGACGCGATGAGAGCCCGTCTTGGGTTGTTTTCTGGGTAGGTGGTGGGAGTTGCAGGTGCCATCCCGCAAACGATATTCCTTATAATTTGGCCATGTGTGGAGACTGTTACAACTGCGGTGCACTCGCTACAAGCGGAGAGCACGCGCCGCTCCCAGCACTGAACCGCAATTCTATTTTAGTGGGTTAAACTTTTTCGCGAACCAAATAATCACGTCACCCCAACCGATGATGCCAAGCCCATAAACAATGCAGACAAATCCTATAACCGCAAAGAGTCCGCGATTGTTCTGGAGTGGTTTGAACCTCGCAATCGAGAAAACGAGGCGGCCCAGCGTTGGCCACAATGCTCGATGCACCATTAGAACGACGAGAAGAAGCAAAAACGCCAAAATCCCGAGCATGGTAAAAAAGTTGAACATCATTGAAGACAAGAGGACCTTTGCGCCAAGGCTGTCCTTGTTTGCTGATAGTAAGGGAGTGGAGGCCTCGAACGGAACAAGGACGATTAAAATCAGCGCACCCACTTGGACCAACACGGCCCAAACGATCTTCATGAATTTCGCGGTGTTGGCAAGTAGCCGCAGCGAAAGGCGGACAGCGGCAAGTACGAAAATGTCAGTCATGACGCCGATCACCAGTCCTGCCAGAACAGTCACTTGATTTGAGACGAGCGCGCCACGCTGCCTCTTGACGATCAAGACCGACCCGTAAGTGAAGAGTAACAGCGGAGCCAAACTAACTGCGCGACCGAACCAATTGCGGATGACTGACGGCAGTGCTGCAAAAACAAGAACCACCAAACCGAGCACGAAACACAGGATGCCGATCAGCCATAGACCCGCGTTGAACTGTGGCGTGACGGCGGCGTGCCTTGAAAGGGAGAGATAAAGAAAAGTCAAAAGCAGAAGCGCCGCAAATATGAAAAAGCCAGCAATTGAAGAGGATGACGAAACGCCTATCATCTGAACGGAGATTAACCGAGAACCCAGAACGCGGTTGTAAACCCGAGTTAGATAGGACGCGACGCGATTAAGAATCGCTATTGCTCTTCCGACTTTGGATTTCTGCTTATCGTCTATGGCTATCCACAGATTTTCAATGCGATTCTGGAGCCTGCCCTCCTCGTCAGGGAACATCGCAACGACCGTGTAGACCAGCAGAATGCCGACAATCAGCATCGCGATTTTGAAAACGGCCCTGAATACCATGAGCATTCCAGTTCTTTCGTACCCCCCTTTGGCAGTATTTGTACCTCGAATTCGGTCAAATCTTATCGATTAAGCGACGGACAACAGCATGTTACGTGGTCAAACTGATGCGCCGTTCGGAGATTAGTTCATCAGTTCGACGGGAGGTCGGATTGCGGTTGCGTGAATAACATTCAGTAAGGTCTCTTCAACCCTTGGACCAATATCCGTAGACGCATCTCGTTCCACGCCGCGTCGAGTCATGCGTGTCCTGTATTACTCCGTCGATCACCGCGACCATGTGCTTTGAGACTGAGACAACAAGTCTACCCATCGGCAACTCACCGTCACGCAAATGGACCTTGCACCCTGACCCAATGTGCATCGTTGGCGTCCACTTCCAGCCCAACATTTCCATTATCCGCTTGATAGTCGTCTTGTAAATCCCGGTCCTCGCACTGCCTCGTTTGGGCTGACGCTTTGTGATCCGCTGCTCCTGCGCGTGTTCGTTCAGGAGCATGTAGACATAGGCATAGGGCATTTTTGTCGCGATGGCGACGGATCGGCAGACGCAGTCTCCAGTCTTTCCTTGATAGCCCGCCGCTTTTCGCCCGCCATCGTTGTACTCAAATCTCATCTCTCATCCCCAACTGGACCATTCTCCGTGATCATACTATCAAACTGATTTTCGCGAAAACGGACAACAGCCGCTCAAACGTGGACGAATTCATCCAATGAAGTTAGTGATTCGCACGACGCGAGTATTCGATTCCCTTGCCCCAGGCCAGTGGTAACCTTGTTTGGCACCATTAATCACAAGGTGGAGACAAAATGGCAAGCATCGATTTGGGTGGGACACTGAAAGCGTTGAAGGGCGAGAGAGTCAGGATGCACCAGGAAATTGCAAAGCTAGATAAAGCAATCACTGCGCTCGAAGGAATATTCAGAACGGAAACGACATCTCCAAATGGTCATGCCGGGAAGCGGACCATGTCCGTAGCCGCCCGAAGGCGGATAGCCAAGGCCCAAAAGGCACGGTGGGCGAAAGTGAAACAGCAAGCAGGCAAGAAGTAGGGTAAGCGTCCGGTGACTACATCTTGACGGAGTGTTTCGACGGCCATGGCAAGTACGAGTTTGCTGGTTAGGAATTGATTTCATCTGTAAAGATCTCTTCGTTGTAGGCCTTGGCGATGGCCAAGTCGAGGCGGGTCAGCAATTGGGTCAAGGTCTCGCCTTTTCTTCGGACGAGCATGGCCAAGGTGCTGTCTCCGTCGCACGCTGTCGCGACACACCCGATCGGGCGAAGTACGCCCACCGTGATTTCACCGTCTTTGATCAGTTCCGCGATGTGGGGCAGGTGCAAGAGATGACCTGCGGAGTCCTTCCCGGCGGCGTTTTTGTTTACGCCGCTTCGTGTCTTGCGGGCGGCAGGCTTGCGGCGACGTTCCATGGCAGCAGTTCCTCGATGCGGTTGATCGGATGATCGGCGATGCGGGACAGCACGTTTCGCAGATAGGCTTCGGGATCGAGGCCGTTGAGTTTGGCGGTGCCGATCAGGCTGTAGATCGCGGCGGCGCGTTCGCCGCCGGCATCGGAGCCGGCGAACAAGTAGTTCTTGCGGCCCAGAGCGACGGTGCGCAGGGAGCGTTCGGCGGCGTTGTTGTCGATCTCGATGCGGCCGTCGTCCACGTAGCGCAGCAACGCATCCCAGCGCGAGAGCGCGTAGCGCACCGCCATCGCCGTGTCGGATTTCCTCGATAGTTTCGCTAACGCGTCTTCCAGCCATTGTTTCAGCGAGTCCAGTAAAGGCCGCGCCCTGGCGTCGCGGACCTCGCGCCGCTCGTCCGCAGAGGAGCCGCGAATTTCTTTTTCGATGGCATACAGTGCGGCGATGCGTTCCATCGCTTCGGCCGCGACCGGCGATTGATGCGCGACGTGCAAGATCGTAAAACTTTCTGCGCACGTGCGCCCAACAGGCCGCTTCCTGAATGCGCCCGGTTTCGTACACCGCATCGAATCCCGCTAGCCATCGGCCTGCAGCGTGCCCGTGAAATTGCCGAGTGCGCCTGCGGATGCTCGCCCTTGCGATCCGGCGAGTAGGCGAACCACACCGCCGCCGGTGTCGTGTCTCCCGCGGGACGGTCGTCGCGCACATAGGTCCAGAGCCGTCCGATTTTTGTTTTTCCATTTCCCGGCGCCAGCACCGGAACCGGCGTGTCGTCGGCGTGCAGCTTGGTCGCGCTCATCACGTGACGCCGCAGCGCTTCCACCAGCGGCGCAAGCAACTGCGCTCGTGCCGCCCACCCAGTCCGCCAGCGTCGAGCGTTCCAGCTCCACGCCTTCGCGTGCGTAAATTTCCGACTGGCGATACAGCGGCAAGTGATCGCAGTATTTCGAGACCAGCACGTGCGCCAGCAGTCCGGGTCCGGCAATGCCGCGCTCGATCGGACGGCTCGGCGCTTCGGCTTGCACGATGCGTTCGCAGCACGCGCAGGCCAGCTTCGGTCGTACCTGACGGATCACTTTGAATCGCGCCGGAACGTACTCCAGAATTTCCGAAACGTCTTCGCCCAGAGGTTTCAGCTTACCGCCGCAGTCCGGACAGGCTTCCTGCTTCGGCCAGATAGCTCCGCGTTTCGCGTGGCAGATGCTCGGGCAGCGGCTTGCGTGCTGGTTTCACCGCGACGTTTGCAATGGGCGCGGCCACTGCCGGTGTGTGCGAGCCAGTTGTATTTCTCCGCTTGCGTCGCCTGTAATTCGTCCAGCCGCAACTCCAGTTGCTCGATCTGACGATCCAGCTTCTCCGACTTGCGCCCGAACTGCATCCGCCGCAGCTTGGCGATCAGCAGCTTCAAATGCTCGATCTCTGGGTCGCGCGATTGTAGCTGTTCGTCTTTCGACAGCAGTTGCGCACGCTGCGAGAAGATGAGGGCCTTGAGTTCGTTGTGATTGAGTGCGTCGAGATCGGGGAGAGCGTGATTCGCGGCAACCATTGCTGCGAATCTAGCAGACTTTCGTTACAGCAAAATTAAAATGTGCGGGAAAATAAAAATATATTTCGCTCACACCGCCATCTGCGGCGCGTAACTGCGTACCGGCCGCCGCCAGTCGATCCCTTCCAGCAGCATCGACAGCTGCGCTGGATGTGAGCGACACCGTGCCACTGGCGGCCTGCGGCCAGATGAACCGCCCGCGCTCCAGGCGCTTGGCGAACAAGCACAGCCCGTCACCATCCCACCAGAGCAACTTGATCAGATCGCCGCGCTTGCCGCGAAACACAAACACGTGCCCCGAAAACGGATTCTGCTCCAGCGCCGTCTGCACCATCCCGCTCAGCCCCACAAATCCGCGCCGCATGTCCGTCACGCCCGCCACGATCCAGATCTGCGTCCCTGCCGCCAGCCCGATCATCCCAGCAACTTCTCCAGCACCACGCGCAGCGCCTCCGCATCCACCCAGCCCGTAATGCGAAGATTTCCCTTCGGAAGTTCCACCTGGATCGTACCGGAACGTGTGCTGTCGTGAACCGTCGCAAGTTGTCTGCGCGGCTTGTCGCCTGACCTGTCGATTCGTTTTGCCTGCCGTCGCCCCGGTCACATGAACCGGAAGCAATTTCACTGTTTCAGCATTGCCCCTAACAGCCCTTGCCGATACTGCCTGCGCCAGTGAAACACCTGGTTGGCATTCACTCCATGCGCCCGCGCCACCCTCGCTACTGATGCATCCGGCTCCAACGTCTCTTCGACGATCCGCCGCTTCTCCTCGAGCGAACGCCGCCTTCTTTGCGGTTCCCGCTTAACGATGGCTCGTTCCGAAGTGTCCACTTATTCTCCAAGTGGACACTTCCAAATGTGCCCACGAAGGGCCATCTTCCTCAACTACACACTCTTCGTCCATACGTCACAGACCGGACGCTTACGAAGTAGGCTTCAAGCACGATCACATGAATATCCGAATCCCCAATGTTGATTGAAGGCGTCTGGGCGGAAATCAAAGTCGGCGGCGAACATCTACGGTTGTTCGCGGAACATAACGCCCAGGGCGTTCAAGCATCTGTGTACAATGTCAACATGAAGAGTTGGATTGCACCTTCTGAGGCTGTTGACGACATCGAGCACGGCAAGGAGAAAGCGATGGAGTACGCCAAGGCTTATGTTCGAAAGACCATTGGCGGGGAGCTACCTCGGCTGGTCTAGAAGAAGTCGCGGTTGCGGCAGAGGTTATTGGTGGTCTTCGAGCAGAGATCAATTGCGCGTTGCCTTTTCCTTATTCTGCCCCACCAAAATGCGTTCAACATCCACCGTCCGCCAGGCGGGAGTTCTTCATTTTCTTGGCGTCTTCGCGTCTGGCAGTCTTAGCGGCGTCTTGGGTCGCAAAGTCTTCAATGAAGCGGTAGCGGAATTGTGAATTTCGTCGAACCAGGGTATACAACGTGCTCTTTTCGGCTACGGGATCAGGACCCGATACTTGGCGCGGGACCAGAATGAAGGTGGAACGACAGAAGAACAAAAAATGAAAGCCCTGGGGTAAATGGCTTGAAAGTCGGGTAAGCGCAAAATCACTCAAGCCCGCCTCATAGAGCGTCTGCTGCCCACTACAGCACTCTAATATTCAAGTCAAAGGACTGACAATTTTCAACGTGGCCTTACGGATTTCAGGTCAGCGTCGAATTACCAAATCACCCTCATCCCGAACTGAATTTGTCGCGAGGTAGTTGCCGTCGCATCAACTGCGCCCGCACCCGCGACGGGATTACCGTTGGTGTCAAATAAATCTCTATTGTCAATCGGCGCTTGGAAGTTGGGGTGATTGAAGATATTAAAGAACTCAAACCGAAGCTGGATGTCGAAATTCTCGGAGATTTGCTTGATATAGTTGTTCTTAAAAAGCGAGAAATCGAGATTGGTCAAACCCGGCCCGATCACGCTATTGCGCGTTACATTGCCAAGCAGGTTACTGCAAGTGCCAGGCGTCGAAGAGAACGCCGTACACTGTGCCTGGAGTGGCGCGGGAGCGCTTGCCGGAAGCGCAGGAAGAGTGAAACAATTTAGCTTGATATAGTTACTGGGATTGCCAGGGTTGACAGGCGAACTACACGCTGGTGAGTTGACAAGATCGGGGTAATCCCATAGGTCATTACTGTTCACACCCAATGGGTTGCCGGAAATTAATGGCGTAAACGGCACCCCGGTTTGGACCAATAGGATGCCGCCCACTTCCCATCCACCCAGCGTACGGGACTCAACCCCACTCCAATTTCTTGGTGTGGGGACATCCCATATGTAATTCACAACGAACCTGTGACTGATGTTGTAATCAGAAAGGCCCCGTCGGCCCGGCCAGAAATTCCAGGGGCTTGCAATCGAATTTGAAAACGGGTCACCGAGGACAGTTGAAGAGCCGGTGTCGATACCCTTCTCCCAAGTATAAGCAGCCTGTCCTTGAACTCCATGACTGAACTTTTTAGTGAACTTTGCTTCCAGTGCATCGTACAAAGCGCTGCCACCCCAGTAGCTACCACGAATATCACCAACATTGGGGTTAATTCTAGTGCCACTGCCAGCGGGAAAGGGAAATAGGAGGCCGTATTGGGTCTGTGTTGGTAAGACCGTATTCATATCATCTTCCCGGTCATACATATGCACGCCATGGCTCCCAACGTAGCCGATCGACGCCGTCATGCTAGTAGTAATCTGTTGCTCAATGTTCAAATTATAGATCATCACGTAATTTCGCTTGGGATTAGGCTGAATCCACATGGTTTGAAGCGTTGCTGGGTTAGAGGCAAGGGCGGCCAACCCTGCTGGGTGGGGGAAAGAGCCCGCGGGCAAACTCGGAGCCGTGATGAGTTGGGCGTAAGGCGCCGACATTATTACTTGGGCGAAGACCTCGTCAGTTAGAGGAAGGACATCAAAGATTCCGAAGGCCCCACGGACTGCGGTCTTGCCATTGTGAAATGGGTCCCACGAAACACCGAGGCGTGGCTCGAAGTTACGCAATGTCGGATTCTGGAAAAGTGGACCGCCTAGGGTGGGCATCGGAGCGGTTAGACTTACCAAGTTTATCAATTTGTTATTGACTTCTGTGGGAACCGTTGCCATCTCGTAGCGCAAACCGAGGTTCAGGGTCAAGCTAGGGCGCACGTGCCAGTCGTCCTGGAAATAAAAACCCGGAATGCTCTGCCTCAGACGGAAGGACTGGAAGCCTGTAATTGATCCCGAAAATGACAGAGGGACATTGGTGAGAAAATTCTGCAAGCTGGAAAAAACAAAATTGCCATTCGGACGATTGGAAAAATTAGAATTGTGCTGAATCCGCTCAAAGCTAAAGCCAAATTTGAGGGAGTGGGTCCCTTTGACAAGAAAAGCGTCGTCATATAACTGGAATGAGTTCCAGTAGTGAAAAGGAGCCGAAAGCGCGCCCACCCCTCCGGAAAAGCCGGTAACCCCACCCTGTATAGATACGCCAGATGCATCTCTTCCGGGAAATGCACCTATCCCTGGCTGGTTGGCAAGTGGATTAATTACGCCTACGGGTTCATCCGCAACGCCAACCACTCTGCTATATCCGAAACGCGCAGAATTTGTCATAGACGAGCTGAAGACATGCGTTTCTTCTAGAGCCGCCAACTGCCGTGAGGATTGATTTCCAAAGATCGATGTACTAAGGCTGTCCGGCGAATTATAAAACGAAGTGTCGTAGAGATAGGTTCCAGACATGCTGTCACTGCGAGAAAACGTGTGGTCGATTCTCGTAGTCACGAAGTTGTCATGCGCAGGGTTGTTGAATGAAGTATTGTAGATTCCAGTGTTGCCCGTCCCAAGAAGACTGCCGTTTGGAAGCGGCCAAAACGTAAGATATTGCGCAGCAGCCGGATCTATGGGGTTTATTGTCGTCGTCGTGCCGTTCGCGTTGTGGAGTATACCATTATGTGCGTCTTGCGAAGGCACCTTGTCCACGACCGTTACTCCGAGCCCTTGACGGAATGCCTCGTAATCAACGAAGAAGAAGGTATTGTCCTTTTTAATCGGGCCGCCGAGCGACCCCCCATATTGATAGCGGTGGAACGGAACATTAGTAGTATCGAAGAAGTTTCGGGCATCTAAGGCCTTACCGCGCAGGAATCCATAAGCAGCTCCATGAAGTTTGTTACTACCCGAACTGGTTATGGCATTGACTACCCCTCCAGAGGTTCGTCCATAATCGGCGGAATAATTGGCCGTTATTACGGTAAACTGCGAGACCGCATCCACGCCCAGGGCAGAACCTGCCACGCTTCCTGGCCCCCCTCCGGCATAATCCATCACGCTAATCCCATCAATCCGATAGTTATTGGTCTGTGGGCGAGTGCCTGCTACTGAAAGTTGATTCCCGAAACCTCGGTGCCCCCTCGACACATTGGCGCCAACAGCGAATTGGGTCGAGATCGTATGGACTGAGGGATCAAGGATCGCCAAGAGTGTCCAATCCCGACCGTTCAGCGGTAATTCGACCACCGTCGTTGAGTCTATGTTGCCGCTGATATCAGAGGAAGCCAGTTCTACGGTAGGAGCCTCTCCGGTAACATTGACCGTCTGGGTGACTTCTCCAACTCGCAGAGAAATCATCAGAACTTGCTGTGCCCCTACGGTCAGCACGACACCTGATTGCACCTCAGTGCTGAATCCGGTGGCTGAAGCTGAGACCTCATACGTCCCTGGCAATAGGTTCGGTGCCGAGTAAAAACCATCAGAATTAGTGGTTACACTCGTGGAAACGCCTGTCGTCACATTCTTAATGGAAATCTGTGCCCCAGCAATGGTTGAACCAGACTGGTCTCTAACAGTCCCCGAGAGTGTCGCCCCCGCTACTTGCGCGTAAATTTTTGGGCACAAAAAGCCGATGAAAAGAATGCTTGCTAAAAAGGACAGTAGTAACGGCTTCCTCACAATTGACGCGGAAATTGCTCGGTTCATAGTGCCTCCGGTAAAAGCCTCACCCTAGACTTTAATGACTTGGCCCCAGATGAACCCGACTTTTATGTACTGACTCATTTCCCCCTGGAAGAATTGTCTACTGACTGGTTTGACGCGGTGGTTACAGACGCCGCCAGTGGAACACTCCGCGAAGCCAGATAGGCGCCTAATGCCACAAAATCGTCCGGTTTCAAATTGCTAACGGCCGATTTCATCAGGCTCGTCCACTCGCCTGAACGCGTTCCCTGCTGCATGTCGTATAGCTGACGCACGAGATAGCTTGGCGAGCGACCAGCAATTCCCGGTATTGGGCCGACGCCTTGCAAATTCTCACCATGGCAGAGCCTGCACTGGTTCGCCGCAACTATTGCCTCTCCCTTTTTGATGCTGCCCACCGGGGCGTAAGCGATAAACATTGACCGGGGGTTGCGAAGGGCAACGGTGATTTCCCTGCTCTCAGGCGTCTCAAATATGCGCTCACCGAGTGGCTCTTTCTCCGTTCCTTCGAGTGTGAAAAACATCCCGCCTCCGAATCCCATCTTCGGCACCATGTTGGTTTCAACCACCTTAATTCGCGGCGCCCACTTGATCGAGCCGTAGTACCTGGCCACAGCCTGGATCTCTTCCTCAGTCATTGCATTCGCAAACACCTTCATCTGATTTGTATTGGTCTTCCTTGTATCTGCGCTCCAGCGAAGGCCGTTCTTAAAATCGGACATCGTCTGCAAGAAATAAGAATAAGGGAGATCGGTAATGTCTGCGTTTGAAGGATGGCCTTTGCCGCTCGTGAAATGGCAGAATGAACACGCAGTCACGTTAGGTTTTTTGCCGTGCGCCACAACGTCTGGCATTGGTGGGTGGTCGTTTGGAAACCAGTCCGCGGGGCCATGCTGATCACGCAGTTGCGTGAAAGTGAACGACAGCGGGCTTCCAGCAAGATGGAGCATCACACCCTTATCTGGGCCACCACGCGCCTCGGAGTCTTGAGGGTCTGGCTGAATAGGATCTGAATCTGACATAAAGCCGTACGCCCATGCTGGCAGGCCAACCAAAGGTTTCTTTTGATGCTGCGGAGGCTCGGCCCTCATCAGCGGAACGATGAGGAGAACAATCATCCATGCCCACTTCCAATTTTTCATAAGACCTCCTAGCTTTTGTTGGCCGTCGAACAGGGATCAGACTATTACGCAGTATTTCAATGGCAACCATGCGAGTCTATACTACGATTTTCTAAATTAAGTCAATGACAAACATTAATATTCGCCAAGGATTTGTGTTGTGGTATTTTATGGGCCTCGCTCGAACATGAAGGAGGACCTTCCATGAAGCTTTCTAATCGCAAATATTTTGCCGTTTGTGTATCAATCGTCTTGCTCGGCGCTTCCGTATTTGCCGCTCCCCAAGCAAGTGGGTACCACTTGTTAAAGAAGGTTTCTTTTGAATCGGCGACAGAGGGAGCGGAATATTTTGATTACATTAACGTCGACTCGGCTGCCCGACGTGTGTACCTTTCGCATGGTACCGAATTCGTAGTCGTCGATGCCGATACAGGCGCGACGGTGGGCAAGATAAGCGGGTTCAAGCGTGACCACGGAGTTGCTCTGGTGCCGGAGATTAACCGAGGTTTCATAAGCGACGGAAGCGCAGCCGAGATCGTCATGTTTGATTTGAAAACGTTGAAAATTACTGGCCGGATCAAAGGTGAAAACGACGCGGACAGCATCATCTACGACCCTGCATCCAAGCGCGTATTTGTCTTCAACGGCAGCGCCAAGTCTACAACAGTGATTGATCCGGAAAAGGCCAGTGTGGTCGCCACGCTGCCACTAGGAGGGGCGCCGGAGCAGGCTGTCGCCGATGGCAAAGGTATGATTTACAACAACCTTGAAAGCACAAATGAAGTGATCGCGATCGATTCTCGCAATCTTGTCATCAAGTCGCGGTGGCCAGTAGCTCCTGCCGGAAGTCCCGTATCCATTGCGATGGATCGAGCCCATCGTCGGCTGTTCATCGGAAGCCGCAACCCCAAGATGCTCGTCGTGATGGATGCCGACACTGGAAAAATCATCGGACAACCATTCACAATCGGCGACCGCGTCGACACGAACGTATTCGATCCAGAAACCGGTTTAATCGCCGCCGCGACGCGCGAAGGCCTTTTGCACATCTTCCATGAAGATTCGCCGGACAAGATAAGCATGGTAGAGGCAGTGAAAACGGAATTCGGCGCGAAAACAATGGGCCTCGATTTAAAAACACACAATATCTACCTCACTACGTCGGATTTTGGCCCTGCACCGCCTCCGACAGAAAAGCAATCTAACCCCCAACCCGTCGCTACTTCGGGAACTTTTCGTCTGCTGATCTATGGACGCTGATCAGAGATTGTGAAGCGCGACTAGATTTTGGTTAGCTTTGTCGACCCCATATTTGATGATGGGGCCTTCGGTCACTCGGAGGCGCGTGCCACGTTCCGTGGTATTGAACAGCTTTTTGGCCGTGATCGTGTCGCAGGAGCTGCTTTCCAACTCGGATATTCTCAGCTTCAAAACCTTGAGTCTGTCATTGGAGATTCCAGTCTCAGACGTATCCTAGAAATTAGGACCTTCGATCGGAGCATTCGCATCCAATTGAATAAGAAGGTTGGTTTGGCGGAGACGGTATGTCAGTTTCGGGCGCCAACAAAAGAATACAAACTTCCCTGCAATCTTGCTCGGGGATCACCGCACAACCGCACCGCATTGGAGGCACAGAATATCGACCTGGCAGACGAGAAATCGGTCATTTGCCCGGCGACTATCTTGTAGATATTCCGTCTCCGAAAAAACTGCGGGATGACTTGGTGGCAACCGGCCGAGCAGAGCCCCACCACATCCTTCGCCAAAGCGGTTGGGTTAGCATCCATTTGAATCAGGAGTCTGACGTTGACCGTGCAATCGAACTTCTCAGGCTTTCATTCGAGATTGCCATCAAGAAGAGTGCGAAGTAGCGAATTTCCGCGTGGAACCACCCTCAATTAATGGTAGGTGCGCAGTAAATCGTTCGATCAGGCCCTCCGAGAACTCACAAGTTTCAGGTACGAACAACAATTACCCAAAAACGTCAGCAGTCCTTCAGAAGAATGCTCGGTGTTATTTGCCCATTGCGGCGGGCGGTGCTTTTGCAGCGACAACCGGGGCTGCAGCAACGGCAGTCCCAAGCTTTTTCGTGGCCACTGCCTTTCTAGCAACCGCTCTCCGCTTCTTTTCTGCTACTTTCCTGCTAGTCGACTTTCTTTTTCGCGTCCGAATCGCCTTTTTCTGCATCGAGCTTCGTTTTCTAGGCAAAAGCGTTTTCCTTTCGACAGGCAATATGTGGTTTCGCCCTTATAACCGTTATTTAAGGTGCGTTCAAGTCGTTCGACCGCGCAGGCGGAAACAATGGCTTTGATGCCGCCAAAAACTGGAGTATTCACGCGCTTCTTGCCGTTTTCACGATGTGTTGATAATTCAACGATCCGAGTGGCTCAAGTCGGAGGCTTTGACAAACATAATTATCGGAGAGCATTTGCGTGCGCTGCGCGAGGAAAAGAATTTGTCACAAGGCGATATCGAGAAGCGAACGGGATTGCTCCGCTGCTACGTTTCTCGTGTCGAGAATGGACATACGGTTCCCGCCGTTGAAACGCTTGAGAAAATGGCTCGCGCTCTTGAAGTCCCGATGTACCAACTCTTTTACGACGGTGAAGAGCCGCCCGAGTTACCGAATCTTCCGCAACGCAAGTCTGCTGACGATATTGCGTGGGGCAGTTCGGGCAGAGACGCACGCTGGCTCGCAAAGTTTCGACGTCTGCTTGCCCGCACGGAAGAAAGTGATCGAAAGCTGCTGATGTTCATGGCTCAGAAGATGGCGAGGGGGAAGGCTGTTTGACGATCCCCGTCTCTCGCAACGGAATGCGCCAACTCGATGCGATTACAGCGGCCATCATTGTAGCAATATGGGTTTCGTTGACCCTTTGAGCGTTTCCCTGTTTTTCCCGATGATGCGGACTTCCTTCCCGTATAACCCCGCAAACTTTATCGCCATGCCGAGAAGCACATACTCGTCTTGCTGATAATCCGCAGCGAATGAATCCTGGTGGATGATCACCACTTCTTCATTCTTAAGGCAAGATTTAACGAAGTCGGGCAACAAACGCCTGATCTCCGTCGAGAGAGCTGCCTCTTTTTGTTTCAGTTCCTCGTCTGAGATTGTCGGCATTCTCGTTGCCCTCCATGGTTTCCATTGTCCCTATGCAGTTCAGAATCCTGTTCCGGGCGCAACAGTATAACTTTCGTCTGGCGGCGATGCGAAGTGCCGCTTTAAGGTACGCCGAGAATCCACCCTTCAACCTCGGCAACCTTGCGTTCGTTCGGCTCAAGCTCAGGGCACAGGAATTTTTCGAGACTTCCATTAGAATCTGCCTGTCGCAGCCATTCGGCGGTCGCATAGGCGTCCTGCTGGTCGGGCGTTCGCCCTGCGCTTGGGAAAGTCCTGCTCCAAAGCGCAGGATAGACCTCAGCGATGACGGAGCAGCCAGGTGGCACAGCCCAACCGTCGAATGGCCAGAAGTGGACGTACCCCTTTGCATGCTGACGGATATATCGCAGCCAGGGGATTCCTGCGTGCGTGGACTTCGCCACTGACCCTTGCACGTCAAATTGAAAAACCGATTTGGCTGTACGGGTCCGCAGTTCAGTCACCCGCCGCCACCGAGGATTGCCAGAGCGAGCTGCGCCATTTCCGCTACTGCCGTCACGGACGAAATCAACGTAGATTTCTTGGTCAGTGGGCCAATGTCTCTGGAAGTCATCAAGGAAGAACGGCCAGTCGAGCGGCAATCCATGCTGCTCGAAATATTGCAGGGGGAAGGAAAAACCGTGGTCGATGCCTACAAGCGTCGGCGGTCCCTCGTTGAGCCTCTGAACCAGCCACTCAGCAATGCCCCTGCGGGTCCAATACTTCCGAGGGCTTGGTGGCGGCATTACTTCCTGCGGGGCGGTCAAACGGTCGGCCATGTAAACGCGCAGACCCTTGATGCTCGACTTGGGAGTCTCTGCACCGGAATAGTCGATGCCGATATAGCGTTCGTATACGGGGTTCACGTGCCCACTTGCTGCAGAGTTTGAAGATATTTGACGATGTCGCCCGTCGAAAGCATTCCGACAAGTTCGTTTCCCAGCATGACAGGCATTTCATTGATTCCGTCCCGGCCCATCTTCTCCATTGCTGTCCACAATTCAGCATTCGAATCGAGTCTGCTTAGCTTCTCAAGGGGTACCATGGCTTGGGCCGCAGTAGTCGCCGTCCATGACGGTCGAGGAATATCCTTCATATTGTGTAGGGTCAGCAATCCGACCACGCGGTCTCCTTGGTCTACGAGGAAGCATCGCCGACCGTGTGCAAGAACCTCCTGATCTACTAACTTTTGCAATGAAATGTCTCCCGATACGTGGGTGCATGCGTTTCCCATCACTTCTGATACCTTGTGGCCGACTAATAGACCTTGCACCATTTGCTGCTGGACTTGAGTTGCGGCTGCGCTTTCCAGGAACCAACCGATGAAGGCGATCCACAATCCATTGGCAACGTTTCCTCTCAGTGCTTGCCACACGCCCCAAACGATAAAGAGGAAGCCAAAGAATCGGCCCGTGCTGGCGGCAATCAGAGTCGCTCGGCGAAAGTTTTTGTTTACTCCCCAAACGACGGCGCGAAAAACGCGGCCTCCATCTAGCGGGAACGCTGGAACGAGGTTGAACAATCCCAAGAGGCCGTTAATGAGCGCGAGATACTTGGCTACTGCCAGGGCTGGCGTGATGTTCACGAGCAATGGTTCCAAAAGGAAAAAGACCGCTGCCAGCGCAAAGCTGGTGAGCGGCCCGACAACTGCAATTAAGAATTCTGCGCTGGCGCTAGGGGGTTCGCCTGCAATTTGGGACACTCCACCAAATATGAAGAGAGTGATCCGGCTTACAGGTACTTTGAAGCGAAGGGCTACCCAAGAATGGGCCAGCTCGTGCACAACAATGCTGGCAAAAAACAGCACTGCTGTCACAGCGCCCATCAACCAGTATTCGATGCTCGTGCCGCCCTTGAATTCAACCGGGTAGTAACTAACGGCCAACATCCAGGTGATTAGGGCTGCAATCAAGAACCAGGAGTAGTCCAAATCGATAGGTATCCCAAGAACGCGCCCAATTGGAATTGTGTGGCGAAACAAACTTCACCTCCCCCCTTAGAGAGCGATCAGACGTTTTGGTCTCAGCAGCAAAAATCCTTGACGGTTTCGCGAAGAATGCCCAAGTCTCACTGAGTCGTGAAACTAGGCCTCACTTCTGTGGGGGTTGACTGTGCTCCTGCGGCGGCAGTCCGTAATTTTTTCGCGGCTACTGTCTTTCTAGCGATGGCTCTCCCCTTCTTCTTTGCTGCTTTCCTGCTAGCCGAATTTCTTTTTCGCGACCGAATCCCCTTTTTCTGCATCGAGCTTCGTTTTCTGGGCATTGGCATTTTCCTTTCGTGACTGGAGTTACGTGGCGTTGCTCTTATAACGCTTATTTACGGAGCGTTCAAGTCGCCCGAGTTACGCAGAATCCTCAAGCTCGGTGGCGCTCCACTCACGATCAAAAGAAGAGGAGACCGCTCCGTCATGGATTGCTTTGGCCTTCGTTGAAGAGAACGTCATTGCATGCTCCCTTGCTGCACTTCCATATCTCAAATACTAGGTGATGGAAGGCGATGCCAGAATTCGAATCGCGTTCAGCGCGGCAATCCGCAGCAATTTGTTGATTCCCTTCGCTCTTGGACGCAACGGAAACTCGCAAATGTTCTAGGTTCTGTGGCCCGACAAATGTAGCAACAATTCCTTTGACGCCGCAACAGACTGGAGTATCCTTTGGCGTCCCCGAGATGTTCAGAAGTTCTGATTATTCATCCTATTCAAATAGTTCAAGTCGGAGGCTTTGACAAACATGATTATCGGAGAGCGTTTGCGTGGGTTGCGCGAAGAAAAGAATTTGTCACAAGGCGATATCGAGAAAAGGACAGGATTGCTTCGTTGCTATATCTCCCGCGTCGAGAACGGTCACACCGTACCTGCCGTCGAGACACTTGAGAAGTTTGCTCGCGCCCTCGAAGTCCCCATGTACCAACTTTTCTACGAGGGAGAAGAGCCACCCAAGCTAACAAATCTCCCGGAGCGCAAAACTGCAGCCGACATCGCTTGGGGTAGCAAAGGCAAAGATGCTCGAATGCTTGCGAAGTTTTGCCATCTGCTAAATCGCATGGAAGAAGATGACCGGGGATTGGTGCTGTTCATGGCACAGAAAATGGCGAGGCGGAACGCTGCTTGATAGGGCGGTCACGCTACGCCGCCTTTGCACACTTTGCAGAACCTATGACCGCACCGCTGGCAGACCTGCGTGAACTTACGTGTCCGCCTTCCACATTTGCAACATTTCAGGGTCACTTTTTATTTGCCTTCTTGACTATCTTTAATTGGGGCTTCTGCTGTTGTTCGACTGCGCGTATGTCCTTGGCATCGTGGACTGCGAACAGTGCGTTAAATTTGTTGCGGGCAAGCTCAGTAGCATTCAATGTGTATTTCCCTTTTGATTTAAAATGAAAGGCCAACCTAGAGTGACCGGGTCAGTGCTGTCCTTCAATTCCATTTTGCGTGGAGTGTTGCTAAAACTGTCTTGGTTCACCGTGAACTTGAGAAGCACCTAAAAGAGGCGGCATCCTAATATTTCAGCGAGGTCCAAGGAACATTCCAGGTGACGTGGCCTTGTTCGTCCGTTGCCTTCAAGTTGATGGTCTGCATCAATGTATTGACATCTACCACCTCAAACAGACCCGATTGTCCTACCATTCCAACGTGGTTGCCTATTTTCGGAACCGTTCCGCTATATTCCGAACTCATGTGGTCCTCCTAATCATTACTTCATTATCATACTCATAAATCTCTGCAATAGCCAGAGTTATCATTAAAACGGCGGCATCGCTCAAGTCGAATTATCGGAACCAGTTTCCGGCAGACGCATTGCCGGGGAGGTGGATGATCCTACTTGATAGGTCAACTGTAGGATAGTCGCTGGGCAGCCGGACAAGGTTTGCCGTCGTGTCCTTTGGCCCTATGCCGCTTGATTTCGATGTAAAGGCTCTCTCGTCGTTCTTGTACTGCCGCTCGCGCCTGCTCGCTATGTAAGAAAGAGGGACTGAGAGTATTCAGTTTGCTATTCAAAGCGACGACCTCATTCACGAGATCGTCTTTCACTTTGCACTTGTTTATCGATGCCATATCGTCAAACCTCATCATGGTTAGATGCATGATGTTCACAATGCGTCTAAGGTCGGATTATCGGAATGCGGGCGTTACCGAGAATCGCCTTTTCTCGGGAGTTGTCAGGTTCCCGAGCGGTCGATGAGGAGTTGCGTGCTCTAGGACCCATTGCCCGGACACAACCCTAGCCTGTAAAGGATCGCTGAAAATCGCAAGGATAGGAACCACAAGATTGCTAGTATGACAAAAAGGAAACCGTTTAAAGAGACACGAAGTCGGCCAATCGAAGAGTCGGTTTCCATATTACCCCCTCAATCAGGACGCCTCCGGATTGAGAACAAGGTAACCCTACCAGCCCAAAACTTCGACAATCTGATCTCTTTGTACGGCGGGTCTCAGACAAACACAGTGAGCGGTGTCACGCATTGACGTGACTGCTCGCACCCATCGAATCTCTTTCCAATCGAAACACATTCTCTGATTTGCGCGTCCAAAGTATCATCCATCATCGGTGCGATCGGTTCCGAGACTCTAGCCAGAGAAGGAGAGGCCATGCAGTGGTATCACTACGTCGCTTATTTTTTCGCGGGCGCTTTCCTCGTGAACGCGATTCCACACTTCACAAATGGCGTGTCGGGGCGTCGGTTTCCAACCCCATTCGCTTCGCCGCCCGGTAGGGGCCTGTCTTCACCAACAGTGAACGTGCTCTGGGGATCGCTGAATCTGGTCATTGGGTATCTGCTGGTGTTTCGGGTCGGAATGTTCGATTTCCGTGGCACGCAAGACGCGCTCGTCGTCGGAGTCGGGGGTTTGCTGATGGCAGTCATGCTGTCGCGGGCATTCCCACGTAGAGAGGGTGGCACGTAGTCACGGAACGTGGCAGCACGGAACTTATTTCTGCTGTGCCGATTTGCCAGTAGCCCCCTCTAGCACAGATGCATAATGCTCATGTGTCAGCATCCCCGAACACATTCCCGCCGGATACCGCACGTCGAATAATTCGGATTCAAATTCTCACCCTCGTCTGGATGAGCGTGGAAGCAGTAGTGTCGCTGGGCGCGGCTTGGGCGGCTCGCAGCCCGGCACTTCTCGGCTTCGGCGGCGACAGTGCAGTTGAACTTCTCTCAGCCGTAGTTGTGCTCTGGCGCTTCCGTTCGCCATCTCGCGGAGAGCACGCGGAGCAGCGAGCGGCTAAAATCGGAGGTGGCTTGCTCTTTGTTCTCGCTGCGTTTGTTGCTTTTGCTTCTGTTCTAACGCTGCTTGGACACGTCGAAGCCCGGCCCAGTCTCATCGGAATCGTGTTGCTCATCCTTGCCGCAGTCTTCATGCCTTGGCTTGCAAAACAAAAGCGGCAACTCTCGGCGGCTGCGGGCAGCGTAGCGTTACGGGCCGATGCTGCCGAGTCTGCCGTATGCGGCTATCTCGCCTTGATTGCTTTGGCAGGTCTGGCGGTCAATGCGATTTGGAAAGTGAATTGGGCAGACCCAATCGCCGCTTTGGCCCTGTTGCCCCTGATTGTTCACGAAGGATCGGAAGCGATGAAAGGTAAGCCGTGCTGCCACGACGCCTGAGCAACGGGTATTTCGAAGCCATCCAAGCGTCTACTGAACTATCATAGAATCCAGCGTCGGATCGAGATGCACAATGGACCTTTCCTTCGAGCAAACAATAATTGAAGTCTGGCGACAGGTCCTCGTCGAGAACTCCGAGGCGGTCGAGCTAGGCACAGAGCGTTACTCCGTTCGTCGAACACCAAAGCGCCATCTGCGGCAGGTGGACTTTGTGTTCGCGGGGAACAAGATTCGAGCACTTGAGCAGGACCCGGAAACGAAGTCTCGGTGGGCGCAAATGGCACGGTCAGGCAAGAAAGTAATGCAGGTCCTCAGCGATGGTCATTACGTTGCGAATGTGGCTGATGGGAACCGTTGACACGGGAGTCGAACATGTAATTGCCGATCTTTTTCCATTTTCTCGCCGTGCCGAGTGTGGTATATTTAATTTTGTATCAAGAGAGAGCGTGTAATCGGCGCTCCAACAACCGAGCCAGAGAAAAGGCCACGGTGCTAACCTTCGAAATGAGGGGATACGGCCTGTAGGGGCAAAAACCACCTTAGTCCTCTCCCAAACTTTCGAAGGCATCTTCTCCACTTGGAGGCATGATGTCTTCGCACAACGATTCTTTTGCAGCTTCAGGTAGTTCACCAACGGTTGATTTTCTCTGTGAGAATCACGGAAGCATTTTCCTTCTAAGACCACTCACACCTTCAGCTACGTCCTGGCTCGAAGAAAACGTCGGACAAGACAACGGATTTCAACCCTATTGGCCAACGTGTGTCATCGAGCATCGCTACATCTGGTCGATCCTTGAAGGTATCCAGAGCGACGGCATGATGGTGCAATCGTGACCACCCGCGCAGTGATCATTCGCGTTGGTGAGCCTATGACGAAGTTTCTCGGCAGCCCGACAATGAGTCCCAAGGCTCTCGAAACGATGCGGTCCCGAGGCGGCGTGTGGTTTGCCTATCAAAACGTGGCTCTCGATTCTGCCAACTTGGCCCATTTGCAGTTCCTCTGCTGCGGGCCCGGCTGCACGTTCACCGAACCACCAGCCCGGATGCCCGACACCGTACAGTCCATAAATTGGCGATACGTGCTGGCCGGATGTGTAGACCCAACGACCGGAGAAATCGTGGATGCTCTATGAAAACAGCCAAGGTTGTGCAACTCAAAACTGAAGCCGCAGCCCATATCGTGATCCGAAACGGGGCAGGAAAGAAACTTTTCGATATGGATTTGCCGGGAGTTTCGATCACAATCGCCGTCCCAGCGGAAGCGGAGATTAAAATCACCCCTAATAGGAGGATAAGTTGACGCACAGCATCAATACGAGAATCGAAGGCAATCGACACATTGCGTCGGATTTGCGTCGGCGGCTAGAGGCGCGCCACGCAGCGAGCACGGCCACCCGTAAGATGCTCGACCGACTTTCCGATGATGAAATGGTCCTGACCTTTCTTCGGCACGAACACCAAGGCCGCGATCACATTGCGAAACAGCGGGCAGAAAAAAAGGAGGTCGAAGGATGAGCGACGGAACCGTACGGCTCTTGAAAAAATGGGGAATCCCAGTAACCAGGGAAAATTATTTGAGACTCGCGTGCGCGGGGAACCCGCCCGATGAAATTGATGGTGAGGTCGAGGCGGAACTAGACCGTGTGCGACAGAGTCTCCCTGGCGGCGATTGGGAAGCAACCACGCTGCCGCTCACTCGCGCGGATCGGCGCTGGTTGCGAAAAATGGGAGTAGCGCAATGACACGGCGTCTAAAATTATCCAAGTCTGACCGACAGTTTTGGAAAGATCACGACATTGACCCTGGCGTTCCTTCGGACAACGCATTGACGACCGAACAGTTGATGGACGCGATGCTGCGAACCGTACAACAGATGACGCCGAAAGAGAAAGCGGAACTGCGGAAATTGCTAGACGCTGCAGTTGCGGTGAATCGTTAAGGTTTCGAGTCCCATCCGCGCCCACGCATTTTATTCTTGCTTGCTTGATTCTTCACTTCGCTATTCTCGTTCCTGCGCTTCGACCGCCGCTGCTAACTCAGCCTCGCCTTTTTCATTCTCGTAAGTCCAATGCGGCAATTCAGGCTTCGGCACTGGCACGCCGCGACCCCATGACCCATTCTTAAGGCAGGCGGTTTTGAAATCTCGCCAGTGCATGGGACAGAACCCCCTAGCAAAATCACCGAGTCGGGTGCAGGACATTTTTCGTGTATGCGTTTCGACATTGCATCACCTAATCTTCCAACGTGTCCGTCACATGTTTCAGCACATGCGGGAACCGCTCTATGAGCGACAGCACCTGCGGGTCGAGTTTGGCGAGACGGTTGATTGCCGACACCGTGCGGTCGACAGGGTCGTGGGACACGGTTGTTAATTTCTTCGCTTCGAGTAGTGCTTGCTCGGTTGATGCGGGGATCTCAAACTCCATGCTGGCCAACTTGCGGGCAAGAGATGACACGGTCGGTGACGAATGCCACGCGTCCCATAAATCGGCACGCTGGTTTTGCGTTAGCGAAGGCTCGGATTCCAAAATCACCTTCGCAGAGTCAACCAAACTCGGATGTATCGGTGTCATAGTCTCGGCTCCTTAGCGATTGTCGATTCCACGGTGACCCTGCAGCAGCGTGCGCAATTCATATGGGTCATTGGTGTCTCGGATGGTGTCAATCATCTGCGCTTCGGGATTTTCTGCCAGCAAATTGTTGTCACGAAGATACTCGGCTGCACGACGCAGGTTCTCGACGTTCGGGTTATCGGCACAGCCCATCTGCATCAGCACGTCGGTCATCTTCAGGACGTTCTCCTGACCGCCGACCCACCATGCACCCACCGTGCTCTTAAACTCTTCCACCGCATCAGACCAGCCCGTTAATATTTTCTGGTTGGTGAAGTCTCGCAAAGCGTCGGGGTCAATCCCTTGCTCACGCAGGGACTGTTCAACTAGGTCTGCGGCGACTCTATCCGCAGGCGACCGCGCTTCAGGCACTTCAACAAATCTTCCCTTCGCTGCATCACGCTCCTGCACGGTTACAGCTTCAGGCTGAAAGATGCTGCGGTAGAGATTGGTCTCAGCCTGCACCAACTCATGCTCGGTTGCACCTTCTAGAACATATTTCTTCCCGTTGATGACGACCGACTTTGCAAAGCCGTGCACACGAGCGGCGTCTCCTGCTGGAACTTCAAGCAGGACGTTCGGGTCATATAAATCGGGACGCACGGCTCCTTGGTTCACTGCGGCTTCCCGGAGGATGCGCTGAATTTCTGCAGCGGTCGGGGCAGCGGCGATTTGTTCTTCAATGCTGGCATTGACTCGGATTCTTGAATCTTCTGGCGTATACGACATTTTATGTCTCCTTTGAAATTGTTGCTGTCCTACTAAATCTGTTTCTTCGGCGGGTTGTACTGTTGCCGAATCCGTTCTTCCTGTACGTCCAAATCGGCGTCGCTCATTCCCGTGATGACAAACTCATGGTTGCCATCTGCGCCGCCGTAGAACTTGCGAATGTGCGTCGGTGTCCCACGCTGAGCGGACAATGGAGAATCTGGTCGATTGAGCGCAGGCGAATCGGGATTGACCCGAACTCCGTAAGCATCGGTCTTGTCTCTCTGGATGACGTTCTGCTGCTCCAGCGTTTGGAGAAGACGCTCTCTCATGGATTCAAAGTTGTCCGCACCGAGAACTGCGTCGTCAAGTTTCGGGTTGCTGCGAATGAAGTCACTCATTTGAATCGCTCAACTCTCTGCTCCAGCGGCAGACTCCAGAATCGCTGCTCTGCCCGCCAGTCGGCGAAGAACCCCCGCACAAACGGGAACTCCCAAACTTTCTTGGCACTCAATCCCAGTTCACGGATGCGTTCATCCACGAGCACCGTCAAATTAAATGTGCCGTACTTCTGGCACTGCCAGTCGTCAGGACTCACAAACTTTCCTGTGCCGCCTGTCATGAACTTCGGAACCTCCAGCAGCATCGCCATGGACTGCAATCCAGCACGACCCATCCGTACATCTACAGCCGCACGGCACGTCTCGTCGTACTCGCTCGGCGGGTAGTTATCGGAAGCGGGTGCAGACGGTCGGCGGGGTGAATCGTCGTCAATGTAATGAGTGAAATGCTTCGGCTCTGAATCAGCCTTTACCCGTTCCAGCAATCGGATAATCTTGGGACTGTGCATTGCTTTCCAGCCTGCGACGTTCACGGCGTTTGCATTTGCGGGATTGTATGCAGTCCTTGCCGCCTTATTTCTGTCGTGCGTAATCAAGAAAGTCTCGGCGAATATCCGCTGTTGAGCGGACAGTGCCAGAAACTCTGGCATCTCGTGCAAGGCTTCAATGTCGGGCGGCTGGCTCATGCTTGGCGTCCTTCCGCTCGGACATATTTTTCAAATGCAAGCAATGCACGTTGAAGTTTTGGCGTGATGCCGACACCTAGTCTCGCTGCCCGACGAGCCGATGTTTGGACATCCAGAAGGACACCGTCAAGCGGACTCGTCCGAAAATGAATGGCGAGAACCTTCTTGATTTTGCGCTGGCGTAAAAGCCCCGTACCAAGGCTTTGGGGGTTTTTCGTCTTGTAGGCGAGTTTGGCAGCGGCGGGGGCGCTGTAGTGCCCGTTGTTCACGAGCCCATCACTCACGAATTTTGCAACGAACGTCTGCTGCTTCTCCGTGAGTGCTTGAAACTCGGGAGTCTCACGCAGTTCGGCGATGCGGGCGTGGTTGCGTTCGGATTGGAGTTCGTTTGCCATAAAATGTGGTTCTCGTCGGCGGCGAGCGCACAGGGTATGGGGTAACCTGCACGCCTGCCCGCCAACGGCTGATTCGGTGTGCGTCGTCAGCACTGCCGTCAACGTCAAAATCAGGGCTCGACAGCGTCAAGGATGCACGTGAGTGAGACGTGTGAAAGTCGCCGCCAAGCCCTTCTACTTATGGCGTCCGTAGTCTAAAACTGTAACTTTTAAATTGATTATCCGACCGAGACACGCTTCATGACAGCGGACATGGATAGACCCGCTGGCGACCGCCTTGGGGTTCCGTCTGCACAGGGTAGAACGCTGCAGGGATGGTGCGGTCGGGTGTCCCGCTGCCTGCAGAGGGATGCCATACCCGCGCGAAGGGTATGAGAGACGATATCCGGGTGATGAATCAAGCACCGCGCGCTGGCAAGTACCGCTGGGGCGTTCAAATCTGAATTTCGACAAGGCTAGGGGAGGTAAGCCCTTTTGACCGCCGAAGTTTTGAGATGAGTTGCGCATCCGCCGCGCTCGAAAACGAATTGCACCTCGGGGAACCGCTGCCCGTTGACGGGCGGGTGCTGGGTGCAGGATTAGAGCGAACTTTGAAACGAAAGTACCATTGACTCTATGCAACATTACTTACTATCATTGCATTGATGGAGACAAGTCCAATGACACCATCAATTCTCAAGAACGTGGTCAGGATGCCAAAGCAGCGTGCGAAGCAAGTCCGCAGCCGCATCTCTTACCTTTCCAACGAGCAACTGGAGCGGTTCCTGCAGGCAGCAAAAGAATACGGCGCGAGAGAACACGCCATGTTCCTCTTTGCAGTCGCTCACGGCGCAAGAGCACAAGAGATTGCTAATCTGCGACTTAGCGACATCAATTTCAAAAACGAGCAGGTTCACATTGCCCGCCTGAAAGGTTCGCTGGATTCCACACAGTCGTTGTTGCGCGTCAAAGGCAATGCGTTGTTCAACGAAGCGGCTGCGCTCAAGGCTTGGCTTGATGTGCGGGAGCCCGACGCCGATAACTTCGTGTTCAACTCGCAGAAGTCCACACGGCTCAACCGCGTCACAGTCTACAAACTCTTCAAGGCGATTGCTCAAAAGGCGGGTCTCGGTGAGACGCTGCAACATCCTCACGTGCTGAAACATACGTGTGCCTTTTTGATGGTTCAACAGGGCGCGAATGCCTTCATGATTCGTCAGCACCTCGGACACCGTTCGTTTGACTCGACGCTGGCTTATGTCAACCCTTCGGACGCGGACGCCTCGGCTGCGTCTGCCAAAGCCTTCAATCAGGTCTTCTAGTAGGCAACAAAGGCCCTGTATTGTTGCATTCTGGCTCTTTTGACGGTTCCAACCCGTTGAAAGAGCCAGAGATGTTTTCAGTCCAAAATATGCATCATTACTTTCAGGGATAGAAATCACCCCGCCGCGACCGTGAGACACCGCCAGCCGTCCTGCGTAGCCGACCGTTACCCGCCGATACCAATGCTTTCCTGATTGTTTTCCGATTGTTTGCTGTAGGGTGCGGTGTAGGTAGAGTTATGAGGTGATTAAGGTGCGGCTCAACCGCCCGATTATGCTGATTATGCAGGCTTTAACAGCAAATGTAGCGAAATTGCGCCGTTTTTCCGAAATTTGAGCAGAAAAATAGAGTCTGAGGCTCTTTCGTCTGACAACGCCTATCCCGCAGTGACCGCCATCAATCACCATCATGTCGCTTCACAGACTGCCTCATACCAACAAATCAGCACTGCCGACCGTCACGAATCATGCCGTCCAATCCATCGCTCCCCAGTCGCCCCCCGTTGCAGGCTCCTGAGTCGCTCAGATCGCCGACACTCGCTCGCTGCCGCTGCCGAAGCGAACGCATCACCCAGCCCATGCCATGGCATTCTGCAATCTGGCTCTGCCCGTACATCCGTACTTGTGCCATCTGGAGTATCGGACAAGATTGAACGTGCTTGTGCCTTCGGCTGTACCTGTGTCTCATCATGAGACCCATGCTTGTACGTGCCTAATGACAAGCCCCCCCGCCGTTGCTTTGGAACACAGGCAAGAAGGAATGGCACAGGTGCCCATCTGGAGTGCCAAACGCGCTATTCGATATCGCCAGCGGGAGCCGACGATGTGTGCAGCCGTCTCCAATGCGTCGTCAGCGAACGCTAGGGGGTCACCAGCATGCCAATTGCTAATTCTGATAGTTTCATACCCTTGAAGGCTTAAATCGTCTCTCTGCACGTCTGGTGACCAGCGGGGGGTGTCCATGTCTCTCTGGACGAAGGCGTAATCCTGTACGGGCGGGCAATGAAGGACAAACCATGTAGCGGGTCGGTAGAGAACGTGCGACCCAGCAAACGGAATATGCCGACCCCTAGTCCCTGATGTGAATCACAGGCGGCTGCGCGCGCTCGGGACGGATGGGCTTGATGTGCGACTGCATGACCCGATAGTGTTTTTCACGAATCTTGTCGTTGTCAATCCGGCGCAGGGTTAATGCCATGGCGTCCAGTCCCCGGCGGATGGACTCCGCTTGCTCACGGGGAATTAAAAACTGAATCCGTGCGCCGTCACGAACTGGCAGGTCTGTGCGTTCTTCCTCCATCCAGTCTATGTCGGTCGGAATCGGTGCGGGTGCTGGCGGGATAACTGTCTCCTGCGGGACGGCGGACACAATTACAGCGGCTTGCCGTTCCTGCCGTTGACGCTCACGTTCGGCGGATTCTTCGGCAGACTTGCGTTGTGCTTCCTTTACCCGCCGCTCTGCCGCTTGAATGTCGGCTGCCTGCTGTTTGGCTGCATCATGCGCAGCGAATGCCGCCGTAACGGTTGCCAGATTACACTTGCATTCAATGGCGATGCCGATAGGCGTCCGTCCTGCCGCACGGAGACGCAAGGCTTCGTTCAAATCAAATGCCGCTTGCGCTTCGGCGGCAATGACTTTGACGGTACGATTCCGTGTCTGCCGCTTAACAGGCTTCGGCTTGAACAGAAGTCTGATTTTCTTCCAGATGAACATGGTGGCACCTATCGCACAATGAATGCAGATGGATTCACTTGCCGATGGTCTGCCAACTTCGATTTGAATTCTTCCAGCGTCTCAGGTTCAGGCGGCGTTGGCGGGTGCAAATCGGGCGTCGATACCGCTGGTTTGCCGTCCAATAGTTTTGCCTCTGCCAATCGCCGCATTCTCTCGGACCACTGCCGCTCGGTTTCAAATTGCGGCACGGCTGATGTTTGTGTGACTGGCTGCGTTGCGAGCACATCCGCCGACGATTTGACATTGGAGAGCCCCGCTTCTCGGCGGACTCGCTCGTTCCATTCTTTTTCAGTCTCACCGTTCACAACATCATCTGCGGGCAAGGATGCAACTGGCACAGGTTGAGATTCTGCTTTTGCTTCGGCGGGTTGAACAATTTCGGCGAGAGTCTCGGCGATTACCGTTTCGGCGGGCGCAGGCTTCGCTGACGTGCTGAGTCCAGCGAGTGCAGACGCCAATGTTGGCGGTGCTGGCTTGGTGATTGGTTCTGACTTCTTTATTTCTTCTGACATGGTGTTGCTCCTTTGCCGCTTGGCGGCACCCGCCAGTTGGAGTCCTATGCTGGGGAAAATAAAGGTCTGTTTTCTGTTTGCCGAATCTGGCTCCTTCCCGTTTCCACACTTAGTGTGTGGGAAACTGGGAAGGTGAGCATCCCGAAATTGAAAACGGCATGTTCGGGAAACGGGAAACTTCTACTGAACAAAGGACTTTGACCTTCCCGTCAAGTGCCAGTTTCCCGCCAAATCTGACCTTCCCAGCAAGGTGCCAGTTTCCCGTCGTTCGGGAAGGTCATTTTGACATCTAAAATATCTCCTGTTCTGACTCAGGTTTCCAGCCAATCAGGTAGTACAACAGAGAGTTTCGTGTGCCGCCGTCAAACGTCCATTGCTTGGAGCGGACGCCCGCCGCCACCATCTCTTGGGCTTTGGTTCTGGGGACTCCATAGGCTTGGATGGCTTTCACAAGTTGAGTCTGGGGCATACCCGCCCCTTTGTTCTTCTCATGGAATTTTGCCAACTCATCACGCACTTGGTTTATATCGGCGGTAGACTCCGTATTCTTCCTTGAGTCTTGACTCTCGTCGCGGAGCACCCGATAAGTGTATTGCCCTTCAAAATTAAACTTCACGTCCATTTCCCATGATGAGCACATTCTGAATTTCTCTTCACGAATTTGGAGCACTCCGTCTTCGGTTTTCTGAGCCTTCATCGCCATGTCCGCGCCTGCAGGAATTGCCGTTGTGCCCCGATAACCTGAACGATACTTGTCGGCATGGTGCAGCAGGATTACGCCCGCACCCATACGCGCCAGCCGTCGAAATTGACGCATGATGTCGGTCATGGCTGACGGGTCGTTTTCGTTGGCACCGTTGAGCCAATCGGTCAGGGAATCGAAGATAATCACGCCTTTTTCCCTGATGGCAAATTCAGCAAGTCTCGGGTCATCTAGATTTGGCGTTTCCTGACCTTCTAGCCAGTCGCCCCAATATCGCACCGCGTTTTCTGGTAGACGGATGCCAGTACGGCGTTCGCCCACCGTCTGCTGGTGGTTCTCGCGGTCAACGTACAGCACAGGAATCTTTCGGAGTACCTTACGACCGAAGACGGAAGTGCCTGCTTCGATTCCTGCTGCCATGAACAGCGCCCAAAGCGATTTATAAGCACCGTATTTGCCCGAGAAAAGTAGGAGCCCGCCGTATGGCAGCATCTTTTCAACTGTCCAATCCATCGGCGTGGCTGCGATTGCAGAAGCAAATGGGATGTGGTGAGTCACCCACGACGCCAGCGCATCCTTGACCAAGGCATCCCACTGGGTCTTGAAGTCGTCAAGAACGGTCTCACCCTTCTTGAACTCTACCGCCAGTTCGCCGACATCCTTCACATCTGGCAACACCATGCGGTAGATTTTCTCCGCTGGCAGTAACTGAGCAAGGTTGTCGATGCAAATTTGCCCCGCCGCGTCTTGGTCGCCAACAAGAAAAATCCGATGTGCTGTCGAGAGTTTCTTCAGGACTTCGGGCTCAAGTTGCTTTTGCTTGGCGTTGATGACAGATACAGCGGTGAAACCATGTTCGTGGAGCACTGCCGCGTCCAACTCGCTTTCCACCACGTAGACATCACACCCTGCAGTCACGGCGTCGATATTAAAGAGTCCCTTCTGCGAGACTGCGTTCTCTTGAATGAATTCTTTCGTGACGATGCTGCGCGCCTTGATGGTGTAAAAGGTGTCGCCTAGACGATACGGAGCGGTGATAAAAACCTGTCCGAATTTCTCGCCCATTTTGAAGCCTAACTGGTTGAGCGTTGCGGCAGAAGGAGTCTTGCTGTTCGGACGACTGGCAGATAACTTGGCAACATCGGCATCGGTGACTGCACGACCCGACTTCGTCCAGAATGCGGCAGTCATCGGTACCGCTGGCTTTGGCTTGTGCAGAATTGTTGACGGGGTGTCGCCATGCTCACTGACCATGGCTACGAGTTTACGAATGGCTTCACCCGCCTGAACGTCGTCAAATTTTTGGAGGAAAGAAATCGCATCGAAAGTTTTTCCGCAGTCCGAGAAGCAAGTGCCGACAACGGAGCCATCTTCCTTTTGGACGACGTGAAAACTCTTATCCCCATCACCGTTGTGAAACGGGCATGGACAGAAGCCATCGGAACTGAGATGGAGCCGTTGCGAGAACGGAGTGACTCCAACCTGTTTTTTTAATGCCTGCAAATCATATGAAGGCTTCGTGCTGGGCGGTGCCTGACCGTTACGTGCTGCAGTGGTGTTCATGGTGTTTCCTTTAACCCACAGTCATTGCTGGTGGAGTCATTTGTTCGGGCTCAAACTTGGTGAGTCGCCGCTTTGTGCTTCTATTTCTTTGGTGCTTTTAAATGTTTGCGGACATCATCAATGACCTTCTGCGATATCCATCCTTCAAGCCATTGACCGTTGTTTAACAGATACTCCCTGATGTCTTCATCAGACATCGGCTTGCATTTCTTAATCGTCGTTGCGGACATGACAAATCCTTCTCGTGTCCGCCTGCCCGCCGACATCGTCAATTACAATCTGTTACTTCTCCGAAGCCAACATGCGCCGAATCGCTCGGTCTAGAATGCGCCGCAGCAATTCAGCGGACGTGATGTCCCGCTCCTTCGCCAACTGCCGCAGAGAATCACGATGGAACTCGCTGAGAAAGACATCCGTTCTCACTAGCGGCTTATGAATCAAACCCAAGTGCATCGTCATTGCTGGCTCCTTAGACGGAAGGCATCACATACATACCCCCGTCATCTTAACTAAGGAATGAAAAGTCTTGTTTTCGGGGCTTCACGAGCGGAACTCGGACGTGCGACGGGCGAGCCAAGCGGAATTGTTTGCATTGACGGTCGGAAGATTTTCGAGGAATGCATCGGCGTCACTCCGCAAAATCACGAGAGACTTGCCGACACGCTTGGCGGGTAACTTCGCCTGCCAGATTGCCATGCGGACTTGCCAGTGTGACAATCCCGTATAAAGGGCGCACTGGGGCACGCTTAGACCCTTTTGGGTCGGATCAATCGAAACAATTTTCTTTGTGGTTTGCGGTTTCATGGACAGACACCTTTTTTCGATGTCCATCCACTTGAGGTCACCGCTTATGCGGGGTCTTCCACGTGGTAAGTAGCCTGTCGTGCACTACCTGAGTCCCGATGGTTTCGGGTTCTCGCTGGCAACAGCCGTATCACTGAGGATGAATCAGTCGCCTGTCACGTCTTTGAAATCGTTGACGTAACTCTACCAGGATACTCCAAAAATGCCAAAAAGTAAAGGCTTTTTGCAGCATTTTGCAAGTTTACTTGCATGCTACTCCGTGCTACTACTTTCCGCCGATTTGACCCGGCGTGACCCTCTGGCAACTCGAACTCACACAAAGGCTTTCAGGCTTCTATTTCAAATCGGCGCAATGGCTTCCGAGCAAGTCACACTGCAAACGGACGCAAAACGAGTAAACTCTAATTGGCAGTGGGATGGAATCCCCCCCTCTCCGCCATTACACTTTTTTCCCCAGCAACTCGATTCACTTTCTTTAGGCAAACTCGGCGGACAACTAGCCGCAAATTTCCAATCAGGAGGCGCTTGTCGCTGACTTACGCGCGCCGGGAAATCCGTTGCGGCCTCGCATTTCGCGCGAACGGGGTCGCGGATGAGAGCGCCAACGGGCTCGCCGAACCTTCTGGTAATATTCAGTGGCGACGGGAGGGAAATCTTCACGAAGATCATGGTAACGACGGCCGATCAGCCGGGCTGCGCGGTGCCGAGGCGGATCCGAAATCGCACAGCTGCCGGTGAGCTATGATGCGGGCTCTAAAATTCGCGCTTGCGGCGGCTCTGATTCTGGCGGGTTGCCACGGCAAAAACCCCGAGCCGTCACCCGGCTCGTCGCGGCAAGTACGCGTCATTCTCGATTACCTGCCAAACGCGATACACGTCGGATTGTACCAGGCACAGGCCGCCGGCTATTTTCACGACGAGGGCCTCAGCGTGAGAATCGACGCGCCAACCTCGTCTTCCGACACGCTTCGGCTGATGGCGGCGGGGCAGGCTGAGTTTGGCCTGGTTTCCCTGATGGATTTCATAAGCGTGCGGGCAAAAGGGGAACCGCTCAAGATTATCATGGCGGTGGAACAGCGCCCGCTTGGGGCCTTGATCGCGCTGAAGAAGTCCGGGATTGAGCGTCCGAGGGATCTGGCAGGCCGCCTCGTGGGAACCACGGGGGTCCTCAGCGACGACGCCGGCGTGCGCTCAATGGTAAAAAAAGATGGAGGCGACCCCGCCTCGGTCAAGCTGATCAACGTCGGGTTTAACACCGCCCAGCAGATTGTCGCCGGGAATGTCGACGCCGCGTTCGGATTCTGGTCTCAGGAAGGGGTGCAAGTCGCTGCGCATCAGCCGGCGACCGTAATGCGCTTAGACGATTATGGGGCTCCACCCTATCCGGAACTGATCGTGTTTGCGCGTGAGGATTTTCTGTCGCGGAATCCGGATACCGCGCGCGGGTTCCTGCGGGCTGTCGCCAGGGGTTACGATGAGGCAATTTCAAACCCGGATACCGCGTGCGCAAACATGGCCGCACGCGTGGAGGGAGAAACCGCGCAAGGACTGAGGCCCTATTTTGACGCATTGAATCCGGTCTTTCGCGCGGACGCTCCCGAGTTCGGGTGGCTGAATCTCCACGCGCTGAAAGAATATCTGGACTGGATCAGGGAGATCGGAGTTCTGGACGTTCAGGAGGACCCCGCAAAATTCGCAACCAACGAATTCCTGCCGCCGATTCGCGGGAGTGAAGGGGTAAAACCGTGATGGCGGAAGCGACGGCAATGAGGGCGCGCGGCGTCAGCCGCACATATCGCAACGGCGCGCGAACCGTGACCGCGCTCGATGGGACGGATATCGACATCCCGGATGGGAAGTTCGTTTCGATCGTCGGGCCCAGCGCCTGCGGGAAATCCACGCTGCTCAATTTATTTTGCGGCCTGGATAAGCCGGACACGGGTTCCATTGAAGCTCCGGGGCTGGGAGCTGGCGAACTCCTTGGTCGCGTCGGCTACATGCCACAGCAGGACGTGCTCATGCCATGGAGGACGGTGACCGACAACGCGGCGGCCGGCCTCGAATGCCTCGGATGCAGCCGGGCAGAGGCGCGCAAGCGCGCCCGCGAACACATGGAACGCTTCGGGCTTGCCGGCTTTGAACATTCCTACCCTGGCCAGCTTTCCGGCGGGATGCGGCAGAGGGTGGCGATGCTCAGAACGTTTCTATGCGAAAGGAAAATCAACCTGCTGGACGAGCCTTTCGGAAAACTCGACGCGATTACGCGGGCGTCCATGCAAACCTGGCTGCTCGATTACTGGCAGGAGAACCGTTGCACGATCGTGTTTGTCACGCATGACATCGATGAGGCGCTGTTCTTGTCCGACGTGGTTCACTTGATGAGCCCGCGTCCCGGCCGGATCATTCTCTCGCTCGAAGTGGATCTTTCAAGGCCCCGGAAGTACGGAGAGGTCGTGACGTCGGTACATTTCAACGAACTCAAGTCTCGCCTCTTGCAGAACCTGAGGAGGGAGGAATGAAGTCGGGAATCTGGCCGCCTCTCTTTCTGGGAGCGGGGATCATCGCCGCGTGGGAGATCTATGTTCGCGTGGCAGGCATCGATCCGCTGCTGCTGCCTCCGCCGAGCGCCGTTGCGCTATACCTGGTCGAAAACGCACGGATCATGCTCACCAACGGCGGCGTGACGCTGGCGGAGCTTCTCATTGGATTCGCGATCGGCGTGAGTATCGGCTTGTCTCTCGGCGTATTGATGCAAATCTGGCGGTGGTTCCGCGAGGCGGCCTATCCGTGGCTGGTGGCGACGCAGATGGTCCCTATCCCAGTCGTTGCGCCGATCCTCGTGCTCTGGTTTGGTTTCACGATCGTTCCGAAGGCGGCGACCGTGGCGCTGATAAGCTTCTTTCCGGTGGCAGTGAACACCGTGGACGGCTTAAGCTCCGTCAATCCTGAACTTATCCGCCTGCTTCGGACCTTCGGGGCGGATCCCTGGAAAGTGATGACCATGGCCTCGCTTCCCTCCGCGCTTCCGAGGATTTTTTCAGGTTTGCGTGTGGCGATGGCGCTGAGCGTTGTCGGCGCGGTCGTCGGGGAATGGGTTGGTTCCGCGAGCGGGCTCGGCTTTCTGATGCTGGAGTACGAAAATCGCGGGGAAACCGCCGGGCTGTTCGCGACGGTGACGGTTCTGACGATCATGGGAATCATTCTATTTTTCCTCGTGGGATGGGTGGAAAATTGGGCCATTTCGTGGCGCCGGTACGCGAAGGAGACGCTGTGAGCGCGGAGCATCACGCTGGTTCGCGGAGGCCACGCCCTGACGATGGGATCGGCGGGCGATATGGCCGACCGGGCCGTCGCCATAGTGGATGAACGGATCGACGGGGTGGGACCGGGCGCACCCACCGCACAACCGATGTCCGCGACTTGATCGAATCAACGGGGATGGCCTCGCCGAAATCGCACAAACTGCATTTTGGGATTTTGCTTGAGTCCGGGAAAACCAGGGCGCCATAAACATCGTTGATCGTGTTTCCATTGCGGCCGGTCTTGCTGGTCAGGTTGTTGCCAGCGTCGCAAGCATAAAATGTGAAGTGGAATCTCAGATCAAGAAACTAGAATTAAGAGGCCCATCTGTCACACAGAGTGACAGTTGGGCCACGCGGCATCGTGGGGATTGTAGAACCTGCCGGCAAGTCTCACAATCGACACCAAAACGAACTGGGGAAAAGCATGGCAACCCGTGATCCGCGCGAAATTGAGACCGCTCTCCGAAGCGACACGTCAGGGCTTCGGGAAAGGATCGTCCGCAACCTCGGAGATTTCACTGTCGCTCTATTCGGGATATTCAGGGCCCCTCAAGAGCGGTTGAAGTTAGCCGGGACCGGGACTCTTGTGGTGAATGCTGGGAGGCATTTTATCCTGACGGCGCTTCACGTTTGGGAGGAAGTGTTGAAGGCAGCAGACCAAATCGGAATTACCATGCGGGAGGATACTGTTCATTGCACGGCGATCAATCGCTGCGATGTTGTGCCGTTCGGCTTGTCGAACTCGCGGGGGTGGAACGAGTGGGGGCCTGATCTCGTTCTGCTATCCGTTCCAGCTACGGACGTTGGGCGAATCGGCGCATATCGCTCCTTTTGGAACGTAACGGCTCAGCGCGAGATCAACGCTGCGGTTATTGAATCTCTCGTTCTCATGGGCACGCCTGCGGCGCTAGGTACATTTACCGAGACTTTTGCGGACGTGCAAATAAATGGAATGTTCCTTGGGCCTGAGGTACGGCACACACGAGGAGAATTCGACTATCTTGACTACGAGATCGATCTCTCGCTCGACGTTCCTCGAAAGTTCGGCGGGGTAAGTGGTGGAGGGGTTTGGCAGGTTTATATATACTGGGCGCCGTCAACTGGAGAAATCGACTGGAAGATGAGCCTTCACGGTGTGGCCTTCTTCCAGCTACCGATCGTTGGCGAACGCAGAGCGATTCGCTGCCATGGTCCCGAATCTATTCGTGCAGCCCTGCGCCTAATTCAACGCTAGAAAAATCGCACCAGAGCAGGTGGCGCATCCTTCAGGATTTTTCAGTTGACTGTCCTCCGCGTCCGCATGATACGACTCTCGCATGTCACCGCTGGGTGAAGGGCGTGTGGCGCATCTTTTGAGACGGTTTTGATCTTCCGCGTGGCCGCTGAAGCTCCAGGGGTTAAAACCCGTGATGAGACCACGCCATGCGTCGGAACTGCAAAGTCCCGACCTCCTAAACTGCAATCTACAACAGCCATTCTGCAAATTAGGACTCCGCCGAATCCAGCGCCTGCTGGACTTCCGAACGCATCATCTGAGAGAATTGAAGCCTCGCGGCAGCAAAGGAGATCAGGGTGCTTTCTCCTGTCACGCGGGGACTTTCGTGAAGCCTGCGATCAAGTTTCCCTCTCCGCCAGATATTTGATTTGATATAAGGGCGCGATTCACGTATTGGATGTTTTTCGGATACGGATTTCCGAATCCGAGCTTGAAAATTCTATTCCATCGAACGCACCGGCAAACGAACCATGAGCGATCCACTTTCAAGTATTAAGAAAAAATTGCAGGACGAGATCACGACGCTCGAACATGAGATGAACGTCGAGCTGCCCAAGGAATTGATGAAGGCCCGCGCCCACGGAGACCTTTCTGAAAACGCCGAATACAAATACGCCAAGGAGCGCCAGGGTTACGTTTCGGCGCGCCTGGGTCAGCTCAAAAAACGCCTCGGCGATATCGGGATGCTGAATCTGAAGAACATTCCCGCCGACCGCGCCGGCTATGGCTCGCGCGTCTGGCTGCTGGACATAAAGAAATCGGTGGAAATCGAATACAAGCTGGTGACATCCGAAGAGGCCGATGCGGCCCAGGGATTGATCTCGACGACGTCGCCGATCGGAAAGGCTTTGCTCGGGCGCAATGTCGGCGATGAGGTCAAAGTCCAGACGCCGGCGGGAATCAAGGAATTCGAAGTCGTCCGGCTGAAGACCATCCACGAAGACGTATAATCCCCCCGGAATTTCGCTCCCTATGATTTCAGGAAGGTAGCGGGGAAAGCTCCCGAAGGAGCCCGCCCCGCCCGGTGAATGAGGTTCCCTGATTCGTCATTCCGTCGGCGATTGTCGCCGTTGAGACGAAGTCGCGGGAGAGGCAGAGGATGAAGTCGAGGAGGAGTGCGAGGATGAAATTGGAGTGAGGTTGAAAATCGCTCTGGAACGGTTCTTCCTGCCGGTATCCGAACCGCGCAGTGTAGTCATGCAGGTGACCTCGAAATCCCGGCGGCCCGTCAAATCCGGGCCGCCAGGCATGATTGCAAGCAGGCGAGGACGCAGATGAATAAACGTTATGAAGTAGCCTGCTTGTCCCCCACGCACGGGAGAAATTTATCTCATGTCCCCCGCCCATCAAGAGAGCACGAACGATTCCATACCTGGCAAAAGAATCTTCCGCGTGTAACTGTGGGCAGTCCTTACAGATAGGCGCGGGCCTCCGCCAATTACAGGGAGAAGTCCGGGTGAAACCGGGCTGGAAAAACTTTCCAGGTCCCTGTGCGTTTTGTCCGGTCGCGAAACCAATGCCTCAGGATCTTGCGTTCATGTGGACGGGAGATTTGTTCTCTGCTATTTTCCGGGCGCGCGCGGAAACGATCCGCAAAATCGCGCTGTTTTGTCCAGGGAGGATCCGATGTTAACGCGGCGTGAAGTTCTGATTGGCGCGACGGCGGCGGGAGCCGCTTCTTTGATTCGGGGCGACACCGCGATTTTCGCCAAAGCTTCGCAGCCCTCGACGCCGGTGCATTTCGACGTCCCCGCGGGCGCGTGCGATTGCCACACCCATGTGTTCGGAGATCCGCGCCGCTTCCCGTTTGCGGCCTCGCGCACCTACACGCCGGAGCAGGCTTCCGTTGAGGAGATGCGCGCGTTGCACCGCGCTCTCCATACGGAACGCGTCGTGATCGTGAACCCCAGCGTGTACGGCGCCGACAATGCCTGCACTCTCGACGGAATCAAGCAGCTCGGGCCATCGGCCCGCGGCGTCGCCGTCATTGATGAGAAGACGCCGGAGACGGCGCTCGACGAGATGGATCGCGCCGGGATCCGCGGCATCCGGATCAACCTTGAAACCTCCGGCGTGAGCGATCCCGCGCTGGCGCGCCGGCGCTTTGCGGCGTCGGTGGACCGAATCAAGGCGCGAACGAAATGGCACATTCAGATCTATACGAGGCTCTCCATCATCGAGGGAATCAAAGACCAAGTGATGGCCGCGCCGATGCCCATTGTCTTCGACCATTTTGGCGGAGCGCAAGGGCCGCTGGGATTCCAGCAGCCCGGCTTTGACACGCTGCTCAATCTCGTGCGAACAGGCAAAGCGTACGTGAAAATTTCCGCGCCTTACCGCAGTTCCATCAAAGCCCCGGATTACCCGGATGTTGCGCCGCTTGCCAAGGCCCTGATCGCCGCGAATCCTCAGCGTATCCTGTGGGGGAGTGACTGGCCGCACCCGGACTCGACGCAAGTTCCCGGCCGCAAGGTCACCGACATTTCCCCGCTGCAGCAGATTGACGATGGCCGGGTGTTGAATCTGCTTCCCACGTGGGCTCCCGATGCCGCCCTGCGGAAAACCATCCTGGTGGAAAATCCCGCGAAGCTCTACGGTTTCTAAGAGTCTGACCGCACCTGGACGCCTTCCCGGTCAATCTTCAGAGGCAGCAGAGTTCCGCCAGCCGAAGTGACGGCTTGTTCGACGCGAGCGCGAGCTTCGGGCTCGATCAGCAATGTAAGGCAACCTCCGCCGCCCGCGCCGCAGACCTTGCCTGCGAGCGCGCCTTGCCGTCGCGCGGAAGAGATGATGCGATCGATCACCGGCGTGGAAATCGTGCGAAGATTCCGGCGCCGGAAGTCCCACTCCTCGCGCACGAGCCGCCCAAGTTCGCTCCACTGGCTGCGCTCAAGCGCGGCGCGGACCTGGCGCGCGACGACCGCGATTTTTTCCAGGTTTTGCGCCACGCGGCGGTCGCCGTTGATGTGCCTCATGAAGACTTCCCAATTATTGATGCCGGACTGTCGGGGCTTTCCCGTGTAACACAGCACGAGCCGTTTTTCGAGTTCATCGAGGTCGCAAGCGAGGCCCTGGCGCCGCTCGCCTCCGGGCGCGAGGACGATGGCCGCGGCCCCGCCGAATGCGGGAGGATAGTGGTCCTGCGTGCCGGTGGGCACGCGAATGACGATGGCTTCCACGTCGCGGCTGATATGAATCCAGTCTTCGCGGCGCAGTCCCGCTCCGGTCAAGCGATCGAGCGCCGCGCAAATCGCCACGGCCATGGCGGAGGAGCCGCCAATGCCGGCTCCCGCGGGAGCCTCGGAATCGGTGGTCAGGGTGAAGCCGCCCGCCGGACGGAAGACTCGAATCAATTGCGCGAGCAGCGGCAGCTTATAGCGCCGCGCCTTGTAGAGCGCGTCGAACGATGCGAATGCTTCGTGGCGCCTGGTATCGCGAGAGACCAAGACAATACGGCGCGATTTTTGCGAAGCCTTCTCGACGACGCAGGACGCGTAACGAGTGATCGCGCAATTGACCGTCATGGCTCCCTCGTGGAACAAATAGAGGGGCCAGATGTCCAGCGTTCCTCCGGCCAGATCGATCCGCGTTGGCGCCTTTGATTCGATTCTCACTTTGACTTGATCCTTTTCTCCCGCTAGCCTTTTCCTTCGCGCCGATTCCGCGACACCGCGCGAATCATACCAGATGAACACCGAGGCCCAGACCAAAACGCAGGCGCGTGATTCCGTACTCGCACGGTTCATGCTGGGTTTTGAAGGCGAATCAGTCTCCTCCGAACTCGCGGACTATCTGGCGGAGGGGCTTGCAGGCGTGGTCGTTTACCCGCGCAACTTCGCCAGCGTGGAACGCCTTCGCGACCTCACGGCGCAAATCCGCCGCGCCGCGGGCCGCCCGGTGCTGATTGGAATTGACCAGGAGGGCGGCACGCGCTTCGCGTTGCGGGAACCCTTCACTGCGTGGCCGTCAGCGGCGGAACTTGGCCGCGTCGGCGATCCTGCACTGACCGAACAAGTGGCGCGGGCCATGGCGGTGGAACTTCGCGCAGTGGGATGCAATCTCAATTTCGCGCCGATGCTGGACCTCCACCTCCATCCCGAGATTCCAGTCACCAAGGACCGCAGCTTCGGGGCCGACCCGCAGCGCGTGGCGAAAATGGGCGTCGCGTTTGACCGGGGATTGCGCGCGGGCCGCGTGCTTTCCTGCGCGAAGCATTTTCCGGGCCACGGCGACGCCAAAGTGGACCCGCATCTCGACTTGCCGGTATTCAATGGCACCACGGACCGCCTTAACTCCGTGGAACTGGTTCCCTTCGCCGCGGCGATCGCGGCGGGCGTGCCGCTGATCATGACCGCCCACATCCTGCTGCCGCAAATTGATCCTGAAAATCCTGCGTCGCTTTCCCGCATCCTGCTGAACGACATCTTGCGGCGGCGCATGCGATTTGGCGGCGTGATTCTGGCGGACGATTTGGGCATGGGAGCCATCGCCTCGAAATACGGGCCGGGCGAAGCTGCCGTGCGAACGTTTCGCGCGGGCACGGATATTGCAATGCTCTGCCACGATTGGTCAGCGGCCGCACCAGCCATTGAAGCTGTCAGGAAAGCGTTTGGTGATGGACGTTTTGAGGAGACGGAGTGGAGCGCTTCGCTCGCTCGAATCGAACGCGTCTGCGGAAAGGCGGAATTGCCGGGCCCTGTACCCCCGCTTGCGATCCTGGGATGCGAAGAGTTTCGGGGGCTCGCGGCGGGAATTCGCGCGCGCCTGGTCTAGCCCGTTGCAGTCGCGGTTTTTGTCTTCCCCGCCGACCTATCTGACGCCGAGTTCTTTTCCGCCGAGACTTTCTCGTGCGCGAGCTGAGGTTCGAAGCAGCGGCGGCATCGGGGTTCGTACATTCCGGCGGCGCCGACGACGATGAGGTCTTCGGAAGCAACCAGGCGCTGCGTGTGTTTGGCCGGGTTGCCGCATCGCACGCAAATCGCCAGCAGCTTGGTAATTTCCTCAGCGACGGCAAGCAGCCGCGGCATCGGATCAAAGGGGCGGCCCAGATAATCCGTGTCGAGTCCGGTGACGATCACGCGCTTGCCGGCATCGGCCAATCGCATGCAAACATCGATAAGTGCGTCGCCCAGGAACTGGCCCTCATCAATTCCAATCACTTCGGTCCGCGCCTGGACCTTCTCGAAGATCTCGCTCGCGTTCCGGACCACCTCGGAAGGGAGCTCGAAACCGGAGTGCGACACGATGTCCGTGTGGGCGTAGCGCTGGTCAATCACCGGCTTGAAGATCTGGACGCGCTGCCGGGCGATCTCGGCGCGTTTCAAACGGCGGATAAGCTCTTCGCTCTTGCCCGAAAACATGGGCCCGACAATCACTTCGATCCAACCCATATTCCCTTTTACGATGTCCACGATGCTTTCACCTCCGGGCACTGGCTCACGCAACGCCTTGTGAAAATTTCCGGCAATCATCCGTGTAGCATGGCTTCCCGCATTTTACACCCGCCAGAGTGGCGCCTGTTTTTCCTTGCCGTAGCGGTCGAGCAGGAATTTCTTCAGTTCATCGACATTGGAAAACACTCGATCGGCGCAGGCCAGCATCCACCCGCTCACCTGATCGAGAGAAGAATCCGTGACCAGGTAAACCGGAATCCCCCGGCGGTACGCGAAAGTCAGCTCGGAGGAAGTCCCGCCACTCGTTGTGGCCGCCGCGTCCCCGCTCAAATAGCAGATGACGTAGTCGGCCTTGTTCTCGATGATGTCGAGATCGTAATGGATGATCTTGCGGACGACCCGGCGGAAGCGCTCCACGTCAGCCAGCTTCCACTCCCTGAAGTGCGCGGCCTCTTCGTCGGTCAGGCTTTTCTTTTCATCCTCGGCGGGATCGTAGACGCGATGGCCCAGCTCATTGTGCAGAAACGGGGTGACTTTGCGGCGCCACATCTTCCCGCCGTCGGCCGCGAATTCAATCGGACCACACAGATATGCCAGCATGAAAATTAGATGGACCGGATCGCGAAGGATTGGAGCGGTCAACGGGATTCGAACCCGTGCCTGGACCTTGGCAAGGTCCCGTACTACCCCTATACTATGACCGCCCGAAACAAGAAAACTCTAGCACGACCGCCCTGCGGCGACAAGGTCCCGAAAAGGCCGGGAAAATGCGCCCAGGCTGCGATTCCAATTTCAGGGTTTCGGATGATTGGGCGCGGAAATCCACGCCCGAACTCGCGGGGTTACCCGACCTGCAGTACTCGCGCGGTCTTGACGACCGGCGACTTTCGCTGCCTCTCAGCAAACTTCATCGCCTTCTCACGGGCCGTGTAAACGCGGGCGAACCGCTCGCCGTCTTTGTAGAAGACGGTAACCTGCCAGTGCTTGTGCTTGCGCCGCTTGTCTTTTCCGAACTTCGTACGCTTACGTGCAGTTTTAGCTTTTGGCATAGTGGTTGAATATCTCAATCAGGACGAAGGCGCGCAAGTACCGATTCGTGTAATACACCGCAGGCAATCAAAGAAAGCCTCATTAACAATCTATGAGCCAACCTCGCAGGTAATTGCACAATTGTTCCTTTCAATACAGGGCCGGGAATATGGACTGGAAGATTACCGTTTTGCAAATGAACATCATCCAAAATTTGGAATTCTCCTCGCATGCCCCACCGCGTCTAATGATTCAAGGAGGATTGCAGGTTTCTGGGACCGCTCTAACAATGCGGGGGGTGCAGCCGTGGAAACTTCGACGTCTTTTAACGCACTCTTGATCGGGCTATTTCTTTAAGCGGTCATCATATGGCGTAGTTCGACCGATGTTGAGATCGTCGGGCTTGGGAAGAAAGGGATTGAGGTATGCTGCTGCAAATGAGAGAAGGATCAAAAATCGAAAATCCAAGGGCGTATGCGGACCATGCCGTGGATGGTCTCCGGAACTTACTAACGTTGGGGGGTCAAGCTCAGCCTGACCCCAACCGCGATCACTTTTACGAACTCGAGGATGGGAAGAACACTTATTACATTCATGTTTCCCCAGTCACCGGCAATGTAATCTTGCTGGCAAAGTGGTCCCGTCAACCCCAAGGCTGTTACGCGGGTTCAGGCGCGCTGTTTGCCTAGTGATGGCAAATTCCCAGGGATTTTTCTCTATCACGGGGTAAACAACTCTCTTATTTTCTGAAACATATATCGATTCGATCAACTAACAACACGCGATTCCCAAAACGGACTTTCTTCGTCTCGAGGTTCACCGTATACTGCCACTGCAGTTCCAGATCTGGAGCGCCCGGCCCCCGATTCGGTTGCCTTCGCCCACGCTGCATGCCCGCACTCCGGGCCCAGGCAGGGGCGAAAGGTTGCGGAACCGGGCGAGTTTGGCGTTCCGGCGAGTGCTCGGACGGTGAAAGAACAAACTCCTCCCATCGCGGCCTCCGGAGCTAGACGACGAAGCACGCGGGTCGTCCAGTCGGTTCCGGTGGTAATTACGTGGAGCGAAGGCCGCTCCAAGACTGTGCTCGAAGAGACCGCGACACTATCCGTTAATTGCCACGGATGCCAGTACTTCTCGCGCTTCCCTGTCCGGAAGAAAACCAGAATCGATGTGCAAGTCGGCACAGGAAAGGATTCCACGCCTCAGCACTTCCCGGCGCGCGTAACCTGGATTCGGAAGTCCCGCCGCCTGGGAGGGATGTATCAGGTCGGCGTCGAGTTCGACACCCCGAAAAATATCTGGCAAATCGGGGAGCCCCCTGAGGATTGGACCGCCTTTTCGCCCTCCGGAGCGAAAAAGGATTCAATTTCGCTGTTGACCGAGGTCGAACGCCTGCTGCAGTTCGCCCATGACGAAGATTTCTACCAACTCCTTGGCGTCCCGGCTGACGCTTCCACCTCCGAAGTGAAGCACCAGTTCTACCATCTCGCCTCGCGATTCCACCCGGATCACCATATGGATCACCCGGAGTGGACACCGCGCCTTTTGCTCTTAATGGACTCGCTGACGACGGCCTATAAAACGCTCTCAGGCGACGAATCGAAAAAGCAGTATGATTCCCGCGAAGGCCGCCCTGCTTCGGGAGGAATTTTCGGATCTTCAACAGTTCGCGCGTGAATGTCAGGAGAAATCCGAGGAGTGCCTGGCCGTGAAGAATTATGCCGGGTCCATTCTCTGGTTGCGGCGCGCGATTGAGGCCGACCCGCGCTCTTCCCGATACCGGGCAATGCTGGGCCACAGCCTGGCCGCCATCCCTGAGTATCGGCGCGAGGCTGTCGAACAATTTGAAAAAGCCATCGAACTCGATCCCACGTATATTGCCGCGCATCTCCAGTATGCGCAGATGCTGGAGCAGATGAAGATGCCCGGGCGGGCGCGGCGCCACTACGTTCGCGTGCTGGAACTCGACATGGACCACCGCGAGGCTCGCGAACGCCTCAACCGCATAGACTCCGCCGCCCCTCGCTCTGCCTCCCGTGTGTCCTTGCTGGACCGTCTGACTGGCCGCCGCTGAAGGGAATTTCCACAACTCAGGCCACGAAAGAACGCGCGCATGCCAATTTGGAGCGCCGCCCTCAATTTGCCTCGTGGGGCCGGATTAATACTCTTCGGTGACTTTTTTCTTGTAAGGGCTTGCGGAGGATTTGGGCGTGTGCCGGCCGCGATAGTCGTCCAGCTCTTCGTCGGTAATTTCAAAATGCGTGTTGGCCGGGTGATTTGCCTCCGCCGCGAGTTCCCGGTGAAGCCGGAGCGAACAAATGTCGGGCGCGTCCTGGAACCGGGCGCGCCGGCAGTCGAACGAAGCGTTGGCGATGGTCAGCGTGAATTCGCGGGCATCGTTTTTGGACTCCCGGACGCTGAACTTGTATTCGCGCACCAGGGGCAAGACCTCATATCCGACAAACTGGACGATGAGATGATCGCTCATCGAGCAGCCGGGGTCTTGGTTTCGGCGGCGATGGGAGCGGACGTGAGAACGGCGGACCAAAGCCTTCTTTTTGCGCTTGGCGCGGGAACGCTTGGGAGGGGTTCCTTCGGCGGGCTCGACGATCATGATGCTGGTGACAAATTTCTTCAGGCCGTGCAGGTCAAAATCAATCGACGTGCGCTCGGCATCCGAGTCGGTGACGACTCCCAGGCCATATTGAAAATGCTTGATATAAAGACCTTCCGCGAGGGCTTTCAAGATACTGCCTCCTTCTGACGAAGACAAAAAAATGGGGCGACACGGCGGTCGCCGTATCGCCCCGATTCATTACAGGCTGGTGACGTTCGCTGCCTGCAGGCCCTTGGGGCCGGAGGTCACTTCGAACTCAACCGCTTGGCCTTCGTTCAGCGACTTATATCCCTCCGCTTGAATCGCGGAGAAATGGACGAAGATGTCCTCGCCGGACTGGCGCTGGATGAATCCGAATCCCTTGCTGGCATTGAACCACTTTACTGTTCCTTGTTCTTTCACTGTATTTCCTTTTCTACTTCTTTTTTGAGCTATTTGGTGCTTCTCGACCGCCTCCAGCCGTACAACAAAAAAAGGGCAGCAGATGTGTTACCTGCAGCCCCTTTAATCGAATCTAAAGGTGTTACAAGAGCAACAAACGCAATTGAACGGTATCACGAATACGCCTCTGCACCTAATGAATTCGTCACAGGGCTTCGCCTGATGTTCGTCTTAACTAAGATACCGTCAGTGCAGTGCCAATCGCAAGGTCGCGAGGTTCATGCTGGCTTGCGATGCTTAAAAAGTTTCACCTGGCGGAGGCGTTTTTTTACTTCCTCAAGAATCGTTGTAGGGACCGCCCAAATTCTTTCCCTTGGTGGAAACTATTTATATCCGTCTTTTACTTTCTTGCATCATTTCCAGGCGCCTCCACAGGTGCAATTCTAGCACCGGGTCTAATCAGCTCAGATTGAATCGATCGCGATTCTTGGAAAGCCAGAAGACTTTGATGCAACCGGTAGAATCTGCGCTTACGCGAAATGCCAAAACATCTTCACAAGATGCGCTATCCGTCGTGCCGCTTAATGCAAGGTTAGGAGTTTGGCTATCGTTGGCGTCTGCGTTTCCCATGAATGGACGGCCGGGTCTGTGGTTTGGTTGCTAATCTCCGCTCTAAGACATAGCGGATGGCGGTGCCCATCAATAGCCTCCGATAGGCATGTGATGGGATCCGCCATTTTCCTGACCGATGTCCCTTCGTTCTCTCTTAATCGTGCAGGCTTTAGCCATGCTATGGGCAGCAAACGATCCTAATTTAGGAAACTGTATATCCAGTAGCGAGGCAGGAAGCAATGTCGCTGTTTTATAGGTACCGAGTGGAAGAGTGGCGGGGAATATGCAAGGTCTACTTCGAACCGATCCTCGATGCGGGATATGAGATAGCGCAAAAATCGGCCATTATCGGTCTTTGGTGAGACAAGCTGTGAATTGCGTCGCATATTGGGAATCCGGCCATGTCGAAGGATGACTTAAAAGTCTTGCGGAAGCGGCGCTGCGTTTGGGCGATCCCGACGTAGCCCGTTCGCTTCCATCAGTTTCACATCTGTCCGATTCTCGCTATGGTCCAGACTTCCTCCGACCTGATATCCCTGGACGGATTCAGGCGGTCCGCGAGATCACACTGTATTTGATCGCAGTATAATGACGATCCGAAAACGCAAGCCGATCACCATGAGGAAGCCGTGTCATTACGCCAACTCCTCACCGGCGTTCGAATCCGGAAGAGGGTTTGGGCGGGTGGCCCGGCCTTCCGCTTCTTTATGACACCGCTTCATGGCCAGATAATACCACTGCTATAAATTGACGGGGGTTACGGAATTGGGGTTTGGGTGCCCCTCGATAAGAACGAAGGCGTTGTCAAGGCACACTTTTTCTGGGCGGTGGTTTGAGCACCGCGCCGTTGCCAGAGAAGGTGGAGGACCAAAACTCTGGAAGTCTCACGGTGAATCATTTCTCGGTGAAACAGATCGTTCCACCAACCATCGATACGGCCAAAGCATCGGCCATGATTCTTCAATGCGAATCCCGATCTCGATCGGGACGAGAGCGCCCAATCAATCCTTCGGTCTATCCGCCGTGGCGGACGACCAGGGGCACCCGCGAGCTGCTCTCGACATGAACGATCTCCGGATACCGTTTTTGCGTGCGCAGCATCCAGTAGAGTCGTATGGCCAACTTCCGTGCTGCCGCCACCTTGGCTACACCTTTCGGCTTCTCGTGGCAGCGATGCAAATACTCCGATCGAAACTGTGGATCGCAACGTACCGCAACTTGCGCTGCTTCGACCAACAGCATTCTCATAAACCGGTTGCCTTGCTTGCTGATCGATCCCAACCTCTGATGTCCGCCCGAACTGTACTCCCTCGGAATGAGCCCTAGATAACTGGCGACTTGCTTGCCGCGCGGAAAACGGGAAACATCTCCCATCGTCAGCACGAAAGCGAGGGAAGTCACCGGCCCGACTCCCGGTTGAGTCATCAGCAGCTTGGCGTTTTCATTTTGTTCCGCCGCTTGCTTCACCGCCAGGTCCAACGACTCAATCTGCTGGTCCAGCATCGCCAGTACGCTCAACAGGTCTTCTCGCCGGCGGCTGGCCCAGTGCGGTAAGCAAAGCTCGCGTAAAAGCTTCTGCCCTTTTTTACTCCACAGACGATTTTTCTTCTGCAGGCCCCGATTCATCGCCAGGTGTTGCAATCCATTCTTGGCTTGCGCCCGCAGCCGCACCAGCTTGTAGCGGTGAATCAGCAACTGCCGCAAATCCTTCTGCTCGCTCGATGGCGTCCAGATGCGAGGAAACCGCCCTTCCGTCAATAAGCGCAACAACAGCGCGGCATCGCGCCGATCATGCTTCTGTTGTCGCACCTCGCTAGCGCGGATCTTCGCGGCGTCTCCGATCCACACTTCATGCCCGAGCGCCGCCAGCATCTCCACGAACCACTGGCAATTCCCCGTGGCCTCCATGCCGATCAGCGCCGGCGCCGGAAACTGCCGGTAGAACTTCTCCGCTTCTCCCGGCGCGTGGACTAGCTTGTGTTCCTCGGTCTCTCCCGTCTCGGTATCGACCCAACAAACTTGTTGCCAACTGGGGTGAAAATCACATCCAATAAGCATCATCGAAGGCTCCTTTTCCTTCCGAGCTTTGGTCCTCCAACCCAAGCTTACTCGGATCGTATTCGGAGCCTTCGTTCTTATCCAATCAGTCCTTGACGCTTTTCAAGGGCGGGGTTCTTGGTTTGGATTCCCAAGTCTACGGGAACGGGATTGAAACGCTGCTACGGACAGCGCCACCTCCAGGATGAATCACATAAATAGTAACTCTGAGAAAGGCCCCGCCCTTCCAACACCGAAGGACGGGGCACCCAAAGTTCAGAGCCCACGGCAACCTTCGCGCCATCTGCTTCGTCCCGCCGCCGTCACGCCTTGCGATGCTTAAAAAATTCTACCTGGCGGAGGCGCTCTTTCGCTTCCTCGAGAGTCTTGTAGCGACCGCCCAAATTCTTGCCCTTGCTGGAAACTACCTTGTAGCCGTCCTTCACTTTCTTGATCATCTTCGGCCTCCGCTGTACCGGTTGAGAACACCGACCGGTGGGAACCTACGAACAGCTTCCATCAACCGCGAGCGATTTGTAGCCTTCCCTGAAGCTCGCGCTGCAATTCGCGCTGCTGGTCGGGAGAAAGCTTGGCGCCTTGCCGGGTAATGTAAAAGACGTCGGTGGCGGTGCCGCCCTCGGTGTCAATCAGGCCCACGTCGATATTCAAGCCCAGCTCGGCAAACGTCGAGCTGATGTCATACAAGAGACCCGGACGATCGAGCGCGACAATTTCCACCACCGTGCTGTGGGAGGAGCATTCGTTGTCGAGATGCATTCGCGTTTCGACGCGGACTTTGGGAGGCTGTTTTTCGGGCTGGAATTTCCTTCTCATCAGATCGGCGACGTCGAGTTCCCCGGAGACCGCGGCGACCAGTTGTTGCTTCAGCCGGGTCACTTCCGTGGGATTGTGATCGAGCGTGTGAAAGCGGTCGGAAAAACGCAAAATGTCCAGCACAATTCCGTTCTTGTTCGCGCAGGCGTCCGCTTTCAGGATGTTCATGCCCCACGAGGAAATCGTTCCCGCAATTTTCGCGAATAGAAACGGCCGGTCGGTCGTTACCAGGACCAGTTCATAGTATTCATCCCGCTTGGTAACGCTGATTTCCGCCACGGAATGTCCCAGGCGCCGGTACATCCGGTAATGAGCGGACACTTCCGCCGGAGAGTGCGTCAGCAGGTACCGCTTCGGAAAGCCATCGAGAAAATTGCGGTATCGTTCCGATTCAGCCGCGTCTTCTCCGCCGGGAACCAGGCGCTCGAGTTGCTGGACATCGGCGCCAGCCACGTACAGCCGCTGGTCGTCAACGGAACGATTCAGGTAATTCTCCGTCGCGGCGTAGAGTTGCCACAACATTTCGGCCTTCCAGGGCGTGAGCGCCTCGGGGTTCACGGCCTTGATATCCGCATAGGTGAACAGACGTGAGCATCTTGAGGTGCTCGATCGTTCCCATCGATCGCGCAAAATCGTGCACGGCCTCAGGATCAAAAATGTCGCGCCGCATGAGCGTCGAGGACATGCGCAAATGATTGCCGATCAAAAAATTCACCGTTTCCCTGCCGAAGGAATCGAGGTGCAGACGCTCGAAGACGCCTTTCACCGCTTCCAGGCTGCCTTCCACATGGCTTTCGAAGGGCATGCCTTTTCCGACGTCGTGAAAGAGCAGGGAGAGGTAGAGCAATTCCGGGTGTTCCACCGTGGAGAGAATGTCGCGAAACCTGCGATCGACATCGTTGCCGCCATTTACAAGCCGATGCAAGTTCTCGATCGTGACCAGGGAATGCTCGTCCACGGTATACCGGTGGTAAAAGTCGCGAATCACCAGCGAGTCGATGGCCTGAAATTCAGGGAACAGCAGGTCCAGCAGGCCGAGCCGGTGCATGGCGCGCAGCGAGGGGGCTGCGTAAGGCATCACAAGAATCTTGCGGAAAGGCTCCCAAAGATCCGGAACCGTGGTGAGCCACTTCCGAATTTTCGGGAGGGCCGCCTCGACCGCGTTTTCGGTTTCGGCGGTCAGTTTGACGTTGTGCGCGCCGATCAGGTCAAACAGGCGAAACATCACTCTGGGGTCTTCGACCGAAGCAATCGGGCGCAAGGACACACGCCCATCCACAACGGAAAATTCAGGGGTCGAATCCGGCAACTTGCGGACCCCCACCAGGCGGGCCCAAAGGGATTTGGCGAGCGGAATTTCGTCAAAAAGAACCGTCAGCCGGTAGATGGCGCGCGCGTGGCGGAAGTAGATGCGCATCCAGTCATTCGCCGAAGCCGCGCGCCCTCCGCGGAGCCCAATTCCCCTGGACGCGGCTTCCGATTGCATTTCATACGTCAGGCCATTCAAGTCGCGGCCTTGCCGGTAGTGGAGAAAACATCGCACGGAATCGAGGAAATTGATTGCATTTACCGCGTCCGAGCGAAGGGGAAGAGGCAGCAGACCGGTCGGATCTTTCCATTCGCGGGATTGCTTCATTTCCGCAATCTGCGCGAGCCAGCACGCCACTTGATAGTCCCTTAATCCGCCGGGACCGTCCTTAATGTTGGGTTCGAGGTGAAAAATCGTCTGGCCGTATTTTTCGTGCCTCGAGCGGGCCAGGCCGGTGAGTTCCTGCATCAGGTTTCGCGATTCCCGGGTGATCATCCCCGGCAAAACGCGGCTCCGCAGCCGTTCGAAGAGCCGTTCATCCCCACAGATGTGACGGCAGTCCAGGAGGGAGATATTGAATTCGATATTTCCTCGATGAAGTTTCCCGCATTCGGCAAGGGTCCGGGTGGTTGGGCTGACGCGAAGGTGCAAGTCCCAGAGAGACTGGCTCAACGGAGCGATGATTTGCCGGCTGAAATATTCCTCGCGGCCTTCCTTTTCACATAAGAACAGGAGATCAATGTCTGAATAAGGAAAGAGGGCGCATCGCCCGTATCCGCCCATTGCCGCGATGCAAAAACCCTCGACCGAATCTCCCGTCCCGCTGACCTCTCGCCACAGTTCGCGCACGACGGTATCAATCAATAAAGACCGGTCGCGTATGGCCGCCTTTCCATCGCCCGACTCTTCGAATTGATTGCGAATTCGAGCGGATTCGTCCGAGTACAAATCCTGAAGCGTGGAATTGTGACTTTCGAGCCTCATAGCAAAGCGACCCGGCCCCTCACCCGGACATGGGTCTGTGGAATCCGGAAGCACTTCGTTTTCCACCCTCCGATCGCAACTCGCACGGGCCTTTCGTTCTTGCCCCGAACCCGATCGAGGGAGCCAGAAAAATAAATGCCCGGACGAACCGCCAAATTAAAGAGCTGCGACGCCGCGCTCCTGGTTCCGAATCCGAATCGCCTGGTCCACCTTCGAAATGAAAATCTTGCCATCGCCGATTTTGCCCGTCGAAGCGCTTTGAAGAATTGCGTCGATCGCCGCATCCACCAGGTTATCGGGAATAACCACTTCAATCTTTATCTTTGGAAGCAGATCCACGGTGTATTCACGGCCACGGTAAATCTCCGTATGTCCCTTTTGCCGGCCATGCCCCCGCACATCGGAGATGGTCATGCCGCCGATCCCTAATTCCGTGAGAACTTCCTTCACCGCTTCGAATCTGGACGGCTGCACGATCGCTTCGACCTTTGTCATCATTTTCTTTTCCTCAAGCTGTAAGTCGGATTCGAATCCTCGCTGCATCTTGGCAGCGCCCTACACTATAGGGCTATTCTACCCGGCATTTCCACCTTGAGGGATTCTGTTGCGTCCTTGTCGCCACGCTGGGCGCCGGCGGCGCTGATTGCTGAAACCGAACACCCTGTTAGACAAGGGGCCCGCAAATTCTAATGATCCGGAATTTTCCAGTAGTTTGAGCGGCTGGATACACATTGGCGCCCATGGCTTCATCCGTTCAATATTTCATCGCGGGAAAAATCTCTCGTGGATGCAGGATGCCGTGCTTCACTCCAAATGCTCGAACCGAAGAACGGGAGAGCATTGGTTCATCGCCACTGCTCTCCCGTTTCCGGCTTCACTGCACTTTCAGTCCGCTATTTTCGAGACCTCTTTCCTGTGCAGCCGCGAGCACTTACTTGGCGTTGCGGCTGTCGAACAGGAGGATCAGGCTGATGCTGGCGGTATTCTGATATTTCACGCCTGGTTGAAAAGTGGAAATGGCATAAACCGCATAGTTAGCCATATCACGCCGGTATTCGAAGCGGGTGAGCAGGTAACTGGCGATCGTGCGCTGATAGGTGATCGTGAATTCGTTGTAGTGGGCATTCTTGAGCAGTCCAGAAGCGCTAAAGGCAGTCGGCATGGCAGCACCGATGGCACCAAGAGGGCCTCTTTCACACTCATCGAAAGTAAAGCATCCGGGTATCGACGAAGTAGTCGTGAACCCATCCGGATCCGCATAGTACTCATAACGCGCGGCAAGATAGTCATTCGCGTCGGGAGCGTACTTAACGTATCCGGCGATTCCCCACCAGGAAACGGGATCAGAGAGAGTGTCCACGCCGGTCGTGTCGTTGAATCCAGTAACAGTTCTGTCACCGCGACCATAATCAAAGTTGGTCATGAATGACCACTGGCTGGTCGGTGTGTACATCGCGACCGCATCCCAAGTCTGACGCCAAGCCCCGTTAACGCCTACAGGGGCGGTCTCAGTGCTATTGAGACCGAAAGCGGTTGCGCTCTCTTCCGGGCCGGCCAGATAACTGATTGAGTACATCCATTGCTTTGTCGGGTTAGCAGCCAAGCTGAATCCATACGTCTTCCCCGAGTTGTTGTCCACAACGTTGTTCCAGCCATTCACAAGAAACCCGGTCAGACTGTATTTGTCGTTGAACGAGTATTTTGCACGCAGTCCGAAGTGATAGAACGGGATGGCATACCCAAATAGAATGCTGCGGGAATAGTTCCAGTTGTCTTTTGATTCGACCACTTCAGCACCCATCGGGGTCACAAACTTTCCGAAATCGACCTGGAGTCCTTTGCCTAGAGGCGCCAGGTAGGACACGTAGGCCTCTTTGAGCAAACGCTGGGTGACGCCGCCGTTATCGAAGCTGCTGTAGACGTCCATTCCGTCTCCGTATCCCAGAGCCACATGGTAACCCGTGCGTCCGATAGCGGTATCGGAAGCGGGCGCTTTGTCCAATATCAACTCGGCCATATTCAGGTTGATCGACTTGTCCCGGCCATCAAATACTCGAAAGCCAGCCCCCGGGTAACCGTTCACGCTTGATGTATCTGGATGGTTAAAATTCACTTGGTAATACCCGTCCACGAACCCGCTCACCGAAGTCGGGCCGAGCAAGCCGGCGATCGTCACTTTGTCCGCCGGTTTGTCCTGGGCGGCAGGCCCAGGAGTCGCTACCACTTCTGGTACCGGTGCTGGCGCCGGTTCGGCATCCCTCTTGGCCGCCATCTCCGTCTTCAATTCGGACAACTCCATTTCAAGCGCTTCGATCCGCTTGTCAAGATCCACCGGACTCGGTGCAGCGGCAGCGGTTGTCTCGCTCGCAGTAGCTGTCTCACTTGGATCTCCTGCCCCGGCTGCCCTGCTGGCCGGCACCCCTAGTACCGTCAGAGCCATTGCCAACATTCCAAAACACACCCCGTATGTTTTCTTCATAAGAATTGAAAACTCCTTTTCCGCCGGTAGATCCCTAACCCGCGGACCCCGACCGGCGCGAAAAGCTTATGTTTTGTTAACCTGTCCGTCCAATTCATACTTTCTCTTCCAGCAATAAGAAATGTCGGGTTGACAACTCAAATCATTCGGATTCGAAAAACGAATAGCGGCTTCGTTGCTTCGCCCCCCATCTGCGGAAGCGATCCGTCAGCAACGAGGGAGGGCGCACCTATGTCCCACAAGTCCCGATTTGTCAGTGAAAATGAACTACTGGAGGTGCATCTGACGAAGCCGCCGTGAAACAAGTGCGCAGGACCGGCACAACTCGGAGTTGCGGGAAAATGAGGTCATTCGTACAGCAGGACAGCCAGGCGGTAGCTTGAGAACCCGTATTTGCCGCCGCTTGGGCAGGCGCCCACCGCTGCAGAGTGGTATTTTCCGGTGTGAATCCGCTGTTTGAGCATATCCGGGAGGGTCGCGAGATCGGGTGTCGCGTAGTGGAGGACAAACGAAGGGACGTGACTTCCGGCGTACCCGTTGTCGAGGGTGCAGGACCGCCGGGCGTCATCGGCGTAATTCAGCAGGCGCAGACCCCGCTTTTGAAGCTGCGCCCCGACCCGATCTTCCTGCTCGCCGATGCTGAGGTTGTCCACCTCTCGAGAAAAATCTTCGACGGCGAACAGGGTCCCGTTGCGATCGGCCACTGCAATGCCGACCGAATCCAGTTGGGGGTCGAGGAGGTTCGCCCGGTGAGGGGCGGAATTCATCCATTCACGATGGATTCCCTCGACGGACGAACCTTCGGCGACATTTTCAGCCACGCTGGTGAAGCGCGCGCCCGCCCCGGTCGCTCGATCGGCCAACCCCGGCTCGCCCCGAAGCTGATGCGAGAGCGTATTTTGTTGCGCCATTCGAATTACGTGTTCATGAGCCGCTTGGGCGAGCGGGGCGCTCCATTTCAGCGCGGCGAGGCCCTGCGCGGTTCGCTCGCGATTTGCGAGCTGCAACAGGGTTTGTTCGGGGCTGGCGCCTTTACCCCGAGCGCCTGCCGATTGGGCGGTAAAGCTCAGCAGTATGGTCATGATCAGCGCCCGGATGGAAGCATTTCTCACGATTGCCGCCTGCTCTGATTAACCCTTATCAGATCAATATTACTCTGCGAAATCCCTGATTTCATTTCCCCAGAAAGCCTGGTTTCATCCCCGGTCACGTCCCCTCTGGCACGATTCCGGGAGGAGAAATGCGCTGCCAGATATTATGATGTTCCGGGGGGAACAACAGGCCATATGGAACCTGCTCTGGTTGATCTGAAAAACGTGCGCGTCATCCGCGGCGAGAATGTGGCACTCGAGGACTTCAGCCTGCGGATCGCGGAAGGCGAGCACGTGGCAATTTTGGGACCGAACGGCTGCGGGAAGTCGACGCTGATCAAGACGATTACGCGCGAGTGTTACCCCATTGTCCGGGAGGGCTCCTCCATGACAATTCTGGGGCGTGAGCGATGGAATATTTTTGAACTGCGGTCGGTCCTGGGAATCGTATCCAACGATCTGATGCTGGACGTGACGGGCGAAACCAGCGGCCGCGAAGTCGTCCTCTCCGGCTTTTTTAGCAGCTACGCCATTTTCGATCACATGGCGGTGGAACCCGATCAAAGGAGGCGCGCCGATGAAGTCCTCAAGCGGCTGGGCGTGCCACACCTCGCCGACCGCCCGGTCGCCGAGATGTCGTCGGGAGAAGCCAAGCGCATACTGATTGCCCGGGCGCTGGTCCATGATCCGAAAACGCTGGTCTTCGACGAGCCGAGCAACAGCCTGGATGTTTTCGCGCAGCACGACCTTCGGGAAGCGATGCGCGCGCTGGCCCAGTCCGGCATCGGCATCGTTCTGGTGACGCATCATCTTTCCGATGTCATTCCGGAAATCGACCGCGTCGTTCTCATGCGCAAAGGAAAGATTCAGGCGGACGGCCGAAAGGAAGACCTGCTCGAGCCAAGGCAAATTTCCAGCCTGTTCGGAATTCAGGTGGAGATTACCCGGCGCGATGGATACTACCACTTATGGTGATTCAACGAACGCGACAGCCGCGGGACATTTCGGCGGTGTGCGACCGGCCTGCCATCGTCAACCGAGTGTGAGTTCAAAGGGAAAAAGACAACGTCGGAAAATGGATGAGAATTTCCTGAATCACACCGAGTAGGAAATATTGTCGTCGGGCGCAGCGGGTTCCGTGCCATCCGCCGGCGCGGCAGGGGGACTTGGAACATCCGTTTTCGCGCCGCGGCGCATCGCCACGACGCCGGTCCTCACCATTTCGAGAATCCCGTAAGGACGCAGAATTTCGAGCAAGCCGTCGATTTTGGCTTCCGGGCCGGTAATTTCAATCGTCAGCGATTCCGGACCGACGTCCACCACGCGCGCGCGGAACACGTTGACCAGTTCGAGCACGTGGGACCTGGAGCCATGCGTGGCGGTGACCTTGATCATCGCGAGGTCGCGGGAAATCGAGGACTTTCCGGTAATGTTCTCGACAAACAGGACGTTCACCAATTTGTAAAGATTCGCTTCGATCGCGCAGGGCCTGGTCGCGGTCGGCATCCACCACGATCGTCATGCGCGACACTTCCGGCTTTTCCGTGCGCCCCACGGTCAGCGAGTCGATGTTAAACGCGCGGCGCCGGAAGAGCGATGCCACGCGCGTCAGCACGCCCGGCTTGTTTTCGACGTAGATCACAAATGTGTTCAACATGAATTTCTCACGCGTCCGTCGCGGTTTCGACAATCGGATTGGGCCGGCGGATCATTTCGTGCAAGGCCGCGCCCGCAGCGACCATGGGGTAAACCGAATCTTCCTGCTCGACCTGGAAGTCGATCAGCACGGGCCCCTTGTGACTGCGCGTCATTTCGACCGTCGGCACCACCTGGGACCGCTGCGTCACAGCGACGGAACGAATTCCAAACGCGTCGGCCAGTTTCACGAAATTGGGACTGAGCAGGGGCGTGGCTTCGTAGTTGCGATCGTAGAAAAATTCCTGCCACTGCCGCACCATGCCCAGATATCCGTTGTTGATGATGGCGATATTGACCTTCAGATTTTCCTGCACCATGGTGGCCAGTTCGGCCATGGTCATCTGGAAGCCGCCGTCGCCCACGATGGCCCAGACGTCGGCTTCGGGGCGCGCCGCCTTCACTCCGATCGCCGCAGGCAATGCAAATCCCATCGTGCCAAGACCGCCGGAAGTGATCAGAGTCCGAGGCTTCTCGTGCTTGTAATACTGGGCTTCCCACATCTGGTGCTGTCCCACATCGGTGACGATAATCGTGTCGCTATCGAGCGTTTCCCGCCAGATATCGTTGATCACATGCGCGGCGTAAAGGTGTCCGTTGTCGGGCAAATTCTGAATATCGCGCACGGCGGAGTCGCCCTTCAATCGCTCGATGTACGCGAGCCACTCGCGGCGATCCTGCGACTTCAGTTTCGGCAGCAGTTCGCGCAGAACAGCGCGCAAATCGCCGACAAGCGCCACGTCCACCTTCACGTGCTTATTGATCTCCGCGCGGTCAATTTCGACGTGGATTTTCTTCGCGTTCGGGGCATAGGTCTTCAGGCTGCCGGTGACGCGGTCGTCGAAACGCATTCCGAAAGCGATCAGCAGGTCCGCTTCCTGGATCGTTGTGTTCAACCAGGCTTCGCCATGCATGCCCATCATTCCCAGGCTCAGCGGATGCGAAGCGGGAAATCCTCCCAGGCCGAGCAGCGTCAGGCCTACGGGTATGCTGTTGCGCTCGGCGAATGCGCGCACTTCCTGCATCGCCCCCGAAAGGATGATGCCGTGCCCGGCGAGAATCACGGGCCGTTTGGAGTTATGGATCATCTCCAGCGCCTGCTTGTATTCATCAGGCGTCGGCGAAAGGTCGGGCCGATACCCGGGCAGTTGCGGCTTGACGGGCTTTCCGTCGAAATCGCACGTGGATTGCTGGGCGTCCTTGGTAATATCGACCAGCACAGGGCCCGGACGGCCGGAACTTGCCACATAAAAGGCTTCGCTGATCGTCTGCGCAACTTGATCCGCATGAGTCACCAGATAGTTGTGCTTGGTGATGGGCAGCGTGACGCCCGTGATATCGGTTTCCTGGAATGCGTCCGACCCGATGAGCTTGCTGCCGACTTGCCCGGTAATACAGACGATCGGCGAAGAGTCCATCATGGCTGTCGCAATTCCGGTGACCATGTTCGTGGCCCCGGGCCCGGAGGTCGCAACCGCAACGCCCACGCGGCCGGAAGCCCGCGCGTAGCCATCCGCCATGTGCGTCGCGCCCTGCTCGTGACGCACCAGGACGTGATGGATATTGCTGTACTTGAGCGCGTCATAGACGGGGAGGATCGCGCCGCCCGGATAGCCAAATACAGTGGTAACGCCCTGTTGTTCCAGACATTCCCAAAGAATTTGCGCGCCTGTTTTGATCATAAAATTATCCGCCCGGAATAGACGAGGACCTCAGAAAAAACGAGCTGCGGCCCGCCCAAATCAATATAACCATGCAGGCGAGTCCATCCCTTAGCTGCACCGGCTATGGCTATTGCAAGGATTATACTAGAGAGGCCATTCTGAGGTCACGAACTACTGCGCTGGGTGTCATTATAACAATCGGTAGTGGCTTAGTTTTCGAGTGGGGGGACCATTCACCATTGATTTCGGTGTTAATCGTAAACATTGGGGGTAAATGCGATTAGGACCACAGCCTTCGAAGGCAGAGCTGCCAGGCCCGCAAATTCTATAGATCGCCTCTGCGGCGAAGATTGCGCAAAGTGAGCGAGACGGCAATCGCACTGACGAAGATAGACAAAACCGCGCAGGCAACCCAGGTCGGGTACAACTGCATTGGCGGGGCGAAGGACGCAGTCAGGAAGAAAAATGGGTTAACGTACATCGGGGCGCGGATATTCAACGGAATATCGTACCAACCGCGGGTTAACTCAATAGGGTGTGCGGACTCGTAAATGTTCACACGGACAAAGAAGACGATCGCTGTAACGACACTAATTACAATTGCGATGGCGTAGCTCAAGGCAGTGGCATGGACGCTGCGCTGGAAGGCCGACGAGCAATAAAGACCGATCGCGCTCATGCAGGCGAGGATGATAACTGTGGTCAAGGTAGCGCTGAAGATTTCCCATGGACCAATGCCCCCAAATGCAAACGCCATACTTAGCACCGGCAGACTCGTAACAAGCAACAGCAGGACGAACAGCAGTGAAGAGACAAACTTTCCCCACCAGATTTGTGCTGAGGTCAGCAAAGAAGTGAGCAGGCCGGCGAGGGTTCGTTGCTCTTTCTCGATCGTGATGGAGCCGGCGCTAAAGATTGGCACCAAAAGGAGTAACACCGTAAGCTGAGCGTATGCCAGGGTCAAAAACAAAGCCACACCTACTGTTGATCCCTGGATGCCAGCCCCGTTTGTATTGATCGTTGTGACGTAGTAGGCAAAGGTTACCACGGCCCCGAGAACAAGAAGGTAGAGAGACGGCAGCAGCCAACCGCGTCGCTCACGCATGCGTTGCCGCAATTCCTTTCGAATCATCGGGTTCATTGTCGCTTGTCCTCGAAGGCAAGCCGATACCGTTCCTCGAGACCGAGTGCTCGATGATCGAAACGAATGACTTTCACGCCACCGCCGACCAGAGTCTGCAAGAGCGCCGCAACTTTCTCGTCCGCACCGCTTATCTCCACCACTAGGCGGCTGGCACTGGATTCGAGCAGGCGCGCGCCTACCGTCGTGTTTATAATATTTACGGCGGCAGCGCTGTCACCGAGCAGCTCGATCTCGCAAATCCGCACGGGGGCGCGCGGCGCGCGGAGTTGAATAACGGACTGCCCCTCGGCATCGGCCGCATTTCGACCATCGCCGATGAGCGCGATCTGCGTGCAGATGTCTTCGAGGTCGCTCAGAATATGTGAAGAGATGAGGATCGTGACGCCTTGAGCCTGCAATTCTTTGAGTTGCTCTCGCAATTCGATGCGCGCCATTGGGTCGAGCCCGGTTGCCGGTTCATCAAGCAACAAGACCTCGGGGTCATGCAAAAGCGTTTTGGCCAGGACCAGGCGCTGCTTCATGCCGAATGAGAGCTGCTCGACGGGGCTACGACTGCGTTCGCGAAGTCCGGACCGTTCCAGAGCGCGGTCCACGGCAGCCCGGTGGCGCGTCCCGGTCAGTTGGAAGGCGTCGGCAAAGAACTCCAGAAACTCGCGAACGCTCATGTCCTGGTACACCCCGGGCTGATCGGGCATGTAGCCGATTATACGTTTTACGTCGCGACCTCGGTTGGTCACATCCAAACCGCCGACCTTGGCCGTACCGCTGTCAATCGGCAGAAGTGTGGAAAGGACTTTCATGAGAGTGGTCTTGCCGGCCCCGTTCGGACCGACCAGACCGAACAGCTCTCCCGCGCCGACGTGCAGAGTGAGGCCGTTGAGCGCCTGCTTACTGTCGAATCGCTTGCAGATTTTCTCGACATCGATCATGGCAGATCCAAGGAAACAACAATGAGAGAGTGAACGCTCTCCTCATTGGGAACGTTCAATTCGACCGGAAGCCCGGGACCTTCGCTGAGCCCAACAAATTCTCGCCTGGTTTCGGCAAACTCCAAACCGCCCGTGAGCGCCAGATTCTGGAGCGTTGTCTTACTGTAATCGAAGTTTGCCCCGAACAAGCTCTGCAACCCCTGAGCTGGCGTTTGAATTTGCCTCGGTGTGATTGTATCCAGTTGAACTTCTTCACCCGGCGTCAGGACGGGAAGCTGATAAACAGCACCGGAAGAATGGTCGATATATACCGCGTCGCTAAATTGCTGCCCGGTATCATTGCGAAGTCGGTTGGGCGCGACCATATGGACGGTCCCAGCGAATTGGCGGAAGCCCCGCAGCTCCAGGTCTTGAAACGACCATTTCAGCAACGATAACTCTATCTGGTCCGGCGGACCGACGCGAATTTCATATTCGCGCGGCACACGCGCGCCCTGCCGATTCATTTCGGACCAGATCTGACTGTTCGGTTCTTCTTCGGTGGAAGGGAGGTAAGTGAACACGGCCGGATCGGCAACCGAAACCAGTACGTCCTTTCGGTCAGGAGCAGAGACCCTTAAGGTATACTCGGCGAACGCCTCTGGACTTCGTCCGTCAAGGTAATACGTAACGAGATTATCGAGACGAAAGCTCTTTGGCCGCCGACTGGCGCTCGAGAAGTAGAAACCGGCGGCAAACAGCAGCGCCAGCACGCACGTGCTTACCCAGCCAAATTCTAAACGGTGCAAGCGCCGAAGCACGGCGAAATTCAAGGCCCCGACGATGACCAGGTAAGCGAAGAGCCACAAAAGGACCCAACGCAACCGTGGAAAATCGAAGGTAGTGGCAAACCGGCGAAAGAACCAGCCTTGCCGATCCAAGTTCATTTCGAACTGTCCAAATTGAGCCAGGAGGCCCGGCAGATTGCGACCGGCGAAGGCATCGCCGAGTGCATTGCCGCCTAAGTCTGCGACGCGAAAGAGCGTTCCTTTGCCCACACGTTCAACAACGGACGGCAATGTTCCTTCGCGATAGGTTGAAAGAAAGGTAGGATCAGCGATTTCGTGCTCGACCAAAATCAAGCGCCCGCCCCGGCGGAGAAATCCTTCAAGCGCATCTCGCTGCTCGGACGTAAACTCCGCCATGGGCATAGCAATCACCACAGCTCTGGCGGCCGAATATGCCCACCAGTGGTCGCGCGGATCGCGAACTATTTCGAAGGCTATCTGGCGATTCTTGTCGGCGCGGTTCTCAACGGATCCGCTGAATTGAATCTGCGACTGCGCGGTCTTGCAGATGTTCTCATTGGCGCACATTATGACGATCAAATCGGTTTGGCGCGCCGATCCTCGATACGTATCGTGGCCGAAAACGGCGCCTGCCGCGCTCGCGTCGGCGACGATGTCAATCGTTCCGGGCCTAATCAAAATCGGCAGCTCCAGTTCGCGCTGCTCCCCGGCGTTCAGACTGACGTCAGTTGTAACGGTATTCGTAACATGGCCTTCCTGGCTTGCAGCGAACCGCAAATGGATCAATTCAGGCTGCATGGAAGGATTGCGTACCAAAAAGCGAACCCCTGAGGGGGTCCCGGAATAACCGTGCAGGCCCACGTCGTCGATTCGCAAATTCGAATCGGCAATCAGCGATCCCGCGAGCACCATTTGGAAGCCAACGCACAACATCAAACGTTTCATTGTGAGTCTCTTTGTACGCGCAACGGAAGGAAACATCAAGAGTTGAAGCGCCGGTCTCGACGGGCTGTCACGCAGCCCTGGAGCACTCTAAGTCCCCCCGAAGTTTGCTTCCCTCGCAACCTCGTAACGGTATATCTGGAGAAAGCGCCAGGGCCGTCGTTACGTGGGGTCGACGGCTAATCCGGAAACCAACTCATTACACTACCATCACGGTTTTTGGCCCAATCATCCTGCTTGCCCGGAGCAGGCGTCAGATTTACTGTAGGCATACTTATCAACTCCAAGGGGTGACCATGCGGCAACAATTCAAGCTCTTCGCGCTGGTGAGCGCTGTGGTCTTACTCGGTTCGGTCTGCCATGGCTCAACCATCACGGGAACCGTCAAGGGAGTGGACGGAGCACCGTTTCAAGGCGCGTTTGTTCAAGCGCAAAATGCCAAGACCAAGATCACGGTGAACGTGCTCTCAGACGTCCAGGGGCGATACCGCATGGAAAAGCTTCCCGCCGGGGAGTACCGGTTAACGATCCGGGCCGTCGGCTTCAGCGCGGACCCGCGCAGCGGCGTCAACCTGACGGCGGACCAGAACGCGTCGTTCGACTTCGCGCTGCAAAAGGGCACGGTGAAATGGAGCGACATTTCCCAGGCCCAGGGCCATGCTCTCTTTCCACCGGGCAAGGGGAAAGACTTGATCGTTGAAAATTGTTCGATCTGCCACGGATTCCAGAGCCGCATGGCTGCGGTGAGGCGGGACGCCGACGGCTGGAAGGACCGCGTCGAGTACATGCGCACGGCCATGCACTACAGCTTGTACCACCTCACCGATCAGGAAGCGGACGAAATTGAATCTTATCTGACCAAACTTTGGGGCCCCGATTCCGTCCTGCCGAAATCTCCGGCCGATATGCCGGACTACAAATCTACGGTGCGGTCATTCAGCAACGATGCCATGAACATCGTTTACGTCGAGTACGAAATGCCCGGGCCGAGTCGGATGCCGTTCAGCGCCGCTCCGGATAAGGACGGCAATCTGTGGATCCCGAACTTTGGCGTCGCGGATAAAATCACGCGGCTCAATCCGAATACGGGGGAGATGACGGATTTCCCCGTTCCATTTCAAGGCACTGCCGGGATTCATTCCGCCGTTCCCGCGGCGGATGGTTCCGTCTGGCTGACCGAGCAGGGATCGAACAGGCTCGGGCGGTGGGATCCCGCGACGCAAAAGATCACCGAATTTCAGGATCCGTATCCCCCCGGGAAGGAAGGGACAGAAGCCGGCGGGGAGAAGCACACAGTTCGGCTCGATCCCAGCGGAAACGCGTGGGCCAGCGGCGTGCCGCTCACAAAATTTGATGTGGAGACCAAAAAATTCACGCACTTCGACGAAGAGCCTCGCACGTACGACGTCAAACCGGATAAGAATGGCGATGTCTGGTTTACCGCTCAGAACAAAAACGTGATCGGCAAGGTCGACGGCAAGACCATGAAGATCGCCGAATATAAAATGCCGACTCCAAACTCCTACCCGCGACGCCTGGAAATTGGTCCTGACGGGATCGTTTGGGTTGGCGAGTTTAACTCCGGCAAGATGGCCCGGTTCGACCCCAAGACGCAGACCTTCAAGGAATACGTATTGCCGGGTCCCGATCCCACTCCTTACGCGCTCGGCATCGATGCCGACGGTTTCGTCTGGTACGACTCTCACCGCCAGGACACGATCGGCCGCCTCGATCCCAACACCGGAAAAGTGACCGAGTACCCGTTCCCCCACCCGGAACTCGCCATGCGGGAATTCTTCCGCGATGCGCAGGGGCGCATGTGGTATGGAACCAATCCGAATAATAAAGTGGGATATTTTTACTTGACGAAGAGCGGCGGAAGGACGGCTGGAAATTAACAGTAACCCAAATTCACAAGCTGCCCGATCCATCCCGAAAATCATGGGATGGATTGGCCTCTACGAAAGCATAACCCGCGGCCGATTTGGGTTTCGTAGAGGCCATTCCGGCGCACGGTCCTCGCGCCGGAATGGGCACGCTTTATTCAGCTCATGTTTGCACGCCTAAAATGATAGTTGGACACCTGATGATAGGATGACTTTTCGAATCGGTTAAGACGGCCAGTCTCCTTTGCATTGCGCCTTGATTGCGTCGCTCCGTGGAAGCGTATCGCACCTGTCGGAGACTGATCTTCTCATCCCAACTGATCAACGGTCTTTTCGGAGGGGTGGATTTGATGTCCTTGGTGTCGTGAAGTTATCTGTTGCGATCAAAGAGTCTCAAAACACTGGACCGGTTGTCAGCCTCCGGAACCATCCCACGGGCGCTATACGCTTGGTCGGCCTGTAGTAGTTCCAGGATATTTCCTGCAAATTCTTCGCCCCATCCGCGCTCGACGCCTAATGCGACAGCATACGGAATGTAAGGTTCCAGCATACGCGGCTCTTGCCCGGGCTCATTCTGAAGGTTCATCCGTTCCGCGTCCGTACGAAAGAGAAATTCACGAAAGTCCCGCAATTCGACAAGAACTTTTCGGCCGGCATTTGTCGGAGCGTTCAAAAGATGGCGAGAGAATACATTCATTGTGAGTGTGGCGGCAGCAAGGACCGCTAACTCAGTAGACGTCAGAATTGCCAAGAACATGAAACCAAACAACGCTGTTACTGTCAGGAACAGAGGTATTGCATCGTTGAGGTTCAGCGGACGCTTGCGTCGACGGGATCCTGGCGAGAAAGTGCTTAGCTTTAGCAACGTATTTGGCCAGATGCGCAGGGCCGCAATAAAGCAAGAGCCTCCGACAAAAAGTACCAGGATCAGAAATACAATGGATCCCGCCGACAATTTATTTGCGAATTCGGACGTTGAAAATAGGAGTAATTCAAGTACGGTCAGCGAATAGATAAAACCCAGAAGCCAGAGTACGACATGAGTTGACATGAGTTCCGGTGTCGCCGCGTCGTGAACGGTGGCGCGAAAATCTCTGAAAGTCGCGAAGAGTCTGCCGCTATCGCTAGCATTGAACGAGTACGTATGGGTCAGACTGGGAAAAAGAGAGAAGAGAACAGTGGACTCTTCCGGAGGAAGCTGACCATCGGCGTCGCGCAGTTTTTCTAGCGTGACCCAGTCTGATTTCTGCAGGATCGCCAAGTAACCTTTGGTCGCGAGTGAAACAATAGCGGCAGCAAATGATCGCTCGCTGCGACCACCCTCAACCAAAAATGCAGCAACGGCGGGTGAAATTCCTTTTGGTGGTTCGTAACGAGTCACACAAACAGGCCGGTGGGTGCCCCGACGGAGAAGGACACCCAGCACAATGTAAATAACGGAAATGGCAAGGAGAGCAAACCAGGCGACGGGATAAAAAACTGTCGGAACGTCGGAAGCTACTGGCATTGCAGGCTGCATTCCTAAGCTCTCCGCGATGCTGAATATTGCCTCACGTTGCAGTCGTGCCGTATGAGGCTGATTTTACTCTGGAAGATCAAGGTTCAGCCTAAAAATCGACGAACGATCGCCATTTCCAGCATGCCCGGGCTCGGATTGCGCCTAATAAACGACGTTCCCGGCAAGCGACCCGCTACCCTACAACGCCATAATTGCCCGCCTCACCGCAACCACGTATAATCAAAAGTTTAGACAGGCGTTGCTGAAGGCGTCTGGGGGCAGGGTCGCGTGGCTGCAGGAGAACAGAACGCCGTGGAGCAAGCGGGGGCTGGTCCGGTAGCGAGTGCGCCTGCCCGTCCGGCAGGCCGGCCGGAACAGGAAGTCATCCACGTGCAGGGCGCGCGCGTCCACAACCTGAAGAACATCAGCCTCGACATTCCGCACAATGCGATCAGCGTGATCACCGGAGTTTCCGGCTCGGGCAAGTCCAGCCTGGCGTTCGACACGATCTACGCGGAGGGACAGCGGCGCTACATCGAATCGCTTTCGGCCTACGCGCGGCAATTTCTGGAGCGCATCGAGAAGCCGGACGTGGACGAAATCACCGGCATCGCTCCGGCCATCGCCATCAAGCAGAAAAACTCGACGCGCAATCCGCGGTCGACGGTGGCGACGGCCACGGAAATTTACGATTACCTGCGCCTGCTGTACGCGCGCGCCGGCCGGACCTTCTGCACGAATTGCGGCAGCGAAGTCCGCAAGGACACGATGGACGAAATCGCCGCGCGCGTCCTGGCCCTGCCGGAGGGACGCCGATTCTACGTCCTCTACACGCTGGAAATTATCCCGCCGCAGCCGGCGGCGGGCCGCCGAGGCGCGGCAAAAAAGCCCGCCAAGGTTTCTCCGGAAGCCGTCCGGCTGGCGCTCGGCGCCTTGCAGAGGCGCGGTTTTCAGCGACTCTACCAGGCGGGGCGCGTTCACGAATTTTCTTCTCCCGAGTCACTGCTCGATATCGATTTTTCGCAGCCGGTCTACGTGGTCGTGGATCGCCTCGCGATCGATCCCGAAATGCGCTCGCGCCTCGTCGATTCCGTGGAGATCTGCTACCGCGAAGGGCGCGGCGAAGCGATCCTCCAATTCGTGCCGGAAACGGAAGGCGCGCTCGCCGAACGCATGGTCTTCAACGAGCGGTTCGAGTGCAAGACGTGCGGCGCGGTGTACCAGGAGCCCGAGCCGCGCCTGTTTTCATTCAACAGCCCGTATGGCGCGTGCCCGCGCTGCCAGGGTTTCGGCAACACGGTCGATTTCGATATCAATCTGGTGATCCCCGACCGCAGCAAATCTCTCAACGAAGGCGCGATCCAGCCGTGGACCAAGCCGCGCTACCGGCAAGTGCTGCTGGAGATGAAACAATTCGCGCGCGCAAACAAAATTCCGCTCGACGTTCCGTTCCGCAATCTCACCGCCGCGCAGCAGAACATGATCATCGAGGGCGAACCGAATTCCGGATACGACGGCGTGAACGGCTTCTTCGCCTGGCTCGAACGCAAGAAATACAAACTGCACGTGCGCGTTTTCCTGAGCCGCTATCGCGGGTATGCGATCTGTCCGGAATGCCACGGGGCGCGGCTGCGGGCGGAAGCGCGCGCGGTTCGCGTCTCGGGAAAATCCATCACGGAAGTCTGCGCGATGACCGTGGCGCAGGCGCGCGCAATTCGTGGACCAGCTCGAATTGAGCGTCGAGCAGGCCGCCATCGCCGACAAAATTCTGGAAGAAATTCGCCAGCGCCTTCTCTTCCTCGACGAAGTCGGCCTGGAATATTTGTCACTCGACCGCCTGGCTTCCACGCTGTCCGGCGGCGAGGCGCAGCGCATTCAACTGGCGACCTCGCTCGGCTCGCATCTGGTCGGCGCGCTGTACGTGCTCGATGAGCCTTCGATCGGGCTCCATCCGCGCGACACGCACCGCCTGATCGAAATCCTGAAGAGCCTGCGCGATCTGGGCAACACGATCCTGGTCGTCGAGCACGATCCCGACACGATCGCCGCCGCCGATTACGTGATCGATCTGGGACCGGGAGCGGGCGAGCACGGCGGAAGCCTGCTGTTCGCCGGACCTCGCAGCGAACTTATTGAAAAGCCGCGAGTCGCTGACCGCGCGATATCTCAACGGCGAACTGCGCATTCCCGTGCCATCGCTGCGGCACAAGCCGAGCGGGCCGCTTCTTGCGCATCTATGGAGCGCGGGCCCACAATCTGCAAAACGTCGATCTGATGATCCCGCTGCGAATGCTGGTCGCGGTTACCGGCGTTTCCGGATCGGGAAAATCCACGCTGGTGCATGACGTGATTTACAAAGCGCTGGAAGCGAAGCGCGCGGGCGGAACGTTCAAGGAACTGTGCGACCGGATCGAGGGCGACAACTTGCTTCAAAGCGTAGTTTTGGTCGACCAGTCGCCGATCGGGCGCACGCCGCGGTCGAACCCATCGACGTACTTGAAGGCCTTTGACGCCATCCGCGAACTTTTTGCCGCCACGCCGGAGGCGAAAAAGCGCGGCTACACGGCCGGGCATTTTTCCTTCAACATTCCCGGCGGGCGCTGCGAAGCGTGTCAGGGCGAGGGCACGGTCACCGTGGAAATGCAGTTCCTCGCGGACGTCGAACTGATCTGCGAGGAATGCCGCGGCACACGATTCAAGAGCGGCGTGCTCGAAGTGCGCTACCGCGAGAAAAACGTGCATGAAGTGCTGCAGCCTCACGGTTCGCGAAGCGCTGGTTTTTTTCGCGGGCGTCCCGAAGATCACCTCCAAGCTGCGGATCCTCGATGAAGTGGGGCTCGGCTACCTGCGCTTGGGACAGTCCGCCACGACGCTCTCCGGCGGCGAAGCGCAACGCCTGAAGCTGGCCGCGCATCTCACCACTGCAGGCAAACGAGGGCGTCTTGTACATCTTCGACGAACCCACGACGGGCCTGCACTTCGACGACATTCAGAAGCTGCTCGCGGCGTTTCGCAAATTGATCGACGGCGGCGCTTCGATTCTGGTCATCGAGCACAATCTCGACGTCATCAAGTCGGCCGATTGGATCATCGATCTGGGCCCGGAAGGCGGGGAGCGCGGCGGGCGCGTGATCGCCACCGGAACGCCCGAGCAGGTCGCGCGCAACTCACGATTCGTTTACGGGAAAATTCCTCGCGCGGGTCGCTCAACCAAAACGGCCAAGCCTCGCAGGAAACCGCCAAATTTCCGAGACTCTCCAAATGAATCCTGAAGCGCGCGGCAAGCCGGGCTGGCCTCTCGCGTGGGCGATCGCTGTCTGGCTGGTTGTGGCCGCGGCGCCTTCGCGCGCGCAATCGCAGCGGAAGAGTCCGCCCGGGCCGTCCGCTTCGCAGGAAACGGCAGAGCCGCTCGCGCCCCTGCTGCAACAGGCCAAGGACGCGATGGACAAGATGGATTTCACCGCGGCGCTGGAACCGCTCGAGAAATACATCGCGCAGCGCCCCGATGATTCCTATGCGCATTTTCAGCTTGGGTATTCGCTATGCGGGCTTGAAGCGGCCCGACGACGCCAAAACTGAATTTTCGCGCGCGATTGCCCTCGATCCGAAAATGGCCGCCGCCTATCTGAACCTTGGCCTGGTGCTGATGGACAGCGACCCGGCTTCAGCCGCCGATGCGTTCCTCCACGCGGCGGACTTGCAACCCGCCGAAAGCCGCCCGCGATTTCTAGCCGGTTTCTGTCTCGAGCACGCCGGGAAATTTCCCGAAGCCATCGAACAATATCGCGCCGCTGTGTCGCTGGCGCCAAAGGATTATGACGCTCATTTCGCGCTGGGCCGAGTCTTGCTGCGCACCGGCGACGCTGCCGAAGCCGAAGCGCAATTCCGCGAGGCCATTGCCGCGCGCGCGGATTCCGCGCCTGCCCGCCTGGGCCTCGCCAACTCCTTGCTGGCGGAAAAAAAGACCGCGGCGGCGAGCGACGCGCTGGACGATTATCTGAAGCTCAATCCCGGCGACCGCGCCGCGCGTTTTGACCGGGCCAACGCGCTCTATAATCTCGATCGCTTCGACGATGCCCTGGCGGAACTGGACCGCGCCGACGCAGGCTCCGCGCCCGCGGCGGACAGCCTCAAAATGCGCGGCGGCATCTATATGCAGCAGAAGAAATGGAAGGAGGCGGGGGCCGCTCTGGCGCAGGCCTTCGGGCTCTCCAACCAGGACGCGGAACTTGCCCAGTGGATCGGGCAAGTCGACATCCAGCTGCACGATTATCCGGCGGCCATCAATATTCTGGGGCAGGTGGTCAAACAGAATCCGCAAAACGCCGGCGCCTTGAACGACCTGGTCAATGCTTTCTTCCTGCACGAAGATTATGCCGCGGCGATTGGCGCGATGGATCGCGTTGGCAAAATTGGAAACGCCCAGGCCCGCCTCCTGGTTTGTTCGGGCGATCTGTTACGATAAACTTTCACGGAAGGCCGAGGCCATCGAGGCCTACCAGAAGTTTCTCGACCAGGATAACGGGCAGCATGACACACAGGATTTTCAGGCGCGCCATCGCATTATTGCCCTGCAGGGAGAACTGGGGAAGTCGTCGAGGAATCGATGACCAGCCGAGTCTTTTCGCCGGTCGTGAAGGCGCTGGCGGCATCGTGCTTCGGAGCGATTTTCGCCATGGCGCTGTCGTTTCCGCTCCGGGCACAGGATCGCCTGACCGTATTACTGGATCAATACCAGCATGAGGCCGATCCGGTCCGCAAGGCCCGCGTCCTTTCCAAACTCGGGGACGACCAGGTCGACGGAGGCCAGGGAACAATTGAAGTCGGGGGATGACGTCGGATCGCTCGACACGCTCGGAACAATACCGGGATGAAGTCCGGGAAACCGTTACGGCCCTGGAGGCCGTGGTCCCCGACGCGGAGAAAAAGCCGGCGGGCTTCAAGGAGCTTCAGATCAGCCTGCGGGAAACCGTCCGGCGCATCGACGATCTGATTCTCACGCTCCCCGTGGACAAGCGCCCGTTTTTCCGCGATGTCCGCGACGACCTGGTGAAGACGCAAAACGAGCTGATCGACGCGCTTTTTCCTCGCCGGCCGAATCAGGCCCCGAAGAAGTCCAATCCGTGAGGTGATCCATGCGGACCATTCATCTTACCGCCGCTGTTCTACTGCTTGCCGCCGGTGTGGGGGTCGCCTGGACTGCGGCGCTTGCCGGACCTCAGAAAAAGGAATATTTGACCGACGCGGAGGCCGACAAGATTCGCGACGCCGGCGCGACCGGCCCGCGCATCGGTCTTTATGCGGAGTTCGCGGCGAGACCGCATCAAGAAACTTCAGTATGAATTCGCGCACCTCGATCCCGCGGACGACAAGCGCACCGACCGCTTAAATAGCCTGATCAATGGCTACTCCGGCTGCATGGACGATGCCGCCGACCTGGTGGATCTGGGCATCGAAAAACAGGAAGACATGCGCGAGGGCGTAAAAGTATTTCAGGCGCGGCTGAAGGAATTTCTGCCGTACCTCCAGGACCTTGCAGCCAAGGGCCCCGAACGGGACACGTATAAGGACAACCTCGAGGACGCAATCGAGGCCACGCAGGACGCGATGAAGGAAATCGAAAAAGCGGCGCAGGAAATGGCGCCACCGCCGGTCCGGCGCAAACCTTCGTGAGAACATCCCGCGGATCCAGCGAGCCACGCCGCCGGCCCTCGGCGCTCCCGGGGGGCGACCGCATTTTTCAGCGCATCTTTACGCGCCTCGGATGCCAGGGACGCCCGCCGCACTTCCACGTGGAGCTGTATCCCTATGCGAATCTGGCGCACACGCTGCGCCTGAGGAACGACGTTGCGCGCGTGCGCCTTTCCGACATCTTGCGCGATGCGCCGGTGGGCGTCATCGAAGCCGCCGCGGCCATTTTGCTCGGGCAGATGTACCGCCTCCGCGTGCCCGGCGAAATGCGCGATCTCTACCGCCAGTTCGCGCTGGCGCATTCCACGCGGCGGCACATCGCGCGAGTCCGCCGCAAACGCGCGCGCCGCATCGAACATAATCCGGCCGGCGCGGCACACGATCTTGGGCCCGATGTTCGAGGCGCTCAACGTCGAATATTTCGGCGGAGGCCTTCGCCGCCCGCGCCTGGCCTGGAGCGCGCGGTCCTGGAGCTCGCAGTTCGGCTGCTTCGATCCCTCGCTTAACCAGATCGTCATGAACAGGCGTCTGGACCGCCCCGAAGTGCCTTCCTACGCGGTTGAATTCATTCTGTATCACGAGATGCTGCACGTGAAGCATCCGCTGCGCGCGGCGGCTTGCCGGTTGCAGGCGCATTCTCCCGAATTCCGCGCCGAGGAAAAACGTTTTCGGCACTATGCGCGCGCGCGGAAGTTTCTGGAGCATTTACGGTAGCGGAAGATTTTCGTGGCACAGCCTTCAGTCTGTGCGAATTTAATTGATTTGCCGAAAAAAAAAGGCACACAGGCTGAAGCCTGTGTCACTAACAGAAGCTACTCCGGCGTTTTTTTGGAAGCCTGCGGCCCGATTTTTTCTTCCAGTTCCCCTATGCGTTTCTGAATCTTAGCCGCGTCCTCAGCGGTAGGAAACAGTTCGAGGTATTTCTTGTAGGACTCCAGGGCGTGGGGATTGTCGTGTTTTTTCTCGTAGGCTTCACCCAGCAGGAGCCAGGGCTTGGCCGCCTTGGGCTCATACCGGGCCGCCTCCTGGAATCGATCGATCGCCGCGTCGTAGTTGCCTCTCTTCATGTAGAACGTTCCGACGTCGATGCTCCGGCCGGCATGAAGGGGATCGAAAACGGGAGCGGCTGCCTCCGTGGATGTTTCTGCCGGCGGAGGCGGGGGCGGTGTCAATGGATCGATCGGTGCCGTGGGCGCCGGCGCGGGCGCGGGCTTCGATGGCGCCGGAGTTGACGGCGCTTCCGGGGGCGGTGGCGGAGGCGGCTTGGTCGGATCAATCTGCCGCGCCGCCACGGAGCAGGCGCTCGTGAGGAACAGCAGGGCGAACGCGATGTTTTTCAGAGCTCTCATGTTTCGCGCGGGCGGGTGCGGCTCCAGCGGATAACCCCGAATCCGGAAGGGGCGCCCGCCACAATAGGATTCACTTTGCTATCATGGATGTTGCCCGGGCGCGGGCCGCCGCGCCTCTGATTGTACTCCTCGAATGGAACTCTCACAAAAAGCGGCGAGCCTCCCGACCGATGCCGGCGTCTATCTGTTCAAGGACGCCCTGGGAAATATCCTCTACGTCGGAAAATCGCGCTCGCTCCGGAACCGCGTGAAGTCGTATTTCCTGGAGTCCCGCTGGCTGGACGCGAAAACCGGGTCGCTGGTGCGCGAGATTGCCGACGTCGATTATATCGTCGTGGATAACGAGCGCGAAGCCCTGGCCCTTGAAAATAATCTGATCAAGCAGCACAAGCCGAAGTTCAACGTGCTGCTGCGCGACGACAAGACCTACCCGTACATTCGATATACGGCGTTCGAGAAATATCCGCGCGTGTACGTCACGCGCCGCCTGGCCAAGGACGGCTCGATCTATTTCGGACCCTATTTCCCCGCGAGCCTCGCGTATCGCATCGTCCATTTCATCCACAAGACATTTCGCGTGCCGTCGTGCACGGTGGACCTGACGCGCCCGCACCCGCGGCCCTGCCTGCAGTACTACATCCGCCGCTGCCACGGGCCGTGCGTCCCGGGACTGGCTACGGACGAAAAGTACGCGGAGGCCGCGCGGGACACAAAGATGTTTCTGGAGGGCCGCCGCTCCGACCTCATGAGCAGCCTGGAGGCTCGCATGCTCGAGGCTTCCGGCTCCGAGCGCTACGAACAGGCGGCGGCGTACCGCGACCTGCTGCGGACGCTTGCCGAAATCGAGGAGCGGCAGAAAATCGCCGCCGCCGCGGGCGATGACATCGACGTCCTGGCGTGGCACGCCGAGCCGCCGCTAGTGGCCGTCAACCTGTTTCACATCCGCGGCGGGCGCGTGGTGGACCGGCGCGACTTCTACTGGGAAGATCTCCATGAATTCGAGCCCGCGGAATTTCTGTCCTCGCTGCTCAAGCAGCTCTACCTCGACGCCGCCTACCTGCCGCGCTCGATTCACGTGCCCATGGACTTCGAGGATCGCGAGTTGCTGGAGGAAATTCTCAGCGAGCGCGCCCAGCATCTCGAGCCGCCGCGCACGCGGGTGGAAATCCTGATGCCGCAGCGGGGCGCCAAGCACGCGTTTCTCGAGCTGGTCGAAAAAAACGCGCGCCATTCCTTCGAGCAGCGCTTCCGCGTGCTCAAGCCCAGCTCCAAGGCGATCGTCGAGGCGCTGGAACAGGCGCTGGGACTTCCGGAGCCGCCGCGGCGAATCGAAAGTTTCGACATCTCGCACCTGCAAGGGTCCGACACGGTCGCCTCGATGGTGGTGTGGGAAGACGGGCGGATGAAAAAATCGGATTACCGCAAATTCATCGTGAAGGGCGATTGGGGAAACGACGATTTTGCCGGCATGCGGGAAGTCATCGAACGCCGCTACCGGCGTCTGCAGGAGGAGAAAAAGACATTTCCGAGCTTGATCCTGATCGACGGAGGGCTCGGCCAGCTGCACGCGGCTGCGGCGGCGCTTGAAAAACTGGAGGTCATCAACCAGGCCGTCGCCAGCATCGCCAAGCAGGAGGAAATTATTTATGTCCTCGGGCAGGAGGACGAGCCCATCCGCCTGGAGCGCCATTCCCCGATCCTTCATCTGATCCAGCAGATTCGCGACGAAACCCACCGGTTCGCCGTCGGGTTTCACCGCCAGCGGCGCTCGAAACGAACGATCCAGACGGGGCTCGAGAATATCCCGGGCATTGGCCCGCGCACGGCGCAGAAGCTGTTGCGGCGATTCGGAAGCATCGCGCAGCTGCGGTCCGCGAGCGTCGAACAGATCGCGCGAGTGGTTCCCAAAGCGCTGGCGGAGCGCGTGTCGGCTCATCTGGAGGAGGCGACCCGCCCGTAGCGCAAGCCTGCGCCGCGGGCCGCACAGCAACTTGCTTTTTATTCCGTCTTGTCCCTAATATGGAGCGCATTCCGGCGGCGGGGCGCCATGGCCGGGAATCCGTGGATGACCGGCCCCGGAAGGCGCGCGGGCAAGCGCTTGACAAACGTGCCGGATTGCGTTTATAAGCCCGCGGTGGCTGCAACGGACATTGGACTCCTTGCAAGGATGACGGATCGAAGGGAGAACTGAGATGACCTACGTCAAAGAAGAACCAGGCGACGAAAGCGAGTTCGTGCATTTTGAGGAAGAGGAACTCGGCGGCGACCCCGAAGAAATCATTGAAGAGGAAGGCGAAGAGGAGTTGGTCATCTCCGAGCGCCCCGGCGTTGCGGCATCCCCGCAGCCGCCTCCCGTAACGCGGAAACCGGCGGCAAGGAAGAAACCCGCCAAGCCCGCCAGGAAAGCCGCGCCGAAGAAGGCGAAGCCGAAAAAGAAGGCCAGGCCCGCCCCCAAAAAAGCGGCGAAGAAAAAACCCGCCAAGAAGAAAGCCAAGCGCGGCAAGAGGCGCTGAGATCCCGTCGGGCGCGAAACAGCTCTGAGCGGAGCCTGCCGAAAAGAAACGGAACAGGGCCCGGAATTTCAACCCGGGCCTTTGCTTTGCGCGCATGGGCCAATCTGGCGATGTGCCGTTCCGGTTCAGTCGGGCCGAATCTTCAAGTGGAGTGACTCAAGCTTCCCGAAGCGGAACAATCTGCTTGCGGCACGGACTGTGACTGCATAGCATTGCGCCCATGAGGCTGGCTGTCGAGCACGTGCGGCGGATGAGGGGCGGCGCGCAGGCCCATTTGATGCGCTGCGACGACGGCGGGTACTACATCGTCAAATTTCAAAACAATCCCCAACATCTGAGGATTCTGGCAAACGAAATGCTTGCAACACGTCTGGCGGCGCGGCTGGGGCTGTGCGTGCCGCAGGTCGAGGTGGTCGATGTCCACGCGGATTTGATCTCGTACACATCGGAGCTGGTCGTCCAGCTGGGGATTGGACGGACGCCCTGCTTGCCGGGGAAGCAGTTCGGATCCCAGTTTCCGGGGCACCCGGCGCGCATGGCGGTTCACGACTTTTTGCCGGACGAGCAGCTTTCGAACGTGCTGAACCTTCCGGATTTTCTGGGCATTTTTGTCTTCGACAAATGGACCTGCAACACGAACGGGCGGCAGGCCATTTTTTTTCGCGAGCCCGAGGACCGCGCGGGCCCGCCCATCGCCCCGGGAGCCGATCCGGGGCCAGCCGCCGAGCCTTCCGCAGTCCCCTACACGGCGATGATGATCGATCACGGATTTTGCTTTAATGCCGGAGAGTGGGATTTCCCCGATGCCCCGCTGCGCGGTTTGTATGCCCGGCACCGCGTGTACCAGGACGTCGCGGGAATGGAATCCTTCGAGCCCTGGATTGATCGCCTGGAAAAACATATGACCGAATCGGCGCTGGGGGAAGAGGCCGGCCGCATTCCCCCGGAATGGTACGCCGATGACTGGCAGGAGCTTGAACGTCTGCTTGAACGCCTGTACGCGCGCCGTAAGAGGGTGCGCGAATTGATCCTGTCGGCCCGGAATTCCGGCCGCGACCCTTTTCCAAATTGGAAGGTGAGAAATGTCTGACGAAGCACTGCAAACCTATGCGTACCAGCTGGTGCGCTACCAGCCCAATCTGATCCGCGACGAATGGGTGAATATCGGCGTCCTGCTGCTCGATCCTTCCTCGGGTCGCGTGCGCCAGCGGTGGCTCGAGGAGTCCGCGGACTTCGCCCGCCTTCGCCGGCTGCATCCGGCGGCGGACGAAGAGCTGCTGCTGCGCCTGCCGGCGGAGTTTGACCGCCAGTTCACCGGCGCAGGGAGCGACGGAGTGGCGCTCCTCGACAAATTCGACCTGACTCTTGCAAACGCCGTGCAGCTTTCGCCCCGCAAAGGGCTGCTGGCCAGCGATGCGGACGCCGAACTTGAGCGCCTCTTCCGCGAGCAGGTCGAGCCGATGCGGGAAATGCGGCGCGGGGCGGGCGAGATCCGGACACGAAGCGACGTGCGCGCCCAGGCCGCCGACTATTTCCGAAGCGAAAAGATTCTGCGCTTCATGCAACGGGGAGTGCCGGCCGAGGAGTTTACCGTCCCCGGCGATCCCATGCGCATCGACTTTTCCTACCGCCGGAACGGTACTCGGGGCTTCGTGCACGCCGTGGCGCTGGGGCGCGACCCCGCACAGGCGAAGCTTCTGGCGTTCACCGTGGATGCGATTCGCGGACGCCTGGAACAGTCGGAATTTCTGGCCGTCACCGAACGCGAGCCCGCGCGTGGCAACATCCGCGACCAGTACGTCTCAAGCATATTCGCCGGCAGCGACATTCGCATGTTGCCGCTGGCCGGCCTGCGCAAATGGGCCCATGACGTGGCGCCGGTCTTAAAAGCATCGTGACGAGTGACTGGTGATCGGTGACTGGTGAACCATCAGACTTGGACTTTTCGACAATCGGAAAGGTGACTCGTGATTTTTGACTCGTGATTCATGGAAAACCCTTTCATAGCGGCGGTTTTCTGCCTTTCACGAATCACAAATCACGAGTCACGAATCACTTCCTACAGGATCTCCTCGCTCCACCCTTCCAAATACGCCTTTACCTTTCCTACGAACTGGTGGGCGATCGCGCCGTCGACGATCCGGTGGTCGTAGGACAGCGTCAGGTAGACCATCGAGCGGATGGCGATGGCGTCATCGATGACCATCGGGCGCTTCTGGATGGCGCCGATCCCCAGGATGGCGACGTTTGGCTGGTTGATCACCGGCAGGCCCATCAGGCCGCCGTAAACACCTGGGTTGGTGATGGAGAACGTTCCCTCCTGGACCTCTTCCGGCTTGAGTTTTTTCGAGCGGGCGCGCTCGGCGAGATCGTTGATGCCGCGCGCCAGGCCCAGGAAATTCTTCTCCTCGGCGTTCTTGAGCACCGGCACAATCAATCCCCAATCGAGCGCCACGGCGATGCCCACGTTGATTTCGCGGTGCAGCACCATCGTCGCGCCGTCCGCCGAGGCGTTGACGGTCGGGAAGGCGCGTAGCCCCTCGATACAGGCGCTCACAAAAAACGGCATGTAGGTGAGTTTGGTCCCGTACTTGGCTTCGAACGCGGCTTTCGAACCCTCGCGAATCCGGGCGATGCGCGTCATGTCGGCCTCGTCAATCGAATACACGTGGGGCGAGACGCGTTTGGAAGCCACCATGTGCTCGGCGATCCGCTGCCGCATGTTGCTCATCGGCTGGGCTTCAAATTTGCCGAAGTAAATCCGCTCGCGCGGCACGGCGTTTTCCAGCGCCGGGTGAACGACGGCGCCGCCCGGGCCCGCAGGAACCGGTTGGGATTCCGGGGCAGGCGCGGAGGAAGGAACTCCCGCGGGCGGCGGGGCAGGAGCCGCCGGCTTCGCGCTGGCCGATTCCAGAGCGGCCAGAATATCTTTCTTGCTGATGCGGCCTCCCGCGCCGCTTCCCTCCACTTCACTGAGGTCCAGGTTGTGCTCTTTAGCGATCTTGCGGACCAGGGGGGAGCTGCGGATTTCCTTGCCGTTGCCGCGCCTGGATGGTGCGGCGGCTGATGCGGGCGCAGGCGCCGCAGTGGGTGGCGCTGGGGCGGGTGTCGGAGACGCCGGGACAGCAGGCGCCGCGGCTTTGGGCGTTTCCGCCTTGGGCGGCGCGGCGGCCGGAGGCGGAGCTGCGGCGGCAGCAGTGGCGGAGACCGATGCGCCGTCCGCGTCAATCACGGCGACAACCGTTTGGATGGGCACCGTTTTGCCTTCCGGAACTCTGATTTCCTTCAGGATGCCGGCCGATGGGGCCGGGATTTCCGCGTCCACTTTGTCGGTGGAGATTTCGAACAACGGCTCATCGCGCTCGATGCGGTCGCCGGGCTTCTTGAGCCACTTGGTAATCGTGCCTTCAAAAATGCTTTCCCCCATCTGGGGCATGACGACGTCGACGGCCATGATGGACCTCTTTTCGTGAATCGTGGTTCGTAATCCGTGATTCGTGGAAATTCAAAAATCAAAATTCGATGCATGCGAAGCCGCGTGATCGGCCCAATTCCTATCATGCAAGTGTGGCTTCACGCATGATCTCAAAGCCGCCGGACAGACACGAGCCACGAATCACGAGTCACAAATTACGCTCCTCAATAGTGTGCCAGTTCCCGGGCCGCAGCGACAACCTTCGCGGCATTGGGACGGAAATAATCTTCGAGAGGCGGCGAATAGGGCACCGGCGTGTCGAGCGAGGTGACGCGAAGGATCGGCCCGTCCAGGTCTTCGAATGCACTCTCCATAACCACGGCAGCGATCTCCCCCGCGATGCCGCCGGTGCGCGTATCTTCATGCACAACCAATAGCTTATTCGTCTTGCGCACCGACGCCAGAATGGCCTCGCGGTCGAGCGGGAGCAATGTGCGCAGGTCGAGCACTTCGGCCTCGATGCCTGCCTTCTCAAGTTCCGCCGCGGCTTCGAGCGAAGCATGCAGCATCGCGGCGTAGCTCACGATCGTGAGGTCGCGGCCCTCGCGCCGCACCGCCGCTTTTCCGATCGGCACGGTGAAATCGCCTTCCGGAACATCCTCCTTGACGCGCCGGTACAGGAATTTGTGCTCGAAGAACAGCACCGGATTATTATCGCGAATCGCCGATTTGAGAAGTCCCTTCGCATCGTAGGGCGTCGCGGGGCAGACGACTTTAAGGCCCGGGGCATGGACAAAATGCATTTCGGGATTTCCCGAGTGAAACGCTCCGCCGTGCACGCCGCCGCCGCAAGGCCCGCGCAGAACCATCGGCACCGGAAATCCCCACAGGTAGTGCGACTTCGCCGCGTAGTTCGTGACCAGGTCGAAGCAGCAGGCGATGAAGTCAATGAATTGCATTTCCGCCACCGGCCGCAGCCCCGCATAGCCCATGCCTACCGCCGCGCCCACGATTGCCGATTCGCTGATCGGCGTGTCGATGATCCGTTCCGAGCCGAATCGCTCCAGCAAGCCTTCGGAAACCTTGAACGCGCCGCCATACGCGCCGATATCTTCGCCGAGCATCACGACGGTCGGGTCGCGGTCCATCTCCTCAAGCAGCGCCTGGCGGATCGCCTCAAGATAGGTTGTCTCGGCCACGGTTAGCGCCCTGCCTTTGCCCGAACCGGCGTCCGCTGCGGCTTTTTTCGCTGTTTCGATTTCCCCGCGGCGCTGAGGGCAATGGCAGGGCCGCCGCCGTTTCCGGTATGCGTAACGGACAGTCCGCCGGTTCCGGGAGGCTTCAAACTTGAACGCGGAGGCATGACTTCTTCCTTCGGCCGCTGCCAATCCGGCTCCACCGAGTGGCAGTCTTCGCAATACACGCCCTGTGCGGCCAGCTCCGGCGGAGGAAACGGCGAGCTCTCTGCAAATTCCAGGTCCGCATGAATTTTGCGGGCGATGCGTGAGTCGATTTCTTTTTTGGTTTTCGAGTCCCAGAGCTTCTTTTCGCTCAAAAATTTCTCGTACCGCTCCAGCGGATCTTTCTTCTTCCAGAGTTCGAGCATTTCCCGCGGCACGTATTCGGCGGAATCGTGCTGCGCGTGGCCGCTCATGCGCATCGTTTTCGCCTCGATGAGCACGGGGCCCTTTCCCGCGCGGGCGTGAGCGACCGCTTCCCGCGCGGTGCGCTCCACCGCAACGACGTCGTTGCCGTCCACGATGGCGCTGCGGATACCATAGGCCTTGGCTCGATCGGCGAGGTTCTTCAACACAGTCTGACGCTCGACCGGCGTTGAATACGCCCACTGGTTGTTTTCGATAATCACGACAAGCGGGGCCTTCCGCACCGCGGCGAGGTTCAACCCTTCGTGAAATACCCCGGTCGAAGTCCCGCCGTCGCCGATCCACGTCATGGCCACAATGTTCTGACCCAGATAGCGGCCCGCCATGGCGATGCCCGTCATGACCGGAATCAGGTCGCCCAGCATGGAGATCGGCGGGACGACGTGGCGCACCTTGAGGTCGCCGAAATGGCTGGTGCCGTCCTTGCCCTGCGTCGGCGAAGTGTACCGACCCATGTGCTGCGTCAGGACGTCGCGCGGCTGGAAACCGCGCACCAACAGCGCGCCGATATTGCGGATCATGGGAGCGATCCAGTCGCCTGGACCCAGGGCATAGGCCGAACCGACGGAGATCGCCTCCTGGCCATAGCTCGAGTACAGCCCGCCGAGAATTTTATTTTGCCGGAACAGCCGCGCCATCTGATCTTCCAGTTCGCGGTTGAGCCGCAGGAAGTAATACAGCTCCAGGTGCTGTTCGCGGGTTAGCTTGGAGGTCATCTTTGTTCGGGATTACGCTGGTCGAGTTGGATTTAGGCGCTGTAGCTCGTCCCGGTCAGACCGGGACGAGGGTTTCTCCCAGGCCGCTCGAAAAGTTCCCGCGCCCAAAGACGCGGGCTACCATAACACCTACACCGCGGTCAGTGCCGCCTGGTCCTCATAAGTACGGAGCATCGCTTCAAATTTGTCGCGGGTTTCCGTGCGAAACTCCGTGCCGAACAATTCTCCCAGATGCGCCGCAATTTTCGGCGAGACTTCCTTCATATCGACGCCGCTCCCGAGCAGTTTTTCGAGCGACGTGGCGCGCCGGTCGGCAATTCCGCACGGCACGATCAAATCGAAACAACGCAGGTCCGTGGACACGTTGTAGGCAAATCCGTGCGAGGTGACCCAGCGGCTCAGGTGCACGCCGATCGCGGCCAGCTTTTCTTCTTCGACCCCGCGTTCGGGAGGAACGTCGGCCCAGACACCCGTGCGTCCTGAAACACGCCTCGAAGTGATACCAAATTCGGACGTCGCGCGAATCATCGCTTCCTCAAGGCTGCGCACGTACCAGGCGACATCGCGGCAAATTTCCGCGAGATTCAGGATCGGATATCCAACGAGCTGTCCCGGTCCGTGATACGTGATGTCGCCGCCGCGGTCCGTTTCGAAAAAAGTCACGCCCATCTGCCGCAGCTCGTGATCGGACGCGCGCAGGTTCGCAAGCTTTCCGTTGCGGCCCAGCGTGATGACGTGCGGGTGCTCGCAGAGCAGGAGCACGTCCGGCACGGCGCCGGCTTTGCGCGCGGCCACGATCCGGCGTTGGAGTTCCAACCCCGCGCCGTATTCGGTCACTCCGAGATTGATGAGGAGACCTGATTTCATGAACTGTGTCACCCCTGACGGGGTTTTCCGTTCAAATCCGAATCGTTTTCCCACCCCTTCCGGGGTGGGCTACCCTCTGTCGCCCCTCCGGGGCTTACGAATGCACAGACTTTGTTTTCTTTCACGCCGCCAGTTGAAACAAACTCACCTGGGGTCCGATCTTTCAACTGTCGACTTTAAACCTTCAACTCTCGACGACTCTCAACTCTGCTTCGCCGCCAGGATCCGCTCGATCTGGTTCGCATGGTTGATGTCGTGCCCGGCCACCAGGCAAACAATGTCCTCGATGGTCTCCTCGCCGCGCTCCTCGTGCATTCCGAATTGCTTCCATTGCTCCGGGGCCAGGGACTTGAGCAGCACCAGGTTTGCTTCGCGCAGCACGCGGAACTGCTCGAGCGATTTGCGCGCGTCCCGCTTCTCATAATGGCCGGCGGCGCACCAGGCGTTTTGGTCGAAGGCCTGAATCGGCGTTCCGGGCGCGCCGAGAATCTGGCGCATTCGCCAGCCCGTGACAATTTCCGTATCGGCAAGATGGGCCAGGATTTCTCCGGCGGACCATTTCCCCGGAGCGGGCCGCTTGCGCAACTTCGCAGGGGACGCGCGTCCGATCAGGCGATCGAGCTTTTTCGCGGTTCCCGCCTGAACTCTCAGCGGATCTTGCCCCTTGAGGTGTCCCAGAATCCGATGGATGTATTCCTGAGGAGTTTCGTTCATTGTTTTATTTGCCTCGCCATGGACTTGTCTGCGCCGGGCGATGATCGAATTTATACGTTAATCGAAAGCCCGCGCACGGACGCGAATGCGTCGGCCATCGCTTCCCACACGGTCGGGTGGGCGTGCACCATGGACATCATGTCGTCCACGATGGCTTCGAGTTGAATCGCCGTCACGGACTCGGCAATTATTTCCGTCGCGAGCGGACCGATAATGTGCACGCCAAGGATTTCGCCGTACTTTTCGTCGGTGACGACTTTGATGAAGCCTTCGTGATGATTCAGGATCGTCGCCTTGCTGTTTCCGACGAACGGGAATTTGCCGGTCTTCACCGCGTGGCCCGCCTCGCGCGCCGCGCGCTCCGTAAGTCCGATCGAGGCGACCTGCGGCTCGCAATACGTGCAATTCGGGATTCGATTTTTTTCGATGGGCGGCATATTCTTGCCGGTAATTTTCGCGACGCAGCTGATGCCCTCCATCGACGCGGCGTGCGCGAGCTGCGGCATTCCCGCAACGATGTCTCCGATCACATACAGGCGCGGCTCGGCCGTTTCCATGTACGGCCCCACGTGCACGAAGCCGCGCTCGATTTTGGCCTTCGATTTCTCGAGGCCCATGCCGTCCGTCTTGGGCATGCGGCCCACGGCCATCAGGACGCGCTCGGCGGCGAGCGACCGCGTCTTTCCGTCCTTGCCGGTGAACGAAACCGTCGCGCCGTTCGCGTCGCGCTTCACCGAATCGACTTTGGTCTCAGTGAAAATCTGGATGCCTTTTTTCTTCAGCGCCTTTTCGAGCTCGGCGGAAATTTCCTCATCCTCGATGGGCGTGACGCGCGGCAGCATTTCGAGAACGGTGACCTGCGTCCCAAACGAATTAAAAATCGACGCGAATTCGACGCCCACCGCGCCCGCTCCCACGATCACCAGCGTCTTGGGCACGGCGGGCAGCTTCAGAATCTCGATGTTGCTGAGGACGACGTTGCCGTCGATCTCGACGCCGGGCAACGAGCGCGCGCCCGAGCCGGTGGCGAACAGGATGTGCGTGGCTTCGACGTCGGAAGTCTTGCCGTCTTTCTCGACGGTCACGCGCCCCGGCCCCGCCCAACGTCCCCAGCCCTGAATCCAGTCCACTTTGTTCTTGCGGAAGAGAAATTCGATGCCCTTGGCGTGCCGGTTGACAACTTTTTCCTTGCGCGCCAGCGCCCCCGCCCAATTGAGCGAGAATTCCTTCACGTCAATGCCAAATTCCTTGGCATCCTTGAGCGTGTCGTAAATTTCAGCCGTATGTAGAAGAACTTTTGTCGGGATGCAGCCGACGTGCAGGCAGGTGCCGCCCAGGAACCCGTCCTTCTCAATGCAGGCGGTTTTCAGCCCCCACTGCGCGGCTCGAATCGCCGTGTTATATCCCCCCGGACCGCTGCCGATAATCGCAAGATCGTATTTGGCCAAGTGTCCTCCGCGGCAGGCGGATCGCCGCACGTGAAGAAAGGTCGGGCATGGGCTTTACTCTTGCGCTGAATTCGTCGAGTGAAGCGTGAAGCCCACACAAATAAATCGGTGCGTGCTGAAGTTCCAAGGTCGATTCTAGCAGCGGGTTAGAGGGGGAGCAACTGAGGTCAAAAACTTCGCAGGTCTGTTTCTCCCATTCTATGCTTCGGTTAGTTGTCCCATAAGCAACTGTTCAAGATACTTCGCCATCACTGAAACGTCGAGTTTGTATTGCTCCCCTCTAATTTAGACAGTCAGGGCCTCGTTTTTTAGTACAGCTGCAAAAGCCAAGAAGGCCTCGTGCGGAGTTCGATTTCCGACTCCGTGATGAGGCCGGTCGTGATTGTACTCCTGGATCCAGCGACCGATCGACTCCCGTGCTTCCTGCACGTTGCGATATTCCGCCGTCCAGACTTCTTCTTCCTTCAAGCTGCGATGGAATCGTTCGATGTAGCTGTTGCCCTCCGGGTGATGATAGGCCGTGCGGCGGTGCGTGATGCCCAGTCGGTTCAGTGTCAGCAGGAACCGCGACGAAGTGAACTGCGTTCCGTTATCGGTGGTCAGCGTCACGCGGGCCATGCGGCTGCCCTCGGGCAGCCGTGCCAGCACCGCTTGCTCGACCGCTGCCAGTGCGTCTTCGGTTCGACAGCGATGCGATAGATTCCAGCCCACGATTTCCCGCGTGCAGCAGTCGATCACGCACACCAGGTAGGCCCAGCCCACGGCTGGCCCCGCCCAGATTTTGGTCATGTCCGTCTGCCAGATTTGATTCGGCTCGGCGGCTTCCACGCGGCCCCACTCTTTCTTGCGTCGTGCCCGCAGACGGCGCGAGCGCACCAGCAGCCCGCGTTCCCGCATTACCCGCAGCACGCGCTTGCGATTCACGCGAAGCCCTTGTTTCCGCTGCAGCCACCAAGCCACGCGCCGGTAGCCAAAGGCCAGTTTCTCTCCGCACGCCACCACGATCTGCTCATCGTAACGGCGGTCGGCCCGACTGCCTCGTGCCTTTTTCTGGTAATACAAACTCGACCGGCTGATCGCCAGCGTTGTGGCCACCAGGGTCGCCGTGCGTCCCTGTGCCACCAACTCGCGTGCCTGGGAGTGAACTTCACCGCAGCTCACTCCCCCACGACGTTTTTTAGTATTTCAATCTCCAACGACTTCCGCCCCAGCGTCCGTTCCAACTGCCGGATGCGCCGGTCTTTCTCGGTTTCGGCCGCGGCAGCGCTTCTCCCCCCAAGCGCTGCCTTTGCTCCCTGTTCCGCTTCATCCTTCCAGCGATAGAACAGATTCGGAGCGACTCCATGACGCCGACACGTCTCCGAGACATTCCCGCTCTTGATGCCTTCCTGCACGATCTGCCACTTCTCTTCGGGGGATCGATCGATACGCGGTTTCCTGCCCATGTTGCCTCCTGTTTGGGAGGCCCTGATTCTACCTAAATGAGGTGTCCAGTTTTAGAGGGGAGCAATACAAGTTTGCCCTGGTCCCAAGCGTTATCTGCGGCCTTCAGCGCGTCATAATATGGTTGTCGGTTTTCGCGAATACGTTCCGGGACTATCTTTTTCCCGGGAAGCATTGTGCCGTACTTCATGCAAATCAGGTAATAGCAGGCCGCCCTAGCAGTTCTTCCGTTGCCTTCAACGAATGGATGAACCCAATTCAATCTCCATAACGCATAAGCGGCAAGCAACGTCGGATGATCGGCAATGGTCCAGTTTTCATGTATGAGCGAAAAGAAACGATCCATCAGATCGGGCACCTTATCGAAGTGGGCAGGAATATGATTCCCGACCAAAATCGGTTCTTCGCGATACCGACCACCAAACTGGGCAATGTTAGCCACTGCAGCATAGTTCAAAGCCCAAAGCGTGTACTTGTCGAAGGCCTCAATCCCCTTGTGAAAACCTATTTCTAAGCAATTTGACAATAGATCATACTATCGCAGGAGATTCTGTTCCTGGACTCTCGCGAACAGCGTCGGATTATCTTTTTCGCGAACTGACATAAGTGAGGCGTCCGGCCCACTTTTTCGTTGCACGCGAAAGGAGTCTATGATTCCAGCCGAATGTTCTGAGATGAGTGTCGCACACTGGCCTTAGTAATGTTTTTCGCGTCGGCGGGGGCGTTACCAAACGCAAAGCTGATTCGCTGTTCACGTAAATCCTCTTCTGTAACAGGCACATCGCGCAATTTCTTCAGAACAATCAAGAGTTCTGGGTCGGCTTTGATATCGCCACCGAATTGTTTTCGATCAGCCACGATTTATCACCACCTTACTTTCGCTATTTGTTCGAGCCCCATACCATCCATAATATCCAGTCTTGATTTGATGTCAATGAATTACTCCAATGCCTTTGTTGACTTCAGCAGTGCCACCTGTGGCTTCTTGGCGGTTCTCGCCAACTTAGAGCACACTAAACGATCTAAATCGCGCGCGAATCAACCTGCCCCCGCAAATCCGCCACAAACTCCGCAATCGGCCGCGGGCCGAGGTCACCCTTGCTCTGGTGGCGGACGGACACAGTGCCGCTTCGGCTTCCTTTGCACCGACGATCAGCATGTAGGGAATTTTCTGCATCTGCGCGTCGCGAATTTTCGCCTGCAGCTTTTCGTTGCGGTCGTCGAGATGCACGCGGAAGCCGGCGGTGCGGAGTTCGGCGGCGACGTTGTTGGCGTAGACGGTGAATTTTTCGCTGAGCGGCAGCACTTCCGCCTGCACGGGCGCGAGCCACACGGGGAACGCTCCGGCGTAGTGCTCGATCAGGATGCCGAAAAAGCGTTCGACCGAGCCCCACAGCGCGCGATGCACCATAAGCGGCTGGTGGCGGTTGCCGTCCTCGCCGACGTATTCCAGGCCAAAGCGGCCCGGGAGATTGAAATCGAACTGCACGGTGGTGAGCTGCCAGGGGCGGCCAATGGCGTCGATGAGCTTCACGTCGATTTTCGGGCCGTAGAACGCCGCTTCGCCCACCATGCGCTTGTACGGAATGCCCAGCTTGGTGAGCGTATTGTCGAGGGCGCGGGTGGCGCGGTTCCAATCTCCCGCCGACCCCGCGTAATTTTCGGGATGCGCGGGATCCCACTCGGAGAGCTCGACGACGTACTGGTCGAATCCAAACGTCTTCATCACGGCGAAGGCGAAGTCGATGCAGGCTTCGATCTCGGCTTCGATCTGGTCGGGCATGCAGAAGATGTGGGCGTCGTCCTGCGTGAAGCCGCGCACGCGAAGCAAGCCGTGCAGCACGCCCGAGCGCTCGTAGCGGTACACGGTGCCGAGTTCGGCGAGGCGCACGGGAAGCTCCCGATAGCTGCGCAGCTTCGATTTGTAAATCAGGATGTGGCCCGGGCAATTCATCGGCTTGAGCTGGTAGTCGGTCTTTTCCACTTCCACCGGACCGAACATATTTTCCTTGTAGAAGCCCGCGTGGCCGCTGGTCTTCCACAAGTCCAGCTTCATGATGTGCGGCGTGAAGACGAGGTCGTAGCCGCGTCGCTGCAGTTCGGCGCGCAGCCAGTCTTCCATCAGCGTGCGGATCAGGCCGCCTCTGGGGTGCCAGAAGATCAACCCCGGCCCGGCTTCATCCTCAATGGAAAAAAGATCGAGTTCCTGCCCCAGGCGCCGGTGATCGCGCCGCTTGGCTTCCTCGAGCTTATGGATGTAGTCGTCGAGTTCCTGCTGGGTGTAGAAGCACGCGCCGTAGATGCGCTGCATCTGCGGGTTGCCTTCCTGGCCCTTCCAGTACGCGCCCGCGACGCTCATCAGCTTGAACGCGCGGATGCGCCCGGTGGAGGGAATGTGCGGCCCGCGGCAGAAGTCGATGAATTTTCCGGTGGTGTAAAACGACACCATCGGCTCGATGGCGCGCTCCTCGACCAGCTCGCATTTGAAGCCCTGGTCCCACTTGCGGTAGAGCTCGAGCGCCTCCGCCTTCGGCAGCATTTTGCGTTCGTTGGGGATGTCCTGCGCGGCCAGCTCGCGCATCTTCTTTTCGATTTTTTCGAGGTCTTCGGGCGTGAACGGCTCGTCGCGCACAAAATCGTAGAAAAAACCAGTCTCGATGGGCGGCCCGATCCCCAGCTTGACGTTGGGGTAGAGTTCGAGCACCGCCGCGGCGAGGAGATGCGCGGCCGAATGGCGCAGCACCTGAATCGCCTCGGGATCCTTTGGCGTCAGGATCGAGAGCTTCACGTCCTGATCGATCGGCGCGCGCAAATCGACCAGAAACCCTTCGCCATCGGCTTGATTCGCAGGCGCGCCGGGAGACGCGCTGGGCAAAGCGATGCGGGCGACGAGCGCTTCCTTGGCCAGCCGGGGCGAAATCTGTTGCGCGATTTCCGCCGCCGTGGTGCCGAGCGGAACTTCGCGAATCGCCCCATCCGGCATCGTGATGTGAATGTTTTCCATGGAGGGTTCTACGCTAGCAGATGGTTCGGAGCAGGGTCAAGACAACGTCGCCCTGGCTTTTGAATATTGCTTGAAAGCGACGCGGCGCCCCAACATTCGTGTAGTGTTCGTCCAGACACGCTTGAGTCACGCATACCATAGTTTACGTCCTCCGCAACTTGTTCAATATCGGCTGGCGCATCGCCAATTCGCTAAATCCCCTATTTTGAGGTCCAAATCCGGCGGCCCGCGCCGGGTCGTTTGGCATGCGGAATGCAAATTTGACCGCACCATGATAAATCGACATTTTGAGGATTCTTCGGAGTCCAGGAAGTGGCTCAGGCATTTCTCGTTGCGAAGCATGACCGCCCTGCATGTGTCTCGCCTTGCTGCCGTTCAATTGACGGGCCAGGAACTTGCCACCATGACGAAATCGATCCAGCAGTTTCAACTCGGCGAAAACTCGAAAGGCGAGCGTTTGCTCCAGCAAGGAAAAAAGTACGCGCAAGCGGTGGATGACCCGTTGTTTGCCGATGCGCTGCTGCTTTTCATCAAAGAAGAACAACAGCACAGCCGGTATCTGGCTGCGTTCATGGAGTCGCAGGGCATTCCGGTTGTCTCCAGTCATTGGGTCGATACCGTTTTTCGGAAGTTGCGCGGCCTGGCGGGGCTGGAGCTGTCGTTGACCGTCCTTGCTACCGCGGAACTCATCGCGGTGGCGTATTACCGCGCGCTGCGTGGCGCCACGGGATCGCCCATCCTGAAAATGATCTGCACGCGGATCCTGGAGGACGAAGCCAGCCATCTCAAATTCCAGTCCTCGATGCTCGCTCGCGTCGCCTTCCGGCGGCCTTTGCTCCTCCAGCGCGTTCTCGGCGGATTCCACTTCCTCTTTCTTCTGGGAACCCTGTTCGTTGTGTGGGTGGAACATCGACCTGTGTTCGAGGCAGGTGGGTATGATTTCAGGCGATTCAGGAATGAAACTCTTCAGGAATTTTTCGACTGGAACAGTTCCCGCCAGACGTTATCCACGAAGGTTGCCGAACGAAGCAAAATCATTGTCAGGAACCTGGAATCCTGATTGTCGAAATTCAAGTTGCCGGCGTGGCTGGCAATGTCTGGGCCTGAATAGCCTTCGTGGCCTCCGCAATTCCGCGCTCAATGGTCGCATTCCATTCGGGATGCGGCACGGGCGAGGCCTGCGCGGCCTGGTAATATCGCAGCGCATCCGACGGGCGATTGAGGCGCTTCAAAAAAATGCGGCCGACGGCCATCTGCGCGAGCAGTCCCTGCTTTTCCGTTGGGCAAGCTTGAGCCAGATCTTGATAAACGCCGGCGGCGCGCTCCTGGTCCGGTTGCGTCTCAACTTGCCTGCACAGGTCGAGCCAGAGGGGTGCGGAAATCTTTTCCCCGCCTGAGTTCTTGAAATCCTGATATGTCTGCCAGGCGCCCTCGGCATCGTTCGCCTTTATTTCCAAGCTTATGGATTTCTCCAACATGTCGCGATAGGCAGGCAGGTCGTTCTTGCGCCAGTAGATATTTTGCAGCATCCGGTAGGCGTCGATGGAGTCCGGTTTTTCCTGAAGCAGTTTCTTCAAAGTGGACGCGGCGGCATCCAATTGCTCCTTGTCGACCTTTTCTCCGGCCTCCACAAGCAACGGATGGCTGACCCAGGAAATCTTTTCCTGAATGCCTTTCTCCGCCTTCTGTTCGAGCCCGGATTTGCGCACGCCGACGGCGATCAATCCGCCGAAAATAAAGCCTCCGATATGCGCCCAGTGTGCGACGCCGGAGGACTGCCCAAAGAATGAGCCGTAGAAAATCTCCGTCAGGAGCCACAGGGGAAGCAGCCAGTAGGCGGCCACCTTGAACCGATAGAAGCGGTAGATCATCAGCCAGGCCATTTCGATCTTGGTCGTGGGGAATCGCACCAGGAACGCGCCCATGAGTCCCGCGATGGCCCCGGAAGCACCGATCGTCGGAATGAGACTTCCGGCATTCGCAATGGCGTGTACCTGGAGCGCGAGGACGCCGGCGATCATATAAAATGCGGGATACATCACACGCCCCCAAGTGTCTTCCAGAACGGCCCCAGCCAGCCACAAGAACCACATATTTCCGATCAGGTGCAGCCAACCCGCGTGAAGGAAGTTCGCAGTCACAAGACTCACCAAGGTTTGATGGGCGGGTATGAATCCGTAATTGCTCAGAATCGAGGTGGAATCCAGCTCCACAAAACGACTGGAGACGGAGTCCATCTCCTCTTGCAAGGCATCGGGATCTTCCTGCAGGCGAATTTTTGCGTCCCAGGCGTCTTCGATTTCGCGGTTCGGCTTTTGCGCTTCCTTCCATAGCTCTGGGTTCTTGGTTTGAAGCGTGGTGACGAATTCCTGGGCCTTTTCCGGCATCTTAAGTTCCGGGTGCATGGCCGCCAGCAGGATGAGATGTACCCTGGCCTCACCGAGCTCGGGAGCCTGCTGATCCATGGTCCAATGAGTGCCCAGGAATATCACCGCGTTGAGGGCAATAATGCCGAGCGTGACGACGGGCCACCGGCGACCCTGCATGTTTTCATGGCGCAGCGGGATGAGCATAAACGGACCTTCCTTGCCTTACGAGCTGGGGTCCAACGGGTCTCCGAGAGCTTTCTGCTACCAGTGTAGAAGGGTCGGCGCCTGCCGGGGGCCAATATCGAGGCACTTGATCGGGAATCGGTTACAGCTTACGGATTGGACACGCGGCGCTGTCCACAGGTAGACAGATAAAATGGAAGAATTTCTTCGCCCCATGCAATGGAGAGTAGGAGCCCAATCGGATGCGCCTTCGAGCCCCATGGCAGGGCCGCTAAATGTTGACCTCGAACTGTACCGCGAGCTCGCCAGGGGAAGCGTCCAGGCATTCAGCGCTCTCTATGAACGGTACCAGGGGCCCATTTTCCGGTTCGCGTGGCATATGAGCGGCAATCGCGCGACGGCGGAGGACGTTACTCAGGAAGTGTTTATGCAGCTGATCCACAATCCGAAGAACTACGATCCTGAAAAAGGTCCGGTGTCCGGATATCTTTTCGGGATCGCGCGGAATTTGACGCGCCGGCGGCTCGACCGGAGCCGACTCGACAAGCCGATCGCGGAAGCATGGGCGGAGGGAAGCGAAGCAGAACTCGCGAGCGACACCGATTTGCTGGGGGACCTGACGCGTTCGGAACTGCTGCTGTGCCTTCAGAAAGCGATTCTGGGGCTGCCTGAGCCATACAGGGAGGTCGTCGTCCTCTGCGACCTTGCGGAAATGAGCTATCCTGATGCAGCGGTGATCCTCGAGTGTCCGCCGGGAACGGTTGCTTCGCGTCTTCACCGCGCGCGAGTCATGCTGAAAGCCCGGCTGGAGTGCCAGGGATGCGTGAAATGAATCAACCTGAAAATCGAATGTCCGAAGCGTTTCGCCGCTTGAATGCGTTGGCCCCGCAGGGCGCGCCTCCGGCCCTCGGCGAAATGCTGAAAGCGGAGTTTCAGCGGCATCATGCCCGCCGCAGGCGAAATCGAGCCGTGGGGTTTTCATTGCTCGCCGCGGGTTTGGCGGCAGCGGTTGCTCTCTCCATCCTGTTGTTGCGGCCTCGCGCCCCCATCACTCGCGCGCGACAGGAGCTTGCTCAAAGAACGCCACAGACCCAAACCTCTTCAGCGGCTGTCGTCGCGCCGGCGGCCCCGCGGTCGGTGGCTCAAAAATCTCGCGCGCGTGTGAAGGGCCCCAAAAACCCGGCAACCGATGCCGAACGCTTTGTCGCGCTGCCTACGTTTGATCCGTCCATTCCCATTGACCACGCGCAGATCGTCCGCCTGGATCTGCCGGGCCGGGCTCTTCAGCTCGTCGGATTTCCGGTCAATGAAGAGATGGCCGAACGCCGCGTGGTTGCGGATGTCCTGCTCGCGCAGGATGGCACGCCGTACGCTTTGAGATTGGTACGAAGTTCCGAGGATAAGGAGCAATGACCATGAACAGGATTTTTATTTTAACGGCAACGACGCTTCTGATTTGCGTTGGAGCCTTCGCGCAAGACGCTCCTCCAGTCGATGGCGGACCAAAAGTGTTGATGTTGCAGAGAAACACGGCGGGCCCGGTTGGCCCGGTAACGGCCGGCGGCATGTTTTTCTCGGCTGAAGTGCCGGACAACGGAAAAGCCATTACGGGCCAGCCGTATACGGCAACGGCTTCAACCGAGGTGACTCAGGTATTGGCCGATGGAAATCGCATTATCAATAAGACGACCGCTTCTGTGGCGAGAGACAGCCTGGGCCGGACGCGCCGGGAAGAAACCATGGGAATGGTGGGACCGTGGCAGGTGAATGGCCCCAAACTGGTCTTCATCAGCGATCCCACATCGCAGACGAATTACGTCCTGGATGAGAGCAAACAGGTGGCATCGCTGATCAAGCTGCCCGCGAACCTGCCGCCCCCACCTCCGCTTCCACCACCGGGCGCGCAGCCGGGAGTCAATATTGGTTACTCGACGATGGGCGGTACAGGCGTCACTGTCACTGCAAGAGGTCCCGTCGGGGATCAGCCGGAGGACGTAAAAACCGAATCGCTGGGCGTTCAAACGATGGAAGGCGTTTCCGTCGAGGGCAAGCGTACCACGCGGACGATTCCCGCAGGCCAGATCGGCAATGAGGAGCCCATTGAGACGGTATCCGAGGTGTGGTATTCGCCGGATTTGCAAGTGGTGGTCATGAGCAAGCACAGCGATCCGCGCTTCGGCGAGACCACCTACCAACTCACTGGAATCCAGCGGGATGAACCGGACCACTCGCTGTTCGAAGTTCCCCCCGGCTATACACTCAAAAATATGCCTTCTCCGATAAGTCAAACGATTGGGAGCGCCGACGGAGCGCCAGTTCAAATTGGAATTGTTGGAGCGGCTGGACCGATCGAAAAGTAGTCGCGCCGGCCGTTCCTCTCAACGCTTGTCCTGGGCGTTCTGCTTCAAGCATGCCAGACAAATGGCGTGTCGCGGGGAAGGATAGCGCGCGAGTTCCTTCCTCTCCCTGCACTGCACGCACACGCGTTTACCCTGCACCACAGGATGAGGTTTGTCCTGCAGGGGGGCCGGAACGCCGAATTTCTGCAACTGGTATCGCACGTCGGCGGCAGGAACCCGCAGGGCATCGGCAATCTCGCGTTGCGTCGCTCCGGCATCCCACATCTTGCCTATTTTTTTCCGCAATTCTTCGACTGGATGTTTGCCGCGGCCGCGTTTGGTGGTTCTCACCGAAACAGGTTGAAGCCACTGGGAAATATATGCAACAACTACGTTTGGCACGGAATCAGTCTGCGGACGAAGCGGCGGACCGGGTGAGCCACCGATCCGGCAGAGCGCCTAGGCCCTAGTCAGAATGGGCAATCGCTAATACAATACTCCGGCCTGCCGATGCGCTCATTTCCACAAGGGAACCAAGAGTGGAACCGATCGTTGTAACCGAAAATTTGTGGAAGCTGTACCACGCGGGAAAAGTCGAGGTTCCGGCTCTGCGCGGAGTCAACTTCAAGGTCCTGCCCGGCGAGTTCGTCAGCGTCATGGGCCCGTCGGGGTGCGGCAAGTCGTCCCTCCTGTATGTTCTGGGGGGGCTGGCGACGGCCTCGAGGGGGCGCGTCCTGGTGGACGGCAACGACCTGGTCACGATGAGTGACGCCGAACGAACCAAGTTGCGCCGGCGCAAGATCGGGTTCGTGTTCCAAAGATTCAACCTGCTGCCGACGCTCGACGCGCGGGGGAACATCGCCATCGCGCAGCATATTCACGGGGACGACTTTGATCCACACCGCTTCGAAGTCGTCACCAACCTGCTGGGACTCAAAGATCGCCTGCGGCACCGCCCCTCGGAACTTTCCGGAGGCGAGCAGCAGCGCGTGGCCATCGCGCGGGCCATCATCAACGAACCGAAAATTATTCTGGCGGACGAGCCCACCGGAAACCTGGACACACAAAATTCGGAAATTGTGTTATCCATGTTGCGTCAATTGAACAAGGAATTGGGCCAGACCATCATCATGATTACGCACAACCCGGAGGCAGCGGCCTACTCCGACCGCGTGGTGCACATGCGGGACGGCGTGATTGTGGACGGGGTTCCTCCCGATTGACATGCGAACGCTCTGGCGAACTATCTTGCGGGTCGTGTTCTGGTCCTACGAGCGAGGGACGTGGCAGTATGACGTCGCGGTCGGCGCGATTGTGGTGTTCGTGCTCTTCTCTCCGCTTCTGATTCATTACAGCGACCAGCCCCCCGTCGGGCCGCCGCCTTCGCAAGCCATGATCGAGCTGCGAGCCATGGCGCCCGGCCGGATCGCAACCTACCGCGTCGATGCCCGCATGCTGGCTTCACCCATACGGACGCCGGAACTCGAACACGACCTCCACGAAACCGTGCAAAAGAACGTCGACGACCTGCACCAGGGCCGCTTTGAAATTGTGCGCATCGAACCGATCCGCGGCGACAGCGGCACCGTCGCGTACTACGATGTTTCGATCAAGCCCTGAGGGCGGCGTGGCCGTTACGTCCTGGATCCTCTTTGCTTGATCTCGCGTTCGTATTCCGGGAAATAGCGGCTGATCACAGACAGGTCGAAACGGCCGAGGATTGATTCCTTGGGCTCGCGCTCCAGAAGAAATTCAAACGAACGGCGCACGAGTTCTTCCGGCTTATTTTTCTCGCCGGTGAGTCTCGCGTAATCGCCCTGCTTCATCGTGACGTGGTGAGTGGACTCGCTGCCTTTTTCGATGATTCGGACGCGAAATTCCAGATTGCCTGTTTTTTCGACTTCGATTTTTGCGGTCATGGTTGTTATACCTAAGCCTGTCGAATACCATTTGCGTTTTCATTCTGAGGAGTCCCGCATTGTGGGACGACGAAGAATCTGCTCTGTTTCCTTTCTTCCAATCGAAGAGAGATTCTTCACCCGCTAACGCGGGTTCAGAATGACAGGTCACGGAGTCTATTGAAACGCCGAAACGTAATACGAGCCGCGATGCGTGACCTTTGAGCCGGGGGGAACATTCGCTCCTGTCGGCCAGCTCCACGCGCAACGATCGCCAGCCCGGCCGCGCTGTTCCCGGCGGAAGGATAATAACCCAGCGTGTATTGCGCGCTGATCTCCAGCGCGATGCGGCGATAAATCTCGTTCAAATTGCCGGTCTCGCGAAGGAAATAGAGCTGGCCGCCCACGCGGCGCGCCAGCTCCGCGAGATATAGCGTGTAGTGCGGCATATTCGCCTTGCGCGTCGCCTCGTTGACGAGCATCGCGCTCTGGTGCGCCTCGAGCCATTCCGGCGTCATGCCGCGCGGGCGATTTTCGGTGGAAACGATGAAGAGCGCGATGCCGTCCGAACCGAGTTCTCGCGCCACGTCATCAAACGCAATCCGCGATGCGCCCGCGCCCAACCGGGGCTCGGCGCTCGACGGGTCCCAGGTGAGGCCCAGGCCGCTATCCTGCCCGTCGGTGAGCAGGACGATGGCCTTCCTTCCTGTGCGTCCATAGAACAATTCCCGCGCGGTGAAGAAAACGGATTCGTAAATCTTTGACTCCGCGGAATTTTCCACTCGGGCGAGATACTTGGAATCGATGGCGCGGTCGAGCAGCGCGCGACTCGTGGAAAACGGCATCAGCAAGTGCGCCTCGGAGGAAAACGAAACGACGGCGATCTGATCCGCCGGAGAAAGATTTTCGGCGAGGGCGTGCGCGGCCCCGCGCATTTCCGCAAGCTCGCGATAAATGCTGGGGCTTGCGTCCACCACCAGGGCGATGCTGGCGGGCGTCGCGGAAGCATCGAACGGCGGAGATTTCCTGCGCGATGCCGTCCTCGAAAAGACGGAAGTTGTCCTGGGCTAGGCCGCGGACTTCGGTGCCGTCCGGCGCTGTGACCGTGCAGGCCACCTGAACCAGCGTAACCCGCGAGCGGATGGCCCCTGGGCCAGCCGGGGATGAGGAATCCTTTGCCATGGAATGCAGCTCACCGGAAACAGGGTCGCGTTCGAGCACCGAGCCGTGACCCAGCGGCTGGGGGCGCGGGAGTTTCTGGGATTTCGCCGTGGAAAAAGATTCAGACTGCGCACGGACGGGACGCGCGGACGGGTCTCGAAATGCGATCAGTACGGCAAACGCGGCAAGACCGGCGAATGAAAGCCATCGCATCACACCTTGAGTATGCCAGATGCGCAGGCTTCGTAGCGTAGGCTTCAGCCTGCGCGCATTTCCGCCAGATAGGCAAGATCAAAACCGCGCAGGCTGAAGCCTACGCTACTGAGGAATTCCGTCAAGCTAGAGTGGCATTGGATTACAAATCGAAATCGCGCAGCGGCTTTTCAACGGGCTGGTCCTTGGCCTTCTTGAGGGCTTCCTCAAACTTGCGGTTCAGCACGTCTTCCTTCTTGCTTTCTGCTTCCCAGGAATCGCGGAACTTGTCTTCGCGCTTGCGGGCCTGCTCGGCCAGAATGCGCGCGGCGTCGCTGATATCGACGTCGGGCGCGGCTTTTGGCGGCGCCACGTGCGAGAGCACCACGGCGAGTTCGGTGTCCACCGTGAGCTTCGCTTGACAGCACGGACAGTCACTTCGATCGGAGCTTGGATTTCTTCGCCATGCCGTTATTCTACGCCAGAAATCGTTTGTGGGATCAGGTTGTGGATTCACGGAATTCAAGGCTTTCAACACAGAGGGCGCAGAAAACACAGAGAAATCAATCGGACGGCATTGTCGCTTGATTTTCTGAAGCTGCAACGCTGCAAGATTTCGACATGGCACTCGAATTCACGACTTCCTATCGTGAAAGACTCGACCGATTTGTTCCGGCTATTACAAGCGGCTTGGGGACCGCGCCATGGAACAAGTTCCGGACGAGGGCGCTCTTCGCCACGCTGGATGCGGAATCCAATTCCATCGCCATCATCGTGAAGCATCTGGCGGGCAACATGCGCTCGCGATGGACCGATTTCCTGACCAGCGACGGAGAGAAGCCGGACCGGAACCGCGATTCGGAATTTGAAGCGCCGCCGGCCACGCGCGCCGAGATACTCGCGCTGTGGGAATCAAGCTGGGAAGCTTGTCTTTGACTGCGCTTGCCCCGCTGACGGACGAGGACCTGAGCCGCACAGTTCATATTCGCGGGGAGGCCCACTCCGTAATGCAGGCAATCAACCGGCAAGCTCGTCCACTACGCATATCACGTGGGACAGATCGTCTATCTTGCAAAACATTTTGCCGGGCCGAGATGGAATGCGCTGACGGTGCCTCGCAGCAAATCGGCGGAATTCAACGCCAAAGTGGCCTCCGGAAAAGCCTCGCAGCGGTGATTCCAAATTTCAGCAAGGTTGTCTTGTGTTTTTGACCGTCATTCTGAGGAGTCCGCATTGGCGGACGACGAAGAATCTCTCCTGCTCATGGCAAAGCAGAAAGAGAGATTCTTCGGCCGCCATAAAGCAGGCGGACTCAGAATGACGAGATGTTGCTTTTATGTCGAAGGTAGATTGATTGCCCTTCGCTACACGAAGGGCAATCGCCAACAAGATCTGTCCTGCTTAGCCCTTGCTGAAGCCCGGCGCGGGACGCAGTTCCGGACGCGGCGCTTGCTTTGGCTCGGCACCCGGCAAAGGTTGCGGCGGCGAAGGCGGCGCGGGGCGCACCTTTTCCGGCAGCGGTTTGTTTTCCAGAATCAGCTTCAATTCCGTGGCGTCGAGGACTTCGCGGTCGAGCAGCGCCATGGCGATCCGCTCGAGAGTATCGCGGTTGTTCTCGAGGATGTTGTGCGCGTTCTCGTAACCCGCGGTGACGATGCGGCGCACTTCCTGGTCGATGTGAATGGCGGTGTCTTCCGAATAGTCGCGGTGCTGCGCGATTTCGCGGCCCAGGAAGATCGCTTCTTCTTTCTTGCCGAAGGCCAGCGGCCCGAGCGTGCTCATGCCCCAGTCGCAGACCATCTTGCGGGCGATTTCGGTGGCGCGTTCGATGTCGTTGCCCGCGCCGGTGGTGATGTGCCCGAGGAAAATTTCCTCGGCGCAACGGCCGCCCATCAGCACGGTGAGCGTCCCTTCGAGATACGTTTTCGTGTAGGTGTGCTTGTCGTCGATCGGAAGCTGCATGGTCAGGCCGAGCGCCATGCCGCGCGGAATAATCGTGACCTTGTGCAGACGGATCGGTGCCGGGAGTCATCGCCGCCACCAGCGCGTGGCCCGCTTCGTGGTAAGCCGTGTTGCGCTTCTCCTCGTCCGAAAGAATCATGGACTTGCGCTCGACGCCCATCAGGACTTTGTCCTTGGACATTTCGAAGTCGGCCATGATGACGAGCTTGCGGCCCTGGCGCGCGGCCCACAACGCGGCCTCGTTCACCAGGTTGGCGAGATCGGCGCCGGAAAAGCCGGGAGTGCCGCGAGCGATGACGGAAAGATCGACATCTTCCGACAGCGGAACCTTGCGCGTGTGCACGCGGAGAATTTCTTCGCGGCCCTTGATGTCCGGACGCGCCACGACGACGCGGCGATCGAAGCGGCCGGGGCGAAGCAGCGCCGGATCGAGAACATCCGGCCGGTTGGTCGCGGCGATCAGGATCACGCCTTCGTTGGATTCAAAGCCGTCCATTTCGACGAGCAAGGCGTTCAGGGTCTGCTCGCGCTCGTCATGACCCCCGCCCAAGTCCGGCGCCGCGATGGCGGCCGACCGCGTCAATTTCATCGATGAAGATGATGCAGGGCGCGTTCTTCTTGCCCTGTTCGAACAGGTCGCGCACGCGGCTTGCGCCGACGCCGACAAACATCTCGACGAAATCCGAGCCGGAGATCGAGAAGAACGGAACGTTCGCCTCTCCCGCGATGGCTCGGGCCAGCAGGGTCTTGCCCGTTCCCGGAGGGCCAACCAGCAGAACGCCCTTCGGGATGCGCCCGCCCAGTTTCTGGAACTTCTGCGGATCTTTCAAAAACTCGATGATTTCCTGCAAGCTCTTCTTTGGCTTCATCCGTGCCGGCGACATCCTTGAACGTTGCTTTCTTCTGCTGCGCCGTGAGCAGACGCGCGCGCGATTTGCCGAAGCTCAGCGCCTTATTTCCGCCGGCCTGCATCTGGCGCATCATGAAGATCCAGAACGCCACCAGCAAAAGCAGCGGCGCCGCATTCAGCAGGAAGGTGACCCAGTCCGCGCGATTCACTTCCTTGACGTTGATCAGAACCTGCTTGTCGCGCAGCGTCTTGGCCAGATCGGGAGCGGATTCCTTGAAGATCGTGGTGCGGAATTTCTTGGAGGGTTCGCGCCATTCCCCCTCCACTTCGTAGCTGTTGGGGGAAAGATACAGCGTGACTTCCTTGACGTTGCCGCGGTCCACCTGCGCCATGAACTCGCTGTAGCTGGGTTCTTCCTCGCGGGCTGACTGGCCGCTCTTCGAGACCAGCGTCCAGAGAAGGACCGCCCAGCATGATAATGAACAGCCAAAACATTACGGTCTTTAATGTCGAACTCGGGTTCACGGCTTTACCTCACCTGCCGGATGTTTCCGGCGCGCGGCGCACTTCCATATGCCGCGCTTGAACATACTGAAAAATTGCCGAATCACTGGCGACTTCCTGTCAAGCCATATCCAGCTAAATACTTAGATGCATCTGCATGGCCAAAGTAATTCATCTATTTTGAGACCGAGGCATCCTTTAGACATTCGTCCTCCGGGACGCAAGGCAATCGGTTTCTTGCCCTTAGTAACTCCTCCTCGGCAATTTGCAAGCCCGTCTGAGTTCCTGGCCGCGGCGCAAATTCGTCAGCAACCGGATATCCCGGATGCCCAGACCACTTCTCCGCCACTGGTCAGCACGGGCCAGCCTGCCCGAGTGCTTCGAGGAACTCGGGATTCCAGGAACATCCGCTTTAGCTTTCGAGATACGCTTGCGCCCACAAGGACGGTATGAATCACCCGGACGCCAGCTCCGAAGGATGATGGGCCAGCGGAGCCGGTCGAAATCGAGTGTGCCCCTAGCAACAATAGTTTCTCGCGAGGCCGAGGGCCAGTCAATCATTTTCAAACTAAACCGGCGTCCGATTTCCGGCACGACAATACAAGCCGTTTCCGATGGCCTCGGGCGGCGAAACGGCGTATTCAAATTCGCGATTCAGAGGAATTTTCGCCGGGCTACTTTTTAATTCGGACGCCGCGAAAGCGACGAAGAAAATAAGCCGGTCGAAATCGCGCTGCACAAGAATTCCGGGAAGCTCGATCCGCGCGCCACTGCTGGATTTCGCAGCCAGATCCAATACGTCCTGAACGTGCCGGGCGGTCAGTTGCTGGCGGCTGCCTCGCAATTCGGCATAGATGCGGCGCACCAAACGGCGGGTCAGCGCCAGACGTGGAGGTCCAGGCAATTCGACGCGTGTCCGGCAGCCGCCGGGATGAGCCAGATTGGGAAGCGGGCGAAAGCAAGTCCGCAGATCCTCAGCGAAATCGCGCCTGAAGTTCCTCGCGCGGTCAATGCCGCGAACCGCTCCTCTTCCAGAGCCCGCCAGAACATTTCCTCTTCCCGCGCGAGACTCGCCAGGCGCGCAAGGCGGGTAACGCTGGAAGGATCGAAATCCCTGCTGGAGCAGGGGAAGAAGTCGATGGCGAATTCGCGCGCGCGTGCGGGAAGTATCCTGATTGGTGGCATCCTCGCGCCAGGATTGGCCGCAGCCCGGAAAGATAATCGCGAAGTTCCTCGCGTCCAATTTCGATCAACGGACGGACGATGCAGGCCCGCACGGGATAGATTCCGGCAAGTCCAGCCAGGCCCGTGCCGCGCAACAGGTGGGCCAAAACTGTCTCGGCCTGATCGTCCGCCGTATGCGCCACGGCCACGCGGTTCAGTTCCTTGTGCAGCCGCAGCCGACGCAAAAAATTGATAGCGCAAGCCGCCGCGCGGCATCTTCGAGATTCAAACCGTTTCGGCGCGCCTCGCCGGCCACGTCGGCGCGGTCGCTTACAAATTCGACGCGGAACGATCTTCGCGAGTTCCTGCGACGAAACGCTCGTCTTCATCCGCTTCCGCTCCCACGAAGCTGATGATGAAAATGCAGAACGAAAATCCCGATCCCGAGTTTCGGTTCGCAGTTCGGCAAGCAGATGAAGCAAAGCCACCGAATCCGCTCCGCCGGAAACACCCACGCCTACGCGATCTCCCGGCCGAATCATCGAATGCCGGCCGATCGTCTCAAGCACGCGCTGTTGAAGGAGGATTTCATCGGAAAGATTTCGGAGGTCGCTTTCCATCCTCTAAATAGTAGCAATCCGGATGTCGAAACCACAATCCGGACGCTGACTTTCAAGGAGGAAGAGGAAGTCGCGGCCCTGCTCAAGCCAGGGGAATGGCTTGCCGCTCGATCAGCGTTCGGCTGTATGCGATCCGGCGGTCCAGCACCACGGCGGCGACATAAGTGCAGCCGTCACGCTCCGACTCAATCCATTTCGCTGCTGCGGGAAAGGCCCGGCGCAGGAGCGCCCGACCGAAACCCAGCATGCCAAAATAGGCCGACATGGCGCGTAATTGATGACCGTCGCCACCGGGTTCCGGACACAGGGCAATCAGTTGCAGGAGCCGTTTGAATTGGTCGCCTCGAACTGTTCTGGCAGTGACGCCGGAGACTTCGCGGGCGTGCTCGGAAAGATCGAAACCGCGCGACTTGGTGATCAGGGAATGGCAATACGAGACGAAAAACTGCAAAAGCGCCAAGGGCGAGACGGCAAAGATCAGTGTCGCAATAAGCGCATGCATCATTGAGTGGGCGCGACCACGCTGGAGGTGGCCATCCGGGCGTCTTCGCTGACTTTCATGAACGTGTAGGCCCAGGAAATCGGCAACCACGTCACCATCAGGTGGGAAACGTACCGCCAAATGACCAGATCAGGGTACAAGTTTCCCAGGGCAAAGCTGCCGGCAAACGCGCTGAAATAGACTCCCATCGAAAGAACCAGTTGCATCAGGCGCGAGCGATTTTCGCGGAGTTTCATCATCGCTCCCCACAGGACATACGTCAAAACGACGCCGACAAAATAGAGGTTCTGGGACATTTCCATTACAAAATAGGTAACCAGCTTGTCGGCGGAGGTGGAGACCATGTAATACGATATGAGCGCCGTGCCGGCCAACAGGAGCACCGCTCCCGCCCGCACGAGTTTTCCCACATCCATATCCGAGAACACGTGCACGTAAAGAGACATCAGGACAAAATAGAGGCGAGATAATCAGCAGGGCGTCGGAAAAAAAGTAAAAATAAAGATACGTGTTCGAAGTGAAGCCATCCGCCACGAGAACAAAGTACCGCCCAATTCCCACGGCAATGGAAGCGGACAGGAAAAGAACAAGTGTGAAATGTTTGGAAAGGGCCTTTCTTCTTGAGGAGAATAAACAGCGCGGAGACTTCAACGCATAAGTCCACAATCAGCAATACATAGTCGACTGGGCCCAGCACGCTCATCAGTTCTCCAATGGGCCCAGTCGCCTATTCAATCATGGCGTTCCATCTAGTGCCCGCCACCACCAGGCGGTGGAGGGATCGGTGGAATCGGACCCGGGCCACTTGCCGTGAAATGCCCGCCACCACCAGGTGGAGGCGGAATCGGCGGAATGGGACCTGGACCACTTGCCCAAACTGCGGGGGCCGAGAGAGCGGGAGCAGAAATCGTCGCAGCATTCGCTACAACGATGTTCCGAAGCCCCATCGCTCCGGTAAGAACCAGTAACACCAAGGCGACTACCGTCAGACACTTGTACATAAAGCCTCCGGACGGAAAACTAACCCGGAGGCATTATAGGTAGTCGTCTTCCACAATGGAACAGAAAAGTTACATTGTGTCCAAAAGATAATACCCCTAGATATTGGGCCCGCCAAACGGCTCATTCCGTCCAGCGCGGGACCTCTAGAGCTGAATTGTCCACGGCTAGAGTAGGATTTAGGAGTGGCGGGGTCAACGGTACTCCAGTACTACCAGGACCCACCACCGAATATTGATCTGCAATCAATTTAGCATTGAATCGATCTTTCTTTGAGAGCGCCGGATGGCGCAAATCCGTTGAGAGATTCGGATTCCGACCGTCGCCATTAGCCTTTCCTCGCTTGACAGCGTTCGGAGGCGTCCTTAACATAGGTCGCTTTGTTTTCGCCGGCGTAGCTCAGGGGTAGAGCGAGGGTCTCATAATCCCTAGGTCGTGAGTTCGAGTCTCACCGCCGGCACCACTGATCTGAGAAGCCTTACGTTGAGACTTTCTCCGCTGAACCGATTCGATTCTCTAATCAGCGTGAACCGTTCCCGAACGCATTGACTTCCGGGAGAGATATGGGGGAGCCGTACGACGTCATCGTGGTCGGAGGCGGGAACGCCGCATTGTGCGCGGCGCTGTCGGCCCGCGAAGGCGGTGCTCGCGTTCTGATCCTCGAACGCGCTCCCGAGCACATGCGTGGCGGAAACACGCGCCACACTCGCAATATCCGTTGCACGCACGCAGCTGCTGATCAATATTTCTCGGGCCCCTATCCCGAGCAAGAGCATCTGGAAGACCTGATCGGCGTCACCGGGGGACCCGCCAATCTCGATCTTGCCAGGCTTGCTGTCCGCGAATCGAGCAAGCTCCCCGCATGGATGTCCGCTCATGGCGTGAGCTGGCAGCAACCGCTGGCCGGGACGCTTCATCTGGGGCGAACCAACCGGTGGTTTCTGGGCGGCGGCAAGGCGCTGCTGAACGCTTATTATCGAACGGCGTCGCGCATGGGAATCACCGTGCGCTATGACGTCCGCGTGGAAGACTTGATCATCGAGAAGAATCGATTTGAGGCGGTGCGCGTAAAAGCCGGCGATTCCGAAGAGATCATTCGAGGCCGCGCGGTGATTGTGGCGGCCGGGGGATATGAAGCCAACATCGAATGGCTGAAACGGCACTGGGGAGATGCGGCCGACAATTTCATTATACGCGGCACGCCATACAACGATGGCACGTTGCTGGCAGCACTGTTGAACCATGGAGCTAAGCCGATCGGCGACCCGAAAGGTTTTCACGCGATTGCCGTCGATGCGCGCGCGCCGAAGTTTGACGGGGGCATTGTGACGCGCCTCGACGCGATTCCGTTCGGCATCGTTGTGAATCAACTGGGGCGGCGCTTTTATGATGAAGGAGAAAATATCTGGCCCAAGCGGTACGCCATCTGGGGCGGCTTGATCGCCGCGCAGCCCGGGCAGAAGGCGTTTTGCATTGTGGATGCGAAGACCATCGATCATTTCCTGCCGCCAATGTTCAAGCCCTATCAGGCGGACTCGTTGGAGGAGCTTGCACCGTTACTGGGTCTTGAACCGCGTGCGTTCGTGGAAACGGTGACGGAATACAATCGCGCCGCCGCGGGAAATTCGGAAATTCACATTGAAAAACTCGACGGCGCGAGCACGCGAGGCATCGCTCCGGCGAAAAGCAATTGGGCGATCCCGATTGACAAGCCACCATTTTACGGCCTTCCATTGCGGCCGGGCATTACGTTTACGTATATGGGCGTCGCCGTGGACGAACGGGCGCGCGTGCTCGACCAGAAGGGCGCGCCGTTTCAAAATGTATTCGCGGCGGGAGAAATCATGTCCGGAAATATCCTCACGAAGGGCTATCTCGGGGGTTTTGGATTGACGATCGGCTCCGTTTTTGGAGTGCTCGCGGGACGAGAGGCTGCGCCCCATGCCGGAGCTTGACGTATTTCAGGAAGCAGGCCGGCAACTGGTCATCTGCAACGCGTGCCGTTACTGCGAGGGATACTGCCCGGTCTTTCGAGCCATCGAGACGCGCAGGGATTTCAAGCAGAACGACGTCTTTTATCTTTCCAACCTTTGCCACGACTGCCGCGCCTGCTACTACGCGTGCATGTATACGCCGCCGCACGAGTTCGCCATCAACATCCCCAAGATTCTGGCCGAAGCGCGCACGGAGACTTACCGGCGGTGGAGTTGGCCGGAATTTCTAGCGAACGCGTTCAAGAACTCTCGAATCACGGTTTTTCTGGCCGTCGCCGCGGTCGCGCTGGTCGTGACGCTTTCGTTTCTGCTGATCTCACCCCGCAGGCTCTTCACGGTTCATCTCGGCGCCGGTGCGTTTTATGAAGTTGTTCCATATGCCGCGATGGTGATCGGCGGGCTGGCTCTGAGTTTCTATGCGATCGCCGTATGGCTGCGCGGCGGCGCACGATTCTGGTCGGAAACCCGCAGCATGCTCCCGCATCCGGGAGGATTCAAAGCGCTGGCCGCAGCCGCGGGAGCGGCCCTGGGACTGCGGTATCTCAAGGGCGGAGGGCCCGGCTGCTTCTATCCCGATCAACGGCCTTCATCCGTGCGGCGCATTTATCATTCGCTGACGTTCTGGGGTTTCACCTCCGACCTGGTTTCCACAACGCTCGCTTTCGTCTACCAGGATTTTTTTCACCGGCTGCCTCCCTATGCGCTAACAAGCGCTCCGGTAATTTTCGGCACGGCAGGAGGCGCGGGATTGATCGTCGGGACCGTCGGGTTGATTTGGTTCAAGATGCGGAGCGATCCCGAACCGGCGGGAGCCGGCGCGACGGGAATGGATTACGCTTTTCTTTGCACCCTCGGTCTGACCGCCTTGACCGGGATGCTGACTCTTGTCCTTCGCGCCACTTCGGCGATGGGAAGTCTGCTGGTCCTGCACCTGGCCTTCATCGCCGCATTGTTTCTCACGGCGCCGTACGGGAAATTTGTGCACGCGGTGTATCGAACCCTTGCTTTGATGCGGTATGAGATCGAGCAGGGTCAGCCTCAACAACACGTCGGACAGTAGTCGCGGGCGAAAAAAGACCGAAAGACTGCCCGTCCAAAAAACGGACGGCCTCTACGAAACCTGCGACTAACGATGCGTGACGGGTTTCTGTAGAGGCCGATCCGTCCCGTGATTTTCGGGATGGATCGGCCAGAGTTCGGGCTGAGTCGCTCCCCGTGTTGCCCGACACTTAGGTAGTGGGCTACTTTGAATCTCGTCATCACTTTAACCGTTCTTCAAGAATTTCCCGAATGGCAACCGCAGCTTCTTTAAACAGAGCGCCGCGCGCTAAACGCTTCTGAAGCACGTCAGAAGGCTCATGAGCGAACCGCTCCTTAAACTTTTTCACCTTGTCAAAGTACTGTGCTCGTTTGGATTTTGTTTTCTTGCTCACTTACGACGCTCTTTCTAACCCCCGTTCGTATTCTTCCCACAGCGTAACCAAGTCGCTGACTTCCCACGAGCGGTCAGTGACACCAGCCGCGATCGCGAGGCTAACTCGTAGAGTGTTCGATGGGTCTTGATGAAATTGTACGCAAAATAGCTCAGGGCCACGGCTGCCAATACTTGCACTGACTTGACCACGCGCGTATGATCGGCGCAAGCCGGAGTTGGAAACCAAGCATTTGATCGCAGGAATAGCGTGCAGAGAGAAACCACAAGGAAGCGCCGCTGGCGGGCTGCATCGGCAATATTGGTTGGCGCCGCGATCCTGCTGCTTGCGCTTGCGGCCAATCCGCAGACTGCGCCGAACGGTGAAACCTTCAAAGCGCGCCTCACTCCTGTGCCCATCGATGTGACCATGATGTCCACTGTGGCGGGCATTGGTTCGCTGACCGCGGTGCTGGCCGGGAAGCAGGTCACGATTACCGGAACCTTCGAAGGGCTGCGTTCGCCCGCTACCACCGCGCAGATTCATCGGGGGCCAAAAGGCCTTCGCGGGCCAGCGATTTTCGATCTGACCATTTCCAAAGCCGTCAAAGGAACCGTCAGCGGCTCGTTCGAATTGACGCCGGAACAGATGGAAGATCTCCGGAACGCCCGGTGGTACGTGCAGATTCAGTCCGAGCGCGCGCCCGACGGCAATTTATGGGGCTGGCTCTTGCGATGAGAAGCGCGACACACGCATCGGGCGGGGAGCGATGATGCATGCAAATAAAGCGTGTCGTTTGATTGGCGGAATCGTTGCGTGTGGGGCGATGGCCGCGCTCAGCGTGGTCATTGCTTCCGGCCAGCAATCCGCAAGAACCGGACCCTTCACCACCGCGCAGGCCAGTGCCGGCCGCGCGACGTATCAGGACAAGTGCGCGTCCTGCCATTTGCCCGACCTGAAAGGCAGCAACGAAGCGCCTCCCCTGGCCGGCGGCAATTTCATGAATGCCTGGCGCAATCGCGCGGCCAGCGATTTGTTCCAGCGCATTCGGAATACCATGCCTGTAACCGATCCGGGGTCGCTCAGCGACGAACAGGCCGCCGGCATCGTTGCGTATATTCTGCAAATGAACGGCTCCGCGGCGGGCAATCAGGCGCTCACGGCGGCGACATCAGCGCCGATTGGTTCGGTCACCAACGCGGGAGCAGCCGCGGCAGCGCAGCAAGCGGCGGTAGAGAATTCCCAGGCGCCGGCGTCCGCGGCCGCGCGAGAGTCCAGTGCGCCCGCCGAACTTACCGTCGCCGGCGAAGTGAAAAATTATGTACCCGTGACGGACGATATGCTGGTCCATCCTGATCCGCGCGACTGGCTGATGGTGCGGGGAAATTATCAGGCCTGGAATCACAGCGCGCTGAATCAAATCACCCGGGAAAATGTGAAAGACCTCAGGCTGGCATGGGTCTGGGCGATGAACGAAGGCCTCGCGAACGAGCCGAGTCCGATCGTCCACAACGGAATCATGTATCTGGCGAATACGGACAACCTGGTGCAGGCGCTGGATGCCCGCACCGGCGATTTGATCTGGGAAAATCGAGTCCGGCCGGCGGGGATCAAGGCGGGGGGGACCGGCGCCACCCGTAACATAGCGATCTACCAGGACAAGGTATTTCTGGCGACGACCGACGCGCACCTGGCAGCGCTCGACGCTCGCACCGGCAGGACGATCTGGAACGTCCTGATTGCGGACAACCGTCAGGGCTACTTGAATTCGAGCGGTCCGATCGTGATTGGCGGCAAGGTCTTGCAGGGGCTCAGCGGGTGCGACCGCTACAAGGCGGATAAGGATCAAGGATGTTTCATCACCGCATTCGATCCTTCCAACGGCAAAGTACTTTGGAGATTCAACACAACGCCTAAAGCGGGAGAACCCGGCGGAGATACCTGGGGCGGCTTACCCGACATGCTGCGCGCCGGCGGCGAAACCTGGATTACCGGCAGCTACGATCCGGAACTTAATCTGACGTACTGGGGCGTGGCGCAGGCGAAACCCTGGATGCAGGCAAGCCGCGGCACAAAGGGCACAGCGCTGTACACGAGTTCGACGTTGGCTCTCCGGCCCGATGACGGCAAGCTCGTCTGGTATTTCCAACATGTGCCCGGCGAGACGCTGGATCTCGACGAGGTTTACGAGCGCGTGCTGGTGGATGTGGGCGACCGCAAAGTCGCTTTCACGATCGGGAAGGCCGGAATCCTGTGGGAGCTGGATCGAACCAATGGGCAATTCCTCGGCGAAAAGGAAACGCTTTTCCAAAACGTATTCTCAAAGATCGATCCAAAAACGGGCGCCGTGACCTATAGACCCGACATCCTGGAGCAGGAAACGAAGACGTGGGTCTCCGCCTGCCCCGGCACCGAGGGCGGGCATAACTGGCACGCCATGAGCTACGATCCCGGAACCGCGCGCCTGATTATTCCTCTGAGCCAGAGCTGCATGGAGATGTCCGGGCGAATCGTCGACTTCGTGGAAGGATCGGGCGGCACCGCCGGTGACCGTCGCTTTTTCGAGATGCCTGGCAGTGACGGCAATGTCGGCCGGCTCGCCGCGTTCGACGTGAAGACGATGAAAGAGGTCTGGAGCTGGCAGCAGCGGCCTTCCTTCTTGACGGCGGTGCTCTCAACGGCCGGCGGGATTGCCTTCGTCGGCGACCTCGACCGCAATTTCCGCGCCGTGGATGTCAGCACGGGCAAGACGCTCTGGGAGACGCGCCTGGGCACGTCCGTGCAGGGCTTTCCCATTACGTTCAGCATCGGCGGCAAACAATACGTCGCCGTCCCCACAGGCCTCGGCGGCGGCAGCCCACGGCAAGTGCCCCGGACGATTCTTCCCGATATTCATCATCCGCTCAATGGAAATGCGATATACGTTTTTAGCTTGCCCGATAAATAGACCCAGATAACCGCCGCCGGCGCGATCTGAGATTGACACCAGAGGGCGGCTGGCATAGAGTCCCGATCAGAATTGAAGTGAAAATAGGAATTTCCCGTCGTTGATTAGCTACTTTCCTAGGAGATTTCCATGAGGCGTTCTTCAGAGCTGATTCTGTTCCTAGCGGTGTTGTTCGTCGCGGTTTCCGCCCGGGCCCAGTTCCAGAACGTCAAGCCGCCTGATGTTCCGGAAATAGCGGTCGATTCGGTCCCGAATTTTCTGAAGCTGCCGGATGGCTTGTACCTCGGAGAACCGGCCGGTGTAGCACAGGATTCCAAGGGGAATATTTTTGTGTTCCACCGAAGCAATGAGACACGCCTGTTTGAATTCGACAAAGAGGGAAATTATCTGCGTGAGATCGGCAGGGGCTTGTACGCCTTTGCGTTCGCCCACGCCGTCCGGATCGATCCTCAAGACAACATCTGGGTCGTCGACGAGGGAACAAACATGATCGTCGAGTTCAACCCCCAGGGACGAGTCATGAGGGTGATGGGGCGAAGGCCGGAAGCGTCCGAAGGCGTATTAGCGAGCCCGCTTCCTGGAACGCCGGTGCCACCCGCGCAGCCGTATTACTTCAATCGCCCGACGGACGTGGCCTGGGACTCGGACGGGAACATTTTCATCTCCGATGGATATGGTAATTCGAGAGTGGCGAAATACGACAAGAACGGCCGGTTCATCAAACAGGTGGGTTCGAAGGGAGATGAGCCCGGCCAATTCAACACCCCGCATTCGATCGCGATCGACGCCAAGAACAACGTGTACGTGGCTGACCGCGGCAACTGGAGAATGCAGGTCTTCGACGACGACCTAGTGCTTCGGTCGGTCTACGGGCAGGGAGGCACCATCGGCAGGAACGGGGCCATCTGCATCTCACCCGGACCGCACCAATACTTGTACTCGTCGAGTTCGAACGAAACGGGCAACCTGGACATCGGCCAGATCTACAAGATGGAGTTGGACGGAACCGTCGTGGGCAAGTTCGGCCGGGCGGGCAAGGCCTTGAAGGAGTACGGCGCGGTGCATGAAGTGAGCTGCAAGAACGAGAACGAACTCCTGGTCGGCGAGCTACTCAACTGGCGAGTGCAAAAGATAATCCTGCACCCGACACCAACGAAGGCAACGACAACGCGATAAGGCCGGAACTCAACCTGGAGGCATCCATGAAGCGGCTGTTCGGACTTTCCCTGATGGCTGTGATCTGTTGTGTGGGCGCGGCCCGGCCCGCTGCGGCTCAGATATCCGTTCCTGAGATCCCCTTCGATTCTCAGCCGGATTTCCTGAAGATGCCGCAGGATATTTACCTGGGTGAAGTGGCCGGGGTCGCAACCAATTCCAAGAGCCACATTTTCGTGTACACGCGCACCGGCGGCTCCACTGTTACGCTGGGAGGGTCGCGGACGTTTATGCATAGCGGGTCGCAGCTGTTCGAGTTCGATCAAACCGGGAAATATGTGCGTGAGATCGGCAAAGATCTGTACGCGTTCAACTTCGCGCACGCCGTACGAGTCGATTCCCACGACAACATCTGGATTGTGGATGAAGGGTCGGACACAGTCGTCGAGTTCAACCCCGAAGGGCGTGTAATCCTGAATGTGAACAGGAAGGACGAAGCGGTTCCGGTCCCGGCGCCCCCGGCGATTGCGTCGGCGCGCGCTGGAGGCCCGGCGGCGCCGCCAGCGGGGACCGGGGCGCCCTACGCTTTCAACAAGCCGACCGATATTGCATGGGACGCCGCGGGCAATATTTTCGTCACGGACGGGCATGGCAATTCGAGGGTCACGAAATACGACAAGGAAGCCCGGTTCATAAAGGCGTGGGGGTCGAAAGGAACGGCGCCCGGCCAATTCAACACACCGCACTCGATTGTGATCGATGCCCAGAACAACCTGTACGTTGCGGACCCCGGCAATAATCGAATTCAAGTGTTCGACGACGATGGCAACTTCAAAACGCAATATATCAACGTTGGCGCACCCGAGGCACTTTGCATTACTCCGGGGCCGCACCAGTACCTTTATGCTTCCAATTCCAACGACCCGGGAAACCTGGAGAACGGCGAAATCTACAAGATGGAGTTGGACGGCAGGATCCTCGGGAAATTCGGACACGCCGGTACGCTCATTAAGGAGTTCGGCGCTGTGCATGCACTAGACTGCCGCTCGGAAAACGAGGTCTATGCGGGAGAAATTACGACTTGGCGCGTGCAAAAGCTCATCCTGCACCCTGCGAGAAGCAGCAGTCAGTAGTTGTCACCCGTGATTGCCAGTTCTTAAATACGCCGAACAAGAACCTCACGCGTGACACCGGCGCGTGAGGCACCCACTCGATTCGACCCTGAGGGCGCGCCGGCATTGTTGTGACCTTGGCCGGATGCAAAAGTGGAGTTATCCTCTCTTGTAGGTGTTCTCCGTGACTGGGACAAGCGGGAGGCGAAGTTGAGAAAACTGGCCTGGATCGCGCTCGCGCTCTTGCTGACGACCTTCCCTGCGATGGCGCAGCAATCCGCGCCCAGCGAAGAAGTCACGCCGCCCGAGGAAAAGTCCTCGTCTCAGCCTGTCGATTTGAACGACCTGAAGGGCGATAAATTGGGTGAAACTCTCGACGTCTTCACAAGCAATCATCCGAAGCTGAAGTGCATGCAGCGGAACAGCCTGTTGAGCGATTGCCATGTCTGGGAGGATGTGTCCATCGCCGGGATAACGGTCCGCGGAGTCGAGAAATGCGGTTCCGAGACTTCGGGAACGTCGCCGGAACTCAATTGCCTGCAAGGAATCGACGCCCATTTCGTGAACAAACTGCTGGCGGGCGTTTCGTATCTGGTCGAGGGCGACAGCAACTCGAAAGACAAGATCGTTTCATCGCTCCGGCAGGAATTCGGCTCGCCCAGCAGCGAAGGGAACGATCAAACCACGTGGGCGAATAATATTCTGATCCTGTCGGTCACGCTGCTCAAACCGAATCCAAAATCAACCTATGTGGAAGTCACGCTGGACCTCAAAGAAAGTGAAGTCGGCGAGGATATTTAAGCGGCGGGCAGAGCTGAAGTCTTGAAGAGGTCACTCTGATTCTTCGCGCAAGCTGTCCAGGGTCGCCTGCGCTTTGGTGTGGATCAGACCGCAGAGACGCTTCTCCGCCGCCGGACAGCGCGTTTTTGAATAATAAGCGATGACCAGAAGGTCGTTCTCGTCAATGGTCGTGTCAATGTGTCGAAGGACAAACCGTTCAAATCCTTTGTTGGCGGCGAGACGGTTCAGCGCATCGAGATGCGTCCATTGCTCCGCAAATAATTGCCCCACGTCCGCGCTGAATCGATCGCCAAGCGCGCCTCCGTCGCAAGAGCCAAAATCCTTGAACAAGCGATAAAGATCGGTCCAGTTTCTCGGCTCGTCCTGGTCGAGCGCCTGCATTTGCATTTCGTCATCGCATTTGTTCCGAGCGGCCGTTTGCGCCGAAGCCGCTGGAATTCCGGCGATCAGGTGGACGGCAACCGCGCTCAACAGGACTTTGAGGAGGACCCGCATCAAGGGAAGTATACAGCAAACGCAACGGCAGCGGCCCGGGCGCGATGACCGGAGGCCTTAAGGAATCCTTAAGTAATCAAGGGACATAATTCGCCCACATTGGGGTGTCTGATATTTCTGTCAGGCAGCAAATCGAGAAGTTCCGCAGAGTATTTGGAATCGCTAACGAATAAAAGGGAGAAGAGGCAATGAAGAACGCACTCGGTCTTCGCAATCTGCGGCGTTGCATTCTTGGGCTCATGGGATTGGCGCTGGGCGCGGCGCTCGCGCCGGCGGCCCTGCATGCGGAGGTCACGCGGGTCGATATCACGAACAAGCGCGACGTCCTGGGCGGGAAGGCGTTCGGCGCGGTTGGCGCGTATGAAAAGCTCACGGGCAAGATTTACTTCGCCATCGATCCCAATAATCCGCGCAACAAAATTATCGTGGATCTCGACAAGGCGCCCAAGAACGCGCAGGGCAAAGTTGAGTTTTCGGCGGACATTTCCATTATTCGGCCGAAAGATCCCTCTCGCGGCAACGGGGCCCTCATTTTCGATATTCCGAACCGCGGCCGCGTCGGCGTGCTGAGCACGTTCAATCGCGCGAAAGGATCTCTTGATCCCACGACGGAAGAGGAGTTTGGCGACGGCCTGCTCATGCGCCTGGGCTACACGGTGGTCGCCATTGGCTGGGAATACGATATCGCCAAGAAGCCGGGTCTGGTCCTGCTGAACGCGCCCGTCGCGACGGACAACGGGAAGACGATCACAGGCTGGCTGCCGCTCCCGAATCAGCCCTGGTTCATTCCCGACAAGAAATCGGATTCGCACGAATATACGACCGGTTATTACACGACGTATTATCCTCCGCTCGACCCCAAGAATCCCGAGTATCGCTTGACCGAGCGCCCGACGATCGTTTCCTTTCCGCATCTGATTCCCCGCGAGGACTGGCAGTTTGGCCGGATGGTGAATGGCCAGCTCGCGCCCGACGTGAATTGGGTCACCATGAAGGGCGGATTCAAGCCGGGAATGGTTTATCAATTGGCGTATGAGACGAGCAATCCGGGCGTCGCGGGCGTGGGATTTGCCGCCGTGCGGGATCTGGCCGCGGCGGCAAAGTACAACCCGGACTTCCTTTTAAAGGGGAAGTACGTTTACACCTTTGGCGGGTCTCAGGTGGGCCGTTGGCAGCGCGACTTTGTTTACGAAGGCTTTACCGTCGACGAGCAAGGACGCAAAGCAGTTGACGCGCTCTTCATCCAGACCGGTGGCACGGGCCTCGGCAGCTTCAATGAACGCTGGGCACAGGCGGACGAGCTGGGATCTTACGACCAGACGAAATTCCCGATCCGCTACGAAATGACGACCGATCCGGTGACCGGCAAGCGCGATGGCCTCGGCGCGCGTATTCCCGCCGGGCTTGAGCCCAAGATCATGGAAGTGGACACGGAGTCGGAATATTACGACCGTGGCCGCGTGGATTCCCTGCGGCACGTTTCAATGGATGGCATGACGGATCTGCCCGATCCGCCGAACGTGCGGATTTTTCTCCTTTCCGGAGCGAGGCATGGATCGGGCTCATGGCCTCCGGCCGAAGATGAGGCCCAGCAGCTTCGCGTGGACCCGCTGGAATATCGCTGGGCTCAGCGCGCGCTGCTTGTGGCGCTCGATCGTTGGGTGAGGGACGGCAAGACGCCGCCGCCCAGCTTGCATCCGATGGTCTCCGATCACACCGCGGTGCCGCTCGCCGAACTCAAATTTCCCAATGTGCCCGGAATACAATGGCCCACGCACGTTCCCGGCGGCTTTCGCAACGATCTCGCGGCTCTGCCCACGTCGGTGCTGCCGTTCCTGCTTCCGCAGGTGGATAAGGATGGCAACATCACCAGCGGGCTCCGTTTACCGGAGCAGTCCGTTCCGCTGGGAACCTACGGCGGGTGGGCGTTCCGCAGCGAAAGCTACGGGCAGATGGACAACCTCGTTTCGATGGCCGGATCGTACATTCCGTTTGCGAAGACGAAAGCAGATCGGGAGAAGGCCGGCGATCCGCGTCTTTCGCTCGAGGAACGCTACCCGAGCCGGGCGGAATACATGAAGCGGGTTGAGGACGCCGCCAGGAAGCTGGCGGCGGAGGGTTATTTGCTCCCGGAAGATGTTCAGCCGGTGATTGCGGCCGCAGGAGAGCACTGGGACTGGACGATGGGTTCGACCTTCAACAACGCGAGCCGGTAGGCGCAGCTCCGGAAAAATCCGAAACGGAGAACGGCTGGCACGTCAGTCGTTGAGGACTGCCACGTCAAGCCCGCGCAGACGCGCGGAGTCCGCAATCACGTCGATGCGGGCGATTTTTCCGTCGGTAATCGTGAAACTCAGCGCCCGGAACAGCCGTCCGCGAGGCGCGACAACGACTCCGACCGCTCCATTCACCAACGCCGGACGCGCGAACTTTGCGCCACGAGAGAAGTTGAGCGCCTGCTTCGCCCACTCTCTCGCGCCGTGGATTTGCCTGGATCGCGCCCGGAGGCAAGGCAGCTTCGTCGGCTCGGACCGTGAAATCCGGATCGAGTAGCTCCACCAGCGCTTCCAAATCTCCTCCGCGCAGCGCGGCGAGAAAGGCGTCGATAATTTTTCGCTGTTGGGAGAGATCGGCGCCGGGAACCGTGGCCCCTCCTTGAACGCGGCGGCGCGCGCGACTCGCGAGCTGTCTTGCCGCGGTCGCGGAACGCCCCACGATGGGCGCGATTTCGTCGAACGAAACGCCAAACATGTCGTGCAGCACGAACGCAAGACGCTCGGCGGGAGTCAGCCTGTCGAGCACGACGAGGAGGGCGAGACCAACCGAGTCGGCCAGCAGCGCTTCCTGCTCGGGGTCAATCCCCTCCGAGCTTTTCGCGGACGGCTGCGGGGCGGGCGCGTCGAAAGATTCCTCGCGCCGCGAAGTGCGCGAACGCAACATGTCCAGGCACACGCGAGCGACGACCGTCGTCAGCCATCCGCCGAGATTTTCAATGCCGCCGGCATTGGAGCGGCTGAGGCGTATCCACGCTTCCTGGACGGCATCGTCGGCTTCGTTCAGCGAACCGAGCATTCGGTAGGCCACTCCCCGCAGACGTCTACGATATTCCTCGAATCGCTCCGCCAACCAATCGCTCTCAGTCATGGTCACATTCCTTCGTCGCCATTCGTCACACTATATATGACGGGAGAAAACCCGCCAGTGTGACAAGGAGGCGGGTGATCAGCATCCTATTTGATTGAGAACGTCCGAAGGAGGAAATAATGCAAACGCAAATGAGCAATTCAGCGAATGTGCCGGAAGTGGAGAGCATGGGAGACTCCACGTTACTTCCGCCCATTGAAAAACCCAGGGGACTGGCAATGAAACTGGCATATTTCTTCGCGCGCCGGCAGTTCGGCAAAGTACTTACGCCGCTGAAAGTTCATTCCGCGCGGCTACCCGCCGCGTTTGGATTGTTCTACTCGAAGATCGCCGGGCTAGACAAGAAGCTTACCTTGCCCGCGGAGACCGCGATGCTGGTCCGCGAACACGTCGCGCGCCTCAACGTCTGTCTATTCTGCATCGATATCGGCAGGTGGGCCACGATCCAGTCGTCCATGAATCAGGCTAAATTCGACGCTCTGGAGGAATATCGGACCAGCGCTCTCTTTTCCGATGCGGAACGCGCGATGCTGGATTATGTGACGCAGCTAACCAAAGAAAAGAAGGTTGACCACGCCACGTTTGACCGCATGGCCAAATATTATTCCCAACGAGAGATCTGCGAGATCGTCTGGCTTATCGCCAGCGAGCATATTTATAATTTGACGAACATCGGACTGAACATTCATTCGGACATGTTGTGCGACATTGCCCGGAAGAAATAGGCCCGATCGCCTCGGACCCGGACGGTCATTTTACCGGGAAAGAGTTCCCCGAGGTTGCGGGTTGATGGTCGAACCGCCCGGGGATTTCTGTACAATACCCCGGTCCGCTCCCGAAAAATGACTTCCACCGAACAGGCTTCCGCGATCAGCGCGCGGCTCGACCGGCTTCCCGCCACTCGATACATTTGGAACCTGGTCCTGCTGTTATCGCTGGGCGGATGCTTCGAGTATTACGACCTTTTTTTTACCGCCTACATCGGACCGGGACTGGTCCGCAGCGGGCTTTTCTCAAGCACATCGGCGGCGTTTTTTGGATTCAGCGGACTGGCCAGTTTTGTGGCCGCGACATTTGCGGGACTCCTGATCGGCACGCTGGTGTTCAGCTACACCGCCGATCGCTCCGGGCGGCGGCTGATTTTTACGTGCTCGCTGCTGTGGTATTCCGTGGCCACGGTGGCGATGGCGTTTCAGACCACCGCGGGCGGAATTCTCGCCTGGCGAGTCGTCGCCGGGATCGGCATCGGCGTGGAGCTGGTGACGATCGACACCTATATCGCCGAACTGGTGCCCAAGGAATTGCGCGGCCGGGCATTTGCCTTTAACCAGATCGTGCAGTTTTGCGCGGTGCCCTTCGTCGCCTTCGTCGCCTGGTTGCTTGTGCCTCTTCGCCCGCTGGGTCTCGACGGCTGGCGCTGGGTGGCGCTGATCGGCGCGGCAGGCGCGCTGATTGTGTGGATGATCCGGCGCCGCGTCCCGGAAAGTCCGCGCTGGCTGATCGCCCACGGAAAACTTGCGGAAGCGGATCGCGCCGTTGCAGCGATGGAAGCGCGCGTGGAATCGGAGTTTGGAGGAGCGCTGCCCGCCGCGATACCCATCGCCAGCGTGGAAGCAAAGGGAACATTCAAGGATGTTCTGCGCCCGCCTTACCTCGGCCGCACGCTGATGCTGGCGGTGTTTCACTTTTTTCAGACGGTAGGTTATTACGGATTCGCGTCCTGGGTTCCCACGTTGATGATCGCGTCGGGAATCACCACCACCGCGAGCCTGCGCTATTCCTTCCTGATTGCCCTGGCCGCGCCGCTGGGACCGCTGCTTGCCATCGGCCTCGCAGACCGCGTCGAGCGGAAATGGCAGATTGTGGCCAGCGCAATTTGTATCGGCGTATTCGGCCTGCTCTTCGCCGAACAAAGGAACCCGGCCTTGCTGATCGCGTGCGGCGTGATGCTGACGTGCTCGAATAACTGCATGTCTTTCGCGTTTCATGCTTATCAGTCGGAACTTTTCCCGACGCGCGTGCGAGCCCAAGCGGTTGGGTTTGTCTATTCGTGGAGCAGGCTCAGCGCGATTTTCAGCAGTTTCCTGATTGCATTCTTCCTGCGCGGCTTCGGGGTGTTGGGAGTGTTCGCGTTCATCGCGGTTTCCATGCTGGCCGTCGTGCTGTCCATCGGAATCTTCGGCCCGCGCACGCGCGGTCTGGCCCTGGAGCAGATTTCGCATTGAGAGCGCATTTCCCGGCGCATGGCGGCCTCCCAGGAACTGCCTATGGAAGACGGCGCATGATCGCAGTAACCTAAGAGCGGTACACGGCGGCGCGTCCGCAGCAAGGCAGGCCCATCATGAAGAGACGTGGAATACTTCCCTACGCTGTTTTGGCCGGAATTATTTTGTCCCTTGCAGGGATACTTCTGGCACAGAGCGCCCCCGACCGGGCATTGTTCGTGAACGGAAAACCGGCGGGGACCGTCACGCAGGTCGGCGGCCGTTCCTACATTGACGTTGACACGGTGGCCCAAATCACCAACGGCACGGTGACGATCGAGCCGACCCGGATTTTGCTCAATATTCCCGCGCGTGAAGCGGGCGCGGGTTCCGCCGCGGCGCAGGAGCAAAATACCCAGGTACTGTTGTTGTCCAAGGAATTCGCCCGCTCAGCCATCGCTGAACTCGCGGAAATGAGGGAATGGCGAGGCGCTGTGGGAACCATCCTGACCTACGGTGTCCCGGTGGTAGGGACATGGCCCCAGGATTACCACGACCGTGTGGAAGCGGGTCTTTCACAGGCCGCGGTGGCCGCGTCGACGGCCGCGGATCAGGACGCCCTCGGCCTTCTCCGGAATGAATTTCAAAACGTCTCGCAGTGGGCCGGGGGCATCGTGTCGGACCGCCAGGCGATGAATGCCACGAATACGGTGAATCCGAACTACGCGCAGAACGACCCGTTGCTGGCGAAAATTTCAAGTTGCAACGCCTTCCTGAATTCCATGCTCGTAAGCGGAGTTTTCGCGGACGACGCGAGTTGCCACTAAGACTTTCCGGGAATAAAAACGAAACGCAGTCATTGAGAGGCAGTCTGCGAAGGCTCCAACGCCACATGCGGGCCATGTTGCGGCCAGTTTGCCGCGGACGCGCCTTTCTCCTTTCCAGGAATTCGATTAGCACCTACACGTTCCCGATGGGTCGGAAATAGACCAGGGTAATTCCCGCGACGATGGCCAAGCTTCCGCACCGTTGGGCCGGAACGCGGATGTGATTTCGATTCATCAAGTTTGGCATGGCGCCCAGCGGACCCTGCCAAAAAACAGAATTCCCGCGAACAAGTTAACACCAATCCCCCCTGAAAATCCTAGGCAGCACAAGGGTTAGGGCTGATCGGATCCTCGACCCGTTCCTAACAAGCACTTACACCGGAGGTACCATTGCCTTCATTGGCAACATTTGGTGTCATAGGGCTGTGTCCTATCCGACCCAGGTGGCTACCCAGAGGATGCCTCAGGAGCAATCCCTCTGGGCTGGCGTCAAGCATGTCGAGAAGCTGCAGTGGTGGCTGTGGGCCTGCGCGATTGTTGTAACATTGTTGTTAACCGCCGGAATGGCCTCCTTCTCGTTTTTGTTCCGGGGCTCTGATCCACAGTATTCCTTCACCCTCCGAGACTCCATTCGCGGTCTGGTGGGCCTCGTCTTCCTGTTCGATCTCTACACGATTTACCAGCAGCTTGAAATTCATCGCATTCGCAGACAGTTAACCGAGCAGGAAGAAATCTTCCGCCTGATCAGTGAAAATGCCGAAGATCTCATCACCGTCGTGGACGGGGAAGGTAAGAGTTTATACAACAGCCCGGGGTATCAGAAAGTCTTTGGCTATACGAGCAAAGACCTCCGGGGAAAACTGGCGGTCGATCAAATCCACCCGGACGACCGGCAGGCGGTCCTGGCCGCGAAAGACGATGTTTTTCAAAAGGGCGTCAGTCCCCGCGTGGAGTACCGCTTCCAGAGCAAGGATGGAGAGTGGCGAACACTGGAGTTCAACGGAAGCCCGGTGCGAAACCGCCGAGGTGAAATCGAGAAAATCGTTGTGGTCAGCCGCGACATCACGGAGCGAAAACAGGCCGAAGAACTTTTGAGGCAGCGCGACGAACAGCTCCGCCAGGCACAGAAGATGGAAGCCATCGGCCGGCTCTCCGGCGGCATTGCGCACGATTTCAATAACCTGCTCGGAGTTATCATCGGTTACAGCGAGGCCATGGAGGCTAAACTGACCCCGGATGATCCGCTGCGCAAGAATGCGGAGCAGGTTCGCAAGGCCGGCGAACGCGCGGCAGGTTTGACCCACCAATTGCTGGCCTTCAGCCGTCAGCAGGTTCTTCAGCCGAGGATTCTCGACTTGAATGCTGTCGTCACTGACATCGGCAAAATGCTGCATCGGCTGATTGGGCCGGATGTTGAGCTAGCCACAAAGCTAGCCCCGCAGCTTGGCCGTGTAAAGGCGGATCAGAGCCAGATTGAGCAAGTCATCGTAAATCTCGTCGTCAACGCGCGCGACGCCATGCCGGACGGGGGCAAACTCATCATCGAAACCTCCAACGTACACATCAGCGAAAGCCTCGCGCGAAGCTTGCCGTTTCTCCATCCCGGTCCTCACATTCTCCTGACTGTCGCGGACACGGGAGTCGGCATCGATCCCGAAACACAGCAGCACGTTTTCGAACCCTTCTTCACGACCAAGGGATCCGGGAAGGGCACAGGGTTGGGACTGGCGACGGTTTACGGCGTTGTGAAGCAGAGCGGCGGAGTTGTGGGAATCGATTCGGCTCCGGGAAACGGCGCCACCTTCAAGATATTCTTGCCTCAATCCCAGGAAACACCCGTCACGTCTCCCCCGGAAGATTCCCTTGACACGAAAAGTTTCACAGGAACAGATTCCATCCTCTTGGTGGAGGATGATGAAGCACTCTTGAATCTCACAGCGGACCTGCTTGCCGATAGTGGACACAAAGTTTTGAAAGCCAGCGATGGATTGCAGGCGCTTGAGATCGCGCAATCATTCGACGGACCGATTCATCTTCTGCTGACCGATGTCATGATGCCGAAGCTGGGCGGACCAGCCTTGGCGCGAAAGCTTTCGCAATTGCGGCCGGATACACGGATCCTGTTCATGACCGGTCACGCGGAACGCGGCTCCTCTTCGCAGACGACCTTGCCTGCCGGAGCCGAGGTGCTCCAAAAGCCGTTCAGCAGGGAGGTCTTGATCTCCCACGTCCGCCGCATACTGGATTTGGCCGCGATGGAAGTCGCTGACTGACAAGCCTTCCCTCCCGGTTGTTCTCCGCCTATAGAATTCCAACAGCATGATCCATGGCTGATTTTTCTTCGGCCGAAAGCCGCCGAAAGTTGCCCTTGTCTAATTGACCTAATCGGATTGGGCCAATCGCGACTCGAACCAGCCGCAGCACTTTGATTCCCAAACGATCAAACATCCGCCGGATCTGGCGGTTCTTCCCTTCATCGAGAACGATCTCCAGCCAAGCGTTGCGCTCGCCTCTGCGCAGGACATGCGCCGCCTTCACGCGCAGTAATTCCCCGGTTGCGGTGCGTATGCCTGCGGTTAGCGCCGACTCCAACTTTTCATCGGCCAGAGTGCATACCTGAACATGATACGTCTTCTCCACTTTCGAGAGAGGATCGGCAACTCGAGCGGCCCATTCGGAATCGTTGGTAAGCAACAGCAATCCTTCACTTGCCTTGTCCAGCCGCCCTACCGGCCCAACCCATGGCATCGCATCTCCCAGACAGGCATAAACTGTTTCACGATCTTTTTCATCGGATGCGGTTGTGACCACTCCTCGAGGCTTGTTCAGCATCAGGTAAATTCGTTTTTCTTCCTGAATAACACGGCGGTCCACCTCGATACGATCCCGATGCATATACACGGGCGATTCGGGATCCTGTCGCGTCGCTCCGTTGAGCCGCACACGACCCGCACGAATCAATTCCACAGCTTGCGAACGGGAACAATATCCTAATTTCGATAGCGCCCGCGCCAGCCCAACACGCTTGGACGTTCTATCTCCTTCCATCCGTCATTCTCCGTCTGAACAGGGCAAATAGCGGGCGCCGGGAAGTGTGTTTCCGATCACCTGAACCTGTGATGAGAGGCACAGCCGATGACCGGGGGCTGGCTGTATCAATGATTACAGACAAGACGGGGGCCCTTCCATCTTGGCCCCCCTGCCCGGATCGGGAGCAAGATTATGTCATGGCCGGCACAAATTCTGATTGTCGCTCAGGAATCTCCGGAACGCCAAAAGCTTCAAGAAATTTTCCAGAAGGCAGGAGTCCGCACGTTCTGTTGTTGCACATTATTGGAGTCAGAATCGTTCCTCTCAGGCCAGCCCGTGAGCGCGGTTTTCGCCGAGACTCCATTGCCGGATGGAGATTTCCAGGCTGTTCGATCTATTGTCGGACGATTGCAGTCCGATGTCCCGATCGTTGCGCTCACGCGGAACATGGATTGGAATTCTTACCTTGCTGCCATGGGAGCTGGTGCATTTGATTGTCTAAGCCTTCCTCCAAATTCGATGGAAGCAACCCGCGTTCTCTGGGCTGCATTACAGGGATTTTCCACTAAAATTGTGGGCAAATGTGTTGTGGCGTGAATGTGCAGGGGTATAATCTCTTTTAGGAGATCCTTCCCTTTCAGGATTTGGGCAATTTCGAACTTGGGAGGCGAAAAATGCTAGCCACTCCGCCCGTATTAATTGTTTGTCCGGACGCTGTACAGCGCGAGAAAATATCGGAAATTGCTGGGAGCGTTGGTTTGCGGTTTGTGCAATCTTCTTCACTCACAGATGCACGAACCTTCATCGAGGGACAGGCTTTCTCGATTGTTCTCTGCCATGATGACTTGCCGGATTGCAATCTGCGAACAGCGGTGCGGGTCTTATCCTCGTCTACCAGAGGAATCCCCGTCATCGTCCTTTCACACCTGGCGGATTGGGACGCCTACATGAGGGCCCTGAACGCCGGGGCGTTCGATTACATTGCGTGCCCTCCTGACCCGGTCGAGACCGAGCGCATTTTGCGGGCCGCTCTCAATCAAACACCGACACCCCGCCGGGCCGCCCGGACAGCAGCGTAGCGGGATACTCCTGTATTTGTTTTTTCGCGACTTGCGCTTACCTATTGAATCGTGGTTCCATTCCCTGCCGTGCACTTCTCATTGATTCCTTGGGATTTTTATCTGATCCTAGCCGTTCTTGCGGCTCTTGTGCCTTGGAGAGGCGCCGTCCGAATCAGGCGTCTATTAGGGCAGCCGACGTTCGGAGGAGCACAGCGCCTGTCGTTGTATCGCACCACGATCTTCTTTCAGTGGCTCATCGCAGGAGCGGTTGCCTGGAGGGCTTTTTTCAGGAACTTGAGTCCCGCAGAGCTCGGCCTAACGGTTTCTGATCACTGGAAAACCTCGTGGATCGCGGTGGTTTTGACAGCTCTCCTCTGTGTGAACCAATGGGCTAGCTTGCGGCAGATCATGCGAAACCCGGAAATGCAGCACGGGCTCCCATTTCGAATCGCTCAGAAAATCGCGCCCCGAACGTCCACTGAAATTGCAGCCTATGTGGGCCTTGCATGCACGGCGGGACTGTCCGAAGAATTTCTGTATCGCGGATTTGCGTTTGCGGTGTTCGCGCGACTTTTCGCTCAATCTGGGTTTCCCGTTCCTATCGCGGCAGTGATGTCTTCTGCCTGGTTCGGAATAGGGCACTCATATCAGGGGCACAAGGGCATAATAACTACGTTTGTAGTTGGCATTATTTTCTCAATGGCGCGGGTCTCGAGTGGGAGCCTAATACCCTCCGTTGTGGCTCACGCGGGCTTCGACCTGGTCGCAGGAATATACGCTTCCAGATTTGGTCTGGAAGGTTAAGGCTTGATGCCAAAGAGTGTAGAAATCAATATCAGTGAGGAGGAGGTCGCTGCGGCCCTGTCCCCATTTGGCATCAGTCTTTCATTTGACCAGTTCTCTAAGGTCCGGCAGTATCTGAATCTTCTACTAAAATGGAATAAAGTAGTTAGTTTGACCTCGATCATGGATCAGGAAGAAATCGTTGCCAGGCATTTTGGCGAATCGATGTTTTTTGGCACACTCCTACCTGTGGAAAACGGTCGGCTGGCCGACGTTGGCTCAGGTGCAGGATTTCCGGGGCTGGCATTGAAGATTCTGTGCCCTGCTCTTCATGTCATTTTGATTGAATCCAACAAGAAGAAGAGCGCATTCCTGTCCGAAGTGGCAAGAAGCCTGGACCTCAAGGACGTTGAGGTTATTCCAAAACGATATGAGGAGATTCGAAATCCAGATGGATCTGTAAACTTTGTGACTGCCAGAGCCGTTGGCGATTTTACAAATCTACTTCGCTGGTCAAAGAACGTCCTGGCACCTCGCGGGCATGTAGCCCTTTGGGTCGGCGGCGAAGATACGACCAAGATTTCGATCATGCCCGGATGGACATGGCAGCCCGCGGCTCGCATCCCGGAATCGCAACGAAGATTCATTCTGATGGGCCGGCCTCTTTCGTAAAGATAAAAATGTTCCACGTGAAACAAATCCCTTCATGCGTCACTTTCTTCAATTTATTCAATAAGGGAACTCGCTTTTCGATTATTCTCCCGGTTTTCGCGATTTGAGAGGAGCAAAGTGATTTTTCCAGTGGGCGTATCGTGTCTTGGGAAACGCGCTATTTCTGCGTCAACATAGTTCCACGTGAAACAATTTGCACACATCACCAGACTTGTGGTAACTTCCTAGCGCTGGGGGATCGAATTTGGGTCGCATTATCGCTATTGCCAACCAAAAGGGTGGGGTGGGAAAGACCACAACCGCAATTAACCTTGCAGCCTCACTGGCACTTTCAGAACAGGCGACACTACTGATTGATTGCGACCCTCAAGGAAATACGACTGCCGGCATTGGCTTCAGTAAGGATCCAGCCAGGCGTACTCTTTACCAAGCCCTGATTCTTGGTGAACCTCTCGACAACATCATCTTAAGAACGCAAATTGAGGGTTTGGATCTAATCCCCGCGGATAAGAACCTCGTCGGAGCCGCCGTCGAGCTGGTCTCCGCCGAAAACAGGGAGTTTCAATTAAAGAGGCTCATCGAGCAAGTCCGGGAAAAATATGCGTTTATCATCATGGATTGTCCGCCCGCTCTTGATTTGCTCACCCTAAATGCCCTCACTGCCGCCGACTCGGTCCTGATCCCAATCCAGTGCGAGTACCTTGCGCTGGAGGGCGTTTCCGAATTACTCGATACCCTGATGAGGATTCGCAGGACCCTGAACCCCAACCTTGCCATCGAGGGCATCGTGTTGACGATGTATGATGAACGAACGACACTGTCAAAGCAGGTCGCCTCGGACCTGCGCAGTTTTTTCGGGGCCCAGGTTTTTCAGTCCGTGATCCCCAGAAATGTCCGGCTGGCGGAGGCGCCAAGCCACGGGAAGCCAATTCACTTCTACGACATTCATAGTAGAGGAGCCGAGGCTTACATCAACCTTGCAAAGGAGGTCATCACAAGTGGCGAGAAACGCTTTGGGAAGGGGGCTGGGAGCTCTGATTCGTGATCCTGAGGTGGCCACTCCCTCGGCGGCTCCCGCGATCACATCCACGGCGGCAGCTGCCGTGGCGCCGGCGCCGATCGCCGCGGGCGGGCCGCTGCAGGTCGACATCGACTTGATCGATCCGAGCCCGTATCAGCCGCGTACCAGGTTTTCGGAAGCGGGACTTGACGAGCTGGCGCAATCCATCCGGTCCAGCGGAATCATCCAGCCTTTGGTGGTGCGAAAAGTCGGGTCGCGATTCCAGCTCATCGCAGGCGAACGCAGGTGGCGCGCCGCTCAGCGCGCGCAACTCCTCCGGGTTCCAGCGGTGCTTCGCGAAGTGGACGATGAGCAGGCCCTGGAGCTGACGCTGGTGGAGAACATTCAGCGCGAAGATCTCAATCCGATTGAACAGGCCAGGGCATTTCAACGTTTGCTCGATCAATTTCACTTGACGCAGGATGAAGTCGCCACGCGCACGGGAAAGGACCGCGCGACCGTGGCGAACTCCGTCAGACTTTTGACCCTCGATGACACATTCCTTGAGTGGATCGAGGAGGGGAAGATCACGGCCGGTCATGGGCGTGCGCTGCTCGCCGTCGACGATCCAAGATTGAGATTCCAGCTCGCGCAGAATGCCTCGCGTGGAAAACTAACTGTCCGCCAGCTCGAACGGATGGCTACTCGGCGCGCCCGGGGCCGAACCCTTCATGCGCAGAGCGAAGCCTACGATCCCAATCGTCAAGCCGCACTTGATGAGTTACAAAAGCAAATCGGAACCCGAGTCTCCCTGCACATACCGACCAAAGGCCGCCCAGGACAATTGATCCTTGATTTCTATGACGAAGAGCAGCTGAACGGATTGTATGACCGTCTCATGAGTTAATACTATGATTGTAGTTTAGTGCTTCACAGGTGGTAGTGCGATAGCACTCCCGAGTGGTCTGCTGGGCACGACTTTTCTTAATTGGGATTTGCAATTTGCAACTCTCGTATAGAATTGTACATTCCGACATTGAGTGCCTTACCTAAATTGGGGGGAGCTTCACCATGCAATGGAGATCAAAGGGACGGAATAAGGACGCAGATGGTCAGGAGTTCACGGGTTTCCTGGACAAGGGTGTGCGGTTCGAGGGGACTCTTGAAGCCTCCGGCGTTTTCCGCGTTGACGCTCAGATGAAAGGGAACCTCCTCTCCACCCATAGCCTGATCCTGGGAGAAGGTGCGCGGGTTGAAGGTCAGATCGAAGGGAATCACGTGGTTATTTCGGGTAAATTCGACGGCGTTATCTTTGCTAAGGGACGCGTTGAAATTCATGCCAAGGGAGTAGTCACCGGCGAGATTCATGCACCGTGTCTGGTGATCGAACCCGGAGGAATTTTTGACGGACGTTGCCACATGCTGGCTGCGTCGGAATCGACCAAACCGTTGACGATACCCATCCGCGCATCCCAACAATAAATTCCCGGCGAACAACCGCCACATTTCAATCCACCACCCTGATGGACACGATTACACACGGCATTGTGGGCGCATTGGTTGGAAAGGCTCTCTTTGCCGGGCATGAAACGCCTGCGTTATCGCGTGACGGTTCGCTTTCCTCTGCGCAAAGTTCCCCCACAGCGCGAGCCGCGATTGTGTGCTGCACGATCGGTTCAATTTTTCCTGACATCGATATATTCGCAGGGGACCTGGCAAGAAATCCTCTCGCGATCATGGAGTGGCACCGCAACATCACGCACTCGCTTGTGATGTTGCCGATCTGGGCGGTCTTGCTGGCAGCTGCGTGGTTTCCTCTCGCAAGATGGTTGCGATGGAAGCCGCCATCGTTTCTTAAACTGTTCGTAATCTTCGCGGTCGGACTTGGGACGCACGTATTTCTGGATGTTGTGACCAATTTCGGGACGATGGTGTGGAGCCCTGTGACATATTCCCGAGTGTCATGGGACTGGCTCTTCATTCTTGACTTGACCCTCACTGCACTTGCACTCGTGCCTCAGTTAGCCGCGTGGTGTTACCGCGAACCGCGAAAATTTAAGAGTCGCAGCGGCGCTGTCTGGGTCGCGCTCACGATTTGTTCTCTCGGAGCTTACGCCTTGGCGGCGTCGGCCGGATACGGATTCGGAATTGGCGTGGTGGCCATAGCAAGTTTGGTGTTTGCCCTGGTGCTTTTCGTCCCGGCAGTGCGTGGCGCCGGTTTCAGTTGGAACAGGGCAGGCTGGTGCCGCGTGGGCTTGGGGCTGGTGTGCGTATATTTGGCTCTTGCTTCCGATATGCACAGGAAAGCGTTGGCGGAGGTGAATCAATTGGCGGCGCAACACCTCGTAAGTGCGCATATCTCCGCGTTGCCTCTGCCGCCCACGTTGACGCACTGGGCCGGATTAATCAGCACGCCGGAAGGCGTCTGGAGGACGACCTTTCGTGAGCCAGGCGGTTCAATCGAACGAACGCAATTTTATTCCGATGAGCAGTCCGATCCCTATGTCCAGGAAGCGAAAAAACTGCGTGACGTTCAGGTATATCTCTGGTTCGCGCGATTTCCGGTTTGGCAGGTTACGAAACAAGGAGAACAGATCATCGCGGATGTTTCCGACGTTCGCTTTTACCGCGAAGGGGATCCGGCTCCAGACGCCGGTAGCGGGCAGGCGGCGCGGCTTGCCGGGGTGCGGGCGAACCCGCCCGGGTTCACATTTGAGGTTGTATTTGACGCTGACGGCCGTGTAGTTTCCAGTGGATTCGAAAAACCTCAGCCATGATCCGTACAAAGGGAACTGTATTTTTACTCAGCGGGAAATACAACGACCTGACGATCTTCGCCCGCGCCCTCGCTTGAGGTCCGGACGCCGGGCTCATCCTTCAAAACCAAATGCAGGATGCGCCTCTCGCGCGCTGCCATGGCATTGAACCGGAACGGGGCGCGGGTTTCTCGAACCCGTTCGGCGGCAACCCGGGCGGAAAGTTTCAGCTCCTCAATGCGAATGGCCCTGTAGCCGCCGGCATCGAATCGGATCCGCCCATAAAACTGGGGATCCAGCCAGAGCCAGCGCAGCGCAATGTGTTCAAGGGCCTTGAGCAACTCGGCGTTGCGCTCCAACAGCAAATCCTGATCGCGACCCTTGAAAATAACGAGAAATTCGGGATTTTCGAGCTCCGTCTTGGCCGCGGGCCCGGTGGTGTGGATTTCAAAGGCGAGCTCGAATCGCCCTTTGCGCAACAATGTATCGATACATCGGCGCAGTTCCGCCGTGGTTGCCGCGTGGTCCAGCTTTCCATCGACAATCAGATTCGGGTGCGACACAGACATAAATTGAACTCTCTCGTGTGCGGCTACTCGCACGGCGACGCACCCGCCATGCTTCTGTCCGGGCTCATTCTACTTCTTCGAGCCGGGGCCGCGCGAAGGCTTCGGAGGCGGCGGTGCGGTCCGGTAGAGATACCACTGCTGCCCCATGCCGATCAAATTGCTAGTGAATATATATAACGCCAGCCCGCTCGCGTAAAAGGCAAACATGGCTCCAAAGATCAAGGGAGTTAATCCCATCATGCGGGCTTGCGCAGGATCCATTCCGGGAGTGGGCGTCATCTTCTGCATGAAATACATGGAGATCGTCATGGCGATGGGCAAAATGAAATAAGGATCGCGAGCAGAAAGGTCGTGAATCCACCAGACCCACGGAGCGTGCCGCAATTCGATGGTGTACGTCAGCATGCGGTACAGGGCAAACCAGATGGGCATCTGAATCAGCGTAGGCCAACAGCTCCCGAGCGGATTTATGCCCTCTCGGGAATAGACGGCCATGACTTCCTTATTCATCTCGGCCTTGCGGGGATCGCGCATCGAGTACTTCTTGTACCGTTCCTGGATGGATTTGACTTCCGGGGCGACCTTCTGCATTTTCAGCATTGCGCGCATGCTTTTCACTTTGAGTGGAAACATCACCATATTGATCGCCACGGTAATCACTACGATCGCCCAGCCGTAGTTGGAAATATAGCGGTGCAACCATTGCAGTGCGTAAAACAGAGGTTCCGCAATAAAACCCCACATGCCAAACTGCACAACGCCGTTCAGCGGCGGACGGACCGCCTTCAGCCCATCGATGCTCTTGGGACCAACGTACACGCGAAAATCCAGCGGACCGGCTGCGGGAATTCCCGCAGCCAGTTCGGGGACGGCTTCAGTTTCGGTTTTGCCGTCTGTGCCCGTCGTCTGGTGCTGAAATGTCCACCCTGTCAAAGTGATGGGCACCTGGGCCAGGTCTCCGTGCGGTGTGAACGGCGGCAGAAATGCGGCGGTAAAATACAGATCTTCGATACCGGCAAAATCAAAGGTTCCGGGAACGGGCGCGGACACGGTGGGTTGGCCGGATTTACCCAGATTTTTCGCCGCCAGCGTATTAAGTTTCCCAGCGGCGCTAGTAAAAACCTGCATTTGCAAAGCGGCGCGATACGCAGTGGCATCGCCAAATCCACCAGTCCACGCCAGGCTGCTTCGCAGCGGATTCCCATCCAAACGGACCGAAGACTGAACCTCCATGATGTAGCTTTCGTTAAATTTTAAATGCTTGATCACTTCGAGATGGCCGTCGCTCCAGGTCAACGTGACTTCGGCAGGAGCTTGCAGAGTGCTCCCAGGCGGAGGGGTGGTTCCCGACGTCGCAATTTCAAATAGTGCGTTGTTTACCGTCGATTCCTGCTGCGCATCATCCAGCGTGACGGAAAACGGCCAGCTACCTGCTTTCTGCGCGGCGTCGGGATGAACCAGATCTAGAGTCCGCGGAGGCTTGTTGTCATCGCTAAATTTCTTGAGCAGCCAGCTGTGCACTACCGCGCCGCGGTTTGAAATTTCAACGCGGTAGAGATCGCTTTCGATGATGATCGAACGTTCTTCCCCGGCAGCATGCATGGCAACCGGAGTAGGCACGTGTGCCGCGGCCTTTGAACTCGCCGAAGGAACAGTTTGAGCGGGCGCCGCGGGAATGGCCGGCGCCGGGTTGATGTTGACCGGAGTGGGCGGCGGTTTGTAGATGAGTGACCATGCCCCGATCACCAGCAGGCACAACACCGCGGCAAGCAGCGAGCGAGCTTCCGTCGACATCTCCTTGCGTTCGCTCACGAATGGACCTCATTCCGGTGATTGTCATGAACTGCGGTCTGGCCGGAGGCATTGTCATCGCACGGACAATTCCCGGGGTCAGGCACCAGATCCACGCCGCCTCTTGTGAAGGGATGGCAACGCGACAGTCGCCGCAGGGCGAGCCACGAACCGCGCCGCGCGCCATGGAGGCGCAAAGCGTCGGTCGCATACTGCGAGCAGGAAGGATAGAACTTGCAGGCGCTCGGCATCAGCGCCGAAAAAAATGTCTGGTAAACGCGCACGCAAAACAGCAATACGCGCGCGGTCCGGCTCAATTCGCCGGCTGCGACGATTTCGGAACGATATTCCGAAGCAGGCGCACCAATTCCTCCTCCAGAGGAGCGAAAGGCGCTTGCGCGACCGAGCGTCGCGGATGAATCACGATGTCCCATCCCGTAGGAATCTCCATGCTATTGCGTCGCAGGATTTCACGGACGCGGCGGCGTATGCGATTCCGCACAACCGCGCCACCCAGAGCTTTCTTGACGCTGACACCGAATCGGCTGGCGCTCGCTGGCCCGGCAACCTTGCTTCCGTGAACTTCGTCGTTGGCACGGACCGCCTCGGTCACGTGCCGCGGGCGAAAGAAAACTGCAAACTGAGGGCTCGAGCGGCGTTGGCCCGCGCCATACACGGTTTCATATTCGACGCGTTTCAGCAGCCGCACGGCACGAGGAAAGGTCTGCCGCGGACCGTCCGAATCTCTAGATGGGCGTAAGGCGATGACGACCCTTCTTGCGGCGCGCCGCGATCACCTTGCGGCCTCCCGCGGTTTTCATGCGCGTGCGAAATCCGTGCGTTTTATGACGGCGGCGCACTTTCGGTTGAAAGGTACGTTTCGGCAAAGAGCTCTCCCCCTCAGCCCCGCCAAGGGGACCAAGTCAAAACATGTAGTTTAGTCGAGGCGGCAAAAGCGGTCAAGACAAGCGGGAAAGTACCTTATTCCACTTCTGCGCAGCCTCGCTGGTGGATGACCACGCCGATCAAGACCAGCGCTGCTGCAAGGAGCGTAACCACACTCAACTTATTTTCAGATTCATGGGCCAATTCCCCTGCACAGTCTTACCAACCGCTGAAAGTATTACGTAGCTGGGCTCATGAATGGATGAGCGGCCAAGATTGGTGGCTGCAGGGACCCAGTAACGAAAATTGGGCCACTTAACAACGCTGGCTAATGCAAGCTAGCGAGAAAGGCGCGCATTTCTCGCAGTACTTCTGCTTCGTTCGAAAGAAAGACGTAGTGATTCGCATGAGGCATTCGGACCACGCGCGCGGAAGGCACGCCTTCTTTAAAGGCTTTCGCTTGTGCTTCTTCGCCGACCGCGTCCCCGGCTTCAGCAGCCGCTCGCATCGCTGGGTCGCTGTAGTATGCCCCATAGTTTTTGGGTATCGCATAAATCGCAAGAATAGGAACCTGGATGTTCGCGTACTTTTGTCGGCCTTCATTGATCGCCATGCTAGCAGGGTGCGAAAGGTCTTTGCCAACACCCCCTCCCGGCGTGGATTCTCGATCTTGGCGAAGCTCGGCCTCTGGATAAGGTATCCCGTAGGCGTGAGTAAACCAGGAATGATACGCGGGAAAGCTTGCAAGGTCCTCCGTGCCTGGTACGGGTAGCCTCGCAAACTCCGGGGGCATCGATTGGATAAAGCTTTGTAGGTGCTGCAGGTCCTTTTCAAATCCCGGAAGTTGATCTCGGAGCAGTTCTTGCACTAACTGTCGATACGCAATCGGATCTGGCGGGTTCTTCAGTTGATCCAGTTTTCTTTGCAACTCTTGCAGATCCATTGACCAGTCGCCCCGTGAGCGATCGTAGAATGCATAGGGGTAGGCGGCTTCTAGATAGATCAGCCCAGCAACCCTCTCTGGATACTGTGACCCGATGGAACTCAATTCTTCGCCAGCTATTGAGTGTCCGGCTAGTACAGGTTTGTCAAGTTTTAGCTCATCCGCCACCGCAAGCACATCGTCACCGAGACGATCAGCCGAATAGTTGCCGTTCGCCGGGACAGGCGCACTGGAGGCGCCGAATCCTCGTCGCGTGATTCCATAGACGTGGTATTCAGGAGTCAGCTTCGGAGCGAAATCGTCGAATACGTGAGCCGTGTTTCCGAGGCCTGCGAGCAGGACTAGGGGCCGTCCGATCCCTCCCCAATCGAGCACCTCCAACTTCACGTCTTTATCAACAGTTACAAATTGAATTGTGTGCGGGGACGGATCGTGCCAGGGGGCAGAGTCTTGCGCGCGCAGCCGTCCCGCGAACAAAATCAAAAGTAAAATCGCGAGATTGAACCGACGACGTTGGCTCATAGCGTCTTACCTCTGCTTCGGCAGCTCTCCTGACCGTAACATGATCGTGACCACTGAGACCACTTTTTCGCGTTTCACTCTGGGTCAGGTGAGAATGTCTCAGATCGCCTTGTTACCGCCCTTCCCGGTCGTGGCCATAGCCTCCGAAATACCAGCGTGCTCCGATCGTTGTGTAGAGGCCGTAGGGCCCGGCAGTCATTAGATCGGCGATGCCGAGGTTATTGTTGTAGCGGCCGAGCCAGTCCACTTGATGCTGGGTCACGCGGAACTCAAAATTTCTCGGCAGCTCGATGCCAACCCCGACCGCGCGCTCAAATGCAATGGGCGCCATCGAAGCCGTGTACTTGTACTGGGGCACATTGTTTCCAAATGAAAACGTCGGGGTGAAGAAAACGAAGAAGTGGCGAGCGATCGTTTTCCCGAACGGCTGCACTTCGAGGTAGCCGCTCCACAGATAGCGCGCGTAGGCGTTGCACGTGGAGTTTGCTCCGCCGGCGCTGGCGATAACGGTAGCGGAAGGCGAGCAGCGGCCAAGGTCCGGCTCGTTATGAGGCGGCGCGAAGGAGAAGTCCACATAACCGCGCACCCAGTCGTGCGGGAAAAACATTCGGCCTTCGGGCACGCCCCAGGATGCAGGCTTCGGCGCGGGATCGGCGGGCGCGGACGGCGTGGCCACGGTTTCGGCGGCGTCTTGCGCGCGGGCCGAAATTCGCGCAATCGACAGGATGGCGGTAAGCATCAGCACAATTGTTTTGATTCGGTTTTTCAAGACAGTTCTCCTCTTTTGCCAGGTTTTGGAACTTGTCGCAGCTTGAAATCCAGTACTTCAGTGGCGAAACGCTTCGCGGGAAAAAAACAAAACGGCGTTATTCCGAGCGGAGCGAGGAATCTCTCTTTTCTTGGATCTAAATCATAGAGAGATTCCTCACCCGCAGGAGCGGGTTCGGAATGACGGGCTTGTTCTTTTTTCCGCTAATGGCAAAGCCTCCCTGCAATCGAACCACACTTTATCCGGATCCCTTATTCCGTCGGGCTCCCAGTCCCTGCCTGCTGGCAGGGGGACAGCCCGTTTCGTTACTTCACAAATTCGGGTGCGCGCCCCTGGGACCACGGATCATACGTCTGTGCGAATCGCATGCGCTCGTCGAGCGGCGGATGATTGTAGAACCAGAATTTCACCGCAGTCGAGGGATTAGGCTCTTCAAGGTCCACTTCACCGAGGACTTGAAACGCGTGCGCCGCAACCACAGGAGCGTCGGGCACCAGGCTGTGAATCACTTCGAGGCCGTACTGGTCGGCCTGATGTTCCAGGTGGCGGCTATAGGCATTCGATATGGGCGTGAACAGGAAGCCAAAAAGCGACAGCAGCAGGATCAACGCCGGAAGCGAGGCGAGATCGCCCACGCCGTGGATGGCCCAGGTTTCTCCCCAGCGCGCCAGCATCCAGTGAAGGAGGCGGTAGGCAAGATAGAGAAAGAAAAAGAGCACCGCGCAGGAGAACAAAATGCCGTCGCGCACATGGCCCAAAACGTAATGGCCCAATTCGTGGCCCGTTACAAACACGACTTCATCTTCGGTCATTTGCCGAATCGTCGTGTCCCAGACCACCACGCGCCGGGTCGCGCCGAGGCCAGTAACATAGGCATTCAGTTCTTTGAGTTTTGCGCTGGCGGTCATCTCAAGAATACGGCTCTGCGGAATCTCGACCCCGGCACGGGCCGTCATTTGCTCGATCCGCTCGGCGAGGTGAGGCTGCGAGTCGGCAAGCGGCGCAAATTTGAAAAAGAGCGGCTCAAGGACCAGCGGCTCAATCACCGCGCCCAGAACGATCAGCGGCACCGCCGCCGTCCAGAAATAGAGCCACCACCTGCGCGGGCTCTTGCGGATCGCCCAGTACAAGATCAGGACCAGGATGATCCCGATCGTGATCTCCACAAATTCTCCCTTGGCCCAGTCCGTCAGCCACGATCCCCATCCCTGAATCGATTGCTGGTACTTCAGGGCCAGAACATGGCCCCAGATCCCCGTCGGCAGGCTCAACACATCGATGGTCAGCAGCAAAAGCGCGACAATAATGATGGTTTGCGTGAAGCGCCCTTCAGCAGTCCGCTCCGCAAAATCCCGAAAGAGCGGCGCGACGCGAAGCTGCAGCAGCATCAGCAGCAGGAAGAAGCTGTACGTCACGTCGAAGAAATAGAGTTCATGCCTCGCCCGCGCGTAGGCGATGGCCTGCGCCTCCTGCGCGGGGGAGAGTGTGTAGCCCTGAACCTGTCCAGACTGTGAAGCCGAAGGCGCTGGTTGCTGCTGGGCATGGCTTGCAGGCGTCGCAATCAGGAAAGCGGTGACGACGAGACAGAAGGCGGAAAACAGAGCAGCATTTCGGAACTTTCGACAATTCACTCGCGATCCCCTGACGGCGCCGCTCCGACGGCGCGAACTCCAGATGCAGCGCGCGGAGTATGATCCAGCCGGTGTCGCGCGCGCAAGTGCGGCGTTCTGGAATAATCCATCGTGGTCAGTTGGGATGCGGAGTTTTCAGGGCGTAGTTGCGCGCGGCGCCTCCGACGGCAACTCCGAAGTGGATGATGGACGTCCAGCGCTCCAGGCGATGGTGATTTGTGGCATGAAACAGATACGAAACGCCGATGGATGCTGCCGTGGCCCCCACCTCAATGCCGGCGAACAGCGGATGGTTATCCACAATCGAGTTGGTGAGGAAGACTTCATCAATTCCGCGGCGGCGAAGGTTGAGCGTCGAGGCATAATCGAGCGCGCGCCCCGCTCCTACGCCCGCAAAGAGCCAATCGTTCTCACGATCCCAGAATCGGTGCGTAGTTTGAGGCGGTTTCGGGGGATTCTTGGCTGCTGGCTTAGAAGGAGCCGGAGTGGGTTCCGCCGGCGGTGTCTGGGATTGCGCCGTGACATCGGCGGCGGAGTCCGAATTCGCGGGCTGATTGAGTTGCTGCGCCCGCGATGAAGGCGCGGCGATCAGCATGGCCAGCGCCAGGCAAACCAGATACGGCATACGAATCCTCATCCGAATACGTTCCTTCCTTTCCTATCCTGTCCCGTCACGCTCTCTGAATATCGGTTCTCTCAGGACCCGGAAGAGGGCGCGTGGGAAATTGTATCGCCACGGGCTGATTGCTCTTAGCCGCCTGATAGATGGCTTCGATCACGGCAACGTCGCGCAGGCCGGCGACGCCGTCCGGCTCGGGTTCGCCGCCCTCCTGAATGCATTTCGAAAAATGGTCCATCTCCAGGGAAAATTCATCGATCGGCTTGAAATTCTTCTCGAACCACTCGCCCGCGATTTTTCCGAAGAAACGGCGTTCTTCATTATAGGCGTAGGCCGGATCGAGCGCCGCCCATCCTTTTTCGCCATGCACCTGCACGAAAGAAGACTTTGCTGCCGTGAAGCTCGATGATCCCTGCACGTAAAGGCCATCGGGAAATTTGAGCTGGAAGGACATGTTTTCATCGACTTCGCTGAATCTCGCCGGTTCGGTCGTCCAGCAATGCCCTGCCGCTTCCACCGGCTCGAGCCCCGTCAGCCACCGAACCGTGTTGATGCAATAGATTCCAACGTCCACCAGCGACCCTCCGCCCGCCAGGGATTTTTTCAGGTGCCAGGAATCTCCCGGCGGGAGGGAAATCGTGAATGCTGTATGGATGATCTTCAGGCGCCCCAGTTTTCCGGATTCGATCAGGGCTTTCAAAGCTAGGGCGGCAGGCTCGAAATATTTCCGGTAGGCGGTCATGAGCTTCACGTCATTCCTGGCGCAGGCTTCGATCATCCGGCGGCACTCGGCCGTCGTCATGGCCAGGGGCTTTTCGCAAAGAACGTGCTTGCCGGCTTTCGCGGCTTCGAGCGCGAATTCGAGGTGCGTGCGCATTCGGCGTGGCGATGTAGACCGCCGCGACGCGGCGGGTTGCGCAGGCATTCGTCGAACTCGGCGTACGTGTAAGAATCGCTCGCGCCAAATTGCGCGGCCAGGCGCTTGCCCTTTCGGGCGTCCCCGCTCACCAGAGCGATGAGTTTGGAGCGTTTCGCGTGGCGGAATCCCGGCAAAATGGCGCGCTGCGAGATGTGCCCCAGACCGATCACCGCGTATCCCACGCGTTTCGATTTCGCCACCTGAAGGTCCCTTCGGACGCGGGCTCTACTTGTTTACCCTGAGTTTCGAGGGGGAGCCCGCCGAAGGATTGTGGGCAACCGCGAAAAGGTTGTAAAGGACGATTGTCTGTTGGCCAGAACCATTCGCGCGGTCCCGGCGTGGCGCGGGTCGATTGTTCCGCCTGGCAACCCATCCACTAGGAATTGTATCTTTTTGCTTGACACCACAAGAGACTCGCCGCAGAATCCCGGCAACTTTTCCGTTTTTTCCCGGTCCGGGGAGACCGGAGCGGAAAAGGTCGCGCGTCATTCCAGCGGGTGCGGGCTCTGCTCTTGCGCTGATGGTTCCTATGAAGCGTGGAGCCCGCCTAAATAGGGGGAGAAAACGTGCAGTATTTGCCGGGTTGGACCGTTCAATGCATTAATCCGGAATGCGAAGCTCGCGGCCATTGGCTGAGGGCAGCCGATTCCGGGGGAGAATTCTGCAGCAACTGTAATTCACCGCTCCACAACGTGCCGCCGCCGCTGGGCCCGCGCCTGCGATTGCGGCCTCGCTCGCTGGGCAGTTACCGTCCATCGCGCCGTCCACCCGGACGTCCGCGGTAGCCGGCTCGATCGACTCACCGGACCCGTCCGCCTTCGCCACTGCTTGAGCGGGTAAGCCCGCAGTAGCTTTAGCGAAGGCGGGCCGTCCCCGCGCACGTTCCCACGCAATTCAGCAGCGTATTCGCGTTTTCTCTTGCTGCAAAGGAAAGCAAAACCTGCGCAAGCTGAAGCCTACGCTACTGGTCCTTCTGAATGAGGGGGGAGAGCGGCCAGTGGGGAGGCTGGCCGCTCGGGGCTTGGGGCAAATCCAGGGGGTGTGGGCTCCGCTTGCTTGCCCTGAGGCACGAAGGCGAGCCCACCAGAGTGAAGTTACAATGTTGCTGGAGCTATCGAGACCGGTCAGGGGAACCGATCACGCTCAGGAAGAGCACCACGGCAAGCACCAGGATACATACCGCTGTCATCGCTGGCATCCTAGGTCGCTCCTACAAGCTCCAACCATGGGATCATTCTGCTTTTCGGGCGCTTGCGCGCGTCGATGGAGCAAGAGTCACATTCGCATCGGTACTCTCGTACCGCTAGCTGGGCGATCGACCGAATCTTATCCATGGGCAAATGTTGAATCGAAGATTGCACTAAGCCAAGCGTCCACCAAACTGTAGCTAACGTGAAGATCCCCGCGTAGACGTTCCAATCCGTTGAAGACTAGGAAGTTCGACGGCGTCAATACCAATTTTCTTCATTTCCTCTCGCAGGTCTCCAAATTTCGAAGGCTCGGGATGTACTGGCCCCATGTAGCTACCGCTTAGATTCATATCTTTCTTTGGCACGGTGATACCGTCGACCGTTTGAAGTATTAGCTGACCGATGGGAACACCCGGGTGCAACAGGACTGGAGTGTTTGAAACATTCGCTATTTCAAGGGTCAAACACCCTCGATATGACGGATGAATCCATGGGGCGGTTTCGATCACCACAAAAGTTCGTGCGACCGTTGATTTTGTCAGTATTTGACCTGAGACATCTGCGGGGATCTTGATGAACTCAATCGTCGCCCCAAGTACGGTTTGGTGTGCGGGGACAACAAGGTACCTTCCCCACGGAATATGGACCCTCAAATGTGCAGTCGTCGCGGCTTCAGCGTCGAACGCGGTAAATGGAAGTGGAGGTACTTGTGGCAATAGAAAATAGGCTCCAAGTCTCAGATCCACAGAGTCCGTATCGAACGCATCGCTCTCCGTCAGACACGGCGCAATAACGAGACTCTTTGGATTTCGGATGTCTAGTTTTAGTCTCTTGCGAATTTCCGCGGCTGATAAAATTGCCATCGTTCACGGCTCCGCAGTTGGACGTATCGAGATTAGCTCTAAATCGTCAAGTGCCTTGAGTGTCCAAGTTTCAAGTCGCTGCGTCCATTTCATACGGTCGGCCACAGAGGAAGCACTTTGATTTGAAATCCGCTCAATAAGTTCGGAGAGATCGTCAAGGTACAGCTGATATGAAACATTCAGTATCGTTACCGGACTCGGGTTTCTTTTCTTTCGATTCGTCGTCCTTCGAGAATTGGGGTCGGGGACTACGGACGGAACCACCCCGTGAACTAGGTACTCCCTGACGATGCCCTTCAAAAGGATATATTCCTCGACTCCGGAATCCAAACCAGACAACGAATCTTCAACTGCCGAGACAATTTCGCTTACCATTCGATCCAAGGCATCCAGCAGGGGGCTTTGTACAAGATCGAAAGAAGGAACTGAAAAGCTGCTTAATTTCAGACTCATCGAGTGCTCAAGAACTCGCTTTGTGTTCGACTTGGAGTTGCGAATTTCGGCCCACCAGCCCAACTTCTTAAGCAAATCCGTCTGCTTACTTACACGATACAAATCGGCGGGGTGCGAATCTGAAAATAATAATGAGGTGGCTGCAGCTCTATCGTTTAAGCTTCCATTCAGATTAAGTATATTGGCCAAGTCGAATATCTCGACCTACGCGTAACTGTAGCAAGGACCAATTAGCCTTACAGCGAATAGATCACAAAATAGTTCTTCCGTCCAATCAGCGCAAATCGTTGGAATTTGCCGAAGTTGTTGCCGGTCGGGGAGAACCGATACCGAAACGTCAGCGAATACAGAGTCGAGAATTTCGCGAGTTTTTACGCCAAGGCTCTTCTTGAGCTGCAACTCGCCAAATATGAAATGACCGATCTCATGAGCGATTAGGCAATTGAGGAAAACTGATTCAGATTGAGAATATGGAATCCCGATTAAACCAAGATCTGGCGGAAAGGACCGTGCTCCGACGAGCGTTGCGATATCGTCAGCTGTACTCCGAATCCTGCTAGCAACAACTTGTAGATAATTCAGCCACTCAGTGTGAAGGACTGCCAATTGAATTTCCCGAAATCTATCGATTGTTTGGACGCGCCGCACTAAGCTATTTATCATTGCAGAGGGAACATGCAGCGTATCCGCGTCTGCAATCGGTTTGACTCGCCGGTGAATTTCAGACCACGCTTCGCGCAGTGTAAAAAGCTCTTGTCTGTAGATGGGATATTCCCGGAAATTAGACGGCGACCGAAACGGGAACGTAGACAGGTGCAGCTTAGTTGCTTCTGCGAGTTGATCGATAAACTTCAAGAATTCTTGAGATGCAGAACGATAGGCTGGATAACCGTTGCGTACATCGCAAAATTTACGGATTGATTCGACGAACCGTAGCAATGAAGCGGCATCGTGGACTTCGCCCGCATTGTCAGGCATGTATTACAATCCCCGCGAGCCTACATGGCGACTGTAATGATGAAGCGCTCGATTCTCCAGAGTGTAGAAAAATTTTATGGCCTTTAACGCATCGCGCTTCAGCGATGCTTCGTCGCCGCGATCTGAAATCAAATTTGATAAGCTTTCCGAGATGTTTTGGTCTCGCAAATCAGCTTCGACTTCGTCGACCGTCATCACCTGCTCATAGTTGGTAAAGGGCGATTCATTCGGAACGGGCCCGAACAAATTATTCTCTTGGCGTGAATCTCGAAGCGATTCAATTAATTCTTTCACTGTTGACTCGAGCTGCGGGTCCGTCTTTCCACTCTTGATATAAAGATCCAGGAAGTGAAGCGCTTTCCTTGATGCCAGCGCGAGTGCCAAGTATCTAGATTGAGTTTCTGAACTCTCATGCATTGGCGTTCTCCTTGCTCAGGATATCACCGTTCGATGTAGGGAGTGGCGTCAAGTTTAATTGATAGACAATTATAATTGACATTCTACCGCCGTCCACTTTAAATTGCAAACATGTCAAAGCGCCCAAGCGACCCGGAATTACGTCACGAAATAGCCGTTCGCTTTCGGGAAGCCATCGAGGTCAATGGATTGACGATGTCTGAGGCCGCTGCTCAGATCGGCATCCGACGGCAAACACTGTGGTTGTACCTAAGTGAAAAGTCGATGCCTGGTGGAGAGGTTCTCAAGAGAGCTTGCAAATGTTGGAAGCTTGCCTTGAATGTGAAGGGATTCAGTTTTACGAGCGCAGCGTTCGGATCTCCAAAAGACAAGACTCCAAGGGCAGAACAATACGATCTCTTCAGGGCCTTGAATCAAATACATCCAAAGCAAATCAAAACAACGGTGGTTCGTCGTGCAGGCCAATTCTTCGAGCTGCGAGTCCGAATTAGGGTAGCGAGCTAAAGCTATACACGGAAAAGCATTCGCGAGAGGAGTACACGACACCGCGGTCTTTCCAGTCGTGCATTCCGTCTGAACGAAACTGTGCTAGAACCCCAGGTCGGGAACATTCTTCACGGCATCATTGAAGCGGTTCCTGAAATTCGGCGCGCGATGTCCAGTCCTATTGAACGGCCCCCGCTTGCGTGTTAGCCTACGCGCAGCTTAGCCCTTCCAATCTGCTCGCGGCAAACAGGGAACCGGCCATGGCCTCTCCCGTACGACAATTCGACGCAGCGGTCGACCAGGAACGCCTGCTCGACGTGGTGCGCGGGCTCGTCTCCGAGCTGGGCCAGCAGTCCGCGCTGGCTTCGGTCGGCCCGGCGGCGCATCTCGATCGGGAATTGGGACTGGGCAGCCTCGAACGCGTCGAATTGCTGCTGCGCCTGGAAAAAACGTTCGGCACGCGGCTGGACGAACGCGTCATGGCCGAAGCCGAGACGGTCGAGGATCTGATCTCCGCGCTTTCGGTGCGCCTGCGGTGCTTCAACGGCTTCCGCAAACCGCGTCGATGTTGCGCCGCGCACCCCTGCGATTTTCTCCAGCAGGATCGCGGAGGGAATTCCGACCGCGCAAACATTTCAGGATGTGCTGCGCCATCGCGGGCGCGTGGATGCGGCGAAAACGCATCTGATTTTTTTCCAGGATGAAGGCGACGCGGAAAGCCCTTCGCTGACGTTTGGCGAGCTTCTCGCCGGAGCCGAGCGCGTGGCGGCGGACCTGGCGCAACGCGGGATCGGGCGCGGCGACCGCGTAGCCATCATGCTGCCGACGTCGAAGGAATTTTTCCTCACGTTCGCGGGCGTGCTGCTCGCCGGGGCGACGCCCGTGCCGATCTATCCGCCGTTTCGCGCGGACCGGATTGCGGAGTACGCGAAACGCCAATCGGCGATCCTGGCAAACGCGGGCGCGCGCCTGCTGGTCACATTTCCGCGAAGGCGCGAGCGTGGCCAAACTGCTGAAGCCGCTCGTGCCTTCGCTCGAAGGCGTCGCCGACCGCGGATCGCTCGCCGATTCGGGCGTCGCGGCTCCGCTCGGGCGGCAAGTGAACGCCCGCTCCGAAGACCTCGCGCTGTTGCAATACACTTCGGGCTCCACGGGCAATCCCGAAGGGCGTCATGCTGACGCACGCGAACCTGCTGGCCAACGTTCGCGCGATCGGCGAAGCGGTGGGCTTGCGCTCCGACGACGTCGGAGTGAGCTGGCTGCCGCTCTATCACGACATGGGACTGATCGGCGCGTGGCTTATGCCGCTCTATTTCGGTTTGCCCGTGGTGATCCTTTCGCCGCTCGCGTTTCTTTCGCGGCCCGCTGCGCTGGCTCCGCGCGTTTCACCGCTACCGCGGCACGATGGGCGCCGCGCCGAATTTTGCGTACGAGCTGGCCGCCGCGAAAATTTCCGATGAGGAGATGCAGGACCTCGATCTCAGCTCCTGGCGCGCGGCGCTGAATGGCGCGGAGCCTGTTCTCCCCAAGACGCTCGATCGTTTCGCATCGCGCTTTGCGCGCTGCGGCTTCCGCCGCGAGGTGCTTCTGCCCGTTTATGGCCTCGCCGAAGCGTCGCTTGCCGTGACGATCCCTCCGGTCGGCCGCGGCCCGCGCGTGGACCATATCGAGCGCGCGGCGTTCGAGCGCGAAGGCCGGGCCATTCCGGCGCAAGCAAACGACACGAACGTGATTTCGTTCGTCTCGGCGGGCCGGCCTGTTCCGCGTCACGAAGTCCGCATCGCAAATGACCGCGGTGAAGATGCCGGTGAACGCGTCGAAGGGCAGCTCTGGTTTCGCGGGCCTTCCGCGACGCAAGGCTACTTCAGAAACGAATCCGATACCGCAGCTTTGTTTCCGCGGGGTGCAGCGGCGGGCTGGGTCAATTCCGGAGACCGCGCCTATCGGGCCGAAGGCGAGATTTACATAACCGGCCGCGTGAAAGACATCATCATTCATGCCGGCCGGAATTTGTACCCTCACGAAATCGAAGACGTCGTGGCGCAGGTGCCCGGGGTCCGCAAGGGATGCGTCGTGGTGTTCGGAGCGGCCGATCCCAAGACGGGCACGGAGCGGTTCGTTGTTGTCGCCGAGACGCGCGAGAACGATCCGGCGTCGCGCGCGCGCATTGCGCAGGCCATCACCGCGCAGATTTCGATGGCGCTGGGCCTGCCGCCCGATGTGGTCGAAGTCGTCGGGCCAAATGTAGTTCCGAAGACGTCGAGCGGAAAACTGCAGCGGGACGCCACGAAGAAAAGTTTTCTTTCCGGTGAACTGCGCTCCGATACTCCGCCCGTCTGGCTGCAAATCGGGCGGCTGGCCGCGAGGTCGAGCGTCGGCCGAATACGCGCCGCGCTGCGGCGCGTGGTTGATGTCGCTTATGGCTGCTACGTTCTCGCGATCTTCGGATTCGTGCTGTTGCCCGTGTGGCTGCTCGTGCTGATTTCGCCGACGCGCAAAATGGCGGCGCGCGTGACGATCGCGGGGCTGCGGACATTTCTGGCAATGGCGGGCTGGCGGGTGCGCGTCGAAGGCCGCGAAAACATCCGGGAAAATGTGCCGCGCATGTTTGTGTCGAATCACGCCAGCTACGCGGACGTGGTGGTCCTGATGGCCGCGCTGGGCACGAACTTTCATTTCGTCGCCAAGGGGGAAGTGCGATCCATGCCGTTCTTTCGCACGTTTCTTCGCAAGCTCGGACACTTCGCCTTCAACCGCGAAGATCCACGCGCTCGGCTGGACCAAGCGGAACGAGATCGAGGAGACGTTGCGCCGCGGTGAATCCGTATTCGTTTTTCCCGAAGGAACTTTTGGCGCGCAGCCCGGACTTCTCCCATTCCACCTCGGCGCGTTTAAGGCAGCCATCGCGGCCCGGCGGGAGATCGTCCCCGTCGCGCTCGATGGCACGCGCCGTCTTCTGCGCGACGGCACGTGGCTGCCTCGCCGGAGCGTTGTGACAATCACAATCTGCCCGCCAATCTTTCCGGAATCCGATGCATCCGACTGGCACGAAATCGTCCGGGTGCGCGATGCGTCGCGGGAAACAATTTCCCAATTCGCCAAGGAACCTCTCCTTTAAATCTTCTCTTCCGGGCAACCGCTGCACAAAAGTAGTGCATCTCAAAATTCGTACGAAGGACGCCCAGTTCCTTCGGACTGCTTGAGACCCCTCAGGGTGGGGTTATTTTGTTTCGTTCAAAACGGGTCTGCAGGAAATCGCAGAATCCAAAATCATAAATAGGGGGATGCCAAATATGCGAAAGGTGTTCTATTTATTGGGATTGGTGTGTCTGTTCAGTTTGAGCGCATCGGCACAAGACAATTCGAGAATTGATCTCTTCGGCGGATATTCCTACGTTCACACCAGCCCGGGCATTGCATTGTCCTCATTCAACGCAAACGGCGGCGTCGGATCGGTCGCGATTAACCTGAACAGCTGGGGCAGTTTTGTCGGGGAAGTTGGCGGCATCCATGTCAGCAGCATTCATGGTACGGATGTGGATGGAAATGCGGAGACCTTCTTGTTTGGCCCGAAAGTTTCGTTGTTCCGTAGTTCCGCATTCACCCCGTTTGTGCAGGTCCTGGCCGGGTTCGCGCACTCCGGCGCTGGCTTCAACAATACGGCGAATTCCTTCAATGGATTCGCGCTGGCTCCGGGCGTCGGCCTCGATTGGAACCTTACGCACCATTTCGGAGCTGCGTTTGGGTCAGGTGGACTACCTGCTCACGCGTTTGCCCACATCGACCAATCAAGTGAACTGGAACAATTTCCGCTATTCCGCGGGTGTTGTTTTCCGTTTCTGATTTCTTTTCACAGGCGGTTTTCCCCGATGGGCTGGAGGAGGAGCCGATCCGGGTGACGCAAGGGCCGGAGCACCGATTCCGGGTGGGCTCCACGCTCGCCACGAGAAGCGTTATGCGCAAAAATGGAGCCCACACCAGGAATCTTCGGCACTTGTTCATTTGAGATTCGCCCTACTGGTTGCTACTCCAATTGAAAGGTCACCGTGATCGAAGTTTCGACTTCGACCGGTTCGCCGTTGAGCAAAGTCGGGCGGTAGCGCCATTGCCGCACGGCTTCGAGCGCGGCCTGTACCAGCAACGGGTGCCCGCTGATCACTTCCAGCGCCGTAATGCGTCCATCGCTGCTGATGATTGCACGAAGCCGGACCGTCCCCTGCGTTCTCGTCTCAAGCGCGAGCGGCGGGTAACGCGGCTCGATCCGCGATATTAATTGCGCCTGCACCACGGATTCGCTGAGTTTCAAGGGACCCTTGACTACAGCCCTCTGGGATTCCTCGCGAGGAGGCTCAGGAGGACGGGCAGTTTGAGGGCTGCCTATCTGTGGCACTTCCATCCCAATCGACCCTGGAATGATTTCCTCGCTAGGAGATACCTCGTCAATTTCCGCGACCGATGGGGTGATCGGCGGACGAGGAGCCAGTGTGTAGATCAGGCCGCCCGTATGGTAGCTGGGCCGGAAGTGGTTTGTGGGGGATGCACGCGGCACTGAGGGTTGCTTGTGCGCCGAGCTGAAGACGTAGGGCACAAACGCAGGTTTGGAAAACTTTGGTTGCCCCACGCCAGCCAGCAAAGGGGAGATGATAAGAAGTGCGAGCGCCGCCGTTTCGATCACAAGGGAGATTCCCAGAGCTTCGCGGCGCAGGCGGCGGCCACGTGAAACCGCCGCTCGGTCTCCATCGATAAGGCAACGGTCAAGTGAAGTGTGTATCGCTGCTGTTTGTGGTTCAGCATTTACTTTGGTTGGGTGCATGGACACTCCTCAATTCCGGCGGGAACCGAAATGGCTCGGATGCCGCCTGCCGTAATCTTAGTGAGGAGCGCGCTCTGGCTAAGTTGGACACCGCAAGGAATGCGAAGTTCCCGAGGCACGTTGGCCGAAATGATAACTACAACCATAGTATTATGGCTAAGTGGTTGGCTCACGACCGTAAAGCTGGCTCGCCGCAGATTCGCTTTCTATCCAAGTCACTTTTTATCAGTTGATTATAAACTTTGTTCAAGGATGCACCGTCCGGGGGAGTTCACGCATCACATAGGTAGTTTTAGATTTGGGCCATGGAAGGCGAGGTTTTCAAGTCATGAGTCTCTCGAAAGAAGCTCTTGGGGTTCGTTACACTGGCTGGGCCGCCCTGGGCCGTGATCCGCAGGAAGACAAAGTCGAGTATAACTGTCCCGTACTGCGGGGAGCACGGCATGAAGGCCGCACGGCGCACTCCCGACCAGTATCACTTCACCGACGGGTTTCTTCAGGATCTGCAGGGCGAAATGGCAGCCTGCCGTTCGTGCCGCCATTCGCTGCGGATCGTTCCTGTGGTGATGCTCCACGACCAGGACGAAAAGCGCCGCTTTGAAGGGATGTTTTCCGACTTCCTGGTTACATCCAGAAATTAACCAAGACGCAATTTCATTCCAAGAACGATGGGCCGACCCCGCAATGGGGAATCGGCCCATCGTGGTTTTTCACCCCTCGGAGATGCGCTCCATATGACAGTCGGCTGCCATCGTGGCCTTATGGTGATCGTGCCAACACGAAACTTAGGGTTATGACCTAAACCACTTTCATTCGCAATTCTCTTGACAGTCGGGCCGCACTGTACATATATGGACATATATGGTTACATCGGCAAGAACGAAGCAACGCGGCAAGTCATACCATGTCTATTTAGAGAAAGCTCAAGAAACTATCTTGGAAGCAATTGCAATCGAAAAGGGCCGGGGACGCACTGGGATCAAGCCTCATCGGTCGCAACTAATTGTTAAGGCAATCGAAAATTTTGTAGAGGATTGCCGTCAAGAACCCGCATTGAAGGGCGTGATAGAAGAGGCGGAACGCCGATTGCTTTGTGAGAAACGTAGGGATGGACGTGCCAAGACCCGGGGCAGTCGGCGCGGCCTTGAGGTTGTATCCACGGGGGCGTAGTCATGGCGCACCTATTTGATTGCGTTTGGACCGACTAGGGCCTAATATTTGTCTCCCCTAGAGATATTGAAGGAGGACCCACCATGGATCAAACGATGAATGCAATGCGGCAAGAGGCTTTAATTGCAGTTGCGCTTCTTGCTGCTCTTAGCTCTGAAGCCTCGTCCTCCCGAAGACCGAGCATTGAAATCGAGGACGTTTCTGGACTCCTCTTTAGGCTGAAGCAAGCAGGAATGCCTTTAGGCGAACTAGCTCTACGGAGGGTTCCCGAAGGTTATTACTCAGAGGACGTAGAGTTAATGTTAGGCCACTGTATTGCACCCCTCTAATTTAGACAGTCAGGGCCTCGTTTTTTAGTACAGCTACGAAACTCAAGAATGCCTCGTGCGGAGTTCGATTTCCGACTCCGTGATGCGGACGGTCGTGATTGTACTCCTGGATCCAGCGACCGATCGACTCCCGCGCTTCCTGCACGCTGCGATATTCCGCCGTCCAGACTTCTTCTTCCTTCAGGCTGCGATGGAACCGTTCGATGTAGCTGTTGCCCTCCGGGTGATGATACGCCGTCCGCCGGTGTGTGATGCCGAGCCGGTCCGGTGTTTCGATAAACCGCGACGAAGTGAACTGTGTTCCGTTGTCGGTGGTCAGCGTCACGCGGGCCTCGCGGCTGCCCTCGGGCAGTCGTGCCAGCACCGCTTGCTCGACCGCCGCCAATGCGTCTTCAGTTCGACAGCGATGCGACAGATTCCAGCCCACGATCTCCCGCGTGCAGCAGTCAATCACACACACCAGATAGGCCCAGCCCACGGCTGGCCCCGCCCAGATTTTCGTCATGTCCGTCTGCCAGATCTGATTCGGTTCTGCGGCTTCCACGCGGCCCCACTCTTTCTTGCGTCGTGCCCGCAGACGACGAGAGCGCACCAACAACCCACGTTCGCGCATCACCCGCAGTACACGCTTGCGATTCACGGGCAGCCCTTTTTTCCGCTGCAGCCACCACGCCACGCGCCGATAGCCGTATGCCAATTTCTCTCCGCACGCCATCACGATCTGCTCATCGTAGATTCTGTCGGCCCGGCTGCCTCGTGGCTTCTTCCGGTAGTACAAACTCGACCGGCTAATGGCCAATGTCGTTGCCACCAACGTGGCCGTGTAGCCCTGCGCCACCATCTCTCGCGCCTGGGAGTGAACCGCACCACAGCTCACTCCCCCACGACGTTTTTTAGGATTTCGATCTCCAGTGCCTTCCGCCCCAGCGTCGTTCCAGCTGCCGGATGCGATGGTCTTTCTCGGTTTCGGCCGCGGCAGCGCTTCTCCCCCCAAGCGCTGCCTTTGCTCCCTGTTCCGCTTCATCCTTCCAGCGATAGAACAGATTCGGAGCGATCCCGTGACGCCGACACGTCTCCGAGACGTTCCCGCTCTTGATGCCTTCCTGCACGATCTGCCACTTCTCTTCAGGGGATCGATCTACACGTGGTTTCCTGCCCATGTTGCCTCCTGTTTTGGAGGCCCTGATTCTACCTAAATGAGGTGTCCAGTTTTAGAGGGGTGCAATACACAAACGACAATTGCTTAATGTGATTGAGCCGATATATCAATGGGTGGGCAGTGAGAGGACCAAGTTCCTCATCTAGGCATAGGTGCTGAAATACTGGGTCATCCAGAAACCTTCGTTCTCCGAGTGAACCATGGCCCTCCTGACCTGCCCCCCAACACCGCACACTTCATAATACGACATCCGGACTATTCACTTGCTCAACGGTGGTGATCCCGTCGCCGCCAGGGCTGTGGGAAAGTGGGAATCCCGCGCCTTCTGCGGGATTCCCAAGCGGAGTGGAAAAGTTGTCTTTACTTTTCCACGCAGCGCCTTTTCCACAGCCCTTCTCTCCGCCCGCTTCCCGCGCAAATTCCTCCGGCGTTCGGTATCCCAGGCTGCTGTGCGGGCGCTCTTCGTTATACTCTCGCTGCCACACTGCGATCTTCTCCCGCGCCTGGAACAGATTCTCAAACCAGCTCACGTTCAAGCACTCCTCCCGCATCCGCCCGTTAAAACTTTCCACCCGTCCGTTCTGCATCGGGCGGCCCGGTTGAATGTGCACCAACTCAATCTTCCGCTCGATGCACCAGGCCAGAAAATGCCGGCTCGTCAGCTCCGGCCCGTTATCGCAGCGAATCGCCTGCGGCACCCCTCGTTCCGTCACAATCCTCTCCAACACCCGCGTCACGCGTCGACTCGCGAAGCTGGTGTCCACTTCCAGTGCCAGGCACTCCCGCGTATACGCGTCCACCACGCTCAGCACCCGGATCGCTCGCCCGCTTTGCACCGCGTCATGCACGAAGTCCAGTGCCCATTCCTGATTCCCTGCGGTGCAGGCTCGTAGCGGCTGTCCGGTGCGCACGCAGTGTTTGCGCTTCTTGCGCCGAATACTCAATCCCGCCTCCCGATACACCCGATGCACGCGCTTGTGATTCACCGTCTCTCCCTTGCGTTGCAGCAAAACATGCAAGCGCCGATAGCCGAACCGCGGCTTCTCCCGCGCCAGTTCCACCAGGCGCGCTCGCAACCCTTCATCGCTGCGCTTGGTCTGGTAGCGGTAACTCGATACCGACATCGTCAGCAGTCGGCAGGCCCGCCGCTGGCTGAAGGCATACTGCTGGCGCACTTGCCCCACAGCCGCCTTCATGACTGCGAGCTCCATCCGTTTTTTCGAATCACCGATTGCAACGCGTCCTTGTCCAAGCTCAGATCCGCCACGAGTTTCTTGAGTCGCCCGTTCTCTTCCCGCAACTGCTTCACTTCTTGCGCCTCGTTTACGTCCATCCCGCCATATTTCGCTTTCCAAGCGTAGATCGTGTGCTTCGATACTCCCGCTTCCCGCGCCACGTCCTCCGCCTTCCGCCCCGCCTCCACCTGCTTCAGCACGGCGATGATCTCGGCTTCTGTGTGCCTCGTTCTGGACATGCTTGTCCCCCTTTCCGAACTGCGAAATCATACTCAGGTTCGTGCGGATTGGGGGGATCAGGTCACTCCGTCCAGATACCAATAAGCAGGTTGATGTAGCCCTCAAGACGTCCAGGGTCAAACGCTCTCAGTGCATTCAGTTCCTTTTGGGCTTCTCGCAGTCTTACCTGAAGGGTGCGTAGTTCCGATGCGCCGACTTCCTTTAGATAGGCTTCAGAAGGCAGCGCCTTCCCAGAGAAATACTTCATTCGGGTTTCCAGTATCTTCTTAGAGAGCGCCATGCCAGTTTTTCAACCACCCCCGTCCCCCTCGGTATTGGTTGGCCTGTGTATATCGCTTCTTTCAGAGAGTCGATTATTTTGAATTGAGCCCTTGCAATCTCCTCTCTGCCAAAAAATCCAACGAGCGTCCGATTACTTAGGACAACGATGGAATACCCGATCAGATAGGGAGTGAGGACTAGAAAAAAGCCAAGTAGGACTCTCGCGTACCACCCATGTAAGTGATGGGGATCCTGCACGGCATCTCCAAACACAGTCCAGCAAGGCCATTCAATTGCGCTTCCGACTATAATACTCCACGCGACCAGCTGTTTTGCCTTTTGGAGATAAAGGGCCACGCCATGTCTTTTACCATAAGTAGCTACTGTTGTGGGAATGTTCTACTTAACAATAGACACACAATCCCTACTGCAAGAGCGAATCCGGCTCCAGATGGTGCTTTTCCAGGTCTTCGCGCACGCGTTCAAATGCCTGGTCCACCGTATCGGCAAACTGAAGCAGGCCATATTCGTGCTGATTGATGGTTCCGCAGCGAAGCATGTGTTTCCAGTCGAGAACGCGATCCCAATATTTGCGCCCGTAGATCAGGATGAGGTTGCGCCGATGCAGCTTCCCGGTTTGCATCAGGGTCAGCATTTCCCAGAGCTCGTCCATCGTGCCAAAACCGCCGGGAAAAATGATCAGGGCCTTGGCGAGTTGCGCGAACCAAAGCTTGCGCATGAAGAAATAATGGAACATGAAGCTCAGCTCGGGACTGATGTAGTCGTTCGGGCGCTGTTCATGCGGGAGTTGAATGCTTAGACCGATGGATTTTCCTCCGGCCTGGGCGGCGCCGAGGTTGGCAGCCTCCATAATTCCAGGCCCGCCGCCCGAGCAAATTACGAATCGCCGAGGTTGGTCGCCGAGCGACATGGCCCACGAAGTAATGCGCCGCGACAACTCGCGCGCCTCCTCGTAGTAGCGGGACATTTCCAGCGCCGCCTTGGCGTCGCGAACGGCGGCTCGATGTTCGAGTGTCCCGCGGCGTTTCCTGTCCTTACGTAGCTTCTCCAGGTGCGCCAGCGCCTGTTGTCGCGAGACGATGCGCGCCGACCCGAACATCACGATTGTGTCTCCCACCTTCTCGCGCCTCAGACGTTCGAGCGGGTCGATATATTCGGTCAGGATGCGGACCGGCCGCGCAGGCAGGCTTTCCATAAACAAAGGGTCGCGATAGGGTGGATCGATTTCCTGTTTGTGCCTGGGGCGCTTACGGCTCATGAATCCTCCACTGCAAAATTGGAGCGATCCGTAATTCTACGCAACCGCTGCAGGAAAACGCCAGCAGCAGTGGAAAACGTTGTGCCGTGTTTGCAGATGGAGCATGGAGCAGTGCTGCGCCGGATTATCCCAGGCAACACCCGGGGGCAAATCGTCCTCGAAAGGAGTAAACTGGGGCGATATGAATCTGAGACGAACTTCCATAGCCGGCCTCATCGCACTCGGTGCATGGGCCATCCTCACGGCCGTAGCGGGACACACTCAGGATACGCAGGGCCCCATCCCTCCGAGACCCGGCGCCGCGGTTCAACAGGCGCCCGGTCAGGCGATTCGAGTACGAGTTGCCGTTGTGAATGCGCCGGTGATCGTCACGGACGCCAAGGGTCAATTGATCTCCGATCTTCAGCAAAATGACTTCCGCGTGTTTGATAACGGCGTCAAGCAAGAGATCGAATCGTTCGACCGGGGCGGGGATCCGCTTTCGGCGGTGCTCGTGTTTGAGACAAGCACTCGAATCACCCCGTTGCTGCCAGCCGTTCAGAAATCGGCAATTGTGTTTACGCAGACGGTCATCGGACCGTCTGGCGAAGCCGCCATTCTCGGGTACAATAACCGTGTCGACCAGCTCCTGCCGTTCACTACAGATCACGACAAAATCGAGAAAACGATAGGAAACCTTCAAGCCACCACCAGCGGCACGCGTCTTTACGCTGCGATGTCCACGGCCGTGGGCTTGCTGCGCGACCGCCCGGCTTCGCGGCGGCGCGTGATGATTGTTGTCGGTGAAGCCAGGGATGCCGGCAGCGAAGACCGGCTTGGCGAAATTCTGCGTGAGGCGCAACTTTCGAACATCGTCACCTACGCTGTCGGGCTCTCGACGACGGCGGCGGAGTTCCGTACGCCGCCGCAACAATCCGGGCCGGGCCCCGCCACTCCTCCCGGAACGTTTGGCATGCCGGCGCCCCCGGGCTCGGTGAACACCCCCACGACCCAGCAGCAGAGAAGCGGCAACATCGATTTGACTCCCTTAGCGGAATTGGTCGTGCGGAACACCAAGGCCATCGTCAAGGATCGTCCCCTCGAGGTAGCGGCCGTCGCGACAGGCGGGCTGTACCAGTCCACATTCCGCGATCGCACGATCGAAAACGCAGTCGATGTGATTGGCGCGGAACTCAACTCCCAGTACACGCTCAGTTATCGGCCCACAAAGTCCGAGGAACCGGGCTATCACCAGATTAAAGTCACCGTGGACCGCGCCGGAGCGAAAGTTCGCACGAGGCCGGGCTATTACCTGGCGAAGTAGGGGGTCCCGCTCATTCGTCAGCCGATAATCGATAGCATTCCCAGGATGTGAAGGCCAACTTTCGAGTCGCCGGAAACTTGGACCTGATCTCTCGCTGCATCTCTCGAGATCCCTTTCGTGAAAATGCGCCAGGCGATTTCCTGCGGGATGGCAGTCCGCGACACTTGATCTCCTACCGGCGAGGCGTTCAGCGCCCAGTTATCTCCGTGCCTATACAAAAACCATTTGCCGCCACATTCCCCGGAAACCTCGAATTGCGCCAGCGCTCCGGGGTGGGCCGAAACCGTTCGATAGGAGTATGGCAGCGCTCGCATGAAGCAATCGAGGACCGGATGATATAACTCCCGCGTCATGATTCCCGGCCTTTCAACCGCGACCCGGATTTGTTGCTGGTGGTGCCAGCGTTCCGTGAACTCGCGCGCAATGTCAAACCAGTTTGCGGATTCCTGCTCGCCTGCCCAGCTCACGGGAAATAACGCCGGGGCGAAAGGATCGAGCGCCTGAAGGTATTCGCAGGTTTCTTCCGACGCCGCTTCCATCCTGGAAATGAGTTCGCGAGGGCTTAATTGGCCATACTTGCGGACACCTTCCTCATTCAGCCTATTAACGAGCGACAGAAGCTCTTCATCTGATGTATTCGGAAGCGTTTTCGAACCGGAGGGATGACGCGAAACCGCAAGTCTGCGCAACTGCGTGTCAAGCAGGTGCGCAACGACATCCTTCACTTTCCACTTCGGTGCAAGGGTTTGTTTTTCCCAGTCTTGCGAGGTGAGCGAACTCAGAAGTCAATCAGCTTCGCTTCAAGTTTCGGAAAAAGGTGAGCGGTGAAAATCGGTGGCGGCGGCTCGAGGACGGGGTCCATCCTGCTATCTTAAGGGAGAATTTCCAGAAGTTTATTGCGAATTTCATCGCGGTAAAGGATTTCGACGCACACAATCTTACCTTCGACTACATCAAGAATTATCATGCCTTTTCCAGGACAAAGAGGCACGTTTCTGTGGTCGGGTTGATAGCTGTCCCTGCGGCCTTTGTACATATACATCGTCGCGCAGAAATCATCCCCGCACCGACAACGGTCCAAGACATCCAGACCGGGGACCTGCTCGGCAAGCGCAGCTTCCCCTTCGTTTCGAAGAAGCACCTGTAGTTCCTTGGACAATTCGGGGAATGCTTCGAACATGAGCATGGATTTTCCGCCGTGCTCTTTCCTTACTTCTTTTCTTCCGTACTTCCTGCTCTTCCAGAATCGACGCGGCGGCGGCGATTTTGTCGCCTTCTTCGAGGCGCAGCAGGCGCACGCCCTGCGTCGAGCGGCCGGCCTCGCGGATTTCGTTGGCGTGGACGCGGATCACCTTGCCGTATTCGGTGATGATCATGACGTCGGACTCTTCGGTGACCTGCAGCGCCGCGACCACCGGACCGTTGCGGTCGGTGGACTTCAGGTTGATGACGCCCTTGCCGCCGCGCGAGGTGATGCGGTATTCGGCCAGCGGCGTGCGCTTGCCGAAGCCTTTCTCGGAGACGGTCAGCATCAGCGACGTCAGCGATTCCTTGATCGCCTCGTTCTCGATCTCGTCGAGATTCTGCGTGTCCAGCTTTCGATTCCTTCTTGATGATTTCGAAGTCGGGCTGCACGGGCTCCATGCCCACCAGGTAGTCGCCCTTGGCGAGATCCATGCCGTACACGCCGCCGGCGTTGCGGCCCATCGAGCGCACTTCGGTTTCGCGGAACAGATTCGCCTGGCCGTCGTGGCTGGCGAGGAAAATCATTTGCTTGCCGTCGGTGAGATGCGCGCCGATCAGCTCGTCGTCCTTTTCGAGATTGATGGCGATGATGCCGGTCGAGCGCGGATTGGAAAATTCGTTGAGCGCGGTCTTCTTCACGGTGCCGTTGCGCGTCGCGAAGAAAATGAATGTGCCTTCCTCCTCCAGGTTGCGTCGCCGCGACGACGGCGGTCAGGTGCTCGTCTTCCTGGAATTTCACCAGGCTGGAAATCGCCTTGCCGCGCGTGGCCGCCGCAGCTTCGGGAATTTCGTACACCTTCAGCCAGTAGACGCGCCCCTTCGAGCTGAACAGCAGGATGTAACTGTGCGCCGAGGCGACGAACAGATACTCGACGAAGTCTTCCTCGCGCGTCTTCGCGCCGATGCGGCCCTTGCCGCCGCGCGACTGGTGGCGGTACACGTCCACCGGCGTGCGCTTGATGTAGCCCGCGTGGCTGACGGTGATGGCCATGTCCACGTCGGCGATCAGGTCTTCGAGCTTGATCTCCTCGACGCTTTCGACGATCTCGGTGCGCCGCGGGTCGGCGTAGTCTTTCTGGACTTCGCGCAGCTCCGTGATGATCACGGCCTTCAGTTTCTTTTCGCTCGCCAGGATTGACTTCAGCTCGGCGATCAGCGTCTCGAATTGCGGCCAATTCCTTGAGGATTTCGTCCACCGAGAGCCGCGTCAGCCGGTGCAATTGCAGTTCCAGGATGGCGTCGATTTGAACGAAGCTCAGCCCTGTACCGGTCTCGCCCGGAGCAGCGACTGCCCTGACGGTATCTTCGATGAGCCCATACTTCTTCCGATCGAGCTTCACGCCTTTGAGCGTTTCTGTTTTCCCGCCGGCGTTCACAATCTTCACTTCTTTGTTTTCAAAGAAATCGTGCAAATTCTCTCGAGCATTCGCCCGGCTGGAGGAACCACGAATGATCTTGATGACGTTGTCCACATGATCGAGCGCGATGTGATACCCGAGCAGGATGTGCTCGCGCTCTTCGGCCTTGCGCAAGGTCGAATTGCGTGCGCCGGCGCACGACTTCGATGCGGTGCTCGATGAACAGCTTCAGCAGCGGCAGCAGGCCCAGTTCGCGCGGCTGGCCGTTCACGATCGCGAGCAGAATCATGCCGAACGATTCCTGCATCTGCGTGAGCTTGAAAAGGTGGTTCAGAATAATTTTCGGTTCTTCGCCGCGCTTCACTTCGATGACGATGCGCATGCCTTCGCGGTCGGATTCGTCGCGCACGTCGGAGATGCCTTCGATTTTCTTGGTCTGCACCAGTTCGGCGATGCGCTCGATCAGGCGCGACTTGTTGACCTGGTACGGAATCTCGGTGATGACGATGTTCTCGCGGTCCTTGCCGGCGGTTTCGATCGCGGCCTTGGCGCGCATGATGAAGCTGCCGCGGCCGGTCTTGTAGGCATTGACGATGCCTTCGCTGCCGGAAATGTACCCGGCGGTCGGGAAATCCGGCCCGGGCACGAGCTTCATGATTTCCTTGAGCGTCGTGTCCGGCTTTTCGATCAGCAGCACGGTGGCGTCGATGATTTCGCCCAGGTTGTGCGGCGGGATGTTCGTGGCCATGCCGACGGCGATGCCGCTCGCGCCGTTGATCAGCAGGTTCGGAGTCTTCGACGGCAGCACGACCGGCTCTTCGCGCGTCTGGTCGAAGTTCGGAATGAAATCCACCGTCTCTTTTTCGAGATCGGCGAGCATTTCCTCGGTGATTTTCGCCAGGCGCGCTTCGGTGTACCGCATGGCCGCGGGCGGATCGCCGTCCACCGAGCCGTAATTTCCCTGGCCGTCGATCAGCGGGTAGCGCATGTTGAACGACTGCGCCAGGCGCACCAGCGTGGGGTAAATGACGGCTTCGCCGTGCGGATGGTAATTTCCGGAAGTGTCGCCGCAGATCTTCGCGCACTTGCGGTAGCCGCGATTCGACGCCAGGCCCAGGTCGTTCATCGCGACCAGGATGCGCCGCTGCACGGGCTTGAGGCCGTCGCGCACATCGGGAATCGCGCGCGCCACGATCACGCTCATCGCGTAATCGAGGTACGACTTCTTCATCTCGGCCTCAATTTCGACCGGAATCATTTGCGCTAGGTTAGGTTCGTCCGCCATCGTTTCGTCCTCAGTATGTCTGTGGTGTAGCGCCCGTCATTCTGAGCGAAGCGAAGATCTCTCTTGCTTTCCGGAGAGATTCCTCAGCCCGAAATACATGCGGGCCTCGCAATGACATCAAAAAAGTGCTGCTCAATCTCTGCGCGCCGCGCGCTGCACGACGTAATCCTTTACCGCATCAAATGCCGCCGCCGTGTTCAGAAACCGCTGCGGCCCAAAATGCGCTTCGAGTTCCGCGAGCAGCACATCGCACTCGGCCTCGCTTGCGCATTCGACCGCCACGCCACGCTCGTTGTCCGGCGCGGACGTCGGCGTCGCGCGAAATTCGGAACATGACAGACCGCGCAAGCCCGGCAAAGTCGTCCAGCTTATTTGATAGATACATTTCCCCCGGACAACTTCGAACGCTCATATTAAATATCCAAATTCACGACTTCGAGGGCATTTTCCTCGATGAATTTGCGGCGGCTCTCGACGTTTTCGCCCATCAGCGTCGAGAAAATTTCCTCGGCGGCGGCGGCATCATCGAGGCGCACCTTGAGCAGCGTGCGCGTTTCGGCGTTCATCGTGGTTTCCCAGAGCTGCTCGGGATTCATTTCGCCCAGGCCCTTGAACCGCGTGATCGTGAAATCTTTTTTCGCGTCTTCGAGCACGTAGGCGAGAACGTCCGACGCTTTTTCCTTCACGATCTTGTCGCCGTTGCGCGTCACGGTGAAGGGCGGTTTATCCAGTTCGCTGACCGCCTTGGCCGATGCGCGCAGGCGCTTGTATTCCGGAGTGGACGCAAACGCCCAGTTGATTTTCTTGTCGCCGGGACGCGCCGACGTGCCCGGAATCACCAGATCGTAAAGGCTGTGCTCCTCGTCGTAGACGATCTTTGCGTCGAGGTCGAGCTTCGCCTTGTCGATGGCCTTCAGCAATTTTTCGAGCGCCTTCTTGTCCTCGAAGTCCGTTTTCTTTTCGAGGTCGCTCGCCGCCAGCAGATCCACCAGGCGCGGCTCGCGCAGCTTTCGCGCCATCTTGGCCGCGGCCAGATCGTACTCCTGCACGTTCAGCAGGAATTTCGTCAGCGCCGCGCCCTGGAGCGCGCCGCCTTCCTTCGGCTTTACGCGTGGTCTTCGGTGGCGCGCGACATCAGCTCGTGGTTGAACTCGTCCTCATCGCGAATGTAGCGGTCCGATTTGCCGCGCTTCACGCGATACAGCGGCGGCTGCGCGATGTAGATGTGTCCGCGCTTGATCAGTTCGGTCATGTGGCGGAAGAAAAACGTGAGCAGCAGCGTGCGAATGTGGCTGCCGTCCACGTCCGCGTCGGTCATCAGAATTATCTTGTGGTAGCGCAGCTTCGCAGGATCGAAATCGTCCTTGCCGATGCCGGTGCCGAGCGCGGTGATGATGCAGCGGATTTCCTCGTGGCCCAGCATTTTGTCGTAGCGCGCTTTTTCGACGTTGAGGATCTTGCCCTTGAGCGGCAGGATCGCCTGGTACTTGCGGTCGCGCCCGCCCTTGGCCGAGCCGCCGGCCGATTCGCCCTCGACGATGAAGATTTCGCATCGCGCCGGATCGCGTTCCTGGCAGTCGGCCAGTTTGCCCGGCAGGCCGCTCGAATCCATCGCGGATTTGCGCCGCGTCAGCTCGCGCGCCTTGCGCGCCGCTTCGCGGGCGCGCGCGGCGTCAATGCACTTGCCGATGATGCGGCGCGCCACGGTCGTGTGTTTGTCGAAGTATTCGCCCAAACGCTCGTTGATGAGCTGCTCGACCGGCCCCTTAATGTCGCTGTTGAGTTTGCCTTTCGTCTGGCCTTCGAACTGCGGCTGCGGCAGCTTCACGGAAACCACGGCGACCAGTCCTTCGCGCACGTCGTCGCCGGTGATCGTGACTTCGTCCTTCTGCTCCTTGAGCATTCCCGCGGACGAAGCGAAATTGTTGATCGTGCGCGTCAGCGCCGAGCGGAAACCGGAGAGGTGCGTGCCGCCGTCGACGGTATTGATTGTGTTGGCGAACGCAAACACATTTTCCGTGTAGCTGTCGTTGTATTGCAGGGCGATTTCGATTTCGACCGTGTCCTTCTTGCCTTCCATGTAGATCGGCGAATCGTGCAGCACCTGTTTGCCCTTGTTCAGGTGCTTGACGAATTCGGCGATGCCGCCGGTAAAGCGAAATTCGGCCGATTTGTCGCTGCGTTCGTCGGTGAGCGTGATTTTCAGGCCCTTGTTCAGGAACGCGAGTTCGCGCAGCCGTTGCGCCAGAATTTCGTAGCTGTACTTGTGGCCGTCGAAGATTGAGGGGTCGGGATGGAAGGTAATCTTCGTCCCGGTCTTGCGCGTCTTGCCGGTGACTTTCAGCTTGGTCTTCGGCTTGCCCGCATTCGTAGGACTGCTCCCAGACTTCGCCATCGCGCCAGATTTCCAGTTCCAGCTTGTCCGCGAGCGCATTCACCACGGAGACGCCCACGCCGTGCAATCCGCCTGAAACTTTGTACGTTTCGCTGTCGAATTTTCCGCCGGCGTGCAGCACGGTCATCACGACTTCCGCGGCGGGCTTTTTCTCCGTGGCATGCATGTCCACGGGAATGCCGCGGCCGTTGTCGGTCACCGTGACGCTGTTGTCCTCGTGCACCTCGACGTTGATTTCGTCGCAATAGCCCGCGAGCGCTTCGTCGACCGAATTGTCCACCACTTCCCAGACCAGGTGGTGCAGACCCTGCTCGCCGGTCGAACCGATGTACATCGCCGGGCGCAAGCGCACGGCTTCGAGGCCGCCAAGAACTTTGATCGATGTCGCGTCGTAGCGGTGTCCTGCTTCACTGCCGGCTGCAGCTGCTTTTTCTGCCATGTTGTGCGCGCTCCTGCGGAATTGAGGGGAAAGGCTGTATCGTTGATCCCATAATCATGAATCGATTCGACCGCCGCCTTACCCTGTGATCCTCAGCCATCGTTCTCTGCCGGGACTCGTAGGGTTTCTGCTCCATCCCGTCCGGTTTCCGATCAAGCGGAAGCGGACGTGGCGAAGACTTCTTTCCTCCAGGCTGCGTCGCGTCCCGTCTGCCCTGACCCGCGACTAGCGGGAAGGGCATACTCTGGCGCGGATATGATATTCAGGGGCGCTGCCAGCCTGGCCGACGTGCCGTACTGGAGGAAAAGAACCGTTCGTCTGACCGTGATTATTTTACCTCAAGCAGGGTGTTTTCTCAAGCTAAATGGACGGGGGGCGCGAACCATATTGCCTTATTATTCAGTTACTTAAACTCGGTTACGGGTTCCGATAGGAGCCTCCATTTCAATTGAGATATTCGTGAATGATTTAGTCCCCCCGATGGAATGAAGCGCCACTCTAAGGCCTTGCTTGGGGCCGAAACAAAAACATAAACTGGTGTACACCAAGCTTCCATGAATATAGAATCACAATTCGATGCCAAAGGCAGGGGAGGGTTTCACCATGTCATATGAGAAGGCGCTGAATCTGTTGACGAGAGATGACAGATTTAGGGCGACGATTTACGCGATGAATACCCTGCTGATCCACAAGGGGATTTACACCCAAGAAGAGTTTCAGCATTTGGTAATTGAATGGGCTTTGAAACAGCAAGGAAAACCTGCGAGAACAGTCAGTCACGCGAACGAGGCTTCGGCTTAGAGAGAATTTCCTTCCACGACGGATGCTGGCACAATGGTTTCCTCGCGCAGTGATCTCCCAAGTCGCAGCGGATGCACGAACAATGACATGACGGTGCGGGAGTAGCCTTTTTTAGTGTCTTGGATGAACCTGGTTTCTTCGCCATTCTCCCTCAATCATCCCCAATCCCCTTCAAATCCGCATCGGCATGATGACGTAGCGGTAGCGGTAGGCCTCGTCGGCGAGGGGGCGCATCTGTCCGGCGGATTGTTCGTCTTTTAATTCGAGGCTGATGGGGCCTTCGGCGGCGGCGGCGAGAAAATCCAGCATGTACTGCGCGTTGAATCCGATGGACAGCGGCTCGCCCTTATATTCCTTTTCGAGCGTTTCCTTCGCTTCGCCGTATTCCGGGCTGGACGCGGAAATTTCGATGCCTTCCTTGGAGACGGAAAGTTTCACGGCGTGCGAGCGCTGGTCGGCAAGCTGCGCGACGCGCTTCACGGCGTCATTCAGTTCGCCGCGCTCGATCACCACGTGCTTGTTGTTCTCGCGCGGCAGGACGGCTTCGTAGTTGGGGAATTGCCCGGTGAGCATGCGCGAAATCAGCAGGCGCTCGCCGACGCGGAAAAACAGATGGCTGTCGTCGAGCGCGAATTCAATCTGGCCGTCTTCGCCGGCTTCGCTCGCCAGGCGCTGCACTTCGGTCAAGCGCTTTTTTCGGCACCAGCGGGCGCACTTCGCGCGTCAGCCCCTCGAATTTGTGATCGATTTCCGCAACGGCCAGGCGGTGGCCGTCGGTGGCTACCATGGCGATCGTGTCCGGCTTCAGCAGCAACAGCGCGCCATTCAGCGTGTAGCGCGATTCTTCATTCGAAATCGCAAACGCCGTCTTGGCGATCAGCGAAGACAGGATTTTCGCCGGAATCTTTACCAGCGGATGCGGAAACGCCGGAATTGCCGGAAAATTATCCTTGGACATTCCCACCATTTTGTACGTCTTTCGGTCGGCGAGAATCTGCACCCAGTGATTTTCCAGCAGCTTGAAACGGATTTCGCCTTCGGGCAGCAACCGCACCAGCTCGAGCAGTTTTTTTGCGGGAATCGTTCCGGCGCCTTCCTTTTTCACTTTCGCTTCGCAGGAGGTGCGGATGGAAAGCTCCAGATCGGTGGCCGTCAGCGTGATTTGATTGCCGGCGGCTTCGCAAAGAATGTTGCCGAGAATCGGAATCGTCGTCTTTCGCTCGACCACACCCTGCGTCAGACTCAACTCCTGGAGCAGGTCAAACTTCTTCACACTGAATTCCATTGCTGGATTTCCTCCGCCGGAAGGCGAGAACTAAACTGCTTCTGCGAAGAGCTACTCTACCCTGTTTTAATGGATGTATAAAGACAGTAGTAGTAGCCGTCGCTGTGGAAATGAGGAAAACCGCCGCTCACGATGCTGGGCAAGCAGGTTACACTGCGCGCATTCGCGGGGCCTCGCTGAGGATTGCGAGGAAAAATAGCCGCGGAACATCGACAAGCGATTTGCAGTCAGAAATTTTTCCTCAGTCACGCCCATCGTTGCACAGGAGAAGCACATCGTTTTGCGCAGGATTTGAACAGGGTGAATTTAGCAGAAGTGCGCCATCTCACCGATAGACCTCTGGTTCTGGCACGAATAAAAACGCCCCGAATAATTCGGGGCGCAGGAATATACTTAGGCTCGAGAAGGATGCGAGCTACCCGAACGAATCCATCAACTTGTTGATCGTCCTGTTCAGATCCTTGTCGCTGCGGCGCAGGGCGTCGATCTTATTGATCGAGTGCAGGACGGTGGTGTGATGTTTGCCGCCGAATTGGCGGCCGATTTCCGGGAGCGAGGCGGAGGTGAGCTGCTTCACCAGGTACATGGCGATCTGCCGGGGGAACGCGATGGCCTTCGTATTCGAGCGCACCTTCAGGTCCTGCTTCGCGCAGGCCGAACTGTTCGCCGACTTTTTTCTGGATCAGGTCGATGGTGATGCGCTTTTCCTGCGTGGCAATGATGTTCCGCAGCACCTGCTGCGCGGTAACGAGATTCAGGATCGAGCCGGTCAGGGAGGCATACGCCACCAGGCGAGTTAAAGCGCCCTCCAGCTCGCGCACGTTCGATTTGATCGCGCGGGCGATATACTCGGCGACATCATCGGGAATCACGACGCGTTCCGACTCCGCCTTCTTCTGGAGGATGGCAATTTTGGTTTCCAGATCCGGCGGCTGGATATCCGCGATCAGGCCCCACTCGAATCGCGAGCGCAGGCGTTCTTCAATCGCGGAGATTTCCTTCGGCGGGCAATCGGAGCTCACGATGATCTGCCGCTGCAGGTCGTACAGCGCGTTAAAGGTGTGAAAGAACTCCTCCTGCGTGCGTTCCTTGCCGGCGATGAACTGGATATCGTCCACCAGAAGCACATCCACCGAGCGGAACCGGTCGCGAAAACTGATCATGCGATCGAAGCGCAGCGAATTGATCACTTCGTTGGTGAATTTCTCCGCGCTGATATAGGTGAGCCGGGCCGCCGGATTGCGCTTCTTGATCAGATGTCCGACCGCCTGCATCAAGTGCGTCTTGCCCATGCCCACGCCGCCGTACAGGAAGAGCGGGTTGTAGGCCTTGGAGGGCTGCTCGGCGACGGCCTGAGCGGCGGCGTGCGCAAATTGATTCGACGCGCCCACGACAAACGTCTCAAACATGTAGCGCGGGTTCAGCTGATGATCGACGGAATCGAAATCCAGGCGCGTCTGCTTGACGGAATTTCCCGCGGGCAGGGGTTCATTCTCCGTGCACAGAAACTCCAGGTGAGTGTCGTTCATGCCGACTTCGACCAAAACGGCCTGCAACAGCTCGCCGTAGGTTTCCGTGAGCCGCTTGCGAAAGACGCGCGACGGGACGCGAACCACCAGCTTGCCGTTCTCCGCGCCTTCCTGGCGTGTGGGGCGAAACCATGTGGAGAAGCTGTGCGGATTAACCCGCCGCTCCATGTGCTGCAAAATCTTATCCCAAGAATTCATGCCTTCATCTCAGAACCCTTCCAAGAGGTCAGCGGAGCAGCGCGGAAAAAGAGCGAAAAAGACCGATGCAACTAATTTCCACAGGTGTGGAAAAGCTGTGGAAAAGCAAGGCCGAGAGATCCTTCCTCCGGCCACAGTCAGTTTCTGGGTTGACCCCGTGACCTTCCCTCTTGGTCGCTGACCTTCGTGTTCGCGTCACGGCGTCCACAGGAGTGCCAGCTGCTGTACTGAACGTCCTAAGACGAGGCGTGGATTCTCGCCGAACAGCACGCTGCGCGGCAAGGGGAAATTTCGGAAGTGACCGAACACCTCCCACAGAAGATTCACAGCTTTTCCACAACAGCTTAATCCATTGAAAATGACAAGCTTTCTTTGCATTAGCGAGCTCACATCGACGGTGGATTTCTTGACTTGGGCACTGATAATGACCAAGCCGGACAGCAGTATGCCTGCTGGAAAACAGATGAATATTAACGCAATTTTATATTACAGACTAGTAAAATTCACTGCGGGAGCTTTTCAGGCTTGGGAAATTCGTAGATTCCTTGCGGGTCGGCGCCAATCAGCAGGCGGTCCGGTTCCACCAGAATCGTCGAGGCTCCATGCGCGCGCCATCCGGGCATGTAGGTCCGGAAGCTCGCCAGGCGCTGGCCATCCTTATCGAAATGCATCAGGAGCGTGCCGATGGCCAGCCAGACGTCCTGCGTTTGCGGATCCACGCCAATGGCGGAAATGATGCGGTGCAGCGCGGGAGTTCCGCGGTCCGAGCGCGCGATGGCCTTGCGCGCCGCCTGCGCCGCGGGCTGAAATTCCAGCGTCTTGAGAGATATTTCCATCGCGAGATAACCCGCGCGGTCGAACTTGCGCACCGTCGGCTCCGGCAAATAGTCAAACGCGAAATACGTGTTGCCCATTTCATCGGCCGCGAGATGCCCGAAATTCACCTGATTGTTGACGTCGGCCCGGTCGGCAATTTCTTCGCGATCGCCATAGTCGCGGACTATGTTTCCCGCGAGGTCGTACACGGTTACCAAATGATTAGCATGTGCGGACTGGCGACGGCCACTTCACCGCCGGGAAGGAATACGACGGATTCCGGCGCCGGAACAGGAATCGTGGTGGCCAGCGAGCCGTTCGGCGCATAAATTTTCACGGTGTTCGCGCCGCGATCGCACACGGCGACGCGGCCCTCGCGATCCACATCGAACGATTCGCCATAGACCAGCGCCGCGCCTTTGGCCTTCGCCGCGGATTCGCTGGGAATTTGACCGACGCGTTTCCCCGCCGCATCGTAAATCTGCAAGGCCGGCGGCCGGCGCGGTCAGGATGTAATAGTTCCCATTCGGCCCGCGGCGAATTGCGCGAAAGCCCGCCCCCACGGCATCAAACACGCGCCGCTTTGCCGACCAGGTCGGTCTCGAATTGAAATTGTTCCTGCGCGCGAGCAGGGCAGCGGAAGAATCGCAGCCAGCGCCGCGGCCAACACGAAGCCGCAACATACTGGAAATAGAGCGGTACATGATGGTTTTGCCTCAGTCGGCCCGGAAGCGCAGGCGTTCGATCCCACGAGCGCGGCCGGTGGCCTCGTCCACGTCGAGCAGCACGGTATTCATCTGGACGTCGCCGGTGGCCACCTCAAAGCGCGCCGGCTGGCCGTCGAGAAACTTGCGCAAGATGGCGGTCTTGTCCATCCCGATGACGCCGTTATGCGGTCCGGTCATGCCGACATCGGTCTGAAACGCGGTCCCGCCGGGCAGCACTTGCTCGTCCGCCGTGGCCACATGCGTATGCGTGCCGATCACCGCCGAGACGCGCCCGTCCAGATACCACCCCATGGCTTCCTTCTCACTGGTCGTTTCTGCGTGAATGTCCACGAAGATCACGCGGACTTCTGCTGGGATGCGGGCAAGCTCCCGATCGGCTGCCCGGAACGGACAATCATTTGCCGCCATGAATACGCGCCCCTGCAGGTTCAGGACGGCATAAGGCACGCCGTTGCGCGCCGTGCCCACGATATAGCCCGCAGCCGGGATTGATATCCGGAAAATTCGCCGGCCGCAGCAAGCCGAGGGTGCAGCGGGATGTAATCCAGGATTTCCTTGCGGTCCCAGATGTGATTCCCGCCGGTCAATACTTCGATGCCCGCCGCGAACAGTTGCTCGGCCAGCCGGGGCGTGATGCCAAACCCGGAGGCGGCGTTTTCGCCGTTGGCGATCACCAGGTCGATCTGGCGCGTTTGCACGATGTCCGCCAGCCGGTCGGAGACAATCTCCCGGCCGGGCGAGCCTACGATGTCGCCAATAAATAGAATTTTCATGGTTTCTCTTTGTCACGGGCTCTAGGTGCCGTTCCAAGGCCGGCCGGCCTACGTCTCAGAGCAAGCTTGAGTCAGGAACGACGCGAGTCGGCGTGCACCAAAAAACGGAGCGGTCCACTTCGCCGTGTGGGGCTAGATCCTGAACCTCCTGTATAAGGTGGGCGCCCTGCGCCGGCCGTTAGGCTTTCCCGCGGCGAACCGAAATCCGCAACGGGCCATGCACACGGGCCGTCTGACACGGGCTCCCGGAGATCCAGTATTGGTTCAAAAGATCTTCGCGCCAGCACCTGCGTTGCAGGCCTACTCCAGCGTTTCATTCTAGCAAATCCGCTCGGAGATGGCGCGTCGAGCTGTCCGCGGCTGGTTCCGCAACGCAACACGCCATTCCAAGCGATGTCATTGTGAAAGCCGACGGAGGCGGCCTGCCAGTCAAGCGGAACGGTGCGCGAAACAGCCGGGGTCATGCGCTGAGCCGGAATTAGCCGGGTCGAATTCAGGATGAAAGCAAGCTCGGAAGTAACATGAATGAAAGCGGCCAGCAGAGGGTTCAGTAAGCCAATCGCCGCCAGGAAAATTCCGACGGCATCCACGATCAACGTGCCGGTGAAGTTCTGAAAGATAATCCGGCGGCACTTTCGCGCAATCCGAAGCGTGTCCACAAACTTTGACAGATCATTGCCGATCAAGACCACGCTCGCGCTCTCACGCGCGACGTCCGTGCCCGATCCCATCGCCACTCCGACACTGGCCTGCATGAGCGCGGGCGCGTCGTTGATTCCATCGCCAACCATCGCCACGGTGCGGCCCTCGCTCCAGAAGCTCCCTGACGCGCGCAACTTTCTGAGCCGGGAGCAATTCCGCGCCGACCTCATCGACACCGAGCGCCCTTGCCGCGGATTCAGCGACATTTCGAGCGTCACCGGTCAGGAGAATCGTTTTCATTCCCATGGACTTGAGCGACAGACACGGCGTCCCTGGCCTCGGGGCGCAATACATCTCCGATGCGAACCGCGCCCAGAAACTGGCCATCGCGCGCCACGCCAATCTCGGAACCCTCTCGATCTGATCTCCCACTCGGAAGAATCGATTCCCCGCTCTTTCAAAAACAAACGGTTCCCAACGACGATCTCCTTGCCATCGCAAACAGCGACCACGCCTTTGCCCGGCTTGTAGTCAAACTGCTCCGGCTCGGGGCATGCGATAGTTCAGTTCTGCAGACCTTTTTCATGATGGCCTTGGCGACCGGATGCTCCGAGCGCGATTCCGCGATCGCTGCGGCGACGAGCAAATTCTCTTCACTCACGCCCGCGGCGGGCCGAATCTCAAGTACTTCCGCGATTCCGTAGCTCAGCGTTCCTGTCTTGTCGAGCAGCACGGTATCGACTCGCGAAAGAGTTTCCAGGTGCAGTCCGCCCTTGATGATCGCTCCTTTTCGGGCGGCCTGGCCGATGGCTCCCAGGATCGCCAGCGGAGTGCCTGCCGCGATGCCGCAAGCGCCCGCCACGATCACGACGGAAATCGTTGAGCGCATATTGCGCGTGATCAGAAACGTCAATGCGGCGGCAGCCGAGCGCGAAGTACACCAGGTAACCGGCAAGCCGGTCGGCAGTCTTTTGAATCGGCGCGCGAGATTTTTCCGCGCGTTCCACTTCCTCGATGATTCTCCCGAACGTTGTGTCGCGGCCAAGCCTCTCGACACGAATTTCCAGTGCGCCGGATTGATTGATCGTTCCGGCGTACACGCCCATCCCCGGCAGTTTTTCAACCGCGAGAGATTCCCCGGTAATCGCCGCCTGGTCGACAAAAGAGTTGCCGCCCACCACGACGCCATCCACGGGAATATGCCCGCCGGGACGCACCAGGACGATATCGCCGGCGCCGAACTTGCTCGATCGCAACATCCTGCCATTGATCGCGCCCGGCGCACCGTCGCTGTTTTCGGCAGCAAATCGAGCAAATGCTGGATCGCGTGCCGCCCGCGGCCCACGGTAAGCCCTTCGAGTATTTCCGCGGCCAGCACGAACAAGGTGATCACCAGCGCGGTAAACGTCTCTCGGATGGCCAGCGCGGCCACGATGGCGATGGCCATGGAAAGCTCCATCGTCATGCGGCGGTGGACGAGATTGTCGTATGCTTCGCGGTAGATCGGATAACCACCGGCCAGGCGCAAAGCGCGCCGATGGCATTGATATAGGGAATGGATGACGCCACGTGCGAACCAAATCACGCCCGCAGCCGCCGCGACAAAAAGCACACGGTAAATCACGCCAGCTCAGTGATGCGGGTGGTCGTGCTCTTCGGAGTGGTCTGCAGATGGAACTTCGGGAGCGGACAGCTCTGGTTGACGCCAATAATTTCGTCCGAGTTGACGCCTCTGTAACCTTCGCGTGTGGCCATGACGTTGCTCCTGTCAGCCGTCGTATTGCAAGAACACCACTTCGATCGTTTCACAGCTACTGTCCTGCACGTCTTCGGCCACTGCTCAGCCGATGCCATTCAAGTACGGGAGAATCCTTCATGCCTTGGGGCAACCAAGTGTGTTCGTGCCATCTCCAGCCTAAGCGTTGGCATCAGCCGGTGCATATGATCGCGGGAATAGCGCACTCGGAAGCGGCGCCAGATCAGAACGGCGATGCGTTCCGAGGTCCAGACGGGCGTGTCAAAGCCATGGGCCAGCGGTCCTTGCGCCAACAGGCCGGGAAGCCGCGCCAGTTTTTCACGAGCCAGCTTAGGACGGGGCCCGGACTTCGGGAGGCGGCGCAGCCCTTCCTCCCCGTGCAAACGATAGCATCGGGCCCATCGCTGAACCGACTGGATGCGCACGCCCAGGGAACGCGCGACCGTTGAGGTGGATTCGCCGCGCCGCAACCGGGCCACGGCCGCGATCCGGCGGGCCTCCAATTTTTCTGGTCACGCCGTTTATATCCCAGATGTCTTGGCATGGTCCGTTCCTCCTACGGAAACCAGTTCTTTGCCTTTATGCGATTTGCCGGATACACACTCAGTTTCAAGAGGTTGCGTCCGGGCGGTCCGAGACACAGACCGCCCTGACGGTTGGACTTCAGCTTAGAAGTGGAAGCCCAGTTCCGCCGTCAATGCGCGCGGCGTGACGTAGTGCGTTCCGCTAAACGTGGAGAGGAAGTTGTAGAGCGCAACTTTGTTGGTCACGTTGATGGCGGTGAGCCGCAGGCTCCACTTGTATCGGTCGTCGTGGAACAGGTTGTCGTCGCCGACGGACAGGTCAAACAAGTTGCGCGGTGCAATGCGGGGCGGATTGTGGTCATCGTTCTCGGTTCCGGGCGCGGGTATTGTTAGGAACTTGGAACCGTACTGCGATGCGGGACAGAGATTCGCGCCGAGAGTTGTCGAGCTGATCGGGAGTCGTCGGGGTCGCGTACACGCTCCCGCAGAAGAGTCCTGCCTGGAACTGTTGATCCGGCGTGAGGCCGGAAACGTCCACGACTGTGATCGGAGCCGTTCGGTCCATTGCGCGCAATTGGTGAGGTACCCACTGCGCACGGCACGGCGCCGGCCACCAGGCCGCTGTCGTATCGCCAGTTGAAGCCGACCCATGGCCAGTTCTTCCATGGCTGGTATTGCACGTGAGTCGTCTGGTTGAACTTCTCGTCGTGGTCGATGCGGAACACGCCGCCACCTGCCCCGGTGTGGCCCCGATGCCGCTGACCTGCGGATTGAAGAAACGCGCCGCCACGCTGGACATGACGATGAACGCCGTCAAGCCGTGGAAGTTCGGAACGCTCACGCGGATGGCATATCCGGGGATTTTCGATCTGGCCCACTCGATGGGATAGAAGATCGGCGTGTTGCCCAGCACGCTGAAGTCGTACGCCCTGGTGCGTGTACTTCCAGATGTACTCGGCATCGATGACCAGGTACTTTCCGAATGCCTGCTCAAGACCGGCATGGAACTCATTGCGTTTGCCCGGGCTTAACGGCGGTACCGTTGACGAGACGCACTGACCGCCGGACACCGAAGTTGGAGGTCGAAAATCACCGGGATCTTGCAGCCGGTGCTGGCAATAATCAGGTTTTCGTTGAACGGAGTTTCCATTGTGCGGGCATAAGAAATGCGCAGCACGGTGTTCGTGGGCTTGATGTTGTAGGCGATGCCGAGGCGCGGTTCCGCTTGTTTGGCGCTGGCGATGCCGTGGTATATATCGCCGCGCAGCCCGAGGTTGAAGGTCCAATTGTTTCCGTAATGGTGTCCTGAACGAACAGCGCCGCTTCCTTGACGTCCGTGTGGCCATTAAAGGGATAGAGCCCGCTGGTGGTCTGTCCGGCGGGGCAGCCGTCGGAGGCTGGCAGCGGAGCCGTCCTGGTCAAGTCGTAGCAGCCGAGCAGAGGGATAAAAGCTGGGACGGATCCTGGTCCGGTCATTCCGGGTTGCAGAGCGCCCCGGTGCATTGGGTCGGATTGGTCAGTGCCGGATTCGTGTCGGGACTCCCGTCAGCATTCAAACAGACAGCGTTCACTGTCGGATCGACGATGCCGAATTTGTCGTTTTCCGTGAGGAATGTCGTGCTCGTAGGTGACTCCCGCCTTCAGGTTGTTGATTCCTTTCACGTACGAGAGACTTGCGCGAGCCCCGGCATTCGGTCAATGTGCGGCTCTGACCAACGGTCGGTCAGTTGCAAATCGGGTGCAGAATCGGCGAAGGGATTCGCGCTCGGGTAGTAGTTGTATTGATCCCGCCGCACGAAGCCGCCGAGCGTAAACACGGTGTTCGTACCGATCAGGCGCGTCCAGGATGGCGCGATGTTGAATGTCCCGATCTTCGAACGCTGATCCGCGGGGCCCACCGGCAGGCCGTTTGGTCCGAGGCCGCCGCAGGATCCCGTCTGTCCAACTGGGCATGTCGGCGGTCCGGCCGAGAGGATAGTCCATGCCGTCGCATTTTGCGCGTCGTACGAATTCGGAGTCTGGAACCAGGACCGGCGTGTAATTGAAATTGAGGCTGATGGTGTCCGATTGCGAAAGCTTGAAATCGACGCGGTCGAACACATTTTCCTCATTGCCACTGTCGTGCATGACGCCGAATTCCGGAGGATCGAGAAACCGCCCGGTGTTCAGGCCGCTGGCGGAGATGAAGTTGCCCCAGTTCTCTCCTGCCGAAAGCGAGATTGAATCCCCCGCTCGGCGTGCCAAAGCTGCCGTACGACGCTGTCACTTGGCCATGCGGCTCCGTTTCGCCAAGCCCCGAGCGCGTGGTCACCACGATCACCAGGCTCGTCTTATCGCCATATTCGGCCGGCGGCGCGCCGGAGATAACCTCCAGTGATTGAATCGAATCCTCGGGAATCTGATTCGAGAACACCTTGCTCTGCTGATCGGTGATGGGCTGGCCGTCCACGGAAAAGAATTCTCCGCGTGATCGCCCGAGTCCATGAAAGAGGCCGTTCGAATCGGCGGCGACTCCGGGTGTGGACAGGGTAACCAGAGAACTCACCGACGACGATGCGCTCTCCAGAGGAAGCTTGTCGAATAGGTCGCGGTCCACGTCGGTGTGAGGACGTGGACTCAGTTTCCACCAGGTCCCCGCCGGTGGCCTCGACGGTGATGTTTTCCTGGATGGTGCCCAGAGCTTCAGGCTGATGTCGAGCGACACGGGGACAGTCGAACGCACATCCACGTCTTGCGTAGTGGTGCGAATCCTTTCGCGGTCACGACCAGGTGATAAGGATTGAATGGGATATTCGTGAAAGCGAAATCCCCAGCGGTTCCGGTCGTGGTTTCCCGATGATAACCGCTGGCTGGATCGGTAATTTGACTGTGGCGTTCGGTCAAGACGCCACCCGATGGATCCTTTACCACGCCTTGTAATGTTGCCGGACGATTGCGCCCACCCGGATGAAGCACAGAAAAACAAAATAAGACCGAGAACGAGAATAATCAACTTGCGGGAATTCATTTGCATATCTCCTCTGTCCCCTAGGGGGAATGCGTCGCTGTAGATGGCCAGGGGTCGCCGCCCAAATGAAAATGGGCGTGTGCGCCAGCCCAAACTCAGGTCAGCGCAGCAATGTATGGATCAGGGAGAAATCTTCTTGTTTACGCGGCGGGAGGCGCGCGGGGAGCGGTCTGCGAAAAGACAGGACTCGTGGCCGGAACAACATCTTCCGGCAGATGCACGGGAGCAACCGGATTGAGAACGGCAACGCACAGCGGGGTTTCCGGTTGGACGGGGGTCTGGTGGCCCAGGTGGCAATACGGGCATTGCGCGTCATTCGTGGAATCGTCATGATGCCAGTCGCTGACGACGCCGGTCGCAAAAACTAAGAGCGCGATGATTGCCAGCGAAACTCCGAGAAAGAGAATCGCTTTTCGCACGAATTTTTCCTTGTTGATTTGCCTGAACAGAAAAGCGTCTCGGCGCGAGGCCTCATTGGGGAGAATAGCGTGGAGCAGAAATCTGTTCGACCGCATTTCAAATACCTCCTCTGTCCCGAGGCAAAACCCGTAGCTAGGGGCCAGGGTAGCCGCCCTAATGGGAATGGGCGTGTGCGCCGGACCGGTTTTGGGTCAGCGCAGCTAGATACGAATCAGGGAACGATTTCTAACTACACGGAGGGAGGGGCACGCGGTACAGTCTGCGAAAAGACGTCGTCGGCAGGCGGGACTGCATTCTGCTGCGGTATTACAGCGGAAACTTGATTGAAAACAGCGACGCATAGCGGGGTCGCCGATTGGATAGGCGTCTGATGCCCCAAGTGGCAATACGGGCACCGCGCGTCATTCGCGGAGCTATCATGATGCCAGTCGCTGACCACTCCGGTGGCGAACACCAGCAGCGCGACCAGCGCGAGCGAAACCCCGAGAATGCGAATCGTCTTCCGCAAAGTTACCTTGCGAGCTGAAGCCGGATAACGAACCCCTCGGATAGTAACTTGATTCCTGTCGCAGGTAAAGCATTGTCCGGCCGAAATCACCATAAAGTGAGCGAATGGTTAGGATCAGCTCAGCGCCGCAAAAACAAGATGTCTAGCGCATCCGAACGGCTGGTTGCGCTTCTACACCTGCAGCACGTCACCCTCCTTCGCGACCATTTGGTACAGCACCGGGTTGACGAAAAAGCCCGAGGAACAGCCGCGAGATCAGTCCCGCGACGATGACGATGGCGAATGGCTTCTGCGTATCCGAGCCGATGCCGGTGGAAAGCGCCGCGGGCAGCAGGCCCAGGCAGGCCACCAGCGCCGTCATCATGATGGGCCGCAGCCGCAGCAGCGCCGCCTCGCGCGTCGCCGAGCGGATGCCATGGCTTTCCAGGCGCAGCTTATTGATGTAGGAAACCAGGATGATGGCGGTCTCCACCGAGACGCCCATCAGCGCCAGCAGGCCCAGCACGGAGCTCACGCTGAACGGCGTGTGCGTCAGCTTCAGGGCGATCAAGGCGCCCACCGGCTCGGTCATCACCACGCCGATCACCACGGTCACGGGGAACTTGAAGTTGCCGTACAGCGCGAACAGGATCATGAAGATCAGCAGAACGCGCAAGCGGACCGATGACGGCGAACTGCTGCCGCGCCGCGACGTATTCGCTGTATTCGCCGCCCCAGTCGAGCGTGTAGCCCTGCGGCAGCGCGACGTTCTGGCGCACCGCTCTTTGCGCTTCGTCCACCGCGCGCGCCAGGTCGCGGCCCTCGATGCTGAACTGCACGCCGATGTAGCGCGAATTATTCTCGCGATAGATGAACGACGCGCCGTTTCCCTGATGGATGTTGGCCAGCTCCGAGATCGGCACCTGCTGGCCGGAGGGCGTCGGCACGAGCAGATTGCCGATTTCCTGCGTGCTGGAGCGGTACTCGGGCTTCATGCGCACGACCAGGTCGAACAGCTGCTCGCCCTGAATCACCTGCGTCGCCGCCTGTCCGCCCACTCCGGCTTGGATCACGCCCTCGACGTCGGACACGTTGATGCCGTAGCGGGCGATCTTTTCGCGGTCCACGTCGATCTGCACGCTGGGCTGGCCCAGTTCGCGCACCACGGTCAGCTCGGTGAAGCCCGGCACCTGCGAGAGAACGCGCTTGATCTCGACCGCCTTGTCTTCGAGCACCTGCAGATCGTGCTCCGTAGATTTTCACCGCGAGCGCGCTCTTGAGGCCCGTCAGCGCCTCGTCCACGGCATCCTCGGCCGGCTGCGTGAAGTTGAAAATCACGCCGGGATACGCGGCGAGCTTCTTCTGAAGGTCTTCGGTCAGCTCCGCTTTGTTTCGGATGGACCCCTGCTGCCACACGCTGTCCTTGTAGGGTTTCAGCCCGACGTAGAATTCGCAGTTGAAGAATCCGGTCGGGTCGGTGCCATCGTCGGGCCGCCCCAACTCCGAGCCGACTTCCGTCACCTGCGGGTAGGACATCAGGATGTTGCGCACCTCGGGCGCAAACTTCGCCGCCTCCTCGAACGAAATCGTGTACGGCATCGTGGCGCGCACCCACAGCGCGCCTTCATCCAGGTGCGGCATGAACTCGCCGCCGATGTAGGGCACCAGAAGCAGCGTGGCGCCGAAAATCAAGGCCGCAGCGATCATCGTGGTCTTCGGATGGTCCAGGCACCAGTCGAGTTCCCCGGCGTATACGCGCTTTCACCCATTCGTACGGGCGGTTCACGATCTCTTTGACGCCATGCGTGAACCAGTACGAGGCCAGCACGGGCACCAGCGTGAGCGTGAAGATCAGCGAGCCCAGCAGCGCGTACGACATGGTCTCCGCCATCGGAAGGAACAGTTTCCCGGAGGGGCCGGTCAGGGCGTAGATGGGAAGGTATCCGGCCAGGATGACGGCGACGGAATAAAAAATGGGCCGGTCCACGTCGTGCGCCGCCGCCATGATGACTTCGTGCAGTTTGTAGTCCTGCCCCGCGCGTTCGGCCAGTTCGCGGTAGATGTTTTCCATCATCACCACGGTGCCGTCGATGATGATCCCGAAATCGATGGCGCCGATGGAGAGCAGGTTGGCGGGCACGCCGCGCCCGTGCAGCAAGATGAACGCAAACAGCAGGCTGAGCGGGATCGTCAGCGCGACAATGATTGCCGCGCGCAAGCTCACCAGGAAGAAGATCAGCACGATCAGCACCAGCACCATGCCGACGAGCAGGTTGTGCTCGACCGTGTCGATCGTGAGCTGCACCAGGTCGCTGCGGTCGTAGTACGGCCGGATTTTCACGTCCGGCGGCAGGATGCCGTGGTTCAGCTCTTCGGTTTTCTTCTCCACGCCCTGCGAGCACATTCTGCGTCTGCTCGCCGCGCAGCATGAGGATGACGCCTTCGACCGGCGTCGTCGTTCTTCTGGAAGCCGAATTCGCCCAGGCGCGGCGCGTTGCCGATGGTGACTTCGCCGACGTCGCGGATGCGCACCGGCACGCCGTTGTTGTTTCCGACGACGATGTTGCCGATGTCCTCCGTCTTGGTCACCAGGCCCAGACCGCGCACGTAGAAGAACTGCGAGCCCTGCGAGTAAAATCCGCCGCCGGCGTTGGCGTTGTTGGCCGCCAGCGCCGCCATCACCTGCGGCACGGGGATGTGATAGTTGTAAATCTTCGCCGGATCGAGCAGCACCTGGTATTGCATCGACCGTGCCGCCGAAGCCGGAATCGTCCGCCACGCCCGGCACCGACTTGTAGGCCCGCTCGATCACCCAGTCCTCGATCGTCTTCAGTTCCTGCGGGCTGCGATCCGGGCTTTCGATGCACGTAGCGATAGACGAGTCCGGACGGACTGAAAAGCGGCGACAGGCCCGGCGTCACGCCCGAGGGCAGCTGCGCGTCGGCCAGCCGCTCGAACACCACCTGGCGCGCGAAATAGTCGTCGGTGCTTTCCTGGAACGTCATGATGACGTCGGAAAGCCCGTAGAGCGAGATCGACCGCATCACGACCATGTGCGGCACGCCGTTCATCTCGCACTTCGATCGGCAGCGTCACCAGCCGCTCGATTTCCTCGGCCGCGTGGCCGGGCCACTGCGTGATGATCTCCACCATCGGCGGCGACAGGTCCGGGTAGGCGTCCACCGGCATGCGCTGGAACGACAACGCGCCCGCGACGATCACGAGGACGACCAGCATCAGCACCAGGAAGCGCTGGCGGAGAGCGAATTGAACGACATGATGAATCATGGTCGTGTTTGCCCTCGGCTCAGCGTTGGAGCGAATTCTGGAATTGCAGGAACAGGCTGCCGTCGCCCACGATCTTGTCGCCCGCCTGCAATCCCGACAGTGACTTGCGTTTTCCCGGCCTGGCTTTCGCCGAGCGTCACCATCCGCCGCGCGAACTGGTTGTTGCCGGTCTGGATGTACACGTACGGCATGTTTTGGTCGTCGCGCAGCACGGCGGCATCGGGAACCATCAGCGCGTTTGGAATCACGCCTGCGCGGACCTCCGCGGTCACGTACATGTCTTTCTTCAGCCGCTCGCCGGGATTGGAGGCTTCGATGCGCGCCTGCAGCGTCCGCGTGGTGGGATCGAGCGCCGGCGCGATGTATTGAATCTTGCCGCGCACGACGCCCGGGTAGGCTTCGTTGTCGATCGTCACTTCGTCGCCGACGTGCACGTACGCGACATCGTTCTGGTAGATGTTGACCAGCACCCAAACGCTGCTCATGTTCGAAAGCGTGAAGCACTGCGTTCGCTCCGGCCTGCAGCAGTTGGCCCGGCGAGCAGAGCCGCTCCACCACTTCTCCCGCCAGGGGCGCCAGCAGCGGCACTTCCGGCGAAGGCGGGTTGTTCACCAGATCTTCCGGATTGGCGATGCCCAGGATGCGGATGGCCTGCTCGCTGGATTGCAGATCGGCCTGCGCCTGCGTGCGGTTCGATTCGGCTTGCTCGAGATCGGCCTGGGCGATGGCCTTGTGCGCGTAGAGGTCCTGCGCGCGCTTGTAAAACTTGTCCGCGAGCTGAAAGGCGTCGCGCGCTTTGATGTAGGCCGAGCGCAGCAGCGAATAGTCGGGGCTGGTGACGTAGAGCATCGGCTGGCCCGCGCGCACTTGCTCGCCCGGCGCGACCACGATGCGGCTTACCGGGCCTCCCACCTGCGTGATCACCGGCGTGGTTTGGAAGGCGTTGTAGGCGACCGCGCCGGTGAGCCGCAGAGTGCGCGCCAGCGGCGCCTGCGCGACCGTGTAGATCTGGATGTGCGCCATCTGGTCGGCCGGCAGCGAGAATAATTCCGCCCTGCTCTCCGCGCTTTCCGTGGTCGAGAACGACGTCATCTTGCTTGCCTGTTCGCCCCGCCGCCGCATCCGGCCAGCGCAAGAGCGGCGGCCAGGGCCGCGCCGCAGAAGACGCAACGCCCGCCGCTGCAGATTTCGAATCCGGCTCGTATCCGATCATTCTCATGGCAAGCTCCTGGTGCCCACGGCCTGGCGCAGTTGCTCGAGCGCGAGCATGTAGCTGGCGAGCGACTGCCGGTAGGCAAGCTCGGTCGCGCGGTAGCTCCGCTCGGCGTCGAGGAAATCGAGCAGGCTGGCGGCGCCGCGCTGGTAGGCGTACTGGCTGATGTCGCGCGAATCCTCCGCCTGCTTCAGATAGCCGGACTGGTAAAGCTGCACGACCTGGTCGTTGGTGCGCAGTACCTTCGTAGGCGTTGGTCACGTCGGTGAGCGCAATCGAGGACTGTTCGCTGGAAAGTTCCTGCGACTGCGTGATCGCATATCGCGTCCGCGCGATTTCGCCCTGGTTGCGGTCGAAGATGGGCAGCTGGATGCTGCCGAACAGCGAAGCGGTGCTCAGCGCGGCGACGTGCGTGTAGTTGATTTGCGCGTTCACGTCGCGCTTTCCGTTGGCGCGGCCAGCGCCAACTGGCTCTGCGCCGCCGTCACGCCCAATTGCGCGGCGCGCAGGTCCGGGCGCTGCCGGAGCGCCATCGCTTTCAGGTCGTCCTCGCCAAGCTTCACCGGCTTGTATTCGAGGTCGCCGACGACTTCGTAATTTTCCGGCACGGACTCGTATCCGAGCAGTTGCCGCAGGCTCGCCAGCGCCTGCACGCGGCCAGCCTGGCCGCTGAGACGTCCATCTGGAATTGCAGCAATTGCAGTTTGATCTTCAGCAGGTCGCCTTCGCTCATGCCTCCGGCCTGTGAATGTGCGCCTGGCTGATGTCCACGGTCTGCTGGAAGCTCGCCAGATCCTTCTCGGCCAGAGTCCAGGTCGGCCTGCGCCAGCAGCGCGGCGATGAATTGCGACGCGACGTTGAACGTCAGCGTCCGCTCGTTGTCGGCCACCGCGCCGTTGTCACCGCCGTCTGGTCCTTGGCCGCCTGCAGGCGGTGCTGCCGCTTCTTTCCGCGCTCGAACAGGTAGCCGACGCCCAGGTCGAATTGGGCGCCGTTGTCCAGGTAGTCGCTGTTGAAGTTACTCGGATTGAAAAACGGGCAGAAACTGCGCGTCGCCAATCAGCACCGGATTGGGCCGCAGGTTGGCCGTGATCTCCTGGGCCTGGTTCTGCAAGATCGTCGTGCGCGCCGCCTGCAGCGAATGGTTGTGCTGGAGCGCCAGATCGATGGCCTGGTCAAGCGTCACGCGCGCTGGCGGGAGTCTGCGGCGCGGCTTGCGCCGGGGCCTGCGCAGCGACGGAACCCGCGCGAAATTAGAATCATCGAAGCGCTGAGCGCGATCGAGGGACGCCATTTTCGGGCCCTGAACTTCGTGTGCATGGTTCCTCTCCTGCATGGAACATTCAAGTCAATCCCGGCGGCGTTCGGGAAAATGCAGCAGTCCCGAAGCGGCTCGAGAAACCTGATAGGGTAAATTTGAAATCTGACGGTTCGCCGTGGAACAGGCGCTTATGGCGAGAAAATTATGCGGCGGGTGGTGCGCGGGGCGCAGTTTGCGAAAAGACAGGAATCGCGGGCGGAACGGCGTCTTCCGGCAGAGGCAGGGAAGCAACCGGCTTGAGAACCGCAACGCACAGTGGAGCTGCCAGCTGGTTCGGGGTCTGGTGGCCCAAATGACAGTACGGGCATCGCGCATCGCTGGTGGAATCGTGATGATTCCAGTCGCTGACGACACCGGTGGCGAAGACCAGTAGCGCGACCAGCGCCAGCGAAACCCCGAGAATGCGTATCGTCTTCCGCACGTCAATGGCATGATCTGAAACTACAGCCTTGAATACTAACGTGATGTGGGACGTACGTAAAGAGTTGCCTGTTCAGCGAAGCGCCGAAAAGTAACGGCGATTAAGCAGTCTGGTTCAGGGCGCGTTCGAGAATGGTCAGGCATTGCTGGGCGCGTTCGCGCAACGCGTCGTCGCGGTGGCCGGTTTCATGCTGGCGCGTATGCAGTTCGTCGGCAATCGCCATGGCCGCCAGCACGGCCACGCGCACCGAGTCCACCGTGTGGGTCGCCTCGGCGACGGCGCTCATTCTTTCGTCCACGTAGCGCGCGAGTTTCTGGACATAGGCTTCGTCAAGATCTCCGCTCAATAGTATAGCTCTGGCCATAGATTTCCACTTTCACGCGGTTCGACATGCGATTCGCTCCCGGCTGGACCAGGGTATTTTGCGATGTTCCGCCAGATGAGGCAAGCGCGGGTTTTAAATGGTGCGAAGGGAAGCGCCGAGCTTTTGTTCGAGCGCGGCGATGATGCGCGAGGAGAAATCCGTCAATTGCGCTTCGGTGAGGGTGGCCTGGTGGCTCTCGAAGGTCACGCGCACGAGCAGTGAAAATTTTCCGGCGGCGACATTCTTGCCGCGAAACAGATCCACGGCGTCGATGGAGGAAATTTCCGCGATCCCGAGCGCGCGGATCGTTTCAGCGACGGCGGCGAACGATGTTCCGTCGGCGAGAACAAGTGAAAAATCCCGTTCGACAGCGGGGAAACGCGAAAGTGGGTTGTATCGCAACGCCGCGCGCGCAGCGCGGTACCCCGCGCATAGTGGTGCGAGTTCAACTTCGGCAACGTAGGCTTCTTGGCGCAGCTTGAATCGCTCGGAGACGCGCCGCGAGAGTTGCCCGGCGTGACCGACAGGAGCGACAGGATGTGCATCCACAAGCTTAGGCTCTTGCAAGAATATTGATCCAGCGTGCGCTGGATGAAACCAATCGGCGTCACTCGCACCCCACCAAATTCCGCCAGCTAAATCCCCGATCTGATCGATGTCCCCTTTCAGGTCCGCGAAGACAAAGGCGCGCTCGGTTTCGGCGACACCTTTTTCCCGGGCCAGGCCTGTAGCGCCGAGGGTCAGGACGCGGGTTTCGACCGGCTCGGGGCCATTCCACCGATACGTCTTTCCAAACTCAAACAGGCGAACGTTGCGCTGCCCGTGATTCAGATTCCATGCCAGCGTCGAAACCATGGTGACCGTGCCGGTGGAGCGCATCACGGAAGCATCTTCCGCCAGAGGATTCGCGATGCGCGCCGGCGCAGAGCCTTCCGCGCGGAACACTGCGTCATTTTGTTCGTCCACGATCGGGATCGTGATGATCTCCTGGTAGCCCAGGCCGATCAGCCGCTCGCGCAGACGGTCTTCCGCTTCGGCATATTCCAGGCGCGCGGCGGGCAGCTTCGCCGCAGGCAGCCGCGGCGGAAATTTATCGACGCCGTAAAGCCGCGCGACTTCTTCGATCAAATCCACTTCGCGCGTGACGTCGGCGCGCCAGGAAGGGCGCCGGCATTTCCAGGAGGCGCCGGGCGACCCTTTCTCGCTGCGCGCGGCATCCGAACGCGCCGGCGCGAATCCGAGAGCGGAGAGAAATCCTTCAATGTCGGAGTCGGGCACGTCCGCGCCCATCACGCGCAGAAATTCTTTTCGCGTCAACTCGATCACCGGAGGCGCCGCACGTCCGGGATAAATGTCGATCACGCCCGCGAGCAGTTCGCCTCCGGCAACCTGCTGAATCAACTCCGCGCAGCGGCGCGACGCGAGTTCCGCCATTTCCGGATCAGCGCCGCGCTCGAATCGCATGGACGCTTCCGTGCGCAGGCCGAGCGCCTTCGACGTGCGGCGAATGGAAATCGGGTCGAACCACGCGGATTCGAGCAGAATATTGCGAGTCGCGAGGCGAATCTCCGTTTCGCCGCCGCCCATGATCCCAGCAATCGCTACCGCGCGGGACGCGTCGGCAATCACGCACATTTCGGAAGTGAGCGCGCGCTCGATGCCGTCGAGCGTTTTCATTTTTTCCCCGGCGCGCGCGCGCCTCACGACGATCCGGCGATCGTCCAGCAGGTCCACATCGAAGGCGTGGAGCGAATGCCCGAGTTCGAGCATGACGTAATTGGTTGCGTCCACCACATTATTGATCGAAGTCTGGCCCAGTGATTCGAGGCGCTGCCGCAGCCAATCCGGTGACGGACCGATTTTTACTCCTCGCAGCACGCGAGCCGTGTAACGACCGCAAAGTTCGGGAGACTCGATATCAACGCGCGTCGCAGCCGAAACCCGCTCGGAAGATTCACGAAGCCGCGGCTCGACAGGCTTGAGCGAAAGCCGGTACAACGCCGCCGCTTCGCGCGCGATGCCATAGTGCCCCAGGCAGTCCGCGCGGTTGGCAGTCACTTCGACGTCGAGCAGCGGCCCTGCGCCGGTTTGCTCCAAGGCCTCTACCGCCGTTCCGGAAATTGAAAGCCGCGTGCGCAGATCCTCGGGCGTTGCCGTGAGATCCACGAACTCTTTGAGCCAGTTGTAGAGGACTTTCATTTTTTAACTGTGACGATAACTACGATTTTATTGTCATTCCGAGGGCAGCGAGGAATCTCTCTGTCTTTTGAACAAAACCGGAGAGGGATTCCTCACCCGCTGAAGCGGGTTCGGAATGACGTTCTCAATATTGTCAATCTCTATTGAAATCCATCACGCAAACTGGCGCAGAAAGCGCACGTCGTTTTGAAAATAAAGTTGCAAATCGTTGACGTTGTACTTGAGCTGCGTCAGCCGTTCGACGCCCAGGCCGAAAGCAAAGCCCGATAGCCGCTTCGCGTCGTAATTCACGAACCCGTACACCGCCGGATCCACCATGCCCGCGCCAAAGAGTTCGATCCAGCCCGACTGCTTGCAGACATTGCAACCCTTGCCGCCACAGAACACGCACGTCGCGTCGACCTCCACGGAAGGCTCGGTGAACGGAAAATAGCTGGGCCGCAGGCGCGTCTTGATACCGGGCCCCAGAAATTCGTGGACGAAGTATTCCACTGTGCCCTTGAAATCGCAGAACGTGATGTCGGTATCGACGGCAAGCCCCTCGATCTGATGAAACATGAACCCGTGCGTGGCATCGGGATTGTCGCGGCGATAGACCTTGCCCGGAACGATGATGCGCACCGGGGGCTGCTGCTTTTCCATCGTGCGCACCTGCATGGGAGATGTGTGCGTCCGCAGGAGCAAAGGTCCGGCGCCCGGCTTGCCCGAAGCGCTCTCCGCGAAGGGCGGACTCGCCATATAAAACGTGTCCATGTTGTCGCGCGCGGGATGGTGCTCGGGAATATTGAGCGCTTCGAAGTTGTAGTATGGAGTTTCCATCTCCGGTCCGGAAACCACCGAGTAGCCGAGCGAAAGGAAAATCCGCTCGATCTCCTCGAAGGTTTGCCGCAGCGGATGTCGCGAGCCCAGCGCCCGGATCACGCCCGGGAGCGAAAGATCTTCGCGTTCGCGAGCCAGCGCTGACTGATCGGCTGCGGCTTCGATCGCCATGCGCCGCGTTTCGAGGGCCGCTTCGACGTCCGCCTTGAGCTCGTTGAGCGCCTGCCCGACCGCGCGCTTCAGTTCGGGCTTCGCCGGCTTGAGCCAGTTCTCCGTAATGCGCGTCAGGACGCCCGATTTGCGGCCGAGCCAGGCCCCGCGCAGTTCTTCCCATTGCGTTGCGCTCTGTTTCGCGTCCAGTTCAGCGGCGAATTGATTTCGCACATCAGCGAACAGGCGAGCTACCCCCTCGGCGTCGGCGACGCCCTGTTCAGCGAGTTTCTTCGCTGTCGGGTCGTTCGTCATGGGAGTGGGCGGGCTCGTTAAGCTTTCGCCTTCGCGCCCAGCGATGCTTTCGCCTGTTCGGCGAGTTGCGTGAACGCGGCGGCGTCCTTCACGGCGATATCGGCCAGCATTTTACGGTCGATTTCGACGCCCGCCGCCTTGAGCCCGTGCATCAACTGGCTGTAGGACATTCCGGCATTGCGCGCGGCCGCGCCGATGCGCTGAATCCACAGCGTGCGAAACTGGCGCTTGCGGGCGCGGCGGTCGCGATACGAAAAGCGCTCCGCGCGGTTCACTGCCTCTTGCGCGGACTGGTACAGCTTTGATTTGGTGAGGAAGAAACCCTTTGTCCGCTTCAAATACTTCTTGCGGCGGGCGCGGCGCTTGCTTCCGCGTTTGACTCGAGCCATGGTCTTATCTCCTGGGTGGAGACGCGGCGTTTTCCGGAGCATCGCGGGAGTTCCCGCGCACGGGAACCGGCACACGATCGGAAAGCGAGAGCATCTCCACGGCGTGTTTGGAAGCTCAGCGATACATCCGTGTAGTTCGCGAATGTTGCGCGAGCATTGTTCCGACTTTCACCGGAACTGCCGGCCGGCAGGCCCACCGTGGCGGGTTGCGCTCTGCCTGGCGCGGCAAAAAACAAATCGTTAGCTTTGTCGTTCCGAGCCCGCTTCAGCGGGTGAGAAATCTCTCTAGTTCCGGCTCGCCGCTACGGCGAAAAACCGGAGAGGGATTCCTCGCTTCGCTCGGAATGACAATTAGTGCTCTTACTTAACGCCTAGCCGTAGGGCAACATCTTGTGGACGTTGCCCGCATCGGCATGATTCACCTGCGTCAATTTCTTCAGGCGGCGCATCCGGTTGGCCTTCTTGGTGCCGAGCAGGTGCCGCTTGCCGGAGTGCATGCGCAAGATTTTTCCGGTCGATGTGATCTTAAAGCGCTTGGCCGCGCCTCGATGCGTCTTCAGCTTGAGCTTCTTTACTTTTTTTGCCACGAATAGGACCTCACAAAATTTCGTTCCAGATTCAATTTCAAGCTTGCCCGCCGCTGGACGCCTTGGCCGGCGCGCCGCCGCCCCGCTTGGGCGCCAGAAGCGCCATAAGAATATTCGCTTCCATGCGCGGACCGATTTCCACCAGCGCGTGATCGGCGATTTCCTGCAACAGCCGCGCCATCTTCGCGCGCCCCACTTCCTGATGGGCCATTTCGCGGCCGCGATGGAAGATCATCGCTTTGACTTTGTGGCCGTCGCCCAGAAACCGGATGATCTGGTTCTTGCGAACCTGGAAGTCATGTTCCGCGGTAGCCGGCCGGAACTTGACTTCCTTGAGCTGCGAGCCCTTCTGGTGCTTGCGCTGCTCGTGCGCTTTCTTGTTGGTCTGGTAAAGGTACTTGCCGTAATCGGTGATCTTGCAAACGGGCGGGTCGGCGGTTGGCGAAATTTCCACCAGATCAAGCCCCCGCTCGCGGGCAAGCTTGATCGCATCAAACGGAACCATCACGCCCAGCTGCCCACCGTCCTCATCAACGACACGAACTTCGCGTGCCCGGATCCGGTCATTGACTCGAATCCGGTCGGCCTGCCGAAAACTCCGTTCAGCGATAAACCCACCTCCGAAGTATTGCGCGCGCCCGAAGGCTGCGCCGTCGTACTGCCCACCCCATCCTACTAGAGAAGGGGTTTGTGAGTATAGCACGGCTGGTTTGCCTGAGAATAGTGGTGAGTGTGCGATCCTGTCCGGGTTCTTGCAGGGGCTGCCCAAGCTTTGGCCCAAACCTGTATATTTTTTATGTTTTCGCGCGTCCAAACTTAAAGTACCTTAAACGGATTGAATTCCACCGGCAAAGTCAAAACGATTGCGAACGTTTGATGACCCGCTGGGGCACGAGGAGGAAAGAATGCTGGACAACAAGCACTGGGCGAAGTTAGTCCACGGAGCCGCTCTAGTGTTGGTTCTAGGCGCGGCTGCGACGATAGTCTCGGCGCAAGGAACGGGCGGTCCCGGACGGCCGCCTCAGCCACTCGCGGTCCATCAACTGAAACAGAACATCTACTGGGTGGAGGGAAGCGGCGGAAATTCAGCCGTTATCGTCGGAAACAATGGTGTGATCGTCGTGGACACGAAGACTACCGCGGCAGCCGGTGCGGAGTTGATTGCAGATGTCGCTAAGATCACCCCAAAACCCATCACTACAGTAATCCTCACGCACAGCGATGGAGACCACGTGAACGGCCTGGCTTCTTTTCCCAGCGGGATAGCGATCATTGCTCAAGAAAACTGCAAGACGGAAATGCAGGCAGCCGCGGGCACGCCCGCTGGGGCTGCCCTGGCCGATCACATGCCCACCCGGACCGTTACAAAGAACATCGATGACATGACAATCGAGGGAGTGCATCTGCGGCTGCTTCACTTCGTTCCCGCCCACACCAGCGGCGATCTGATGGTTTACCTCCCGGATGACAAAATCATGTTCACCGGCGATATCGTTGCCGCCCAGTCACCCTATCCCCTCATTCACCTGGAAAAAAATGGATCGACCGAGGGCTGGGCGACCACGATGAATGGAATTCTGCAGACGGACGCCGTGACATTTGTTCCCGGCCACGGCGACGTACAGACAAGGGCCGATCTGCAAAAGCGTCTTGCCGACGAAACTGCACGGCGCAATCAGATCAAGAACCTGGTCGCGCAGGGCAAGTCACTTGATGATGTGAGGCAAGCCCTCGGTGAGACGGCCCCGCCGGCACGCGCCGGCGCAACTGGCCCGAACTTTACGGACTTTACCGGCGTGGTTTATGCCGAACTGACGAAGAAGTAGAACGGCATGGATGCGGAATTGACTGCGCCCCATCCTTGGCGACGAGGATGGGGCTGCTGCGCGAAGGTTTTAGGCCTGAGAAGTTATTGGAAGTCAGCCTGCTAACCTTATCCTCGGCGACAAATCAATCTCCCGATGAACCGGCGGATCGTTCGAAGCTCGCTCTCGTCGATCTGGATTCCCTATTTCATTTCCCCCTCAGGTTTTGATCCAGGAACTGAATCATGGTGGGCACGAATACGTTGGCATGGTCGCCGACAAACGTCGCCTCGTGGTCGCTATTCGGGACGACGATCAGCTTTACCGGCACGCCTGCTTTCTCCAGCGCTTGCTGGAATTCTTCTTCAATCTTCATCGGGACTTCCGTGTCCTTATCGGCGTGGATCAGCAGGAAAGGCGGGGCGCCCGGTGCGACATGCGTGATCGGTGACGCGTCCATGAGCCTCTTGTAGAGAGGCGAGTTGGGCGAGACCTTAGTCCCCACCTGATCGCCGATGAACTCCGACGTAAAGGCGTCGTCCTCAATAACGGCTGCCGTCTCGACAAGGTTCGCGGGCGTGGAGGCCGACACCACCGCCTGAAATCGACCGCTCATCTGGCCTACCGGTGAAGGATCGTCGGGCGTGGACTTTCCGTCAAGTAGTCCGATCATGCTGACGATGTGCGCCCCGGAAGAAAAACCCACCCCACCGATGTGATCCGGATCAATGCCATATTTTTTCGCATTAAACCGGATGAAGCGTACCGCCCTTTGCACATCCTCGACCTCCGCTGGGGGAAGGAACCGCGGCGACATGCGAAACTCAGGAACGAAAACGGTGTACCCGGCGCTGATCATTGGCTTGATGAACTGCACCAACTGGACGATGTTGCCGGCATCCTTGAACGGGGCCGCATCGACCTCAGGAGACATCCTCCAGTGGCCGCCGTGTACGAATACCACGGCGGTACCATTCGGCTGAGCGGGGTGGTAGACGTCCATCACCAGCGCCAGCCCCGAATACATTCCGTAGATAACGTTCGGATCGACTTTGGCGGCGTGGATGTCCGCGAGGGTTACTTTCTCCTGCGCGGGCGCTTGAGCCGCGGCCGAGGAAGTTCCCACTGCAACTAAACCCGCAACGACAATAATAAGGGCCGCCCCGCGCACGACTGCGGAGGCGCTTCGACAACAAATGGATTTCATGGAAGACTCCCTTTAAGCCGCTTTTGGCACAGTGACCGCGCGCATTCAAGGATTGCTGGCCATGAGATATACACCCCGGCGCATTCCGCCCGCAATAGCGAAGAAGAAACCGTCGGCAGCCTTCGATCATGCGGAAATCGATTTGGGAATGTACGTCGAGGAGATCCGTCTGTACCCGCGTGAGCACTTTGCCGATCCTTGCATTGGCGCTTTCATTCGCTGTAGCATAGCGGGTTAGTCCTCGCCAAACGTAACTGCTGGTGAAACGATGGCTGGGTCGAGGCCGTCTATTTAGGAGCTACCCCTATGAAGCTCCTTGCACGCTTTTCGGTTTTGCTTCTCTTGATGGGAGCGGGTACAGGTCTGCTAGCCCTGCAGCGCGGCGGATACCAGCAGGACAACCCATACGGCGACGCCCGAACCTACTTCGGGGGCGATTCGGACAGCAGCAATGTGAAGAGCGAATATTCCTGGTCCCGGCTGCAATACACTTCAGCCTATGGCGGCCGCTACGGAGGTTTTGGTTACGGGCGCGGCAGCTGGTCCACGGATTACCCGAAGGCGGACCGCCAGTTTCTGATTGCCCTGCGCCGTCTCACCCGCATTCAGGCCAAGCCCACCGAACAAGTGGTTGATCTCGACAGTGTGGACGCCTCGGGTACCCCGATCATCTACAACTACCCTTGGGTCTACGCGGTCCAGGTCCAGTCGTGGACATTCACCGAGCCGGAAGCCAAGCTCCTGCGGGAGTATCTTCTCAAGGGTGGCTTTTTGATGGTTGACGATTTCCATGGCGCGACCGATTGGGAAAACTTCATGCGCGGGATGCTCATGGTTTTCCCGGACCGTCCGATCGAAGACCTAACCGATAAGGATGAAATTTTTCACGTGCTCTATGACTTGAGCGAGCGCTTCCAGGTGCCGGGCGAACAGTACGTAAGCACGGGCAGGACCTACGAGAAGGATGGCTACGTCGCGGAATGGCGCGGGATTCGGGACGACCGAGGCCGCGTCATGGTTGCCATCTGCCACAACATGCACCTTGGGCGACGCCTGGGAATGGGCTGACGATCCCCGCTATCCGGAGAAGTTCGCATCGCTGGCGTTTCGGATCGGCATCAACTATGTCATGTACGGAATGACGCACTGACGGCGAACTTCGGGCCGCGATCCTAGCATCATACTGACTGATTCTGACGGGTGCGGGCTGCTTATCGAAGCCCGCCACAGATCAATGTTCGAATTTCTATTTAAGTATCCGCGCGCTGTTTTCTCGAAAGGCGACCTTGTGCTGCTTGGGCGCCTGGCCCAAGTGGGTCCTCGCTATCGTGTCTGCTGGCAGCAGCCGCGGGTCTGGCCTGGCTGATCCGTTCAAAGCTCCCGCAGGCCTCCCCGCAGGTGAGGAACTGGAAGGCGGGCATAATCTGGCTGCTGCAATTCGCGCTGGCGGCACTGCTGCTGATCTTGCTGTGGCAGCCGGCCATCATGGTGGCGGAGCTTCGGCCGCAGCAAAACATCATTGCGGTTTTGATCGACGATTCGCGCAGCATGTCCATCGCGGATAATGGCGCGACACGGGAATCCCAGGCCATCAAGGCGCTCCAGGGCGGCGTGCTCGACGATTTGCGAAAGAAATTTCAGGTCCGCCTCTACCGGATCGACGGCGGCATGTCGCGCATTTCCAAGCTGGACGATTTGAAGACGGCAACCCCGGCCCCGGCCACGCGCCTGGGCGACGGATTGAAGCAACTCGCCGCGGAAGCAGCCGACCTGCCCATCGGCGCGGTCGTGCTGCTGAGCGACGGGGCGGACAATTCCGGCGGGATCGATCTGGATACGATCTCCACGTTTCGCAGCCGCCGGATTCCCGTTCACACCGTGGGCTTTGGACTCGAGCAAGTGCCGCAACGATGTCGAAGTGACTGATGCCACCGTTGCGCCCCGGGCTCTGGCGGATTCTCGACTTGCCGCCAAAGTCAGTTTTCATCAGCGCGGGTTCGCCGGACAAAAATCCATGCTGACGGTTCGCGACGGCGACAAAGTCCTGGCCGCCCGCCAGATTACTTTTGCTTCCGACGGACAGACGCAGAATGAGTCGCTGCTGTTCAACGCCGGCGACGCCGGAGCGCAGGACGCTCCAATTCACGATCGATCCGCTTCCGGGGGAAGACAAACCGCGCCAATAACGGCGTCACGCGACTGGTGAATGTCGAATCCAGCAAGCGCCGCATTCTCTATGTGGAAGGCGAACCACGCTGGGAGTACAAGTTCATCCGCCGCGCGGAGCAGGATGACCGGATCGTCACGGTCGTCTCGATGCTGCGCACGAGCGAAAATAAAATTTATCGCCAGGGTATCGACGATCCAAAGGAACTCGCCGACGGCTTTCCTTCTCGCGTCGAAGATCTTTTCGGTTACCAGGGCGCTGATGATCGGGTCGGTGGAAGCAAACTATTTCACGGCGGCGCAGAAGGAATTGATCCAGCAATTTGTGGATCGCCGCGGCGGAGGGCTGCTGATGCTCGGCGGGCGGGCCTCGCTCGGGGATGGAGGCTGGGAATCCTCGAGCCTTGCGGACCTGCTTCCCGTCGTTCTTCCCAATCAAGAAGGGGACATTTCACCGCGACCCGGCCACCGTTTCGCTTACTCCGGTCGGCGCCGACAGCATCATCACGCGACTGGTCGAAGACCCAACGCGAAGAACGTGGAACGCTGGAAAAAGCTTCCCGTACTTGATGGACTACCAGGAAGCCGGCACGCCGAAACCCGGCGCGGTGGTTCTGGCCGAAATGACGGCGGGCGGCCGGAAGATGCCGCTGCTCATCACCGAAAATTACGGGCGCGGAAGAACCGCGGTGCTGGCCACCGGCGGCACGTGGCGCTGGCAAATGAGCCAGCCGCTCGAAGACCAGACGCATGAGGAATTCTGGCAGCAACTGCTTCGCTGGCTCGTCACGGACACGCCGGGCCAGGTTGTCGCGTCCGTCCCCAGCCAGATGCTGTTTGACGATGGACGCGTGCAGTTTTCCGCCGACGTGCGCGACAAAAATTATTTGCCGGCCGCCGACGCCCACGTCGAGGCGCACATCCTGGGGCCGGGAGGCTCGGCGGCGCAAATCGAAATGACGCCGGACCCGAATACGCCGGGGACGTTCCATGCGGATTGGACCGCCGATCAAGCCGGATCGTATCTTACCGAGGTGATCGCGACGCGCGGCACGGAAGAGCTGGGCCGCGACGTTCTGACGTTTGCGCGCATGGACGGCGTCGCGGAAAACTTCCATACCGGGCAGAATCGCGATTTGCTCGAGAAACTTTCCGAGCAGACCGGCGGACGCTACTGGAAGCCGCAGGACCTTTCCAGACTGCCGGGCGAAATTTCCTATTCCGAAGCCGGCATCACCGTGCGCGATACGAAGGAGCTTGTGGAATATGCCGGTTGTTTTCCTGCTGCTTCTGCTCGCTGCGCTTCTCGGAGTGGCTCCTGCGGCGGAAGTGGGGCGTGGTATGAGAAGGCACGCGAGAAAATCCTGCGCAGGGGCCGCGCTGCTGCTCGTCTTTTGCTTCGCATTCGTTGGGACCTGCGCGCGCGTTCCGCGCAGGCCGCTCCGTACTACGTCACGGTCGCCGGCCTGGGCGGCGAGCCCGATTACGAGCAGCGCTTCACGGCGCTGGCCAAAGAACTCGACAAATTGTTCAAGGCGGCAGTCGAGCGATGCGCACGTCTACACGTTCACGGGCGCCGATGCCACCAAGGCACATCTGACCGATACGCTGGGCCAGATCGCGCGCGAGGCCAAGCCCGACGATGAATTCACTCTGACTCTGATCGGCCACGGCTCCTTTGACGGCGAAGAGTACAAGTTCAACCTGCCCGGCCCGGATATTTCCGGCGAAGAGCTCGCCGTGTTGTGCGACCGCATTCCCTCCAAGCGCCAGTTGATCGTCAACACCACCAGCGCCAGCGGCGGCTCGATCGGCGCGCTGCAAAAGGCCGGGCGGATCGTGATCGCCGCAACGAAGACGGGCACCGAGAAAAACGCCACGGTCTTTGCACGCTACTGGGTGGAGGCGCTGGGCGATGCCTCGACGGACACGGACAAGAACGAAGTCATCAGCGCCCTCGAAGCGTTCCAGTACGCCGACCGCAAGACGGCTGCCTTCTACGAATCGCAGAAGCGTCTGGCGACCGAGCACGCCGTGATCGAGGATACCGGAAAGAAGGAAGCGGTGCGCGCGGCCTCGGCGGAAAACGGCGAGGGGCTGCTCGCCGCGAATTTCGTCCTGTTGCGCCTGGGCGCCACGCAGAAAGCCGCCAACGATCCGGCGAAACGCGCGCTGCTTGAAAAGAAGGAAGAACTCGAACAGAAGATCGACACATTGAAATATCAGAAAGCCGCCATGCCGGTGGACGATTACAGGAAGCAGCTTTCCGACGCGCTTCTCGAACTGGCGAAAACGCAGGAGGAACTCGACAAGTGAAATGGCCAAGCCACACGCCGCGCGGCTCAAATTCGTTTGTCGCGTGGTCGTGTGCGCGGCGGCCCTGGCAGGCGCAAATCTCGCCTGGAGCGCCACGCCTGACGATTGCCACGCCCTGCGCAAGCACGGCCATCAAGCCGAAGCGCAGAAATGCTACGAGTCGCTCAGCACCGCGCGCGATCCGTACCTGCGCGCGGAAGGGTACTGGGGCATGGAGCATGTATCAGGAGGCCAACAACCAGTTTCGCATCGCGGTGGCCCAGTCGCCCGCGAACGCCATGTACCGCGTCCGCTGGGGCCGCCTGATGCACGAGCGCTTCAACAACACCGACGCCGCCAATCTCTTCCAGGAAGCTTTGGAAAGAGACCCGAAGAACGCGCAAGCCTACTACGGCCTGGCGCTGGTGAGCGCCGATGGGTTCGACAACAAGGCCATTGAATATGCGACCAAGGCGATGGAACTCGATCCAAAGCTCGCCGAAGCCCACGAACTGATGGCCAATCTGCTGCTCGAGGACTCCGACGAAGAGAAGGCGTTTGCCGAAGCGGACGAAGCGCTGAAGATTTCTCCCGAGGCGCTCGATGCCATGGCCATCCACGCGGCCATCGAAATTCTGGCCGACCGCTCGCCCGATGCGTGGTTGGAAAAGATTCGCCAGGTCAACCCGACTTACGGGGAAGGCTACGCGCTCGTCGCGCATCATCTGGTGCTGAATCGCCGCTACGAAGACGGCATCGCCTATTACCGCAAGGCGATTGAAGTGGACCCGCGGCTCTGGTCGGCGCGCTCGGAACTCGGCATCAACCTGATGCGCATGGGCCAGGAAGACGAACCGCGCAAGCAGCTCGAAATGTCCTACGACAACGGCTACCGGAACGAAGAGACCGTCAACAGCCTTCGCCTGCTCGATAGTTACAAGAATTTCGTCACCTTCAAGGACGACACGACGATCCTCAAGCTGCACAAGAAGGAAGCCGACCTGCTCCGTCCCTATTTTGAAGCCGTGCTGAAGCAGGCGATCGCCGACTACGAAAAAAAATACAAGATGAAACTGCCGGGCCCCGTGCAGGTGGAAGTCTATCCGGACCACGAAGACTTCGCCGTGCGCACGATGGGCATGCCCGGCCTGGGCGCTCTGGGCGTCACGTTCGGCGAAGTCGTGGCGATGGATAGCCCCTCCGGCCGGCCTCCCGGCGAATTTCATTGGGCCAGCACGCTGCGGCATGAGATGAGCCACGTGTTTATCCTGACGGCGACCAACTTCCGCGTGCCGCGCTGGTTCACCGAAGGGCTGGCGGTCCACGAAGAAACCGAAGCCAATCCCGAATGGGGCGACCGCATTACCCCGGACGTCGTCGTCGCCATCCGCGAAAAGAAGTTGCTCCCCGTCGCGGACCTCGACCGCGGCTTTATTCGTCCCGAATATCCCAATCAGGTGATCGTGTCCTACTACCAGGCAGGCCGCATCTGTGACTACATCCAGTCCCGCTGGGGCGCCGACAAATTGCTGGACATGGTGCATTCCTTCGCCGACAGCAAGAGCACGCCGGACGTGATCCGGCAGGACCTGGGCATGGCTCCGGAAGAATTCGACAAGCAATTTCTGGATTGGCTGGACAAGGACGTGGGCAAGACGGTCGCGAATTTTGACGCCTGGCGCACGGCCATAAAGGACCTGGCGCAGCAAGCCAAGAACAAAAATTACGACGAAGTTCTCAAAGAAGGCGAGATCGTCCGCAGCCTGTATCCGGATTACGTGTATCCCGCGAACGCTTACGAGTTCATGGCGGAGGCGGATCTGGCCAAGGGCGACAAGAAAGCCGCCGCCGCATCCTTACGGCGTATGAGAAGATCGGCGGGCACAACCCTCCGGCCTTGAAGCAACTTGCCTCGCTCGAGGAAGAACTCGGCAAGCCCGCCGACGCGGCCGCCACGCTCGATCGCCTCAATTATGTATATCCGGAGGATGAAGATCTTCACCATCAGTCTCGGCGACTTGTGGTTCGCGCAGAAAAATTATCCCGGGGCAATTCGGGAATACAATGCCGTGCTTGCCATGCAGCCGCTCGACAAGGCGACCGCGCAATTCAATCTGGCCCGCGCCTATTTCGCCGCCGGCCAGAAGGATCAGGCGGAGGATCATCTTCTCGGCGTCGCTCGAAGCCGCACCCGGACTACCGGCCCGCTCAAAAATTGTTACTGCAACTGAAGGATTCCAACGAAGGGAAATGAACACATGGCCTCCATTGCACAGCTCGATCCCGACTCCGCGGAACTGAAGAAGCGCATCGAACGCTTTCAGACGGTGCGGGACAACATCCTCGGCCAGGTGCGCCAGGTCATCGTCGGACAGGAAGAAGTGCTCGACCAGATTCTGATCTCGCTGTTTGTCGGCGGCCATTGCCTGATTACCGGCTTGCCCGGCACGGCGAAGACGCTCATGGTCCGCACGATTGCCCAGACGCTGGGCCTGGCGTTCAAACGCATTCAGTTCACGCCGGACCTGATGCCCTCCGACATCACCGGGACGGACATTATCGAAGAGGACCCCACCACGGGGCACCGCCGCTGGACGTTCGTGCCCGGGCCGATTTTCGGCAACATCGTGCTCGCCGACGAAATCAACCGCACGCCGCCGAAGACGCAATCGGCGCTGCTGGAGGCCATGCAGGAACTTTCCTGCACGGTGCGCGGCAACCAGTACAAACTTCCCGCGCCCTTCTTCGTGCTGGCCACGCAGAACCCCATTGAACTCGAAGGGACGTATCCGCTGCCCGAAGCGCAGCTGGACCGCTTCCTGTTCAATACCATCCTGGATTATCTGAGCGCCGCGGACGAAGTAAAGGTCGTGGACTTGACGACCGCGACGCGCGTCGCGCAGGTTGAAGCGGTGACCAATGCCGAGGAAATCCTCGATTTCCAGAAACTGGTCCGCATGGTGCCGATCGCGGAATCGCTCGCGCGATACGTGGTGGACCTGGTTCGCGCCACGCGACACAACAGCGGGTCCGCGCCGGACTTCGTGAAGAAATACGTGAATTACGGCGCCAGCGTGCGCGCCGCGCAGTTCATTGTCCTGTCGGCCAAAGCGCGGGCGCTGGCTCACCGCCGCTACCACGTGTCGTATGAGGACATCACGGCGCTGGCGATTCCCGTGCTCCGCCACCGCATTCTTGTTGAACTTCCACGCGGAGTCGGAGCGCATCGATTCCGACGAGATTCTGCGCCGGCTGCTCGAACATATGCCGCCGCCCGCGAAAGCCTGAGAACGGGTGTGGGCTCTACTTGGAGCCCATCTTAAAAGAGGACTTATGCTGCAGCAATTTCTTGATCCCTCCGTGCTCGCCGGAATCTCCGGTTTGGATTTGGTGGCCAAGACTGTCGTCGACGGATTCGTCAACGGCCTGCACCGCTCGCCGGATTTCGGATTCAGCCAGGAATTCGCCGAATATCGCGCGTATTCGCCCGGCGACGACCTCCGCCACGTGGACTGGAATGTATTCGCGCGCACCGAGCGCGCTTACCTGAAGCGGTATCGCGGCGAAACCAACAGCATCCTCACCGTCCTGCTCGACGCGAGCAACTCGATGAAGTTTTCCTCGCACGCCGTAAATAAGATGGACTATGCGCGCTACACGGCCGCTTCGCTGTTTTATCTCGCGATCCAGAATCAACGCGACGCCGCGGGCCTGATCGTTTTCGACGATGAAATTCGCTCGTACATCCGGCCTTCGACGCGGCAGGGACAGCTCGTTCGCTTGCTCGCCAGCCTCGAACAGGCCGAGCCTCGGGCGCGCACCGACTTCGCCAAGCCGCTCGAGCATTTCCAGCAATTCCTGCGCCGCCGCGGAATCGTGGTGTTCATCTCCGACTTTTACGATTCTCCCGAGCGCATCGTCCGGACCATCGAACCCTTGCGCTTCCACGGCAATGAAGTCGTTCTGTTTCACGTCCTCGATCCCAAGGAACTGCGGCCCGAGTTTCGCGAGCCGGCCACGCTGGTCGATCTCGAAACGCGGGAGCGCATCGAGATCACTCCCGAATATGTGCGGGACGAATACCGCAAGAAATTTGACGCCCACGTCGCGGAGTTGCGCGACAAAACCATCGGCGCGGGGATGGATTATCACCTGCTCGTCACCGACAAGCCGCTCGATCACTCGCTGAGGGAATATCTCTCGATCCGCCAGGGGAGGGACTAGATGGGCCTGCTCGCGCCCTGGTTCCTCGCGGGCCTGGCGGCAGTGGGCGTGCCCATCTACGTCCACCTGCTGCGGCGTCACACGACGACTCCGCGTCCGTTCAGTTCGCTGATGTTTTTCGAGCGGCGCACGCAAAGTTCCATCAAGCATCGCCGCCTTCGGTATTTGGCCCTGTTTTCACTTCGAGCGCTTTTGCTTCTCTTGCTCATCCTGGCGTTTGCGAATCCGTTCATCAACCGCTCGGCCGCGAGCATGAACAACGAAAAGTTGCTGCTGCTGGTCATCGACAATTCTTTCAGCATGCGAGCCGGAACGCGCCTCGACGATGCGCGCCGCGAGGCGCTGGAAGTGCTTTCGTCGAAAAAACCGACCGACCGCGCGCAGGTGATGGCGTTCGGGTCGCAGCTGCAAGTGCTCTCGCAGCCGTCTCAGGATCCGGGCGTGCTGCGCGCCGCCGTCGAGAGCCTGCAGCCGGGCGACTCCCGCTCGAATTACGGCGAACTGGCGCGCGGCGTGCGTTCGCTCGCGGGCTCCGTCCAGACACCCATCGAGCTGCATTTCTTCAGCGACATGCAAAAATCCGGAATGCCGGCAAGCTTCGCCGAATTGGCGATGCCCGCAAATGTCTCGCTGGTCTTGCATCCGGTCGTGAAAGATCCCGTGCCGAACTGGACGGTGGAAAGCGTGAATGCTCCAGGGCAGGTCTGGGACCCGAAAAAAGCGCGCGTGCAGGTGATGGTCGCGGGGTTTGGAACTCCCGCCGCCACGCGCACGGTTTCCCTGGTCGTGAACGGGAAAACCATCGCCACACAGAAAGCGGACGTTCCCGCCAATGGGCGCGCCACCGTTGAATTTCAGTCCCTCGACGTGCCCTACGGCTATACGAAGTGCGAAGTGCGGATCGATTCGGCGGACGCATTTCCCGCGGATGACGTGAGCCTGTTTGCCGTGGAGCGCTCCGACCCGCGGCGCGCGCTGTTCGTTTCCGATGCGGCCGATTCGCGGTCGCCGCTTTATTTCAAAGCCGCGCTGGCTTCCGCTGCGGAATCCGCATTTACTCTCGATACCGTAAGCGCCGGGCAAGCGGCCGGCCAGCAGCTCTCCAAATACGCATTCGTCGTCCTTTCCGACTTGATCTCGATTCCTGCCTCCTTCGAAAACGATCTTGCTGAGGTACGTTCAGGCCGGCGGCAGCGTCTGGATCGCGGAAGGAGCCTCGGCCGCGCATACCAGCCACATCCCGGTGTTTGGCGGCAACGTTCTGGAGTCCAGGTATTATTCCCGCACGAGCGACCGTTTTTGAATGTGGCCGAAGCCGATCCCTCGCACCCTTCGGTGGAGAATGCCGACCGCTGGTCCGGCGTGAAATTCTATTTCGCGGTCCGAGTGGATCCCGGCGATTCCCGCGTGATCGCGCGCCTGACGGACGAGACGCCGGTGCTGCTCGAAAAGAAAATCGGCGAAGGGCACCGTGCTGCTGTTTGCCTCCGGCCTCGACAATCTCACCAACGATTTCCCGCTCCACCCGGTCTTCGTGCCCTTCGTCGAGCAAACCGCGCTCTATCTCTCCGGCACTCGAGCGCCGCAGCGGCTCGCGCTTGGTCGATTCCTTCCTCGAATTGCGCAGCTCCAAGGAGCAGGCCGTCAGCGTGGAGGTGATCGATCCCGAGGGCCACCGGCCTCTTTCGCTCAAAGACGCCACGTCCGCGCAGACCTATCAACTGACGCAAGCCGGATTCTACGAACTCCAGCTTGCCAACGGACGGCACGACGTGATCGGCGTCAATGCCGACCGCCGCGAATCGAATCTTGAAGTCATTCCGGACGATACGCTGGCGCTCTGGCGGGGCAATTCGGGCACAGGCGCCGCGCAGGCGGCGGCCGCGGGACAGGCGCAAGAACAGGCCCGCCCGTACAGTTTATGGTGGTATATTATGCTTCTGGTATTAGCGGCAGCGATTGCGGAATCCCTGCTTGCGGATCAATATTTGGGGACACAGCAGCAGGAGGATTTATGAGCATTCGGGATCAGCTCAACTCCTATATCGAGCGGCTGGAGAAGCGCCTGCGCCTGGGCGCTTGGTTCCGCGGCGCTGCCATCCTGACCTCGGTCGCCCTGGCGGCCACGGTTATTCTGGTCCTGATCACCAACGCGCTTGCATTCTCCCGGATGGAGCATCACCAGCGCGCGCGTGGTGCTGCTCTTCGCGATCGTTCTGGCCGTGAGCTTCGGAATCGCTCTGCCCGCTGAAAGCGCTCAACCGGCGCCGCGCGGCTCGCCAGGCCGAAGACGTCTTCCCCGAATTCAAGCAGCGGCTGGTGACCTTCGCCGAACGCGACGCCTACGCGCGCGAGCCGTTTCTCGATTTGCTGGCCGCCGATACGCTTGGCCTGGCGCGCAAAGCGCGAGCCCGCTCGACTGGTTCCCGACCGGAAGCTGGCGACGTTTCTGGGCGTCGGCGCTGCCTCGCTATGCGTTCTGGTGTGGATGATCCTGGCCGGGCCGGGATATCTGGGCCATGGCGCCGCGCTGCTGTGGGCTGCCACGCCGCGCGACGGAGCCGCGCCTTTCTATGACATTCAAGTGACCCCCGGCGATGTTTCCGTCCGCCGCAACGCCGACCAGATCGTCACCGCGCAGCTCATCGGACTTCAAACCGATAGCGTGCGGCTGTATGCCCGCTATCAGAGCGCGTCGAAGTGGGACCAGGTCCCCATGCATCCGCAGGCCGGAGGCCTCGGGCTTCCAATTTGTTTTTGCGGGCCTGCCGGAAAACGTCGAGTATTACGTGGAGGCAGGACCGCTCAGCTCGCGCCACTTCAATATCCGCGTGCTGGATCTGCCCGGCGTAAAGAATGTCCGCGTGACGTACCGCTATCCCGACGTGGACGCACCTGCAAAACGTCACCGAAGAACGCGGCGGCGATCTGCGCGCCGTCGAAGGCACGCAAGCCGACCTGGAAATCGAGACCGACCGGCCGCTGCGCGACGGCGTCCTGGTTCTCGACGACGAGCAGCAAATTCGCGCTTTCGGGCGGCCAGGGCAACATCTACAAAGGCACCATCCCGATGCAGAAGGACGGCGTGTATCACGTCGCCGCGCTCGATCAGGGGCAGCCCGTCCGCCTGTCGAATGATTTCTTCATCGAGGCCCGCAAGGCCGAGCCGCCGAACGTCATCATCGCGCGCCCGGGCATGACTACCGCGCCAGCCCCATCGAAGAGGTCACCGTCGCGGTCAAGGCGGACGATGAGTTTGGCCTCAACGACATGACGCTTCATTACTCGGTCAACGGCGGCCCCGAGCAGACGGTCGATTTGCTCAAGCAGAAGGGCGTGAAACAGGCGGATGGTTCCACCGTGCTTTCCCTCGAGGATTTCAAGCTGGTGCCCGGCGATGTGGTGAGCCTCTACGCGATTGCCAAAGACACCCGCGCAGAATCGCGCACGGACATCTCCTTCATCCAGGCCGATCCTTTCGAGCGGGAATTCTCGCAGGCCCAGGCAGCCGGTGGCGGAGGCGGTGGTGGCGGCGGAGGCCAGCAGGACCAGAACGACATTTCCCAGCGCGAGAAGGAAATCATCGCCGAGACCTGGAAGCATCAGGGCGATAAAACAGCGACGCAGCAAGCGGCCGCCGAAGCGGCCAAGTTTCTCTCCGGCGTTCAATCCACTCTGCGCGATCAGTCGAAATCGCTGGCCGGACGCATGCAGAGCCGCGAACTGTCGGCGCGAAAACGAGGAATTCAGCAGTTTTGTGAAGGACATGAACGCCGCCGCCGACGCCATGGGCCCGGCCGCCGAAAAATTGCAGAAGCAGAAATGGCAGGACGCTCTTCCCGACGAACAAAAAGCGCTGCAAAACCTGCTGCGCGCCGAGGCTACCTTCCGCCAGATTCAAGTGGCGTTTGGCAGCGGCGGGGGCGGCGGGGCGGGAGGCGGCGCAGGGCGCGACCTGGCGAGCCTGTTTGACCTGGAGCTCGACACGGAAAAAAATCAGTACGAAACCGCGCAAACCGCCGGGTCTCCGCAAGCCAGCAGGAAAAAGACATCGACGAAGCCCTGCAGAAGCTGGACCAACTGGCGCGCCGGCAGGAGGAACTCGCCCAGCAGCAGCGAACAACAGCAACCAGACCTCCGAGCAGCGCTGGCAGCAGGAAATGCTCCGCCGCGAGGCCGAAGAGTTGCAGCGCCAGATGGAGCAGATGGCCAAGAATAATTCCCAGGGCGGTTCGCAAGGGAGTTCTCAGGGCAATTCGCAGGGGAGTTCCTCGTCGTCTTCAGGCCAATCGGGCTCCGGCCAGTCGGGCTCGGGAGGAAAACCCGGCGCGGCGGACCCGCGCGTTCAGCAATCTCTCGACCGGCTCAGGCAGGCAACCGATGACATGCGCCGCGCGACCTCTCCGCAGCAGAGCGAAGCCGAAGCGCGCCGCGCCGCCGACCGCCTGAAAGAAGCCACGGATTTGCTCGGCGGAATGCGCCAGCAGCAATCTTCCTCGAAGGTCGATGCGCTGGCGGACGAAGCAAGCCGCCTGGCCAACGAGCAACGCGATCAGAGCCGACCGCACGCGTCAAGCTGTTCGGGCAACTGGGCGACGGATCCCAGTCCAACCTTGCAGGACAAGCGAAAGCTCGCCGACGAGCGCGCAGGGCCTGGCCGATGACCTGGGCAACCTGGAAAAAGAATCTCCAGGACACGGCGCGCGAACTCGCCACCGACCATCAGACCGCCGCCTCCACCAAACTGCGCGACGCGCTCGGCGACATGCAGCAGTCCGATCTCCGCGCCCGCATTCAGCGAGGCGCGGATTGGATGCGCCGCGGCATCGATCCCAACGCCAATGGAGCGGAGCCGGAAATCGCGGCGGGCATGCAGCGCCTTGAAAAGGGAATTGCATGACGCGCAGCAGGCCATGGGCGCCGCTCCGCAGCAAGGAAACGATTCACAGCAGGGTCTGCGAAACCGCTCTGAACCGCGTCGAGCAGCTGCGCAATCAGATGGGCTCTCTATCCCGCGACGGCCAGGGACGCCAGCAAGGTCAGCAGGGCGGGGACAACAGGGCAAGGGTGGGCAAGGGCAACAAGGCGCAGGGCAGGGACAACAAGGGGCGGCCAGGCGGGCGGCGGTCCAGTTGGCGGCCCGGGCGCAAGAATCGGCGGTGGCACATAACGTTGGCGGCTATCGGGACATCATCCGGTGGCGGAGGCGGTGGCCGCGTACTACGGAGGTTTCGATACGGGAAATAACACGCCCGCCGGAGGGCCTCCCGTTAGCCCGACAATTCTCCTGATCCCGCCGCAGCGCGCCTACGACGACAGCATGCGCGATCTGAATCAGCTTCGCCAGTCGGTGCAGGACGATCCGGATATGGAGAAACAAGTTCAGGACCTGATCCGCGAGATGGAGCAATCTCGACCCCAGCCGTTTCCCCGGCAATCCCGCTCTGGTCGAGCAACTCCACTCGCAAGTGCTGGCCGATGTGGATAAGCTTGAACTTCAATTGCGGCGCCAACTCGACGATAAGGAATCCGGCCAGGTGCGCAGCGGCGACACCAATACCGTGCCTCAGGGCTACGAGGAACCTGTCGCGGACTATTACCGCCGGCTGAGCAAGAACAATAATAAATAGGCCTGAAGGTCCACGAATGGGGATGCCCGATGCGTGGTTTTTCCCGTCGGGCGGAACACCAGGGAGCGCTCCGCCCGGACGGCCGTGACCTGCGATTTTGGGGGCTTCTCCCAAGCAGGAAAAGCCCCAGACTGGCGCAAAGGCACCCCGCGGCAAGCCCGCACGGTAACTAACCCCACCCGTGACCCTTCGAAGCTTGCTGCGGTGTCGGCGGCCTTTACGCCATCGGCGATTGGAACCTGAATAGCAGTGGTTTAATACCCCGGTCAAGTCAACAAATTGTCACAAGAATGAACCGGTGATATCTCCGGGAATCAGCGCCCTCAAGAAGCGAACGTTTCAGTGTTTGGGCGGGATCTTGCGCGGGAGCAATTGATCGGCGTCCGCCGTCATGTACACGAACGAAGCGACGATGACGGCCATCTGCCTGAGATCCTCTTCTTGAAGGCGCTCGTACGTATCCATATTGGTGTGGTGGGTTCGTGTCTCGTATTCGATTGGGTCCTGGATAAACTGGAAGCCGGGCAGGCCAACCTCGTCGAACGAAACGTGGTCCGTGCTGTCGGTGCCCCGGATGGAAGCGGTGGTCATGCCCATGGACTTGAATGGTTCCATCCACTTCTCGAAAATCGGGCGCGCCTCTTCATTGCCCTGCAGATAGATGCCGCGAATTTTTCCCGTGCCGTTGTCCACGTTGAAATAGGCCGAAAGCCTCGAACTTTCGGGTTTGAGCTTCTTTTTTTCCCGGTCCGCGAAGTGTTCCTTGACGTAGGCGCGCGAGCCGAGCAACCCCTCTTCCTCGCCCGTCCACAAAGCGAGGCGCACCGTTCGCCGCATCTTCAGGCCCGAAACTTCCAGGATGCGCATGGCCTCCATCATCACGGCTGAGCCCGCGGCGTTGTCGGTGGCGCCGGTGCCGCTGTCCCAGGAATCGAAGTGCGCGCCGAGCATCACGATTTCATCCGCTTTGTCGGTGCCGGGAATTTCCGCAATGATGTTGAAGGAATCGAGATTGTCGTCATAAAACTTGTTGGCGATATTGATTTCGAGCGTCACGGGGATATTTTTTTCAAGCGTGCGGAAGATTCGCCCGTAATCTTCGATGGCCACTGCGAGGCGGGGCAGCACAGCCGGGGCTTTCGGATCCCAGAGGCCGCCGCTTTGCACCGTAATCGTGCCTCCATCGTGGGGTGAAGGTTCGAGCCACGCCGCCGCGCCTTCATCGGTCAGGAATTTAATCAGCTTCTGGCCGAATAGCCGCTGGGCGACAAAGCGGTCTCGCGCGGCTTGATCGGGGGCGGGAGGAGCCGGAGCAGGCTGCGCGAGGTCCGCCAGCTCCTGGTCCGTGTAACGGTGGCCCGGCGCGTCGAAATGGGCTTCCACAGCCCGCATGGGCGAGGTGAGCACGAATTTGCCCTTGAGCTTTCCATGGTACTGCTCGAAGTCGCCTTCATTTTCAATTTTTGCATAGATCGCTTCCGCCGTAACCGGACCGCTGGTTCCCGGAGTCCAGGCCTTTGGGTACGCAATCAGCGGAAAATGCCGCGGCGCAACTTCATTGGCCACAAACAATTCGTTCGACCAGCCACGCCCGAACTTTCCCCAGGGCTCCTCGTGGACATTCGCCAGCCCCCAGGAGCCGAGCGTCTTGACGGCATAGGCGGCGGCTTCGCGAATGTTCGGCGAGTTCGTCAGGCGCGGGCCGTATATGTCGGTCAGGTAACTCATCACCTCCATGATGTGCGAGTGGTGCAGGCCTTCGTCTTCAATTTTGCTGATGGCTGCGTTGTCCGGCGCGGGCCAGTCGGTTTGGGCGCTTGCTGCCCATCCCAGGACGAAAGCAAACGCCAGGACGACTGCCAGCTTCCTCGACGTGTGGAGGTTCGGTTTCCTCATGTCCGTGGAATTCTACCTTGAGAATCTACCGACACGCGAATTCGTCGCGAGGCGATTTCCAGTGCCGCCATTAGAACGAATCAATCCCCTTTGCAGGCGGAGTGCAATCTGGCTCAAAATGGATGCATTCAAAAAAACAACTTCGGTCAGCCTGGCAGGTGTATAGACACGCAAGCTTAATTTCAGGAGCCATTGATCAGATTGTAGATTTCAGGGCCGTTCTTCCGAATGGATGAGATAATTGGAATTCGCGCGGGAGGATCGCCATGGCCACTGTCCGTGAGAGCGTAATCATCAAAGATCCCGAAATCCACAGCGGAGAACCCGTCTTCCGCGGCACGCGAGTTCCGTTCCAGACGCTGCTTGACTACCTGGAGGGCGGAGAAACACTGGACGAATTCCTGAAGCAATATCCTGGAGTCACTCGGGAAAATGCCATCGCAGCTCTGGAGGAAGCAAAGGCGCTTATCCTGGAACGCTTTCAGAAATGAGAGTTTTGATCGACGAGTGTCTTCCAGCGGCTCTGAAGGGCAACCTTACTGCTCTGGGTTACGAGTGCCAAACGGCACGGCAAGCTGGCTTCGGGTCCAAAAAGAATGGCGAATTGCTGACGCTTGCCGAGGGCCGATGGGATGTACTCCTCACCAGCGATCGGAATATCAAATACCAACAAAATATGACCGGGCGGAGTGTGTCCATCTTGATCCTTTGCGCGAAATCGACTCGCATGAGGGATTTATTGCCCCTCATGCCTGCCTGCGCGCAAGCTCTCCTTTCGATCAAGGCCGGCCAAATCGTGGAGGTTGGGTCTTTATAGCGAAATGGCCATACGGTCACAGTGGCAACGGATCAGCCGTGACGCGGCGCGGAGGCGTGTGGTATCCTTGAACAGTCGAAGGCACTTGTAATTCCTCTCGGAATCGTACGCGGGGGCTGCAAGGTCGCACTTGCAGCCCATTTTTGTATTCAGTGCTGCTCCGAACCGACAATCGAAGAGAAAGTTAGGATTTCATGCCGCAGATTCGCAATATCGCCATTATCGCCCACGTGGATCATGGGAAGACCACGCTGGTGGACGCCATGCTCCACCAGAGCGGCATCTTTCGGGAGAATCAGGTCGTCATGACGCGCGTCATGGACTCGAACGACCTCGAACGCGAGCGCGGCATTACGATCCTGGCGAAAAACACGGCGCTTTTCTATCACGACACGAAAATCAACATCGTCGATACGCCCGGCCACAGCGACTTTGGCGGGGAAGTCGAGCGCGCTCTGAAAATGGTGGACGGCGTGCTCCTCCTGGTGGACGCGAGCGAAGGTCCGCTGCCGCAGACGCGTTACGTCCTGCAGAAGGCGCTGCAGGCCAAGCTGCTTCCCATCATCGTCCTGAACAAGATTGACCGTTCCGATGCGCGCCCCGCCGCCGTGCTCGACGAAATCTACGACCTCTTCATCGACCTTGAAGCCACTGAGGACCAGCTCGATTTTCCCGTCCTTTACACGAATGCGAAGACAGGCGTTGCGCACCGCAAGCTGGAGGACGGATCCACCAATCTCCAACCGCTGTTTGAGACCATCGTTTCCGCCATCCCGGCGCCGACGGGCGATCCGAACGGCGTGCTCCGGGCGCAGGTCATGAATCTGGACTACAGCGATTTTCTTGGCCGCATCGCCATCGGCCGCGTTTTTAACGGCACGCTGCGCCGCGGCTCTGAGGTGGGCATCGCCAAGCGTTCAGGCGCAATCGAACCCACGCGCATCACGAAGCTTTTCACGTTCCGCGGCCTGGAACGCGACGAAGCCGAGGAGGTTCCCTGCGGCGACCTCGTTGCCGTCGCCGGCGTGGAGGGCATTCAGATTGGCGAGAGCCTCACCGACCTCGAAAATCCCGCGCCGCTCGAACCGCTCGTGGTGGACGAGCCCACCCTGGCCATGAATTTCACCGTGAACACCAGCCCGCTTGCCGGGCGCGAAGGCCAGTGGGTGACCTCGCGCGATCTGCGCGAACGCCTGCAGAAGGAACTGCTCACCAACGTTTCGCTGCGCATCACCGATGCCGATACGACGGACGTGTTCCGCGTGCTGGCGCGCGGCGAATTGCAGCTCGCGATCCTGATCGAAACGATGCGCCGCGAAGGCTACGAGCTGATGGTCGGCAAGCCGGAAATCGTGGTGCGCGAGGAAAACGGAAAGAAACTGGAGCCGCTCGAACGCCTGGTTGTGGATTGCCCCGAATCATTCGTCGGAGTGGTCATGGAGGCTCTGGGCCGCCGCCGCGGCGAGCTCGGCAAGATGGTGAACCACGGCTCCGGCTGGGTGCGCATGGAGTTCACTGTGCCGTCGCGCGGGCTGATTGGCCTGCGCGGCCAGTTGCTGACCGACACGCGCGGCACGGCGCAGTTGCATGCGCTGTTTGAAGGCTGGACCGAATATGGCGGCGAAATGGCTTCGCGGCCCACCGGCGCGCTGGTGGCCGACCGCGCCGGCCACACGACCGCCTTCGCGCTCTGGAACTTGCAGGAGCGCGGCGAACTTTTCGTCGGTCCCGTCGAGGAAGTTTACGAAGGCATGATTGTCGGAGAAAATTCGCGCGACGCCGACATGGACGTCAACGTCACAAAAGAAAAAAAGCAAACCAATATGCGCGCCTCCAGCGCCGACGAGGCCATCCGCCTGATTCCGCACCGCCAGTTGAACCTCGAGCAGGCCATCGAGTTCATCGCCGAAGACGAATTCGTCGAGGTTACGCCGAAATCCATCCGCCTCCGGAAGAAAATTCTCGACCCAAAGAAGCGCCCCCGCCGCTGGCAGTTGATTCGCGCCGCCGCCGAAGCTGCGGAATAGCGCACCGTTCGCCAAACTCCGCGTAACGCACTCTTCACGCATTGAGGACCAATCCGAATGACGCGTGTAGTTTATGGCTAGAAAATTTGTCCATTTGGCGCGCGAACAAGAAAATTCGTAGGTGCTATACGCGCGCGGCAGCTTCTTGTTCGAATGCATGGTAGGAGGACCGCACCAGCGGTCCGGATTCGACGTGCGCGAAACCCATCTGCTCGCCAAGTTTTTTGTATTCCGCGAACTCGTCGGGATGGACAAACCGCACCACGGGCAGATGCTCGCGCGTGGGCTGGAGGTATTGCCCCAGAGTTAGAATGTCCGTGCCCTGCGCGGCGAGGTCCTGCATCGCCGCGAGGACTTCCTCGCGCGTTTCGCCAAGGCCCAGCATCATGCCTGTCTTCGTCGGCATTTCCGGCGCCATGATTTTTCGCGCGGCGCAGCAGCTCGAGAGAACGCTCGTAGATTGCGCCCTTGCGTACCTCGCGATACAGCCGAGGAACTGTTTCCGTATTGTGGTTGAGAACGTCCGGCCGGGCGCGAACAACGGTCTCCAGCGCCTGCCAGTCTCCCCGGAAATCCGGAATCAGGACCTCCACCTTGCAGCCCGGAACCCGGCTGCGAATTTCTGCAATCGTGCGGGCAAAGATGGACGCGCCGCCGTCGGGCTGGTCGTCGCGGTTGACCGAAGTCACCACCGCGTATCGCAGGCCCATGAGCTGCGCAGCTTCCGCCACGCGTTCCGGCTCCTCTTGTCCGGAGGCGCAGCCGGCTTGCCCGATGGCACCGCGCAAAATCCGCAGGCGCGCGTACAGATATTCCCCAGGATCATGAACGTTGCCGTGCGGTGCTCCCAGCATTCGCCCATGTTGGGGCAGCGCGCGCTCTCGCAAACCGTGTTGAGGCCCAGCGTGCGCATGATGCGCTTCAAGTCCTGGTAATTCGGCCCGTTGAAAAATTTGACCCGCAACCATTCCGGCCGGGGATGTTCCGTCGGCCCCGTGGAAATCCCGGAAGCCGGGATCGGAGTCTGACTCGAGAGGATATGGAATGGACTTGCCATCATTTCGATCTCAGTTGACCATTCTAAGCGCAGCGTAAAGACGACACAAGTATCCCATCCCGCGTTTTCCGGACGTATCACCAACCTTGGGCAACTTCAGGCCGCGCTGGTTCAATTGATGCAAAATGACCACGCAAAATAGCTCAAATTGTGGCCAATTCGCCACACAGTATTTGCGTTTTCGCCGCAACTATATGATTTTAATAAGGTAACCGTCTGGCATCAAGCCACATCAGATGCTATAGTTATCCTCCGCCCATGACTTTTCAGACTACGATTATTCGGCCTGTTGCGACCAAAGGCGTCGGACTTCACACGGCCGTAAAATCCCGCCTGCGACTGGTGCCGGCGCCCGCTGATACAGGGATCGTATTCCGCCGCGTCGACCTCGACAACTTTGAAATCGAGGCACACGTGCGCAACGTGGCTCGGGTCAGCTACGCGACGAGCCTTATGAAGAAGGGCGTTCTGCTCTCCACCACCGAGCACTTGCTCGCGGCCCTCTATTCCTGCGGCGTGGATAATGTCTTTATCGAACTGGATGCGCTGGAATTGCCGATTCTGGATGGTTCCGCGCAGCCATTCATCGAGATGCTGCAGCAGGCCGGGGTGCGTCGGTTGCGAAAGCGCAGGCGGTATTTGAAGGTCTTGAAGCCGCTCGAATTCTCGGATGGCGGGCGGCGAATCGGAATTTATCCCGCGGACGATTTCCAGGTCCGGTGTTTCGTGGACTACGCGAACCCGGCCGTCGGCGCGCAGCAGGTTGAGATCCGCGTTGGGCGCGAATCATTCTGCCGGATGCTGGCGCCGGCGCGAACCTTCGGGTTCGTCCAGGATTTCGAGGGACTGCGCCGGATGGGCTTGATCCGCGGGGGCTCTCTCGAAAACGCAATTGTGCTGAATGAAAATGGCGTAATGAATGGCCCGCTGCGATTCCCGGACGAATTCGGACGGCACAAGGCGCTCGACCTCATCGGCGATCTCGCCTTGGTGGGACGTCCTCTGCTGGCTCGCGTCGAGGCCTACAAGGCCGGGCACGCCTTGCACACGCAACTGGTTACACGCCTGCTGGCCGATTCCTCGCTTTGGGCTGAGACGTACGAGGACGCTCCCTCGGAGCCCCGTGGAATCCGTGCCCAGGCTGCGGTTCCGGCCACGGACTAGAATCATCCCTCGCATCGCGAAAATTCGTCTCTTTCCTTACGATAAAATCATCCTGTACGTATTACATGATGGGCGGGCTATCGGCAGTGGCGACTCGATTTGTCTCTGCGCGAATCACAGCCGTCTGGTCAGTGAAGAAGAACCGCGTCCCCGTAGTCCCGGGAATGACCGGCTTTGCCGTAATAATGTAACCACGGTCCTTCGAATCCCCCTCAGCCATTTCAGACGTCTGGTAATCGAACTCGTATCCTTCCCTTCTGCCAGTGGCGAGCAGAGGATCAATCAATCCAGCCGCCTCCGACGAGGGCGAGGACGAGGGTTGAAGGTCCAAAAGGGATGACGGCAAGGTTCCGTATGTGGCGGAGTACAGCACCAAAGATGCATTCAAAGTTTGAAGCGAATTGGCGGCAGAAACTTCGTTCGCCGTCATTTTGGCACGCAACAAATTCGGAATAGCGATTGCGGCGATAATCAAAATAGGAACGATTGATATCCCGACATAGCCAAGGACCAGCCCAACAAGGGCCATGCCCGCCCCAGTTTTTCGACCGCCGCTCCGTCGGATGTCGCTGCGAGACATATGTCCCAGGACGACCGCAGCGGCCGCAGAAGGAAAGAAAAAGAAGAAAATTCCACAGATCAGACTGCCGATTGCCATCCCGCTGGTTTCCGGCTTGATCGAAGGAGCCGGCGGAAGCGGACCTGCTGGCGCCGCATTGGTTCGCGGCATCTCTGCCCGTTGCAGCTGTATCCCACACTGGGGACAGAACTTAACATCATCTTGCTGGATTTGGTGGCCGCAGGAAGGGCAGTAATCCATGGTGTCGCCTCGCGAAGAAAATCCGTTTGCGGAGCACATTACTCCCGTCACCGGATAAGTCAATCTCTAAGATCGGGAGGAAAAACCTTGTGGAGGTATTGAATTCGCGGCGTCCCCTCGCGCGGTTCATTGTCAAACCGGGATGAACCACTGACAATGAAAGCATGGCAATCCCCGATTTTGTAATTGTGATCCTCGCGGCCGGCAGGGGAACGCGACTGAAATCGTCGCTGGCAAAAGTGCTTCACCGTGCCGGCGGACGCTCGCTTGTCGAGAATGTCGTGCGCGCGTGCCTGCCTCTCAAGGCGCGCGAAATTATCACAGTCGTTGGCTATCAAGCCGAGGATGTGGCCGCCGCGGTCACACCGCTGGGCGTGAAGACCGTGATACAAAATCCGCAACGCGGCACGGGACACGCCCTGCTTGTGGCGCAGCGTGCGATTCGCAGCCGGGCAAAATTCGCGATCGTGCTGCCGGGCGATGCGCCTTTGATCTGCACGGAGACGCTAGCGGCGCTGGCTCGCGCGCATCAGGAAGGCGACGCAGCTGCGACGATTCTCTCCGCGGAAATTGGGAATCCCGCGGGATACGGGCGGATCTTGAGGCGCGACGACGGATCGGTCGCTGCAATCGTTGAAGATTCCGCGCTGACCGGCGAGCAGCGCGCGATCCGCGAAATCAATTCCAGCATCTACTGCTTCACACTTGAAAAATTGTGGCCCTGCCTGCGATTGCTGAAACCGCAGAATGCGCACAAGGAGATTTATCTGACCGACACCATCGCCGAGTTGCGCCAGAAGGGCGAGCCTGTGCAAGCCGTGCTCGCGGCCGACCCGGATGAAGTCCTGGGTTGCAACACGCGCGCGGACCTGGCCGCGGCGGACGGCGTTCTCCGCCGGCGCAAGCGCGCCGCCGTGATGGATGCGGGCGTGACGATTGAGTTGCCGGAGACGGTGCTGATCGATCCCGAGGTTATCGTCGGCGCCGATACGCGTATCGAGCCATGCGTGCAGCTGCTCGGCAAAACACGCATTGGCGCGAGCTGTACGATTCAAGCGGGAAGCATCTTGATGGATGCCGTTCTCGAAGACAATGTGCTGATCAAACCGTACTCGATCGTGAACGCCAGCCATCTCTCTCGAGGAACGCAAGTGGGACCGTTCGCGCATTTTCGCCGCGACGTTCGACTGCAGGAAAATGCGCGCGTCGGAAATTTCGTGGAAGTGAAGAACAGCGTTCTCGGCGAAGGCGTCAAGTCGATGCATCTTACCTATCTTGGCGACACGCGCATTGGCAGCGGTTCCAACATCGGCGCGGGCACGATCACCTGCAATTACGACGGTGTTCACAAGAATCCCACGACCATCGGAAAGCGGGTCTTTATCGGCAGCGATACGGCGCTGGTCGCTCCGGTGCGCATTGGCGACGGCGCCTATGTCGGGGCGGGCTCGGTGATCACCAAGAATGTCCCCGCCGACGCGCTCGCTCTCGCGCGGGGACTTCAGGTAACCAAACCCGGCTGGGCCGCTGCTCGCCGCCGTGAGCTGGCGGCCGCAGCGAAATCTTCAAAAACGCGCCCGCGCAAAAAATCGAAGAGCGCGTCCAAAAGGGGCAAGGTTTCCCGGCACCGGTAAACCTCACGTCGGATCATTCCTGCGCACTTACGTGGCGACTTTTCCTCGATCCATCTCAAAATGAAATTGTTGATCCGGGCACCCTGTGGTGATATTGTCGCATCACTTTCCCTAGGGAGGGACCAGGATATGGGCGTGTGGGTGAACTGGGGCCTCGTAGTGGGTGCTATTTCCTTTATTATCGGTGATCTTGTTCTGGAAGTTTATGCCGCCGCAAATCTTGCGGTGCTCGGCATGATTATGCTGGCGGGCGGGATCCTGGGCCTGGCGATTGACTCGGCCGCCGTCGGGCTGGCTGGGACATTCATCATGGCCGTCGTGTATCTTGCGGCCATACGCCGCCCGGGACCGATGCTGCCGAAGCGCGTTTCCGGTCACTAGACCTGACTCTCGTGATCCGCATGCTTCAAGCGGACGACAACCTACCGTCGACTTCATCTACTTCAGTTGTGTAGGACCGACGTTTGGATCCGGGAAGCAGTTCTCGCCTCTACTTTGTTACCAGGACGTGCGTTGCGAGTTTGGACTTCAACGCCATGAGGGCGCTCACAACGGCGCTGGATGCGGACGCAAAATCACTTTTTGCGCCGAGGGCGGTCTCTTCAACAACGTTCTGTCCCGAGTCCGCCTTATGAATGATGTCTGCCGCGGCCTTGTGAAAGCGAGCGTGTTCGGAGCGAGCGGCCTGATATTCCGGCAAATTCGAGAACTTAGCACCTTCCCCGTATAGCCACTTTCCCAAATCGCATGAGTTGTCCTTGGCAACGTCAGCCCCGGACATACTGCGATCGGGCTTGGCCAAGTACGAGCGTAGTTTCCCCTTCCAGCTGCTGTGTGCCGAAATGGCGTAATCGAAATCCATAATTCCCTCCAAGATGGTTGCGCGGTTCATCAAGCAACCGTCGCCTGTCCATTCCCAAATCTAATCGGCAGGAACGAAAACAGCATTAGAGGAAAGCGGCAAGACCCGAATCTCTTTGGGGCGCTCGTGGCCCCGGCTCGCCCTGAGCGATCGGGGCGTATCTGCGCAACGTGTGTTAAAATATCATTGAGGGGGAGATTCCACGCGATGAAATTTGGGGTGGTCGTGTTTCCGGGCTCGAATTGCGACCACGACGCGTACTACGCTCTCGGCCAAGTCCTCCATCAGCCCGTCGAATTCCTCTGGCACCAATCGGAAAATCTTGCCGGCTTTGATGCGATACTCCTTCCCGGCGGATTTTCCTACGGAGACTACCTGCGGACCGGGGCGATTGCGCGGTTCTCGCCTGTGATGCGCGCGGTTGAAAAATTCGCGCGCGCCGGAGGCCTGGTCCTCGGCATCTGCAACGGTTTTCAGATTCTTTGCGAGGCGGGCCTATTGCCCGGCGTTCTGCAGCGCAATGCCGGATTGCGATTCATCTGCCGGCAGGTTCACATCCGCGTGGAGACAACGGACACGCCATTCACGGCCGCGGCAAGGCTTGGCCAGGTGCTCGAAATACCGATCGCGCACGGCGAAGGTAATTATTTTTGCGACGAAGTGACGCTTGCCGAACTGGAGCACAATAAGCAGATCGTCTTCCGCTACACGACTGCTGACGGAAGCGAAGAGCCATCCGCGAATCCGAACGGCTCGCTCGCCAACATCGCCGGCATCTGCAATCGCGGGCGCAACGTGCTGGGCTTGATGCCGCATCCGGAGCGCGCGGTGGAAGCGGCACTTGGGTCCGACGACGGCCTGGTGATTTTCCGGTCGCTGATCGAATCGTTCGCGCGGCAGACGGCGATACCAGCATAGAGGAATTATCATTTTGCGTTCGTCGAGGATCTGAATCCTCCGCTTTCTACAAAGGCATGCTCGACACTGAAATCAGAGTCACACCAGAACTGGCGGCCGAGCACGGCCTGACCTCCGAAGAGTACGAGCACATCCGGAAGATCCTGGGACGAGATCCGAACTTCACCGAGCTGGGCATTTTCAGCGTGATGTGGAGCGAGCACTGCTCCTATAAATCGAGCAAGGTGCACTTGCGCCGATTGCCGACTCGCGCCCCGCAGGTCTTGCAGGGCCCCGGCGAAAACGCGGGCGTGGTGGACATCGGAGACGGCCTGGCCGCGGCGTTCAAAATGGAGTCGCACAATCACCCGAGTTACGTCGAACCGTTTCAGGGCGCCGCGACCGGCGTGGGCGGAATTCTTCGGGACATTTTCACGATGGGCGCACGGCCGATTGCCGTGCTCGATTCGTTGCGTTTCGGGCCGATTTCTTCAGGGGCTAAAGCCTCTTTCAACGACGCTGGAATGTCGCGGCTGAAGCCGCGACCCACAAATCGTTCAGAAACACCAGGACGTGAGGGTGAGGCAAAAGGTGAACCCCTCGACTCAGGTTTTGTAGGGACGGGCTTTAGCCCGTCCGAAACGGCGACTAACGCAGGGGCTTCAGCCCCTGAAGCGCTCGATCCCGAAACGATCGCGCGCAATCGCCGCATTCTCGACGGCGTGGTGCGCGGCATCGCTCACTACGGCAACTGCTTTGGAGTGCCCACAGTCGGAGGCGAAGTGCAATTTGAGCCCGGCTATTCGGCGAACCCGCTGGTGAACGTTCTCGCGCTCGGCATCGCGAAAAAGGAGGACCTGTTTTACGCGAAGGCGCGCGGCGCGGGCAATCCCGTGATTTACGTCGGTGCGAAAACAGGGCGCGACGGCATCCACGGCGCGTCGCTGCTGGCCTCCGCGGAATTCACGGAAGAATCGCAGCAGAAGCGGCCCAACGTGCAGGTCGGCGACCCGTTCATGGAAAAACTGCTGCTGGAGGCGTGCCTCGAAGCCATGCAGACCGGCGCGGTTGTCGCGATTCAAGACATGGGTGCGGCAGGACTCACCAGTTCGTCTTGCGAGATGGCCTCGCGCGGCGGCTTGGGCATTGAGATCGAACTCGCGCGTGTGCCGCAACGTGAATCCGGAATGACGCCGTACGAAATGATGCTCAGCGAATCGCAGGAGCGCATGCTGCTGGTGGCCGAGCGGGGACGTGAGCAAGAAGTCCTTGCGGTGTTTGCGAAGTGGGGCCTCGACGCTGTGGAAATCGGACGCGTCACCGAAGACGGCCTGGTCCGCGTCCTGCATCACGGCAGCGTCGTGGCGGAAATTCCCGCGCACCCGCTGGCCGAGGAAGGCCCCGTCTACCAGCGCCCTCTGGCCGCTCCTGCGCCGGTCGTGAACGAGCGTCTGGTGGAGTTCGGCGCCGACGGCGCGGATTTGCCTGGGAATTTTAAGCGATTGCTCGCCGCTCCGGCGATCGCCTCGAAACACTGGATCTGGGAGCAATACGATTACATGGTGCGCACGAACACGCTCGAAGCGCCCGGCACGGGCGACGCAGCGGTGGTACGCATCAAGGGCACGAAGCGCGCACTGGCGCTTTCGAGCGACGGCAACGGCCGCTGGTGCCGGCTCGATCCGTTCGTAGGTGCGCAGCTGGCCGTCGCCGAAGCCGCACGCAATGTCGCGTGTGCGGGCGCAAAGCCCTGGGCCGCGACGAATTGCCTGAACTTCGGCAACCCGGAAAAGCCGGAAGTCATGTGGCAATTCAGCCGCGCCATTGATGGAATCGCGACCGCATGCACGGCCCTCGAAATTCCGATCACCGGCGGCAACGTGAGTTTTTATAACGAGACCCTCGGCCGCTCGATCGATCCGACGCCTGTTCTCGGCGTGCTCGGCATGATCGAAGACGCTTCGCGCGCTCTGGGGATGGGATTCCGCGAGGAAGGCGACGTGATTGTTCTGCTCGATGGCCAAGGCGCAAAAGCATTCCCGGCGAGCGGCGTGGATATAGCAGCGCGCGAACTCTCTTCATCCGAATACGCGCGCACGATTCGCGGAATCGTCGCAGGCGCGCCGCCTGACGTGGACCTCGCAGCTGAAAAACGCTTGATCACGCTGCTGGTTGCACTAGCCGGCGAAGGCGCGCTGCAGTCCGCGCACGACGTGAGTGATGGTGGCCTGGCCGTAACGCTGGCGGAATCGTGTTTTACCAGCAACAACCTTTCCGCGCAGGTCTCGCTGACGACCAACGAGCCGGATGAATCCGTGCTGTTCGGCGAGCGTGGCGCGCGAGTCGTCATATCGGTTACGTCCGCAAACCTTGCCCGTGTGCTCTCGCTTGCGGCACAATATGAGGTTGCGGCGCTCGAAGTGGGTCGAGTCGCCCGCGGCGATTTCCGCATCGAATTAAATGGCCGGGTAGTTGTCAGCGCCGATGTCCCCCCTCTCGCCGACGCCTGGAGAAATTCGATCGAAACAGCGGTAACGAGCCGATGAGTCCGATCATTAAGAAGTGCGGGTAGATATTAATTTGATTATGACGTAGATCAAACTCTGGCGGACACGCTTCCAGTGCATGAGTCGAATGGAATGACAGACTTCATCCAAATCGAAAACGATCGTTTCCATGACCACTGCGGCGTATGCGGAGTCTTCGGCCATCCCGAGGCCGCGAAGATGGCCTATCTTGGGCTTTACGCCCTGCAGCACCGCGGCCAGGAATCGGCCGGGATTGTCTCAAGCGACGGGCGCGAATTGTATCTTGAAAAAAGTCTGGGCCTGGTCGCGGATATTTTTCAGCCCGGTGTGCTGGCGCGGCTTCCCGGCGACGCGGCCCTGGGACACACGCGCTATTCGACCGCCGGCGATACTTCGCTGACGAATGCCCAGCCGATGGTCACCGACTGCAACAAGGGAAAGCTTGCCCTCGGCCACAACGGGAACCTCCCCAGCGCGGCGAAATGGCGCCGCACGCTCGAACATCGGGGCTCGATTTTTCAGACGACCAGCGACACCGAAGTCATCGTGCACCTGGTGGCGCGAAGCCAGGCGCGAAATCTTTCGGGCGCGCTCGCCGACGCACTCAACCAGGTGGAGGGCGCTTATTCGCTGCTCGTGCTGACGCGCGACGAATTGTACGCCCTGCGCGATCCGCGGGGCTTTCGGCCGCTGGCCCTGGGCCAACTCGACGGCGCCTGGGTGGTCGCTTCGGAAACCTGCGCGTTTGATTTGATCGGCGCGACTTACGTCCGCGATGTGGAACCCGGCGAAATGCTGCGAATCACCCGGGCGGGAATCGAGTCGCTGCGCTTTGCTCCCGAAAAACCGTTGCAGCACTGTATTTTCGAGCATGTGTATTTCGCGCGCCCCGACAGCCTGGTCTTCGGACGGGTGGTCGAGGAAAGCCGCGAGAAGCTCGGCCGCCTGCTCGCGCGGGAGCATCCCGTGCCCGCGGACATCGTCGTGCCGGTGCCCGATTCGGGCGTTCCGGCGGCGATCGGTTACTCGCTGGAATCCGGCGTGCCGTTCCGCATGGGATTGATCCGCAATCATTACGTCGGGCGTACGTTCATCGAACCGCAGCAGGCCATCCGCGATTTCGGAGTGAAACTGAAACTGAATCCCGTGCGCGGGATGCTGGAGGGCAAGCGCGTCGTGCTGGTTGATGATTCGATCGTGCGCGGCACAACGAGCCGGAAAATTGTGCGCCTGGTGCGCGACGCCGGAGCGACCGAAGTTCACATGCGCATCAGCTGCCCGCCGACGATTTCGCCGTGCTACTACGGAGTGGATACTCCCACGCGCGAGGAATTGATCGCGGCCGACGAATCCCGCGGACGCCCCGGCTGACGCCGGAGGAACTCGAAGCCTTCGCCGGCAAACTGGATCGCAGCCAGCGCTCGATCGAGGAAATCCGGCGATTCCTCGGGGCCGATTCCCTGGGCTATGTTTCGCTGCCGAGTTTGCGGCGGGCCGTCGGCGATTCCGATGGAACATTTTGTACTTCTTGCTATACGGGAGTGTATCCGGTGGACGGCGCGCAGGGCGAACTCGATCCACGCGCGGCCGGCCCGGAGGATTCTCCGGTGGTGGAAATTCAGGTGGTGCCAAATGAACGCTGATGAAACAGTCCGGGCTGCGGCTGAGCCGAAGCCGGATTTGAAGAAACTGATCCTGCGCGAGGCGTTTTCCTGGCTTTGGGTAATCCTCGCGTTCCTGTTTATCACCGGAACGATCGTGCAGGCCCGGGTGATCCCCTCCGGCTCGATGGAAAATACCCTGTTAGTCGGGGACCACCTGCTGATGAGCCGCATCGGTTATGACGCCGAGGTGCCCATGACCCAGCTTCAAGTGCGCCTGTGGCGCGAACCGCATCGCCAGCAAATCGTTGTGTTTCGCGCGCCTCTTCCCGGAACACCGGATTACATCAAGCGCCTGATCGGATTGCCGGGCGATAACCTTGAGATTCGCGAAGGCGTAGTATATATCAACGGCAAGAAGCTCGATGAGCCCTACCGCGCGGCGCCGCCCAACCCGGTCGACAACTACGGCCCGGTGACGGTTCCCAAGGGCGAATATTTTATGATGGGTGATAACCGCGACGATTCCTACGACAGCAGGTACTGGGGTTTCGTGCCGAATGAAAATATCATCGGCACGCCCATTCTGGTGTATATGTCTATCGACGCGCCCGGGGAAACCTGGGACCCGGGGCACATTCGCGACCGCATGGAAACGTATGCGAGTGTTTTCATTCATCCCAGCATCGTGCGCTGGCGCCGCATCTTCAAGGTGTTCTAATTCAACGAGGGCACGCCGCCCGGCTCCTCTCGCCACGGCAGAAAGAGTTCTTCGCTCATGGATTACGCTGAAGCCGGTGTGGATATTTCCCTCGCAGACCAAGCCAAGCAGCGCATCCGGCGCCTGGCTTCGCGCACGTTCACTCGCGGAGTGATTGGAGGCATCGGCTCGTTCGGGGGACTGTTCGCCCTCGATAAGAAATGGCGCGAGCCGGTGCTGGTCTCCAGCGCGGACGGTGTGGGCACGAAGCTGAAAATCGCCTCGGCCATGGGCATCCATTCCACGGTCGGCGGCGACCTGGTGAATCACTGCGTCAACGACATCCTCACCCTCGGCGCCGAGCCGCTTTTTTTTCTCGACTACCTGGCGATGGGCAAGATGGATCCGAACGTTGTCGAGCAGCTGGTCGAAGGGATGTCGCGCGCGTGCCACTCCGCCGGGTGCGCGCTGGTCGGCGGCGAAACGGCGGAGATGCCGGGCTTCTATCCGCCGGGAGAATACGACCTGGCGGGGTTCATTGTCGGGGTCGTCGAGCGCGCCTGTTTGAAAAAGACGAGCGCCGTGAACCCCGGCGATTTGCTCTTCGGGCTGCCATCCACCGGATTGCATACCAATGGCTATTCGCTCGCGCGCAAGCTCGTTTTCGAATGTGCCGGCCTCCAGCCGGAAACCTATGTCGCCGAGGTCAGCAACAAGATCGGCGCGGAACTGCTCCGCCCGCATCGCTGCTATTGGCCGATGCTGAAGACCACGGTTGCGAAGGGCTGGCTCTCCGCGATGGCGCACATCACCGGCGGAGGCATCACCCAAAATCTCCCCCGGGTGCTCCCGCGCGGCCTGCAGGCGGAAATCGAGCTGGGGTCGTGGCCCGTCCCGCCGATTTTTTCCTATCTTGCCATGTTGGGGAAGCTTGAGCGCGACGAACTTTTGCGTACGTTCAATATGGGCGTGGGGATGATCCTGGTCGTGCCGCTCAAGAATCATCGCGCTCTGGAAACCGAACTGAAGCGGCGCCGGGAAAAATTTTATCGTATCGGGCAGATCCGCCGCTCCGATCCGCGAAAACCGCGCGTGGTCTTTACCGGCAAGCTCCCTCTGTAGTCACGGCTTTTCCTTTGTTGACCTGCGGTCGCGCTCGCGCTATAAGTCCGCCTCAGTTTGAGCCGGCAGCCGCCGGGGAGGCCCGCCTATGTTTTGTACGAGCTGTGGTCTGCGAGTCGAAGAGGGCGTTCGCTTTTGTACGTCCTGCGGCCAGGAAGTCGGAGCCTCCGCGCCAGCCGCCCCAATAGCTGCAAGTGCTCCACCGCCGCCCGTCGCCGTGAGCGCTCCACCCCCTCGTGCAGCCACGTACGCGCCGGTTTCTGCCCCGGCTCCGTACGGCGGATTCTGGGTACGATTTGTCGCTTACTTGATTGACAGCTTCATTCTGGGAATCCCCGTCATGCTCGTGTTCATCGTTCTGATGTTCCTCTTGGGCGGATTTGGCTTGATGTTGCGGAGGAATGCGATTAATCCGCGCGCGCTTGTGGGTCCTCTGATTATGGGTTATTTGTTTCTGATCGTGCTTGCCCTTGGCGTCGGATGGCTCTATTTCGCGGGAATGGAAAGTTCCGAGCGCCAGGCCACGTTCGGAAAAGCGGCGATGTCATTGCGCGTAACAGACATGGAAGGGCGGCGCCTGTCCTTCGGGCACGCCAGCGGGCGATTCTTCGCAAAAATCATCAGCGGAATGATTCCATTCGCAATCGGCTACATCATGGCGGGATTCACCGCCAAAAAGCAGGCTCTCCACGACATGATCGCCGGGACGCTGGTCATGCGGAGATAAGTTCGGGCCGACTCCGGCTGACAACTCACGAATCGTTGACTACGGCAGCAATCCGAAAATGGCCACGCTGTTCGTCGTCGCCGCAAAAACTTTTCCATCCGCGATCATGGGCGTGATGTATTTGTTCCCGCTGCCGAAATGGTCGCGGCCGTTGGCCGCCTGGTTGCTGTTGTAAAGCTCTTGCGTCAGATCGCTGGCGAGGAAAGCATGCAGTACAGCCGTGCCCGTGTTTTCGATCGCCCAGACAATACCGCTCGCGGCGCCATTCGCGGAAATACTGGGCAGCACTCCCGGATAGGTGAAGGGTGCGGCCGTATGCACCGGAGTCGCGGAAAGTTTGCCATTGGTGATGGTGAATGATTTCAGCGTGGAATTTACGTCGCAGTAGTAGACCGCGTTGTTGAAATATGCGGGGACGCCCCACACGCCGTTGGGCAACGCGGATTTTAGCTCCTGGTACACATTATTTGTATTTGTGTTGTATTTGCCCATGTTGGTGCGATTTACGACGTAGATATTTCCGTCTTTTCCGGCTCCAACCGCCAGTTGGAGCGTGCCCGCTGTGCCGTAGGTGGCGTCCGGAAGCACAATGGCGCCGCCGGAGCCCAGGTCCACGTCCCCGCCCGATTCCGTCACCGTGTTGAACATGTTGAAGTAATCGGCCACCTGAAGAGGCCCGCCGGCGGTGGAAACTTTGATGAAAGCGTTTCCGTAGTCCTGCTTGGCGGGGAAACCGTTCGCATCGAGAGTCGTGTCGGCGGTTCCATTCGCGATCAGGGCGTAAATGTTTCCCTGAGAGTCAGCCGCGAGGCCTCCTCCGCTTTGCCAAAATGAGCCTTCACTTCCATTCGGAGTGAGGTCCAGCACGCTGGTCTGGGCCAGATTCGACGGGTTGTAGCCCATGATCCACGCCGTATATGGATTGTCGTCGCAGTGTGACGCCCAACTCGTATAGATCACGCCGTTCAGAAGCAGCAGCGCGGCGCGCTCTTTGTACTGCTTGGGATCGAAGACGACTTGTCCCGCGGAACTATTTGACCCTGTCCCCGGATACGTTGCCTGAATCGTGACCGGCCCGCCGGACACTTCGGCGCCCGTCGTCACGTCGAGGGCGTGCAGGCGCTGAAAATAATTCGATCCGTTCTTGGACATAGCGACCACATACATCACGCCATGCGCGCCGGCATTGCGGTCGATGACCGGCGTGGAGGTGACGCCGATCTCCGGTGAGACTTGGCCGCAACCGCGATCATCGCTGGTGGTTTCGCCGGAGCCGAGCAATGAGACTTTCCAGAGTTGGTTTCCCGTGTTGGTATCAAACGCGTAGACCGAGTCGTGCTCGGTCGCGACAAAGACCACGTTGTAGCGGCTCCCGGCTACCGTGAGTTGTGAGAGATAGAGCGGCTCCGCGTCAACCTTGCCGTCCACGGGCAAGTTGCGGAGCAAGCCGAATGTCTGCGAGTTGACGTTCGCCGGCGTCAAAGTTGTCTCCGTGACGTTCTGCCCCGTCCGCAGATTGTCGTTGTGATACGTCGTGACGTCGGTTGCCGCCGCCTGAACCGCGTTGACCGTCAGCGTCGCGGAGTTGCTCGTAATACTTTTGACGGAGTTGGTGACAACCACGCGAAAGGTCGCGCCACTATCCGTGGAGACCGTGGCCGCAGTCGTGTAGCTCGACGATGTTGCTCCGCTGATGTTCGCGCCGCTTCTTTGCCATTGATACGTTAGCGGAGCGCTTCCCGCCGCGACCACCGAAAATGTTGCCGTCTGCCCTGCGTTGACCGTCTGGTTCGCGGGCTGCGTCGTGATGCTGGGCGCAACCGAAGCCGCTGTTACGGTCAAGGTTGCCGAATTGCTCGTCATGCTGCCGGCCGTGTTGGTAATGATCACGCGGAACGCGGCGCCATTATCCGTAGAGGACGTGTCGGGCGTTGTGTACGACGGTGACGTTGCGCCGGAAATATTCGTCCCGGTCCTCTGCCACTGGTAGCTCAACGGAGCGGTCCCGCCCGCAACCACCGAAAACGTCGCCGTCTGTCCGGCGGTCACGGCCTGGTTCGCTGGTTGAGTAGTGATCGTGGGCGCGACGGGGTCGGACGAACCGAACGTCTTGGAAGTCGTTGCGCCGCTGCAGCCCCACAAGGCGAGCATGAATATGAAAATGTATGCGGTGCGGACCGCATGCTGTGCGCGAGCTGTGAGCATAGAGAAGTCCCAATCTCTCGTGAGCTTGATTCTCAAACGGGCAAACCAATCACAAAGTAACGCCTCAGGCTGGTATGTTAAATTCTACGCTTTTCACATCGTTCAATCACCTGTTCACAAGACCTGTTTTGGTCCATTGTTCACCTGCTAACTTGCGCATTTCGAACGTGATACGATTTGGGGATTATGAAAACGATTTTTCTTCTTATCTGCTCCAATATTTTTATGACCACCGCATGGTACGGTCACCTGAAATACCGCAAGGCTCCCCTGCTGACCGTCATCGTCATAAGCTGGATGATTGCGTTCTTTGAGTACTGCTTTCAGGTGCCGGCGAATCGCATCGGGTACGGCGAGTTCACCGCATTTCAACTGAAAATCATCCAGGAAGTAATCACCCTGTGCGTGTTCGTCGTCTTCGCCTGGGTCTACCTCGGGGAAAGTGTGAAGTGGAACCATGCGATCTCGTTCCTGTTCTTGATCGGAGCGGTGACGTTCGCCTTCTGGGGAAACCTGTGATGGCGCGGTGAGCGGGTTGGATGCGTCGCTCGGTTATGCTAACGTCTTTTGCTTATGTCACATCGCATTGGAGTATTGCTGTCGGGGCGTGGATCGAATTTTGAGGCGCTGGCCGACAGCATCGGGGCGGGGCGCATACCGGGCGCGGAAATCGTTCTGGTCATCAGCAACCGCGAAGACGCTCCCGGACTTGCGCGTGCCGCGGCAAGAGGAATTCCCGCGCGGGCGATTCCGTCGAAGGGGCTCCCGCGCGAGGCCTACGACAAACTTGTCGTGGCTGAACTGCGGCAGGCGGGCGTCGAGCTGGTTTGCCTGGCGGGCTTCATGCGTCTGCTGTCGCCGTATTTCGTCGCCGCATTTCCGCAGCGCATCCTGAATATTCACCCGTCGCTGCTGCCATCGTTTCCCGGCCTGGAGGCGCAGCGGCAAGCGCTCGAATACGGCGTGAAATTCAGCGGCTGCACCGTGCACCTGGTGGACGAGACTCTCGATGCAGGCCCGATCCTTGCGCAAGCGGTGGTGCCCCTGCGCGACGACGATACCGACGAAACGCTTTCCGCGCGCATCCTGATCGAGGAGCATCGCATTTACACCGAGGCCGTGCGCCTGGTTCTTTCGGGCCAATATCGCATCGAGGGCCGGCGAGTGATCGCTCTAACAAATCCATCATGACCACGAAAAAACATTTCCTGCCCGTTGACGACCAGATCGCCTACCTGCGCAAGGGCGCGGCGGAGATCATTCGCGAGGAGGATTTGCGCGCCAAGCTCGAAGCCTCGGCCAAGAGCGGCAAGCCGCTGCGCGTCAAACTGGGCGTCGATCCGACCGCGCCCGACCTGCACCTGGGCCACACCGTCGTTCTGCGAAAGCTCAAACATTTTCAGGACCTGGGCCACACGGCGATTTTTCTCGTCGGCGATTTCACCGCGATGGTCGGCGATCCCACCGGGCAATCCGAGACGCGCCCGCCTCTGTCGCGCGAGCAGGTGGACGCCAACGCGAAAACCTATCTCGAACAGGTTTACAAAATACTCGATCGCGATGCGACCGAAGTGCGATTCAATTCCGAGTGGCTGGGAAAACTTTCCGGGCACGACATGATTCGCCTCTGCGCGCACTATCGCCTGGCGCGCATGCTCGAACACGAAGAGTTTCGCTCGCGTCTCGCTGGCAATCTGCCGATTGCTGTCCACGAGCTGCTCTACCCGCTGCTGCAGGCCTACGACTCGGTCGCGCTCGAAGCGGACGTCGAGCTGGGCGCCACGGAGCAGAAATTCAATTTGCTCGTGGGGCGCGAAATTCAGCGCGAATACGGACAGGCTTCGCAAGTTGTTATAACGATGCCGATCCTTGTGGGTCTCGACGGCCAGCGGAAAATGTCCAAGTCGCTCGGCAACTACGTTGGCATCACCGAGTCGCCATCGGAGATGTTTGGAAAGCTGATGTCGATTTCGGACGATATGATGTGGCCGTACTACGATCTGGTCACCGATAAGACGCCCCACGAAATCGCGGAATTGGCGAACAAGGTGAAGTCCGGCGATTTGCATCCGATGGAAGTAAAGATGTCCCTCGCCACGGAAATCATTGCGGGATTTCATGGCGCGGACGCGGCGGAAAAAGCGGCGGCGGAATTTCAGCGCATTTTCCGCGACCGCGAAGCGCCCGAAGAAGCGCCCGTGCGAAAAATGACTCGCGGTGAGTCGAAGCGCCTCACGCAGTTGCTGGTTGAGTTGGAAATGGCAGCTTCCCGCAGCGAAGCCGACCGTCTGGTGAAACAAGGCGGGGTGGAACTCGATGGTGTGCGTGTCACCGATGTGAAAACAGAGGTAGATGTCTCAATACCTCGAACATTTCTCTTGCGCGCCGGAAAAAAGAAGTTCCTCCGCATCGTTGTCGAATAGTCCCGTCAATTGCTTCGTCCACCCCACCGGGAAGTCTGTCATTCTGAGCCCGGTTTTGGCGAAGAATCTCTCTTGGATTTTTCTGCTTCCAAAAGAAGGAGAGATTCTTCGGGCCAAAACGCGGCCCTCAGAATGACAACCTGTAGGCTAAGGCGCTGGGTGAATCTCTTCGCGCGGCGGATACACCCGGCTGAAAATCCCTGCCGCGACCGCAATGACCACAAATGTCATCACGCTGCCCTCGGGTCCCACCGTGCCGCCGGTGAGCCAAGCAGGGCCGTGGAAGGATGAATTCAGCAAATGCCCGGGCGCGATGATGCCGCTATCGGGCGTGGAGAAAAGAAAAGTCTCTCCCCAATCGAAGGCGGCGTGCAATCCCACCGCGAACCACAAATTTCCGGTGCGCCGCAGCGTCAGGCAGAAGAACATCCCGATCGCGAACACGCTGAGGGCGCCCACTTTATCTTCCCCTCCATTGCCAAGGTGAAGAGCGCCGAACGCCGCCGAAAGCATCGTGGCGGCGGGCCAGAATTCGACTCCCGAAGCCAGGGTGAATTGCGCATAACCGCGAAACCCGAATTCTTCAAACAACCCGGTGCACAGAAAAACAATCCCCCACAGCGCCGCGTACCCCCAGAGCATCCGGCCGCTTAGCGCCAGTTCGCCAAACGAAAATCCTCCCAGCAATCGGATCAGAAGGACGATTCCTGAAATCATCGCCAGGCCCCAGATGACGCCCTGCCAGAATCGCGCCCCAAAAGCGCCAATTCCAGGCAACCCGTAGACCCCGAACGGCCGTCTTTCAAGAAGTCCCAGAATCGCCGCGGCGGCGAGAGCCGCGTACATCAGGATGGCTTCCTGGACCAGCAAGTTGGACGCCGTAACGTCTGTGCGCGACGGCATCGGAAAGTGCATTGCAACGGCCAGGAAGGTTTCCCCCACCGCAAATCCGATGAAGAGGACAAAATAAACTAGTAACCGCCACCCGGCCCGTATTTCAGTCTCGTTCCAAAAAACGAAATGGCCCAGATCTGCGAGGCTCCTTTCGCGCCTCAAACGAGTTGCAATCCACACAACCGCGTTAAGAGTCACCAAGGAAACTGCTGCAACCTCTACCATCAGCTCGGCTGGTTGACCATGAAGGAATTCCCAATAGCAGGAAGCTAGGATACCTAGGTTTACCGTTGTATAGACGAGGATTTGCCTAGACTTGAGGTTCATCGCATCTCCTCAATGTCATGGCTGACCTTCTTTCGCGCCGTGCTCGGCATATCTTCTGAGGCGCGCGAGGTAATCCTGGTTTCGCCGAGCTACCGCGTGCCGGGTGATCAGCCAATCCGTGACGTTGCCGAGCAGCCCGGGCATGGTGTAATCGCTGCGCATTAGCACGATGGTCCGTGGCGCGCCTGCAGCGGACGCGGCGACAACCGGCTCGAGTTCCCAGCGCTCCAGGCCCTTCACTCCGTAACGGTCCTCGAACCGCCATTCGAACAGCCGCTCCTGCCGCAGGGCCGTCACAACAGCCGTATGCGACACCTCGCGCCTTCCCAGGTGCCCGGCGATGCGCACCTTTTGCGCCACCGCGAAGTCCGAAGCGCCGCCCTGCACCTCGAAGCACGCCTCCATGTCCGCTCCATACCAGTAGGGCATCCGCTGCGGGACAAAAAAAGCGAATACGATTTGTGCGGGAGCAGTGATTTGGATCGAAGTTTCGATCTGGGCCATGATACGGGCGCTACTTTATCACGGGTCAAGTAGGACAGGCTTCAGCCTGTCTGCTCCTAGCTTTTCGCCCAAACGAATAACTCCAGACAGGCTGAAGCCTGTCCTACTCGACCCGGTACTACAACCCGGGTACCAAGAATTTGATTCCAACAGGCCATTGAGCCAGTCCATCGCGCCTGTCAGCATTGATTTTACAGTGGGTTGGGAGTCGCGCCGCGGGGACGACGGGTCCGAGCAATCGGGTTCGTATGCGCGCTACCCAACCCGCCAGAACCTTCGTGCCGGCATATTGATGCCTTCCCCCTTCTTGCCGGCACGAGGAGAACACAGCTCCATAGAACAACCTTCGCTCCCCTCGAATCCCTGCGTTATCCTCAAAACCTGCATCTAAACCCTTGCCTATGAAAAGACGAAGGTTACACCGGGGAAAGTGGCTTGTCTGGTGGCTGATTTCCATTCCCGCGCCGGGCCTCTATATCCAACCGGCGCTCGCGCAGACATTTCAGGTTCCCGCCACCATCGGGCCCATCCGGCTTTCCGATCAGCCGGAAATCGACGCGGGATTTCATTTGCTTTACGAGTTGAAATTTCCGGAAGCGCGGGCGAAGTTTACGGATTGGGAGAATCAGCATCCGGGAGGGGCTTTGGGTCCCGCTGCCGAAGCAGCCAGCTACTTGTTTCAGGAATTCGACCGCCAGGGCGTGCTCACTTCCGATTTTTTTCTGGATGACAAACGCTTGCTGGGCGGCGTCGAAGAGAAGCAGGACCCGCGGATGCGCGGCGCTTTCATGGCCGCGATCCAGAAGTCTCAGGATCTGGCCCACGCGCGCCTCAAATCCAGCCCGAATGATGCCGATGCGCTCTTCGCGCTGACGATCTCAACAGGAATGCTCGCGGACTACTCCAGCTTGATCGAGCAGAGGCAAATCGAAAGTCTGCGACTGACCCGGGAGGCCGATACGGTGGCGAGAAATCTGCTCGATGTGTCGCCGGGCGCCGCCGACGCGTACGTCGCGCTGGGCGCCGCCAATTATATTATGGGCTGTCTGCCCGCCTATAAGCGTTTCCTCATCCGGTTCGGCGGCTTCCACGGAGACCGGGTCCTGGGAATGAAACAGCTGGGCCTTACGGCTGCAAATGGACATTACTTGCGTCCCTACGCGAAGCTCACGCTGGGCCTCGCGGCAATGCGCGAAAAACAGTGGGACCTCGCGCGCACCGAGTTCGAGCAACTCACCGCGGAGTTTCCAGCCAATCGGAAATTTGCGCTCGAATTAGCAAAACTGAAGGGAACGATTGGCTCCGCAACCGCAAGCAACTAGAAAATATTGCAACAAATGAGACAATGATTCCGGCAAGTTCGACGCCTCACAGGGAGAACCGGTATGAGCACGGCAGCGCCCATAATCCAATCCAACCATTGGGCAAAAGGTCCGGCGGCACCCGTTTCCGACGCGCTCGTTTTCTTCGGCGCGACCGGCGACCTGGCGCATAAACAGATTTTTCCTTCCTTGCAGCGCATGATTCAGCGCGGAAACCTGAACGTGCCGGTCATCGGCGTTGCCAAGGCCGGATGGACCATCGACCAGTTGCGCGCCCGGGCGCGCGACAGCCTCGTCACCCACGGCGGAGTTGACGAAGCGGCCTTTTCAAAGTTACTTGAGTTGTTGCGGTATATTGACGGCGATTATCAGGACATGGCCACGTTTCAACAATTGCGCCAGATGCTGGGCAAGTCGGAGTGTCCGGTTCACTATCTGGCGATTCCTCCCAGTATGTTTGCGACCGTCGTGGAGGGGCTCAGCAAATCGGGATCGGCAAAGGGCGCGCGCGTGATTCTTGAAAAACCTTTCGGACGTGATCTGGCGTCGGCGCAAGCGCTGGACGCAACACTTCATTCCGTCTTTCCGGAGTCCGCAATCTTCCGCATCGACCATTATTTGGGGAAAGAGGCCGTCGAAAATTTGCTCTTCTTTCGTTTTGCGAACACGTTTCTGGAGCCCATCTGGAACCGTAATTATATTGATAATATACAAATAACTATGGCGGAGGCGTTTGGGGTCGAGGGACGCGGAAAGTTTTACGAAGAAGCCGGCGCCATTCGCGACGTCGTGCAAAATCACCTTCTCCAGGTCGTTGCCTTTCTGGCGATGGAGCCTCCCTCGAACATATATTCGGAATCCATGCGTGACGAGCAAGTCAAGGTTTTCCGCACGATTCCACCCTTTGAGGTTGCGAGCGTCGTGCGCGGCCAGTTTGCGGGCTATCACCAGGAGCCGGGAGTCGCCGCGGATTCCAAGGTGGAGACGTTTGCCGCCGTTCGCCTGACGGTGGATACCTGGCGCTGGGCGGGCGTGCCTTTCTTGTTGCGCGCTGGAAAGCACCTGCCGGTGACGGCGACCGAGGTCCTTGTGAAACTCAAGTGCCCCCCGCTGCGAAGACATCAGCACCACACCAATTATTTTCGGTTTCGACTTGGCCCGGACCTTTCGTTGAGTTTGGGGGCGCGCGTAAAAAAACCGGGGCCCGAGTTGACCTCCATCCCCGTGGAACTTTCGGCGGTGAAGCTCGACCGGGGAAACGATCTGGAAGCATATGAACGGTTGCTCACCGATGCCATGAAGGGTGACCAAATGCTCTTCGTCCGTCAGGACGCGGTAGAAGCCGCATGGGCGATTGTCGACCCGATCCTTGGGCCCCAAACGACTCCCTTATTTGAGTACCAACCGGGCACCTGGGGACCACCGCAGGCCGAAAGTCTCGCGGCCGACGTCGGCGGATGGCACGACCCAGGCAATCCGGAGTGACCTAGTTCCCATTGCGCGACTCGTAGGTTTCAACCATGTTCGTCCGTGATATCCTCGGTTGTGAGAACAGGCAATGCGAATTGTGAAGGCATGGTGGCTGCTCGGGTGCGCGTTTTTCCTGGTCGGCGCTGCTTATGCCTACCAGGCGCCATTCGAGGAATATCCGTCCATCGAACACGGGGTAATGCCGCTGCCTTCAGACTGGCAGGAGAAAACGGAGTTTGCCTTCGCGCGGTTGATGTATCCCCCGGGCTGGAATAACGGCTACGCGGGCCGCGACGCAGATTGGCACTTTGGAGATTCTCTTTGGACGCAGGATTATCCGCCGGCCGATCGCGCGATTTCGGCGGCGATCCGGCGATTGACGCGCATCCACACGCGGTCGGTCGAGGAATGCGTAAATCTCGACGACGGCGATGAAGTCTACAACTGGCCGTTTCTATATGCCGTGCAGGTGGGCGAGTGGGGCATCACCGATAAGCAAGCTTTAAAACTGCGCGACTATCTTCTTCGCGGTGGATTTTTCATGGCCGATGATTTCCACGGCACGCTGGAATGGCAAGTCTTTGAAGAGCGCATCAAGAAGGTCTTCCCGGACCGTCCCATCGTGGAAATCCCCGACAATGATCCGATCTTCCACACCATGTTCGATTTGGATGACCGGTACCGGATTACAGGCGCGGAGCACCTCGCGGTTGGCTACAAAGCCGACGGCATCGACGCGCATTGGCGTGGCATCTACGACGACCACGGCCGCGTTATGGTCGCGATCTCCTTCAATTCCGATATCGGCGATTCCTGGGAGTGGTCCAACGATCCGCGATACCCGCAGAAATTTTCCGACCTCGGGATGCGTATCGGCGTGAATTACGTGATTTACGCCATGACGCACTGAGTGCTGAGTTCTCGATCCTACGCCCCCAGGAGCCGCCGGCCAGCCATTAGCAACCACGGGTCTGGCGCGCGCCTTACGACTTGTAGAGCCCGATATAGACCCAGAGTCCCGCACTGGCGAGCAGGAACACTCCCGTTACCACCGCAAAGACCGTGATTACACGCGCAAGACGCTTCATCTTGTGGACTAGCGCCGGCTGATCGCCCGCCATCACTTGTTGCTCGCCCTTATTCACGTATAAAACTTCTTCTTCCCTGGAGTCCAGGGCATTTCCGTAAATGACAAGAACCACCAATGCAGCCGTCAACACGCCGCTGATCATCAAAAGATATGTCAATGCATGGGCGCCCATGATCTCCTCCTCGCGACCTCTCGCCTGGCACTTCAAGCTTCGCCCTCATGATGCCGTCAGCGTCCATCCGCGCTCAGTGAAGTCCGTCACACGACAAAGTGATGCAGATCACACCCGTTTTCCCGCCGCGGGAGCCGCTCCGGGCGAGTTGGATCGAATTTCGGCATTGTCCGGAGGCCGTCCAAGATCGCTTTCGCCAGAAGTTCCGCCCGATGCCCCTGTGTTCGTTCAGGAACTTCACAGTCGTCTGCTTCTGGCGGTCTCGGCGATTTCATTTCTTACTGAGTAGAGCGCCCGGTAACCCTGTACTTACTTCACTTCAGCGGGAGTCGACGTCGCCGGACCCTCGCCCACGATTTCCAGCACCACATCTCCGTCCTTCGCGCCGTCGTAGTGAACCTGCTTGCCAAAGTGGGTGACAAAACTCCCGGGCGGCATGGGAACCGTGCTATCGGGATCGTATTTGGTGCCCGTGCCGACCCACCAGGTTCCGGAGATCACCGTGATGAACCGGTCGTTCGGATGAAAGTGCGGATGGCTCATGTGATGCGCGTGCCATTTGTTCAGGACGATGTACAGGCCCGGCTTCGTCGGGTCCCCATGCACGACCGCCGTTGCGGAACCGCCCGCATTCTCGACCCAGGGAATCTGGTCCGGTGATTTGTAGATCAGCGCGGCCGGGTTGAGGTCGGTGGCCTTCACCGACGCGAGCGAAACCACCGCCGCGATTGCCAGTCCGATCAGCCATCGGTAGATGGAACTGCAAAATTTGGACATATGCGTCTCCTTCGTTCCGTCTTCGTTCGTGACGATTCGAGCCGACGGTGATCATAAGCCAAACCCGTCAGCATTGGGAAGGCAGGCCGCGTGACGTTGACCTCCGGTGCGTGGCATCCTAAGATAGAGATTCCACGAAAGCCGATACCGGATGTCTTCCACACTCCGCATTGCCAAATCCGTAGCTGGTTCCATCGTTTTACTGCTGGTCCTGGTTCTGAGCGGAGCGCAGGCGCGGGCGGAGCAAGTCAAGAACCTCAAGCCGCAAGGGTACGTGAACGATTTCGCGGGCGTCCTGAGCGCGCCGGCTAGGGAAAAGCTGACGGCGCTGTGCGCGGAAGTCGAGCAAAAGACCAAAGCGCAGATTGCGGTCGTGACAGTGTCTTCGCTCGAAGGCGAGACAGCGCAGCAATTCTCGCTTGATCTGGCGGTGCAATGGGGCGTTGGACCGAAGCAGGATTCCCGTGGCATCTTGATCTTGATCGCGCCGAATGACCACCAATATTTCACGCAAGTGGGTTATGGCCTCGAGCCGATCTTGCCGGACGGCAAAGTCGGCGGCTTCGGCCGCGAAGCCGTCCCGCTATTAAGGCAGAATGATTACGATGGCGCGATTCTTCTTTTGACGCAACGGGTTGCCGCGGTGATTGCCGCGGATCAAAACGTTACGCTGGATACGCTCAGCGGTGCGGCGGCGCCTCCCGCCCCTTCAGTACCTGACAACGCGCCGTTTTCCGTGTCGAGCATAATCTGGCTGCTTTTTTTGATCATTTTCTTTGTTTTCCCGGTCCTTGGCTTCATCCTCCGATTAATCTTTGGCGGGGCAATGAATACTCGCCGCCGCGGAGGAATGTGGATGGGCGGGCCGTGGTACGGCGGGGGTTCCTGGGGTGGCGGTGGCTCCTGGGGCGGCGGAGGTGGCGGCGGATTCGGAGGCGGATCGTTCGGGGGCGGCGGCGCAGGGGGAAGCTGGTGAAATTCGCGGCTTAAGTCATCCGCAGCTGGGAGTCACAATCGATGGATCATAAACTCGATGAGTTCGTGCAAAAGCTTAAAAGCGCCGCGGCGGACAATTTGAAATCCGTGATCTTGTACGGGTCCGCGGCCACCGATGAATTTCATGCCAAGCACTCCGACCTAAATGTTCTGAGCGTTCTCAAAGTCTCGGATGCCGCTCAAATGGAACGCCTCCATGAGCCAGTGAAGTGGTGGATTCGGAATGGCCATCGCCCGCCCCTCGTTTTCACGTTGGACGAACTGACGCGTTCCGCGGACATCTTCACGATCGAGCTGCTGGACATGAAATCCCATCATCGGATTCTGTTCGGGGAGGACGTTCTGGCCGGAATTTCCGTACCGCTGCGCTATCATTCGATTCAAGTCGAGCGGGAACTCCGGACGGACTGGCTGCGCCTCCGCCAGGCGATGCTGGTTGCCCCGAAAAAACCGAAAGTCTATCTGGGGCTGATGGTTTCCTCGTTTTCGACTTTTGCGGCGCTGTTTCGCCATGCGCTCATCGCGCTGGGCGAGGTTCCTGCCGCGAGCAAACGCGAGGCTATCGAACGCATCGCGAAATTCGCCGCGGCCGACCCCGCCGGCTTTCATGCGATTCTCGATTTTCGTGAGGGAAAACGCGCGGAACGCGATATCGACGTCGAGGCCACGCTGAACCAGTATTTCGCATTTGTCGACGCGGTCACGGACAAATTTGACCGCCAGCTCGATACGAAGAACCAGAAGTGAATCCGTGTGGGACAGGCAAGAGCGCCTGTTCCACGAAAACCGATCGACTTGATTTTGTTCCGCTCGGGAGGAAGAAAATGAAAACCGTAATTGCCGTTCTGGTCGTTTTGGCGCTGCTCGGCCTCATCTTTGGGGGAATGTACGTGAGCCGGCGCAACCAAATGGTTATGAAGAATGAAACGGTGAAATCCGACTGGGCTCAAGTCGACGTCGTTCTCCAGCGCCGCGCCGATCTGATCCCCAATCTCGTGGAAACGGTGAAAGGGATCGCGGCGCAGGAACAGACGGTGTTCGGAGACATCGCCAAGGCACGGTCCGCCCTGCTCGGCGCGCAAACGCCGGCGGATAAAATCGCCGCGAACGGCCAGTTGGACGGCGCGCTCGGCCGCCTGCTCGTCATCGTCGAGAATTATCCGAATTTAAAATCCAACGAGAATTTCCTGCGGCTGCAGGACGAACTTGCGGGCACGGAGAACCGCATCGCCGTCGAACGCAAGCGGTACAACGACGCGGTCCAGGACTACAACACGTATATCGGGCTGTTCCCCAACAATATCGTTGCCGGCTGGGCGGGATTCCAGCGCAACAACGATTACTTCAATGCGCCTGAATCCGCACGAGAAGCGCCGAAAGTCCAGTTCCCGGCGCCAGCTCGGTAAATGCCGCCGCGGTGATAATCCAGGAATCCACGAACTGCCGAAGCCGCTGGAAGATTCGATTTACAGCTGCCAGGAACTTGCCAGAGTTAAATCGATTTGCGGCGCCGCTTCTGGAGCCGCTGCCGGCGGCGCCTCAGCCGGCGCGGGCGCGAGGCTTTCCGGGTCGGGCTTCAGCGTGAAATTCACTCCGCTTTTCGCGTTCTCATCGATGGTGCGTTGCACGTCGAGCCGGTTTACATCGAAAGCGCCTTCGCGCCCGTTGAGTAGCACGTAGTGCAACTGGCCGCCCGAGACCCAATAGTCGCGTACCGAGTATACCGAGTCGTCCTTTAAGTAAAGAATTACCGGTACCGCGCCGTTCGGAATGTTGTACGTTTGAGCGCCGTTATCCGGCGCGGTTGCGTATGATTCGGGGCCTGATACGGAACCCGAAATGGAGTCCGAATTCATTTCCGAGTCCGAATAGTCATCGTAGCTGTTATCGGGTGGCGCGGTGTACGAGTATCCGTTGTCGTAGGGATAGTAGCCATAAGGATAGCCTGCCGGGTATCCGTAGTAGCCGTATCCGGGCCAGCCCCAGGAGAGGTCGTCCCAATAAAATGGGTCCCACGAATTCCAGAGACCCAGTCCACCCCAGCCGAGACCCCAACCGGGCCAAAATCCAAACCCGTACCCGAATCCGCAATTCCAACATCCCCCGCGATTCCCCCAACCGAATCGGTTAAAGCTGTTCCCGAAAAAACGATGATTGCGGAATGCCGTAGACCCATTCCGACCAGTCGAACGCGAAAAATTCCGATTGCCAAGTGAAGACCCGGCAGTAGATCGCGAATTTGCCGAAAGTGTCGTACCCGGGCGCAAACGCGAGCTGCTTGTCACGGGACTTGCAAGAGAACTGCGGATATTGGATAGAGTCCGCGAAGAGGAAACGGCGTTATGCGCTACCGGCGCGTTTTCCCAAATCTGGTTCCCCTGGCCTGAGAAACTTCTGGTAACTCCCGGGGCCGCCGCGCGGCTTCCGCCAAAACTCTGCCACCCGCCTTGCGTCCCTACGTGGGCCCTGGCCGCGGACCCGGCGCTGGCGTTGCCAAATGAATGCCACTGCCCGTCGGCTGCCGCGCCAGGCGCATAGGAAGGAGGCGTCGATCCACGCGAAGCGCCATTCGCCGCACCACCGTTGGAACGGAATCCATTTCCGCTAGGTCTCGCGTTAGACCCGCCGAAGGAGCGCACCGGCGCGCTTGGGGCAGGACGCGAATACCCAGCACCGGCTCGTGGAGGCGAAGAGGATCCGCCTCGAAAACCACCGCCGAAGCTTCCGCCACCCGAGTGGAAGCTGCCGCCTCCACCTCCATGAAAACCGCCCCCACCCCCGTGAAAACCACCACCTCCGCCGTGAAAGCCCCCGCCCCCGTGGGAGCCTCCCCCGCCGCGCTGGGCAAACGCGGGAATCGTCGAACAGACGAACAGAATTGTGATGGGTAAAGCGAATTTCAGAAACGCCGGCTTGAACATTTCAAGGCCCTCCGCGACAAAGGCGTAAGACCTGCGGACGGGTTCGCGGGGTCGAACTCGTTTTTGCCTTACATGAGTTGGATTCTACACCCCCCATGATGGTTGCGCGGACTTAATTTCTTGGCGACTCCGGGCGCGGTCTGCGGGTTCCTGCGGGGGATCCTAAGAACAGAATCGTTTAATGCTAGCTAGCTCGCATTGGCGAACGAGGACGCCACATGGAGCCGCCGCAGCATGGAGCGCTTTTTTTCCTGGTGCGCCTGCATCCGTTTCAGAATATCGTCGAGAATCGCGACGGCGGCCACGGCGTAAGGTCCTTTGTTCAGCATCACACATTCGGCCCGCTCGCCCATGGCCGCGTCGGTGATTTCGGAACGTGAAGGCATTCCCGACTTGGCGAGGCTTTCGAGCACTTGCGTGGCCCAAATCACGGGAACGTGAGCGGCTTCGCAAACCCAGAGGATTTCCTCCTGAATTTCGGCCAGCCGCTGGTATCCGCACTCCACTGCCAGATCGCCGCGCGCAATCATCACGCCCACAGCGCGCGTGCGCATGGCTGCCAGGATGAGCCGGGGCAGATTGTCGAATGCTTTCCGCGTCTCGATTTTCAAAATTATGCCCAGCGATTCTCCCCCCAATTCGGCCAGGAGCGACAAGAGTTGGCGCACGTCGCTTTCGTTGCGCACGAAGGAATATCCAACCAAATCGGCATGTTTCAAGATGAATCGCAGGGCGTCGCGGTCGGCGGCGGTCAGGGCGGGCACGCGCAGTTCAGACTCCGGGAGATTGATGCCTTTATCCGCGCCGAGTTTCTCACCCGATGGGCGCGCTTGTGTGATTTCCACCGCGATGGCCTCGCCATCAACGGATCGGATGACTCCTCCGATTTTTCCGTCGTCAAACCAGACCGGCTCACCGGCCTTCACATAGTCAAAAAAATTGGGCAAAGTAACGCCGATCCTGGCATGACTTACGACGTGGTCTTGCTTGTCATATCTTGCCGGCTCGCCCGGTTCCTGCGACCGGGTAAGGAGCAAAGTGTCTCCTTGCTTGAGGAGAAGGGTTTGCGTTTTTCGTGGCAACGGGCCCAGGCGGGCGCGAATCAGAGAGGCTCGCGGAGCGCCGCGCCTGCCCTTTGGTCGTACTTGAAATTCGGTACCGGCTACAAAGTAGGCGGTTCTGGACAGAGTGCAATCGCATGTCTTCCCCTTAACGCTTACGACCTTCAACGACCGATGAGCGCCCCGAGCGTCTCGAAATGCGATGGTGTCTCCCCGGCGCAGCCGTGAAAGAAATGTCGCAGATACAGGCAAGCAGGCGTCAACGGCTGACTTCGCGGCATTGATTTCTTTCTCTGAGGACAGCAGGATGCGGGCAGGCTTCACGACGCGGCCAAGTTCGTTCCGCATCGGTCGGCATTTGATCACCGCGAGCCCGGGCTGGATGGGTCCTGTTCGCAATTTGGGTCCGGCAAGGTCCATCAGGATTCGGCAATCCCGCCCCGTTTGCTCCCGGGCTTTCACCAGGTTGCGGATCATGCCGAGCCAGACCTCCTCTTGATCGTGCGCGCAGTTGATCCGCATGCAATTCATTCCCTTGAGGAGCAGATCCCGGACAAGGGAGTAATCGGACGCTGCGTCCGGCGGCATCGTGACCATGATTCGGACTCTCCGGTCGGCAGGGCTGGGACCGAGTAATGCGTCCGTATTGCGTTCGAGAATTTGCGTTCCTTCACCAATTTCAACCGCGGGCTCTTGGGTTGTCGGAAGGCTTATGTCCGTTCCCGTGAGGACCCCGAGGACATTGAGGACGGCCTGGACAGACTCAAGAACATGGCTCTCGGTTCGCCCCAGAGACGAAAGGCCGAGCGATGCCAGTTGTGCTTGAATCTGCCGGATGTCGTGACGCCGCAACGCAAGATAATGGGCAAGATTCCGGGCGCTGCGTCGATGGCTATCGTGAAGCGCTTGCTGATCGGCCAGCAGCGAGGTCTCCAGGGCCAGCATTTCCGCGCGCAGGGAGGAGAGCTTTTCGGCAAGCTGCCGGAGGTCGTTCTTGTTGAAATCGTTCATCGCGTCGAATCCGGCTGCGCCGTCCCATTGATCGAGCCGTGCGTCCTTTTCAGAACCGGATCATCCCATTTTCGTCGTAGCCGACCACGACACGCCCGCCGGCAACGACGATGGGCCGCCGGATCAGGTCCGGGTTCATGGCCATCATGCCGACAGCTTCTCGCCGCGAAGGCGGATGGTCTTTCAATTTCTTCTTGCGGTAGATCTCACTTCGGGGGTTCAGAAAATCCTCGTGGTCGCGCTTTCCGATCAATTTCTGGAGTTCCGATACGCTCAGCTTATTCTTGGAGATGTCCCGAAAATTCAGCTTGTACCCGCGCTTCTCCATGAAGCGCCGCGCTTTGCGGCAAGTCGCGCAGGACGGCTTCTGCAGGAAAGTTACCGCCTTTTTCGGCTTCGCGACGCGCGCGGCGGCCTTTCGGACCGGTTTTGTCATGAACTCTTCTCCTCAAATTTCAGTCGAAAATGCATTGGCCATGATTGTGCGCATCCAGACAGCATAGAAACGGTTTGTTACAACAAGATGAATGAAGCGGATTCGTCCGGGGGGCGCGATATGGCAAACCCCTTATTTTGGATAGGGATGCCCGGCGAGGATGGCGAAGGCGCGGTAGAGCTGCTCGGCGAGCATCACGCGAGCCAGTTCATGCGAGTACGTCAGCGGGGAAAGCGAAAGTTTTTGCGTGGCGCGCCGGCGCAGCGCCTCGGGAAACCCTTCCGCATCGCCGCACAAGAAAACGATTTCTCGCGCGCCTCGATCCCGCGTTTCCCCGAGCCACTTCGCAAATTGACCGGACGTCTGATTTCTTCCGCCGGCATCGAGCAGTACGACTGTCGCTGCGGACTCAAGTTCCAGTTTGCGCAGCGATGCAGCGGAGTCTTCGCGCAATTCAGTGACCTGCACTTGGGCAAAACGCCCGATGCGCGCCACATAATCATCCAGGATCGTCCGAATTTCCGGCCGGCGGGTTTTTCCGAGCATGACGATGCGGATTTTCATGGACTAGATGTGGGTCTTGGTCGCGCCCGCTTTACGGCGAGCTTTCCAATGATTCCAAGAATGCCGCCCCGAAAGGTGGCGCACCACAAACCGGTCTAATTCAGCCCGTATTTCTTGCGTTTGTCGAGCAGGGTTTTGCGGCTGATGCCCAGAATTTCCGCGCTTTTGCTGATCTTGTAGCGCGTGGCCTCAAGCGTGGCGCGAATCGCGTCGCGTTCGATGTCCTCGAGCGATTGAAGCGCGATTCCAAATCCGGAATTCGCCGCTCGCACCGACTCCGGAAAATCTTCCGGCAGGAGGGTCGAGCCATCGGAGAATACCAGCGCGCGCTCGATGGAATTCTTCAGTTCGCGCACGTTCCCCGGCCATCGGTATTCGGCGAGCATGCGCAGCGCGGGCTCCGAAAAAGCCGCGCCGGTCCGGCCGTGAATGCGCGCGGCGCGCTCCAGCAGTGCGTTTGCCAGCGGCAGGATGTCCGCGGGCCGCGCGCGCAGCGCAGGAACCGCGATGGTCAGCACGCTCAGCCGGAAATATAAATCCTCGCGGAATTTCCCGTCGGTGACCAGTCGCGCGAGGTCGGCGTTCGTCAGGGCAACCATGCGCGCGGCGATCGTGATTGTTTCCGTGCCTCCCAGCCGCTCGAACTGGCGCTCCTCCAGCACGCGCAACAGCTTGGATTGCGTGGCGGGCGTGAGCGCCGCGACTTCGTCGAGCACGATGGTTCCCGCGCCGGCCATTTCGAGCCGCCCCAGCTTTCGCTCGACGGCTCCGGTGAACGCGCCGCGCTCGTGCCCGAACAGCTCCGATTCGACCAGCTCCTGAGGGAGGCTCGCGCAATCGATTTTCAAATATGGCGCATCGCGCCGCGAGCCCAACTCGTGGATCAGGCGGGCCAGGTGATCCTTGCCCGTGCCGCTTTCTCCGGTGATGAGCAGCGTGGTGGCGGTCTCCGCGACTCTGCGCGCCAGCTCGACGACCGCCTTGGACGCGGGATCTTCCGCGATCCACTCCATGCGCGGCTCGCTCATCCCTCGGCCTCCGCCGGCGCGCCGGGATCCACAAACTCTGTGCGGCGCGCGGCGCGCCAAAGGCGCTCGAGGTCGTAATAACGCCTGGCGCGTTCGGTAAACACGTGCACAATCAGGCCGCCGAAATCGAGCAGCATCCAATCTCCGCCGGCCTTGCCTTCGCGATGGAGCAAACGATGACCGAGGCGCGCGACACGGCGCTCGACCTCGTCGCAGATCGCCTCCACCTGCGGTGAACTGAAACCGGTGCAGAGCAGGAAATAATCGGTGAACGCTCCCAGCCCCGCGAGATCGAGCAGCGTTACTTCCGCTGCCTGCTTTTCATGCGCGGCGTCGATGGCGGCTCGAACTTCAGGCCGGAGCGAGTCTTGTTTCTTGGTCACCGGTACATGGCCTGTTTTGTAATGTATTCCTCCACGCGCGGCGGGACAAGCCCGTGAATCGATTCGTTGTGATCCAGCCGCTGCCGCACCTCGGTAGCCGATACATGGCTGGCAACCGTGTCGAGCACGTAAATCGTCGTGCGGCGCAGCGCGATCGCTCGCGGGTCCAGAGGCGCGTTCGCCGAACCCGGCCGCGCAAACAGCTCCGGCGGAATCACCAGGCGCAGTGTGTCCACATCGAAACCGGGACGGCTGGCCACGATGAAGTCGCACAGGCCCAGCAGCGCCTCATAATCCCTCCACGCCGGGATATGCAGAAACGAATCCGCTCCCATCAAGAAGTATAGACGTACTCCAGCGCCGTGAAATTTCGTGCTTGAAGCGCCTGACTGTGTCCACGGAGTAAAATATCTCGCGTCCCGAATGCCCTTCGCCGGACTCGGCCAGCGAGGCGATGAAACGTGGATGATCGGCGCAGGCAAGCGCCACCATCGCGTATCGGTCGGCGTAGGAGGCCATGCCGCGGCGATGCTTGTGCGGCGGGCGCCCTGTGGGAATGAAATGAATTTCGTCGAGGTGAAACCGGCGTTCCGCGGCGCGCGCCACGGCCAGGTGGCCGATATGGATGGGATCGAAGGTGCCGCCAAAGAGCGCAATGCGGCGTTCGCGCGCCTGTCCATGAGCTGCGCCTTGGCTTTTCGGAGGCGAAACGCTCAATTCTCCTCCGGGACGATGTCGCCACGGCGCGCGACCGCGGGGGAGGCGTTCTCGTCCGTCTCCGCCTGGTCGGCCGGATCTTCCGGCGCTTCGCGAGGAGCCAGGCGGTCGAGCGCGTCCGCCATGGCGCGAACCAGTTGCGGGATTCCTTCGCCGGATGCGGAAGATATGGCGTGGAACTCAAGTCCGCGCCGATCGCAGAAGTCGCGAAGTTTTTCGAGGCGCATGCGGTCGGTGGTCGCGTCCAGTTTCGTGGCGACGACGATCACGGGCTTCGCGGCAAGTTTCTCGCTGAACGCGGCCAGCTCCCCGGAAATCACCTCGAAGTCGTGCACCGGATCGCGGTCGGAGGCGTCGCTGGTGTCGATCAAATGCGCGACCAGGCGCGTGCGTTCGATGTGGCGCAGGAATCGGATGCCCAGTCCCACTCCTGTGTGCGCCCCTTCAATCAGGCCGGGCAGATCGGCGACGACAAACGACCGGCCCATGGACTTTCCGGGCGCTCCGTCGGCGGAGACGACGCCGAGTCCCGGTTCGAGCGTGGTAAACGGATAATCGGCAATTTTCGGACGCGCTGCGGAAATGCGCGAGATCAAGGTGGACTTGCCCGCGTTTGGAAAACCGACCAGGCCCACATCCGCCAGCAATTTCAATTCAAAGTGAAGATGGCGTTCCTGGCCGGGCTGCCCTTCCTCGGATTCGCGCGGGGCCTGATGCCAGGGCTTGGCGAAGTGCTGGTTGCCGCGCCCGCCGTGCCCGCCCTTCGCCAGCAATATGCGCTGGCCCGGCGTGGTCAAATCGGCGAGTTGCTCGCCGCTGTCGGAATCCGTGACCACGGTGCCTACCGGGACGAACAGAACCATGTCCGCGCCGGCATGACCCGTGCAGTTCGAGCCTTCCCCGTGGCGGCCGCGGTCGGCTTTGAACTCGCGATTATAGCGGTAACGCAGCAGGGTATTATCGTGCGGATTGGCCTCGAGATAGATGCTGCCGCCGTTGCCGCCGTCGCCGCCAGAGGGTCCGCCTCGCGGCACGAATTTTTCCCGCCGAAAAGCAACGCAGCCGTTCCCTCCGTCTCCGGCCTTCACGTAGATTTTGGCTTCATCTGCAAACACTTAATTTCCATTTCCGCAAATTACGTTGGATGCTGAACAAAAATAAAAAAGCGCCCCCTCCCGCGTGCGGGACGGAACGCTTTACAGTCTCACTCCGGGTTAATTCGCCGGCGACGCAGCGGGCTCGGCCTTTGCGGACGCAGCCTGCTCCGGCGGCAAGACGCTGATGTAGCGGCCGTCCTGGCCCTTGTCCTGAAACAGCACCACGCCGCTGATGAGCGCGAAGAGCGTATCGTCCTTGCCTCGGCCCACGTTCAGACCGGGCTTGTGGCGCGTGCCGCGCTGGCGAATCAAAATCGTTCCCGCATGAACCAGCTCGCCGCCGAACCGTTTGACGCCCAGCCGCTGTCCCTGCGAGTTGCGGCCGTTTACCGAGGAGCCGCCACCTTTCTTATGAGCCATAATTATTCCCTTTGGAGCTCTCTAGAGCCCTTTAGATCTCAATCCCGCTGACTTCCACCGCCGTATAATTTTGCCGGTGGCCGCGCACAATCTTGTACTGCTTGGTCGGCCGAAACTTGTATACCGTAAGTTTGGGATGACGTCCCTGGGCAACGATCTTGCCCGTGACTTTGGCCTTGGCGGCATCCGCCCCTGTCAGAAGTTTCTTTTCGTCGGTGCCCACGGCCAGAACATCGGAAAAAGTTATCTTGCCGCCTACCTTGCCGGGCAGGGTTTCCACCTTCACGGTGTCCCCCGGCGTTACACGATACTGCTTGCTTCCACTTCGAATGACGGCGTACATCGCCCCTCCAGATGCAAATCGGAAACCCTTATTATACGGATGGTTAAGCCCACCGTCAATGCGAAGATGGCGGTGGAATTGGAAAGGTTCATCGTATTCCCCTGGCGAAATTGAGGTGCAGGAGTCCGAAGCGGGTGAAGGAGTTGGATTTGTATTTGTTTTTGGGGTGCGCGGCCCGGTGAATGGGGAGGAGCCGACTGGACCGTTGCCAGTCGATGTCAAATCACTTCGGTTTTGCCCTTGCAATCTTTTTCCTGCTTTTCCGGCGTGCAGTTTTTCCAACTGCCTTCCGTCCTGTTTTTTTATGCAATTTGAGGATTTGGTCGACGATCTTGCTCAATTCGCGTCTCAACGCTCGATCGACGGACTCCGATTGACGCTTCCCCCGAGCCACACGGCTGACATAGGAGGGATCGAGGCCAAGCTGCTTTGCCACCCGCGAATATACCCCTCTGACGAGAGATGCCAAATGACGAGGAAACTGGTTAAATGTAAGATTTCTTATTTTTCCCGGCCCCCGCCCATGTCTCGGATGCCGAGGCCGTCGTCCCCCTCTGTGTTTCTTAGTCACGGCGACCTCCTGCATAACTGCTGGCAGATTCGGTTTTGCGATCTCTGCTCAGACGGACAGGTAATCGAACCCCACGGAACAAGTGGGTAGAAATTGATCTCATATCAGCACACCTCAGGTATAGAAACTCCAGCTCTGCGGAAGGGACATCTCTAATGAAGGGGGGCTGATGCAGCTAACTGCTTCGTGCCGTCATGCGCAACGAACGATCAGATGCACGGTGCCCTCAGCACATCGCGCCCTGACGCGGAAAATAGTGCAAATGGGACGCCGCGGGGTATCGATATGAACTGGCGAAACTTACGCCCAGTTCAATGAACCGCATTTTCCACAGTCGGTAACGATTCGAACCCAACGATGGAGTCAACTTCCCAATTGAGCTCAATCGTACGACAAGGCTTCAATCGCGTCCTTGCGGCTCGCCAGCCATGCCGGATAAGTGGCGCCGAGCAATCCTCCGGCGACGGCGATCAACGCGGAGCGCACGACCCAACTCGTGGTAATCAGAATCGACAGGGTTGGGTACGTTGAAACGAACAACCAACGGCCGACAAAGCTGATCCCAATGCCCAGGATGATGCCGATCAGGCAAATCAAACCTGCCTCGCCGAGCAACGAGAGGAGGATGTATCCCTTGGACGCGCCAATGGATTTCAGTACTCCGATATCGCGCGTCCTTTCGATCACCGTCGTGTACATGGAGAGCAGAATCACGAGAAAACCGATGGAGACAGCCAGGGCGATCATGCTCTCGATAAATGCGTCGAGGCCGGGCAGGTTCGAGGAACTCATCATGGAAAGAAAGTCCTTGAGCGGCCGCATTTCGTAGCCGGGAAAAAGCGGACGCATTACGTCCATCACGGCCTGGGTGTGGTCGGAACGAGTCAGCTTGATGAAGAAAATAGATGCCTTATCCCGCGCACCGGAAAGGTCCTGCAAAGTTGCGATGGGCACGAACATGCGCGCGCCTTTGCCGTGTTCCACGATTCCAGCGACGTGAAAATCATGGTCCAGCAGGCCGAACGTGTCCCCCGCCTTCAGGTTCTTGGCCTTTGCGGCCCAATCGTCAACCAGGATGTCGTTGGGGGCTTCGAGATCGTGCCCTTCCAGGAACACGAATCCCCCCGAAACTTCGCGAAACGATTGCGGATCAATTCCGTAAATCACATCCACGGTGCCCGACGAACTGAATTGCAACAGGACGGGCGCCACGGCTTGCACATACTTCAACTCGCGCAATTTGTCCGCGATCTTGATCGGCATGGGCGCTCCGCTGAACGCCAGAAAGACGGATGCCGACGGCGGCTGAAGCATGATGTCCGCGCCAATGCCTTCGATTCGCTTGGCCGTTTCCTGCAGCAGCCCGCTGGTGAGTCCAACGATCAGGATGACCAGCGCAACTTCCATCCCAACGGCGATCACACTGACGATCGTTCGGATCGGCCGGTGCAGCACGTTGTTCACAATCAACTGCCAGATCATTTCTGTGCCCCCGGCGTTTCCTCGCCCACGCGCACAAGGTCGGTTCCCTGCGGTTGAGGCAGGTCGAACCGGTCAGGTGAAATGGCTTCGTTGAGCGTGACTTTTAGGATGTTGATCTCCAGTTTGTAATCATCCTGCGGACGCCAGATCCGGATATCGCGAGGGTAGGCGATCTGCGTGGCTGCGGATGCGCCACCGGAAGTGAGAGTTGCGTCGGCAGGCTGCCAATTCGAATAGACAATGTCGGAATCGAGCCGGCCCCCTTCCCCAAAAATCTGCACGCGAGAGACCTGCAGATCGGCGCGGTCGTACCAGACGGTTCGGGCGATTTCGAGCTTCCCTCCCTCCCGATCGCGCAGCAGTGTAAGGATATAATATCGTCCCGGGTCGTAATCAAATTGTTCAAACAGCACTTTCGCCTCATCCGGCAATTCCGGCCAGAACAACGCCTCCACGATATGATTCGGCCGCAGGTTTTCGATCGGTTTACTCGAAGGGCGCGAGAGCGACGTAGGCCCGACGAGAAATGAGTTTTTCGACGGAATATAAATGCGGAATTCCTTCCCATCGCTGACCATGTCGAAGATATTTTTTGCGACCACCGGAGCCTGTCCGATCACGCGTACCATGGCCGGCCGCTGGGCCAGGATGAAACCGGTTACGTCGTGGTATTCCTCAATGACGCCGCTATAGGTTGTCCCCGTGCTGGGAATCAGGTCGACCGTGGCCTGAATGGTTTGGACGGCTCGCGCCTGCTCGTTGTATTTGGCGAGCAGGTCCTCTTCGTTCGAATCAAGTTGCGGCCGGATTTCTTCCTTTTCGACTTTGTGCTTTCGGCTGATGGTCACGCATCCCGTTGCCAGCAGGGAGACCAGTATCAGCAGAAGACTTCGGATATGCGGCCGCTTTCTCAGTGTCTTTCGCTCCTCACAACAGAAACAATCAATCTAACAACCGCTGTTGGGGGTGTCAATCAAGTGGCAAAGCCGGGAATAGGAAGGATACCTCGTTGCCTCCTAGAAGAGCTGAAATGTGTGAGTCCGAAGCGGGCAAAGACATTGGCTATGCATTTGGGTCTGGGGCGCGCGGCCCGGCGGCGGGAGAGGAAATCCCGTCAGGAGCCAAGCCTCCAAATTAGTAAGGCGGTCAACAGTGCGATCGCACCCAGCACTTGCTGTTCCGTGGAAGGGTCGAACGGCTCTTGCATGTCCCGCAGGCGGATGCGAAGGCGTGTCAGAGCGGAGCTCGCATACGCCCGATCGTACTCGGCCTCCTGGTCATCATGAGCTGTCAATGCCGCAATGTCATCCTCGTCTTCCATGGCGAGCGGGCCAGGTTGCTGCGGCAGCGTGTGGATCGGGTCGGCCAGCCAGCTCGCGATCTTGATGCCTAGACTGCGACTCTGCTGGCTAGGCCATAAGAGGATCAATACCACGGCCAACGTCCAAATCAGTCGTCTCTGGGGGGTATTCGGTTGCCACACAGCATCGGTGATCTTACTTTAGCAATCGGGGAGCGGCAAGGGCGATCTGCCATCAAACTTCGATATCGCTTCAAGTTTCACTCAATTGATGGCGCCAAGGCTCGCCTGCAGTTCGTTCGTCTGGGAGAGCTCTAATCTCAGCTATCGAAACGAGCGTTTCTTGGGCACATCCTGCGTCTTGACTTGGAAATTCCCCTCAGACAGAATCCAAACTCCTGCAGGTATATTTCAAGCAAATGTGAAATCGACCGGGTGTCCCTGGTCGTCTTAGCAGTAGCTGGCTTTCATGCCGCTCTGGTAAAGCTCTGGCGGGTGGAGAATACCGAGGCGGACTTCCATCCGGATAGCCTCTTTCATAACGGGGGTTGCGAACGCTCGGAGGGTCACCCTCACGGATTTTTGAATTGCTCGTCGATCTCGACCTGGTATCCGGCGGCAAGGCGATTGGTCTCATTCGCCATGCCAACTACGGCCATCAATTCATGGAACATGGCGTCCGTCATGCCCTTTTTTCGAGCCGACGCGGTGTGCGAGCTAATACAGTACGGGCATTGGTTCGAGACGCTCACGGCGATATACAGCATTTCCTTGGTCAGCGTGTCCAGCGCGCCGGGCGCCATGACCTGCTTGATCGAATCCCAGGTGCGTTCGAGTGTCGCGGGATCATTCGCGAGCGCTTTCCAGAAATTATTGATCCAGTCCGTTTTGCGCGTGGCCATGATGTCGTCATAGATAGCGCGCACTTCCGGGCTTGCATCCGCATATTCCACTAGGCGTTGCACTGGCATTGCATACCCCCTTGTTTGGAAAATAGGCCGGTAGCTGGAGATCATTATGGCTACGGGCCGTTCAAGCCACAAGCCGGCTCGAAAGCGGTTGAAGTGTGAAAGCGACTGCGTTACGCTCCGTGTTCCAAATCACTCAAGGGGAATTCCAATCGTGCCTCCGATGATTCATAGATTGTTCGCCAAAATAAAAAAGATCGGGAAAGTTAAAGCGTTCGGCCTTGCGATGCTCGCTGTACCGCTAATTGCAATCCCCAAAGCGGCTTTCGCCCAAACCGACGAGATCCAGGTCTACGATGCTGAGATTGAGGACCAGGGAAAGTTCAACATCATGGTGCACAGTAATTTCACGCCCATCGGGCGGAAGACTCCCGATTTCCCCGGCGGCATCATTCCTAACCACTCGGTCAACGGCGCGGTCGAATGGGCTTATGGCGTAACCGATTGGTTCGAGCAGGGACTTTATTTTCCTGTATACACCGCCTACTCCGAGAACCGCGGCGGGACGCTCAACGGCTTTAAGATTCGCGAACTGTTCGTCCGGCCGCACGCCCCCGATCACACGTTTTTCTACGGCGTGAATTTCGAATTCAGCGTCAATTACACCTATTGGGAGTCCAGGCGCATTACTTCAGAGGTTCGGCCGATCGTCGGATTGCACCTGCATCCGGTGGACATTGTCTTCAATCCGATCGTGGACACAGATTATAGCGGCGGTTTTGGAAATCTTGAATTCGTTCCCGCAACCCGCATCGCCTATAACGTGAATGACAGATGGGCCGCGGCCATCGAGGAGTATGCCGACTGCGGGCCCTTGCGCAAATTCCTTCCGGGAGACCAACAATTCCACGAGGTCTGGGCCGTCATGGACCGCTCCAGCAAGGTTCTGAGTATCGAAACAGGCGTTGGTGTGGGCGTGACCCCCGGGGCCGACAAATTGACCTTCAAGCTGATGCTTTCGCGCGACCTCAATTGAAGAGTCCCCGCCGGACCGGGACGGATTCGGGATGCACCACCCTGGGTAGAATCACTTGTTAGTGATAGCAAGTTGTTCGCACTTTTCTGCCGGCAGTCCGCTAGAGTAACATTCTACCGGGATCATCTGAGTTTGATGGCGCAGAACGCACGCGATTTCGCTTTTGGTAGGCGCAAGACGATGCCCGCTTTGCGGATGCAAGGATGTCCTGCGCTCCCATCGGCGGGGCCTGCTGGAATGGACCATCATGATTCCCTTGCTTCTGCGCCCGTTCCGTTGCCGCCAGTGCAGCGCGCGGCACGTCAGCTTTTTCTTCCGCCCGAGGCGCGTCAGAGATTCGGAAATCGTCGCCGCTAAATAAATCAAATCGAAATGGCCGGCTTGCCCTCCGCGGGGAGATTACGCGCGGGGATGGGCCTTGTCGTAGACTTCGAGAAGCTGGCGTATGGAAGCGTGTGTATAGCGCTGCGTGGTCGATAGCGAGGAGTGGCCCAGCAGTTCCTGAATCGCGCGAAGGTCCGCGCCGTCGGCGAGCAGGTGCGTGGCGAACGCGTGCCTCAACGAGTGCGGATGCAAATCCCAATTGACGTTGATCAGCCGCACATATTTTTTCACGATGCGCGCCACGGACCGCGAAGTCAGCCGCGTACCGAGTTGATTGAGAAACACGGCCTGATGATCGCCCCGGCTCCCGGCCTTGCGCAGGATATCTTCGCGGACCGGGCCGTAGGCTTCGAGCGCCTGCTCCGCTTTGCCGCCGTAGGGAACGATGCGTTCCTTGCTCCCTTTGCCGCGCACGCGCAGCATTTGCTCCTTCCGATCCATGTCGGCAAGGTTCAGGCCGGTCAGCTCGCTGACGCGCAGTCCGGAAGCATAAAGAAGCTCGAGAATCGCCCGGTCGCGCTTGACCAGCAGCAAACTCTCTTCCTTGCGCCCGGGCGCTTGCGGCGCGAGGAAGGCACTCGCTGGCCTTGCCACCACGCCATCCAGAAACGTGTTCAAATCCTCGGCGCTCAGAACCGACTGGTATTCCTTTTCGGCAGCTTGGGAGTCGCGACCATGCGCGCGGGATTCCGCTTGACCAGTCCTTCCCGCACGGCAAACTTGAAAAAGGACCGGATCGCGGCCAGCTTGCGGGCAATCGAGGATTTTTCCAGATTGTGATCGTGCAAGTGCGCCACAAATTCGCGAATCAGGAGGTGCGTGATGTCCTGAAGGGGCGGCGTTTCGGCGCCCGGGGGGGTCAGAAATGCAAGAAACTGGCCCAGGTCACTTTCATAGCTGCGCAGGGTATGCGGGGATGCATTGCGGACGGAACGAAGGTAATTCAGAAATTGATGTACAGCGGATTTCATGCCCCCACCCCTGAGCTACTTTCAGAGATTCTTTGACGCATCCCGCAGGTTCGTCTCGAATTCGGAGTCGCCGAAGCGCTCAGGGCCGAAAATCCACATTCCATCTTGTGAAAAGACGAGACAAACCCCTGATCATGCCTTAAAGGAACCCACTGGTTCGGGAGTCGCCACAGCCGGGGGTGGGGCCGGCGCCGCAGCCTCCCAGTCACAACCTTCCTTCAAGCAGGCACGTATCGTGCCTAGCTTACCACGTTTCTCGACAATAAACAGCGCGCCGCACTTTGGGCACGGCTCGGCAATGGGCTGGTGCGGGGTGGTGAAGTCGCACTCGGGATATTTGTTGCAGCCGTAAAAAACGCGCCGCCGCCCTTTCTTGGCCACGCGCTCCACCAGTTCGCCGGTCTCGCATTTCGGGCATTTGATGCCCAGTGTTTTCGAGCGGATGAATTTGCACTTCGGATAGGCCGTGCAGCCGATGAATTCCCCGTACTGGCCGTGTTTCTTGACCAGTTGCGAACCGCACTCGGGACACTTTTCATCCAGCAACTCATCCGGCTGCAGGGCCTTGCGCGTTCCGGCTTTCAAGCGGCGCGTCGTCTTGCAATCGGGATAGCCTGTGCAGGCCAGAAACATTCCCCACCGGCCGCGTTTGATCACCATTTCGCGGCCGCAGTTGTCGCAAGTTTCGACCTTCACTTCTCCGTCGGCGCCCTCGGCGGGCAGTTCGGGAGAGAGATCGCGGATGAAATCGCAATCCGGATAGCGCGAGCAGCCCAGGAAAAATCCATGGCGGCTGATGCGTTCGAGAAGTTCGCCTTGCCCGCACTTCTCGCATTTCTGCCCGGTGGGAATGCCCGCCTTGTAGGACTCCATCTCGCCCTTGGCTTGTTCGAGGTCCTGCTCGAAGCGGCCGTAGAATTCCTTGACGGATTTCTTCCACGGAAGCTTGCCTTCCTCAATCTCGTCGAGCTCCTCTTCCATGCGAGCGGTGAAACCCACGTCGAAGATATCCTCAAAACTCTTGACCAGCAGGACGCTCACTTTTTCGCCGAGCATCGTGGGAGAAAATCGTCCCTGGTCCTTCGTGACATATTCCCGGTCGACGATCGTGGAAATGATCGAGGCATAGGTGGAGGGGCGGCCGATGCCCTTTTTCTTCCAGCTCCTTCACCAGCGTGGCGTCGTTGTAGCGCGGCGGCGGCTCGGTAAAATGCTGCTCGGGGCGCAGGGTTTCAAGACGCAGCGTTTCGACCCTCGGCGACCGGAGGCAGCAAAGCCTTGCTCGCATCTGCCGTCCGCATCCTCGTCATCATCAGCGGATACCTGATACACGGCCAGGTAGCCATCGAACTTCTGCACCGAACCGGTAGCGCGAAACGTGTAATCGGCCAGCCGCGATGTCGATCGTCGTCTGGTCAAAGATCGCCGGCACCATCTGCGAAGCGACAAACCGCTGCCAGATGAGCTGGTACAGCTTGAACAGATCTTCGCTCAGGAACGGCCTTACATCCTCGGGAGTGCGGGAAGCGTCGGTCGGCCGCACGGCTTCGTGGGCTTCCTGCGCGTCCTTCTTGGACTTGTAGAAATTCGGCTTCTCCGGCAAGTACGTCTGGCCGTATTTGGATCCGATCAGGCCGCGAACCTGTTCGAGCGCATCGTTTGAAACGCGCACCGAGTCCGTGCGCATGTAGGTGATCAGCGCGACCGAACCTTCCGGTCCCAGCTCGACGCCTTCATAGAGGCGTTGCGCCAGAGACATGGTGCGCTTGGCGGTATAGCGCAGGCGGTTGTAGGCGGCTTGCTGGAGCTTCGAAGTCGTGAATGGCGGCGGCGCGATTGCGGCGTTTTTCCTTCTGCGTGACGCTGGCGACCTTCCAGGCGGCCAGTTGCGTCGCGGCGACGACGGCGTCCGCCTCCGCCTGGCGTGTGGACCTCGATGTCCTCGCCTTTAAACTTTGTGAGTTTCGCTTCAAAAACAGGCGGCTCGCCCGCGGCCAGAAGCGCGTGGATGGTCCAATATTCCACGGGGATGAAGGCGCGAATTTCCATCTCGCGGTCCACGATCAGGCGCAGGGCCACGGTCTGCACGCGTCCGGCGGAGAGCCCGCGGCGCACCTTGTCCCACAGCAGCGGCGATATCTTGTAGCCCACCAGGCGGTCCAGCACGCGGCGCGCTTGTTGCGCGTCCACCAGATTCTCGTTGATTTCGCCGGGATGCTCGAACGCGGCCTTGATTGCCTTCGGCGTGATCTCGTTGAACATCACGCGGATAGATATTCTTCCGGGCAATGACGGGTTTGCCCCTTCGCAACCGCTTTCTTTGACCGGTTTCTTGGCCTTCTTTTTGCCCTTCTTGCCGTTCTCCGTCGGTCTCTTCCTGGCTTTTCTCCCTCTTCGGGGAATTCCAGTTTCGGCCCGCTCAAAATGTCGGCCAGATGCGCGCAAATTGCTTCCCCTTCGCGGTCCGGATCGCCCGCCAGATAGACGGCATCGGCGGTCGAGGCGGCTTTTTGCAGCGCCGTCACGACGGCGGTCTTGCCCGGGCTGACTTCATATGTCGGCTCGAAGCCGTGGGCAATATCAATGCCCAGCACCTTCCTGGGCAGGTCCATGACGTGCCCGTACGACGCCTTGACCGAATAGTTGCGTCCAAGATACTTGTTGATCGTCTTCGCCTTTGCGGGCGATTCGACGATGACTAATGATCTTCCCATGTCTGCTCTTGTAGACCGAAACGCCTCCCGAGGGAAGCGTTGTTTCCTTTCTGTTTCCTAAGCGTGGCCCCCAAGTCCCTCGTTTGTCAACGATGATAGATGCAGGTTGTGTCGTTTTCGATTCTATATGGTTTGGCACATCGCTCTTAGGATGAGAGTTTTCAGTGAGATGGAGGAAAAAGCAGACGGCGTCGCTGGGACAATTGGCTCTGGAACTTCGGGTGCCGCACTCTTGCGGTTTCTGCAAGGGTGCGGGTTTTCTGATCGTCAATTCGATTTTTCCCGCGGAGCCATCCCAGTCCGTTACGCAACCCCGCACCCTTCACAAAAATCGTGAAGAGTGCGGCACCCATCAAGCAATCTCACCGATTACAACAGCACTTTCACGAATTGCTTGCCCGGCATCTGCCGCACGATCCCCTTCATTTCCATTTCGCAGAGCGCCGCGAGAACCTCCGAAGACGTCAATTCCGCCTTTTCGACGAGCTCATCCACATGAATCGATTCGTCCACGCTCAGCAGCCCGAAGACCTTTTTCTCCAGCGGAGAAAGCGCGTTCTCGAATAGAGATGCGCGCTCGGCGCCCGTTGTTTTCTCGACCGGGAACAACTCGGCGCGGATTTCGGTGGGCAGCTCCTCGACCACGTCTTCCCAGGACGTCACCAGCTTGGCGCCCTGCTTGATCAATTGATTGGGCGCAAAGCTGACGTCGGCCGTGATGTTTCCGGGAACTCCGTAGACCTCGCGGCCAAACTCCATCCCCAGCCGCGCGGTGATCAGCGAACCGGAATACTGCGCGCCCTGCACGACCACGATCCCCAGCGACATCCCGGCGACGACGCGGTTGCGCACCGGGAAATTCTCCGGCGCGGGATGCGTTCCCAGCGGAAATTCGCTGATCAACGCGCCGCGCTTTTCGACCTCGGCGAAAAGCTTCTTGTTTTCCTTCGGGTAGACGACGTCCACGCCGGTGCCCAGCACGCCGACGGTCGCGCCGTGCGATCGCCTTGCACGCGCCCTGATGCGCCGAGCTGTCGATGCCCCGCGCCATCCCGCTGACGATGGTCAGGCCGCGCTCGGCGAGGTCCCGCCCGAGCCGCTCCGCCACCTGATTGCCGTAGGGAGTTGGCCGCCGCGTGCCCACCATGGAGATCGAGTGCCGGTTCAGCACGCCCGCGTCTCCGCGCACGTACAGCAGCGGAGGCGGATCGTAGATTTCGAGCAGCCGCTGCGGATACTCCGGCTCGTCCCAATTCAGCAGCCGGCAGCCGAGCTTGCGGACCTTGGCGAGTTCCGCCTCGGCGTCCTTGTGCGCGCTTCGCGACTGGATGGCTCGCGCGGGAGCCGAAGGCAGCCTGCACGCTTCGAGCTCGGTCAGGGACGCGCGAAAGATTTCCTGGGGCGATCCGAATTGGCGCAGAAGTTTTCCCGCCAGGCGCGAGCCAAGGCCCGGCGTCATCGACAGCGACAGCCAGTCGAGGGAAGCTTCCAGTTCCACGCTGACCGGGACGCTACTACTTTGTCATCAATCATGTCAAGAGGATGGAAAGTAAATGCCGCGGGTGCGTGCTTTCCAGTCCGCGCACCCCGATCAATTCTCCAGGATTGATAACACTTGAAGGAAACTTGATTTCAAGTGACTATGTTCGCGAAACCACGACGGAGGAGCGCCACACATGTGCTTTTCAGCGGTCGCGAATTTTACAGGCAGCGGAGTGTTGGGTGGAATCGGGGTTTTGACCTTGACGAAAGTGAAACACCGGCGCGAGCTTCTCTTTGCGTCGCTCCCCGCACTCTTCGCCATTCACCAGTTCACCGAGGGGTTCGTCTGGCTCGGGCTCGACGGAATCCTCTCGCCACAGGTTACGCACGACATGGGTGCGGCCTTCATGCTGTACGCCCAAGGCCTCCTACCGTTCCTGTTGCCGCTGAGCGTGCTTCTGTTTGAGCCAAACATCAAAAGCCGCCGACGCATGCTGCCGTTTCTTGTCATCGGAGCCTTGACGGCTCTCTATATCCTGTGGGCACTGATCGCGTATCCGATGCAGATTTTTATCCGGGGCAACAGCATCGTGTACATCAATCCCGCAACGAACAATACATTCATTGCGGTTCTGTACGTCATCGCTACATGCGGTTCGCTTCTGTTCTCGAAGATAAAGGATATGGTTATCTTCGGTGTGGCTAATCTGGCAATTTTGCTGGCCGTGATGGCGTTCAAGCGATATGCATTCACTTCCCTGTGGTGCGCCTATGCGGCCGTCGCCAGCGTGATCATCCTGGCCTACTTCTGGAAGAGCAGCGGTATCAGGCCATTCAAATATGCCCTCACGCTCTAATGAAGCAATGGCCTGATTGCTTCCTCGTTTCCCAGAAATCAAGCCGTTTGCTCTCCCGTCTGCCGCGTCCCCGATGCGCGCGGCGACAAAAATAATGTAGTTCACTCGGTAACTTTTCGGGTGTATAAGTGTGCCCATCCGGGCGTTTACGAACGAAAATCCCTGGCGAATCGACGACTGCCCCAATCCGGTCGGGTCAATCTTGTGGAGGGCAACCAATGGGAAAGTTAGAAGCGGGCCTGCTCGCGAAATCGGAAAGCATAAGAATAGATCGGCGGCAAATTATCCGGAGCGTTGGCCTCGCCGCTGCGACCGCGTTTGCCGCAAGCGCTCTCCCGCGCGAAGCCGCCACGGTGCTTGCCGGCGCAATTCCGGATGAAGGTAAATCCTTCCCGGTGGTTACCATCAACCATCTGTCGTTAGCTACCACCGACTACGTCAAGAGCCGCGACTGGTACGTGGATTTGTTTGGGATGCGCGTGGTGTGGGACAACGGCAAGATGTGCGCCCTCGAATTCGGCAGTGAAAACGAGCCGAATGGCATGTACATCACCCAGATCTCCAATCCCAATGCCAAGCCCGGAGTCGGTCACTTCGCGTTTGGGACTGCGAACTTTGCCGAGCAGAAAGCCGCCATGAAGGCCGAAATGGAGCGCCGCAGCCTTGCAAATATCCGCCCGGACGGCTCGATCGGCTGGAGCGCGCTTGACCCGGCAGGTTACATGCTCAATACCTGGGTTCCCATCAAGGACAAAGCGATGTATCCCGGAGCCGCCTCGCCTTGCGAGGATGCGACATCGGACGCGTGCAAGGCAGGATGGGAGTCTGGTCTCAAAAACCTCAGCTCCATGCCCAAGGCAAACAGCAGGAGTTTCAAGGCGACTTCCTATAGTCACGTTGTTCTGAATGTGCCGGAAGCCGATATCCCCAAGGAGCGGGAATTTTATTCGGGGATGTACGGAATGAAAGTGATTTACGACAAACCCGCGCCGGATCCCGAAGTTTTTCTCAGATTTGGCAGAAACACCTTGTACCTCCGGAAGACCGCCAATCCAGGCGATAAGCCCTACTGCAATCACTTCGCATTCGTGGTCGAAAATTATGACCAGGCGAAAGTGGAAGCCGAATTGAAGCGTCGAGGCTTCGATCCCAAACCGGACTCCAAGCTGGCATGGACCATCGCGGACCCTGACGGCATGCGCGTCGAAGTCGCTGGCTGGGGATTGCCCGAGCATATCGCCAACGATTGCAAGGGCGGCAATGCCACCTGCCCCGGAGGGCCTCGAGGATAGGGTTTGAGTGTCTGGTGCGCTCGGAAAATTTATAGAACTCACCTGCGGACGTAGGAGGAAGCATGAACTGGAAAAAGTCTTCGGTTGCAGGCCCCGGACTACTCGCGCTTGGCTGGATGCTTTCCGCTTTTCTCGCGGTGCCGGCAGGCGCGCAGACCGACGTGCCTCCCACCGCAGCGCAAAAGGTTCCGGAAAAGAGCAACATGGAGCTGGTCGGGTACAACGACCTGCAGGCCCGCAGCGCCTACCAGCCCGTCATCGAGAAACAGGGCGACCGCTGGATCGCCTATATCGGGCACCATGGCGGCTCCGCATTGAATCCCCTGACCGGCGAGATGGAGGCGAACGGAACGTCTGTCGTTGACGTCACCGATCCGAAGCACCCCAAGTACCTGTTTCATATTCCGGGCGAAACGGTGAAGGGGGCGGTGACACCCGGAGGCGGAGGCTCCGAATCCGGAGGCGCGCAGATGGTGCGCGTTTGCGCCGGCAGCCAATTGCCCCACGGCGAAAAGAACAAATTCTATCTGCTTCGCAATTATGGGAACGTCGCCGACGAAATGTGGGACGTTACCGATCCGGCGAAGCCGACTCGCATGGAAGTGATTGTCGACGGCCTCCGCGACTCGCACAAGAATTGGTGGGAATGCGACACCGGCATCGCTTACCTGGTCGGTGGCGCGCCCGGCTGGCGCACCGTCCGCATGACGATGATCTACGACCTGAGCGATCCGGCGAAGCCCGCGTTCATCCGCGATTTCGGCCTGCCGGGACAGCAGCCGGGCTCGACCGGTCCGCTGCCCGGACGCCTGCACGGCCCCATCTCGACGGGACCCAAAGGCAACCGCGTCTATTTCGCCTTCGAGAGCGGCAACGATGGCATCTTTGAAATCGTGGACCGGGAAAAACTCCTGACCGGACCGAAGGAACCCACCGAGGAAAACCTGCGCTACCCGGTGATTGGCCGTGTCAACCTTCCGCCGGACGTAGGCGCGCACACGGCCTTCCCGCTGCTCCAGATGGACCTGCCGGAGTTCTCCAAGGATAAGTTTGGCAAGGTAAGAGACTTTCTTGCGGTTGTCGGCGAAACCGGACCGAACGATTGTCAGGGGCACCGGCAGATGCTGCATATCTTCGACATCACCACGGAATCCGACCCTTTGGGCGTCTCCACCTGGACGGTTCCTGAGGCGAGTCGGGACTTCTGCGCCGCCGGCGGGCGCTACGGAACGCATTCTACCAACGAAAACATGACGCCGATCTACTACAAGAAGGTGCTCTTCGTGGCGCACTTCAGCGCCGGCGTGCGCGCCCTCGATATTCGCGATCCGTACCATCCCAAGGAAATCGCCTACTACATCCCGGCCATCACCGACAAAACCGACAAGCGCTGCGTCGGCAAGGGCGCGGACGAGCGATGCCATACGGCGATCCAGACCAACAACGTCGAAGTCGATGACCGCGGCTATATTTACATCACCGACCGCGCCAACACCGGCCTGCACGTCCTCCAACTCACCGGCTCGGCACGCCAGGTCGCCAATCTTCCCTGAGCCGATTGCTTCAACGATGACGACCGCCGGACGGTAGCTTCAGGTTCCGTGCTGGCCGCGACGGTGCAGCTGTGTCATCAATTGTGTCAAGATGAGGGGATAATTAGACACTAAACAGATTTGGAAGTGGAGTGATAAATTGGAATTGTCGGCACTAAACTACAGCATGTTAGAGTATCGCTATCGTGGAATGCTCTCTAATTACCGCGTTCGTCGTGTCTGGATTTGGGACCAGCATAGTATCACGCTGGTATGCATCTCCTGAATGGGTGCTGGTGATAGTGGGAAGCGTCACCTTTCTCGTCATTGGATGGCAGGCTTGGGAAACTAGACGCTCCGCTGACGCCGCATTCACTAACGCCAAGATTTTTATCGAAAGCCAGCGACCGCAAATCGCTGCTTCGGCCCATGGTAATCCTACCAATGACCTGGCAGATCGCGCGACACCAAGAGTGCAAATTTCCGTGTTTAACAGAGGACTGTCCCCTGCATACGACCTCGTCTACGAAAGCTGGATACAGCTTCTTCCGCCTCCCTTTGAGGACTTTACTTCAGATGCTGATTATTTCAAGTCGCCAGATCGCGTGGTCTTGTATCCAAACCACGATCCGATCATCATTAATATTCCTCTCACGAGGGGAATTACGGACCAACTGACCTGATCCCCCCAATCCGCACGAACCTGAGTATGATTTCGCAGTTCGGAAAGGGGGACAAGCATGTCCAGAACGAGGCACACAGAAGCCGAGATCATCGCCGTGCTGAAGCAGGTGGAGGCGGGGCGGAAGGCGGAGGACGTGGCGCGGGAAGCGGGAGTATCGAAGCACACGATCTACGCTTGGAAAGCGAAATACGGCGGGATGGACGTAAACGAGGCGCAAGAAGTGAAGCAGTTGCGGGAAGAGAACGGGCGACTCAAGAAACTCGTGGCGGATCTGAGCTTGGACAAGGACGCGTTGCAATCGGTGATTCGAAAAAACGGATGGAGCTCGCAGTCATGAAGGCGGCTGTGGGGCAAGTGCGCCAGCAGTATGCCTTCAGCCAGCGGCGGGCCTGCCGACTGCTGACGATGTCGGTATCGAGTTACCGCTACCAGACCAAGCGCAGCGATGAAGGGTTGCGAGCGCGCCTGGTGGAACTGGCGCGGGAGAAGCCGCGGTTCGGCTATCGGCGCTTGCATGTTTTGCTGCAACGCAAGGGAGAGACGGTGAATCACAAGCGCGTGCATCGGGTGTATCGGGAGGCGGGATTGAGTATTCGGCGCAAGAAGCGCAAACACTGCGTGCGCACCGGACAGCCGCTACGAGCCTGCACCGCAGGGAATCAGGAATGGGCACTGGACTTCGTGCATGACGCGGTGCAAAGCGGGCGAGCGATCCGGGTGCTGAGCGTGGTGGACGCGTATACGCGGGAGTGCCTGGCACTGGAAGTGGACACCAGCTTCGCGAGTCGACGCGTGACGCGGGTGTTGGAGAGGATTGTGACGGAACGAGGGGTGCCGCAGGCGATTCGCTGCGATAACGGGCCGGAGCTGACGAGCCGGCATTTTCTGGCCTGGTGCATCGAGCGGAAGATTGAGTTGGTGCACATTCAACCGGGCCGCCCGATGCAGAACGGACGGGTGGAAAGTTTTAACGGGCGGATGCGGGAGGAGTGCTTGAACGTGAGCTGGTTTGAGAATCTGTTCCAGGCGCGGGAGAAGATCGCAGTGTGGCAGCGAGAGTATAACGAAGAGCGCCCGCACAGCAGCCTGGGATACCGAACGCCGGAGGAATTTGCGCGGGAAGCGGGCGGAGAGAAGGGCTGTGGAAAAGGCGCTGCGTGGAAAAGTAAAGACAACTTTTCCACTCCGCTTGGGAATCCCGCGGAAGGCGCGGGATTCCCACTTTCCCACAGCCCTGGCGGCGACGGGATCACCACCGTTGAGCAAGTGAATAGTCCGGATGTCGTATTATGAAGTGTGCGGTGTTGGGGGGCAGGTCACAACAACTCGTCGATTTGAGGCAGCTTCGCCTATATGTTTGCATCCGAATTAGAGTTGAGTATAGGGATGCTTTTACTCCGAAAAGGTACGCCGACTTTGGATTTTGCGTTCAGCACAGTGGCTTGGGCTTCCTACCCAAGTACAACAATGCTGGGTAGCAGATCCTCCCTAATATTACAAAATGCCGCATGTGCTATATTTGAATTGTCCCCTTGCGTAAGCGATTATGGGAAAACTGCGCATCTCCATCGTCGAATTCCTGAACACCGCGCCGCTGGTCTGGGGCTTTACGGACGGGCCGCTCGCGGGCAAGTACGATCTTTCGTTTGCCGTGCCGTCGCAGTGCGCCGAAGACCTGCGCGCGGGCCGCGTCGACGTGGGCATCATTCCTTCGATCGAGTATCAGCGCATGGAAAACGTGGTGGCGCTGCCGGGAATGGCGGTCGCGGCCAAGAACGAAGTGCGCAGCCTGCTGGTCATCTCGAAAGTGCCCATCGAGCAGGCTCGCAGCTTCGCGTCTGGACACCAATTCGCGCAGCACGGTCGGGCTGGTGCGGCTGCTCTGCCGCAGCATTGGAACATCGCGCCGGAATTCATCGACTCGGCGCCCGATCCCGAAAAAATGCTGGCCCGCGCGGATGCCGCGCTGATCATCGGCGATCCGGCGCTGGCGCTGCGGCTGAAGTGGACGCGCTTACGGCCAAGGTGCCGCAGGCGACGGCTGCTGCGGCGGCGACGGAGACGAGCAGCCCATCCAGAATGTCCAGACGCTGTTTATCTACGATGTCGCGCAGCAGTGGCGCGAAATGACCGGACTCCCGTGCGTCCTGGCGATCTGGGTGGCGCGGCGCGGCGCGATCACGCCGGAAATCGTCGCGGATTTTCAGGCGTCCCGCGATTATGGCCTTGCGCGGATCGGCGAAATCGCCGAAGGCGCGGCGCTCAAGCTCAACCTGCCGCCGCGTGAACTCGAGCGCTATCTGGCCGAGAATATCGATTTCTCGCTCGACGAGGAAAACCTGGCGGGCCTCAGGTACTATTATGAGGAGTGCGCCAGCGCCGGCTTGATTCCAAGCGCGCGCGAGATCGAATTTGCAGGCACTGCGAGCATCGCGCGGTAAGCGGTTCGATTCTGTTGTCATTCTGAATCCCGGTACAAACCGGGATGAAGAATCTCTCCGGGATTTGAGAGTGTCCAAAGAAAGAGAGATTCTTCGTCGTCCCGGTCAGTCCGGCACTCCTCAGAATGACAACGCGTAATTTTCGAGGTTGACACCGGTCATGGGACTGATCGCCACAAGAAGCGCTCGATCTGTTCCGCTCCGATGACCTGATCGGCATCGGCATGGCGGCGATGGAAGTGCGCCGGAAAAAAACGGACCCGCGCGTCGCCACCTACCAGATCGACCGCAACATCAACTACACGAATTTCTGCACGGAGTACTGCTCGTTCTGCGCGTTCTACCGTCCGCTGGGCTCGAAGGAAGGCTACCTGCTCTCGTTCGAGACGATCTACAAGAAGATCGAAGAAATGCTCGAGCTGGGCGGCACCGGCATCCTGCTGCAGGGCGGCCTGCACCCCGACCTGCGCATCGAGTATTACGAAAATCTGCTGCGCTCGCTCAAGCAGCGCTTCCCGCAAGTTCATCTGCACTGCTTTTCGGCGCCGGAAATCGGCTGCATCGCGGAAGTTTCCGGCCTGAGCGTGCGCGAAACGATCGACGCGCCTGATGGCCGCGGGGCTCGACTCGATCCCCGGCGGCGGCGCGGAAATTCTCGACGACGAAATCCGCGCGCGCATCTCGCGCCTGAAGTGCACGTCCGACGAATGGGAAGACATGCACCGCGTCGCGCACTCGCTCGGCATGCGCACCACCGCCACGATGATGTTCGGCTGCGGCGAGGAGTATCGCCATCGCGTGAATCATCTCGAACGCCTGCGCCGCATTCAGGAAGACACCGGCGGCTTCACCGCGTTTATCCCGTGGATGTTCGCGCCGGAAAATACGCCGCTCGGAAAAAAAGTTCCCGAAGCCACCGCGGTCGATTATCTGAAGACGCTGGCCATCAGCCGGCTTTACCTCGACAACATCGATCACATCCAGTCGAGCTGGCTTACGCCGGGTATCAAGGTCTGCCAGGTGGGCTTGCAGTTTGGCGCCGACGATGTGGGCAGCATTTTGATCGAGGAAAACGTGGTGTTCGCCGCCGGCGTCACCAACCGCACCAACGAAGCCGAGTTGCGCCGCATCATTTCCGACGCCGGATACATCCCCGCCCAGCGCGATACGCTGTATCGGTCGTACGCGCTGAAGTGACGCCAATTTTCCCGTTGGACTCCATTATTGTGTGTCATTCTGAGGTCGTCCGCGGCGGACGACCGAAGAATCCCTCTTTCTCTACTTTGCCATAAAACCAGGAGAGATTCTTCGCTTCGCTCAGAATGACGATGACGTGCATGACAGGGAAGTTAGTTACTGCCGGGCAGGCCGTTCAATCGTAATTTCCAGCTCTTCGTTCTCACCGTATCCTAGCGGCTCTACCGGAACTAACACTCCATCGCAGAATCGCGCGCGAATCTTGCGCGGCGAGGAAAACGATGCTCGCGTTTCCGCGCGGGCGGTGTCGCGCCCTCGCGACGGCTCGGAGGCAAACGCAGGCTTCACGCCGCTGGTGCTGTCGAGCGCGGCGTTGGCGGCCGCGTCGGCTTCGTGATTCTGTTCGCGCGGGATGTATTGAATCGTGAACGCTTCAAGCCCCGCGGCCTGCTTTTTCGCGCGTTCGTGCAGCGGGCGCAGGTCGGGATGCTTCACCTTGTAGAGGCCCTTCATCTGATTCACGATCAACTGCGAATCGCTGTGCACGCGCAGCCGCTTGATCCCATTTGCGGCGGCGTAATCGAGCGCCGCGATCAGCGCGTAATATTCGGCGACATTGTTCGTGTGCCGGCCGATATATTTTCCGAGCGACTCGACCGTCTTCCCGTCCGGGCGCCGGATCACCACGCCGTAAGATGCCGGGCCGGGATTCCCTCGCGCCGCGCCGTCGATGTTTGCGGTGTAGGCGCCCTCGGATCGCGCCGAAGGCGATTCGGGTTCGGCAAACAGGTGGCCGCTGGATTTCGGCGCGTGTTTCGTCATGGATTGCCGCCACATCCCGCGGTGGGGGGACTAGCTTTCATGGGCGGGCGCGGCGGGAGGGTCACCTGCTGCGGCAGCGGCCGATGCGGGCGCCTGCGCTTCGTTGTGAGCTGAGTAATAAAGGATGCGCGTGCACGTCTCACAGTGGAAAAACTCCTCGTTGCCCGGACGCTCAAGCTGCTGAATCACATGCGGCCGGATGTGGACGCCGCACTGGCCGCAGCTTTCGCCGTGGACTTCGGCCAGCGCGATGCCGCCGTGACGTTTCGCGATTCGTTCATAATGGCTGACCAGATCTTCCGGCACGGCCGCGACCGCCGCGGCGCGGACCGCCTCCGCCGCGGCGAGTTCCTTCTGCGCGGCGTTGTAGTCCGCCTGGATTGCCTGGCGTTCCTGGTTAGCGGTTGCTTCAATTTGTTTTACGGAGGCCTCCGCCGCCTTCACCTGGCGCTCGTACTCCTCGCCGGCCACCATGCGGTCAAGCAACCGGTCTTCGGCCTTGGCGACTTCGTCCTCGGCATTCGCGATTTCGTGCAGAAGCGCCTTGTAGGATTCGTTGGTCTTGACTTCAGAGCTTTGGCCGCGGTATTTCCTGGCGCGCTCTTTCCACTGCTCGACGTCCATTTCGTACGTTTTGCGTTCTTTCAGGCTGGCGGTCAGCGCTTCCTTGGCTGCGGCAATTTGCTGCTTCGCGGTGGTAACGCGGCCCTCGACTTCGGCCAGGCGTTTCGGGAATTTGCTCAGGCGCTCGCGTATTTCGATCAGGCGTAGGTCAACGGCTTGCAGCTCAATCAGATATTTGAGGTGGGGATGCATCCACACGCTATTTTAGCACAGGCCGCGCAGGAGGCTTCGCCCGTATTTGGTCTCCAGCCATGATTCTTAAGTTCGGATTTTCGAACGATTTGGAGGATATGCGATCACGCAGTAGTCTTGTGGCGGCTTAATCTTCCTGGTGCACTTCCATGGTTTGATCGACCGTGATCGTCGGGAAGTGCGGAGGCGCAACGCCGGCAGGCATTTGCGGAGGCGGTGCCGTGTAGGTCGCGGTGACGGTGAAGCCCGTTTCAGAAGGTTCTACCGAGTAGGTGTAGCCGTCACGGCTGGTTCGCGTGATGTTCATGACGCCGCTCGACGCCAGCGTTGCGAGGTCGGTGTAGGAGCCGTTCTGGGCGTAGTACATCCGCTCGGCCTGCGCGATGGACATCAGGTCCGTTTTCACGCCGGTCACGCTGATTTCCTGGGTGACCACCATCCCGGGGGCAGGCGCGGCTTGCTTCAGATAGTACACGTAGCCGCCGACGCCGAGCGCGGCCGTGGCCAACAGACCGATCATTCCCATCCATCTTCCCATGACCCTATTTTACTCGCCTTCCGGAAGAGCGTGGCGTCGGCGGGGCGCGGTGTGCGGTTTCCGGCAACACTCTCACCAGACACGGTGGCTCCAGTTACGTGACTCCTGTGTCCAAAGCGCTCCCGGCGCATATTGCCGCTCGTGCCGCTCGATGCTACGATGAATTCTTTCATGACCACACAATCTCTCTCCCGGCCTCGTGTGGGTGTGCCGTGGCGCACTGCCGCTGAAGAAGCGGCAAACCTTCGCACGCGAATGGACAACTACCTTCGCGCCGTGGAGCGAGCCGGCGGTGAACCCGTGCTCCTCTCCCTCACTTCCGGTTCAGAAGAAATTAAGCGCCAGGCTGAAAATCTGGATGCCTTTCTCTTAAGCGGCAGCCCCGCGGACATCGACCCGGCGCACTTCGGAGCGAAGCGCCACCCGGCTTCGGACAATCCTGACGCCGCGCGGGAACGAACCGATTTCACGCTGCTGGAACATGCCCTCGGCGCGGGGAAGCCCGTGCTTGCAATCTGCTACGGGATCCAATCGCTCAATGTTTTTCTGGGTGGCAGCCTCATTCAGGATATTCCGAGCGAATTGGGGTCGAAGATCCGTCACAGCAACGACGACGAAATACCCGGCCGTCCTGAACCGCCCGATCCTCGCCATGGCGTGCGGATCGATCCCGGCCGCGTCTTGACGCTTTCCGGGACGCCGGGGGCGGAAGTCAATTCCTCGCATCATCAATCGGTGCTGGACTTGGGCCGCGGCTTGCGAATCACGGCGCACGCGACGGATGGAGTGGTTGAGGCGGTCGAATGGACCGAAGATTCGAACTGGATCGTCGGCGTGCAATGGCATCCGGAGAGGATGCCGGAGGATGCGCTGGCGCAGGCGCTGTTTCGCGACTTATTGTCTGCAGCACATCAGGCTCAGGCAGCGAAATAGCGAAGCGCCCATCCTGCTTGGCAACCTTTATTCCGGGAATCGTACTCAGTATTAGGGTGACGTCAGCGGGCGGATTCAATTCCCCCTCGATCCGTGTGGGAAACCCGCAAGAATTAGAAATGAGGTGATGGGTTGTGCGGTTGATGCTGCGAGCGGCGTTCTGTGTGGCTCTAATATTGAGCTTGGCGGCGGCATGCGGAAAGCCCGCGGACGCGCAGGAAATGCTCCCTGAGCAAAGCGCCGCCAAGGCGAAGCAGGTGTTGCAGCAGGTCGTCGCTGCCCTCGGCGGTGATGCATTCCTGAACGTCCACGATTCCGAATGCGACGGCCGAGTCGCCCAGTTCGGCACGAATGACGAACTCATGGGCTTCACAAATTTCCGCGACATGTGGGTGCTTCCGGACAAGAACCGTACGGAATATATCGCCAAGAGTCAGAACACGATTGCGTTGTTCCTGCTCGGAGGGGAGGACCTATCCATCGCGCACGGCGGCGTGATTATTTCCGTGTTTGACGGCGACCACGGCTGGATGCTGGATAAGTCCGGCGTATCGGACCAGCCGGAGGACGCCATCAATACCTTCACCGAGGCGGTCAAGTCCAGCATGTTCAATATGCTGCGGTCGCGCATGAATGAACCCGGCGTGGAAGCTCAGTACGCGGGGCCTGATTTAATCGACATGAAGGAAGCGGAGTGGATCGAGTTTACTGACCGCGACCACCGCGAAATGCGGCTGGCTGTCGACAGGTACACGCACCTTCCTTTACGCTGGGTTGTGGTAACAAAGGATCCGGAAACGCGCGCACGCACGGAAGTGACGACGAGTTATGTGCAGTATCTTCCCTTCGACGGCGTCAAGACGTCACTGAGCATTGTGCGCTCACGCAATGACAAAAAGCTGACCCAGACGTTCCTGACAGGCTGTAAATATAATACGAATCTTTCGGGGGAGCTTTTCACTCGCGCGTCCCTCGACCAGCGTTCTGCTGAAGTCGCCAAGAAGGGCTACAAAGACGCCAAGGACTCCAAAAAGCCAAACGATTGATTCCCGTCGCTCGTTATTTTTCAAGAAAGGTAGTACCTATTCTCCTCGCTCCATCCTCCCGAGTGGATGTGCAAAAGTTTGCACATCTTGGCTCCCTTCTTTTCCCACATTTTCATCTTTTTGTGTAGTTTTCCTTCACGGCGCCATGCGCCGGAAATCCCATTTGCCTTCCATTCTCAATCTTGGAGATTTCAATTGATTTTGGACGCCAAAATGCTTGAAATCTTCAAATTAGGTCTGTCCTTGACCGATTTTCAGGGGGAAAGTCAGAGTTCGTGCTTTCAATTCCTTTCATTTCCGAGCCCTCTCGCGGGGATGTCCCTAGAAGGACTTCCTCCCGGCGCAGAATTGACACGCTGGTTTACGCCGATTTCGGTCCGGGGAACGGGGGTTTTCCAATCAACCTGGGCGAAGGCGGCATGGCATTCCAGGGGATTCAGCCACTCGAGAGAGGGCAGGTCATTTCCACCCGGTTCAAGTTGCCGGGCAGCAATGATGTTCTGGAAACAACGGCGCGAGTTGCCTGGCTGAACGAATTGGGAAAAGGAGGAGGTCTCCAGTTTACCGATCTGCCCGAGGAATCCCGGCGAGTCATCCTTCACTGGTGTTCCCTTGAAAGCCAGGCGGGAAATGAAACTGAGCAGGTGTCCGCCGGCCCCCAAAGGATTGAAAACAAAAAATCGCCCTCAACAACGACTTCTTCCCCCGAAGCGAGTGAAGGCAATTCCACGATTAAGACCGAAGCAAAATCCGGCGTGGCTCCTCCATCCAATGTCCTGGCCTCCGTTCGCGTGACGGAAGCGGCGCCAACCCGCGATTCGACAGCGGGATCGCCGCCTGTTGCGGATTTGGCGCAAACAAGTGTGTTGGCGGCCGGAAGCAGACAGTCATGGATTATGCCCGTTACAATCGCCGTGTTTGTATGCGCGGCCGCTTTGATTGCGATCATGGCCGTCTTAGGCGTGATTTCGGTGCAATTCCGATGGCCCCTGACCCCTGTGAACGAGACTTCGGCGCGATCGGTGGCTGGGCCTCCGGCGGCTCAGTCTCCCCAGAATCCCTATGAAACGATGCCGAATGGGCCTGCGTCGGACCATCCGGCTCCAGAACAAGCGGATTCGAACCTGCTCCTTCAAGCACCTGCCAAAATCCCGGCAGTGAAACCTGTCCAGCCGAAAACACCAGCCTCCGAAACATCTCCGGCAAGAACGGCAACACCGGCGGAAGCCGTAACGGAAAAGGCGCCGCCCCAATTCGTGGCGACGGCAAGGCCCATGGCGCCGAATCCGGTGAAACCCATTGCTGCAGCGGAGGACGTGCCTCCATCAGTCGCACCTCCAGCGAAGCCGGAGTCCACTCCCGAGTTTTCAATGATTTCGCCACAGCCCCTAGCGCCGCCGGCAATCGACACACCTCGAAAATCCGGCAAATTCGATCCGCCGCAACTCGTGAAGCGAAAAGATCCGGTTTACCCGATCGTGGCAAAGACAACTGGCATCTCAGGATCCGTCGAATTGCAATTTACGATTACTGCGGACGGAGAAGTCCGCGACGTGAGCGCAAACAGCGGAAATCCTATCCTGGTTCGCGCCGCGGTTGAAGCTGTAAAGGCGTGGCGCTATCAACCCGCGCGCCTTGGCGGAGTGCCTGTCGAATCGCAATCCACTACGATTTTTAATTTCAAACCAAATTGAATGAGCCGCTCGCCGCGGCGGAATTGAAGCGTCGGTCATCGTCCGTCAGTTATTTCCCTGCCACAACGGCCATCCTTATCTGTTGTTGTGGTGCTGAGCCTGGGGTATAGGTAGATAGAAGGAGCTCTTTATGAAGCGCCCCGCTCTTCTTTTTGCTCTTATGGCAATGCTGGTTGGCGTCGCGGGATGCAGTCAGCAGCAAGGCGACTCCGATGGCATACGCGCGGCCATCACCCAGCGCCTCTCTTCCCTGAACACCATCAATTTGAGCGCGATGGATGTGAATATTGTGAATGTCTCCATTCAGGGCAACCAGGCCCAGGCGGTGGCGGAGTTTCGACTGAAGGGGGGTCCGCCTCAGGGATCTCCCATGCAGGTTTCCTACTCGCTCGCCAAGCAAGACGGAAAGTGGGTCGTGCAATCGAGCCAGCCCATCGGCGCAATGGCGCAACAACCCCCTCCAGGGCAAAATCCTCAGCAGAATTCAGCTCAGCCATCGTCCGAATCTTTGCCCGATTTCCGGAGCTTGGTGAATTCCGGGTCCGGCGGTTCGCAGCCTGCGGAGCAAGCGCCGATGAATTCGCCGGGAAGCGCGCCGCCGCAATAGTCCTTCCATTGCCGCTACGTTCTCTGCTACTTGTCGCGGACGGAATTCATTTTTGTTTCGTGACGCTGGGAATTAGTATTCTCTATTCGGGCGCGAGGATTTGTCCGCCGTATTAGGATGTGGCTGGATTCGTTCCCGGTGGGGTCAATTGCCATGAACGATGCTGAAATCAGGGAAGCCCGCGCACGGGATGGCTGCGTTCTTCGCTATCGAGTGCACGAGCAGTCGCCCAAGCCGCGGCTGGTGCTGATCCATTCTCTTGCGCTGGACGCAATGATCTGGGACGGCGTGGTGGACGAGCTTGGCCGGAACGTGGAAATTCTAGTCTACGATTGCCGGGGTCATGGTCAGTCGGAGCGGAGGCCCGGCGCGTACACGGTTGGGCTCTTCGCCGACGACCTCGCCGCCATACTTGACGCCGCCGGATGGCCGTCTGCCGCAATCGCAGGCTGCTCGATGGGTGGCTGCGTGGCGCAGGCTTTCGCTAGTAGCTATCCAAAGCGGACTTCCGCATTGGGCCTGATCGACACGACGGCTTGGTACGGTCCCACCGCCGCGGAGGATTGGCGACAGCGCGCGGCCAAGGCGGCCGAGACCGGCCTGGCGGCGATGCTGTCTTTTCAGATCACACGTTGGTTCAGCGACAATTTTCGCGCCACACATGCGGATCAAGTGGCGGCGGTATCGCGCGTGTTCCTGGCGAACGACATCTCTTGCTACCAGGCGACGTGCTCGCTGCTCGGAAGCGCGGACTTGCGCAGCGCGATCGGATCGCTTCGCGTGCCGGTATCCGTCATCGTCGGCGAAGAAGATTACGCAACGCCGCTGGCCATGGCTCAGACTCTACATGATTTGATTCCCGGTTCGACGCTCACGGTGATCGAAAATGGCCGCCATCTCACCCCGATGGAGTGTCCCGAAAAGATCGCGGCGTTGCTCCTGGAACTCGTCCGGCGACCCAGTGCCGCACAAAGCGCGTAATATTCGCGTCGAATTTATTCTCGCGACATTCGCGCGAATTCAGCCTCCCGGCTATAATAATTTTTTCGAGGTTGGGACGATCGAAACGCGATGCGGGACTGCCCATGCTGTTGAAAATCACGGAGGATTTGCTTCTCGACGCGCCGCTCGATGAAGTTTGGAAGCTTCTGCGCGATACAGGACGGCTCACAGCCTTGTTGCCGGGGGTCGAAAGCGTGACGTCCCTGAGCGAAACGGGCGTGGAAGCCTACGGCGCGAAAGTCAGTGACAAGGTAGGCCCTTTCAAAATCACGATGAGCCTGGAAGTGCGCATTACCGGAGCCGTCGAACCTTCCGTGCTCAAAGCGGGCATTAAGGGCGCCGATTCGATGGGTCTGAATCGCATGACGGGGTCCATGCAAGTCGCGTTGAGCGCCGCCCCGTCCGGAACGCAGATGCGTTTCGAAGCATCCATTGAAATTCTCGGCAAACTCGCAACGCTGGGCGCGGTTCCGATCCGGCGAAGGACCGCCCAGGTTTTCACCGAATTCGCCCGGAATATTCAGCGGGAATTTGCGAAGGAGCCTTCATGAATATCGCATTCGAGCTGAACGGGAAACCGGTCGAGCTTGAGATCGAGCATCGAGAAACGCTCGCGGAAGTCCTGCGCGGGCGCTGCCGCATGACGGGGTTGAAAGTTTCCTGCGAGGCGCAGGTCTGCGGAAGTTGCACGGTTCTGGTGGACGGCTTTCCGGTCAGCGCGTGCACCTACCTCGCCTACGAGGCGCGCGGAAAGCGCGTCACCTCAATCGAAGGCCTGGCGGACGAGTCGGGCCGCCTTCATCCCTTGCAGCAGGCATTCCTGGATCAATTTGCGTTTCAGTGCGGATTTTGCACGCCGGGGATGATTCTGGCCGCGAAAGCCCTCCTCGATGAAAATCCCAAGGTTACGGATGCGGAAATTATCGCTCATATGAACGGGAATTTGTGCCGCTGCACGGGCTACTTGCCGATTCTGAAAGCGATCCGCCAGGCGGCGACTGAGATGCAGGGGCAAAAGTGAAAGAACTCGCCGATTTCGTTGTCGTCAACCATTCCGTCCCGCGCGGGGATGGCGTCGCCAAAGTGACGGGAAGCGCCGTCTATACCAGTGACATGACCGTGGATCACATGGCCTGGGCAAGATTGCTTCGCAGCCCCTTTGCCCGGGCGAAGATCCGCTCCATCGATGTCTCCGGCGCGCTGAGCCAGCCCGGCGTGATTGCCGTGTTGACCGGCGACGGCCTCCAAGGCCTTCATCCCTATTATGGACACGGCGTAAAGGATCACCCGTTGATTGCGATTGACCAGGTCCGCTTCGCGGGCGAACCGGTCGCCGCAGTGATCGCCGAAGACGATTTGACGGCGCAGGAGGCGCGTCGCAAAAATCGCCGTCGATTACGAGGAACTCGAACCGATCCTCGATGTGGATGCCGCGCTCGCGCCGGGAGCCCCGCTGGATTCACGACACGGAATTATGCGGACGGCTCGTTCCGCGGCTTCGACGATTTTCCCGGAATGTCGGGAAATGTTTGCCAGGCCGTCCACGTCGGCTGGGGAGATGTGGACGCTGCGTTCGCCTCGGCCGCGCACATCGCCGAGGGCGAATTCTATTTTCCCATGATCTATGCGTACGCCATGGAGCCCTATGTCGCCATCGCGGATTACGACGCGAAGGGGCGCCTGACGGTGTACTCCTCCGCGCAACACCCGTTCATGGTGCGCCACGATCTCGCGAAGGTTTTCGGTCTGCCGCTCAACAGTGTTCGCGTCATCGTGCCCTACATCGGCGGAGGCTATGGAAGCAAGTCCTACACCAAAATCGAGCCGCTCGTCGCGGCGTGCTCCTGGAAAGCAGGGCGTCCCGTCAAGTTGCAATTGAGCGTCGAGGAAGCCTTCCTCACAACGCGCAGCGACGACGCGCGCGTTCGCATTCGGACGGCCGTGGATGCGAACGGCCACCTGGTGGCGCGGCAAGCCACGATTCACATGAATACCGGCGCGTACGCGGAAAATAGTCCAATGGTCGTCCGAAAAGCGTCCAATCGCATCATCGGGCCCTACCGCATTCCCAATGTGAAGATTGATTGTTTCGCGGTGTACACCAATACGGTTCCCGCAAGTTCCTATCGAGGCCTGGGCGCGGCGCAGGTGACTTTCCCCGGCGAATCTCAAATCGACGAGCTTGCGGAAATGTGCGGCATGGGTTCGGTCGAGTTCCGGCTGAAAAACCTGGCCGAAAGCCGCGAATCCATTCATCCGGGCATGCGCCCCATCGATGCGGACATTCCCGGCGATGTTCGCAAAGCGGCTGCGTTGCTGCACCTCGACCGGCCCCTTGCCAAAGGGTCATGGGCGCGCCGTATGCTGCTCGGCGAGCGACGCGGGAGCGCATCCGGTGACTCTGGCGATGGTGCAGGTCTACGCGGATGGTTCCGTCTCGGTGCTGAGCGGCAGCACGGAAATCGGCCAGGGCAGCCACACGGTCCTGACGCAAATCGCCGCGGAAGAAATGGGAGTGCCGCTTGAAAAAGTCAGGCTGATCGGCTCGGACACAGCGGTCACGCTGTTCGAACGCTCCACCGGCGCCAGCCGCACCACCACGCTGATGGGCCGCGCCGTTCTCGAAGCCTGCCGCGAGGCCATCGCGCAATGCAAGGTCATGGCCGCCGACGTCTTGGGAGTTTCGGCGGACGCGTTCGTCGAAGAGCGCGGCGGCATCCGCCACGGCGATAGGTCTTTGACGCTGGGCCCGAAATTCTCGAACAGTATTTCAAGATGGAGGGCTGCAGCATCATCGGCCGCGCGTATCTGCGCAAAGCCGGCGATCTGAATTTGATTCCCGTGTTCTGGGAAATCGGCGTCGTGGGCGTGGAGATCGCTCTCGACGAGGAAACCGGAAGAATCTCCCTCGATACGCTGGTCACGATCGGCGACGTCGGACTGGCTATCCACCCGGCCATGACGGAGGGCCAAGACCTGGGCGCGGCCACGATGGGCCTCGGTGCGGTCTGTTCGAAGAGTTGATCTACGACGGGCAGCAATTGATGAACGGCACGATGCTCGAATACCGCGTGCCGCGTTTTTCCGACCTGGCCAACGAACATCGACATGAAGCTGGTGCAAAATCGCGATGGCGTCGGCCCGTACGGCGCGAAAGGCGGCGGCGAAGGCGCCGTCAATCCGATTTCCCCCTGCATCGCGAATGCGCTGCATCAGGCCACCGGCGTGCGCATCAAGAACGCTGCCGCTGACGCCCGAGCGCGTCTGGAAAGCGCTGCAGGAAAGCAGGGGGAAGGGTTCGCTGTAGCCCGCCTCTTTAGAGGCGGGGATTTATAGCATTTAGTTTGTAAAGACAGCGCGTCTGATCCTTCGCCATTGCTCAGGACAAGAGACGCGGGCTACAGCAGGCGCAGATGGCACCAAATCGATGACCACACTCAGCCGTTTCGAAATCCATCAGCCGGCCACAGCCGTGGAAGCATCGCAGATGCTCGCGCACTACGGCGAAGACGCGGGCATCTATGCCGGCGGCACCGAACTCCTGCTGGCGATGAAGCACCAGGCTCTGAACTACCGCCACCTGATCGACCTCAAAGTCATTCCGGGCCTCGATTCGATCGAAGTCGCGCACGGCTCGCTCGAAATTGGCGCGACTTCGACCCACCGCAGCATCGAACGCTCGGACCTCGTGCGGAAAAATCAGCCTGTCCTGGCGGAAATGGAATCGCAAGTGGCGAATGTGCGCGTGCGCGCCACCGGAACGCTGGGCGGCAATCTTTGTTTCGCCGAGCCGCATTCCGATCCCGCGACATTTCTCCTGGTTCTGGGAGGCGCGGTAAGACTGGAGAGCGCGGACGGGACACGCGAACTGCCCGTCAGCGAACTCATCGCGGGCGCGTATGCCAGCAATCTTCAGCCCGGGGAAATTCTCACGAAAATTACGGTCCCGTGCGCGAAGCCGGCCCATCGCAGCGGCTACATGAAATTTCAAGTGCACGAGCGCCCCACGCTCGGCCTGGGACTGTGGCTGGAAACGCCGGATGGCGGACGCACGTTCACTTCCGCTCGAGTTGCCGTGGGTTGCGTGTGCCCGTTTCCGACGCGCGGATTCGAAGCCGAAAAATTGCTGGCGGGTTCACGCGGCGACGTCGAGAAACGCCTGCCGCAGGCCGCGGACGCCATTGCCGACGCCGCCGATCTGGTCGACGACCACGAAGGCAGCGCCGAGTACAAGCGCCATCTGATTCATGTTTTCTTACGAAGAGTTTTTCGGAAAGCGCTGGGAGAGCCGGTGATTTAATCTGCGTCCTGCGGAAATAAAAAATCAATTTCGCGATCCGCTTACAATCCGAGCAAACTCTTTCCGTTCCCGCCAAGAATCCGGTCCGCCTCGCCGGCCGATAGCCCAGCCTCGCCCACATAATCCACGCACAACTTGAACGCCTCGTCGCGCCAGAACGGGTAATCCGTCCCCAGTAAGAGGTGATCCGCGCCTACGGCTTCCCGTGTGCACCGAAGCGCCCAGGGATTGCCGTTCACCGTGTCGTACCAGAAATATTTTGCCTGTACGCTCGGCGCTGTGGCGGAGGCGGGAAGGAAGCGCGCCCGCAACTGGTCGAGGCGCGCCCCAAGGAAAGGCGCGAAGCCGCCTAGATGCGGAATGATAATCTTAACGTCCGGAAAGCGGTGGGGAAAATTCGCCTGCATGAATTGCAGCAGACAGATCGTGTCTTCGAGTGGCGCGCCCACGGGCCAGGTCAGATTGGTCGATTCGATCAGCGCTGATCCCAAACTGGCGCCCATCGGATGAATGAAGAGCACGGCCTTGCGGCGATTGAGTTCCGCGAAGAATCCCTCGAACGCCGGATCGGCGATACTTTTTCCGAGGACCATCGTGCCCGCTGTAACGCCCGCCATGCCGAGTTCGTCGAGCGCGCGGCGCATTTCCTCGATCGACGCGTGAATATGCGGAAGCGGCGTGCAGGCGAACGCCGCAAACCGCTTTGGATATTCGCGGGCGATCCGCGCGTAGATGTCATTGCCAAGCCTCGCCGCGTCCACCGCCTCGTTTTCTTTTGCGTAATAAGGAAGCTGGCTCGAAACGGAGAGAACCTGCATGTCCACTTTGGCAAGGTCCATGTTCCGGATATTTTCCTGAAGACCGCTGAAATCGGCCGAGGCCATTTTTGTTTTCCGGATGAATGCGGTGGCTTGGTTTCCGCCGTACAGGTCCAGCCGGTCGAGGTATTCCACCGGGAAATAGTGCGCGTGAACGTCGATCCTCATTGCATGCCTCTCATTTATGAAATCTTCAAGCCGAATTGCGAGTATACAACACGTGTTCCGCAACTTTCGTAACCTGCCGAAATTGCTCTCTCACGGTGTCATTCTGAGGAGCGAAGCGACGAAGAATCTCCCCTTTCCCTCGCATACTTCGAAGAGGGATTCCTCGTCGCTTCGCTCCTCAGAATGACAGCCCTTTTTATCGGCCCAGTTTGATCGGCGCATTGACAAACCGTCCGCGCGCGTGTCTAACTGTTGGACTATTCAATCATCAATTGTTCTGCCGATCGCGCTCCGTTGGGGGATCTTTTGAGGAACAGTCTGGGTTTTGCCGGCGCGCTGTTGCCGTTTGCAGTCCTGTTTTCGGCCTTTCTGATTTTCAAGATGGATGCCCTCCGCGCCAGCCTTTCCGCCTGGATTGTCGAATTCGCGGTGGTGCTTGTGTTTTACCGCATGCCATTGCTCAAGAGTTTAGAGGCTTCCGCGTGGGGCAACCTGACCATGTGGACCGGCTTTATGGTTCTTTACACCGGGCAAATCTTCGGCCAGTCGTACCGCAGCACAGGGTTGCTCGAGATTCTGCTGGAATCCATCCGCTCCATCCTGCCGGCCAACGATCGGGAGGGAAGATCGATCGCCCTGGTCACGCTGGTGAGCGGTTTCATCGGCGCCTTTAACGGATTTGCCACGTATCCCGTGACCATTCCGGGCCTCGTCGAAATCGGATTCGATGGCGTGCAGGCGACGACAAGTTACCTGGTCTATTTTTCCTGGACGCTTCCTTTCAACAGCTTGTTCATTGCCCCCAATATTTCAAACGCCGCCAGCCACGTTCCGGTCGTGGAAATCGTTCACGTGGCAGGGCTGCTGACGATCCCGCTGGTCTACGTTTCCATACTGGGCTTCCTGAAAATTCTTGGATTTCGATTCTTTGAGCGAAAGACGCAGATCCTTTTCTGGACGACGGGAACGGCCAACGCGATAGCAATCCTCCTGTTTACCCAGGTCTGGCCCTCTTATTACATTGTGATGATGATCGCGGGCGCGGCTTTCTCGCTCGCGGGACTTTATGTGTACGGGTGGTTTGCCAAGCGGCGAATCGCGAAACATTCGCCCGGGACGCCCGCCGCGCGGCCTGCTTATTCCGCGCTGGGACTTTTCAAGGCGTACGCGCCGTTGCTGCTGGGTGTGGTCATCGTCATTCTGACGCGCGTTCACAGCATCGGCGAATGGCTCGACCGCTTTCAATTCAGCGTCGCCGCGTGGGGATATAACCGCATCTCGATTAATATTTTGACGACGGCGGGGTTCTTCATTTTTATTACCGCAATGGTTTGCTATCTGTTCCGCGTCAAAAAAGCCCATGCTGGAAAAGACCTCGTCATTGCCAGCAAGCGAAGCTGGAGAAGCCTCGCAACGCTTTCCGTGGGGAGCGCGACCGTTTACTTGATGGTGGATTCGGGCCAGATCGCCTTGCTTGGCAGGACCCTGGCCAAAGGCGGGATGCTCCTTTATTCCTCGCTCTACCCGAGCGTGGCGTTCCTCGGCGGAATGGCCTTTGGGCAGGGCCTGCCTGGCGATTTTCTTTTTTCGCGGATGCAGGTTTCCATCGCTCCCACACTGGGCATACCGCTTATGGTGCTGGTCGGAATCATCACGGTCATGACCATGGGGCCGCCCAACGCGCTGAAGCCCACGCAGATTGCGTATACGGCGTCGCTTGCCAACGTGAAGGGGCGCGACGGCGAAATATTTCGCATCTGCCTGCCGTGGCAGATTCTGCAACTGATCGTCACCGCGATTCTTTCGGTTATCCTTGTGTACACTTGGAAATAGTTCGGGAGCCTTCAATGAGTGGTGACACCCATCGGCCCAGCATGGATTTACAGACGCACCTCGCGCAACTGGAGGCCAACGGCCTCCTGGTTCGAATCGACCGGCCGATCAATAAAGATACCGAGCTTCATCCGCTCGTCCGCTGCCAGTTCCTGGGCGGCATTCCCGAAGCCGAACGCCGCGCGTTTCTTTTCACCAACGTTGTGGACTCTCATGGACGGCGCTACGACATTCCCGTTGTCGTGGGAGCGCTGGCCGCCTCGCCCCGGATTTACGCGATCGGCATGGGATGCCCCGTGGAAGAGATCGGCGCAAAATGGTTGCGGGCCATGGCGAATCCCATCGCGCCCATTCTCGTGAACGGCCCGCCTTGCCAGGAAGTTGTCATTCGCGGCGATGATCTGCGGAAGCCCGGCGGAGGCCTCGCGAGCCTTCCGGTGCCGATCTCCACTCCGGGTTTCGACTCCGCGCCTTACCTTACCGCCACGCTTTGCATCACGCGCGATCCCGAGACCGGCATTCGCAACATGGGAACCTACCGAGGCGCGCTGAAGAATACCGACCGCCTCGGCGTGCGCATGTCCTCGCGCATCGGCGGCGCGGGCGGCTATCTGCACTGGCTGAAATACCGAGCGCTTGGCAAACCGATGCCTTGCGCCATCGTGATTGGCTGCGCGCCAATCGTGATTTACACCGGGCCGCAGAAGTTTTCCACCAGCACGGACGAAATGACCATCGCCGGCGGCGTGGCGGGTGCGCCGATCCGAACGGCAAAGTGCGCGACGCTCGACCTCGAAGTTCCTGCCGACGCCGAAATCGTGATTGAAGGGCTCATCGATTCCGACTTGCTGGAGCCCGAAGGACCGTTCGGCGAAAGCAACGGTTACGTCGCGCTGGAAGACTACAACATGATCATGCAGGTCACCGCGATCACGCACCGGAAGAAACCGGTTTTTACTTCCATCATCAGCCAGGTCACGCCAAGCGAATCCAGCGTCATCAAAAAAGTGGCGTACGAGCCGATGTTCCTGGCGCACCTGCGCGATCAGCTCTCGATCAAGGGCATTCGCAAAGTCGTCGTCCATGAGCCGTTGAGCAACGTTCGCCCCGTGATTTTCCTGCAATTCGCCAGCGGCACGCCGCGGACGGAAGTCTGGCGGGGCATGCAGGGCGCCGCCGCGAAGCAAGCGGACTGCGGCAAAATCGTCATCGCGGTGAGCGAAGACGTCGATCCGAACAACACCGACGCCGTGATGTGGTCGCTGGCTTACCGCTCAAATCCCGTTGAAGACGTGCATGTCGAACCGTATCGCTCGCGGGGCCACGCGCCAAAATCAGGGCCGCAGGCGCTGGATTCGACCATGCTGATCGACGCGACACTCAAGCATCCGATGCCGCCGCTGGCCCTGCCGTCCCGCGAGTACATGGAACACGCTCAGGCCATCTGGAAGGAACTGGGTTTGCCCGCGCTCACTGTGCGCGCCCCATGGCACGGCTATTCGCTCGGCGATTGGAATGACGCCTGGGACGCGTTTGCGCGAAATGCGGTCGCCGGCGAATGGGAAAAGAACGGCGAAAACACGGCGCTCCGCCGCCATGGCGGATTAACTCCCGAAACTCCGGTGCGGGACATCGAAGGCCGCGACAAATCCCGTGGCTAGCGGCGCAAATGCGTCCGCGTCGGGAAGGCCGCTTCGAGCGGCAGGCGGGTGACCCAGGTTTTGCCTTCGAATCTTGGGTGTCCCTGCGGTTTGCGCAAGGGTGGAATTGTGGTCGATATTACCCTCGTCCTGACTCTAGGAATCCAATCAAGAACCCCGCCCTTGAATGGCGTCAGGCGGAACTGTTGGAAGATTACAAAAAGACGCAAGTGGTAGCGTAACCACTGTGTAATCAGTCCAAATATAGAGGCTTGCATCCTCATAGTCATGGGTGGCATCCTATAGGTGTATTTTGATGTGCCCAACAAGGTTAGCCCCCATGCAAACCATCACTCTAGTCCGAATCGACGGTCGCGTTCCTTGGAATTGCTTCCAAGGAAAAGGAGGGAATTGGATTGCCGTATGCGACCCGCTCAGGCTGACCCTCCAATCTGACACTTGGGGCGACTTAATGGAAGACATTGCTCTTACCTTGGATTCGATGCTCAAAGATTTGCTTGTTTCTAACGAGCTTGATAGATTTCTAAGGGAGCACGGATGGAATCTTGTTGGACCCATGCCAACCCGGCCAGAAAACGTGCGTTTTGATTTACCGTTTTTCCCTGCCATGATGGGGGCAAATGGTCCGCAGAGAAACATTCATCAATAAAATTCGAGAATTGAATTTCACCTATAAGACCCAACAGAAACGTACCTTTCTTTGGCGTCAAAAGGGGACAACGAATTACATCTCCGTCCCTATGGCAGACCTGCTAGAAGAAGAATTTGTAAGGTGCTCATTGAGGCAGGTAGGTCTTTCCGACGCTGAAATAACCGCCTTCATATCAGCCCACACCGTAAATCCAAAATGAGTCACTACCCAGAAATGAAGCCACTTGACTCTTAGAAAGCTGAGCCGCCCTGGTCCTTAATACTTGCAGCAAGTTTTGAAGGTTGTGCGGTCCACGGAAAAAATAGACATGCCCGCTTCGATCAGAACGGTCGGCCCAGCCACGTTTGTATCATAAATGACTACGTCGCCTGGTTCGAATCGCCGCTTCCACCCAGAAATTGGTGCCACTGCCTCAAAAGGTCGGATCACGTCATAGCTATGAATCATGCCCAAGACCTCGCCCATTCTTCGTATATTCAACGAGCCTCTCAAGCGAACGAAGCCGGGTGCGCCAGCCTTTGAGCTTTCGGGGGCCGCATTCTTCGGTATTGGAAGGCTGGGGCTTTTGACTTTCTTCTTCTGACCCCAAAATGCGCCATCAACCTCGCTTGTCGATGGGAGCGTAGGGCCGCAGATTTTCTCCCAGGTACACCTGGCGCGGGCGAGCGATTTTTTGCTCGGGATCGTTGAGCATCTCTTCCCACTGGGCGATCCAGCCGCTGGTGCGTGGAATCGCGAACAGCACCGGGAACATCGTTACCGGAAAGCCCATCGACTGGTAGATGAGGCCCGTATAGAAGTCCACGTTGGGGTAGAGCTTGCGCTTGACGAAGTAATCGTCTTCGAGAGCAATGCGCTCGACTTCGAGCGCGATATTCAGCAGCGGATTGCGGCCCATGATTTCGAAGACTCCGTCCGCGACGTGCTTGATGATGCGCGCGCGCGGATCGTAATTCTTGTACACGCGATGGCCAAAGCCCATCAGCTTCACTTCACCCGCCTTCACGCGCTTGATGTAGGCGGGCACGTTAGCGAGCGAACCGATGTCCATCAGCATGCGCAGGACTTCCTCGTTGGCGCCGCCGTGCAGCGGGCCATACAGCGCGGCGGTGGCCGCGGCGGTCGCCGAGAACGGATCCACATGCGAGCTGCCCACGCAGCGCATCGCGTTCGCCGAGCAATTCTGCTCGTGGTCGGCGTGAAGGATGAACAGCACGTCCAGCGCGTGCTCCAGCGTGGGATTCGGGCGGTACTTGAGCTCGGTGGTCTTGAACAGCATGTTCAGGAAATTTCCGGCATAGCTCAGCTCGTTGTCGGGATACGCAAACGGCATGCCCAGGCTGTGACGGTAGGAAAATGCCGCAAGCGTCGGCATCTTTCCGATCAGCCGGTAGGTCTGCTTGCGGCGCGATTCGGCGCTAAAAATATTTTTCGCTTCCGGATAAAACGTGGAAAGCGCGGCGATCGCGGAAATCATCATGCCCATCGGGTGCGCGTCGTAGTGGAACCCGTCCAGGAATTTCTTGACCGACTCGTGGATGAACGTGTGATGCGTGATGTGGTACGCCCAATCTTCCAGTTGCGCGCGAGTGGGAAGCTCGCCGTGCAGAATCAGATAGGCGGTCTCCAGGTACGTGCTCTTTTCCGCCAGCTCTTCGATGCTGTAGCCGCGGTAGCGCAGGATGCCTTTGTCGCCGTCAATGAAGGTGATTTTGCTCTGGCATAGGGCCGTGTTGCTGAAAGCCGGATCGTAGCTCATCATCCCGAATTCTTCCGCGGTCACCTTGATCTGACGCAGGTCGATGGCGCGGATCGTGTCGTGGGTGATGGGAAGTTCGTAAGTCTTTCCGGTGCGGTTATCTGTAATAGAAAGTGTGTCCCGGCTCATGCGGGTGGTCCCTTCGGTGGCAACCTGCGCTTCAGGTTTGATTGGATTCATGATGGTTTCCGTTTAACGATACACTGCGGCCAGGTAGGAATTTACACCAACTTTGGGTTTTGCGGGAGTGGTATCCGGTGGAATTCCGCCAGGCAGGTTTGGCGGGCGATTGCCCCTCTTCGTTCCTTGATGCGCCGAGGCCCGATGCCGTTGCGACGAATCCGCGATGATCGCATCTAAGACAATGTACGAAATATAAGGAGACCCAAGACCCCTCGCAGTCCCGGAGACCCGCCATGATTCAGACAATTCGCTCGAATGACCGCTATCACTTTGAAACGGATTGGCTTAAGACCTATTGGCATTTCTCTTTCGACCAATATTACGACCCGGCCAACGTGAGCTTCGGCCCCCTGCGCGTCTTCAACGACGATGTCGTCGCCCCGGGCGGCGGCTTCCCGTTGCACGGCCACCGGGAGATGGAAATCGTCACGTACATCATCGAAGGGGCGCTCGAACACAAGGACAATATGGGCAATACGGGAGTGATTCGTCCCGGCGAAATACAAAGGATGAGCGCGGGGACCGGAGTGCGGCATTCCGAATTCAACCATTCCGGGAACGATCCCGTTCACCTTGTGCAACTCTGGATCACGCCCGCGGTGGATCACCTGCCACCGTCCTGGGAGCAGAAGAGCTTCTCACTCAGCGACCGGTCGGGAAAGTTGCTGGCCATTGCTGTGCCGGCAGGAAAGAACGGAAACGGAAAGTCAAACACCGTGCAGATTCACCAGGACGCGACGATCTATACATCGCTCCTCGCGCCCGGCGAATCCGTGCAGCATGATCTGAGCAAGGCGCGAAAAGCCTACATCTTCCTAATCGGCGGGACACTGAACTTCAACGGCGAAACGCTTGAGACAGGCGATCAAGCGCGCGTCACGAGCGAGCGCGAACTAAAGCTGTCTTCACCGAGCAGCAGCGCAGTGCCGGCCGATTTTTTGCTCCTCGATTTGCCATGAGACATCTTGCGCGAATGCCAAGTGCAGCGCCCCCCAAAATCCATCCTTGACACCTCGCAACCTGCGCGATAATCGGCGTATAATCCGGTCATCTTAAACGGCATCTTCTTCTTGTTCTTTGCTTTCAAAAATGTGGTTGGCGCGGCCGGCCCGGATGAGCGCGTCCGCGGAATGGAGGAACTTCATGCGTACAATTTCCCGGTGGGCGGCAGCGGTAACTCCGGTCGCGATTCTGATTTTCGGCCTGATGCCGGCATTCGCGCAGACCGGCGCGAAAAACGGGGAATGGCGGACCTACGGCGGCGACCTTGGCAGCACGCGCTACGCGCCGCTCGACCAGATTAATGCGGACAATTTCAACAAGCTCCAGGTGGCCTGGCGATTCAAGACGGATTCCTTGGGTCCGCGGCCGGAGTTCAAGTTCGAGGCGACGCCACTCATGGCTCACGGCGTCCTCTATACGACGGCCGGATCGCGGCGGGCGGCAGTGGCTATTGACGCCGCCACGGGCGAAATGCTCTGGATGCACAGCGAAAACGAGGGGGAGCGCGGGTCCGAGGCGCCCAGGCAGCTTTCGGGCCATGGGCTCGCCTACTGGACTGATGGCAAGGAAGAGCGAATCCTGTATGTCACGCCCGGTTACAGGCTGATTGCCCTGGATGCCAAGACCGGAGCGCGGATACCCAGCTTCGGCAAGGATGGCGTGGTCGACTTGAAGCTGGACGACGACCAGGATATTGATTTGATCCACGGAGAAATCGGCCTACATTCCACGCCCACCGTCGCCAAAAATGTTGTGATTGTGGGCGCCGCGCACCTGACCGGCAGCGATCCCAAGAGCAAGAAGAACGTGAAAGGTTACATTCGCGGCTTCGACGTTCGGACGGGCAAGCGCCTGTGGATTTTCCACACCATTCCGCTGCCCGGCGAATACGGCGCCGACACCTGGCTGGACAAAGACTCCCTGAAATATACGGGCAATACGGGAGTATGGGGTCAGATGTCCGTGGACGAAGACCTCGGCCTGGTCTACCTGCCCGTGGAGCTGCCGACCGGCGACTACTACGGGGGCGACCGTCCCGGCAGCGGCCTGTTTGGCGAAAGCATCGTCGCGGTGGACCTCGAAACCGGCAAGCGGAAGTGGCACTACCAGCTCGTCCACCACGGCTTATGGGACATGGACATTCCCTGCGCGCCGATCCTTGCCGACATCACGATCAACGGCAAGACCGTCAAGGCGCTGGCGCAGCCGACAAAGCAATCGTTCCTTTACGTCTTCGATCGCGAAACCGGCAAGCCCATCTGGCCCTTCGAAGACCGCCCCGTGCCCAAGGGCGATGTGCCGCACGAATGGTACTCGCCCACGCAGCCGTTTCCGACCAAGCCTCCCGCTTTCGACAACCAGGGCGTTACGGACGATAGTCTGATCAACTTTACGCCCGAACTCCGGGCCGAAGCGGAGAAGCTCGTCGAAAAATACCGGATCGGGCCGCTCTTCACTCCTCCTTCGGTGAGCAAAATTGAAGGCCCACTGGCCACCATTGTTTCCCCGGGAGCGACCGGTGGAGCGAACTGGCCCGGCGGATCATACGATCCTGATACTCACACCGTGTACGTCTATTCACAGACGGCAATCGCACTTCTGGGACTCGTTCCGCCTCCCGACGCCAATTTTTCGGATATGGAATGGGTTCAGGGAACCGATGGCGTCAGACCTCGTCCTTCGGCACCTGCTGGCGCAGCCCCGCGCCCCCGACCCGCCGCCACAACTCCGCGAGACCCTGCGGGCGAAGAAATCGGCCCAAGTCTAAATGTCCAAGGCCTGCCTTTGCTCAAGCCGCCCTACGGCCGCATCACGGCCATCAATTTGGACAAGGGCGACATCGTCTGGCAGATCGCGCACGGAGAAACGCCCGACAACGTCCGCAACAATCCTGCCCTGAAAGGCTTGACGATTCCGCGTACCGGTCAATCTGGAATCATCGGCGTTCTGACGACTAAGACGCTGGTGATTGCGGGCGAGCCAAGTATCACGACAACGTCGACTGGGGCGCGAGGCGCGATGCTGCGCGCTTACGATAAGGCCACCGGCAAGGAGGTCGGCGCAGTCTACATGCCCGCTCCGCAAAGCGGTTCGCCAATGACCTACACGCTGAACGGCCAGCAGTACGTCGTGGTCGCGATCAGCGGGAACGGCTTCCCGGGCGAACTGATTGCCTACCGGCTGCCACCGGCGTGATAAGGGTAGAAGTCCTTATCATTTGGGCGCGATCTGATTTGTGGATTGGCCCCGATTAAGCGGTGTTGCGGTCAACGGCCGGGTGGCGGACGTCACTCCCGGCGACCATGTAGATGACGTCTTCGGCGATATTCGTGGCGTGATCGGCGACGCGCTCGAGGTTCTTGGCGACCAGGATCAGTTCGAATGCCGGAAATACGACCGAAGAGTCGCCCATCATGTAGCTCAGGAGTTCGCGGAAGATCTGATCGCGCAGCTGGTCCACCAAGTCATCACGGGAGAGCACCGAGCGCGCCAGCTCGATGTCGCGGCGCACCAGGGAGTCCAGACTATCGCGAACCATCTTTTCCGCAAGCTCGCCCATCCTCGGGAGATCGACGTAAGGCTTCACGCGCGGATGCCGAACGATTCGCGTCGCTGAATGAGCGATGTTCACGGCTTGGTCGCCGATGCGTTCCAGGTCGTTGTTGATGCGCGCGATAGCCAGCACGAAGCGCAAGTCGGCGGCCATGAGTTGCTGTAGCGCTAGCAATTGCACGACGCGATCGTCGATTTCAATCTGCAGCTCGTTGATCGCGTTTTCTTCACGGAGCACGGTTTGCGCCAGCTTTTCATCCGCGTCGAGCACCGCGTGGATCGACTGGTGCACGGCGCGCTCCGCCAGGCTGCCCATCCATAGTAGCCGCTCTTTCAGTTCTTCGAGATCACGCTCAAAATGACGTTCCATTCGTTACGCCCTCTCTGCCAACTCCAACTCCGCCTCACTGGGCAACCGGAATGCCGATCCCGGAGCCGTTCTCTTCGAGTGTGCCGCTTTTCCCTCCGGAAGGGTCATGCAAAAAACCTATAGCACTCTTTTGCAGCGTTTGCAAAAGCCGCGCAAGATCATCCGAACCGGCCGGTAATGTAGGCCTCGGTTCGAGGATCCGACGGGGTCGTAAACATATGCCCGGTCGGTGAAAACTCGATCAGATCGCCGTTGAGCATAAACGCCGTGGAATCGCTGACGCGCGCCGCCTGCTGCATGTTGTGAGTTACGATCACCATCGTGCAGGTAGGCTTCAATTCGAACAACAACTCTTCGATCTTCGCGGTATTGACCGGATCAAGCGCCGAGCATGGCTCATCGAGCAGGAGCACCTCGGGGTCCACGGCAAGGGCGCGTGCGATGCACAAGCGCTGCTGCTGCCCGCCGGACAACGCGTAAGCGGACTTGTTCAGCTTGTCCTTCACTTCGTCCCAGAGCGCGGCACGTCGCAGGCTCTTCTCCACGGCGTCATCGAGGCGTCCGGCGTGGCCGTTGATCCTCAACCCATAGGCCACGTTGTCATAGATCGATTTCGGAAAGGGATTCGGCTTCTGGAAAACCATCCCCACCATGCGGCGCAGCTTGGTGACATCCAAGGTAAGGATGTTCACGCCATCCAGGGAGATCTCACCCTCCAAACGTGTATGGCGGAGCGTTTCGTGCATCCGATTCAGCGTCCGCAAGAGGGTGGATTTGCCGCAGCCCGACGGGCCGATCATCGCCGTGACCCGGTTGGTGGCCACATCCATCGAAACATTGTGCAGGGCGTGGTTCTTGCCATAGTAAAAATTCAACTTCGTGACTTTCATCCGCAACGTATTGGCGCCGGAGGTGGGCATGGTGGGTGTCTGAGCGTCCGCCCTACTTGTGGAGGATGCCGCAGCCGCCCCCGAATTCGCAAGTGGCAAAGCAGAGCTCATCGTCATGTCCTCTCATACGAAGTCCCGCGTGACAAAAACGCGCGAACCAGGATATTCGTCAGCAGAACCAATCCGAGCAGCACCAATCCCGCAGCCCAGGCTTGCTGGTGCCAGTCTTCATATGGGCCCGTGGCGTAGGTGTAGATCACAACGGGGAGTGAAGACGTGGGTTGATTCCAGCCGGGACTCCAGAAGCGATTGCCAAATGCGGTGAAAATCAAAGGTGCAGTTTCTCCGGCCACCCGGGCTAACGCCAGCAAGACGCCGGTCAATATCCCGCGTGAAGCCGCGGGCAAAACCACGGTTGCGATCATCTTCCATTTGTTTGCGCCCATAGCGAAAGAACCCTCGCGCAGGGACCGGGGAACATCGCGCAGGAAACTCTCCGTGTTGCGAATCACGGTCGGAATGACCATGATTCCCAGGGCGAATCCGCCTGCAAGCGTGGAAAAGTGGTGCATGGGCATCACTACCAGCGCGTAGGCGAAAATTCCGATCACGATGGACGGCACGCCATTGAGAAGGTCCGCCGTGTAGCGCACCACGAAGGGCACAGTTCGTCCGCCGAACTCCGCCAGATATACTCCGCCCAGCAAACCGATGGGAACCCCGAACAAGGTCGCGAGCACCAAAAGTTTGAGACTGCCCAAAATCGCATTGGCCATTCCACCGCCGGTTTCGCCAACGGGAACGGGAAGCTTGGTGAAGAAATTCCAGGAAAGATCCTTCCCGCCATTCCAGACCAGGTATCCCAGAATAAAGAAAAGAGCCGAAACGGTGATCAGAGCACACAAACCCGTGAGGGAAAGCATCGTTGCGTTCAGCGATTTGCGCCATATCAGCCGGAGACTCATGATGGGAGCACCCCGCTTCCCCGGCGCGTGGTCACCAAAATCAGCAGGCGGGCGAGGCCGTTGAGGACAAACGTCAGGAGAAATAGCACCAGGCCCAGTTCAATCAGGGCGCTCAAGTAAAGATTGCCGGTCGCCTCGGAAAACTCATTGGCCAGTACCGACGCAATCGAATACCCCGGCGAAAATAAGGATGCGGAAATGATGGGATTATTGCCAACAACCATCGTGACGGCCATTGTCTCGCCCAGCGCGCGCGCCATTGCCAGAAAGACCGACCCGAAGATCCCAATTCGCGCCGCCGGCACGACGACTTTCCAAGTGGACTCCCATTTCGTCGCGCCGAGTCCGAGAGCGGCTTCCCTCTGGTCCCGCGGCACGGCGAGGAGAACTTCACGGGACACCGAGAGGACAAACGGGACAATCATGATTGCCAGAACTATCCCGGCTGTCAAAAATCCAACGCCGTAAGCAGGGCCTTTAAAGAGCGGCAGAAATCCCAAAGTCTCCTTCAGCGCCGGCTGAATTGTGGTGCGCATGAGCGGCACCAGCAGAAACACTCCCAGCAAGCCGTAAATCACACTGGGGACTGCGGCAAGCAAGTCGCTCACGAAAGTCAAGGATGAGGAAAGTTTCGGAGGAGCAAGCTCAGCAAGAAAAATTGCGCCGCCGACCCCCAGTGGCACTGCAATCGCGAGAGCAACGGCGGATGTGATCACGGTTCCATAAATAAACGGAAGGGCTCCGAAGTCGCCGCTGACCGGGTCCCATGTTTTCGTTATGAAGAAATGCCATCCGAATTTGGCCCGCGACTCCGCTGAAAGAACCCAAAGCTGATAAACCAGCAAAACGGTGATTAGAAGGAGAGTGGCCGCGGCAATCAACGTGATCAGGTGCGCAATATCGTCCGCATTCCGCAAGCGGCGCAGAATGCCGGGCTTGTCTCCCACAAGGCCCGCGGGTGTTGCCGCGTTTGATGTCGTGGCCATATTGGCTTACGGTTAATTCGTCCTCTCGTAGATAGCGACCGCGCCGACCCAAAACGCCGTCGCGAATGCCATTGTTCGCGACGGCGTTTGAGTCCAACATGGTAACTGCTATTCGACCTTTGCGATCGCCTTCATTTCCTTGGCGACGACTTCCTTCGGCAGCTTGGCATAAGCCAACCCTTCGCAATACTCCTGCCCGTCAGTCATCATCCACTTCAGGAAGTCCTTCACGGCATCGCGCTTGGAGGCGTCGGCGAACTTCGAGGGAATCAGCAGCCAAGTAAAGCTGGCAATCGGATAGGCTGTCTTCCCTTCCGCATTGGTGATGGACACGCGGAAATCGTCAGGCATGTTCTTCGATGCGCCCGCAGCCGCCGCCGAAACGCTGGCCAAATCGGCCTTCACGAACACACCCGCGGTATTCTTCACCTTTCCGTAGGACATATGGTTTTGTATCGCGTAAATCAGCTCGACGTAGCCGATTGAATCCGGTGTCTGCGCGATTAACGCGGATACCCCCTCGTTGCCCTTTCCGCCCAACCCAACGGGCCAGTTCACCGAGGTCGATTTGCCCACTTTCTGTTGCCATTCCTGGCTGACCTTGGAGAGGTAGTCGGTCCAGATGTAAGTCGTACCGCTGCCGTCGGAGCGATGCACGACGACAATATCATCTCCCGGGAGTTTGACGCCCGGGTTCGCTGAGGTAATGGCGGGATCGTTCCACTTCGTAATTTTACCAAGGAAAATCCCAGCAAGGGCTTCGGGGGTGAAATTCAAATCCCCCTCTACGCCCTTCACGTTATAAGTGGGGATGTCCGCGCCCAGAACCGTCGGGAAGTGAAGTATCGGAACACTGGCCTGCTTGAGTTGATCGTCCGTCATTGGCCCATCGGACGCGCCGAAATCAACCGTCTTGTCGGTCAATTGCCGGATTCCGCCGCCGGAACCAATCGACTGGTAGTTGATCTGGATGTTCGGATGCGCTTTATGATATTCGTCGAACCACTTGGAATAAATCGGATAGGGGAACGTCGCGCCGGCGGCGTTCAGCAGGACTTGCCCGCCTTCGGCCACAGCGACCGTTGCGAGCGTGAGCAAAACTGCAAGGACACTGAACATTTTTACGATTCGCATTTTATCTCCTGGGATTTCGATCTGGATTCTGACTCCGAATTGTTACAGCCGTATTACAGGGCAACGATGCCAGCATAAAAACTGGAAATTATCGTAACCTCCTTCATTTGTGTGAATTACAACGGAAAGGAGGATGGGTCGGCGCCAGGGGAGCGCCGACCCGGGGTGGGTATGCAACACGGAGCCCGTTAAATTGCACAACAATTGTGCAGCGCAATTCAAATTCTCTTTTCGGGATAATTCGCTTCTTCCACCCTGATTCGCGCGCGCCCGTGACGCACATCCAGGCCGCGTACCCAGAAAATAATGTCTTCCGCAATGTTGGTGGCGTGATCCGCGATGCGCTCGAGATACCTCGTCGCAAGAATGAATTGCATGTGCGGGGCCGCCTGAGAAGGCTCATGAATCATTCCGGCCAGCAGGTGCTCGAAAATCTGGTCCCGATAGCTGTCCACCACATCGTCGGATTCGAGGACTTCGCCAGCCAGAACGACATTGCGGAAGATCAATGCGCCGAGGCTGCGCCCCAGCATTCCGCGCACGGCGCCGCTCATGGGTTCAAGGTCCCGCGGCGTTTCGGAGATATTCATGCCCGCAAGCGTTATCACTCGCTCGGAGATGTTAACGGCCAGGTCGCCGATGCGTTCCAGGTCGTTGGCAATTTTCTGTGAGGCGACGACGCGGCGTATCTCCTCGTCGTCCAGCAGGCCCGTCCGCAACATGCGAACGGCATGGTCGTCGATCAGCATTTCCATTTCGTTGACGCGAGGCTCGACCAGGAACACCTGGCTCGACAACGCGCTGGCGTGTTCGAGATTCGGGCGCAGGATTGCGTCGAGCGCGTGGCCAACGCTGGTTTCGACCGTGCGGGCCATGGAAATCAGGTAGTTTGCGAGTACGTCCTCGTAAATCGATTGCACGTTGCTGACCGGGGTCGCCATCATTTCACCTTTATCTGGAACCGGCTCGACCTGCTCACCGTGAGCCCCGAAGAGTCTGCCCTAAGGCTGGAGGGGGCAACCCGCGGGAGTTAAATATTTCGCCGCACAAGGGATGCTATCCGGCGAGTGTGAAAGAGGGATGAAACCGCGGTGAAATTCAGGAGAACGACAGGGTTCCGGCGGGCTGTGGCGACGGCGCGAGGAACTCGCACCTGTTTACTGCGCGGTTGCGATGCTGAAGTGGAACCGCGAACCTTGCCCGACGGCGCTCTCCACCCAGATTCGGCCTCCATGGGCCTCCACGATATGCCGCGAGATAGCGAGTCCAAGCCCTGTGCCGCCGGCTTCGCGCGACCTTGCCGCATCCACGCGGTAAAAGCGCTCGAAGATTCGCGCCAGATCGGATTCCGGAATCCCGATGCCCGTGTCGGCAACCGTGAAGATTATTTCGTGGTTGGTCAATCGCGCCGTCAAGTCAATCAGGCCGCCCGAAGGCGTGTATTGCAAAGCGTTGTCGAGCAGGTTCTGCAGAACCTCGGCCAATTGCGCGCCGTCGCCCCGAACCGGCGGGAGGCCTTCCGGCAATTGAACACTAATGCGCAGGCCTTTGGCTTCGGCTTTGAGGCGCGCGGTTTCGATGCAACTGTTCACAAGCTCCTCGACCCGGATGGGCCGCAATTCGAGTTCGAGCCGCCCGGCTTCAATTCGTGAAAGCTTCAGCAGATCGTCGGTAAGCCGTGCCAGGCGCCGGGCGTGCTCGCGGATAATTTCCACGAACCGCGCCCGATTGGTCATGTCGTCAAGCGCGCCGGCCAGGAGTGTCTCGGCAAACCCCTGGATGGCGGTCAGCGGGGTTTTGAATTCATGCGATACGTTGGCCACGAAATCCTGACGCACGCGTTCGAGCCTGCGCAATTCACTAATGTCGTGAAGCACTAGAACGGCGCTGCTGGGCCCCGCGGCATGGACCGGGGCGGCCGTGACGCTGAAGCTGCGCGGGCGCACGGTGCCGACTTCCACATCGCCCGCGACTTCTTCTCCCCCCGTGAGCACCTGCCGGACCGCGGTGATAAGTTCGGCCTGCCGGACCGCCTCGACGAGTTTCTTGCCCTGCGAACTTCCCTCCGGCAGCTCCAGGATTCGCTCGAAGGCGGCATTGCAATAGAGAATTCTCTCGTCCCCGCCGACCACCGCCACGCCCTCGATCATGCTTCCAAGGATGGCCCGGGAACGATTGCGTTCGTCGGTGAGCGTGTGAATGCCGCGGCCGAGCTGCGCGACGGTCTTGCCAAGGGATTCGGCAAGGTCGGAAAGCTGGTCGTGGCCGGGATCGCGCTCCAGGGGGGCGAAATCTCCAGCGGCGGCGCGGTCCGCGAATTGTTTCAGCCGTTGGATGCGGGAAGAGGTCGAGCGCAGGAAAATGAAGGTGGTGAATCCCGCCGCCAGAAGGAATGCCAGCAGAAGAGGCAAGACGCGCCGGCCGGTTCCCGGCATGGCGACGTCCGCCGTGACCAGGATCGCCACCACCAGCGCCAGGTACATTAGAGCCAGACGCCAGAACAGGCTTACTCGCACGAGGAATTTACTCCTGCCTGACAGCCTGCGCGGCGCTTTCGAACATGTAGCCCGCTCCACGCACGGTCTTTAAGAAGGCAGGATGGTCGGCATCGGTTTCAACTTTCTCGCGGAGCCGGCGGATGTAAACGTCCACGCTGCGCGGGGTCACGAAGCGCTCCGTGCCCCAGACCGCGTCCAGCAACTGGTCGCGAGAGAATACGCGGTTCGGCCGCGTCGCCAGGTAATACAGCAGGCGAAATTCGAGGGTGGAGAGCGTCACCGGCTTGCCGTCATGCGTTACCCGGTAGGAAGAAGGATCGATGGTCAAGCCGCGCGCCTCAATTACCCGAGGGGTCTCGCCGGATGGCTCCGTGCGCCGCAGCAGCGCTTTGACCCGCGCGCCCAGTTCGCGCGGGCTGAACGGCTTGGTGACGTAATCGTCGGCCCCCATCTCGAGCCCCACGACGCGGTCGGCTTCCTCGCCGCGCGCGGTGAGCATCAAAATCGGCAGGCGGTTGAGCGATTGATCGCGGCGAATCTCCTTGCAGATTTCCAGGCCCGAAAGTTTCGGCAGCATCAGGTCCAGCAGCAGAAGATCGGGCGGCGTCTTTCGAATCTGCGCCAGGCCGGTCGCGCCGTCGGTCGCCGCGGCCACCTGGAATCCTTCGCGTTCGAGGTTGTAACGAACCAGCTCGACGATGTCTCGATCGTCTTCGATCAGCAGGACACGCTTCATTTTGATTCTTTCATTCGGGCTTTACCCCGGATCCTGGGGCTACAAATCTATCATCTTACACGGATCGGGCCGGGGCGATATTAAGAATGGGTTAAAAAGGGGATCGGGGACCTGGCGATTCTCGGATCGAACCTGGATTCCAATAGCCGGCGGACTTGGCTTCGTCCTGCATGGCAATGTGCTGATAGCGTGTGTGAAAATCGCAGCCAGTAATCTTCATTGCTCGGCCCCTTTCTTCCGAGCCTTGGTCGTTAAGCGCTACCAAGTCTACTCGGAAGGAGGAGCCGACAACGTCATCTAATCAGCCCTGGAAAAGAGAATTTCCGTGACGAAACAGGACTTTGAGGCTTAACTTGTCACGTTATGGCTAAGCTGAGCGTGGAGGAGAGCCCGCAGTGAGTGATCGCCGTTGGGTCCCTGCCTTCGTCCTTTTGCTAGTTTCGCTTCCGCTACGTTTGTCTGCCCAGCCGCCCACCGTTCAATTTGTAACCGTGGACCTGAACGTGAAATTGGAGGTGCTCGATTGGGGCGGCTCCGGACGCCCTGTGGTGCTGTTGGCGGGCCTCGGAAACACGGCTGACGTGTTTGATGAATTTGCGCCCAAGCTCACTGGCGAGTACCACGTCTACGGCATCACGAGGCGCGGGTTCGGTGCTTCCAGTGCGCCTGCCTCTGGATATTCGGCCGATCGACTCGGTGACGACGTTTTAGCGGTGCTTAACGCGCTCAAACTCGAACGGCCAGTGCTGGTGGGGCACTCCATCGCAGGTGAAGAATTGAGTTCCGTGGGAAGCCGGTATCCCGAGCGGATCGCAGGGCTGGTCTACCTGGATGCCGGCTACGGGTATGCGTACTACGACCGCTCGCGAGGAAGCCCGTTGCCTTTGATCGGTCCGGTCCCGGCGCGGGCCGCGGCCACTTACTTGTCAATCGACTTGGCTGAGTTGCAAAAAAAGCTGGAACAATTGGAAGCTGGCAATGGTCTGGCAGACCCCAATGCGTTGATTCAGGGGTTGCTGGACACGAGCTTGCCAGGATTCGAAACGGAATTGCAGGAGATGCAGAAAGACGTGCAAGCGACGCCCACAGTGCTGCTCGATGCACAGGCACAAGTACCCGCGACTGCTCAGGCAATCATAGCCGGCATGCAGAAGTACACCACCATCCCGGTCCCAATCCTTGCGATTTACGCGGACCCGCACAATTGGTCGACGGCATTTGCGCCATTTGCCGGGCAAATTACCCCCGCTGTGCTCGCGGCGTATGAGGCACGTGAGGACGCCGACGTCGAGGCGCAAGTAAAGGCGTTCGAAAGCGGCGTGCCCTCCGCGCGGGTCGTTCGATTGCCGCATGCAGATCACTACGTCTTCCGGTCGAACCAGGCGGATGTGCTACGCGAAATGCGCGCCTTTCTCACGAGCCTGAAGTAATCGCTGGCGTGTGGCGCGACCTTGAATTTGATTTTCCCGGGTGTCAAACCCTTTTCTTGATTTTTCTTCTTGACGGCGGAGCATGCCTGGATGATGCCACTCCAGTACGTCAACGCGGAGTGACTAGTTTCGTTTTTCCGGGTGGCAGACCCTTCGGGGGTTCCGAAGGGTCTGGGTTTTGGTGTTCCCTCGACCCCATGACCAACAAGCTCATTCGCATTTATGGCCGCGGGCACGGCTTTCCCTTAAATCAGAGCCGCTGGCGTGTCGATCCCGAGATTGGGACAAAAAGAAGCTCTGGCGAAAACCCCCAAATCGGAGTATACAATCCCCACGGTTTGCGAAGGCCAGGGCGGAAATCCCTGCAAACATACATTTTGAAATTGAACGGCGGGAGCGAGGTGACGACATGAAACGGTTTATGTTATCGGCTTTGTTGGCATTGCTATTCATCGCGGCCGCTGCTTATGCCCAGGACGAGGCGCCTGCGGCTTCAAGCGCGCCGAAGTACCCGGATATGCAATTCAAGGTGGTGAAGGACTTCTTCAAAATTCCCACGGACATGCCCATGGCCGAAGCCGTTGGCGTGGCCCTCAATCCCAAGAACGGACACATTTACATACTGAACCGCGGCAATTATCCCTTGCTCGAGTTTACGAATGAGGGCGATTATGTCGGCGTGTTTGGCGGTGGTTCCCCGCTGTTCCATACTCCCCACAGCATCCGGTTCGATTCCGAGGGTGATATGTGGTACGTCAACTCGGGCGATAACCTGGTCGTGAAGTTCGATCCCAACCGTCGAGTGGAACAGGCTCTCGGCCGGCGCGAGGAGCCCTGGGTCTACCTGACACACGGGATCGAGCGCGCCCTTCCGCCTCCTTCAAACTTCTATCAGCCCACCGACACAGTCGTTGCTCCCGATGGCAGCACGTACATCACGGATGGCTACGGGAATTCGCGCGTCGCGCATTTCAGCAAGGAAGGAAACCTGATCAATTATTGGGGCGATCGCGGAACCGGACCCGGACAGTTCAATACGCCGCACAACCTGGTGATCGATAAGCAGAACAACCTCTATGTGGCGGACCGCCAGAACAGCCGCATTCAGGTATTTGATTTGAATGGAAAGTTCAAAGAACAATGGAAACTTGACGGACTGGCATGGTCGCTGTGCATCACCCCGGGTCCGACCCAGTACATTTTCGTCGGCAGCGTCGGCCACGTGTACAAGCTCGACCTGACCGGCAAGGTCCTGGCCAAGTTCGGCAAGCTCGGAAGACTGCCGGGATATTTCGATTCGATCCATGCTCTGGCTTGTCCCGATGAGCACACGCTGTATCTGGCGGAAGAGTTCAGCTATCGTTTCGACAAGATCACTCTGCCGTAAGTAGCGCAGGCTTCATAGGTTGCGGAAAAACCCTCTTTGTTGTCATCCCGAGCGGAGCGAGGGATCTGCTTTTTCGCTAATTCGGGCAAAAAAAGCAGATCCCTCGGGCGAAACCCGCCCTTCGGGATGACAGATCGTGGGTTTTTCCGCAGCCTCTTCAGCCTGCGCGGGTTTCGCAAGAGAGAGCTATCGTAGACTTCAACCAGCACGATTTTAGGACCCAAATAGCTCTGTAGACATCCTCCTGTAAGACACGCGTAAGAACGCCGATCGCTGTAGCCCGCGTCTTCAGACGCGGGGCTTTGCAGGATAATTCAGAAGTAAATCCTCCCCTCTAAAGAGGCGAGCTACAGCAACGACGACGCCCGCAAACGAAAAGCAGTGGTCCGTCACAAGATGCCGACAGAGCCAACCCAAATCAAAATCGCGCAGGCTGAAGCCTACGCTACTGGCTTTTCGGTTCTCACGAATTACACGCGGACGAAAATCTTCCAGCGATAGAAAGGCAGCATGAGCGCGAAGATCAACCCCACGAAGATCACGGCGAACGCGAGCGACGCGTTCACGGGACTCGCGTGGGGAACGATGAAGCCGTCGTAGAACCAGCCGTGCAGCGTCCGCGTGCGACCCGCGGAAACGTGGAACTGGAAATCGGTGCTGATCTCCGAAACCAGGGCCGCGACGGCGTAGGCCAGGATCGCGTTCCTGCCAAACACCAGGGTTGGCGTGGCCCATTTGCGCCACCCGCGCAAATCAACAGCCCAGTAGCACGCGGCGAAAAGCAGCAGGGCGAAGCCGCCGGTAAACAGAACGAACGTGCTGGTCCACAGATTTTTGTTGATCGGGGAATAGGGATGGAGCAGCCGGCCGATCAGCATCAGGGGAATTCCGGCCACGGCCAGACCGAGGGCCTTGCGGCTGCCCTCACGGTCTGAGCGCATCCACTCTCCCGCGAGAATTCCGATCAGCAAAGTCGCGATGGCAGGAAGCGTGGAAAGAAACCCTTCGGGATCCCAGGTCACCGACTCGGCCCACGTGTGACCGCCGAGAATCGCCCGATCGATGTAGGCGCCAAGATTTCCGTTCGGCGTCAGGTTTCCAGCGCCATAGCCGGGCACGGGCACAAATGTCATTAACACCCAGTATCCGACCAGGAGAATAACCGCCGTGCACGCCAGAGCGGCGACGTTGCCGCGCCCGCGCGCGTCGCCGTTCGCATCCGTTTCCCGCCGCGAAGTGAGGAGATAGAGCAATCCTCCAGCCAGGTAGCACAACGCAATGCGTTGCAGCACTCCCATGATTCGGATGGTATGGAGATCAAAAGATGGAAATCCGTTCAGAAATAGGCCGATGGCGAAGATCAACGCGCTGCGCTGGATGATGTGTCTTGCGAGGGAGGCGCGAGAAGTTCCACGCGACGCACGGGACGCAAATGACAGCGTCATCGAAACTCCGGCGATGAAAAGAAAAAACGGGAAGATCAGGTCCGTCGGAGTCCAGCCGTTCCACTCCGCATGTTCCAGCGGGGAATAGATATGTTCCCACGATCCGGGATCATTCACCAGGATCATGGCCGCGATGGTGAGCCCGCGGAAAACGTCAAGTGAAACCACGCGCCCGGCGCGCGATGCCTCAGCCCCTGTCAGGGCTTTCGGAGCAGCGATGATTTCCGCGGTGGCGATGAGGGTTCCTCCGCTGGCGGGGATGGTACAGCACTGCGCAAGGTGCCGCAATGCCGCCGGCGCGAAGTATTAAAGATGTGGAACACATGCTCCGGATTCATGTTTGCGAAGCGGCATGGTACACTTCACTTCCCATCTGGTTTTCCAGAGAAAATATTTCGTGGAGCTAAAGGAGACGACACTTGAATTATTACGGAGCCAAGGAAATAGCGGCCAGCTTTCGCACGGTTCGCAAGAACACGCTCACGATCGCGAGCGAAATTCCGGAAGAAAAATACAATTTCAGGGCCGCTCCCGACACACGCACCGTCGGTGAACTGCTGACGCACATCGCGCTTTCTTTCACGTTTCAGTATCAGCTCCACGCGCAGGAGCACCGCAACACACTCATCGGCTTTGACTTCCCCTCACTGGTGCAAAAATTGACTGCCGAAGAAAAGACGCCGCGAACGAAGGAACAAATCCTCGATCTCCTGCGGACCAACGGTGAAAAGTGGGCGACCTGGGTCGAAGGACTCCAGGAGAACTTCCTGGCCGAGCCCGTCGAAATGCCAACTGGCGCGGTCCCGCCGGCGAAAAGCCGTTTTGAAATGATCATTTCCGTAAAGGAACACGAAATGCACCACCGGGGCCAGTTGATGCTCATCGAACGAATCATTGGCATCGTGCCGCACCTCACACGCGAGATGCAGGCTCGCTTCGCAGCCGCAGCGGCGAAACGCTGAAACATCGGTGCAAAATGGAACAGGTTCAGGCACTCTTCTTCTTTGGGTACCTGAACCTTATTTTTATTTTTGACTCAAGACTTCCGCGTTCGGGCCGATCTCCTTCTTGAAGAGGTGAATCGCCCATGAGCATTTCGATCCAGTCGGTCCAGGCAGCACAAACACAAAATCAGACGCCACAAGCAGTTCAGCCGCCCAAGAAACCACAGACAACGCTCCCGCAGGATACAGTCACGATCAGCAAATCTGCTCAACAGGCTCAGACAACCAACACCAAACCGGCCGCAAGTGGAGACGTGGATCACGACGGCGACAATCACTAGCGCAACTTCGCCACCGGAACGATCCCGGATTGAGCTAGAGGTCGGCTAGTTTCAGCTCCATTTCCGCGTGCTTCCAGGCCTCAAGGAATTGGCTGTGGACCCACTCGGCGTCAGAGTATTTTGTGCGCCGAGAGCGATTGCCACAGATGAGGATGTTCTTCTTGACGGCCACTTCTTGATTTGTGCCCACTCGATCCGGCGACGATGGCACAAACTTGAATCAAGGGAATACTGTGTCAAGACGGAAAATCCGAATGCAAAACCGTTGCTTTTGCTGCTTCACAGGGTGTAGTCTTCCCGCCACGAGGAAAACAATGAGCCCACTTATACGCAGATCCACGATTGTACTGATCGCCCTGTTCCTGCTGGGGACTGGCGTCCATGAATTTTCTTTCATGCGCGCGGTCATGGCGCAGGCCAAAGCCCCCACAAACTGGGAACCGACCATCGAAAAGTTTGAAGAGGCCGACAAGGCAAACCCGCCCAAACAGGGGGAGATCGTATTCACGGGCTCTTCGAGCATCGTTCGCTGGAAGACGCTGCAGGAAGACATGGGGCCTTTGTATGTGATCAATCGTGGGTTTGGCGGATCGCAATTTACCGATCTCAACAAGTATGCGAAGAGAATTGTGAACGCCTATCACCCGCGCGCCGTTGTGGTCTACGAGGGCGACAACGACCTGGCGGAGGGATCGACCAAGACTCCCGAATCGGTGGCGAACGAGGCCAAAGAGTTCATCCAAATCGTTCACGCGGACTTGCCGCAAACCCGGGTTTATGTGATGTGCATCAAGCCTTCCAATCTGCGCATTAAGCAATGGCCCGAAATGAAAGCCGCGAACCAATTGATGCAGGACTACATCAAGACGCAAAAGAACGTTGAATACATCGACGTCTGCACTTCCATGTTCGACGCGGACGGCAGTCTGCCCACCGACCTCTTCGTCCAGGATGGTCTGCACCCGACGCCGAAGCTTTACGCGATGTGGACCGCCATCATCAAGCCGATCCTGATGAAGCGGTACGCGCCGAAATCGTCCAGCCAGAACATCGGCGTGGCGCCGAATTTTGGGTCTAATCTGGAGAACGTCTCAGCTTCCGTCGCAAGATAAAGGAACCGTGCCGCGCAAGGATTGCACCTAGTCGCGGCACGCGGTTGTATCTTCCTTACACCAGCAAGCCGCAGCAAGCCCCTACGCATCCTGTTAGAATAGGTTCTCTGCGAGGGGCCGAACCTGATGTTTGAAAACCTGACAGACAAACTGCAGCGCGTTTTCAAAAACCTGCGCGGGCAGGGAAAGCTCACGCAGGAGCACGTCGACGAGGCGCTTGCCGGAATCCGCGAGGCGCTGCTCGAAGGCGACGTCAACGTGGGCGTTGCCGATGAACTGCTGGCGCACATTCGCGAGAAGGCGCTCGGCGAGGAAGTCCTGCTGCAGCTTTCGCCCGACCAGCAGGTCATCAAAATCGTGCGCGACGAGCTGGCGCTGCTGCTCGGCAAGCACGCCAAGCCGCTGTTTTCCTCGCGGCCGCCGTCGGTCTGGCTGATTGTGGGCCTGCAAGGCTCCGGCAAAACGACCACGACGGGCAAGCTCGCGAAATGGCTCGGCGCGCACGGACACCGGCCGGTGGTGGTTTCGGCCGACGTCTATCGTCCTGCGGCGCGCGAACAACTCGCGCAGGTGGCCAAAGCCATCCATGTTCCCTGCTGGCCCGGCGCGGGGACCGACAAGCCACTGGAAATCACGCGCGGCGCGATTCGCGAAGCGAAACTTTCCGCCTACGACGTGATTCTGGTGGACACCGCGGGCCGCCTGCACATTGACGACACGCTGATGGAAGAGCTGGGCACCCTGAAACGAGAGCTTGCGCCCGCGGAGATTCTGTTCGTCGCCGACGCCATGATCGGCCAGGACGCGGTCCGCTCGGCGGGAGAATTTCACAAGCGGCTGGGCCTTACCGGAGTGATCCTCACGAAACTGGACGGCGACGCGCGCGGCGGCGCGGCCCTCTCGATCGGTAAAGTGACAGGAGCGCCGGTGAAGTTCGTGGGCACGGGCGAAAAATACGACGCGCTGGACGCGTTTTACCCCGAACGCATCGTATCGCGCGTGCTGGGAATGGGCGATGTGCTTTCGCTGATCGAGCGCGCCGAGCAGGCCATCGACACCAAGAAGGCCGCTGAGCTCGAGCGCAAGCTGCGCCGCAGCGAATTCACGCTCGAAGATTTTCGCGACCAGTTGCGCCAGATCCGCAAGATGGGGCCGATCGAGCAGGTCCTGGGCATGCTGCCGAAGATCGGCCCGCTGGCGAACGTTCCCAAGGACGTGCAGGTGGACGAGTCGCGCCTCAAGCGCATCGAGGCCATCGTCAATTCGATGACCCTCTCCGAGCGCGACGATCACAGCCTGATCGACGGCAAGCGGCGCAAGCGCATCGCTCGCGGCAGCGGAACTTCCGTGCAGGAAGTGAACCAGGTCTTGAAGCAGTACCTGCAAATGCGCCAGATGATGAAGCAATACGGCGCGCTGGCCGCCAAGGGCCGCCTCAAAGGACTCGGGAAACTTACCGGCGCGTAGCACGGCCGCGGCAGCGCCCAAGCGGTCAGAGAAACCCCTGGCCCAAGTATTGCATCGATATTATTGGGGGATGGTCAGGGGGCCCCAATTGCCCGCAGGGTATCGCAAACCTTCCGAACCAGCTATAATCTTGCGCAGGAGGAAGTGACTCGTGCTGGCAATTCGTCTATCTAGAATCGGCAAGAAAAAGCATCCGTTTTACCGTGTGGTAGTTCTCGACAAGCGCAAGCCCCGCAATGGGAGAACGGTCGAGATCGTGGGAACGTACGACCCGCTGAAAAAACCGGCGGAAATCAAGCTGGACGCGGAACGCATCAAGTACTGGCTCGGATGCGGCGCGCAGCCCAGCGACACGGTTCGGAGCTTCCTGACCGCCCAAAAGATCGCCTGAGTTCCGGGATTGCGAAACTCGGGGAAGTTCCCGCTGGCCCTCGGGAACTGTACAAGTCAGAGTTCAAGCTGAATCCGCGAATTTCTAGCTGTGGAGGGCCCTCATGAAGGAACTTGTGGAAGCGATTGCGAAGGCGCTGGTGGATCATCCCGAAAACGTGCAGGTGAAATCAGTAGACGGCGAGCAGGTCACCGTGCTGGAATTGCGCGTGCATCCCGACGATCTGGGCAAAGTGATCGGCCGCCAAGGCCGGACGGCAAAATCAATGCGCACGATCCTGGGCGCTGCGGGCATGAAACTTCGCAAACGCCTCACGCTGGAAATCCTCGAATAGAGTGGCCGCGGAATCGTTCACCGGCGTTACCCTGGCGAGAATTCTGCGCGCGCGCGGACTGCGCGGCGAAGTTGCCGCTGAAATCCTCACTGATTTCCCCGAACGCTTACCGAACCTCCGCGAAGTGTGGCTCGCTGATGGTCGTGGCGCGCCTCGCCGCATCGGCGTCGAGCGCTGCTGGCTGACCCCGAGCCGGGGCGGCCAGGCGATATTCCAATTTGAAGGCGTCGAGTCAGTGGAAGCCGCGGAAAAATTGCGTGGAGCCGAAGTGCAGGTGCCGCTCGATCAGCGCGCGCGGTTAAGCGACGGCCAGCACTACGTCAGCGATTTAGTTGAGTGCGAAGTCTGGGAGTTGGGCGCGACAGCGGCGATGGGCCTTGTGGAAAATGTCGAGTTTCCCGGCGGAGTCCCGCTGCTATCGGTGCGGACCCCGGAGGGCGAAGTGCTGGTGCCGCTCGCCGCGGAGTTTTGCATTCGCATCGACGTGAAGGCGAAGCGCATTGATGTTTCACTGCCGGAGGGCTTGCGGGATCTCAATCGTTAGCGATACTCGTGCCTTTGAAATTTGTGCCGCCCCTGCCGGGGCTCGCTCCACCATTGCTGTGTTTTCCCAGCGCTTCCGCGCTGGGCTACGTTGTTCCGTCCCTTCGGGACTATTTCCAGCTCAGAGCTATTTGGATTCCGGACCAGTCCCTCGCATCCCCTTTTCGAAAAAGCGGATCCAAAATGCGACATTCGTCTGACGCGAACTGTACAATTCCAATTTCGAAGGCGTGATATGCGCGAATTACAATGGCGATTTTCGGTTTGCATCGGGGACAGCTCCATTACCGCACACCGGGCTTGCCTCAATGGACTTGCCACGATCGCTTACCTCCTGCCGGAAATAAGTCCCGGAGGGACGAAACAGATCAGCCCACCGCGAAACAGGTTTTGCAGGAGCGGTGGGAATCGGTGAGGAAAAGAAAACAAGCCCCGTAGGGGCGAAACGCTTGCTCGCCATGTTAACTTGATTAGCCGAACGCCTTTGACCAATGCGATTTGATATCGTCACAATTTTCCCGGATTTTTTTACCGGCCCGCTCGATTATGGGATCGTGCGGCGCGCGAGAGAAGCTCGTCTAATGGATGTGCGCGTCCACGACTTGCGCGCGTTCACCCACGACCGTCATCGCACCGTGGACGACCGCCCGTTCGGCGGCGGCGAAGGCATGGTCCTGAAACCGGAGCCGCTGTTCGAAGCGGTCGAATCGCTGACGGGCGCGAACGTCGCTCCAAATCCGAAGACCGCCGTGGTGCTGCTTTCCGCTTCGGGAAGGCTATTCCGGCAGGACACGGCGCGCCGGTTCGCGCAACTCGACCGGATCATCCTGCTGTGCGGGCGCTACGAAGGCGTGGATGAGCGCGTCGCCGAGCATCTTGCGACGGACGAACTCTCGATTGGCGATTTCGTATTGTCGGGCGGCGAACTTGGAGCGGCACTCATCGTCGATGCCGTGACGCGCCTGATCCCCGGCGCGCTCGGCAACGAGGATTCTTCGGTGAACGAATCGTTCAGCTACATAGACGCGCCCGCTGTTTCCGGAGCGCCTTTCACGAATCACGAATCACGAACCACGAATCACGTCCTCCTCGACTATCCCCACTACACGCGCCCGGCGGAATTCCGCGGCTGGACGGTGCCCGAAATTCTGATCGGCGGCAATCACGAACAGATTCGAAAGTGGCGGCAGGAGAAGGCGCTCGAGAAGACGCGGCGGAATCGGCCGGATTTGCTAACGGGTGGATCAGTAAATTCAATATGATGAGGCAGCCGATTCCGGGTCTTTGAATTAGAGGAGAAGGCTGTGAACTCTGAAGAATTCAAATTATTTCGTCATCGGGCGGTTCATTCTCTGAAACATCTAAATGAGAAATGCTTCGAAGAGTTCGGTGTATCGAAGTGGCCGCGCTATGATTACGACGTCGAAAAGGAGACGCTGACTTTCGCAGAAAACGATGTTCCTAAAGTGAAAGCGTCGATTCAAGTTGTTGGCACAACTTCGAACAAAGCAAAGAACTGGCTATGGGGATGGGCTAACGCCCACTTTCCGTCTCATTCGGCTGCTAAAATCCAGGCAGTGCGATCCTTCGGCGAAACGAACGGCATCAAGCAATTGACTGAGCCGTACTGGCCTGATGACGAGTACCATGGCTGGGAGATGACGGCGATCGCCGCGCAGATCGTGGGCGCAAAGGCCGCATACCGATGCCCAGGCAATGATGGATTTATTTATTTCGCGATTATGGATATCGGATTCGCTTCGACTGACGGAGTGAGCGACAAGCCGGATGCTGAATGTCTAGGCCATGTCAAATGTGGCGACCACGGCACCGGCTATGAAACCTTCATTTGTGAACACCTCGCAGCGAATCCGCAACAGGAATGGTTCTCGGATTCCCCGAGCGAATCCAATCCGTGGCCCGATTCTTGGTGCGCCCAATGTAACGAGGCATTCAAAGAAGAAGGAGAATGGAACGTAAGAAACGAGAGTCGAATGAAAATCAAACTGCTCTGTCACCGTTGTTACGAGGCGGCACGCAATCTGCGCGCCCATTGAAATTGGCTTTTCTTGCCCACGGGTCTGGATTTACTTGCTTAAGGATCAACGCGAAAACGGAACCACGCTCTCGTCATCCTCATCCGGCTCGTAAATCCACACATCGCGATTCTTGAAATAGTTGAGCAACGGAGTCAGATCCATTCCCGGGATTTCGCGAGCCCAGACCGTTTTAGCGTGGTCGATGTCGGCTTCGTTGTAGACGTATTCCTCGCCCGAGTTGTGATCCTTGGAATAGCGCACCAGCACGAGATGCTCGCCGGGCATGGCGGCGAGTTTCTGCTCAACGGGCCCGCGAAAAGGCTCCGCCAAGTCGTCCACGAACGGATAGTTATCCGGATAGAGGTCTCTTTGGATCGCGGCCGCTTGCAGCATAAATGCGGCGACGAGCAGGAGTTCGCACGCGCCGATCAGCCAGGATCGCCCCGCCTGGAAACGCACGGCGCGCGAAGAGCCGAAGCGAAGAGCCGCGAGCGCCACGACGGGAGCGGCCAATCCGAGAACGGGATGCCGGGAGAACCGGTCGAGCAGCGGATGCGCGCCGGACATCACCATGTGGGCGAAATAAATTGGACCGGTCAACAAACTAAAAATTACGATCAGGCGCGTCAGTCCCGCGCCGATGGCGTGCCCGCAGAATTCCCAGCCGTTCAAAATGCGCATGCCCTGCATCATCAGGACAACAATCGTCGCCATCAGCGGCGCGGCGTAGTGCGGGTTGAAATAAACGACGATCCAAAGTCCCAGAAAGGAAAGCGCGACCTGGGCCAGCAACAGCCGGTTGCGCCAGTCCTTCAGCAGCCAAGGCAGCGCAAGAAAAGGAATCGAAAGCGCAGGCCCGATGAAGAACTGCCAGATGGCCGTGGATTTCCATTCCAGTTGGCCTTCGGCCGATGGCCAGCTTGCCTGATAGAGGCTGGGCAAAAAATTGTGGTAGAAATCGTCGAATTGAGGATTGGAGTAGGCGATCGGCGGTCTGTCGTGCTGCCACAATGAATAGCGCCGTTCGAATGTATTGGCGCGCTTCGATCATGTGCGCGAAAACGATGGGGCTGCCCGTCACGCGCCAGTTGTAGTAGGCGATGAACCCGAGGACGCAAACTAAGACAGCAGCGAGCGGCGCGAGCACCTCTGTTACGTACATGCGACGTGCAGAATTCTCCTGCCGGAAAGCTCTCCACAGCAGCGCAACTCCAATGGGAATGCAGAAAATCAGCCCTTCGACGGGGCGGCTGATGGCAAGGATTCCCGCTCCCACGCCGAGCACAATCGCGTCGCGCGGGCGCTCACGTTCCCAAATACGCGGCAACGCGCCCATCACCAGTGCGGCGCCAGTCGCGGCCACCGCTCCGCCCCAATAGCTGTTCATCCAGTAGCTGAACAAGCCGATCCGGGCGAGGACCAGCAAACCGCCGAGAAGCGCCCATTCGGCGGGCACCCATCCCTGCAGCATCCACGTGATGGCCATGCACATCGCGGCCGAACTGAGCAGGACGCCGATCCATGGATTGCCCAGAAGTTTCCCGATGGCCAGCGCCATACCCTGCGCTGGGGGATAGATCGACGCGTACGTCGGATGCTGGATGACGTGAAACGTGTCGAAGAAGACCCAGAGGGGATGCGGCGGATTGGCCAAGCGGCCGTGAGCGAAAGTGTCGGCGGCGAGCAGATAGCTGAACTCGTCGTGCACCTTGGGCTGCGGCACGGGCATCCACGGCAGCAACGCCAGGCGCGCAAGGATGGTCACCGCGCCAATTGCCGCCAGAGAAAGCCGCTTGCTTTTCGCGAATTGACCGATTTTTTTCTCGATCCAGGTGAAGACAGGCTCGCCCAGTCCGGGCCTGGGCCAGGCGAATCCAATCGAAATCGCGAGAATCATCCAGTCTAGTTTCTGCACGAGGAATTCGTCATTTTCGATCGGTTGGCCATGGTGTTAGCGCCCCCCGCGGAGGCCCGAAACGGCTTCCTGGGCAACACTACCATGCAATTGCCATCCGGTTTTCGCCAGGGAAAATTCCATGGGTAACCCTTTTATAACGCCATCCGCGATCCGGGGCATTGCGCGCGGCGACTATTGTTATCATCGAATTCGCGGCCTCGTCACACTCCGCCGAACTCGTCGACGACTTACGGCTATGACTCACAGGCAAAGAATCCTCGCTGACAGGATCATCGCGGTTCCCGCCGCTTTCCTGTTCAATGGCGTCGCCCGGGTGCTTGGCCGTCTGATCCGGCGCGATCACACGATTAAGCCATCCAATATTCATCGTATCGTAGTGGCCAAGCTGATCGGTATGGGCAGTATTCTGCAGGCCACGCCGCTTCTGAAGGCCCTCAAGCAGCAATTCCCGAATGCCAAAGTGACGTTCGTCACAATGCGGTCCAACGAGGAATTGCTGAAACGGCTTTCCTGCGTGGACGAAGTCCTTGCGATCGACGACCGCAGCGTGCTGAAGATGGCTGCAACGACGATCGAGACGATCACCGCCCTGATCCGCAGCCAGGCCGATTTGTACTTCGACCTCGAAGTCTATTCGGCGTTCGCGTCGCTTCTCGCTCTCTTCGCCGTCACGCGCAATCGTCTGGGTTTTTACCGGCACAGCGTAGCTTTCAAGAACGGAATTTATACGCATCTGGTTTATTTCAATTCGCGGATGCCGGTTCGGCGGCTGTATCTGCAGCTCGGGCGAGTGGTGGGCATTCCACCGGGCCAGTCCGAAGTGACCGGGCCGATTTTCGTGGACGACACTGCCCGGTCAGGCGCCCGGCGCCTGTTGTCCGAATCGCCGGGATGGCAGCCCGAAGAACCGTACATTGTGGTCAATCCCAATGCGTCGGATTTGCTCCTCGAACGGCGATGGCCCGCCGAGCACGTGGTCGAAGCACTTGAGCGGCTGGTGCTTCAGGGGTACCAGGTGGCGCTGGTCGGAAATCGCGCTGAATTGCCCTACGTGCGGACTCTTTTCGAGCGCCTGCCGCCTGAATTGCAATCTCGTGTGGTCAACACGGCGGGACGCTTGAATCTGGGAGAGTTCCTCGCGCTGCTCGAGGGCGCGGCGTGCGTTCTCACGAACGACACCGGTCCGATGCACATGGCAATCGCGTTGCAGCGTCCGACGGTGTGCCTGTTCGGCCCGGCGGATCCCGAACACTACGGCCAGAACCTGGATTTCGTGGAGATCTTTTACTCTCGTGTGTTTTGCAGTCCGTGCCTTTACGAAGCGGACGAACCGCCGTGCCACGGAAATAATATCTGCATGCAGCGTATCCCGGCGGAGCCTGTGGTACAGGCGGTGATGCGGCTGGCTGCCACCGGTATGCAGGAGGAAAAAGCACGAGTGCGTGATCCCTCGCCCGGGCTGAGGGTCGTCAGCGACGGTCCGGATGGGACACCGCTCGGACTGGTCGTCCGGGCGTCGTTGCATGAAAACCGAGGGAATGTAATGCCTGAATGCATCGCATGTTCCACTCCCATGGTGCGGCGTTTCCGCGAAACGGCGCCGAACCACTGGAGATGCCCGAAGTGCGGCCTGGAATGCCTCTCGCCGCAGCCCGACGATCAGACTCTGGCCGGAATTTACAACGAGTTGTACTTCTCGCATTACAAGACCCAGATGGATCCCGGCATCGTCCGCGCCATGAAGCGCGCCACCTACGGCCTTCAATTTCGCCGCCTGCCTGCGCCGGATTCGTTTGGGGATAAGCGGCGTCTTCTCGATTGCGGCGCCGCAACCGGTTTTCTCGCCGAGCTGGCCAGGGAGGCGGGTTGGGACTCTTTTGCGATCGAGATATCGGATTTCGGTACGCAGGCGTGCGAGCGGCTGCTTGGAAGCGGCAGGGTTTTTCGAGGTGAAGTACAGGATGCATTTTTCGCGGCCAATCCCGAGGGCGCCTTTGAAGTCATCACGATGTTTGATTTCATCGAGCATGTGCGCGATCCGAAAGAGGTCCTGCGCTGGGCGAGGCAACGGCTCCATCCCGGCAGCGTCCTTTTGATGACGACGCCCTGGGCCGGCAGCATTTCATGGCGCCTGATGGGCCGCCAATGGTTTCACTACGTTCGCGAGCATCTTTGGTTTTTCAATCCCGAATCGATTCGCGTGCTCCTGCGCGAAAGCGGTTTTGCCTCCGCGGAAGTGCATTCCTTGCGAAAAGCTGTAACGGTTGACTACATGCTTGCGCATTATTCTCGCAGTACGAGCTACAGCAAATTGCTTTCTCCGGTCGCGCGAGCTTTAAATTCATTTCTGCCCAACTGGATCAAGCGGCAACGCCTCTGGTTTTATCTGGGCGAGATGGTTGTGGTCGCGCGGGTCGGCCAGCCGGCGAACTCCTCTGGTACCGGATCCGACGCTGAGGCCCCGGCGATCGAAAAAGAGGAGACGCCGTTAGGAGCAGTGAAATGAGCGCGGATTCCAGAGTCCAGGAAGCGGAAGCTATTCCGATGGAGAGCGCGCCTCTCGATCACTCATCGGAAATCGAGCCCGCTGGCTTGAATCCCAGCACGTTGGGGGCGTGGATTGCGCGCGCGGTAATCGTCGCCGTGGGTGGGGCGCTCGCCTGGTATACGTGGGCGCATTGGGGAAGCTTCCAGATCGACAATGGGCGTGAGATCTATGTGCCCGCGGCTTTGCTGCAGGGAAAGCTGCTTTTCCGGGACGTCTGGTATATGTACGGGCCGCTCGCGCCTTATGTTCAGGCACTGCTCTTTCTGATTTTCGGAATCCACCTCAATGTGCTGTATATTTTCGGCCTTGCATTGACGATCGGGTCGGCCCTCCTGGCATTCGAGATCTCCCGGCAATTCGATTTGGGACTTCCGGCGAGCATCGTGCCGTCCCTGCTTTTTCTCGTGGAGGCGTTTTACCCGTTCATATTCAATTTCGTATTTCCGTACGCCTATGCGGCGACGCTGGGATCATTTCTGGGCCTGGCATGTCTCTATTTCACGATACGGCACGCCTCGGGGATGCGGCCGGGCCACCTGGGATTGGCCGCCTTGTTCGCAAGTCTTGCATTGCTGACCAAACAGGAATTTGGCTTCGCGTGCGGTCTGCTGCTGGTGCTTGAAGTTGCGGGGTCCTACTGGATTCGACGTTCGCTGAAGGATTTAAGACGAGATCTTCTTGTTTGCTTGTCTGGCCTCTTGCCTGCGCTCGCAGGATACGGGTGGTTCACATGGAAGCTTTCCTGGAAATTGATCTACTTCGATAACTGGATCTCGACCCCCGGAACGTACTTCATGCGAACGTTCGGCAAGCGGACCATGGCAGGGAATGGATTTCGATTTGTGCCCTCGGAGCTGATTCAGACAGCTGGAATGGCTGCTTTGACGATGCTCTTCTGGTTTGGGTTGGCATACATCAATGCTTTGGCGATCAAGAAGCGGCGTTCACAGCCGCGAATTCCGGTGATGGTCGGTCTGCTCGACCTTCTCATCCTCGTGATCATTTATCTGAAAGACCGTGGCCCGGTAAACCTGCTCTATGTCTTCCTATCGCAAAGCATTTTCCCGAAAGGGATATTTTTTCTTGGGCTTTATTTCTTGGGGCAGGCAATTTGGAAGTTGTGGAGAAATCCGGGATCCAGCCACGTGCTTCCGGAAGCCGCGCTGGGACTCTATGCGACATTGGTCAGCGTCAGGGTGATGCTAGGGCTGACCCCGTCGATGTTCAATTACAGTGTGTATTTTAATGTTCCCGTTTTTCTTGTTTTCATTATTCTCGTCACCAGATTGATCCGCCGGGCGAGCTGGAATCTGGAGCCAAGAAGCCGCAAATTACTGCTCGCGAGTTTGCTGGCGGCGCAAACGGCCTTGCTTTACATCACCCTTTTTCCAAAACCCTGGTTGCTTCGCTCGCCTCTGACGACGGAGGTTGGGACGTTCTATACCCGGACGGACGTCACGATTATTTTCCCTCAGATTATTTCTTTCATGAAATCTCACACCAAGAATGGAAGAGACATCCTGGTCTTGCCGGAACCCCCCAGTCTTTACACGTTTGCCGGAATGCTGGCGCCGACACGATGGTATTCGCTGCTTCCGGGAGTGGTCGATCCGGACCATGAACAGGAGTTCATCCGCGAGGCCACCGCAAACGACGTGCGGTATGTTCTGATCTCCAATCGCGTGGTGCCTGAATACGGCGTGGCTCCCTTCGGTATCGGATACAACCAGCAGATCTATCAGTGGATCACGGCAAATTTTAGAAATATTGGCCGGCATGGTCCCTTGCCGAATAGTCAGCCGGGGCCCTACCTCATAAACATTTATGAAAGGAAGGACATCGAACCGGCGCAATAGACCGCTCGCGAGCCAGCCTTCCAGTGTGCGTGAATTCCCTTTCCCCACTGTGCTTTGAACAGTTTTTGATGGTGGAAATTTTGGCTTGAGGCTATACTTAGTGGTTGTCTTTGCAGTGCTGACCCCACCTGAGTGGGTCTGCCGGGAATCTGAGCCATGAATCGCGTCATTGAAAAGTTTCAGGAAGCACAAGTGCGGAAAGACCTGCCGGCGCTCCGGGCGGGCGATACCGTGCGCATCCACGTTCGATTGAAAGAAGCTGAGGGCGAAAAGGAACGCATCCAGCCGTTTGAAGGCGTGGTTATCAAGAAGCGCGGGAAATCGACGGGCGCCAGCTTTACCGTGCGGCGAGTGAGTTTCGGAGTCGGCATCGAGCGCGTGTTCCCGCTGAACTCGCCGTCGATCAGCTCGATTGAAGTGTTGCGCCAGGGCCGCGTGCGCCGCGCCAAGCTGTATTATCTGCGCGGGCTCAAGGGCAAGGCCGCGCGCCTGCAGCGCGTGGAACGCGTCGAGGAAGACGGAAACAGCGGCGGCGGAAAAAGAATCGTAAAAGCCTGCCCCACAATTTTTTGAAATGCCCGGGGAAATCTCTCCCGGGCTTTTTCGTTCTGGAATCGATTTCCCCAGATATTTTCGGTAAAGGGTCCAGCAAGTTGACTGCCAGCGAGTATCGCGACGACCGATTGAGGCCGCTCCGATCATCGGAAACTCACTCGCCGCCGAACGACGATGGAACGTGCGTCATCCATTTCGTCCATGCTAGAATCCGCGGCGATGACGAAGCGGTGTTCGTCCCGATTCGAACGCGAAGCGCGCAAGTGCGGCTGGCAGAGGATTGCCGGTCTGGACGAAGTGGGGCGCGGCTCCTTATTTGGACCCGTCGTTGCCGCGGCGGTAATCCTGGACCCCAAGCGGCGCATCGTTGGCCTGGATGATTCAAAAAAACTGCCCGCCGAGCGCCGCGAAGTCCTGGCGCTGCGCATCCGCGAACACGCTCTGGCATGGGCCATCGCGGAAGTCGACGCGCGCCGCATCGATGCCTGGAATATCTATCAGGCCAGCCGCCAGGCCATGACCCAGGCCCTCAGCCAGCTGAAAATCTCTCCGGATTATCTGCTGCTGGACGCGATGCAACTCGACGTGCTGATCGAGCAGAAATCGCTGATTCACGGCGACGCGCTTTCCGTCTCCATTGCCGCGGCTTCCATCATCGCCAAAGTGGAACGCGACCGCATGATGGCGGAATGGGACTTGATCTATCCGCAATATGGGCTGGCGCAGCACAAAGGCTATGCCACGCCGGAACATCTGGCCGCCCTGCGCTCGCATGGGCCCTCGCCGCATCACCGGTTTTCCTTCGCGCCGGTCCGCGAAGCCTCCTGCTGGGCTGCGGGAGCGACGCAGAGCGGCTTTGCCTCTCGCATCGCTTGACACTCCCTGACTCTCGAATCCCGGCTGGCCGGGCGGGCTCCCAGCCCCAAAAACCGATGATTACTGCCTCGAACGCTTTTCAATGCGTTGCGTTGACTTCGGTTTTTGCCGCGTGCTAGCGTAAATTCTGCACCTGTCGGGCTGGCTCTCCTACCAGCCTGCAGGGCAGGTCTGCTTACGAAGGCGTGCAGTTCCGGTCCGGAGGGACCGGAACTGGAGCGGCTGCGAATCTGTCACTGTCCGACTTCGTCCCTTCCAGCACGGGACAGTGCAAAGAGCATCTGAAGATGGCCTATAACAAGACCAAACACCTCGACGCGGCGCAGAAGTATCTCCAGCAGGGGAAACTGCCGCAGGCCATCGCCGAATACCAGCAAATCCTGAAGAATGAGCCGAAAGATCAGGTCACCCTGATGACCCTGGGCGATCTGTTCGTCCGTCAGGGCGAAACATTCCAGGCGCTGGAATATTTCGAGCGGCTTGCGAAGATTTTCCTGAACGACGGCTTCACGACCAAAGCCATCGCCATCTACAAGAAAGTCGCCAAGCTTGCGCCCGAGGAAAGCCGCCCGCTGGAACGGCTGGCGGAACTCTATGTCCAGCAGGGAGTGCTGAGCGAGGCGCGGCCGATCTATTTGCAACTCGCCGAAGTGCACCTCAAGGCGGGGCGCCAGCCGCAAGCCGCGGTCCTGCTGCGAAAACTGCTGGAAGCCGAACCGGATAATCTGCGCGTCCAAACGCGCCTGGCGGAACTGCATCTCTCGATGGGACAGGAGAAAGAAGCCATCGAGACTCTTTCACAGCGCCATGCAGCGCGTGCTCGATCGGGGCGACCACGCCGAAGCGATTCGCCTGGCCGACCGCATCCTGCAGATCGATCCCGGACACCAGCCGACTTTTCTGTTGAAGGTGCGCGCGCTTGTCCGCGGCAGGCAAGAGCGCCGAAGCCGCGAAGCTGCTGGAGATCCTTGCCGGACCAGGATGCCGGCGGCGAGACGACGACGATGCTGCTCGATCAGTATCTGGAAGGCGGCCAGACGGAAAAAGCAGCCGCGCTGGCGGAAAAAGTTTTTGCGCGGGACCCGAAGAAATACGCGGTTGCGCATCGCGTCGCGACCGCGCTGCTCGAAGCCGGCGACCTGGACCGCGCGCGAAGCTCTGCTGGCGCTCATTCGCAATACGATGATCGATTCGGGCGACCATGAAGCTCTGGCGCAAACGATTTCGCGGCTCGCGGAAAAGCGTCCGGACCAGATCGAGCCTCTCGAATGGCTGGTCGATCTCTACGGAAGAGCCAGCGATTCCTTCCGTCTGCCGGACGCGCTGGCGCAGCTCGCCCAGGCCTACGAAGCTGCGGGAAACGACCAGAAAGCGCTTGCCACTTACGAGCAGCTTCTGGAACGAACCCCGGAAGACGAAACAACGCGCCGCAAATACATGCGCTTGCGCGCGAAGACGGGCCTCGATCCGGTGGCCGGAGAGATTGCTCCGCCGGTGAAACTGGCTCCCGACGGAGGCCAAAAGCGCTCCCGCCGCTTCCGCCTCCACCGAGCCGGAGCTCGACGAAGAGACTGCAACGTTACGTCACGCAGGCGCTGACCGACGTCGATTTATTTTCCAGTTACGGCCTGACGCAAAAAGCCATCGACCTGCTGGAATCCGTCCTGGAGCGCGCCCCGCGGCACACGCCTGATCCTGGAACGCCTGCTGGACCTTTCCGTGGGGGCCGGCAATGATCGCCGCACGGTCGAACTTGCCACGATGCTGGAACAAATTGCAATCGAGCGTAACGACCGCGCTGCCGCCGAACGCTACGCCGAATTCCGCCGCCGCTTCCAGCGCGCCGCGGGAATCTCGAGCGAGGAACCGGCTGCCGCGCCGCGCGTCCATCCGGCCCCCGCCGAGCCGCAAGAATTCGCCGTGCCGACCATCGAGGCGGAACTCGAGGAACCCGTCGAGGAAATTCCGGCGGCCGAAGCGCCCGCAGCCCCCGCGGGCACTCCCATGCCCGTCGAATCGGTCGTGCATGAAGTTGATTTGTCGGAGGAGTGGGCGGCGCTTTCGCAGCAGTTAGAGGATGCGATGCAGGCCGAAGCAGCGGTCTCGACGCCAGCAGCGGCTCCTGAAGCCCAGCCCGAAGAGGTTGCCGCTGAAGCCCCGGCCTTCGATCTGGAATTGCAGCCTGTTTCCGCCTCGGGAGTAGCCGCAAATGAAACCGCGGCGGGAGATTCGCTTCTTGCGGAACTCGCTGCCGAATTTGAATCCGCCACTTCGTCCATGGGACTTTCGGCTGAAGGCGCTCCACATGAAGCGCCCATCGCGGCGCCGCCTTTGCCTCCCAAAGCACCCGCGGCCCCCAAGACAGCCGCGCCCTCCAATGGTTCTCCGGCCTCCTCCGCACCTCCAGCTGCCCCATTGAGCGGGCCTCTTGGCGACCTCTTTGAGGAATTTCGGTCCGAACTGGGCGAAGTCAACAAAGAAGACGAAGATCTCGAGACTCACTACAATCTTGGAATCGCCTACCGCGAAATGGGATTGCTGGAAGAAGCCATCAGCGAATTCCAGAAGGTCGCCAGTTCGGCGGACAAGGGACCGGCGTTTCGATATGCCATGCAATGCAGTACGCTGCTGGGCCTGGCGTTCATGGAGAAGGGCCAGCCCGCAATCGCCGCGATCTGGTACGAACGCGCGCTCAAGACGCCCGGGCTTGATCAGGAATCCATCCTCGCCTTGCGGTATGATTTGGGAGTTGCGCAGGAGTTGGCCGGGAACGCCGAAGCCGCTTTCCAAAGCTTTTCGCAAGTCTACGCGATGAATATCGATTACAGAGATGTCTCCGAACGAATTGCCCTTCTCGGAAAGACGCGCTAGACTCAGCTCGGATGAAGATCTTTTCTGCACGTGTTGCTATCACTCGACGTCTTTCTACTGGGAGTGATGCTCATTCTTGTTCCCTGGTTGGGATATTGGGATCATAATTTCTTTCTCGACAAGTATCCTGGACTGATTCCCTTTTTGCTGCATCCTTCCGTGCGCGGCGCCGTGACCGGCCTGGGCGCGCTCGATGTCCTGCTCGCCGGAAGTATGCTGCGTGGAAACGCGGATTCCGTTGCCACCCGGACATAAACCGATTCTCTGCTACGTGACCGACCGGCGCGGGCTCGAGGCGGCGCGCAATCCCGTTTCTGGTGCTGCTGCATCCGGCGAATCCCCTCCATCTTCAATGCAGAAATTGCTCGATGCCATACGTCGCGCGGCGGCCGCTGGAGTGGATTGGATCCAAATTCGGGAAAAGGACCTTGAGGCGCGCGCGCTTACAGCTATCGTAAGGCGCGCAATGGACGCCGTGCAAGGGACAGGCGCGAAAATCCTGGTGAACGACCGGCTGGACGTTGCGCTCGCAGCCGGCGCGGCCGGAGTCCATCTGGGAGAAATGTCCCTGCTCGGTGGAAACCGTGGCCGAATGGCGGCGCGCCTCCGGCCGCACGGATTTCCAGATAGGCGTGTCGTGCCATTCGATTGAAGCCGCGCGCGCGGCTGAACGTGGCGGCGCGGACTACATCTTCTTCGGGCCCGTGTTCCCAACCCCCTCCAAGGCGTCGTTCGGCGCGCCCCAGGGAATCGAGCGATTGCGCGAAGTGTGCGCAACGGTGAATATTCCCGTGCTCGCCATCGGCGGCGTCACACTTGAGAATGCAGCTTCGTGCGTCGAAACAGGCGCTGCGGGAATCGCGGCGATCCGGCTGTTTCAGGAGTCCCCGGACGCGGCTCGCCGCCTGCGCCTCAGGATTGTCCATCAGCAGATAAGCCCGCTTTGAACGCTCGCATCAAGCCGCCAAGGCGGCGGGTTCCGCATGCTTTTGGGCGGTCTCCTTCAAGAATTTCTGAATGTTGGCATGAATCTCATCCCGAACACGCCGAAACATTTCCTTTTTTTCGTCTGGCGAACACGCCGCAACGGAGGGGTTGGTAATGCTCCAGCGCAGCAGTTTCGGAGTAAACGGGAATATCGGAGAGCGCTCCTTTGCGGCGTCATAAACAACAATCGCGTAGGAAAAATTGCTTTTTACCGATTCCGCGACGCTCCTTGGTCTTTCGCCCGAGATGTCGACGCCCACTTCGCGCATAACTTCGGCGGCCAATGGGTGTGGCTCACCCGGTTCGATCCCGACGCTGACAGCCTGAAAATAGTCTCCGGCTCGAGTTCTCAAGAAGCCTTCCGCCATAAGACTTCGCGTGGAATCACCTGTCGAGAGAAACAGGACGTTCGGTTTTTTCTGCATGGCATTCTCCCTCTCGCGGTCCGTGGGGAGATCGGAGAAGGGTCGCGCTAGCGATTGACATCAGCGCTCGTCTTTTGCGGACTTCCCGACTCCCCTATTCTGTCCATTTTGCAGGTCCATATTCATGTGGGGATAGCCGGACGGCGATGCTCGTAGTCACAGATATGCGTGACCTGGGTCACGGGGAATGTCCGGCTGGCTGGCGCCCCGCGATCTGCGAATTCTGTCCCTCGGTGTTATTCTTAGTGTCTAGCCTATGAAGGATTTATCCGTCACGGACGCGATTCAGCCTGATGCTTTGGGTTGGGCGCACCCCATTGTCCGGGCGTGGTTTTTGCGGAAATTCGGGACGCCCACGGAGCCCCAGGCGCAGGGCTGGCCTCCTATCCTCGAAAATCGGTCCACACTGATTTGCGCTCCTACCGGCTCCGGAAAAACTCTCGCCGCCTTCCTCGCGTGTATTGACCGGCTGGTTCGCATGGCAATCCGCGGGGAGTTGCGCGATACGACGGAAGTTGTCTACGTATCTCCGCTGAAAGCCCTGGGGAACGACGTTCAGAGAAACCTCAACGGGCCGCTGGCGGAGATTCTCGAACTCGCCGCGGAGCAGGGATTCCCGATGCCGGAGATTCGCACCGCGGTGCGAACCGGTGACACGCTGGCGCACGAACGCCGCCTCATGCAGAAGCGGCCGCCTCATATTCTGGTCACCACGCCGGAGTCTCTCTACATCCTGCTGACCGCGGGAAAAAGCCGCGAGTGGCTCCGCACCGTGAAGACGGTGATCGTGGATGAAATCCACGCCATCGCGGACGACAAGCGCGGTGCCCACCTCGCGCTCTCGCTCGAACGCCTGGAAACTTTGACGGCGGCGCCGCTGGCGCGCATTGGACTTTCGGCCACGCAGAAGCCGATGGAATTGATCGGACAATTTCTCGTGGGGAACGGCCGGCCGCAGCCCATCCTCGTTCACGTTGCAGAGCGCCGGGAAATCGATCTCGCGGTCGAGGTTCCAGCCAGCGAACTTGGACCCATCTCTTCGAACGAAATGTGGGATGAGGTCTACGCGCGCATCGCCAAACTCGTCCAGCAGAATCGCTCGACGCTGATTTTTGTAAATACGCGGCGATTGGCGGAGCACGTTGCGCATCATCTGGCGATGCTGCTGGGAGAGGACGCGGTGGCGTCGCATCACGGCAGCCTCTCGCGCCAGCGGCGGCTGGCCGTCGAGGCAAAGCTGAAGGCGGGAGAAATACGCGCGCTGGTTGCGACGGCGTCGCTCGAATTGGGCATCGACATCGGCACGGTGGACCTGGTCTGCCAGATCGGCTCTCCGCGCTCGATTGGCGTTGCCCTGCAACGTGTGGGCCGCGCAGGGCACTGGCGCGGTGCGACTCCCAAAGGCCGCCTTTTTGCCACGACGCGGGACGATTTGATCGAGTGCGCAGCGCTGGTCCGCGCGATTCGCCACGGAGATCTGGACCGCCTCGAAATTTCCGAAGCTCCTCTCGACATTCTGGCCCAGCAAATTGTCGCTGCATGCGCCGCCGAGGACTGGCAGGAAGATGACCTGTTCGCTCTCGTGCGCCGCGCATTTCATTTTCGCAACTTATCACGGAAAGATTTCGACGAGATTGTCGTCATGCTTTCCGATGGGATTGCCGCGCGCCGCGGGCGCTACGGCGCGTACCTGCATCGCGATCAGGTCAACAGGCGCCTGCGCGGGCGGCGCGGCAGCCGGCTTGCGGCGATCACCAGCGGCGGGGCAATTCCTGACAACTCGCTCTACACAGTCATCGCCGAGCCCGAAAGGACCGTGGTCGGCACGGTGGATGAGGATTTCGCCGTGGAGAGCATGCGCGGCGACATCATGCTGCTCGGGAACAATTCCTGGCGCATTCGCCGCATCCAGTCCGGCTCCGTGATTGTCGAAGACGCCAAGGGCGCGCCTCCCAACATCCCGTTCTGGAGAGGCGAAGCGCCCTCCCGGACACGGGAATTATCGCAACATGTCGCCGAATTGAGGGAGCAAGTCAGTTCACGGATAGATGCGAACTCGTCAGCTCGTCGCGATGGAAGTTCCGTTGAGTCATCTCCAGTTCATTCCGTTACCAGCTGGCTGGAACAGGAATCCAGCCTCGATCAAAGCGGCGCGGAACAAATTGTCGAGTATATCCTGGCAGGGCGCGCGGTTTTGGGCGCGGTGCCCACGCAGCGCACGATCATCGCGGAGCGGTTCTTTGACGAAAGCGGCGGAATGCAGCTCGTGATTCACGCCCCATTTGGCGGCAGGATCAATAAAGCGTGGGGCCTGGCCTTGCGCAAACGATTCTGCCGGTCCTTCAATTTTGAGTTGCAGGCTGCCGCCACGGACAATGGATTAAATATCTCGCTGAGCGAGCAGCACAGCTTTCCTCTCGCCGACGTTTTTCATTTTCTGCACGCCGCGAGCGTCGAGCATCTGCTCGAGCAGGCCGTTCTGGATTCTCCGATCTTCGCCACGCGCTGGCGATGGGACGCCGGCCGCGCGCTCGCGCTTTTGCGATTCATGGGCGGGAGGAAAGTGCCTCCGCCGGTTCAGCGCATGAGATCGGATGACTTGCTGGCGGCCGTTTTTCCGCAGGCGCTGGCGTGCCAGGAGAACATTGTCGGTGAGATTGCAATACCCGATCATCCTCTCGTGCGCGAGGCGATGAAGGATGCCTTAACCGAAGCCATGGACGTCCAAGGCCTCAAGCAAATTCTGTCGGCGATTGCGTCGGGAGAAATCCGCTGTCTCGCCGTGGACACGCCCGCGCCTTCGCAATTTTCACATGAGATACTGAATGCCAATCCCTACGCGTATCTCGATGATGCGCCGCTCGAAGAACGCCGGGCGCGCGCCGTGGAAATGCGCCGTTCGTTGCCCGAATCGGTGCTCTCGGAAATTGGGCGTCTGGACCCGCGGGCGATCGCCGAAATACGCGAGGAAGCCTGGCCGGATGTGCGCTCCGCGGATGAGCTTCACGATGTGTTGCAGGATTTTGTGGGCTTTCCGGAAGCGGTTCACGATACTTTGCCCTTTGTGCAGACGGGGGCGGTGGCCGTCTGGACCGATTATTTTGCGGAGCTTGCCGTCGAGCGGAGGGCCGCACGCGCGCGGTGGGGCGATCGGACGTATTGGGTAGCGGCCGAAAGGAAAAAGCAGTTTTTGATTTTATTCCCCGAGGCGCGATTTGATTCAGCCCTTCCCGAGCTGAACTCCAGTCCGGTGACTCGCGAGGACGTTCTGGCCGCTTGCATCACCGGATGGCTATCCCACCTCGGCCCAGCCACGAGTTCAGTCTTAGCGCGACTTCTGGGACTTACCCGGGGAGATGTGGACCAGACTCTGCTGCGCCTCGAAGCAAGCGGCTCCATTTTGCGCGGGCAATTCACGCTGGATTCGCGTGAGGAAATCGAATGGTGCGACCGGCGCTTGCTCGCGCGCATTCATCGATTGACGGTCGGGGAGCTACGCAAGCAGATTCAGCCGGTGACCGCCGCGCAATTCATGCACTGGCTGCTGTATTGGCAACACGTGGCGCCGGGAACACAATTGCTGGGCGAGCGCGGAACTTTTGAAGTGCTGCAGCAGCTTCAGGGTTTTGAAGCCCCGGCAAATGCCTGGGAGGACCGTATCCTCTCGAGGCGAATCGCGAATTACGACGGGAAGGCGGTCGATCAGCTTTGTCTCACAGGAGCCGTGGGATGGGGCCGCCTCTCGCCTCACCCCTCGATCACGAATGGGCCTCAAGAAACGCGGCGCCGTGTCACTCCCTCAAGCGTGGCGCCGATTACGTTCTTCGTTCGGGAAGATTCGGACTGGATGGTTCAACCTCACGCTGGCAAGAATGACGACGATTCCAGGGGTTTGAGCGTGCGGGCCCGTGAAGTGTTGCACTATCTGCGCCAGCGTGGCGCCTCCTTTTTTGCCGATATTGTCCGGGGCACGAAGATGATTAAGGCGGAGGCGGAAACCGCGCTGTGGGAGCTGGTGACCGCGGGAATGATCACCGCGGATGGCTTCGACAATATTCGCGCCATGGTCGATCCGCGGCGCCGAGCCGGAAGAGGAAAGGGCCGCTCCGCCAGACCGCGGCACAGCGTCGGCCGCTGGTCCATCCTGCATGCCGAAGAAGCTCCCGAGCGCGACCGCGCGCTGGAAGCCATGTGCTGGACTTTGCTGCGGCGTTACGGGGTGGTTTTTCGCGAGATCCTCGCGCGGGAGAGCATGGTTCCGCGATGGCGCGAGTTGCTGATCATGTACCGCCGCCTGGAAGACCGCGGCGAAATTCGCGGTGGCCGCTTCGTCAGCGGATCTCCGGGTGAACAGTTTGCGCTTCCCATAGCCATCGATTCGCTACGGGCAACTGGCAAACAACCTCAAGATGAAGACGTAATAACGATCTCCGCCGCCGATCCCCTGAATCTCGTCGGAATTGTGGTCCCCGGCGAGCGCGTTCCACCGACTTCGCTGAAAGTAATATCGTTCCGCAACGGGGTGCCTGTAGCGGCGGAATCCCGAAATGCTCCTTCTTGGACAGGTGCCAAGACTCAATTATTCGGCGCACCGCCAGCCTTGCGGCCATCGAGACGGCAATCTGATGGACTGGATGGAAAGGGTCAGTGAGGAGCAATATCACAGCAAATCTTAAGCAATTGAATTGGCCTCTTATCGATAGAACTGGTGGACGTGACAGGGTTCGAACCTGCGACCCCCTGCTTGCAAAGCAGGTGCTCTCCCAGCTGAGCTACACGCCCATCTTTTCGACTAACTGATTTTGCCCTATGCTTTGCATTCTATGCAACTTGCTTGTGCTTCGCGTTGGGACTAATTGGCACCTTTGGGACTAACAGACCACATTCCGCCGCGATCTGCTGCTCGTACTCGGCATCGAAATGCGTGTAAACGTCAGTCATCCTCAATGAGGAATGCCCTACCCACTTCTTGATAAGCGGATCGGGCACACCAAGCCGTCTAAGGTGACTCACTCTCGCATGACGGAAACTGTGCAGCGTCCCATGCGGGATTTTGAGCCGCTTCAACAGCGGGCGAAGTTGCTCGACGTTTACTGTGCCGTTGACCAACGGCGTGCCACGTGAAGTCTGAAAGACCCGGCCCGCCGTCCGCCCGTTGAGATAATCCCTCAACAGTTGGATAGCTTGCGGGTCAAGGGGAACATCGCGGAACCCGGCTTTTGTTTTTACCGGACCCTCGATGTGCTTGAACGTGGAACGAGTGCAATGGATCAATCCACGTTCAAACCAAACGTCCTCAACATGTAACGCAAAAGCCTCGCCTGACCGCAACCCGGACACACCGAGAAGGTAGTACAAAATCTTATACTGGCCCTTCGCGGCTTCAACGATGCGGCGTATTTCATCTTGCGTAAACCACCGCTGTTCCTTATACGGGATTTCAGGAAGGTTAAGCTTCCACGTCCGTGTGACTCGTTCCTCTTGCTCCAATATCAGCTTGAGGACTTTCCACACGTTACTAACCGACTTTGGGGCCAACTTGTCCGCGTTGTCTAGTTCCGTGATCCATGCCCGGACGATTTTCGCATTGATATCGACCAGTGACATTTCACCGAACTTCGGCAACAGATGTTTCTTCAATATGTACCGGGCCGAATTTTGTGAAGAAGGCCGCATCTTAGAGAGGAAATCGGACTCCCACACTTTGGCCGCCTGACCAAAGGTTACAACCGGCCTAGAAGCCTCCATAAGACGGGCAGTGGAATTGATCTGCATTGTAGCGATCTTTTCCTTGGCCATCCGTTTAGCTTCAGCCATCGTGTGACCTTTGATTAGACAGACGGGGTGCCATTTCGCCACCCGCCGCCCTTCCGTTACATCTTCGTATATCTTCACTCTGTACCAACGACCGTGAGTTTCCACGGTTCCATTCTGGCCGGATCGTGCCATAGGTCTCCGTTTCCGATCCGGCGTCGCGGCCACAACGTTACCGTTGTTGACCGCCTGTTTGCAAGGCGGTGAGAGGGTGATGGACGTATCCCCAACGACGCCCGTTTGCAAGGCCTCTGCTTCCGTACGAGTTGTTGCGTCTCTGGCCACGTAATTCCGATGTCTTGCTGTTTGCTTTTTCTAGGAATTGCTCCCATCTTCCGGTGATTGGTTGCGAAGAAAGAGAGCGAGCAGGATCAGCAATACGATGACGCCAGCAATTGCGAAAGCTCCGACCAAAGTGACTTTCATTCCTCTTCCTCCCACGTGACGACTGCGCCGCAGTCTTTTCCAGGGCAGCGAAATCCCTTTAGGCTTCCATCGAGCATGCTGGTCTTGATTAGCTCCGGTTCAATCCAGAAGTGCCAGCCACACTCCGGGCATGTCAACCTGTAGCGCCGTTCCATCCGCCTGAGCCTGGTCCAGAGGTCTTCCCGGTCTCCCTTATCTACCAATCTGTTGAATGCAGCGATCCCGGCGGGACCTCGAACAAAGACTTGAATCCCGCACGGATCGCACGTTATGTACGGCTTGTCTTTCTTGGTGATTCGAACCTCGCGGGGCTCCGTACAGACCGGGCAAGGAAACATCCTCTTTCCAGTAGTGGCTGACATCTTCGATTTACCTCTTCTCTTTAACTCTTCATCGAGGTTCCACGTCTACATTTGCGCCGAAAATGAGGGCCGTCCGGGACCGCCGTACTTTCAACTTAATGTCTCGCCTTCGTGATTCCCTTATGTTGGTACGCCCTTCTGAGACGGCAGCTCGTTTGACACCCTCACTTGTTTCATAGAGGATGGATGAGTTGGAGAATTCCGACAAAACCGATGGATTTTATCGAGACTAAAGTTCAAGGTGCGGCAATGCTGGTCCGGTGGTGGAGCGGTCCGCCAGCTATCGTGATGGTTCCATCAAGCGAGCCAGTCTGCATACGCAAGGGGGATGGCCCCATTCAGGTCAGTTGTAAGGTGCCGCTTGGGACTATGCGAGGATTCCCACTCACAGAAAAAAGGAAACAGTTTCTTGTGAAGCAAGGAATGAATCCTGAACTGATTGAGAAGGGATACGTTTTCGATGTAAGCGATACACTCGCATTCAACTTTGAAAAAGAAGGAGAAGCCTTTATTTCCCTGGCAGAGCGATGTGGTTTAACCCAGGATGATCTGAAAAGAATCCAGGAAGCAAAAAAGAGGCTTGCCTCCTTTAATCCGTCAAACCACAAGGAGCGGATGGCTAAACGAGGACTGGAAAGCCTGTTTACATTGGGAAAGCGCGCGAAAAGTGCAGGCAGGCCAAAAAGAATCTCCGCAGAGGAACGCCGACAATTACGCCAAAGGGCAGATAAAATGAAAGCTGCTGGCCAGAGCCGAGATGATATTGTGGCCCAGTTTTCAGAAGAGTTTGAACTTGGGCATTCCTATGTTCGCAGAATCCTTGAAGACCGCAGCGAAACCAAACAAAAGTTGTAGCGCAAAGTAATCGAGACAACCGTTGGTGCATGCAATTCAGGGTCTCAGATTCTGGGGAAATCTTTCTGGAAACCTGACTCGTAACGTAACGAACGTACGTAACGTTAGGGCCGCACGGAAACGGGGTTTTCGGGGAGTGGCCCAAGCCAGAACAGAGCAAAAGCCATATTCCGATAACGACTTATCAGGACTTGCGCGTGAACTCATGGTATTTTCTGAGCTGTCATGCAGGATGAGCGCATCGAGATTTTGGTAAAGGCGTTCAGCACCTCACGGCGATCAGAAATCGACGCAGCGTGGCTGATCGCAAATTCGCTGGGCGACGACCTACTGACACTTTTTGCCGAGGCTTTCCCTCGAATCCGCAAATCAGAGGGTCGTGCTTCTGTCATGCGTTACGTAGGCAGATTCTCCCGCGAGAGCGAAGTCGCGTTCAAATTGGGAACGGTAGCAGTTCAAGACCGCGCATATGCAGTTCGCCATTACGGATGTGCTTTATTGGCGTTCTCGCTGCGGGAAGACGCGCTCCAAATTCTTCTTCCGCTCTTAAAACACGCGGATCACCGTACTGTCGAAGATGCGAGAGCCGCAATCGACGCGATAAAAAGCAAGAACCACAATTTTTTCAAGGACCGCGACCACACTGGCAAGATTCTGTGGAGCTACGCATCGGTCTGAGTTCCTGGAATGCCGTACCGGGTCCAGACGACTTTTCCAATAAATGTATCTAGCTTTTTGTTCTACGAGCCAGTTTCCGAGAAGGCGTTATCGCCATGTGGGAATCAGGCGAAGGCCAGATGACGATAAGGCGACTTCACGGGACTTGGCATCATCGGGTGTAGAATTGCGTCACTATGAATTGGGGGAAGTTTTTTAGCGTTCGCCCAAAGAAGTTCCCCATAAGACTTCACCAGCCCCCGTGCTGCGTTCACCAAGGCCGTTCGAGCACTCACCAGTTCAGCCCGCGCCCGGATCACCGTCAAGTGCAGTTGAGCTTTCACACTGCGATGCCGCACCGGCCCCAATAGTGCGGGATCGATTCGCGCCAGTCGTGCCAGGGTCCGCGCATCGTGCCGATCATCTTTTCGATTGCTCTTGGTGATCAATTGCACCTTTTGTGCGTGCGCCACGATCACTTCATGTCCCAGTTGGGTCAACAGCCGGCTGACCCAGGGGGAATGGGTTCCTGTCTCCAGTGCGATGAGACTTCGCGGTATCTTTCCAAAAGTCTGCTTCATCGCTTCCGGTGTCGTCGGCAGTTTCTGTTCTAAAAGGACCTGGCCTGCTTCATCCAAAACACAGTAGAACGACCAGCGATCTCCCAGGTCCAGACCAATCGTGAGCTTGTGTCCTTTGAAAATCATGTTTCCATTTATCCGAACAGTGCTAGTCTTTTTCATAGCCGGCCTCCTTTTCTTTGTGCCTTGAGCACGTCGAACATTGGGAGCGTATCGCATCCCGCTGGAGACCGGCCTTCTCATCCCATCTGTGAAACGGGATTATCGTCAACTGGCTTTTCGCGTCCTGGCTAGCCCCAGATACCGCTCGTCGGATTGACTCCGTTCTTGAATTCTCCGTTCAGGAGCCGACGAAGCAGGTCTAACGACTTCTTGTCGCGGTCCGTCAGATCGGCAGGTTCGGGAAGTTCTTCGTAGAGCCTCTTCAGGTCTTCCAAGTCGATCTTGTGCTTAACCACAGTAGCAGGGTCTTCGCTATAGGCGGCCACGGGGAAGAAAAAGCCTCGAAATGCCTCGGCCAGGCGTGCTCTGCTGTTTCCGATGTACCTCAGCCAAAACTCATTTTGTATTTTTCGGTCCTCGCGGTCGGTTGGGAAACCGTGAGCTGTGAGGTCGCGCCCCCAGTAGTCGAAAGCCCATGGATCGGATGTGCTGAGGTCAATATTGGTGGCGTCAATGTCTCGACCGTAGCGCTTTCTCATTCGTTCTGCAAAGCTGCCGTAGACGTCGGCGGCGGTCACTTTGAGGTCTAGGTCGTCCTTTTGGTTAGTCAGCATTCTCAGGATGTTAAATGCCATCGTGTCGTCGGTAGCGTTGAGGATGCATACTCGGAGAAAGGCTAGTCTCTCCGGATGAGACAATTTCTTTGCAGTCCAAAAAACCATTCGCAGGACGTGGCCGGCTTCGCCGAAGCCGGGCATCAAGTCGTATGTGTATTTCGATGCGGCCTTTACGGCCACCAATGCAAGTTCTTTCGCTCTCGCCGGAGGAATTGATTTTGATTGGTCAGCAAGTTTTCGTAGGAAGTCGTCGCGTTTGAGCGATCCCTTCGGCATTGAGTCGAGCGTCTGCAAGAACGCTTCCTCACGATCGGATTGTTTCGTAGACTTCTCAAGTCGTTGCAACAGCGCAGCCATTTCGACATAGCTAAAAACCCCTTCGGGCAATTCGTAGCGAAAATATGCTGGAAAGATAGTCGCTTCGCTGATTCTTTTGCCACTCTCTTGCTCCGGGGTTTGGCGCGTGGGGTGTGGTTGTCGTAAACGACGGTCCTTTTGCAGGATCGATGGGAATAATTCACAAAGGACTCCCTGTACCGTTTCCAGGTCTCGGTCATTCGAGACAACTTCCTTTAGGTCCTTTAGCAGTTGGTCCTGTTTTTCTTCTTTCTCTCTGTCGGTTTGGTAGGGGCCTCCTCGTGCCAAACCCTCTCCACCTGTAAGCGTTAAGGAATTTCTGGAAATAAGGTCGTACACAGCGGGTCGAAAGCGGTCCAGCAGTTCGATAAGTACCAAGTCTAGAGGGTCTACTTCCCGTCTCAATGGGGCAGCCACTATGCTCAAGTCATTTGCCAGCAAGCCGATTGTTCGCATGTTGCGACAGAATGGAGCTATGCGCTCGTTCCATACGCGACCAAGGTCGTCGATAAACTCAGATTGTTTCGAGTCGTCTTCGAACCAGTCAAGGCTAACAAAAACATTAAGTAGTCGGTCGATCCCGGCTTTTCGGAGTCCTTCGGGGCTGGGTTCGGGTACCGAAATCACCACTGGGAAAAACTTTTCGAAGTAGGTGAGAGTCTTTGGGTTCACTTTCTTCTTGATGGTCTTGAGCATCACTTTGCGGTCACCAGCGCAAACGAAGCTCAGATTGGGAAGCGTGGAGATGCCGCGGATAACCTTTAGGAGGGTAAGGAGCTCATCTTTCTCCATCCGGTCGATCTCGTCAAGAAGCACGACCACTCGTTTGGGTAGTCGGATTAGTGCTCTCTTGAGGTTTTCGATGTCGTCTTTTTGGGTGGTTGCTGGCAGTAGTTTCAGATAGTCGCTGAGGAACGGCACTTTCTGTCCTAGGGCAGTTGCGAAGCGGCGTGCGCTCCCTCGCAAGCCGGGGACGATGTATTGTTTTTTGCATTCGGATGCGATGTCGCCGAGGAGGTATGAGGTCAGTGTCTCCTGTGAACCCGGTAGCCAGGTGCTAAAAGACACGGTGATAGCTTTGTCGTCAAGGTGTTCGCACAGTAGATTCAGGATTGACGTTTTGCCCGACCCGAAGGCTCCGGAGAGCGCGATTACAGGCGCTTTCCCAAGCATGATTTTGATTGAGAGGCTATCGACGAGTGCCGCCCGACCCAAGGCGTCCTGCTCCCACAACTCAATAGGCTCGTCTGATTCTACGAGCTGGGCTCCTGACGGGGTTCTCTTGTTTGAGGGGACCTTGATCTCAGTCTCTTTGATCGTTCGTTCGGCGTATATCCGTGCCCGTAGGTGGAGGAAAAAACTGCTCGCAACCCAGACGCTCGCCGCAACACAGCCCAGGAGCACGGAGTGGGATAAATAGGATGGTCGTACTAGCGCAAAAAATAACGCGGAAGTGAAGGGCAGTAAAACTAAGCCACTCGTTACACCAGCCCACCACGACTTGATACCACGATTGGCGTAGCTGAAGGCAAGGGGTCCGATGGCAACAAGCACCAATACGGCGAATATGATTATGTAGGGAATGTAGTATTTCGGATCGTCTAAGGACGCTCCCGGTTTGTAGTGGGTAATGAGAAAGGATTGAAATAAATGGTCCTGCAATACGAGATGAACAGCTTCTGCGGTGAACACACCCGCAGCACTTGAAATGAAAAACGAGACCCATTCTCTTTTCGCAAATTGTCGTAATATCGGGAGCCAGGAATCGCGGACCTTCTTCTGGTTGGGGTTCATCCCGACACACCTCGCTCTTCGCGTCGCAACAATAGCTAACCCTATAGTAACGATCAGAAAGATACCATGTCTCTCGATACGGCGTATTTATTTTGCAGCCAGGGGGCCTTTGGATCGGTTCCGGTGGTAGTGTGGCTTCGAGCCGGGAAAGTCAGTTGACGATAACGCCTGCCAGCTCAACCGGTCGATGCAACACCACCTGATATAAATCTTTTCCTAAAAGGTGGTGTTCATGATGCAGAGACGATGGAAGCTGTCTTTGGCCCAGCGGGCCGAACTGTGGAGCCGTTGGAAGGCTGGGCAGTCGTTAAATGCGATTGGTCGAGCCCTCGGCAAGGATAAACAGGTCATCCATTTCCTGTTGGCACGCCACGGAGGGATCGCTCCGCGGGTCCATCGCCGTTCGCGGCGTGCGCTGACCTTGGCCGAACGCGAAGATATCTCTCGGGGCATCGCTTCCGGTGAATCGATTCGTGGGATTGCCAAAGGTCTGAAGCGGGCGGTATCGACGGTGAGCAGAGAGGTCGCCCGCCATGGCGGGCGACCTCTCTATCGAGCCAGCGAAGCCGATCGGCGGGCGTGGGAATCGGCCTTGAGACCCAAGACCTGTCTTCTGGCCACTCATACCCAGCTCCGGGAGATCGTTGCGAGTAAACTGATGCAGGACTGGTCGCCGGAGCAGATTTCCGGATGGCTGAAGCAGTCCTATCCGGACGACGAGAGCAAGCGCGTGTCGCACGAAACCATTTACCGCACCCTGTTCCTGCAAGCGCGCGGAGCGCTGAAACAGGAGTTGGTTCGGCATCTGCGATCCCAGCGGCGGATCCGCCGCTCGCGGCACTCCAGCATTCACGGGCACTCGCAAGGCCGGATCGTCGATGCCATTTCCATCCGCGAGCGGCCTGCGGAAGTCGAAGATCGCGCCATTCCCGGACACTGGGAGGGTGATCTGTTGCGCGGGGCCGGCAATAGCCACGTAGCCACGCTGGTCGAGCGTCATTCGCGCTTCTGCATGCTGGTGAAAGTGCCCGGCAAGGACACGGCCACCGTGGTGGCTGCTCTGAGCCAGCATGTGCGAAAACTCCCGGCGACGTTGCGGCGCTCGTTGACCTGGGATCGAGGGCTGGAGATGGCCCAGCACAAGAGCTTCACGATGGCTACCGACGTACAGGTTTACTTCTGCGATCCGCAAAGTCCCTGGCAGCGCGGCTCGAACGAAAACACGAACGGCCTGCTGCGGCAATACCTGCCCAAAAAGGCGGATCTGTCCTGCTACTCGCAATCCGACCTGGACCAGATCGCTCTACGCCTCAATCAACGTCCACGAAAAACGTTGGGATTTCAAACTCCGGCGGATAAACTCCAAGCCAGTGTTGCATCCACCCCTTGAGACCACCCCGTTTATCAGGCCCTATCCTCAATTCTCAATGCTTTCTGAAAAGCCGCGCCCTTGCTAGACTGCGCCAGTGGACGAAAGCCGCCAGCGCGATTTGTGGTGCCATTGGTTGTTAAACCGCCGTTTCGGCGGCGACGCAAACCGCATGAAGGCGACCTTGAATTATCTCTATCCCGTCCGGGATAGCCTTCTGGACCACGCAGCTCTAGCCAATAATGAAACTCTGCTTGATGTCGGATGCGGAGATGGTTTCGTTGGCTTTGGTGCACTGGAAAAGTCCAGCACAGCTAGCGTTATTTTCGCCGACATATCGCAGGATCTAATCGACCACACGCGTGCGATCGCAGAAAAGATGGGACTGCTGAGCCGATGCACTTTTTATTGTGTCGGCGCAGAATTGCTTTCCGGCATTAGTGATCAGTCGGTTGAAGCAGTGACCACTCGGTCTGTATTGATTTACGTGAAAGAAAAGCGGCGAGCGTTCAGTGAGTTCTATCGAGTTCTAAAGCCCAAAGGACGCCTGTCAATATTCGAGCCGATCAATAGTTTCGGTGATGACGAAGCACCCAATATGTTCTGGGGATATGACATTGGACCGCTCGCCGAGATGGGTCAAAAGCTGACGACGCTGTATAGGCAAATCCAGCCGCGAGATACGGACCCGATGTTTGACTTCGATGAGCGCAAGCTAATGGAATTGGCCGAAGGCGCTGGTTTTAGAGAAATCTACCTGCAGATGCATGCAGAACAAAAGCACAGGAATGACCTAACGAATTGGAATACCATGTTGCATCTCGCACCAAATCCTAAACTTCCCACGTTGGAAGAAGCCATGCAGCAAGTGTTGATGCCTGCCGAGAGAGAGGTATTCGTCGCCCATCTGCGACCGCTGGTTGAGGCGGGAGCCTGTGTCAGGAAGGAAGCAGTAACGTATCTTTGGGCAATCCGATGAGTGGAGGTATCGCCTCACATGGGGTGTGGGAGACACATTCCGATAACGCCGTTTGAACGAAGCCGCTGGCGCGGCGGACGCTTCGCGTGCTACACTCCGCGAGTCATGCAGCAACATGGCGTATTGATTGACCTAATTCGCTTTTGGCTCATTTTGGCAACTGCTGTGAATTCTGTCGATTACAGGCGAAAGTCGATTCAAATCCCATAGCACCTCCGCCGCAGACGCCAGCGGCTTCCTTCAAACGGCTTTATCGAACGCGCGCAGAGCACCGTGCCCACCTTCACGTATTCGTGAAAACGCGCCTCCGATAAAGCTCTAACGTTTCACAGATGGGATGAGGAGGCCGGTCTCCGACGGGATGCGATACGCTCCCAATGATCGACGCGCTCAAGGCGCAATGGAAAGGAGACCGGCTTATGAAAAAGAATAGCACTGTGGCAACCAGACGGAAGCAGATTTTCAAACAGAAACAACTGACGATCGGAATGGACCTGGGAGATCGATTCACTTACTACTGCGTGCTGGATGAGGCGGGGGAAGTGATGGTCGAACAAAAGCTGCCGACCACCAGGCAAGCGATCCAGCAGGTGTTCGGCGCAATTCCGGGCAGCCGCGTGGCTCTGGAAACGGGGGCGCATTCACCGTGGGTGAGCCGGCAGTTGACGCAGTTGGGCCATGACGTGATCGTGGCGCATGCGCGGAATGTTCGATTGATCGGAGAAAGCAGCCGGAAAGATGATCGGCTGGACGCGCGGATGCTGGCGCGGTTGGCGCGACTGGATCCGCGTTTGCTGAGTCCCGTGCAGCATCGCAGCGCCGAGGCGCAAGTGCATCTGACGGTGATCCGGGCGCGCGCCGCGTTGGTGGGCGCACGCACGGCGCTGGTGAATTCCGCGCGGGGGCTGGCGAAGTCTTACGGGGAACGGCTGCGCAAATTCAGCACGCAGCAGGTGAGCAAGAATTCGGCCGCGGCGCTCAGCCCGGAACTGCGAGCTGCTTTGGAACCATTGCTGGCCGAAGTGGAATCGCTGAACCAGCGCATCGCCGAATACGACCGGCGGATCGAACAGATCGCCACCCAAATGCATCCGGAAGTGGCTCGGCTGAAGCAAGTCAAAGGTGTGGGCACACTGATCGCGTTGACCTACGTGCTGACAGTGGGAGACCCGCACCGATTTCGCCGCAGCCGCGACCTGGGTTGTTATCTGGGACTGCGTCCCGGGCGCCGGAACTCGGGCAGCAGTCAACCGCAGCTACACATCAGCAAGGAAGGAGATCGCTACCTGCGAACTCTGATGGTGCAGGGCGCGCATTATATTCTGGGGCCGTTTGGGCAGGACAGTGATTTGCGGCGCTGGGGATTAAAACTCTCCGAGCGCGGAGGAAGCAATGCCAAGAAACGCGCGGTGGTTGCTGTCGCTCGCAAGTTGAGTGTGCTGCTGCACAAGTTGTGGGTGAGCGGCGAGGTCTATGAACCGTTGCGCAACCACAGCGCTGTGGTAAGCGCGGTGGCGTAGAGCGGAATGGGAATTGTCGAGCGGAACCGCCGAGTTCAGGTGACTGCGGCCAAGTCCTGGCCCAACTTTCCGGCGCAAGCCGGGAAGCCGAGGTCGATTCACAGGTAGCAGCGCCTGCTGAAACGAGAACGCCCAACTGGCACCGAGCGAACTATCGCTCACACAAGAGTGCGGATGGAAGGATGGCGGCAGAGGCGGATGAGTTCCATGGAAGACCACTCGACAACCAAAAGCGACGGCAAAACCGACTTGACACTAACCGGCCTTCTCATGGAAGGACTTGGCCGGTGCATATCGAAATCGGAACGTTGCGGTTCTTGAAGACAGACTTACGAAACTGTGAATTGCCAATCGGGTGTATCCTACAAAAAGGTTCATGCTATGCGTTCCAAGTTCTTTCTTGGATTCCTGCTGGTTGCCACCCTTGCCTTCTGGTGTGCCTATCCGACCTATAGTCTGACTGGTAGGGAGTGGCCTCCTTGCAGCGGCCCGCTTGTCAGGGCGAAGGATTGCAGTAATCTGCATGGGCCTGTACACACCGTCGAATTCTGGGTTTCCTCCACTGCGCCGAAACTAGGCCATTTCATTTATACTTTTCGCAAAGACGGACGCATGATCGGGTGGGGCGAATGGGTAAATGGCGTCCTAAAATTGGGCCACCGATATCAAGAACGTGATGGCGGAATTACGGTCGTCGATGATGACATCGATAATAGCCGGGTGCACGACGAAGACGTGCTCTCCCTGAATAAGCAGGGCGAAATAGTAAGCAGAAAAAGTCGCGTAATTGGTGGGCCTTTCACAGTCTACTATGAGCGGACCGTTGACAGCACTGGCCGCAAAGTATCAGAACTGCATTGTTTGCAGGATGGCACGAACTGCAGACATACCGAGACAGAGTCTAAATATGATGCGAAAGGACGCCTGACGTTCACGAGGGAAATTGACGTTACGTCGGGGCGAGCGAGCGGGCACACGGAATACGAATACCCGGCCGAGAATCGCAAACGAACGCTGGATTTTGGCTGGTGTCGTGATCCGAATACTCCTGCATCAGTACCGACGTATATCATTGAGACGACCTATGACAGTGTAGGTCGAGTCATAGAGGAAACGACGAGTGCGCCTGGTCGAGCAGATTTCTATTGCGGCGACGGGGCTCCCCTTCCAGGACGTGTCATGAGGCAATACGATGATCAGGGTAATTTAGTAGACGAAACACACGACACCGACAGAGGCAGGAACGAGCACACGTCATACAGTTACGAATACGACCGGTTCGGAAACTGGACTTCGAAAACGTCATATAAAGTGGATAAGAATGGTGGCCGCGGAAAGCCAGAATCCGTCGAATACCAGAAATTGACCTACTACCCTCGATAGTCCTCCGAAACATTTAGCCTCAAATGTCGCCAACGCCTGATAAGTCGCCTTCTCGTCATCTGGAATTTGTGGGTTTTCCGAATGATGATTACGCCGTGGCTTGGCAATTGTTGCGCTGACAACGAATCAAACATATAGTTTCCGCACTCGTAAGCAACTATGGAGGGTGAATTCATGAGCCTTTCCTCGTCGTTCAATCGTAGACGATTCGCCTTGTGCGTAGTGTTGTCGCTGCCGACCGCTGTCATGCCCATTACGTCATCAGTTGCAGTCCGAGCTATGCCCGTTACGGGTGCTCAAATCGACAAGAATTGTTGCGGACTTCACGCGGGCATTCGTGCGGAATTTGTGAAGCGAGATGCGTCGAATAACCAGACTCCTTTCGTCGAGGTCAGTTTTGTCCTCTAGAACGACGGGGACACCCCCCAAGATACTTCTCCGGGAACATGGACCCTAGTGATTGATGGGAAGGAATCGAGTGATTCAGCAATGATGTTTGGCAACGGCCCGCGACCGAGCGGCGGTTGGCGGACCTTGAATTCGGGAGAAGCCGTCGAATTTGGCTATGCACTCGAAGTCAGCAAATATTTTACTGAAGTTCGCGAATACAGTCTGTCATGGAAGGGAGCCGGATTCCAAAGCCCAACGATAACCTTCAGTCCACCTGCGAATCAAAACTGAAACTGAACAGCCCATAAATAGTTGCGGTTGTCACCTGTCTTCTCACGGAAAAACGAAGACCCCAGAACAACCGTGAGCCAAATCCTGGTAAGTCTTCTCGGAAACTGGCTTTTTTGCCTCGCACGACCTTAACTACCCGTCGGGGAGCTTCTCCAGGCTATCGAGAAACGGAAACGCAAGACAGACGAAGAGTCTTGGCCTCTGTATCTCAAATTTGAAACGATAGAGGTCCACACTTGATCCCGGCGACTTTCACGCCGCATGATTGGGACTAAACTGGGACTAACAGAAGATCGAAAGAAGGGATCAAATTGATGGTAAGCGACGCCGGATCAATGTGATTAAGTCGTGCTACACGCCCACTGTCTGACTCCATGATTGTAATGGATTTTGTTTCCAAATGACCACCTGCTATTTTGGCAGGTGCGCTCGTAAACTGAACCACATGCTCATCCCGGACAACCACTATTCGCCCAATAACTTACGGCGACCTCTGCGATTGTCATAGCCGAAAATACTGCTCATTCGGTCCAACGAGAGGGTCTCCGGCAGTAAGTTCGATCGTAAGACCAATCTGCCGCTAAGGGCATTTTCGGCACCCACAAATACCCTCGACCGGTCAATTGGCCTCGCCGAGGAGCCAGCGGTGAAACAGTGACTGGTCAATAGGCGGGGCTTATTGTTTTCTAATTGGTCTGTCGAAATCGGCTCACTTCACACGTCATCCCTATAGAGGCGGCTTAGCAGTCAACCTTCGCTGCCAAGGAGATGAACGATGTGTCCATTCTGTTTGGCGGCCATGGGACTAATCGCTGCCAAAGTGGCTTCGGCCGGCGGCCTGACGGCGTTGGCCGTGAACGTATCTCGCAAGAACCGGACAGGAGAAGTCCTGCCGAACTCAGATGAAAGGAAAAATCGAAATGTCGACCAGAACGATTGAGAACCAGAATCCCGCGATGAACACACCCCCAATCGTGGCGCACCAGGAGTGGGAGGCTGCGCGCCAGAATCTCCTCGTGAAGGAGAAGGCCTTGACCCGCTCCCGTGACGCGCTGGCCGCCGAACGCAGGCGGATGCCTTGGCAGGCTGTGGACAACAAGTACGAGTTCGACGGACCCAAGGGCAAGGTGAGCCTGCTCGATGTGTTCGAGGGCCGCCGGCAGTTGATCGTCTATCGCGCCTTTTTCGAGACTGGGGTGTTCGGATGGCCCGAGCACGCCTGCCGCGGCTGCTCGCTGGGCGCCGATCAGGTCGCCCACCTGGCCCACCTGAACGCCCGTGAAACGACCCTCGCCTACGCGTCCCGCGCGTCGCAAGCGGACATCGCGCGCGTGAAGGCGCGGATGGGCTGGGAGATGCCCTGGTACACCATCACCGACGGCTTCGACGCGGACTTCGGCGTAGATCAGTGGCATGGCCACAACGTGTTTTTCCGCGACGGCGATCGGGTGTTCCGCACATACTTCATCAACGGCCGCGGCGACGAGGCGGTGGGAACGACCTGGAGCTACCTCGATATGACACCGCTCGGCCGTCAGGAGACTTGGGAGGACTCACCAGAGGGTTACCCCCAGACCCCGCCCTACAAGTGGTGGAATTGGCACGACAACTATGACGCTGAGGCCTCGCCTGTCGCGAAGTGGGTCGAAGTGTCCGACGCTGGAGAAGCCGCCTTCCGAAAGCGCGACCCAGAGGCGAATGCGAGCTGAATCAGATCAGGCTCCGTGATTTCCAAACGGAATGGAGACAGCCTGGAATCTATCCGATGGGCCGCCTTTCATCCGTCATACAATCAAGCGCGCAACGGCGCTCCCAAAGGAGAAAAGCTTATGCAATTTGCTCTGTTGATCTACGAATCGCCGGAAGCTTTTGCGTCGCGGAAAAATCCGGCCGAAGCCGACGCTTACCTCGGCGCATGGCGGGCGTACCACAAAGCGCTCGTCGAAGCCGGCGTTTATGTCGGTGGCAATCCTCTTCAATCTCCGGAGAATGCGACCACGGTCCGACTGAAGGACGGAAAGCGCCGCGTACAGGATGGTCCCTTCGCGGACGCCAAGGAGCAGTTGGGGGGATTCACAATCCTTGAACTCCCCTCACTTGACGCGGCACTCGATTGGGCGGCGCGATGCCCGGCCGCCTCAATCGGTGCTGTGGAGGTCCGTCCCGTTTCACCTGAATACCTGCGCCGGGTTACTGGATGAACGCAGGCGGGCAGGACGATGCGCATCGGGCGATCGAGCGGGTCGCCCGCGAGTCCTACGGGCGTCTGGTGGCCTACCTTTCCGCAAACACGCGCGACGTAGCCAGCGCGGAGGACGCTCTCAGCAACGCCCTCGTAGCAGCGCTCACGGCTTGGCCGCGCGACGGCGTGCCGCGAAATCCCGAGGCCTGGCTGCTGACTGCGGCGCGCCACTCCTTTATCGATCATGTGCGCCATCGGCAAGTTGCCGAAGCGAGTGAGCCCACTCTCAAGCTCCTCAGAGAGGATTCCATGGAGATGACTTTGTCGGTGGAGTTTCCAGATGAAAGGTTGAAGCTGCTATTCGTATGCGCCCACCCGGCAATCGATCCGGCCATGCACACGCCGCTGATGCTCCAGACCGTTCTGGGACTGGACGCAGTGCGTATCGCGCATGCCTTCCTGATTTCACCCGCGACGATGGGGCAGCGCCTGGTGCGCGCAAAAACGAAAATCCGCGACGCCGGTATTCAATTCGAAATTCCGCAAGCGAGTGAACTGCCGCAGCGGCTCGACGCCGTCCTGGAAGCGATTTATGCCGCCTTTGGGATCGGCTGGGATGATATGGCGGGAGTCGACCAGCGTGGCCGTGATCTGTCCGAGGAAGCAATCTGGCTCGGACGCGTCCTTCTCGAACTAATGCCCAAGGAAGCGGAGGTTCGGGGGCTGCTGGCTCTCATGCTCCACTGTGAAGCGCGGCGGCGGGCGCGGCGTGGACCGGACGGCCGCTATATTCCTCTCACGGAGCAGGACTCGCAGCAATGGTCTCTGCCACTGATCGAAGAGGCGGAGCGTAACCTTGCAGAAGCGTCGATCCGCGGTCGCGCCGGGCGGTTTCAACTTGAGGCCGCGATTCAGTCAGTACACGCTGAGCGGGCGCGAAGCGGCCGGACCGAGTGGGTAGCGATCGCGCTATTCTACCAGCAGCTTGTCCGCATCTCCCCGACGCTTGGCACGCAAACTGGCTACGCCGCGGCGGTTGGCGAAGCGAATGGGCCTGCAGCCGGACTCGCAGTGTTGGATGGGATCGACCCAGACGATGTCTCAGCCTATCAGCCCTACTGGGCAGTTCGCTCTCACCTCTTGCAACGGCTGGGAAGAACATCCGAGGCTGCGGACGCTTTCGACCGGGCGATTGGCCTGGCCGAAGATCCGGCCGTGAGACAGTTCCTGCTCCAAAGACGCGGTTGATTTTTTCCTTCTTGCTCTGTCGAAATGGACCCTCTTCACCCGTCATCCCTATAGAGGCGGCTTTAGCGGCAAGCTTCGCCGCCCAAGATTTCAAATTTGATGGGAGGACATATGACAATCGCAAACAAAGCAGTTCTGGTGACCGGGGCCAATCGCGGTATAGGGAAAGCGCTGGTCGAGGAAGCATTGAGGAGAGGCGCGAGCCGGGTGTACGCCGGGACGCGCCAGCCCTTTACCCACTTGGACGGGCGCGTCACACCCGTGACGTTGGACGTGACCAACGCTGAGCAGATCCAGCAGGCCGTCGCCGAGGTAGAAACCCTCGACGTTCTCATCAACAACGCCGGCGTTGCCATCTACGACGATCTGAGCAATCTCGACGTGATCGAACAGCACCTGGCGGTCAACTTCTTTGGTTTGCTCAAAGTGACGCACGCGTTCCTGCCGCTGCTGAGACGCTCCGAGGGAGCGATCGTCAACAACCTATCCTTGGTGGGGCTTGCCGCCTTGCCGGTCATACCCTCCTATTCCATTTCGAAGGCAGCGGCGTTCAACATGACGCAGTCGCTGAGAGCGCTCTTGGCCAGCCAGGGCGTATCGGTTCATGCCGTCGTCCTAGGCCCCATCGACACAGATATGAACCGCGGCTTCGAGATACCGAAGGCCTCGCCCGAGTTCGCGGCGCAACGTATCTTCGACGGATTGGAAAAAGGTGAAGAGGATATCTTCCCCGATCCTGCGTCCGTGTCCATCGCCGAGGGCTGGCGCAATGGAGTAGTCAAGGCGCTCGAACGCCAGTTTGCAGGTTTCGTTCCCGAGAACGTAGCGAATGTCGGATGACGTTGCGAATGCAGTGGCGGAGACAAAAGAAGAGGAGACGAGACGATGAAGACTGAAAGTTACACAACTTCCTTTACGGTGGACCAATCACCTAACGAAGTCTTTCATGCCATCAACAACGTCCGGGCATGGTGGTCAGGAGAAATCCAGGGCGATACCAACAAACTCGGTGCCGAGTTCACATACCGTGTTCAGGACGTGCACCGTTCCACGCAAAAGATAACAGAATTCATTCCCGGCAAGAGAGTCGTTTGGCATGTGACGGACGGCCACCTCGGTTTTGTAAAAGACAAGAGCGAATGGAAAGGCACGGACATTATTTTTGAGATCGCTGAAAAAGGCGACAAAACCGAGGTTCGCTTCAGGCACGTGGGCTTGGTACCGGCGTATGAATGCTACGACAACTGTTCGAACGCATGGGGCCTGCTCATAAACGGCAATTTGCGCAAACTGATCACCACGGGTAAAGCTCAGCCGAGCCCATGGTAAGGGCCAGCCACACCATGAAGAAAACAAGAATGATCAATAACACCGTCGCCCGCCCTATTGGGGCAGAGAAGCGAATGAGGAGCGCGTCATGAACAATCAAGATTTCACCGCTACAATTTTCGTAGAGAGAACTCCGGAAGAAGCCTTCGATGCAATCAATAATGTTCGCGGATGGTGGTCGGAAAATATCGAAAGCGGAACCGAAAAACTCGGGGATGAGTTTACTTACCGCTACAAGGACGTCCACTCTTGCAAAATCAAGATAGCGGAATTTATTCCCGGCAAGAAAGTGGTTTGGCATGTCTTGGACAACCGTTTCAATTTCACGAAAGACGAGAACGAGTGGAAGGGCACGGATGTCATTTTTGAGATCTCAAAAAAAGGCAACAAAACGGAAGTTCGATTCACGCATCGGGGCTTGGTTCCCGAGTACGAATGTTTCGATGTCTGTTCGAACGCATGGGGCTCCTATATAAACGGCAGTCTGCGGAGCTTGATTACCACAGGGAAAGGGCAGCCCAACCTCAAAGAATAAGAGAATGGGGAAAAGGCTCCGCTGTGATTAAGCGACCAGTCGAATCAGGTGGGAGCTGCCATGCGGTCGTCTGCGACGATACTGAAGGTGGCGTCCGGTTGGGTGGGATGTTGGACGGTCTCGGATTCAGCTCATAGTCGGGCACTAGGAACGTGACTGAAGGTTCCTAGAAACGTAAGATCGATTTTCAGTTTTGATTCAGTCCAGTTTAGGAGATGGACTGCACCGCGTGTTTTCCGCATAGGCGACACCAGATGCGGCACATGTGTGATTGGCCCTGCGTCTTGCTAAGCAGGTGCTCTCCCAGCTGAGCTACTCGACCACAGTAGAAGCTACTCTGATTCCAAAACATTTCCGCTCGTACCGAAATCCATTCCTTCGTACATTGCTCATGGCTGTTCCAAAAACCCCATTTACTACGGCAAGTTTTGGAGTTCGCCTCGTCATTTGATTGACTAGTCGGTCGATCTTGTCGAGCGCCCCGGAATTAGATGGCGCGCCCGGAGAGATTCGAACTCCCGACCCTCTGCTTCGAAGGCAGATGCTCTATCCAGCTGAGCTACGGGCGCCCCGTTTTTCTCCTTCTATCTTAACCACTTACAGACTTCTCAGCAGCTTCTTTCTCTGGTTTGACCGTACCGTAGTGAAAACGTAGTACTTTTTCACCTTGATAGGCTTGATCGTTGGCTCGTTCGATACCCTCACGAACTTGGTCAACCATTCCGAGTTGATAGTGGCGTTTCGTCTCTGGACTGCTGTGCCGCATCGCCCGCTGCACCACGGCATCTGCAGCGACCCAACTGAGACGCGTGCAGAACACATGACGCAGATTGTAAATCGGGAAATACGATACGCCAGCTTTCTCCAAAGCCGTCCGCCATGCTCGCTTGACGCTGCGTATTGGCTTGCCCGGACTCCGGGGACTTGGAAACACGTACAAGCTTTCCGAGCCTTGTTCCTTCTTCCACTCCTTGAGAACGTCGCAAGCCAACCGGCTCAACGGTAGGGGTTGAGCCGAGTCGGTTGTCTTGACACTACCGTCAAGGTGAATGACGCCATGGACGAGATCCACTTGATCCCACTTCAGCGACAGTCCCTCACTGTATGTTCGACCACCGGTCTGAACGAGCAACACAATCGCCACCCGGAGGTGGGGTGGTGCCGCCCCAAGAATCCGATGTTCTTCTTCAACGGTAAGCATTCTCTTGGATGGCCTCTCGTGCCGCTCATCGAAATGTTTCACACCGGAACGTCGGATTTTCCCCGATGTACTTTCGCTTGAGCGCAAACTGGAAGACGCAGTGCAAGCACGCCAACTCTCGGTTGACCGTAGCTCCTTTCACCGTTCGCTTTGGGTCCCGCTTCAACGGTTGGCGGCGCCGATAGTTGCGATACTCCACGACGGTCCGCTCATCAATCTCCGTCAATTTGCGGTCCCCAAAATAGGCTCGCAGATTCTTCAGAAACATTTGGTGGTTGATCTGGCTCTTTGGAGAAAGCATTGAACTGTGCGAGCGGAAAAACGCTTCGGATAACTCTGCGAAGGTCATTCGCTCGCCAGGCCAACCGACCTGGAACCGACCCAGCGCGATCTCGCCTTCCCGTTTCTTCCAGATTTTCTTTGCGAGATCTTTGCTGGCGGTTTTGGTCGATTCGCACCTTTGTTCACCATTGGCCGTGTAGCCCATCCACCAGAACCGCGAGTCTTGCCTCTTGTATAGTCCCACTGGCGCTCCTCTCACTTGCCGGAGCCGAGCGCCCGCGTGATTATACTGCCCGGCTCGGCATTACGTCGAGCCGGGCGAATCTGGCGATTTTTGAATCCGTCGAGAGTTGACCGATGGTACTCAAGGCGGCCGCCAAGCTTACGTGTCTCAATCGTCTGCTGGCATGCGTACCGATAGAGAGTGCTTTTGGATATTCCCAGGTATTCTGCGGCCTCGGGGTGCTTCAGCCAGGGATCGAAATTCGTTTGAGGGGGAACTGTTGGCGGGATGGGGGAGCCTTCGGGGATCTGATCAGCAATTCCCGTCAACGCTTCCCGCAACACTTGAACGAGATGGTCGGGATCCCGCGTTTGGAACACCACGCAAGCCACAACAGTTGGCTCACTGATCTGTCGCTTTCCGTTTGAGTCTCTTCCGTTGTTCATCCGGCCTCGGTACGTTCGAATCTAAATAGCCACCTCACAAGCAGCCATAGAAGATTCGGGATGCGTGCATTGCGCCGGAGGGAGCCAGCCGGATCGCAACTCACATTTTCTGAAACGTAGAGGATTCATTCCCAGCATGAGGTCGTCCCGTATCGTCTCCCTCACTCAATCAGACCGAGCCACACGCGCATGTGCATAGAAGGGGAATCTTAGGCCGTCCGGACGTCCTGTCAAATTGGGGCGACCAAGGGAATTGAAGTCGATTAGGGAGGGGCTACACAGAACTCCCGAATTTAGACGTGCAATCTATTGGGAGGCTGAGACTTGCATAACTGTGGCACTGAAGGTCGGGGGAACCGTATGATCTTTTTTACTAACTGACTCTTTTGCGCCAATTCCGCGTTTCATGGCTAACTTGCGAGATCTTTCGCCAAGAATTCACCAAGTGATTGAAATGGAGGGAAACATTATGTCAAGCATTGGAGTGAACAAAGTAATTCTCCTCGGGAACGCCGGGCAGGATGCGGAGGTAAGATCCACATCTGCTGGTAAGTCCGTTGCGAATTTCTCGCTCGCAATCAACCAATCCTTCCGCGACAAGAAGGACGGAAATGTCCAGCGGGTCGAATGGGTCCGCTGCGTTGCCTGGGGCAAGCTGGCGGAAATCGCCGAAAGGTTTGTGACCAAAGGGAAGCAAGTGTTCGTCGAGGGTCGCCTCCAGACGCGGCGATTCGAGGATCGTGAGGGGAGCCCAAAGACGGTGACGGAGGTGGTTGTGACGTCCCTGCGCGTTCTTGGTGGGGCGCCAAACGCGTGCCGCAACGGGAATGGTCAGGGCGCGGCGGCAAGCGACACGACAAACGCAGAGAGTGAAACGGTCCCCTTCTGAGCGTCCACGAACACGTTCTAAATCCTTCAATCGGGAGCCTCCACGTAGTCAGCGATCTCACCGACGCGCGCTTTCAGATCCTTCAACCAGGCCCCCAGCTTAAGACCGTGGATCAGACGGCCCAAGAAGCCGAGCCTTTCAGCCACGTTGCTGCGGTTCCGAAGAATGTCTTCCCTGGTGACCTTGCTGTAGATCGCCAGGAACTCGGACATACTGGCAGGCTTGGAAAAAAGGTAGGTGGCATGGCCGAGCTGGGGTGTCTCCACGACTACCGTTCTCTCGAGATCAAAGATGTACTCGGACCGAAAGAGATAGAGACGGCGGGCACGCCTGCAGAGTTGCTTGTAAAAGAACGCGTCGTAGTCGGGCTTCCAGGTGATCAAAGCAACGTCGAAATCGCCAGGCATGCCCAAACGGGCGCAGAGCTTTTGGAGGTCACCTCTCTCGATCGGCACAGATTCCAGGCGCGCTCGAATTTGATCGAGGGCCTCGGCAAACTCCCCGAAACGATGATGGAGCCTGCGGGCTTCTGCAACCTGTTCAGCAATGTTTGACGGCAGCGCCACTTCGAGACGACTCGAAAGAGCAGTTTCCCACTTCACTAGATGCCATGCGCCGGCTCGGTGTTGATACTTGCCACTTTGAATGAAGGGCGCCTTGACTCCGACCTTGGCACCTAGCAAATGCTTCCATTGATTCCAACTCGAATCCCAAAACAGCGGCAACGATGTTTGGTCGAAGAGAACCTCAATCTGATGACGTGAATCACGGTAGATTGCGTGATCCTTATAAAACGTGATCTTTCGCACCGGCGCTTGGAGCTGTTTGAAGTTTTGCTCGGGGCGAAAGGATAGGATGCGGGACGCGTAAAACGTCTTCCCGTCTCTTGAGAGATCTCCCGCAACAAGCAACGAACCAAAGCCGCCACATGGGAAGAGCACAGGGGATGCGGGATCATTCCGGAGAGCGTCATAGCAAGCGCGCAATTCTGGTTGCGCGAGAGTGTTGAAAGCGCGCTCTAACGCACGAAGGTCGCCAGTTGGTGCGTGTGCTGTACGGAGTTCAAGGCTGCGCAATTTGAAAGCGAGGCGCAGCTCTGCCGGCGATACGCTGGGATTGACGCGCAAGAGTTCGTAGAATGAGGGCTGCCGATCCCACGCACGGCGGCGGTCGCCAACGTCAGAAATAATCCCTAAGCGTCTCGCAGCGGAGATGGATAGCTGAGATGCCCAGGCTGGGACCGCAAACCTCAGCCGCAACGAAGAGGTTGTCCCGCTTGTCCTTTCTGGGTTGTGTGGCGTAGCCGATCTCTGCCTGAAAGACATCCCTCCTTCTTTCCTCCGGATTCGTATTGCGAATGTAGATTTGTGTGCCTGCGTCCGCTGCTTCAAGCTCCACGGGGAATAGCAATTCGTCACCGGCGCGAATGAAGGACGCCAAGAAATTCGAGACCAAGATGGCAGTGCCATCGGCGAAAACGCATTCGGTCTTGCTGCCTTTTGGATTCGTTCTTAGAACCTGCCGACGGGCAACATTCGGTAACGGGTTGGTTCTGGTCTGGACTGGGAGGCCCATAGCGGCGCGGACTCTAGCATCAGCGAAACCGTTTGCCAAATAAGTGGGCACCGGCTCGTAAGTCATTGACCTGCCATAGCCAGGCGAGGACTCGTCTACGGGCTCCGACTGCGGGGTCCGATTCATCGGGCTCGCCTCCGCCACTGACCACTCGGCTTTGAAACGCGTAAGGTGGCCTAATCGCGAAGGGAGCAATCAATGGCAACTGGAACCTGGGAAGATTTCACGGACAAGTATGGGTTTAGTGATGGTGAGGGTGTAGAGCAGCGCGATTTCGAAGCACGCGCAAGATTGGTCGAAATGCTCAACGATCATGAAGCGATGAAGGCGGCTGGGCTCCATGCTCTGGAGTACGACCGACCCGGCCTTCACAATCCATGTTTGGTGGTTGTGGTCAAAGGGCAAGCGAAGGCAGCTAAGGAGCTGTTGAAGCTCTGGCTGGCGGGCGAGATCAAGGAAGCGCCGGTGCCTGATGAAATCGAACGTGAGATCGCCAGTTTCGTGACCGAAGCATACGAGTCTTGAATTCGCATACTCTCGCAATTGCGTGCACGGCATCCGCACGACTATCTCGGCGCTATCTTCTCTTCAATCGAACGTTTAGCTTTCAGATCAAGACGACGACCGGCCTCAAAAAGAGCCCCATCGTGAAACCGGGAGGCTTCTCTTGAAACTCTATTGTGCAGATCTTTTCTGCGGCGCGGGAGGAACCAGTAGCGGGTTGATCGAAGCCGCGCTCGAGTTGGACTTTGAGGTAGAACTCGTGGCGATCAATCACTGGCCGGTTGCGATCGCGACGCACTCAGCAAATTATCCGTGGGCGAAGCACATCTGTGCGCGGGTCGAAGAAATTCGGCCACGAGATGTTGTGCCACGGGGCCGCTTGCATCTGCTCGTGGCATCTCCTGAGTGCACGTTCCACTCAGTCGCTCGCGGCGGCCGGCCGATCGAAGACCAAAAGCGCGTCCCCGCCTGGGGTGTGATTCAGTGGGCGCAGGAACTCTACGTCGAAAATATCGTAATCGAGAACGTACCTGAATTCGTTCGCTGGGGTCCGCTCGGAGCAAATGGCAAGCCCCTCAAGTCGAAGATCGGTGAAACCTATCAGGCGTTCCTCCAGGCTCTGCGTTCGCTTGGTTACCGCGTGGACGAACGGGTCATCTGTTGCGCTGACTATGGGGATGCAACGACACGCAAGCGTCTGTTCATTGTCGCTACTCGAAAAGGCGCTCCGAGTTGGCCAATGCCCTCCCATGGGCCGCGCGAAAAGGTCTCGCTGCAAACCTCGCTCTTCTCGTCGCCGCCCCTCAAACCATGGCGCCCGGCCCGAGAAATCATCGACTGGCACCTGAAAGGCGAGAATATCCTTGCGCGTAAGAAACCGCTGGCAGAAAAGACGCTGAAGCGGATTGCAGCGGGCATGAAGAAAATCAATGGCCTGGATATAGAACCTTTCCTCGTCATGTTCTACGGCACCAACAAGACGCGCTCGATCGAACAGCCGTTGCCCACAGTTACTGCGAACGGGCAGCACATCGGATTGTGCGAACCCTTCTTGCTCTCGCAGGCCTCGGGTGGAGCGCCACGACCCGTAGAGGAACCTGTACCGACGATCTGCGCCAAGGGTGCGGTACAGATGGTTGAACCGTTCCTGATTCCATTCTTTGGTGAGCGAGAGGGCCAACAGCCTCGCACACGCACAGTCGATGAACCGGTCCCCACCGTCACAAGTCACGGAGCGGGCGGCGTGGTCGAGCCGTTCGTTGTTGCCATCGATCATCAGGGAGGCAATGGTCGGTACGTTAAATCAGTGGAAGAGCCGACGCCGACAATTACAACGAAAGCCAGGCTCGGCTTGGCAGAACCTTTCCTTATTGGCGCGGGAGGTCCCGAACGGGCCGGTGAGCCTCGGTCTGTCGAAAAACCGCTGAACACGGTGCTCACCCGTCAATCGATTGCCGTCGTCGAGCCGTTCCTGGTCGCTGCCGGTGGACCAGAAGGCAAGGGTCGCAATCCCAAGAGCGTTGACGACCCCCTCGACACTGTATTGACCGAAAACCATGATGCGTTGGTTCAGCCGTTTGTAATCGCAGTCAACCACGGAGATGGAGGTTCGGCTTCGTCGCCACGACCGCTGTCGACCAGTGGACGAACCCATGCCCACGCTGACTTGCAAAAATGGTTTTGGTGTAGTCGAACCATTTCTTCTTCCTCATCAGCATGGCAATGATACAGAGCAGAACGTGCGCAGCGTTGAGCAACCGATGCCCACTGTGACCGCGACGAGTTCGGACATGTTCCTAGTCGAACCCTACGTTTCCAAATACTATGGAACCGGAGCCTGCCAACCTATCGACGAACCCCTGGACACTGTCACGACGAAAGACCGCTTCGGTTTTGTCGAGCCCTACTTAATTCCTGTCGGTGAAAACCAATATCTCGGGATCCGTTTCCGCATGCTTCAGCCTCATGAGTTGGCTGCGGCGCAAGGTTTCGCCAGGAGCTACAAGTTCCACGGAAACAAATCGACACAAGTGAAGCAGATAGGGAACGCCGTGCCGCACTACACAGCGAAGGCGCTGTGCCGAGAGCGACTCAAGCATTACTCGGGACGCAATGGCGACCCTTCACTCCGGCAGAAAGCGGAACGAACGGGAGAGCAATTGTGAGGAAACTAACTCAACGGAAAAGGCGCTTGATTGTGGAGACGCCTTGCGTGATACGAGGACGCCCCCTGGTGGTTGATGTTGAGGCGTCCGGCCTGCAATTGAGAGAGAAAGGCCGGCGCTCGAAGATCGATATCAGCTGGGCCCAGATTTACAACCGTGCCGCGGAGATTGCCGCCGACCGCTTGCGAGAGGCGAGGCGGCAACGCAGATCCAAATCCCCCAGCGGATGAACGAGAGGGCTTCGGCGTCCTTTCCAGTAAATTCTTCCTTCATCGGTGTTCCCCCCAGAGGTCCTGTTTCTCCAAGTCTGACCTAGACCAATTCCGAAGTCGGCTCTCGCGCACTCAATCTCCGAAGGAGCATCGCTTCACCTCTATGTTCTTCATATTTCTTGGTCTTCTCTGCTACGGCGCGAAACTCTTCACAGAGACATTCATCGCGCAATTCCACATGGGTGACGCACAATGTTACACGAATTCCGAGACGTACGGTTCATGTCAGCCGCTCAGAAAACAACGGTCCTGCGGGCCTGGATTCGCTTCCTCAAGAGCGGTTTGCGGTTTGACCAGTTTACAAAAGCGCTTTACGACCACCTGATTCAGCATTGCAGTTTCATCGCTCACTACAATCGGGCTGGATTTTACAGCCACTACTTCGAGGCGGGTGATTCAACCGCTTTCTTCCTGTCGCAATTCGATTCGCGTGGCCGGTGTTTGTCGGTGGAGTACGGTGGTCGCCATTGGCTTTCCGGCGACTATGAGGACGTCAACCGGGCAATGATTGCAGAAGGCGAGGCGTTTATCCCATCGCTTCTTGACACTGCTCATCGAAGGCAAGAGGCCGCTGATATAGCTACCGCCACCGCTCTGCTGGCTAAGCAATGGAATCCCCGTTGAGTAGATCGGAAGATCGAGCGGAGCCGATCGTTCCATCGCCGAAGCGCCGAAAGCCCAGCAAGAACTCTTACCGCAGGGCTGATTGGCCCGAGGATTCTGCATGACTGACAGATTGTATGGATTCCCAAGCGCGCAATCTCCGCTATTCGCAGGTCGTGTGCGAATCATAAG
>CAVWSJ010000004.1:0-571192 GCA_963757625.1 Terriglobia bacterium | reverse complement strand
CTCGACGACGTCTGACCTCGTAACAACCAATCAGCTGATTTGCTTACCGATGAATTTCTAGCATTCGTGCTGGGAGCGGAGAACTATGCAGTTGAACGAAGGGCAGAACCGGAAGCTGATGCGAATGCACGGCGCCTACGCCACGGAGGCGTGTGACAGATGTGGCGCGGTCCTCGGACCAATTCGCTGGACGATTCGTGGCGAGTCGGGGGCTTGGTGCTCGCGGAAATGCCGCGATGGTGTGGATCACCACCCGGAGTTTGTCGTGGCTGTGGAACCTCCCTGGCCGGTAAGCGGAGAGGCGCGATGTACTGCGGGCGGACCTGCCGAATGCGCAAGGTTCGGCGAACAATCCAGGAATCAACAAATATCGTTAACACACCCATAGGAAAACAAGGACTTATGGAACGCCAAAATGCCGGATAGGGGGATACCTTCAGAAACTGAGGCACGGCCCTCAAAAGCGGCCTTATGCGCTTGAGGGCGTGAACAAGAAACCTCACGCTGCACGCATTTCAGTGAAGTGCGCGATCGATCTGGCGAAGGCGGTTCGGAGACATGAGAAATAGGAGGCATGTAAGTCCAATATTGGAGCAACTTCCACATCCCAAGACAGTCCGTCGGCCGATAGCAACAGAGGACGAGGCGAAAGCGATGGATCGAGAAGCAGCCGAAATCATCGCTGACATGAAATCTAGTTGGCTGAGGCTCGGTTCATTGATCCAGCGGATGATAGACACGCAGGCAGTAGAAGTGCTCGGATTTCGATCGATGCGATCCTGGATGGAGGCTAGATTGGGCGAGAGCTCAGCGAGCGCCTATTCTGCCTTGCGCAGTGTGCGAGCTTTACAGGGCGTGCCCAACGCAAAACTAGCGAAGATTGGTGAGCGTAACGCACACGCCCTGACCCATCTGCCTGAGAAGGAGCGCAAGAGCGAGGATTGGCTTGAGAAGGCTGCTGTGCTTCCCACCAAGGACTTCAAACAGGAAGTCGAAACGGCGCTAAGTCGGAAAACTGGCCTGCCACGAGACAAGTTTAAGACATGGTGGATTGCCCTTCCCGAGAACGTCTACGAAGACATGTGCGCGGCCGAGAAGAAGCTGGCCTTCGCACTTAGTCTCGACATAGAGAACATACCTGGGCTCCGTATTCAGGTTTGGGAGGCGTGGGCGCAGTGGATCCTGCAGACTGATGAGCAGACGATAAAGGTACAGACCGAGGGAATGGAATGAAGGCTTGGCGGACCAGAAATGCAGCTTGCCAGGTTGTTTGGCACATCCGCCTTGCCGCTATCTCCCTGCAACATGCCTTGGGCCCATGGGGCGGTGTAGCCGCGGTGGTCCACAACGTACCAGTGGAGATCCAGAAAGAGCGCGCAAGGTGTTTGAACATCATCAGCGATCTCTGCAATCAGCTCATCCGGTCACTAAACATCCTGAGCGGCCAAGAAGAACGATTCGACCCGGAGGCCACGGCAGCAAGACTGATCGAATGCTGCGAGATAGCGATGGCGGACCTAACGGTGAGTCGCCTACGGCAAGTGTTGGAAGACGCGGCGCAAGACAAAGAAGCACCTGATAGAACGGGGCTACATGACCGTTCTTAACCCGCCGCCGGGAATCCTTTACGGTCTAAGCAGGAGGAGATATTGTGCGCCTTCGGAGGACACCCCGATGACATTTCAGGTCGGCCTGGTGGGGAACGATGGCGTGGTGCTGGCTAGTGATAAGCGGGTGAGAGACGTGCGTGGCGGCCTTGTGACAACGTTCGATACCGATAAGATTGTGGTCTTGGATGACCTGCATCTCGCGTACTGCTTTGCAGGTGATCTACTTGCTAGACATGCTGCCCATTTGATCGTCACCGAACTTAAGAAGCATACCCATCCATTGCCACACACCGGGCCGGTACTTCAAGGGATCTTGCAGGATTCCGCTACGCGGGCATGGGATAGTGAGTTTCGTGTGAACTCGGGCCTTGGAGGAAATCCACTCAGCGGCGGCACGGTAACGTTGGTTTATCGAAGTTCTGAGGGCGTGCAACTCTGGCATCTCGTTGTTTGCCAAGACCCATACGCAATACCGATCGGCAACAAAATATCGTCCGGAGAACTGACGAGCCCCGCTGTTTTCTTTCTTGAACGCTATTATCCAGAATCGACGCCTCGGCCAGCGACTAAGGACTTAGTGCCTCTTGCCGCCCACTGTGTCTTGATGGCAGGAGCGCTGAATCCTGCTGGTGTCGGCGGGCTCGAAATGCTCATTTGTACGAAGGCGGAATCCACGAAGTTGAGCACGGAAGCAGAACTCGCACCGTTTCTCGCGGGGTCAAAGAAGCTCGATATGGAAATCGCTAAATCCCTAAAAAGATGGGAGTAGCTCTTGCACGGAGGTCAGGCCAAATCATGCCAACTAACAAACCACCTCAAGTACAGCAAGCTGTGATTGCGAAGAGGCTCCAAGGGCAATCTAAGCGCAAGATTGCCCGTGACTTGGAGATGGGCCGGGACACCGTGGATCGCATCCTGAGTGAGAGCCAAGTGGAAGCGGCAGTGGCCCAGGGCCGCACGCAGCTTGTTGAGCTCGTGCCCAAGGCAATTCAACTCATTCAACGAGCCATCGACGAAGGGCTAGCTGCCGATGAAGTGCCCAAGAGCGCGCTCGAGGCCGCCATCCACGTTGTGAAGGGCTCAGGAATCTATGAGGAGCGCAGCAGGACCCGCGGAGATGTTTATGTGCATGACGAATATGCCAAAGCAGACCGAGAACAGCTCGAATCCCAGCTTGCCGAGCGACTTCGCCCAGTTAGATCGAGCCGGCCTAATTGAATCACTCCGGATCGCCGACGAACTCGAGCGGCGGCGCTGTGCTGAAGACCCGGAATACTGGTTGTTCCGTTATGCGAAAACCCGTGATGAACATGACCCATCCATCGCGGCAAAACCATTCCCGGACAAAGAGTATTTGCACGTCATGGTGCGCTTCTGGCTGAAGCACCGGATGAATCTCTACGAAAAGAGCCGGCAGATGATGGCTACGTGGACGCTCTGCGCGCTCTATACGCACGATGCCCAATTCCACATGAATCGCCTCCATTTCATTCAGTCTAAAAAAGAGGAAGACTCCGATCGGTTGATCCAGCGCTGTTTCACGATCTGGGAAAACCAGCCAAACTTCATCAAACGGGCTCACCCTGCGGAGTACGCCTACTGCCATCTTCGGTTCTATCGCCCGGGCGAGTCTGGCGGACTTCCATAATCCGAAATCTGGGGCATCCCGCAGGGTGGCGATGTGATCCGGCAGCATACCGGTTCGGGGCTCTTCATTGACGAAGCGGCTTTCCAGCCTGACCTTGAGGCTGCGCTCGGCGCCGCACAGCCGATGCTGAAGGGCGGCGGCCGGCTCGATATCGTGAGTTCCGCAGAACCGGGCTACTTCGAGGAACTTGTCGAGGATAGAGTCAGATGACAAAAGGAATTTCAACTCGGACAACCTCGCTCGGTTTTCAGGTGCTGCGCCTGCATTATTCATCGGATCCCAACAAGGACCCTGCCACAGAGGCTGGGCGCCTGTGGATGGAGCAGGCCAAAGCTGGTATGAGCGACGCGCGGTGGAGAAAAGAATACGAGATCGATTATGGCGCGCTCGGTGGGCAGCTGGTCTTTCCAGAGTTTGATCCGGGCATCCACGTGGTTGAGGAGTCTCGGCTCGATCCGAGCCAGTGGACAGTCTGGATGGCTTGCGATCCTCACCCGAGAACACCTCATGCTTTCCATAAAATCAATCTTGCTAAGGGAACCAATTTCGCCAAATCCCTGAATCTCTTTCAAGGGACTCCTGATTCTTCCTGGAGAGGGCTATAAATTTCTTGGGCCAAAAAGCCAGCAAAGCGGCATATGGGGCGATGGGAATAAGTGGGAGAAAGCATATCCACCAAGAAAGATGAAATAGCAACCTGGCGGGAAGCGCAATCAGGATGCCCATCATTAATAAAGTAGCCGCAAGCCGCTTCGCGCGAGCCGGAGGGATCAAAATCGGTTCGGGCTCCGGCGGTGCGGCGTCATTTGGCACAAATTTATTACGGTTTCACGCCGTCTTTTTCGGCGGTGACGTTACCAGCGACCAGGGCGCCGTCCTTCATGTTGGCGACGATCGCCACGGTGGCGCCGGGCTTCAAGAGAGAGCGGTCCGCGATCACGATGCGGGTGATGGGCGTGGTGGGGTCAACGACGATCACGGTTTGGCCTCCCTTGTAGGTCACGGTGAGGCTGCGGCTGGCGGCGTCGCCGGAGGCGACCGTTCCGTTGGTCATGGTGCGCGCTTCGGGATCGGGCGCCGCGACGGTGCCGTTGGTCATGGTGCGGTCGCCGGACTGTCCCGCAAGCGGGGCCATGGGGCGATGACCTTCTCCGGCGCCGCGCATGGCTTCGGGGAAGATGCGAAGTTCCTCGGCGTGAATTTTTCCGTCTTCTTTTTTGTCCGCGGCGGAGGCGACGAAATCTCCCGGCTTGATGTCGGCGAGCGTGGCCTTTTCATTCGCACGGACGCCGAGGTCGGCGGGAATCGTGACGGTTGAGCTCTGGCCATCGGGAGTTGCGACGACCATGGTTGTGCCGTCAAAGGAAGCGATCGTGCCGCGGATTCTGGTGCCCTGATTTTGGGCGGCGGTCCGCGATGCGAACGGTAGAGCCAGCAGCGCGATTAGAGCGCAGGTCCGAACGATATTGAGCTTCATGCAGCCTCCAGATGAGTTGGAACTTTCCGGTCGTGACACTATAACCCAGGAATGGCCGATATGGCGAGCGACGCAGCGAAACGATGTGGCAGAAATTCACAACCTGGATCAGCCGGCACGCGCGAAGCCGGTACGTGCGCCTGCTCGAGCAGGAAGTCGAGCGGCTGCGCGCGGAAAATCGCGCGCTGGTGAACTCGCTGCTGGGCACCGCGGGATTTCCTCCGGTATCGCTTGACGAGGAATTGAGGCGCGGCGGTCCGGCGATGCTGCCGGTGCGGCGCCGCACCTGGACGCAGATAGCGCGCGAAAGGGAACTGGCTGCGGGAAAGAGCGCGGGGGAGAAGTAGGCAGATTCAGGAAGCGTAGTGAGAAGCGATGCAATTCAATCCCAAATCCTCTGCGAAATCAGGCACAAAGGACGAATCGTGGCTCGGGCGCGTCGCCGATCGAATCAAGCCGCAGCCGCCTGCGCCCGCCGCTCCAGCGCCGCCGCGCATGGAACAAACGCAATGGGAGAAGGCGGTCGACGCCCATAAAGTAAACAAATTGACAGTTCACGATATAGGACTTATCGTGTTCAACGAGACGAAGTCATACTCGGATCACGACAACGCAAATGACTCTATCCAAGGCGCTCGCGAAAAGATTGCCCATACGTTGATGAACGCTGATTCCAAGTTTGGCGGTCACCGGAATACTCTCGCTCGGACCGCACCTCCTGTCGAGCCTTCCGTGAAGGAACTGCGGGATGCACGTACGCAGCAGTCGTACGAATCGTCGCTTGCAGCGGCTCGCGAGGCCTTTCTGAGCCCCACGGACCCTACGCACGGGGCGACGCACTTTCAGTTTCTTACGAACCCGGACCGATCCAACATCAAGTTTAAGGGGGGCAGCAAGGAGGGTCTGCCGCTTAAGACACAATCCGGGCCCTTTGCCAATTCATACCTGAAGAATCACGTGCCGTCGCACAAGGTGTGGATTGATACGCATGGAACCAGATGATGCCAATATCATTTTATCGACGTGAGACAGTTAGGGATCATCCATGCGAAAGAGTGTGCTGACATGTGCGCTGATCGCCTGCGCGCTTTCGGCTAGTGGCTATCCCCAGAGAACTTCCAGGCGAAAGATCGATTGCAAGACCCCTGATAACGCCGCCATGTGCTACTGGACGCGCGGTCGGTTCAGTCTTTACAACGGAGACCCGTCATATCGGCTCTGGAAAGTCGGGACACACCGGATTTTGGGGATTTACAGTGGGCCTGGGTTTGAAAAGCGATTCCCGCTGGACAGTGAAAACCCAGAATTGCCACCTAATGTTGAACGGGCGTTCAAGACTCCGTACAGCCAGGTTTTCGGTGATTTCGAGGTTTGCCCGCTTGAGCCGGAGGTTGCCGGCACTATGCAGGCAGCGTGCATCGAGTCCGCGAAAAATATCGTTGTCGGTCAATAGACCGGCCCGACCCAAATCGCGCGCTACGCCTTCTTAATCAGCCGCACGATAAAGAGCAGGATGCAGGCTCCGACGAAGGCCACCACGATCGAGCCAATCAGTCCTCCGCCGATGCCCACGCCCAGCATGCCGAAGAGCCAGCCCCCGACGACCGCTCCGACCATGCCGAGGATGATGTCCATAATGACGCCGAAGCCGCCGCCCTTCATCACTTTTCCGGCGAGCCAGCCGGCAATCAGTCCTACGACGATCCACCAGATCAATCCGCCGCCCATCATGAGAGCCTCCTCAGTGTGTAGCGCAACCTTGCTGGCGTCCTTGTAGAACAATTTGCGCGGAAGGTCAACCGCGGCGTCCAGTAGCGCAGCCCGCCGCGGCGGACTGCGCGGTTTTTGATCTGAGAAATTCAAGACCCAATGTGCGCAGGCTTTACAGGCTGCGGAGAAACCCACAATCTGTCATCCCGAAGGGCGGGTTTCGCCCGAGGGATCTGCTTTTTTTGCCCGAATTAACGAAAAAGCAGATCCCTCGCTCCGCTCGGGATGACAACAAAGAGTGTTTTTCCGCGACCTGTAAAGCATGCGCTACCGAAAAAACATGACAACTCCACAGACAATCTTGAGCGATGACGCCATTCTGAATGGCGAGACATCCGCACCTGCGAACGATGGCAGGACGGTTCCGCTGGATGGCAACGTCGATGCCGCGCAACCCTTCGGCGCAAACGCGGCTTCTCCCTTCGGGCCGAACCCCTCACATCCGTTCGGCGTAAATAACGAACGCCTCGAAGAGCTGCGCCCGGACATCGTGAACGCGCTGCGGGATCTGGAAGTCCAGTACCGCCAGGAGGGAATCGTCGCGCGCCGGCATGAGATCCGCCGGATTCGCCAGGCGCGCCTGTTCTGGCAGGGCTTGCAGTACGCGTGGTGGAATCCGCAGGACATGACCTGGCACCTGCCGTACGAGTCCAAGATTTTCGATGAGAGCGCCGCGGCCGAGATGCCCCGCTACCAGTTCGTCACGAATTTGTATCAGGCGTTCGGGCTGTCGTTCATTTCCTTGCTCAGCCAGGACGTGCCCGCGACGCGATTTTATCCGCAATCGGCGCAGTCGATCGCGGACATCACCACGGCGAAGGCCGCTTCGCAGGTCTCCGACCTGATCGAGCAGAATAACCGCGTGCAGCATCTGCTGACCGGCGTGGCGTTTTATCTGTGGACCGACGGCAAGATCGGCGGGTACGTTCGCTTCGTCGCGGACGCGCAGCGATTCGGTTCTCACGATGAGCCGGTGATCGAGGAACATTTTGTGCCGCTCGGCGAGGACAAGTATGTGTGTCCCGAGTGCGGCGCGGAGCAGGAAGTGGGACTCGAAGCACGAGGCACGAGGCAGGAACCAGGCAGCGTCAAAACCCCCACCCTTCGCAAAACCGGCGAAGAGTGGGGCACCCAAACCCGGGGCCAAACCACAGGCCAAGCCACGGGCCAAACCACGGGCCAAACCACGAGCCAAACCACGGGCCAAACCACGAGCCAAACCACTGGCCAAACCATGGGTGTCATTCTGAGCGGAGCGAAGAATCTCTCCGACGGTTTTGCCGCTTCGACGCAACCATCAAAGTGGGATTCCTCGGCCAGTCCTGCTTCGCAGTCCCTCCCTCAGAATGACAATGTTGAGGGCCAGGCTAGCGCGTCGTTTCTACCGCCATTGGTTTGCCGGCAATGCGGGGCATCGCTCGGTCCGGAACATTTCGCGCCCGCGCCGCGCGTGGCGATTCCGCTGATCACCGGCGTGCGCCGCGTGGCCAACGGGCAGGAAGTGATTTCGGTTGTCGGCGGGCTCGAGCTGAATACTCCGGTCTGGGCCAATGAGATGCACGAGTTCCCGTACCTTCAGTGGTCGATGGAGGTGCACCGCGCGAAGCTCAAGGCCAGTTATCCGCTGGCTGCGGACAAGATTCAGATGGGCGGGCCGCAATCGGCCGACGAAGTGTACGCGCGCGCGACCCGCGTGGCGATCTCGCAGGGTCTGCCGACGACGCATCCCGGCGACGCGCTGTTCAATTTAATCACGTTCTCCCGAACGTGGATCAGGCCGTGGGCGTTCTACTCGATCGAGGACAAATCGGTGCGCGACGCGCTGCTGGCGCTGTTTCCCGACGGCTGCTACGTGGCGTTCGCCGGCGAAACGTACTGCGAATCGCGCAATGAATCCATGGACGATCGCTGGCGCGTGATGCACGCGCTGCCCGGCGACGGACAGAACCGGCCGTCGGTGGGCGATTCGCTGGTGCAAATTCAGGAGCGCTACAACACGCTTTCCAACATTCAGGCCGAAACGTATGAGTACGGCATACCGCCGATCTATGCCGATCCGCAAGTGCTCGACTTCGACGCGCTCTCGAATCAAACCGCCGAGCCCGCCGCGCATTATCCCGCGCGCTCGCGGCCCGGCCAGCCTCTCGCCGCCGGATTTTTTCAGCCCGCGCCGGCGCAGGTGCCTCCAGACCTGGTGCGGCATCAACAGGACCTGATGGGTCCGGTGTCGCAATTTCTGACGGGGCTGTTTCCCGCGGTCTTCGGCGGCGAAATGGAAAATGTGAAGACGGCTTCGGGCTACGCGATGGCGCGCGATCAGGCGCTCGGGCGGCTCGGCCTGGTGTGGCGGCGGCTCAAGCAATTCTATTGCGACATGATGCTGCTGTCGGTCGATTGCTTCCGCAAAAACCGCCCGGAGGATGCCGAGATTCCGATTCTTGGCCCCGGCGGCGAGTTCGAGTCGCGCTTCATTCGGCTCGCTGATCTCAAGGGCAACATCCAGGCGTATCCCGAAAGCGATGAGACGTTCCCGCGCCTGAAATCGCAACAGCGCGCCGTGGTGCAGCAGTTGATGGCGTCCTCGGACCCGATGATTCAGCAGGCGCTCGGCGATCCGTCGAATGTGGGCTTCGTGAAATCACTGCTGGGGCTCGCCGACCTGGTCGTGCCGGGAGAGGATTCGCGGAGCAAGCAGTTGCGGGAGATTGAAATGCTGCTGAGGTCGCAACCAATCAGCGTCCCTGTCAATCTGAGCGAAGCGAAGAATGACTCTTCGACTCCTGGCAGCGAACAAGATCAGCAGAGAGATTCTTCGTCGCCTCGCCATGGCGAGGCTCCTCAGAATGACAATGGAACTTCCCCCGCGCACGCGATGCGATTGCTGCCTTCTGTTCCAGTCGACTTGCTGTTCGACGATCACTCCGTCGAACTCGAAGAGTGCCGCCGCTGGGCGAATTCCGACGCCGGACAGATCGCGCGCATCGAGAATCCCGCGGGCTTCGCCAATGTGCGCGCTCATGCGGAAGCGCATTTGCAGGCGATTGGGTTGGCGTATGCCGCGCAGCAGGTTCCGCCGGCTCAGAAGCAAGGCCGCACGGACTAGCTTCCTGCCTCTCCCGAAGTGGGTCATCGGAGATTCGTTCCCATGCCGATAATCAATGGCCGTTACTACATGAACCCGCAGTACGGCGTGTCCCTGGAGAGAGCGCGAGTCGCCGACGATGAATCCGTCCGCACCAGCGGGGCGCCGCAGCCCTCTTGGCTGGATTATTTTCTGGGGTTAGTTTCCTCGGCCAACGAGCAGGAACAAATTAACCAACGTGATAGCAATTCTAGTGATATATTTCGTGAGACCACCGAGAGTAGCGATCCAGACACACTTGAGGCACAGAATCGAAGCGGCGTACCGGTCCAGCAAAGTGGAGCGCAAAATGCGAACCAGCAGGCGAGTCAAAGTCTGCCGGCGACCGGCGAAGGTAGTCAGGCGAACCTGGACCGACGCGCGGGAATTTCTGCGGCAACAGCGGCCCATGACGGAGACACTACTATGCCGTATACGCCGGGTCACGCTACATGCAACTTGTTTGTACAGAAAGCAGTTGCGGAATCGGGAGCTCCGAAGCCGCTCGTAAGAAAGGCGGACGGAAGAATGGGAGCGCCTTCAGCCGCTGAGTTAGCCGGTGATCGAGTGCCTCCTGGATGGAGAATCCTGAAGCCAGGAGAGTCGCCTCAGCCCGGAGATATCGCAGCGAGAAAAGAGCATTTCGCGGACGCCACCGGTCATTCCGGCGTTGTTGTTTCCGTGAACAGCGGAATTGTAACTTCGATGGCGGCACACCAGAAAGTTATCGGAAAGGATATGACCTTCCAACCGAGCACGCCCGAGAAGCCCAATCCCAACGTTTTCTTGCGTTATGTAGGGGAGTGAATCATGAAGGGTCTTGTTCTGCTTTGGCTTGCGCTCGCTCCTTTCGGAATCTTACAGGCCCAAAACAGGGGTGACGTCTCCACTTCGAGAACGGACCCTGGCAAGAGGGTGCAGGCGGGCGAAAGTGAAAGCACGGCGGGACCCATCGTGGTGTCGGCCCAGATGAAGAATGGAAAGCTGATCTACCGGGTAAACAGCAAAATCGTGGAAAACAGTGCCCGGAATTCTCTAATGGCCAATCTGGGCAGGATCCTAGGCACTCGAGGCAAAGAGACTCCCGTCTTTATCGTGATCGACGTTCGCGCGCCGTTCGGCGAGTTCGAGCATATCGATACGGCTCTCGACAAAGTTGACCTGCCGAATCGTAGGTATTTCGTGAGCAATTTCACAAACGACCGCATGATGACGGAAATCCATTGGGCCGACAAGGCCCAGCCAATTCCAGCAAACTGACAACAGCGAAGAACCGGAACAATCGACGTGTCGCGGTTCCGACTCTTGAGCCAGAAGGTCATCCGGATCCCGGTCAGATCGCTCGCATCGAGAATCCCGCGTGCTTTGCCAATGCGCGCGCTCATGCGGAGGCGCATCTGTGGGTGATCGGTTTGGCGTATGGGTCAAAAACAAATGCAGGACAAGACAAAGCTTCCGCGAGCGTCAAAGCTAGTCGCGACCAAGGCGAACAATCCCAGCAAGAATAAAGAGCGCCCCACTAAGTAAACACGCCGCAACTGGCGCGAAGAAGCCGCCCATTCCGCCGTGCACGTTGAAAAAGACGGGACTCAAATGGCTCAACATGGAAATGCAAAGTGGAAGAAAGATCAACATCAGAAGGCCCGCACTCAAGAGTGTGCTGGCAGGAACCCTACCGCAAATCATCACGCTGCCTACCAGCCAGGCGGCCAGGCCGACTAAGCCGGCGATCATCGCGAGTGGAGGAACCTGGTAGACGTACGTTAGTTCAGAGAACGTCGCCCACTCGAATGCAGCAGTGCTCAGCAGGATCGTCAGTCCACTGAACAACATCAAGCCCTTGGCGAAGCCCATTTGTCGCGAAGTCTAGCACACGTTCTAATCACGATCGATGCGGTTTTGGTAGCGTAGGCTTCAGCCTGCGCGGGTTTGGTGCGAATTCGGAAAATGGCTGTACCAAATGCGCGCAGGCTGAAGCCTACGCTACTGGTGCCGCGACAAGATTTGAGTGCGGCAGGCTTTAGCATTTCTGATCTTGGTTTTGCTTAGACACAAGAAAGTCAAAGGCTGACAGCCCGCCGCGGCGGGCTTTCCTACTGGTGGAGCAATTATGAGCAGTGCAACACAAGTTGATATGAATTGGACTGGGTTGGATGGCGGGCAGGGAGGCGCGGCTCCGCCGCCGGCGAGTGTCCCGGACGCGACTGGTTTTAGCGCGGGGAAGTATCTTTCGGATGAGGAAATCTTAGGCATTGAATCTCCTGCCCCTCTGGCGCCCATCCGCCCCGACGTCATTCCGAGCGAAGCGAGGAATCGCTCTTCGAGCGATGGTGAAGCGGCGGATCAAACCCGGAGAGATTCTTCGGGCAAAGGCGGCCCTCAGAATGACAACGAAAAACTAGGTGCAGCAGGACAGGCAAGAGGGTCTGCACTACCTGATGCAATGCCGGCCTGGATGCAGACTCTGGCGGCCGATCCTGCGCATGGCGCCGAGGCGCAGCAGATCTGGCAGGAGCATCAGGCGTGTCAGGAGTATCGGGCGGCGTTTTCTTCGCCGCAGGAGGCGCGGGCCATCAAGGAACTGTTTCCCGGAGGCGCGCAGGAGGCTGAGGCGTTGCGGCAAGCAACGCAGTCAGTTGACCGGATTGACGCGGCGCTATTTTCCGGCGACCCGCGGGCGCAATCGGAAGTAGTGGCGGAGATCGCGCGGGCCAATCCGGCGGCGTTTCGATCGATGTTCGCGGAAGCGGCGAAAGTTTTGGCGCAACTGGGACAGGCGCAGCCCGTGGCTGAGAAAAACGTCACCCTTCGCGACAGCTCAGGGCAGGCCCTTCGCCAAACCCGCGAAGAGTGGGGCACTGGAAGTTCGGAGGCTGGGAGCAGGAGGCTCGAAGCAGGAAACCCGGGGACGAACGGGCAGGGCGAACTACAATCCACGAGTCACGAATCACGGATCACGAGTCACGACTTCGATCCCGCGGCCTACGCGTCATTTGAGCGGTCCACCAACGAAACCGTGGCTCGCGACGTGCGATCGACGATCAGCGATACGCTTTCGCGCGTGCTGCCGGAAGGCGTGGCCGAAGGTGCGGCTCGCCGCATCGGCGACGATATTTTCAACGAGATTCACCGCGCGCTGGCCGCGGACGCGGCACTTTCGCAGCAGGTGGGCCAGGCGTTGCGCGCTACTGTAGCGGCCGGGCAGGGGTGGCGGTTCGGGACGGCGGAGCAGCAGCGCGTCGCGTCATTGCTCGCGGGGCGCGCAAAGCAGCTCGTGCCCAGCGTGGCTCGGCGCGTGATCGGAGAATGGACCAGTTCGGTGCTCGGCACGGCGCGCACGAAAGCGGCGCGGCAAGCCGCCGCCGAATCGCGCGTCGATATCGCCGCGCCGGGCGGATCGCTCGATTCGATGCCGCTGCGCGCGATGTCGCGGCGCGAGGTGGATTACGCATCGATGTCGGATGACGAGATTCTTGCCATGTGATACGTGATTTGTAATTCGTGACTCGTGAAAAGCGGTTCTTCCCAAACGTCACGGTTCGCGAATTACGAATCACGATTCACCAATCACTTTTATACCCCTGCACTCATCCGCCTTCGCTCGCAGAAGCGAGCTTCGGCGGACTTATACGTTTTCGGTCTGCATTCATACTTCAATTCATAAAAATAAGGAGAACTCATAATGGCTGCACAAAATAATGCGCAGACCATCGCGTTGCAACTGGAGAAGGTGCGCGACAAAGTGCCCCTGCTCTACGAGCGCGACGATGTTCTGCTCACCATGATTCAGCAACGCGGCGACATCGAAAAAGTCAGCTCGCGCAACATGCGTTTGCCGCTGCAACTGGTTCCCGGCGGCAAGGCCGGCAGCTACAGCGCCGACGGCGGCGACCTGGGGCGCGGGTCGGGCACCACGTACGACGTCGCGCAAGTCTCGCCCATCTTTTTCCGGTTCGCGGTGGAAATCACCAAGCTGGTCGAGTACGCCTCGAACACGCGGGAAAAAGCCATCGAAAATGCCGTGAAGCGCGAAATCGCCAACGGCATGAAACAATTCCGCGCGTTCCTCGACAAAGTCATTCAGACCGCGGGCAACGGCGTGCTCGGGACGATCAGCGGGTACGCGTCGGGTTCCGCGGGCAATCCGGCCACCTGGAATATGAACATTCCCAGCGGCGCGGCGCTCGTCTACGTCGGGCAAACGATTCAGGTCTACGATTCGACGCTCACGACGAATCGCGGCACCTGCGTTGTGACCGCGGCGGATCCAATCTCGTCCGGCCAAACGATCAGCGTGGACACCGCCCCGGCCGGCACCGTCGCCAACGATGTGATCGTGCACGACGGGCTCAGTGGCGCGTCGCCGACGTCGCTGTTCGGCGTCAAATATCATCAGAACAACGCGACCACGGGAACCTGGCTCAACCTGAACCGGGCCACCTATCCACAGCAACTGCAAACGCCGCGCGTCAACGCCGCGAACGCCGCTCTGGTTCCCAGCCACGTGCGCCTGGCCATCAACAAAGTGAGGAAAGCGCTGGGCATCAACCAGCTCGGCAAACTCATCGCCTACACCAGCGTCGAGCAGGAACACGCCTGGGAAAATCTCGGCATCACGGTTTCCCAGGTGATCAAGGAAGGCCCGGGAGGCCGTGCGAACGACCTCGACCTGCTATTCTCCGGCAAGAAAACGATGTCCGGCATTCCGATCAAGTCCTCGGTGAACGCCGATCAGACGCGCGTGGATTTCCTGGACCTCTCGCACTGGGGGCGCGCCGTCATGAAGGATATCGATTACTTCGAGGTCGGAGGGCAAACCGTGTTCCCGATCTACGGCGCGAGCGGCGGCATTTCCGCGTCGTTCATCTTCTACTTCGACACCGGCTTCCAGGTGTGGAATGACTCTCCGCGCAGCGGCAGCTACGTCGATGCTCTCGCGCGGCCCAGCGGGTACTAGAGCAGTGGGTAGCGTAGGCTTTAGCCTGCGCGCGTTTGACTTTCCTCGAGCATGAAAGGAAACCGCGCAGACTGAAGTCTACGCTACTTAAATCATGATCTTCGTGTTACGGGAAACATATGAAACGCCCGACGACGTCGCGCGCGAACTCGTTCTCGCCGGCGGGCTGAATCGATTTGGCGAGCCGAATTTCCGGGCGGTTTGGGGATGGTCGCGGCTCGACTGGATCGGCGGGAAGTGGGAAGACCGCGACGCTTCGGGCGCGCTGGTGCGCGAAGTGGTCGAGCTGCGGCGCGAACCGAAATATACGCCGCACAATCGCTGGCACATCGAGCGGTGGCTGCCTCCGGAAAGTTATGGCTCGCCGGAGCAGTGGCACGCCGAGACGATCGAAATTGAAAATGGGCGCAGCATTCCCGCGCTGGGGCCTTACCCATCGCGCGGGGATTACGAGCATTGCTTCACGCTGGAAGGTCCGCGCGGCGAGTTCGTGCAACTGACGCCAGCGGCGGCGCGGCACATTGCGCGCGCGATTGAAGCGAGCCGTGGCGCGCAGCACGTGAAGAGCAGGGAAGCGCTCGACGACCGCATTCGGCGCGAGGAGCGGGAGTATGACGCGTATGCGGAGGAAGTGCTGGCGTAGTTCGTGATTCGTGATTTGTGATTCGTAATTTTTGCAATGCGCGGTAGGGTTTGTAGCGTGGGCATTAGCTTGCGCGCCTTTCCTTTCGACCGGGCTCTGCTTCTGCATCGTCCCTAAAACCAAGACGCGCAGGCTAAAGCCTACGCTACTGGTGGACGTGGCTACATTTATCGATCACGATTTACGAATCACAAATCACAAATCACGTCCACCATAGGAGAAATTTGTCGATGCAAAATGAAATCGCAACTCACGCGGAACGATCTTCGCATGCGGTGATCGCGAACATCACCGAGCAGAGCTACACGCGCACCGGACGTACGGGACATTCCGGATCGCGGGGAAATCCGAGGGCGAGGAATATTCCCTGACGCGCATCACGCCGCGCACGGCCATCATGGATTATGGCGACAAGCGCACGTTGCCGCTGCCGATCTCGGCCTGGGAAATTGCCAACGATTTGTGCCGCGAAATCAATTCCGACGCGGGGGAGCGCAGTTTCCTGGGCGTGTTCGTGTGCGCAGGGGATGTTCCCACCGAGGAGGAGTTGCGCGGCGCGCGAGCCAAGCTCGAGGAATTTTATCGCGCCCTGGTGGCGGCGGCGGACCGCGAGTGGGAACGCTCGCACTCGTTTGTCTTCATCCACGATTTGCAGCGGCGCGCGGCCGCGAATCTGGGCCTCGACAAGGAATGGTATTACACGGTGACAGGAGACTTCGGAGTGTCCGGGATGCGGCGAGCGCGTCAAGCCCGGCGTCGCGGTTTGCAAATCGTGCGGCGCGATTCTGGACCGGGAGAAGGCCCTGGCGCTGGGATTGGTGCAGCCTCCACAGACCGGTATCGAATCCCGCAGTGACCGCCCGTCCAACCCAAAGCGCGCCTAGCTCATTGAATGCAACACTTCGACGGGCATCTGACGGCCGCTTACCGCAGCCGCGCCCGTCGAAATGGATTTTTTGCCGAGAGCGTCTTTTCCCGCTGGGCTCAAGTGTCTGTGTGATGACTTCAGAATCAAGACCTCAGCGGCTAACGAGGCTGCGGAAAAACCCACAATCTGTCATCCCGAAGGGCGGGTTTCGCCCGAGGGATCTGCTTTTTTTGCCCGAATTAGCGAGAAAGCAGATCCCTCGCTCCGCTCGGGATGACAACAAAGAGGGTTTTTCCGCATCCTCTACAGCCGCACTGATTCTGCTGAACGTATGTCGTGGCTAAAGCCACGACCCACAAAGATTTTATAGTTCTCAATCAGACACTGAAGCCCAGCCCTACAAAACGAGTTGCGTCGCCCAGTCTGCCTGTACGTTAAGACACCGCGCTCGAGCGAGGGAACCGCTAAAGCGCCCGAGATATTAGAGAATGCTAACGCAATGGCTCCGCCGCCGCGGCCTGACGGACTGCCCCAGCGGGAATGTGCAAGCATTGGCTGTTCTAACTAACGCACGGCCGGCGAATCTTTTGCCAGGGGAATCTATTTCTATGGTCAGATTGTCAAAGAAACTGCTTTCTTCCGCGCTGTTCGCAATCCTTGCGATCGCCGTGTTTCCGGGAATTTCGCGAGCGCAGGGTTCGCGCAAGGACGACATTGTGTTCAACGCGCAGGGGCGCCCGATGGCCGGAGCGGCGGTCCGGATCTGCTCGTCCGGCGCCACCGGACAGCCCTGTTCGCCGCTCGCCAATATCTATTCGGACGCGGCGCTGACGCAGGCGCTCGCGAATCCTCTCTCGGCGGACGGCCTGGGGAACTACACGTTTTATGCCGCGCCGGGACGCTACGAGATTGAAATCAGCGGACCGGGCATCACGACCAAGCAACTTCCCAACGTGATCCTGCCGAGCGATCCGAGCACGCCCACGTTCACCAGCGTCACGACGACCAGCGGGATCTCCGCATTTTCGTTGTCGCTGGCCGGCAATCTGACGGTCAGCGGTTCCGCAGCCGTGACAGGATCTCTCACCGTGGGCGGGGCGCCGGTGCCATCGACCAATGCCGATAATCAGTGGGCGGCAAACCAGCGCTTCGGGGGCCCCATTCCGTGGCGGGACTTCACAAAATACATGCCCCCCGGGGGATGCAGCACAACGAACACGAACGATCCTCCCGCCACGGGAACGATCAGCAGCGGGTCGCATAGCTTGGCTCTATCGACGGCAGCGAGCTATAAGACTGGATGCGGTGTGAACGTAATCGGCGCCGGTCCGACTGCCACCATCGCAATGGCATCAACATCCACAGGAACGACCACGCGAGTTGGAACCCTCGTCACGCTCACTATCACGAGCGGCGATCCGCATCTTGCTCCCGGTATTGGCAGTGGCTCTGGCTTTGCCGGCCCAATCACGGTTACGGGCTGCTCGGACTCGAACTTCAACACAACGACGACCGGATGGCTGCTCAACTTCGGCACGCCCGTTACCTCACTCACCTACAACACGTCCGGAAGTGGTGGAACGACTGCGACCGGATGCACAGCGAATTTCCTGGTCGGCTGGGCACACGGAACGACGGGATCGACGACCTGGGATTATAAGATCGCTCCGATTGATGCGAGTGGCGGGGTCGGCGCGGCTGTTGGACCCATCACGATCACGAATGGGAACGCCACGCTCTCGCCTTACAACTACAACTGGGTCGGCTGGCAGGTGACGCCCGGAGCGCGCGAGTTCGCGGTCTATCGGGACGTTGCCGGGAACGGCGTTTATAGCTGCATCAACATCGCGTACTACGCCGGATATTCGGATTGGGGCGGATCGCTGCACAATGGATGCCCTGCTTACGTGCCTTCGACGCCTCCGGCAAGCCCGACCGCCGAGTCGCTTGATACAACAATCACGGCAGGCGGCGGCACGACCACGCTAACGCTTTCGGCGGCGGCCTCGAACAACGTCACGACGCAGCCCGTTTACGAAGATGTGTCGATGTTTCTTGCCGACGCCATCAACGACGTCCAGACCGATCAGATCAACGGCGGCAAGACGGCCGGATCGTATGGAGTTTACATTCCATACGGGCTCTGGCCGTTCAACGCCGACATGCCGACGGACACGATTTCCGGCTACAGCTCCGGTGGCGTTGCGATTCATGTCGCCGGGACGCCGCTGTTCCAAAGCTGGCCCTGGATGATTGGAGCAAACTATTCCATCATTGGGCAGGGCTACTCGGGCGGGAACTCATCTCAGCAGTATTTCCCGACGACACTCGTCTCGCGCGGGCCTCGAATGCCATCGGGTCTTATCATTCGCGGTTCCGGAATCGACGTGGAGAATCTGCAACTCAGCAATATGCTCGGGCACGGAATCGTCCTGACGCAAGACCCGAGCAGTAACGCATCGACGGCAGGGATCAATATGAATAATATCCACGTCGATGTTCAAGGCGCCGCGGGTATCGGCGTTCCCCTGATGATCGACGGCAACACGATCTTTGCCAATTTTGACAACATGAACTTGATTCCGAATTCAACCTGCAACACGACTTTCCCCGCGTCGATTCTGTTCACTGAAACCAAGTATTCAGGCAATGGGCACGCGGACATTGTGTTCCACAATCTCGCTACCCTGTACCATCATATCGTGATCGACTCGCCCGGCGGTCAGAACAACGGGCAGGGAACGAGCTTCGCCCAGACCGGCCTGTGGTGGAGCGAGGATCACGGTACATGCCCGACCGGTGGAACGATCACGGTGGACACTGGCGTGACCAATGGCGCAGTAGGAGCGCCTTCCTCTTCCGCGCGTTTGGCAGGCGCGCTAATCGAGAATATGCAGAATGCCGATTCATCCAACAAATATCTTGTCTCTGTTCTTGGCAATCAGACGCTTCAGGCGAGTATCTTTCTTCGCAATTCGGATCAGTTCAATACGCAGACCAATTGCTTAAATGGTTCCACGACTTGTGGGAGTGGAAATGATTCGTACTCGATTACGACCGACTCCGGGCAACTTCCAAGTAATACAGCACATCCGTTCATCGGGCCGATCTACAGTCAATCGTATCTGATTAACTATCCCACCCTGTTTGGCGAGAGCTATGGCCAGTCCGGTCCATTCTGGGCGAATATCATCACCGCGCCAAATAGTCTTACCGTGACGGGCACTGGATCAGGAAGCCTCTCAGCGGGGACCTACTGCTTCGTCGTCGAGGCAATGGATTCGCAGGGGACGCCGGGGCACAGCCTGCCATCGTCCGAGATTTGTCAAACTGTTGGCGCATCGTCTTCCATCTCGCTGCGATGGTCGATTCTTGTTGAGGACGCGCCGAATTTCAGAATCTATTACGGGCCCAGTCCAGGCAGTGAGAGCAACTATTTCACGCAGGCTGTACAGGCGAGCCTGAATCAGACCTACACGTTTTCGACAACCTCAGGATCGAGCGCCGGAACTCCTGACTTCAATGTGTCTCCTACAGCCTACTCAAGCTGGCTCAATGATTCGGTAAACGGGATCAGTTGCCTGCTATGCGTGAAATCAGGCTTTGGGCAGCAACTCGGAATAGGCGAGCCAAGCCCGCCTTCGGGAGACGAAATGGCGGTCAAAGGCGGAGTGCTGGATGCCGAAAACGGATTCAAGTCCGCGCTGACGACGAAATCTTCGGCTTATACGCTGACGACGTCGGATTACTGGGTGAACGTCACCGGAACGACGACGATCACCGTGCCGCACGCCAGCACGGGCAACCACTGGGTCGTGTTTAACTCCGGCAGCAATACGGTGACCATACAGGCCGACAGCGGAAACATCAACGGCGCGTCGAATATCACGATTTCCGCCAACACCGGCAAGGAAATCGCCTGCGACGGAACGAACTGTTTTGCGCACTGAGGAACGTGATTCGTGGTTCGTGAATCGTGATCCGTGAAGTGCCTTCAACTCATGCAGGCTGAAGTCTGCACGACTCAAACCACATTTAAAAGTTCGAGAGGAAAATCCGACAGGCTGAACAGGCTGCGGAAAAACCCACAATCTGTCATCCCGAAGGGCGGGTTTCGCCCGAGGGATCTGCTTGCTTTGCCCGAATTAGCGAAAAAGCAGATCCCTCGCTCCGCTCGGGATGACAACAAAGAGGGTTTTTCCGCAGCCTCTGAAGCCTGTCCCACTCATTATGGCCACATGGGAAACCTGGCTGAAGGGCATTGCCGCCGCTGCGATTGCCGGCGGCGCCAACGGCGTCATCACCGGATTTGCGGCGGTCGGAATCGATCCGTCCCACTTTAATTTGCAGGCCGGACTGCATGCGACGTTGGCGATCGCCGCGGTGAGCGCCTTGATGTCCGGCATCATTGGCGTCGCGGCGTATTTGAAGCAATCGCCGCTGCCGGGAGGAGCGTGATTCGTGAGTCGTGATTTGTGACTCGTGAACACCGCGTAGCCATAAATCAACACTGATTCCCAGCGATAGTAAAGAATCACGGTTCAACCATCGGTTCAGCCCCACTCACTGAACGATTTTCTCCTTGAACTGTTATCTGCGCGTGCGCGTGGACGCGGTTCCTACCACATCGCGCGTGGCAGATTCTCGCGTTTCACGAATCACGAACCACGAATCACAGATCACGAGGTGCCCCAATGCCAGTCGTAGGATCTAGCGCGTACAACACCGCCGGACAGATTACATCGCTGGTGCGTTCGCTCCTGAACGATGCGGCGGGAAATCTGTTTACGGATGCGGTGCTGCTGCCGTACGTCAACGCGGCATACCGGAAGACGCAGCGCGCTCTCGCGAACGTGCAATCCGGTTCATTTCTGACCGATGACGTCCTGCTGGTGGTGCCGGCGGTCACCCAAGTGGACGCCTCGGCGCAAGTTTCCATTACCGACGCGACGGCGCCGCCCAATCAGTTGCCCACCGACCTGATCGTGCCGGTGAAATTGTGGGAGCGCGTCAACGGCAGCACGGACGATTTCGTGGAGATGACCGATCTGACCGACCACGACGGTCTGCCTTCGCAGCCGCAGGCGGAAACTCTGGATTACTGGGAGTGGCGCGCGGATGGACTGTATTTCCTGGGCGCGACGCAGGACACGCAGATTCGGCTGCGTTATCAGAAGGCCTATCCCGACCTGACCGACGCCACAAGCCCCGTGCTCATTCGCCAGGCGCAGGAAGCCCTGGCCTATGCCGCTGCCGCGATGGCCGGCGCCGCTCGAGGCGCGCCCCAGGCAGAACGCTGGGATGCGGCCGCCGCGGACGCGCTCGAGGATTTGGTTGTCCGCGCCACGCAACGCGAACAGCAGACCGGCCGCCGCCGCCGGCCGTATTCTTCGCGAACGGGATTCGCGCCGCTGATGTGAAGGGCGTGAATCGTGATTCGTGACCCCTGATTCGTGAAAAGCTAAAACTCTTTCATGATCCATGGATCATCGGTCGCGATTCAGCTCGCTGGCGCATATCCACAAATCACGAATTACGAATCACGATTCACATTTCCATCGGAGGACACCATGCCACTCGCTATCACCATCAATGATGTTGACGCTGCCGGAGACAATATCTACGTTTTCGGCAAGCTCGCCGCATCCGGGAGTTATTCGACGGGCGGGGATACCCTGGACTTCACAAGCGCCGCTTCGCAAATCGCAGCCAGCGCCGCTCCCATCCAATTGTGGGTTGGGGGATCCACCGGCGACGCGTACTCCTGGATCGCCGGCAGCTCGCTCAATAACCAAAAAGTGAAAATCAATACGGCGTCGAACACGGAACTGGCCTCGGGCGCGTATCCGGCGCGCATTACCGGCGATACGAGCATTCAGTTTGAGGCTGTGTTTAATAAACTGATTTAAGTAGAACAGGCGTTAGAGGCTGCGGAAAAACCCACAATCTGTCATCCCGAAGGGCGGGTTTCGCCCGAGGGATCTGCTTTTTTTGCCCGAATTAGTGAAAAGCAGATCCCTCACTCCGCTCGGGATGACAACAAAGAGGGTTTTTCCGGAACCTGTTTAGCCTGTCCTACTGTTCCGAAACAAACATCTGAAAAAGTCAAGAGCTGACAGGCTAAAGCCTGTCCTACTAACTCCATGTCCATTGCCGGAACAATTGATGCGCCGCTGGATTTATTCGGCGGGCTGGTGACCGACATGCCCTCGGCTGATTTGCCGCTGGGGGTGTCGCCTGATTGCCAGGACGTGGCGTTCGTGCTGGGCGCGGTGAAGACGCGTCCGGGGCTGGTGTCGGTTTATTCTCCGATCGCGGGGAATCCCACGGTCAACTATCTCAAAACCTATACGCAGCCGAATCTTGCCGAGACGCTTCTCGCACTCGATTCTTCGGGGACGTTGTGGGGAGAGACTTCTCCCGGCGTGCTCTCGCAGATTGCCGCGGGAATTTCTCCGAGCGCGGCGGCGAGCTCGGCATCGCTGTTCGGACGCGAGTACATGGCCGTGCACGACGGCTCGTTCGGGATCGACATACCGCGCCAATACGACGGGGCGAACTTCGATCGTGTGAGCCAGGTGGGGCCGGGCGCGGGCGTCGCGTCGATCGCGGACCTCGTTATTCCCGTCACGTCGATTTCGCGTGCCTCCGGTGTGGTGACGGTGACGACGTCGTCGCCGACCGGAATGCTTTCCACCGACCAGGTTACGATCGCCGGGGTCACCGATTCGAGCTTTGACGGAACTTTTCCGATCGCGTCCATCATCGATTCGCTGCACTTCACCTACGCGCAGGCGGCAGCCGACGCGTCTTCGAGCGGAGGCACGGCCGCTCCGGTCGGTTCGCTTTCGGCGGGCGTGCACCAGTGCTCCGTGATTTTTGTGACGCGGCAGGGATACTTGACGCGGCCTTCGGCGCCGGTTTCCTGGACGTCCATCGGAAACGTGCGCGCGAACGTGACCGGCATCCCTTCGCCCTCCGGCTTGCCGAACATCGTGGCGCGCATCCTGGCGTTTACGGGAGCGGGCGGCGACAATTTTTACTACATCACCGGGCTCGACGGCGCGCCGCAATTGCAGATCACCGATAATTCGGCGAGCTCGTTCGTGGTGGATTTTTCGGACACCGCGCTGCTCGCGGGAATTTCCGCGGACCCGCTATTCCAGCTTGTGGAGCTCGGCGAGTGCGCCGGCGTCATCGGCTACGGCGAGCGGCTCTTCTGGTGGGGCGAGCGGAACAAGCAAAATAACTGGGACAACCTCACGTTCGACGGCGGCTTCGGCGGGAGCGGATTCAACGTGCCGCTCGGTTGGACGCCCGACGCCACGTACTTCACCGGCGGAAGCGCGGACACCACCGGGCATGCGATCTGGGGCGGGGCGTACTCGATCCTGGGCGACGGTGCAACGCCGACGCGCGGACTGATCACGCAATCCGCCGTCACCGATTACAACGGCGCGCCGCGCCTGCAAGCCAATACCGGATACTCGGCGCGCGTTCGCGTGCGCATGACGGGAGCACTCACGCAGGGCACACTGCACGTCCACATTTACAGTTCCATGCTGGGGATTTCGACGACGGGCGTTGCCGTGCCCGCCGCGCAAGTCAACGCGAGCGCCTGGCAGGAATTTATCGCTCCGATCACGCCATCCACGGGGTTTCTGAATATTCCCTCCGACCTGGTCCTTCGCGTGTACGCCGACGGCACACCGACCAATGGCGCCGGGTTTCTGGTCGAGAACATCGAAGTGTTTCCCACGGCCGAGCCTTACAACACGTCGCTGGTGCGCGCCTCGTTTGCCGAGGATCCTGAAAGCTACGACGGCGTCACCGGATTCATGAGCGTCTCCGAGGACGACGGGCAGACCGTGCGCTCGGCGTTCCTGTTGCGCGAGAATCTTTACTTCGTGAAGGATCGTTCGATTTACCAGACCGCCGATGACGGCGTGAACGAGCCGGCCTCCTGGCCGGTCAACGAAGTTTCCGTCACGGTGGGCACGGCCTCCGTGCAGGGCGTCGCCACCGGCGAGGATTGGGCCGTGATCGCGGGGCAAGCCGGAATGTACATCTACGACGGCGGCGAACCCGTGAAAATTTCCCAGGAAATTCAGCCGTTGTGGGACCAGATCAACTGGGCCGCCGGGGATACGCTGTGGGTGCGCGTGGACACGCGAAACAAACGAATCCTCTGCGGCGTTCCCATCGGCGCGGCCACCTCGCCGAACCGCATTCTTGTTCTCGACTACCGCAGCCTGTCGAGCGCGGGCGAGATTCAGTCGCTCGGGTCGGTGCTCTTTTCGACGCTGTCCGGAAAATTGTACGCGGTGGGACGCTCGCGCAAGTGGTGCCCGTGGAATATCACGGCGAACTGCTGTACCCTGGCCGAACGCCCCGATGGCACTTTGCAGGTATTCCTGGGCAACGGCCTGGTGAGCGGCGCGGGGAATGGCAAAATTTATCAGCTATCCGACACGCAATTTTCCGACGACGGCGCGGCGATCAATTCCTATTACACGACGTATTTTTTCCTGAGCCCCGATCTGGAACAAGCCTACCAGGTGCGCTCGCACCGGAAATTGTTCGCGTATCTGACGATGTACGCGGAAGGGGCGGGGAATTTGAGCCTGACCGCCTTCACGGCCAACGAATCCTACCCGACGGCGCTCGCGCCGCTGCCGCTTTCTTCGCCGGCGCCGAAGGATCTTGAGATGCCGATCAATTTGCTCGGCGAGCGCGTCGCTTTCCAGGTGGGGACAAATGCGGTTGGCGCATGGTTCAAGCTCGGGCGGTTCATTCCGTCGCTGTTGCCCGATCCCTGGGCGCCGGTGCGGGGAGGGAATTAGGTAGCGTAGACTTCAGTCTGCGCGGGTTTGATTTTCTTTCTGCATACGTCAAACCAAAAAAGGCGCGCAGGCTAAAGCCTACGCTACTGGTATCCGATCAGTTGGTGTCGGCGAGTCAATCAAATTAGAAATTATCTGGGTGATGGCTTGCTCGAGGGCGACGAATAGTTGATGTTGACGGGAGGTGGGGACGAGAAAATTGTCACTGAATCCGGCAAATCGAATACGCATTCAGGCTGGCCAGAGTCCGTGGAGGATGTTCTGAGCTTGAAGTGGTATGTAATTCGCATCTCCTGATATTCACTGCTTTGAAATCTCCATGTTTTCAGATTCTCTTTGGCAGCTTGCAGGAGCAATGGGTGTCCCGTCTTTCCAATCGGCGAGGGGACGCGCCCGTCGGGACCGATCTGGGCTATTAACACGGCGTCCCCGGAAATCCGCGCCTGACGCGTGACCGGCGGATAAATTAGAGACTCAACGTGTATCGGGAAGCGTGGTTTGGCCTGCGGGGACACAGCTAGGAGCAAGAGAGTAATCAGCAATCCGCGGGCTGGCATGAGTGACACTCCAACATTTGTTTTTCGCGTTCCATAGTACTTCACATCGTAATGGAGTGCATTCGTCGAAAAAACATTATGCTCAAAATCGGACAACTCGCGCAGATCAAGAGCGACTCGCCCTTCGTGTATGAAGCGCTTATGCAGCTCGTGAACGGCGTGAACGCCGTCGGGCGCGGCACCGGGGTCGATCCCTCGGGGACCATTTCCGCGCCCGCGCCGATCGGCAGCCTGAACGTGGCCGCCGCCGACGGCATTTTCGATCTGGCGATCACCGACAATTCGTCCGTCAATCGCGGCATTTTTTATTTCGCGGAGTCCGACACGACGCCGGCATTCAATCAGCCGTATGTGCATTTCCTGGGCAGCTCGCGCAATCTGCGCATCGCCATGGGGAATCAGACGCTCTACTGGCGCGCGTACTCGCAATATCTTGGATCGGATCCTTCCGAGCCGGTCACGTTCGGCACCCCGCCGACGGCCGTCACCGGCGGAGGAACCGCGACAGGCCCTGCGCTGCAGGCTTCCTCGGGAAGCGGCACCGCGTCCGGCAGCGAAGGCGGATCGGGGTTCGGAGTGAATACCCAGAGCAGTTCCGGGCCGGTGATTCTCAGGTAGCGTAGGCTTTAGCCTGCGCGGTTTTTATAATTAAACCAGCGCGCAGACTGAAGTCTACGCTGCTGCAGCTCGCCGCGCGGGCTTGGTAGGACAAGTTTTAGCCTGTCAGGTTTTGTTTTTGCCCCCTCAAATGCAAACAGGCTGCCCTTCACCGCGCTCAGGATAAAAAGCCTGTTCTACTGTTGCATGCTCATTCGCGAATACACGCCCGCCGATCTGGACGCGCTGCGGCAGATGCACGCGGCGCAGGGATTCGGCTATCCGTTCCCGGACCTCGACAGCCCGATGTTTGTGTCGAAGCTGGTCCTAGAAGATGACGATGGGCAGACGCAGGGAACACGACTTTCGCCGCGCGAACGCCTCGCGCACGCGCGCCGGAATCATGATGGCGGTTTTCCTGCGGCTCACGGCGGAAACTTACTTGCTTCACGATCCCGCCGCGGGCACGCCACGCCAGCGCTGGCAACGATTCCTGGCGCTCCACGAAGCCGCGCGCCGCGACGCCGCCGCGCGCGGACTGGACGACGTGCAGGCTTTTCTCCCGCCACGAATCGCGCGCGCTTTTGGACGCCGCCTCGAGCAACTTGGATGGTCACGCGATCCCTGGCCCTGCTTTTCCCGGCAGGTCCCGTAGCAGAATGCAACCACGGATGCACACAGATGAACACGGATAAAGGATCGAGAAAAACATGCACCTGTTTTCTTGTTCTTTTCCATCTCTTAGTTTCCTATCCGTGTAAATCCGCGTGCATCCGTGGTTCCAAGGATTTTTCACCAGTCACCAGTCACGAGTCACCAATCACTTTTTATCAGCACCACGGAGGTCCCCATGGGACGCGGCGCACAAGCACAAACGCAGCAAATGATCGACCAGCAACTCTCTCAACAGAATGCGATGAACCAGCAGCTCTACTCGCAGACCCAGGGGCTGGGCTCGCAGGCTGCGGGCGGCTATCAGAATCTGCTTGCCAATCCCGGCTACACGCCGGCGCAGCAATCGGCGATCACGAATTTGTCGCAGTCCGCTCTTTCCTCGGCGTTCGACGCGCTCGCGCAAAACGCTTCTACGCGGGCAGCGCGCACGCGAAACTCGGCCGGCTACGGCGACCTCATCGATTCGCTCGCACGCACGCAAGGGCAACAGCAGGCCAACCTCGCCCAGCAAAATCAAATTGCCTTTGCCAACGCCGCGAAGTCGGACACACTTTCAGGGCTTTCGGGACTCTCCGGCCTGTATGGGACCGACGCGTCGTTGCTTGGCCGCACGCTGGGGATTCCTTCGCAGCTGATCGACACCAGTGCGCGCAATGCGGCGAATAGCGGCTTTAAGTTCGGGTTTGGACCCGGCGGATTCACGCTCGGCTTCAATGGATGAAACGCGTCTCCACACATTCCCATGAACCCATACTGGATCGTCGTCGGATTCACCTCGTGCGTTCAATTTTTCTTTTTCCTTCGCTGGCTGCATCGCCGCACCCGTGACGACGAAATTCGCCGCGCGTTCGTGCGCGACATGGCGCTCAATCACTTGCCGCATCTCTATCACGCCCTGCGGCAAATCGCCGGCCACCTCGGTCTCGAGATCATGGAACCTCCGCCCGTGCAATTCCTCGAACTCAACGGCCATGACAAGAAATCGTGAATAGGGCCTGGCTTGCCGCGGGCCCTGCAAAATCTGAGTCGTTGGAACCTCAGTGGCGAGGCCTTCTGGCGATCCTTTGGGACTATTATTTTCAAATCTGAAATCTCAAATTTGAAATTCTCCTCTCCTGTGACTGACACCGTCGATCCCGAACTCATCGAGCTCGCGCGAAGCATCGCCTCCGCGCACAGCCTCGAGCCCGCCCTGGTTTGCGCCGTAATCGAGCAGGAATCGGCGTGGAATACGTGGGCCGTGCGCTACGAGCCCTCATTTCTTTCCCGCTACATCGCGCCGCTGTACACGGCAGGGAAGTTGAGCGCCACGGAAGCCTACACGCGCTCCATGTCGTGGGGATTGATGCAGGTCATGGGCCAGGCCGGCAGGGAATCTGGATTTGACGAGCCATCGCTTGCGGAGCTTTGCGACCCGCCCACGGGGATCGAGTGGGGATGCCGCCTCCTCTCCGCGCGGCTCACTCGAGCGCGCGGCGACGTCGCGGCGGCTCTGCTCGCCTGGAACGGCGGCGCCAATCCCGATTACCCCGCCGAAGTTCTCGCACGCATGAAAAATTATTCCGCGAAGCGCCCGTAGCGCGGAAACTCTCCCAAACAATTACACCGGAACAAATGAAATCCACATCGCATATCGTAATCTTGGTCGTGTCGCTTGTTGCCATCGCGATCCTCGCCGACGCCTGGAGATCCGCTCGCCGCGATACCGCGCAGCTCAATTCCACGATCGCTTCGCAGAACTCCGCGATGCAGCAGGCCGAGCAGCGCGAAAAACAGCGCGATGCGCAACTCTCCGCCGCGCTGGACGCGATCGCAGCACAAAAGCGCGCTGTCCAGACTCCGCAACAGGCAGCGCAAGCAATACCCTCAGTCCTTCCGGAACTTCCGCTTCCCGTTTCGATACAGATACCAAATCTCTCGACCGTGAACCCAGGCGAGACGCCGCCTGCCACACTTACCGTCCCTCAACCGGATCTCAAGCCGCTCTACGACGAGTTGCAGGACTGCCGCGCCAACGCAGTTCAAATGAATGCAACTAAGAAAGACCTTACCGACGAACAAGCCCGCTCGGCCGCCCTCACAAAAGAACGAGACGCCGCGGTCGCCGCAGCACGAGGCGGAACGTTCTGGGTGCGCCTAAAACGTGGCGCAAAATGGTTCGCCATCGGAGCTGCCGCAGGAGCCGCAGCCGCCGCAATTGCCCGCCACTGATGGTTGAACGCTCATTGAAGTTTATGAAGACTTCGCCTGAATGATCTCTAACATCGGACTGAATCAAACTTCAGAGGGTCTTCGGTACAGAGATGCCCCAAGAGCACGGCCTCAGATTCTTAACATTATTTGCAAACGACGCAATTGGACCAATCCCGAATCCCCCGTCCAAATTGGTTGTGGTCATAGCCAGCGCGGTTCTGTCCCAATTCCTGTAGTGGAGTTTAATGGCGTATTCCCCTGAGACGTCGTTGAGAGGAGAAGCCCGGGATCCCTTAGTGAGAGGCTCGCAGGAGGAACACGCAACGGCGAAGCCTGGGCGCCGCCTTGCCGGTAGCCAGCTTGGAGGCCGTTTGATATGGCGAGAGGTAGTACCCTTGAGCAGCCCTGCGGCGATGGCCCATGCCAGGTCCCGCTTCGCGCATCTAGAAATCTCCGTCACTCGTAGTAGTTCATTCGCCGTCAACCTGTATGTCTCCACAGGGGGGGGCATCTTCGCGTTGATGCTAAGGGGTGACAGAATCAAGGATCTAAGACAACACTGAATTTATCCCTTGACAAATTCGCGCCGGATAAGTTATATTATGTCTTGTTGCTAGTCTCTTCAAAGTGGATGAGCTGGTCGAGGGTGGATTTGTCAGGGCCTACGATTCGGCGGCCATTCACGAATGTTGTTGGGGTGCCAGTGATATCTAATGTGCGCCCTTCCTCCATGGTTTGTTCGACTTGATGGGCTGAGTCGGGGGTGGCCATGCAGGCTCGGAAGGTATCAGTATTGAGTCCGTTATTGGTTGCTAGGTCCATCATCTTATCCCAAACATTTGAAGGGCTGATTACGTCCTGGGCGTCAAAGATGGCGTCGTGCATCTTCCAGAATTTTGCCTGATCTTGCTGGAACGCACATTGACCGGCGATGGCGGCAGTCATTGCCCAAGGGTGTATTTCTGTGAGGGGAAAGTTCTTAAAGACCAATCGAATTTCCGGATGGCTGGGTAGAAAATCCCGCAGAATGCGGTCCAACTCCCGGCATGAAGGACACTCAAAGTCCGCGAACTCAATCAGTGTGACTTTGGCGTTTTCTGGACCCATTGATGGGGCATTCTCCACATGCAGCTTTGAACGAATATCCGCCAGTGGGTCGACTGACATGTCGGAAAGTTCCCCTCGGATAATAAATTTGCCATCCTTGGATACATAAACGATTGCGTTGTCGGTTTGTCCGCCCATGGAGATCGATACGGGAACCTCAAGGAGGTCAGAAATTGGAGAAGGCTTGACTGGCCCGACTTTGACTTCAAACGAGGGGCCCCAGGCGTAGAGATTCCTTAGGTATTTTTCGACGCGGCTTTCGATTCCATCGGGTTTGGCTGAAGGCGAGGCAAGTTGCTGCTTATCTTCTCCCGGAGCCTTATTCCCGCTGGTTGTCTGCGCGGACGTCCGGAAGCCAATAGCGACTGCAAATATCAGGATTGCCACTCGCAGTCTTGGGAGCATTCTCAATCTCCTTTTAAGGAATGAATTTTTGCACAATTGGAAACGGACGGCCCAGCCCAAAGGCACGCGACGTGATTTTCAGGCCGGGAGGGGCCTGGCGTCTCTTATATTCATTCCTGTCCACTTTTTTGGCAATTGATCGCACGAGTTCAACGTCGTAATTATAGTGGGCGGCAATTTCCTCGGGACTCTTCACATCTTCAATATAGGCCTTCAGGATTCGGTCCAGCACTTCGTAGGGTGGGAGGGAATCCTGGTCCATTTGATTCGGGCGCAGCTCGGCGGAGGGTGGTTTTGCAATCGAGTTGGAGGGGATCAGTTCCTTTTCGCGGTTGATCAAATCCGCCAGGGCATACACCATCGTTTTGGGAACGTCCGAGAGCAACGCGAGGCCTCCTGCCATATCTCCGTAGAGCGTGCAATACCCTACCGCCATTTCCGATTTATTCCCCGTGCTCAGGACCATGGACCCGAACTTGTTTGAAAGAGCCATCAGGAAATTTCCGCGGACTCTTGCCTGAAGATTTTCTTCTGTAACGTCTTCGGGCCGGCCTCGAAAGGCTTCCGCAAGGGTCGCGCGATACGAGTTGAACACGTCCGTGATCGGAAGAGTCAGAAACTCAATTCCCAGATTTTCGGCAAGCTGCCTTGCGTCCGAGCGGCTGCCTTCGGAGGAATATGGCCCGGGCATCGATACGCCGAGCACGTTTTCGCGGCCCAGGGCCGCCACGGCAACAGCGGCAACAACGGAGGAATCGATCCCTCCGCTCAAACCCACGACGACTTTGCGGAACCCCGATTTACAGACGTAGTCGCGCGTCCCACAAATAATGGCTTGAAGGGCTACTTCGATCTCCTCGCACGGGCTGGGCGTGAATTTCTCCTGCCCGTGTCTCCGTATCAAAAATGATAAGGTCTTCCACGAAGGAACTGGCCTGGGCCGACGATTCGGCCATCGGGCAAGATGACGACGCTGCCGCCATCAAAGACCAGACTGTCATTACCGCCGACTTGATTGACGTAGAGGACGGGCAGGCCATGAGCTTTCGCAAGAGAGCGCAGCATGTCAATCCGCAGGGAACGCTTGTCGATCGTATAAGGAGAGGCGGAAATATTGATGAAAAGAGTGGCGCCCTTCGCAACCAGCTCCGCGACGGGATCGCGCTCGTAAAGCGGTTTGGCCCAAAACGTTTTGTCGTTCCAAATATCCTCGCAGATCGTGATGCCCAACTGCTGGCCATCAAACAGATACACGTTCTGGGTCGTGGCAGGCTGAAAATAGCGCGACTCATCAAAGACGTCGTACGTGGGAAGCAGCATCTTGTGCTGGACGAATTCGACGCGGCCGTTCGCCAGAAGCGCGGCGGCATTGGCGGCCGACTTCCCTGTCGCTCCGTTCACGCGGGCGGCGTATCCGACGATCGACGGGAGCGGCAGCTTCTTTGCCAGATGAGAGCAGTTCCCTTTCGTTCCGCGCCAGGAACTGCGGACGTTCGATCAGGTCAAGGGGCAAATATCCGCACAGGCTGAGTTCAGAAAATACCGCCAAGTCCGCGCCGCGTTTTTTGGCAAGTTCGGCAAATTCCAAGATCTTCGCGGAATTTCCGGCAAAGTCGCCGACGGTGGGATTAAGTTGCGCGAGCGCGATCTTCATAAACGCTTCATAGGATACGGGGCATGTATGCGATTTGCAATGCGTTCGCAATGTGCGGAATCATCTGGAGTGAAAAGAAAAAATGGACCTCCGCGAGTTACCGCGAAGGCCCATGGTGAAGCCCATGTAGCTTCGGGACGATATCGGCGCTCTTAAACGCTGAAGGAGCTGCCGCAGCCGCAGGTGCTCTTGACGTTGGGATTATTGAACTTGAATCCCGCGCCTTCCAGGGTCTCGATGTAGTCGATGGAAACGCCTTCGAGGTACATCTCGCTCATCTGGTCCACCAGCACCTTGAGCCCGTCGAACTCGTAAATATTGTCGGTGGGATTTTCCTGATTCTCAAAAGCCATGTGATAGCTGAATCCCGAGCAGCCTCCACCCACAACGGCCACGCGCAAGGCGATGGGCGCGGGATTCTGCTGGCTCATGATCTCTTTCACTTTGTGGTCGCCACTGGCGTAACTGTAATCATTTCAGTGTGTTCACTCCCTGCCGGTTTCGGCGAAATTTCCTACAGCGTCATTCTACCACAACATGCAAGCTGTTTGTTTGCGTCAATATGACCTGTTCCAAGCCACAACCATAGGATGCGCGCGTCGATCAAAAGTTTCGAGTTCCTCCCGCAGGGATCTCCATCAGGAAACGTGGAAGTGCTCCCATCATTCGGAAACTGTCTTGTATCCTATTTCGACAATCGTTTGCACTTCCCCTAAAATACTTCAGCTATGACGCACAAAATTACTCTCCTGCCCGGGCGATGGAATCGGTCCTGAAGTCGCCAATGCAGCCAAGCAGATTATCGAAGCCTCGGGGGTTCCCGTGGAATGGGAAGTCTTCGCCGCGCCCCTGGAAGAAGGCAAGCGTGTGGGTGAGTTTCCTCGCGAGCGCGCGGTAGAATCGGTGCGTCGCACTCACGTGGCGCTGAAGGGTCCGATGGCTACGGGCGTGGCCGAAGGACCTCCAAGCATCAACGTCGCGCTTCGCAAGGAACTCGATCTTTACGCGAATCTTCGGCCGGTTCGCAATCGTGGCCGGAGTTTCCTCCCGCTGGACGGGCGTGGACTTGGTGATCGTGAGGGAAAATACGGAGGATCTGTACGCGGGTCTTGAACATACCGTGGTGCCGGGCGTCGTCGAGAGCTTGAAGATTATTACCGAGCACGCCTCCACACGCATCGCGCGATTTGCGTTCGAGTATGCTCGCAAAAATGGACGCAAGAAAATCCATGCCATTCACAAGGCCAACATCATGAAGCTCTCCGATGGCCTGTTCTTGAACTCGATTCGAGCGGTGGCCAAGGAATATCCGGACATTGAATACCGCGAAATGATCGTGGACAACACTTGCATGCAGCTGGTAATGAACCCCGGGCAATTTGACATGCTGCTGCTGCCGAACCTTTATGGGGACGTGGTCAGCGATCTAGCGGCGGGCCTCGTAGGGGGGCTGGGAGTTGTTCCGAGCGGAAACATCGGAGACAATCTGCGCCCTGTTCGAGGCTGTCCATGGAACTGCGCCGGATATTGTCGGCGAAGGGATCGCGAATCCGACAGCGATCGTCATGTCCGGCGCGATGATGCTGAATTACTTGAATGAGACTGATGCTTCCCGTCGAATCCTGGGCGCGCTCGAAAGAGTGTATCGAGAAGGCAAGCACACGACACGCGATGTTGGCGGCGCCGCAACCACAGAAGAATTTACGCGGGCGGTTATTGCGCAAATGGATCTTGGTTAGAGGTCCCGCAAACCGGCCAATAGAAACAGACGCGCCTTCTCTTGAACGTCCGAATCGTTATTTCTTCCATAGGTCGAACTTCATCCGAGATTCTATGTTTGCCGGATATGGATCGGGGATCAAGCTTTGTCACTTACCCATCTTTGCAGGCACCAAGCCGCTCTTCCGAATCGCCGGATACGCAGCAGGCGACGCAAGCCACTGGATAAACGACTTCGCTAGCTCGGGGTTCTTTGATGTAGTCGGTATGCCTGCGGAAAATTGCGTGACCCGCTGCGCGCCGGGCGGCAGTTCTCCGACGATGTCAATCCCCTTGACCGGGCGCAGTTCACTGATCTGTTGAAATCCGATCTCGAATTCTCCCGTCGCGACCACCCCGCCGACCGGGTCGGCAGGAATCATCTTGCTCTTGCCCTTGATCTGATCCGCAATCCCGAGCTTCGAAAACAGCTCGGTGGAGAGATAGACGCCGCTGGCGCTATCGGAGTATGCAATCGATTTTGCGGCTAATAAGGTGCGCTTCAGCGCCTCTACGGTGCTGATATCCGGCTTGGGTGCTCCCGCCTTAACGGCCATGCCGATGTAGGAATCGACCAGGTCGACCCGGCTGTCCGGACGAACCTTTCCCTGCTTGATCAGATCTGCAAGGGCGGGCGCGGCCATGATCACTACATCGATCTCTTCGCCGCGCTCCAAGCGCATGGGAATCGCATTGTGCGTCGTGCCCATGGAAGGTCCGAACTCCGTCATGAGCTTGTTGTGCGTGGCCTGTTCATATTCGGGGACTAATTCCAGATAGGCCGCCGTGAACGCTCCCGAGGTTACGACTTTGATCTCATCCGCGTGCGCCGCAGCCACATTGAGAAGCGCGGAAACCAAAACGAGAGCCGCAGCCCGTACGAGATTCCTGTGGAGAATCGTTTTCATGTGCTCCCTTCCGTTGTGTGTTGGCAGCTCAGCGATAATGTAACACAGGAAAGACAAATGCCTTTTTGGCTTCAATTTCGGAGGCGTGGGCAATTCAGAAATCCATGTATCGGGCCTATTTCGAGAGCATTGACAAGTTGTGTTTACTCAGCAAGAATATGAAATCATAGATTTCATCCGTGGAGGCTCGAATTGGCGTACACCGCTCCCAGCATTGAGGAATTCAAGGCAGGAACCGTCGTCAAGCAGGCTCCGATCTCCACGGGACAGACCAACCAGCGCAAGCGCAAGCCCCACATTTTGGCCGTGATCAACGAAAATTGCACGGGGTGTTCCGGGTCTCCGGCCTGCGTCGAGTACTGCCCGGTCGCGGATTGCATGTACTGGGCTCCGGATGAGGACCATCCTCCCTTCGGGCGAATCATCGTCGATCCCCTGCTCTGTATCGGGTGCAAGCTCTGCACAAGCAAAGGCCCCGACGGCGCGTTCCTGGAAGGCTGCCCGTGGGATGCGATCGACATGGTGCCGCTGGCGGAGTTTGAGGGCGAATTCGGGACGCTGCCGTTCTGAGAAAAACAGTGATTAGTGGCTAGTGACTAGTCCAAAATCGTCCCGCCGTCTAACGTTTTCAATTTCAAACCAATCTTGCAACCTTTGGGTTCTGCCACGACAGGAAGGACTCGATAACATGCACCCTGCGGATTCACTAGTCACTAGCCACCAGTCACTAGTCACCGCACTACTGCTCTCTGCTGGAAATTTCCTTCGCGGTTAATACTGCCTGTTCCTGGACCTGCGACGGCATGCCATCAACACCGCGCGCGTAGCGGTTGATCGCGGGCAAGTCATCTTTCTGTCCGATCAAATACATCGCCCGCAGGGATTCCCAAACCATTTCGGCGCTCGGATCGAGGTGCAGCATCGGCTGGCCGGATTGCACCTGGACGTTGTCGGCAGTGGTCCACTCAAGGATCGTTCCCGGCACTTCGGAGCGGACTTCCATCTTGTCGCCGCCTACGATGATGTGGCCGACCATGGTTCCGGGGTTGATCACGTCGCCCGGCTTCAGCCGGATGGAGAGAGTTCCTGTCCGCGGCGCGAGCATCGTGTAGGGAGCGAGCATTCCAGCGATGATGTCGTGTCCGGAGGAATCGGCAAAACGCACGAGGGAGAGCGCGGCGTTTCTTTGCACCATGGGATTCGAGTCGGCGAGCTGCTTGAGCAACGCCGCATGAAATTCGGGGGATTGGTTGTCCTGGCCCATGACCCAGGCGGCGGTCACGCGCAAATCGTCTTCCCCGCTGGCGGAATATTTAACGATATCCGGGTACCAGGTTTTCGCGGAATCGCGGATCGCCGCGTTTGGACTCATAATCCGGTCGGCAACCTGGGAAAGAGCATGCTGCGTATCGCGCGGTCGAGCGGCGGGAGTGAAGTAGGCCGCAATGTCAGTGTTCGAAAGTGGCCGAGTGAACGTGGTCATGTACCAGAGCAGAAATGGCATCAAGACGAACGCGAAGGTGAGGACCAGAATGGCGATGAGCCATTTCTTGGCGATTCCCGTTTTGGGCGGCGCGGGCGCATCGACGGAGGCATGAGGAACGGTGTTCATGAAAATCAATTGTATCGAAGTCGGAGAAATGTGTCGCCTGAGCAGGACCCTTGGCAGTGATTGAAGTTGAGTTTCACGGATGCGGGGCCGCGTAAACCTGGTACAGCCAAAAGTAGACCAGCACACCCGTCACCGACACGTAGGCCCACAGTGGCAAGTCCAGCGCGCGATGCGTTTATGATCGGAAAAGCGCCCTTTCAGAGCACGCACGAGCGAGATGATCACCATCGGCACAATGGCGATAGCAAGAATCGTGTGCGAGGTGAGCATGGACAAGTACGCTTCGCGCGCAAATCCATGCCCGGGGAAATGAAGGACGCCCGTATGCAAGTGGTAATCGACGTAGGAAATCAGGAAGATTGCCGACGTGGCGGTCGCCGCAAGCATGCACGCCTTATGCGCCTGCACGCGCTTGCTGCGGATCATGACGTAGCCGACGGTGACCAGGACGGCGCTTGAGCCGTTGAGGATGGCGTTCCAGGCCGGATGGGAAATCAACGTGACACTTCCTTAGGGATTCTGCGGATTCGGCTATTTTGCCTTGGCGGCCGGAACTGCGGAGCTGTCGTCGCCCTTGTGTTTCCCAATCCAGCCCTGTTCTTTGGCCAGCCCGAGGAACAACAGCACGGACACCAGCGCCATCATCAGGCAAATGGCCAGGATCAGCAAGCCGTCAATATTGCCAAACAGGTCCCTGGAAAACCCTCCTGCGATACCAAGGACCGATAGAGCAAGCATGACTACGCACATCACCAGCAACTCGAGCGGGTTTTCTTTTCCGTTCATAGCCTCTCGCAGCCGTCCCGGCGGCGTTCAAAATTACCGGGAGAATTTGTCGTAGATGAGCAATCCCAACAGCACCGGCAGGTGAAGCACGGTCGCGTGCATGAGCCACTTCGCGCGAACATTGCTCTTCGACGCCGCGGCCCACAAGCACACTTCCACGAGCATGATCCCCAAAACCAGCGCGCCGAAAAAGTAGCGCGCCCCGGCAAGTCCGGTCACTGCCGGAAGCAAGGCTGACGGGGACCAGCAGCGCGCAGCCGTCAGAAGGATTTCAAGGAACGTGCGCTTCCCTTCGCGGTCCCCCACCGAAGCCATCCGGATTCCCGCCCGCGCGTAATCCTCCCGGTACATCCAGGCGATGGCGTCGAAATGCGGGAATTGCCAGAGGAACATGACCGCGAATAAAATCCATGCGTCCAGAGAAATCGTTCCGCGCGCCGCAGCCCATCCGATCAGCGGAGGCACCGCGCCGGGAAACGCCCCGATCAGGGTTGCCAATGTCGTCCGCCGCTTCAGGGGTGTGTAGACGCAAAGATACGTGACCGAAGTCAGGATACCGAGAAGCGTGGCCAGCGCGTTGGTTGCCAGCGCCAGGTAAATCGTGCCGACCAGGATCAAGCCCAACCCAAACCAAAAGGCTTCGCGAGGGCTTCAACTGGCCCGAAGGCAAAGGCCGGGACGCCGTTCGGCGCATCAGCGCATCGGTGTCGCGTTCGAAATAATGATTCAGGGCCGAGGTGCCCGCGGCAATCAGCGTGGTTCCGAATACCGTGTGCACCATGCGCAGCCAGTCGAGCGGGCCGCGCGTTCCCAGCGCATACCCGGCCACGGTGGTCATCACCACCAGAAAGGACACGTCCGGCTTTGTGAGCGCCAGATACAGCGCGGGGCGGCTTGCCTCCATGAGGCCGTGAGTCGTGACTGGTGACTTGTGACTCGTGGAAACCCGTGCCCCACTTAAGTGACGATTTGTTTCCACACTATCTCTCACTGGGCGACCTGCTCCCTGACTGCAGCGGTGTCTCTCACAGCACTTCGAGCGGCGATAAGGCGATAGCTTACCAGTGCCGTGACCAACGTTGCCGCCAGCACCAGTGCGCCCGTCACCGTGTGCACGACCGTAAGTGCCACCATGACAGCGATGGGCTGCGGAAAGCTGGCCGCATAGAGCCGGGACCAGTACGCGCCGCCCCCCAGCAGGAGTTGCACTCCAATCAGGATGTGCAACACCCGCGCGCAATTTCGAAGGGGCGCACTGTTCGAAAAGCGCCTCTTTCAATACCCCTGCCGTCATGAAGATCAGTATTGTAACAATGACCGCGCCAATCAGATGCGGAATAATTCCAAATCCCTTGTGCCGGAACGCCGCGCCCAGGATCAATTGCAGGAACACCGCAACCACAGTCCAAACGACCAGCGACCGGACCCGCGGCGAGCCCTGATCCTCCACTTCGATGCGAAGCCCCGGTCCACCAGGAACCGGTGAAGACGGCGATCGCCACGACAGTCGAAAAGAACAATTGCGCGAGCGTGGCGTGCGCCGCGGAAACGGCCGGCGGTTGGAACATGCGAACGGTCATGCCGCCGAGGATTCCCTGCGCAATGACCCCGCCAAGGGCCGCAATGCCCAGCCAGCGCATCCATGGGCGCTTTTCAGCCCTCCATAGCCAAGCAGCCAAAATAATCGTCAGAACGCCAATGCAGGTGGCAATTACGCGATGCGTGAATTCGTAGCGAATTCCGCCGACCATCGGAGGGGTCAGGGAACCGTACGCCAAGGGCCAATCCGGAATGGAAAGTCCAGCATCGTTCGAAGTAACCAGGGCGCCGGCAATCAGCAGCAGAAACGTGCAGCACGCCGTGAAGACAGCATATCGGTGGAGGCTGGGATTGTAGGGCGTGTCCATAACAATTCCCACCGCCAGGGCGAACTCAGATTCGCCCCGGCGGCGCTGATTTCCTGAGGCTAAGTCTAGTCTCCAGCTGCTGCCGTGGCTTTGAACGTGAACGTCACGCTCTTGGTCTCTTTGGGGCCAATCGTGATCGATTGCGGGTCGCTCGTCCCGTAAAGTTCGTGCCATGCGACGACCGTGTACGTGCCCGGCGGAAGTTCTTCAGGTCGAACTTACCGTCCTTGTCCGTCACCTGGAAATAGGGATTCGGAAGAACCGCCATGTAAGCCTTCATCCACGGGTGGACGTTGCACTTTACCGGGAATCGCGATTTCCTCGCGAGCAAACGACTTTTCGATGGGCGCCGCTCCGGGGGCTGCGATTCGTTCCATTCCCGGTTCATGCGCCGGAATCGGGTGAATGTTGTGCGTGGTCTGGTCGTCGTTGACGACGTCGATGTTCTGGCCGACCTGCATGGCCACCACATGAGGGTGATACTGGCAGCCCTGCTGCTCAATTTTCACCGGCGTAGAGGGCGCCGGGAAGGAATATCCTTCGAGCCGCTTTTCACATACACGACGACGTTGGCCAGCGCGCCGCCTTCTCCCGTGACGACTTCTTCGCTGGTCGGCGGAGTTGTGTGCGACTTTCGCGCAGGCCGGCTCGGCCGCCATGTTGATGGCCTTCATTTTGGGGGCAGCGCCGTCGAGTTTCACCGAGCCGGTGACTTCGCCAGCGGTAGCCGGGTCAACCGTTTTTCCGGCAGGAGCGCTCGCCGCCGGAGCCGGTGCTTCCGATGTTTCGCTTTTGTTACCACCGCAACCGGTGATCGCAAGAGCAAACGCTCCGATTGCGAGTGAATACATTCCAATTTGCTGTTCTTCACGAAAAATTCCTCCTGTCGCAGAATTCTCAAGATCTAACTGCGACATCGGCTGCAACCGAGTCCTACGAAATCCATCCTAATTCCCTGCACCGCCGCCTGACGGCGTGCGGCCCATCAGGGAACGCTGCTCCTCCGGCGTCAATTCGAACATGTAGCGCACCAGCAAGTCCGCATGATCTCCCGTGTATCCGTGGAAGCTCGCCGGAAGCGGACCCGAGAACACCCATTTGTCGCCGTCCCGCTTGAACAGTCCGGAAGGCATCGCCGTTCCCGGAGCGATCAGGGCGGGATTGGTGATCCATCGCTCCGTCCAGGCCGGCTGCAAGCGATCCTTGGCAAACAAGAAGTTCGGAGCGATGGCCGTCTTGTCGTGCGCCGGGTCGCCGGTGGCATGGCACTTCAAGCAAGGCGCCGCCGTGCTGGTGAACAATTGCCGCGCCATTTCCTTTTCAGCCGTGGTAAGCGGCGTAAGCTTTTGCGGAATAAACGGCTGCGGCTGGCTGGACATGGCCTCAAAGAATAACACCAGAGTGCGGATTTCGTCGTCCGACAAGAAGAACGTGGGCATGCGCACTTGCAGATAGGATCGCACGCCGTTCCGGTTGACATCCGTGGTGCTGAGCGACGGATTGGCCAGGAAGCCTTTCAGCCATTCCGGATTGACGCGCGCGCCCTTCGCTGGTCAGCACCGGAGGGAGGTTCTGCTTATTTTCTCCCTGGTATTGCGGCAAGCCCATCAGCACGGACCTTTGGCCGATACCGATCTGATGGCAGCCGATGCAATTATATTTCGTGACGATCCACCAGCCCTTTTGAATCGCCGCGCGCTGGTCCGCGGGCTTGTACATATATTCCGGCGGCAGCGAAGGATCGGTCGAGCCCAGCAGGAATGTCGTAAGGGCGTCGATATCTTCCTTGGTGACATTCGGCTTCGGCATGCGGAGCCGGTCCATGGGATCCGGTTTGTATTTCCCGTGATCGAACACGGCCGGATCGGTCAGTTTGTTTTCGAAGAAGCCCTTCAGGTCGTACCACGGCCCGCGGGGAGATTTCTTGCCCATCGGGGAGGACGCCCTCCTTGGCGTCCTCGGTGTAGAGAGCGAAATCCAGGCGCTCGATTGGCTTGCTGCCTTCGTTGGTCAGCTCGGTGCCGATGCGGCCTTCGTCCTCGAGCCCGGAAATCTCGTGGCAGCCGGCGCAGCCGTAGTGCTGGATCAATTCCTTGCCCTTCTCCTTGAGTGCGGATCGTCCATGAACGGCGCGGGAGCATAGCTTGCGTCGGCGTGCTTCTGGGTCAGCAGGAAGCTGGCGATGTCGCGCGCGTCGTCAACGGTCAGGCGAAGGCTGGGCATGACCGTCGGCTGCTGCACGACCAGTTCGTGGCCGTCGTTCGGGACTGCGCGAATGATCGAGGTCGAAGACAAACGGCAGGTCGTGCTTTGCGTAATCCTCGGGGCCCAGGTCGCTGCTTTTCGAATGGCGAATAAGGCCGCGTCCTGCGTGCGCGGATTCAGAATCCAGCGAACCAGATAATCGTAATTGTCCTTTTCGCCGACGCGCGAAAGATTGGCCGCGAAATCGCCGCCGACCATGTTCGCGCCTTCGCCGATCGAATGGCAGGCCTCGCAGCCGCGTTGCTTCGAAGAGTTCTTTTCCGTGCGCGGCGTTGCCCGGGGCTTGCTTGGGAAGTTCCGGCCCGGTGATCGCGGATTGCCAGATGTAGGCGGAGATCGCCTGAATTTCGTCATCCTGCAGGCGGAACTGCGGCATCTTCGTGGTGGGACGGAAATCGCGCGTGTGGCCGATCCAGTACGGAATCCATTCCTTGTGAATCTTCATCCGGACTTCTTTCAGGTCCGGACCGACCTTCTTGATTTCCTGCAGCAGGTTGTGCGAACGCTGATCGAGCGATTCGATCTGCGCGTCCATGCCCGACATCGTGACGGTCAGGTTGGTGGCTTCCGTGTAATACCGGTTGGCGGTGGCGTTGTCGGTGGCGGCGTCGCCCTTCTTATTCAGTTGGGCGATCTGCAGGCGTCATCCTGCTTCTGGTTTTCCAGCTGCGTGATCGTCTGCTGCGCGCTGACCAGTTGCTCGTCCTGATTGTCAAATCCCTGGAAACGATGGCAACCGATGCAGCCCTTCTCACGGTAGAGCTGCTTGGCCTTGTTCAGGACCGGGGCATGCTCGGTGACCATGTCCGAAGCGTGGCATTGCTGGCAGCCGGCCTCAAAATTCTCGGGATAATACATCGGCCAGAGCCAGTGCTCGTACCGACCGTGCGCCTTTTCGACCGTATCGAGAGCGCGCCCGTTCCCGCCGTGGCATGGCGAGCAGCCAAATTTTTCCAGGGGATGATATTTCATCATGTCCGGATCAGGATGGCTGGTGAACGGCGCGTCCTTGCTCTTGGCAAGCCCCAGATCCGCTTTCGTCAGCGTCATGGTGACGGGAACCAGCAGCGGGTCCGTCCCGAGGTGGCAGGATTGACAGCGATCCACCAGTCCTGCGCCGCCCAGATTGTTGAGCGAGGCCCCCGACGGGTTCACGTTGATCTGGCGCAGGTGAATGTCCAGATTTTTCATCGTCTCGCTCATCGTGTACAGATCTCTTGAGGCGAGTCCGGGGAGCTGCTCCTTCACTATATTCGTTGAGTTTGTCCTGTGCATCCTTGGCGGGCTTATCCACGTCACCGCGCTGCGCCACCAGCTTGGCTTTCGAAGTCATAATGGAAGTGAAGAGATCGTTCAGCTGCTGATAGTTGAATTTTCTGGGCTCGACTTTGCCGCCTTCAACCGGCCACACGACATCGTAGGTCTCGGCTTTGGCTTCGTTCAACTCATCCAGCTTGGATTTCTTCGCGCTCGGTATCTTTCTCGCTAATTTGCTCAAGCTGGTAGGTAAGCGCGCCGACTTGTCCGCGGGAGGTCTGAAAAGCGTCCGTCATGGCGGCGCGCTGGCGATCGAGCAGGTCCACCTGCTGACCAATCTGCTGGTCCTGCGTGCGGGCCGCGTCGGTGGCCGCCTTCACATCGGCAAGAAGCTTCTGGTATTGCGGGGTGGCGTAAAATTTCTGCTCGGCCGCCTTGCGCTGCTGATACTGGTTGCCCAGATATGTGGAATACACCTTGGAGAATTCGTTCTGGTAAGCTGCGCCACGGCCGCAAGCCGTAAAATTCATCGTAGAGAGACCAGGCCACGGTCAACATCAAAAGGAAAATGGAAATCAGGACAAGCCCGGCCATGGGCCGGCTTGTAACTGGATCATCAGGAGGAAGAAGCTCAGGCACCCCGTGCCTCCTTGATTTGTATTCTTGAATTTCATTCGATTATGACTTCGCGAGCTCCACGCTTCATGCAGATTCGTTCCATGCAAATGTGGAGCCCAGACCTAAATACTGAACCACGGTGTTACCCAGACGTACTTGATGCGAAACACGAGCCGAGCGATAATTTTGATCGGCAGGCTCAGCATCAGGACCAGAAACAACTGGGTTGTCACCATCTGCAGCAAAGTCATGCGCTTGAAAATCTTCCGGCTGAAATCCGTGAGCAACATCAGACGGTAAGAAACGTATCCGGCCACCAGGAAATAAACAATCAGCGGGAAAATTCCGAAAATAATGCGGGCCAGAATCGGCGCATACGCAGCGTTCGACGCGGGCATCATATGCACGAGCCAGGCGCCATTGATACCGAAAATCTGGTCCAGATTCCGGTTAACGGCAAAATCGACGCGCTGCGCATCCCATGTCTGCCCCGGCCAGAACCACATCCATCCGGGGCCGCGGATGAATGTGCCAATTACAATCATCAACACCCATAAGCCAATAAACCCGAACAAAAAAGTCCAAATCGCAAATTTGCGCTGCTTGTAGGTGTAATACCCGTTCCCGAGCGGATTGGCGTCTATATAGGGTATGACCATCAGGCCGACAATAATGAGCGTCGGCATGATTACCCCTGCAATCCATGGATCGAAATAAACCAGCATTTCCTGCAACCCGAGAAAATACCAGGGCGCCTTTGCAGGATTCATCGTGACGTTCGGATTGGATGGCTCTTCCAGCGGCGCGCTCAACGTGATCGACCAAACCATCAGCAGCGCGGTGACCAGAATCGCGGCTACCAGCTCAATCCGCATCAGGTAGGGCCAGGTGTGAACTTCCTTTTCCCACTTCGGATTCCACGGCTCCGTCTTTCGATATTCGGTCTTGGCCAGTTGCGGGTCCGCGGAAAGCTTATCGATCAGCCGGTCGTTCTCAAACGCCTGCCGAAATGCATACCAGACGTAAAATGGCACGAGGAAAAGCAGAGCCACGATCGGCACGTTGTCCGGAGCGGAAGCGATCTCCCAAATCTGATGCCAGTTCATATTGGCCTCAAACCTCGCCTGTCAGATTGTCAAAATACCAGTTTCGGCCTACTGCAAACCGCTCGGCCGCAACACCACCGGCCGATGGCCCTTCTCTTCCTTGATTTCCGATTCCAGCATGACCGGCGCGGGGCCGGAAATTCCGCCGTCCTTACGCACGCGCCAGAAATGCAATGCCATGAAAATACTTGCGATCAAAGGAATTGCGATGCAGTGCCAGATGTATGCGCGCAGCAGCGCATTGGCATCGACGATGGATCCCCCAAGCAACGCAAAGCGCACGTCATTATAGGGAGTCATCCCCATGATCGCGCCGAACGGGCCTTCGGTTCCTAACAAGGGCGTGGCGCGAGCCATATTCGTGCCGACCGTCACCGCCCAGAAACCCAGTTGATCGTCCGGAAGCAGGTAGCCGGTGAAGGAAAGCAACAGGGTGAGCACCATCAGGAGAACGCCGATGCACCAGTTGAATTCGCGCGGGCGCTTGTAGGATCCCGTGAGGAACACGCGGAACATGTGCAGCCACACCGCGATGATCATCAAGTGCGCGGCCCAGCGGTGCATGTTGCGCAGCAGCTTGCCGAACGGCACGTCGTTCTCAAGATACAAAATGTCGCGGAACGCCTGAACCTTGCTCGGGTGGTAATAGAACATCAGCAGGACGCCCGTAAAAGTCAGGACGATGAACAGGTAAAAGGTGATTCCGCCCATGCCCCACGTGAACTTATATTTTACTGCGTCGCGATTTACCTTTGCCGGATGCAGGTGAAAGAAAACGTTGGATAGAACGGAAAGGGCGCGGTTGCGGGGGGTCTCATCGTGCTTGACGCGAAAAACCGAGCGGAATAACTGGCTCTTCTCGGGCTCTTTCAAGCCCTCCAGTTCATCCTTGCCCTTTTCCTTGATGACTTCCTTGATTTCTTGCGACGTCCTGACGGACACGGTCAAGCAAGCCCATTAGCGCTTCTTTTCGCCGTTTTCTTCGGCCATTCCGCGTCCCCCTCGAATTGTCCCAGGCCCCCGGTGAAGCTCCCGGAAGCGACCACCGAACTCGTGTCCTGCTGTGGCCCGCGTCTTTAGACGCGGGAAATTTCTTAGCGACGCATCGCGAAAAACATCGCCTCTAAAGAGGCGAGCTGCAGCAAATCCTTAGACTGGCAGATATGCGCCCGGATCGTTAAATTGATTCACTCCGGCGCGCGGGTCGTCCATATACAATCTGCTGGTATCCACAATGATTTTGCCCGTGGGATCCAGATCAATGTGCGCGCGGTCCATGGGACGCGGCGCCGGTCCCTCGAAATTCACGCCCTCGCTGTCGTACCCGCTGCCGTGGCACGGACACTTGAACTTGTTCTCGGAGGGCTTCCATTCCGGAGTGCATCCCAGGTGCGTGCATCGCGCGAAAATCACGAAAATCCTATCCGGCTCGCGAATGATCCAGACGCGGTTGGTCATCAAGTACCGTTGGTCAATCCCTAATGAAAAGTCAGCCGGGTATCCGATATTAAAAATGGTATTGGGTTCGTAGAGCGCGCGCGGGAAAAAAAACCGCAAGAACATCAGCAGATTGATGCCCAGGTACCCGTAGACCATCCCCCAAATTACACGTCTCCGCATCGGGTCGGGCGGGTCCGCGCTCTCACCTTTGCCCTTTGCCGCCGGCTTGGGTGCTGGGGGCGGCGTCGCTACTGCTGTCCCGGCTTTAGCTGCTGGGGGAGCCGGGGTGCTTCCCTCCACGGGGTCGGCCATAATTCCAGTAATCAACCTCTCAAAAAAATTTATGAATCGAGAAAATAGTTATGCCGTGAACATCTCCTTTTATATTCGGAAGCCCCTCGATGTCAAGACGTATTCCGATTTTGGTGCAATTTCGCTCAAGGCGAAATTCCGGATCGAGAAGAGGAATTCACGACACATGGTTTTAGATACGTGCCAGCAGCACGGGGTTTCGATCAATTTTCCGCGAGGGACTTCAAAACCAGGTCGGCTAAAGCGGCGATGAAAGTGGGAGAGTCGCCGATGGCGGGCATCATCTCAAATTGCTCGACGCCGAGCTTGTGCGCCTGTTCACGCGCTTCGATATTGATTTCGTGCAGCGTTTCGATGTGTTCGGTGACGAAGGCGACGGGAACGAGCAGGAGATTCTTTTCGCCCGCGGGGATCAGTCGATCGATCGTTTCAGTAAGCGAAGGGGAAAGCCACTTGCGGCGGCCCACTTTACTCTGAAAGCAGAGCGTATGCGGATTTCTCCAGCCGCCGCTCTGCATCACCAGGCGCACGGTCTCTTCCACCTGTTTCGCGTAGGGATCGCCGCGTTCGATCAAGCTGAGCGGCAATCCATGAGCGCTGAAAACAATATGGACGCGGGCGGGATCGTCAAAATGGGTCAGCGTGAGGGCGATTTTTTCGGCGATGGACTGAATGTAGAGGGGATGATCGAAAAAGTTCTCGACCGTATGCCTTCGCGGGCCGGTTCCGTTGGGATGATAAAGGCGATTCCACTCCTTCAGGCTGCTGGACGTGGTCGCAAAGGAATACTGAGGATACATTGGGAGAAGAACCAGTTCGGGCGCATTCCACGCGTTTACTTCCGCGACCGTCGCCGCGGTCAGGGGGTTCCAGTAGCGCATGGCGATAAAACACTTGGCATTGAATTGCGGCGCGAGCGCCGATTCCAGGGCGCGGGCCTGCCGCTCTGTGAGCAGCCGGATCGGGGATTGCCCGCCAATCGCATTGTAATGCTCGCGGACCACGCCCGCGCGGTTCCGCGCGATATACCGGGCCAGCGGGCGCCGGGCAAACCAGGCCCCGAAAAAATCAATAATGTCGGGATCGCAGAAAAGATTGTAAAGGAACGGCTCGACGGCGGAGGGAGAGTCCGGTCCACCGAGCTGGAACATTACCACGGCGAGTTTTTGTTTGTCGGTCAAGGTCACGCCGCAAGTGTTGCCGGTGTTTCCCGCTATTTGCCGTCTTGCTTCAATCGGCGAACATCATCCTGCAGAGTGCCCATTCGCCGGGCGACCGAAAAAAGGTATCCGCAAAAAATCAGCCAGATCGCAATGTAAGCCGCCACGAGAAAATTCAGGTTCTTCATAGCTTCCCTCCTAAGAAAGAGACGCGACCCGGCCGGACCGGGAAGGCGGTTTCTTGACCTGGAACGTCACGCATTCCGCGAAGCTTCCATCCGAAACGCGTCGACTTCCGAGCGCATTGCCTCCAGTCGGTACCGCACGCGAATCAGAAGGATCATCACGCCAAGCATCGCCACCCAAGTCAGCATGAGCACCTGCCACATCCGGGGATCGAGCGAACCGCCGTCGCCAATCACCGGCTGCGGATGCTGCGTGCGAAACCACCAGATCGAGAAATACACCAGCGGAATATCCAGCGTCGCGAAAATTCCAAACACGGCCGCGACCAGGGCCCGGCGCTCGGGCTCATCCACCAGCGTGCGCAAAACAAGGTAGCTGACAAATAAGACCCACAAGAGAAAGGAGGACGTGAGCCGCGCATCCCAGGTCCACCAGATTCCCCAGACCGGCTTTGCCCAGATCGGTCCGGTCACCAGCACAATCGTAAAAAAGGCCACGCCCACTTCCGCGGAGGCCACGCTGAGCCAATCCCACTTCGGGGCGCGCGTGCGCAGGTAGGCGACACTGCCGATGAACACCATCGTGAAGGCGACGAATCCGGTCCACGCGCTCGAAACGTGGAAATAAAAGATGCGCTGGATCAATCCCATCGTGCTTTCCGTCGGAGCCCAGATCAACGCGCCATAGCTCGCGGCGGCGAGCAGAAGAAATACACCCAATATGGACGGCATGGAAATTGCCGAACGGGGCGCGGTTTGCGTTTCGTTTCCCATTTCACTCCTCCAGAAGATATTCGCCGACCAGCCAAGCCGTCGTCAAAAATATTACGTCAAACGCCGCCAGAAATGTAAGCCATACACGCGACAGCTCGGAGGGGTCGCGCAAAATTCCCACCATTGCTTCGGTGCTCGCGATCAGGACCGGCGCCAGCACGGGGAGCAGCAGGAGGGGAAGAGCAATTCGCGCAGACGCGCTTGCGCGGCAACCGCGGAAAACACCGTTCCCGTTGTTGCCAGGCCAACCGTCCCGAGGGCGAGAACCAGAATGAGCGGCGCAAGAACCGGGAAGATCGCAATGTTATACAGCACCGCAAACACCGGCAGCAGAATCAACTCGACCAAAAGCAGGAACAGGAAATTCGCTGCCATCTTCCCGGCCAGGATGCTGAAAGGATCAATCGGGGCGAGACGCAAAGCAGCGAGAGTATCATTCGTCTGCTCGCGCAAGAAAAGACGGCTGAAACATGAGCGATCCGGCAAAAAGAAACGCAAGCCACAGAAGCCCCGGGCCGAAGCGCCGCGATTCCGAAGACGTTGGATTGAACGTAAAACTGAAAAGGACGATCACAATCAGGACAAATACGATAGTCGTCCCCAGCAGTTCACGCGACCGGAACTCGCTACGCAGCTCTTTGGCCAGAATCACGCCGGTGGATTGAGCCAGGCTCATGAGGATTCCTCTTCGTCATCGTTCCGCACGGTCGCCATCACGAGTACTGGGTTCGGGTCTCCGCCAATTCCCGAATCGTGCGTGATCCTGCCGCCTTCGAGGCGAATCGCGCGCGTCACCGAGCCCTGGGTTTCATTGCGTCCGTGCGTGCTCATCAGGATGGTGCAGCCGGAATCATGCAACGTCGAGAGCGTCGCGCCCAGCCATTGCTGACCTTCCGGATCGAGGCCCGCAGCGGGTTCATCGAGAAGCAGAAGTCCGGGCGAAGCGAGCAGCGCCCGCGCGATGGCCAGGCGCTGGCGCATGCCGCGAGAAAATGTTCTCACCATGTCGGCGGCGCGGCGCGAAAGGCCCACGGGTTCCAGAGCCTGCCTCGCGCGGGCGACCGGTTCAGGCAAGCGGAATAGCTTGGCGAAGAAAACGAGATTTTCCTCGGCGGTGAGTTCGTCATACACCAGCGTGTGGTGGCCGACCATTCCGATTCGGCACTTGACGTCGTTGCTCGACAGCGCGGTGTCCCCGGAGTAAAAGACAATCTTGCCCCGCGACGGCCGCGAAAGCTGCGCTGTGATTTTGAGCAGGGTCGTCTTGCCCGATCCGTTGTGGCCCACCAGCGCGACGCACTCCCCCGCCGCGATTTCCAGCGAGACTCCGCGAAGCGCCAGTCGCATTCCGTAGCGCTTTTCAACGCCGCTGTAGCTGATGCGTAATCCGCCGTTGGGGCCACGACCGGGAGAAGTTGCAAGGGGTGTGGACACGCGAGACCGCTCAGCCCTGGACCAGATCGCGCAGCATCTGTTCCGCGCGACCGCGCTCCCGGGCGTACTCCTCGTCGGAAATTGTCCCTGCCTGGTGGCGCAATTCGATCCGCAGCAGCGTATCTTTGAGCGAATCCAGATTCGTATTCACTTCTTTTTCGATCTGCGCTGCGGCGGGTGGGGGCGGAGCGGCCGCTTTCGCCTGCGCGGTGCGTTGCGCCTTGCGAGCCTTGGCACTGGAGGGCGGAGGAGTCGCCGGGACAATCGCGACCGCTGGAACGATCGGCTTGCGAATCAGCAGACCCACGCCAACGGCAAAAATCGCCGCCAGGCCCCCGAGCAGAATCCATTTCTGGTCGTCGATGCGCGCGGGAACGTTCTGAATCGTCGGGGCCGGGCCGGCATCGCCTGAGTCGCCCGATTGGCGGCCATTTACTTGATCGGCCGATTGCTGAGCGTCCGACGGCGGCGGCGCAGTGCCCGAGACAGAAACGTCAAATCCCGTTCCGGCTTTCATCGCCTCTTTTGAAAAAACATTGAACCCCTGCTCGGTGCCTGCGGGGGTGAACCCCGCGCTCGAAATCTGCATGGTGGGTGGAATCACGAGCAGAACACGCTGCGCGTCGTACGTGGAGGACTCCTTCAGGGCCGCGCGATCTCCCGTATAGGGGAGAATATAGGAAATGCGCACGCCGTTCTGTCCGGGCTGAAAGGCATACGCGATGGCGTATTTGCCCTTTCCTTTATCGATCGTGCCCTGCCTGACTGGCATGCCCGAGGGGCCAAACGTGGAGACCTGGTCCAGATCCGCGCCCGCTGGAATCGTGAACTCAAAATTGCCGTCCTGCTTGTAATACGCCGCGGGAGGGTTCGAGTTGTTCGTGATGGAATACTCTTCGCCGACCATGAGCTTGTCGCCATTGGGCTGGAATACGAGCAGGCGCAAAGGAACTTGCACGGATGCGGGATTTGTCGTGGGCTCAAAAACCGTTACGTCGACCGAAGTCGTCCCCGGAGTGAGGGGCTGGTGAAAGAACACGCCCCGATAAACCGCTCGAATCAACATCGGCCCGCCGCCGATCGCTGGATTGTCGAAGTGGTAGCGGCCATCCGAGTCCGTCTTCGTGCTGGCCACGGTCTGCATGCCGCCCTGAAGCTGGATCAGGAGAACGTCCACGCCGGGAGCGGGCTTGTCGCCATTCGTGCCGTTGTGAACGATGCCAGTGACCGTTCCCGCGCGCGCGGCAGTCGCCGCCAAGCACAACAGGAACGCGAAGAGCGCCAGCCGCAACCGATTTCCAGTCAGCCAAATTTTCATAAACCGCCCAAGTCCTTATTCTCGCGGGTTCCCGGTAGAGCCCGCACCCGGTCAAACCTCGAATCGCTTGCAGATCATCACACTGAGCCGCGCCACAACGGAAAATCCGATTCCTGTTTTAAGCGAGAGGGAGCGCAGGTTTCCCGAGCGCACAATGCTCTTCGGCACAAGAGTCAGGAACGAGGGTTCGCGGCAACTGTCGGATCCCGGCGCGGAATGGGCGCCTGATTGCCGGTCACGTTCTCAATTTCAAGCAGCACTTGTGCCGCCTCGTTCTCCAGAGCATCCCTCATTTGTTCGTAGTCCTGCTCGGCGTACTTCCCTGCCCGGTTTTCAAACTTCAGGTCGCGCAAATTGTCGTAGATCGAATCCCGCCGCTCCATCAATTGATCGAGCTCCGAGCGGCGCGGCGCCGAATCTCCCGGGTCGGGTTCGATCCAAAAAACGAACGTCACCACCGCGAGGGTAAGAAGCAGGCAAGCAGACAACATGACCGTGTCCGGAAGAACGATCGCCGCCAGCGGCATCTTCATTCCTCCGTATCGCGGTCGGCCTGCTTCCGCGCGCGCTCGAGTTGAATCCGTTGCAGTTCCGTTGCGGCGGTTGCCGCTGCCGAAGGCGTGTCGGACGCAGCCACGGCCGCCAGCCTTGCGACGTCCCGCTGGCGCCACAACCGGATCAGGGTCACGACGATTCCCAGCCCCAGGACAAATGCAGCTCCGGGAATATACCAGGCGATGCTGTTGAACCCGTGGGCCGGCGGGGAGCTCAAGACCTTTTCGCCATATTCCTGAACAAAATCCTGAACGATCAAATCGTCGGATTCGCCCTTGGCCACGTGTGCGTCGAGTTCCTTGAGCATCGGGCCGGACGACGGGCAATTGATGTGATTGCACTGCGTGAGGATCTGCCCGCAGCCGCACATGCACATCAGCTTTTCGCCCAACATTTTGGCGTGGTCGGTCTTCTGCGCGTCCACATGCAGCGGAACCATCGCCAGTGCGATTCCGATGAACGCGGAAGAAATCAGACCGAGGCGGCGTCGTTTCGTCATTTCCTGCATCGGGCCTTAGGTGATGCCCTCACCAGGCGGCAATTGCGACCTTGCTGAAATCGAAGCCCGGGCCGGCTGTGCGCTGCCGGGAATCGGCGCGCCTGCTCCTGCCGTCGAAGGCGACATCACGAGAACCGCCTGCCGATTCGGAATGAGAGCAAGAATGGTCCCCAGAACGACAACGACGCCGCCCAGCCAAATCCACTTTACCAGCGGATTCAAATACGCGTGAATCACCGGTAGGTTCGTGTCCGGATTGGTTCCCGCGTATACAACGTACAGGTCTTCCCTCAGCGTCGAGGAGATTGCCACCATGGTCCCTGATTCCTGGTTGGACGGATAAAATCGCCGCGTCGGATAGAGCATCATCACGGAACGCCCGCCTCTATCCACATCGATCGTGGCGCGGTCGGCGGAATAATTCGTCTCCTGCGTGGAATCGTAATTCTGCAGATTCAGGGTATACGGACCGATGGTCATGGACGAACCCGGCGACATGTCCATCTGCTTATCCTGATTGAACGCCTGACCGGAAATCCCGATAAAGACCAGGACCATGCCGAAATGGACCACATAACCGCCGTAGCGCCGGGTATTGCGCATGGTAAGCTGCCCGACCGACGAAAAAAAGTTCGCGCCTGTCCGCGCGGCGATCACGCGCGCCCCTCGGAAAAATTCCGCGCAAATCGTCAGCGTCACGAACACCGAAAGCAGCAGGCACAAAGTGACGTAAAACTCGCGCAACCCAAGCGCCACGGCAATGGCCGCCGCGACCACGCCGCCCAGAAGAGGCCACCCGAAATTCTTTTTCAGGCTTTCCGTGGATGTCTTGCGCCATGCCAGGAGCGGGCCGACGCCAGTGAGAAACAACAGGAACATCGCAATGGGAATATTGACGCGATTAAAAAATGGCGGACCGACGCTGATCTTCGAGCCGCGAACCGCTTCGGAAAGCACCGGGAAGAGCGTGCCCGCCAGAATCGCCACGCAGGCCACCAGAAGGATCAGGTTGTTGAACAGAAAACTCGATTCGCGGGAAATCATGGAGTCGAGCTGATTGTCGCTGCGCAGGTAATCGCGATTCTTCAGGTAAGCCGCAATGCACACGACCAGGATCAGGAGGAGAAAACTCCAGAACCAGTGGCCGATGTTGGATTCGGCGAAAGCATGGACGGAATTCACCGCGCCGCTGCGCGTCAGCGACGTTCCCAGGATGCATAACATGAACGTCATGAAAACCAGCCAGACGTTCCAAACGCGCATCATTCCGCGCTTTTCCTGCATGATCACCGAATGCAGAAACGCCGTTCCGGTGAGCCACGGCATCAGAGACGCGTTTTCCACCGGGTCCCAGCCCCAATAGCCGCCCCAGCCCAGCACGGCGTACGCCCAGTGAGCGCCCAGCAAAATTCCAGCGGACTGGAAGGCCCAGGCGATCATGGTCCAGCGGCGCGTGAGGTGAATCCACTTTTCCCCGGGATACCGGCCCAGCAGCGCGGCCAATGCAAATGCAAACGGAATCGTGAATCCCGTGTAGCCGGTATAAAGTGTGGGCGGATGTATGGCCATTTCCGGATACTGGAGCAACGGATTGAGGCCGCTTCCATCCGCGGGAGTCGCCAGATGCAGGAAGCCCCCGGCATTCGCCGCAAATACGTGGAATGGGCTGGCGACAAAATTATTCATGATAAGGAAAAAAGTCTGAACCCCGGCGAGAACAACGCCCACATAGGGCATCAATTCCGGATGTTTGCCGCGATAGGTAAACAGAACGGAGAAAACGTAAATCGAGAGGAGAAAACTCCAGAAGAGCAGCGAGCCTTCCTGGCCCGACCAGAGCGCCGAAAATTTGTAATAGGGCGAAAGCGTCCGGTTGCTGTGAGCGGCAACGTACGCCATCGTATAATTGTCGGTGAAAAACAAATACCAGAGGCTGGCCGTTCCGAGCCAAATCAGAACGCAGACCGCGAAGCCGGCGTTGCGCGCGGATTTGATTAAGAGCGGGCGGCGCGTAATGATCGCCGCAATTCCTCCGGCGATTGCATAAATCGCGAAAGCAAACGCCAGCAATAACGCGTATGAGCCGAATATGTCCACTTAAGCCCTCAGCAGCAGATTATCCCCTGACGCCTACCAAACTTCGCCGGGTGCATGTAGCGGGGCAGCACCCAATTCCCTTTCAGATCGTGTCAACCTGCGCGCTAGCCCTTCCCGTTTCCGTAGGAGTCACCCGTCGCTGGGGCCGGTGACGCCTGTCCTGGAGGGGCCGCTTCATACTTAGACGCGCACTTGGCCTGCACTGTTTCGGCGACGAACCGCCCGTCCGGCTGCACTTTGCCTTCCACCAGGCATTGCGCGCCATCCTTGAAAGTGTCCGGCAGCGGATCGGTGCCCACGTAGCTGACAGTAAGGCCCTTTCCGTCTTCGACCAAAACAAAATCGGTGCGCCCGGAATAGTGCTGGATCGAGCCGGTCTTTACATCCCCGCCGACACGGAGCCGCTGGTGCAACGAGGAACCACTCAATGTGGGTAGCTCGGAAATCGTGTGGTAGTAGGTCTTGCTCTGCTCCGCCCCTACCCAGGCTAGGCAAGAGAGCGTGACAATGATGATCGCCGCTCCAATCCCGAACTTCACTTTTGTTTTCACGGACTTCTCCCTATTCCGTAAATCTCGAAGCCTACTTAACTTCGATTCTATCATACTCCTGAATGAAGATTGTGGCGCTATGAGAGATTGAATAACCTCCCCCGACATTGATTCTGACGCGCTCTTTGGTCACTGGAAAGCGCATCCTTTTGCGCGTTAATTTTTGACGCGCGTTCGACCCGGACCAAAGAGGAATTCATGCCTATCCGCTGGCACTTCCGGCAAGACTCTCCATTGCGGCTTTGAAATGAGCAGCTGCCGCGACGTCGCCGATGTTTGGAATCTCCAAGATCGAGGCGCTATTGCCCGGCACCCCCGCATTCTCAAGAACTTCCCGGAGCGGACCCAGGTTTAAGTCCAGGATCACAATTCGCTTAGGCCTGTAATTAAATCGAATTCGCCGGAGGAGCGTCGGACCGAGGCGTGAGATCGCCGCAGCGACTGTGTCATCTTCCGCTGCGAGCGGACATTCCGATAAATACGTGAGGTAGTAACCTCTGCGCTGGAATTCGACGAGTCTGGCCATGTTAGCGGATGACAGGTCTATGGCCCCGGCCGGCGCATTTTCCGGACGCAGAATATCCAGCGCATCAAGAAACGGCTGAAAGATGTTCTCGGACTTCGGCGGCGCGTAGAAATCATCTTGCGGCGGTCCTTGAGGGGCCACTGCCAGGAAAAGCACGCTTGTGTGAATTGGCCGATAACGCGTAGCGAGTTCCAAGCGGGCGAGGCGCTCGGCGACGTGTTCGGGAGAGGCCGGGAGTCCGCAGCCATCGCACGTCACCCAGTTGGGCGGCATTTCCATATTCACCAAATATCCTACCGGATTCGATCTCGTGAATGATATCGGAATTAGGCAGCGCGAGCTTCGGGAGTCGCGGAAAAACCATATCGCGTGCCATTCCGAGCGGAGCGGGGAGTCCCTACTGTAATGGGAATCAAAGAAACGGAGAGATTCCTCGTCGCTTCGCTCCTCGGAATGACGGACATGGACAGTTTTTCCGCAGCTTCTTCAGCCCACCCATTGCGGAATTGTGGCGCGTCCGCACAGTGCTTAAGATTGTGAGGCTTGAAGGGAAAAAAGTGGGGCGCGCCGTAATCGGGGACGGAGCGCCCTCTGATGCTCAAACTCCGCGCCCGGGGGTTCCAGGGGTGGAAACTAGGACGCAGGCTTGAGCAAACTCGAATCTGTCCGCGGAATTAAACACGGATGAGGGAGAAAAGTTGCGTTTGATCCTTGGTTGGCTTTGAAATGCGGAACCTGGTTCCGGGTTGCTGCGCGCCGCCCTTCGACGCGCGAGAAAATCTTACGCGCCCCCGGCGCTCAAGGGGCAGGGCAGACGATGTGATATCAACGCCGATGCCGCGTTGGTTCAGCGCTTTTATATCCGGTGGGCTAATCCAGTGGCTCGACTTTTACCAGCTCGTTCCCGTGATTGTTGGGAAGCCAGAACGTTACCGGGTTCGTAGAATTATCGACGAATATGCGACGCATGCTGGTATAGCGCGGCATCAGGTACTCGGTGATCTGGTTGGTCTTCGTATCGATCCGGAGGACGCGGTCGCTGGTAATGCCGACGCCCCAGACGTCGCCATTCTTGTCGAGTTCCGCGTCGTATGGCGCCATCCACGGATGGGGAGCTTCCCACTCCTTGAATTGGCCGGTCTTGGTGTCGTACATGCCCATCCGGTTTCCGCCATAGTCTCCGTACCAAAGGCGGTCCTGACCATCCATTTGCCCGCGCCTCGGGCCTGACGGCTTGCCGGCGGCCTTGGCCGGAGTGGGCGTGAGGGTGATTTGTCCGGTCTTGGCATCCACCCGCCCGATATTTCCGCCGCCGATGTCAGTGAAGTAGAGATTGTTGTGCGAGTCCGACAGGACGTCATAAAGTCCGTGCCCGGCGCGCCCGTCCGGGTAGGGTTTGAATGTTTCAATTTTCCCGGTCTCCATGTCGAGGCGATGGATCGTGAGGTCACCGGTGTCCTGCGTCCAGACGTGGCCATCCACTTCCGAATGCGTGGGCATCACCATATTAATCTGCGTGGACGCATTATTTTCTTCCGGAGGAATGCTATAGGTCGTGAATTTCTGCGTTACCGGATCGAACTTGGAAAAGCCTCCCTGCAGCATTTGAGCGATCCAGAAATTTCCTTGTTTATCGAGCTCGAGGTCGAGCATGCCGAGAGGAAAGTTCTCCTTGAGTTCCGGCACTTTGATTTCTTCAGTCTTTCCGGTCCGGGGATCCAGCTTGCCGATGAACTGCCACCCGAAATCCGTGTACCAGACCATTCCTTTCGAATCTACCACCGTGTCGTGAGGCATCGTGTTAGGTCTGGGAAGCGCGTACTCGGTAATGATTACGTGAGTTCCCCGGCCCTTGGGGCGCGGATAGGTCTGCAGCGGATAGGCCCATTTGTCCGCACTGCTCAGGTTAATGGTGGCCATCCACTGGGCCTGCTTGAGGTTCCGCTCATTATTACGGCTGACGGCTTCCATGCCGTCGTCGGAACTGCGATCGCGGCGGAGTTGCGGTCGCGACGGCTGGCTTTCCGGGGCGTAACCCGACATTCGTGCATAGGTCTGAACCCATTCGTCCGCGTCATGCGTCGATTTCGCGACGCGCTCCTGGGTGTGGCAGGTCACGCAGCCAAGCAGAAACGCTTTCTGCTGGGTTGTGCCCGGGAAACTGTTGATCCACTCCGCGCTGGAAAGTTGCGCCGAAAGATTTTTTGTTTTCTCGAGTTTCAAATCGGCGGTCGCGGTCTTCTGATCCGTCACGGCAACCGTTCCCGGATCATCCAGGTCGTATCCGGCGGCGCGAATTGTGAGGGTGTATTGTCCCGCCTCCAGATTTTTCCGTGGAAAACTGTAGTGGCCGTGTTCATCGCTAACGACCGTCACCGTAATCGTGGAGTTCGCGGCCTTGGCGCTAATCAGGACGCCCTCCATCGGGCCTTCTTCCTGCGAACTGACCTGCCCGGCGAGCGCCACAGGCGCTCCCGCCTGTGCCCACACGGGTTGCGACGCCGCGTTAAAAACCGAAATACTTAAAATGGCAGTTGCAATGAACGTGAGCGGCCTTGTGAACACAAGCGCCTCCTTGGAGACGGATTGGGGTGCATTCCCTTCTAATCTTGCGATCTGAATTTCCGAAGCTACACCCCAGTTTCACGCATCGTACACTTCTACCATCTTGTGCACAACGGATTTCCTATCGTCGCGGCGAACGGTCCCCTACTGGGCGATATTGCTCTTCTCCGCATCACTAATCAGGCGGCGAGCATCCTCGGGAAGCAGATAGCCCTGGCTGACCAAGTCGTTGGCGGCGGCCGTCACGGCTGAAACGTAGCTGGCGTGGGTGGGATATCTCTCTTCGAGCGAGCGCCTGGGATCTCCGCTGGCGATCCGGTCGGCCTTATGCGCGGCGAATGGAATGTAGCTGCCGGAGAGGCCGCAAAGTTCGTTTTCGGCATATCCAGCCGCCCTCAAATTCCAACCCGTGTAGGTCGCGATGGGGGCTTGAATCGTCGTCGAGCGGACACCAGCGATGTCGTTGCCGTCCGGATCGGCTTTCGGCACCAGGATGACATAGTCTGCGCCAGCGACCTTCCTTGCAGGGTTCGCGACGCCGCTCTCAAGTAACGGCTTGAAGGCGGTTCCAAAATCCAAAAGTTGATAGTAGTTATACAAGCCCGTGTAGTTGACACCCGGAATCTTTGGGAATCCCGTATCTTCGGATTTCACGAGCGTGCCGTCCTTGATCGTCGGGTACTGGCTGGCCGGAGGTCTCTGGTCGTGCAGAACCCACTCCGTCATGCCGACCAGCAAAGCTCTCAGGGTTTCTCGATACGGAGCGGGATTGCTGAGCTGCTGACAGGTTCCCTTGGCGGGTACAGCGGCCGGGCCATGTTCCGTGCTCGACAGATAATAGATTCGAACATTCTCGGGAATGGCAAGATCGTTTTTGCCTAACGTATCGGTTGTATCGAGGGACATCCGGCCCTGCCAGTACTCCGTCCCGGTGACTTCCTGCATGATCTTCGGGCAGGTCTTGCTTTCCTTGCACCGATCCAGAAGGGATCCCGTCGCAACGCTCGCCACCGGATCCTGCTCAGTCTCCCAGGTAGCAGGAAGCTCGGCGATGGGGAACATATGATCTTCATGCTGGCCTGTTGCGCGTCCGGGCTGGCCCCACCGCACGTTCAATGGAAGCCTTCCGGTGGCGAGGTGAGGGATCATGCCCTCAAAAACAATCTGGTTCTTCTCGTCCTGATTGAAACCCAAGTCCAGATAGCTGCGGATGTAGCGGCCGCTCTGGGACGCGCCGTACATGATGGCGGCGTGAGGCTCCGATACGCCACGCTTGAATCCGATCAACTGCTCTCCATCGTCATCGTGTCGAAGGTAAGAAACAAAATCGCGCGTGGCCGCGAATCCCAATCCGAGCACCTTCGGCTCGACCGCCTGGTATTGCAAGTCATAAATATAATTGGGGTCGAAGCCGCCCTTCAAACAAACCTGCGTGGCGCTGGGGACGCCGGGGAAAGGCTTGATGGAACAATCCGCGAATGCCCAATCCGAAGGCGAAACGGGTTCCGGGGCGTCTTTCTCGCGCACGCGCCGCGTGAGTGTTGCCTTCGTTGTATCGAGCGAGGCGGCGGGATAGCTGCCTGTGGAAAGCCCTGTGAACGAACCGCTGCTCAGATTGAGTGTATTCGCGCGCTTGTTTACGATCAGTTCCGAATCCACCAGCGCGCTGAGAACTTCGCCGGACCATCCGAGCATCAAACTCGGAGCTCGAATTCCCATCCGGGCATTGCCGGGAAGAACGTCGCCCTGCCAGCCCGTCCAGATCACCGTGTACCCGTGAGACATCAGGAAGCCATCTCCGGCGTCGGCGGCGGCATTGTCAATGTCGTTCGATCCCGTTGCGCCCACGTTGTAGCCGGCTAGAGCCAACTTGTTCCCGCGGTTTACGACGTCGTAAAATAGAACCTCATTCCCCTTGCGCGGATCGAGGGGACGCAGGATATAAACGTCCATCGAGTATTCAACCATGCCGCGCGAGTTTCGCGGCGCAAGCGCGATGTCCTGAATGACCGCGTTGTGAGGATCGCCGGGGTCCACTTCGCCATAGGCGACGCCGACGATCTTTTCGTATTGCCCCACCGCCCCGAATGAAGCTCCCCCGAAGGCGGGGGATTCAACGCGCTGGACGACGACGCGGACAACATGAGCCGAGGCTGTTTGGGCCGACAGCTGAAAGGTCAGCAGAGCCAAAGTAATGGGCAGGAAAAATCTCAGGGATTTCAAGGAAGCCTTAGCGGCAGTCATTCGTTCAGCCTCACCTGGAAAATGTAATTGGGATCTTTCGGTTGAGAATCCTACGCCTCTCTTGCCGGAGACACAACGATTTTGCAATGGAGGTGGGCGCCGCGCGCAAGGGGAGGCCGAACAGGTTCGTGAACGGAGGGGGTAATTTCTTGAAGGCGTCGAAAATTACTTCTGCAGCTTGTTTTGCAGGCAATACTTCAGTTCGGGACTGATTTCCGTGATTTCCATTCCAGCGCTGACCAGGAATTTGCAGCTGAGAAGTTCGTGGGGCTGGTCGTCGTCCACCAGCTTGCCGACCACCCGGCAATATTGACAATCCTGGTTCCAGCAAAAACGCCCGTACGGAATCGTCTCCGGACTGATGTATTGAAAGCAACGGAGGATCGTATTCTTCTCCGGGACCTGGAACGTCTTGCCCAGAATCTTGATGTCCACCAACCGCTCGTAGGGGCGGAAAACCTGATTCGTCCCGGTTGCTTGCGCGGCGTCCGTTCCCTGAAGGTCCGTTTGCTTCGACATGAGAGCCCCGTCTCCGTCCAATCAGACTAGACGAGATATATCGGCGCAACAATCAAGATGCTGGGTGATGGTGCGAATCCGGCAATGCTGTTTTGGAATCCAGCAACCGGATTCAGAGAGCGTGGGCTTCAGATTCTTGCGGCTTCAAAAAACATTCCCATACGGCGGAATTTCTCGTAACGGCGTTCGAGCAATGCGGCAGGCGGCAATACCTGAAGGTCGCGAAGGGAACGTTCCAGAACCGTGTCGAGCAGCGCGGCGGAACCTTCGTGATCCAGGTGCGCGCCTCCTTCGGGTTCCGGAATAATTTCGTCGATAATTCCGAGTCCGTGCAGGTCACGCGCGGTAATCTTGAGGGCCTCGGCGGCGGTTTCGGCTTTGGCGGCGTCACGCCACAGAATCGAAGCGCAGCCCTCCGGAGAAATCACCGAGTAAACGGAATTCTCCATCATATTCACGCGATCCCCGACGGCGATTGCCAGCGCGCCTCCGGAGCCGCCTTCTCCGGTAATCGTGACGACGATCGGCACCGGCAGGCGCGACATTTCACGAAGGTTTCTCGCGATAGCCTCCGCCTGGCCGCGCTCTTCGGCGTCGATGCCGGGATAGGCTCCCGGCGTATCAATAAAAGTAAAAATCGGCCGGCCGAATTTTGAGGCGAGCTGCATGACGCGAAGCGCTTTGCGGTAGCCTTCGGGTTTCGCCTGGCCGAAATTAAGCGCGACTCTTTGCTTGGTGTCTCGTCCTTTGCGTTGCCCGATCACGACCACCGGGCGTCCATGATATCGAGCGAATCCCGCTATCATCGCGGCATCGTCCCCGTAGACCCGGTCCCCGTGGAGTTCCTGGAAACCCTCAAACAGAAGTCGTACGTAATCCATCATGTAGGGCCGCTGGGGATGCCGCGCGAGGAGGGTGCGCTGCCAGGGGCCCATGTGCTGGTAAAAGTCCTGGCGAAGCTGGGAGATTTCGCCGCGGAGCCGGTCCAGGTCATCGGATGAGATCCCCGGCCCGGCCATGCGCTGCAAGTCCGCCACCTCGTGTTCCAGCTTTTCGATTTCTTCTTTTCGTGGGTCGCGCGTCATAGTTGTTGTAGCTGCGAGAACATTTATAGCAATCGGGAAACCAACACGCCAGCGGCTTGTGCCGCGCTATTTCCAATTGTCTTTCGTCACGGCTAGAGAGGCTGCGGAAAAACCCACAATCTGTCATCCCGAAGGGCGGGTTTCGCCCGAGGGATCTGCTTTTTCCGAATTAACGAAAAAGCAGATCCCTCGCTCCGCTCGGGATGACAGCAAAGAGGGTTTTTCCGCAACCTGTAGAGCCGTGCCCCGCAATCCTACGCGTGTCCGAAACGTGATCTACCCGCGGGATTCCAATTGGACGGAGTTTTCTCCGCAGAGCCTGCATACTTCACGAACCAGGTCCTGATCCGGCCGCACCCGCTGATCCGCGGAAAGCGTGGCGACGGCGCCTTCGGAAGAAATCAGATCGAATGTCACCGCGCAGGAACCGGGCTTTCCGGCAAACAGTTCTTTGAGTTCGTCCAGAACCTGGTCGTCGAGAGCCGCCATATCGACGCGGACGCGCATCAGATTCGGCGGGCGCCGCGCAATATCTTCCAGGCGGCGCGCATCCATCACGGCGAGGCGCGTGCCTGCCTCTTCTACATTCACGCGCCCTTTCAGAAGCATAGGCGCGTTGCTCTTAAACACGGCTTCGAGGCGCGCAAACGATTCCGGGAAGGCCAGCACTTCCAGCACGCCGGTCATATCCTGCAGCGTGAGAATTCCCCAGCGTTCGCCTTTGCGGGAGCGCATGCTGCGCATGGCGATCACGATTCCGGCGACGGTGATCTCTTCCCCGTTGCGGCGGCCGTCGACCGCGGCGAGATCGATTGCGCCCAGTTCCGCAAGCTTCGCCGCGTACTTGGAAAGCGGGTGGCCGGAAATGTAAAAGCCGACCGTGGAAAATTCCGCTGCGAGCATCTCGTGTTCGGGCCATTCTTCAAGGTCCGGCAGCGGTTCATCCGCCGGGGCCGCTGCCGCCGCGGCGCCTCCGAACAGCCCGTGCTGGCCGCTGGACCGTTCGCGCTGCTGGCGCTGGGCGCGCTCGATGGCGCGGTCAATGACGGCAAAGTTTTGCGCCCTCCTCGCGCCGAGGGTATCCATCGCGCCGGACTTGATCAGGCTTTCGAGCACGCGCTTGTTCAGCAGGCGCGTGTCAATGTGATCGACGAACTGGTAGATCGAGTGGAATCGCCCGAGTTCGGAGCGCGCTTCCAGAATTCCCTTCACGGTATTCTCGCCGACGTTCTTGATCGCCTGCAGGCCGAAGCGGATGGATTCGCCGACGGGCGTGAAATTGAGGTCGCTGGAATTCACGTCGGGAGGGAGAACGGTGATTCCGATCCCACGGGCCTCGTTGATATATTTCACGACCTTCTCGGTGTTTCCGGTTTCCGACGTCAGCAGCGCGGCCATGAACTCCACCGGATAATGCGTCTTCAAGTAGGCCGTCTGGTAAGCGAGCAACGCGTACGCGCAGGAGTGCGATTTGTTGAAACCGTATCCGGCGAATTCCGCCATCAGGTCGAAAATCTTTTCGGCTTTTTTCGCGGGCACTTTTCGAGCGGCGCATCCCAATAGAAATTTCTCGCGCTGGGCCGCCATTTCTTCGCGGTTTTTCTTTCCCATGGCGCGGCGCAGGATATCCGCTTCCCCGAGCGAAAAGCCGGCCAGGCGATTGGCGATCTGCATCACCTGTTCCTGATAAAGAATAACGCCGTAGGTCTCTTCCAGAATTTCCTTCAACTCGGGGAGATCGTAGCTGACTTTCTTTTTGCCGTGCTTCCGGTTGATGAAGTCGTCGATCATGCCGCCCTGGATCGGGCCGGGGCGATACAAGGCGTTGAGGGCGGTGAGATCCTCAAGGCGCGTGGGCTGGTAGCGGCGCAGAATGTCGCGCATGCCGTGCGATTCAAATTGGAAGATGGCCGTGGTCTCTCCGCGCGCAGAAGAGTTTGTAGGTCTGCTCATCGTCAAGGGGCAGAGTTCCCAGGTCCACGTGGACGCCGCGATTCTGCTCCACCATGCGGACGGCGTCATCGAGCACCGTGAGCGTCGTCAGGCCGAGAAAATCCATTTTCAGCAGGCCGATATGTTCGAGGCCCTTCATGTCGTACTGCGTCGTGATTTCATCCCGGTTCGACTTATACAGGGGGACGATATTTGTGAGAGGTTCGGGAGAGATGACCACGCCGGCCGCATGCGTGGAAGCGTGCCGCGCGAGGCCTTCCAGGCGCTTCGCCACTTCCATCATGTCCTTGTATCGCGCATCGCTATCGATCTGGCTTTTAAGCTGCGGCGACAGCTTGAGCGCTTCGTCCAGCGTGATATTGAGCTGATTGGGGACGAGCTTGGCGATGCGGTCCACTTCGCCGTAGGGCAAATCCATCGCGCGACCCACGTCCTTGATGGCGGCCTTGGCCGCCATTGTTCCGAACGTGATGATCTGCGCGACGTTCGAGCGGCCGTATTTTTCGGTGACGTAGTCGATGACCCCGCCGCGACGCCTCATGCAAAAGTCGATGTCGATATCGGGCATGGAAACGCGCTCCGGATTGAGGAAGCGCTCGAACAGCAAGTCATATTGCAGCGGGTCGACGTCGGTGATTTGCATCGCGTAGCTGACCAGACTGCCCGCGGCCGAGCCTCTTCCCGGCCCCACCGGGATTCCCTGCGACCGCGCGTAGCGGATGAAATCCCAGACGATCAGGAAATACCCGGCATAGCGCATCTGCTGGATCATGCGGATCTCATTCGTCAGCCGCGTCTCGTATTCGGCCAGGGTCTTGCGCAACTGGCCGGCTTTCAAGCGCGCCTCGAGGACCGGCACGCGGCGCGCAAAGCCATTGCGAACAACTGATTCAAAATAAGAGTCGACGGTCTGACCTTCGGGGACTTGAAAGTCAGGAAATGAGTTTTGCACGGCGTCAATCTTGACGCTGCAGCGTTCCGCGATGGCCACCGTGCGCTCGAGCGCTTCGGGAATTTCGCCGAACACACGAGCCATTTCTTCCGCGGTCTTGAAAAAGAACTGGTCGGTGGCGAATTTCATTCGATGCGTGTCGCTCATCGTCTTGCCGGTTTGAATACAGAGCAGGACTTCCTGCGCGCGGGCATCCGCGTGAGTCAGATAATGGCAATCGTTGGTCGCAACCAAGGGAATGCCGGTCTCTTTCGATAGACTGACGATTTGAGGATTGATTCTCTTTTCAATCTCCAGGCCCTGGTCCTGAATTTCGAGGAAGAAATTTCCCTTGCCGAAAATGTCACGCAGGCGGTAGGCGGCTTCGCGCGCCTGCACCGGACATTCCTCAACCAGATTCTCGGTGACGGGGCCGCGCAGACACGCCGACAGTGCGATCAGCCCGCTACTGTGTTTGGCAAGCAGGTCGTAATCGATTCTCGGCTTGTAGTAGAAACCCTCCAGGAATCCGGCGGACACCAGCTTGATCAGATTGCGATATCCTTCCGAATTCTCGCAGAGCAAGACGAGGTGATTGGTGCCGCGCTGGCCCGGCTCCGCAGGAGATCCTCCGTGGCCGTTTCCGGATTCGCGCTCGGTGGATTCTCCGCGATCGTGGCGGCTTCCCTTGGCGACGTAAACTTCGCAACCGATGATCGGTTTGACGCCCCGCGTCTTGGCCGCGTGGTAAAAGGATTCCGCCGCGAACAGGTTGCCGTGATCGGTGACCGCGACGGCAGGCATATGCCGCCGAGCGGCTTCGTCGACGACCTCTTCGAGGTCGCATGCCCCATCCAGGAGACTGTAATCCGTGTGCAGATGCAGATGAACGAATCTGGGAGTTTCCATGCTGGATGCTATTCTAGTCGCGCGCGCGAAATTTGGCTACGGAGTTGTGGACCATTTTGCCGAGGCCGATTCTCGCAAGGTGGTCCTTGCTCCGGAAATCGATTCCCGGTTTGCGTTGACATGTACAGGACATTCGCGCGCTAGACGGATTCTGGCGCATCGGCATTAAGTGTTCCCGGTCACATCGATGTGTGACGCCGCTCACTTCCCTATCCAGTAAGCCAGCTTATAAGTCAATGAAAGATTGAATTGATCGGTGGCGCGGACGGGGCCGCAGGATTGAAACCGTGCCACATCGTGAAATCTTGACAAGCGCACAATATCCGAGACATAGGAGGAAACTCAATGAACGTGTATGGCCGAAAGATTCTTGTCGCGATGCTGGTCTGTGCCGGTATCGGCATCTTAGCGTTGGTAATCTTCTCGCACAACGGGGCGGCTGCCGCGCCCCGGCCGCAGGCGGGTCAGTGGGTTGATCCCGCGAACCCGAGTGATGAACTGGTGGATGGCCCGTATCGCGTGGATCCAAATTGGCCGAAGCCGTTGGCTGAATTGTTTCCCGAAGAAAAGGGCTGGACGTGGGGAGCGGTCCAGGGTGTGTTCGCACAAAACCCGGATCGCATCTTTGTGGCGATGCGAGGCGAACTGCCCGACGTAACGAAGATCAAGCCCCAATTCGCCGAGCTTACGACCGCATTAGGCCTGCCCGTGCACTTGCAAGTTCCCGGGACCGGCATGTACGCGCGGAACGCCTCCGTGGGTCCCTACGCCAGTCCGGGCGAAGCCTCCGACGACTACAAGGGCGTCGACGGAAAGGATTACCGGTGGAAACATATCATTACGGTATTCGACAGCCAGGGAAATGTGAAAGAAGCGTGGACCCAGTGGGATTCGCTGTTCAAGCCTGATGACGCGAACGTGCTATCCCAGGGCCGGGTTCACAAGATTCTGATAAACCCATATGACCCGGAAAAACGCGTGTGGGCCATCGATGACGGCCACCAGGTCATCCGAATATTCAGCAACGACGGGAAAAAACTGCTCCAGACGATTGGAACATTGAACACAACGACCGAGAGAAACGCCGTCATGACCGGCAATACCGGAAAGCCCTCGTATACAACGAAGACCGGTCCGGCCAGCGAGACCTTCGGCCGCCAGACCGATATCGCGTGGCTGCCGGACGGCACCTTCTTCGTCACCGATGGCTATGAGGAAACCCGCGTCGTGAAATTCGACAAGAACGGCAAGTTCCTGATGGCGTGGGGGGAGAGGGGCGCGCAGGGCGGCCATGAGATGCGGCCAAATTATTTCAATACCGTCCATGGCATCGCCATCGACAACCAGCGCCGGCTCTATGTCAACGACCGAGGCAACCGGCGCATCCAGGTCTTTGACGAGAACGGGAAGTTCCTTACCCAGTGGTACCTCGGCGACGGACCCACCGCCACGTATCACATTTACATGGCCGCGGACCAGCACCTCTGGGCGTCGGACGGTCACGGGAACTTCAAATTCTACAAGTTCGACCTTGAAGGCAGGCTGCTGGCTTCGTGGGGCACCATGACCCCCGAGCCGGGCGGTCTGTGGGGAACTCACCAGTTCAGCGTCGACCAGAATGGCAACCTCTACACTGCAGAAGTGTGGGGTGGCCGCCCGCAGAAGTTCGTCCCGCGGAAGGGTGCTGACCCGGCATTGCTGGTCGGCCAGCCGGTCCGCGCGGCATGGACTCAGTAAATAAGCGTAGAATACACGGAGGCCGGGCGAGGACATCTTCTCCCGGCCTCTTTTCTCTTAAGCGGGAAATCTTAGCGACCCGAGTCGCGTTAAGTCCGAAATCATCCGCCCGCCTATTTCTTCTTTACCGGAGATTTTTTCTTTGGGCCGGTCTTTGCCCCGCCTTTCGCCTGCGCTGATTGCGCAGCGGGCGCTGCCTTGGACTTCGCGGCTTCGGCCGGCGATGGACTTTCTGGCGGGGAATCCGGACTCCCCTTTTTCTTTGGCTTTTCCGGTTTCTTTTTTTCTTCGACCTTCTTTGAGGGTTCTTTTATTCCCGCAAGCTTCCGAAGGACCTTGGTACGATCTTCGGGTTTGCGCGCACGGCCAAGCAATTGAGCGTGGAAGAAATCCTCGATGACTTTGTCGAACTTTGGTCCTCGTTCCAGTCCCAAAGTTTCCAGTTCAGCGGCAACGCCGGGGAGGGCCTGGCGAATTGGCCTCCACTTATTCAAATAGGCTCGAATCTTCCCGACGGCTTTCGAATTCGACGACTCCGCGAGGATATACGCCAGGAAATCCACGGGCGTTTTCTCGAGAAACGCATATGCATCGGGGACGGACGCGGTCTTGGGCCCCGTCAGCAGCTTGACGACCTTCAAGGATTCGGATTCGAGGTTTTCCACGGCATGGCGTTCCGCTGTTCCCCGTGACATCCGGCCGAGGACAGCGGAACGCTCGCGATCCTTCACCCGGCCCAGGATGGCGAGTGTGACGGGAGCGATCAGACGGGCACGGAACCCTGAGGCCGTCAGATCGTCGCGCACACGGGTAATCCTGTTGATCGCGTCATAATCCGGGTGACGCTTAGCGAGCTGCGGGTGCAATACCTCGAGCAGATCATGCGACTCCCAGGCCTTCAGGATCGCGACCGGCCTTTCTTCACGAGCAACTTGCCGGAGTTCACTTCCGGCATCTTCCGGAGAGATCGTCTCCTGCAGGTTGCGCTCGATGGCCAGCTTGAACCAATCGGCGGTGCGGGAATCCATTTTGAAGTCCATGCGCGCCTCGTAGCGCAGCGCGCGCAACAGCCGGACCGGCTGATTCGTGAAGCTATGGATCGAGAGCGCCCGAACTTCGCGTCGCTCAAGATCCGCAAGCCCATTGGTGGGGTCGAGCAGCAGCCCCCTCGAATTCGCGTTCAGGGAGATCGCGATGGCGTTAATGGAAAAATCCCTGCGCTTCAGGTCTTCCATGATGGTCGAAAAACGGACCTCGAATTTTGCTCCGGGGCGCGCATAGACTTCATCGCGCGCCGCGGAAATACCCGCTTCCACGTCTCCGGCAAGAACCAGTTCCAGCGAGCGCAGTGTCTCGTCCTGGCTGGTCACCTGCGCTCCGCCCTTCTCAAGTTCCCGGACGATCCGCGACGCATTTCCCTCCACGGTGAAATCCAGATCGCGGATGGGCATTCCGGAAATCAAGTCGCGAACGGCGCCACCGACAAGGTAGAGATTGGCTTCACTGGCGACGGCAAGCTCCTGAACGCGAACCAGGGCCGCGCGCTGTTCGGCGGAGAGGCGGCTCTCCAACTGGTACATATAATCAGGCATGCGTTTCCCGTCCCCGGGAAAGAGCGCGCGACGCCTTTCGGCGTCCTCTTCCCCGATCGATTTTTTGTCTCACGGAACGTTCTCCGTGGATGGATCGTTGGCCTTCACGCGCGCGGGTGATGGGCCTTGTAGACCTGCTTCAGGCGCTCCTCGACCACGTGCGTGTAAATCTGAGTCGTGGATATATCCGCGTGGCCCAGCATGAGCTGAACCGAGCGCAGGTCCGCGCCCCTTTCCAGCAAGTGCGTGGCAAAACTGTGACGCAGTTTATGCGGAGTGAGGCGTCCGCGCAAACCTACCCGTGTTCCGTAGTCATGAATAATCTTCCAAATGCTGATCCGGCTGAGGCGCCGTCCATTCCGCGTCAGAAAAATAACCTGGTTATGCGGCGGTGGACTGCTGGGCCGGACAAATTGGGGACGGACGAGGGCCATGTATTGCTCCACCGCGGCTATTGCTTTGCGCCCAATAGGCACAAGCCGTTCCTTATCCCCCTTGCCAATACAGCGCACGCAACCGAGCCTCAGATCCAGATCGGAGATGCGCAGGTTCAACAATTCGGAAACGCGCAGACCCGACGAGTAAAGCACCTCCAGCATGGCCCGATCGCGCAAACCGAGCGGCGTGGACGGATCGGGAGCGGCAAGGACCTTTTCGACTTCGTCCTGGCGAAGATAGGTCGGCAAACTCTGGCGAACCTTCGGAGATTCCAGATTTTCCGTTGGATCCAGCGGAATCAACTCTTCCATGACCGCGAACTTGAAAAAATTCCGCATCGAAACCAGGTAGCGCGCCACGGATCTGCTGTCCATCTTCGCTTTGTAAAGGCTGGAAAGAAAATCGACGACGTCTTCGCGGCTCACTTCCTTGATCTGGCGCTTCCGGCGCTGGGCGAGAAATGCGCTGAATCGCTTCAAGTCCCGCCCATAGGCAAGGATCGTATTGTGCGCCAGCCCCTTTTCGACGCGCACGTATGTCAGAAAAACATGGATGGTTGTATCCATAGCTTAATTCCGGCGGGCTCCACGCTTTGCCCAAATGGTTCAGCGAAAAAGCAGGGCCCGCACCCGTCCGTCTATCCGGTCCAGCCGGTCTTTCCCGCTACCGCACCCTCCCGGTGAAAAGCGATGCCGTAAACTTCGCTCAGCTCGTTGCATCGGAACACCCACGCGAGCCCCAGATACGTCAGCGTCGCGGACACAATCAGGGAAACAAACACCAGCAGGCGAGGGAAAAAATGCTCGATCATATCGAATTGAGAGTACCGCAGCGCGCTCCAGCAAACGACTCCCATCATGGCCGCGCAGACCGCAATTTTTCCCAACGACAGCAGGATTTCCCAAGTTCCCAATCGCCCGAACCGCAGCCGGAATACAACGAACAGGACGCCGACGTTGAAATATCCGGCCAGGGCGCTCGCCAGCGCCGGACTTCCGTTCTTAAACTTCGCGAAGAAATACAGCAGAAAAAAGACGTTCAGCGCGATATTCACAAGAACCGTAATTCCCGCGACACGCACAGGCGTGCTCGTATCCTGGGTCGAATAGAACGCCGGAACAATCAGCTTCACCATCGCGAACGCGGGCAACCCCATCGAATAATACAGCAAAGCGCGCGCCGTTAAACGGGTGGATTCCGCGACGAACACCCCGTGCTGGAACAATACCTGCACGATTGGCTCACGGAGAATCACCAGGCCGACCGCGGCCGGTATAGTTATAAAAGATACGATCCGCAGGGCAAATCCAAATGTTCTTTTCATCCCCTCGTAGTCGCCCGCGGAAACCTGATGCGACATCATCGGAAGAATCGCCGTCGCCACCGCGATAGCATACCCTCCCAGGACCAACTCCGTCACGCGATCGGCAACGTAGAGCGAGATCAAGCTTCCTTCCGGCATGATTTTCGCGTTTGCGAAAATTGTGTCTACGAGCAGATTAATCTGCGCGATTCCCATCCCAATGAAGCCGGGCACCATGAGGCGCGCGACGCGGCGTACTCCGGGATCCGTAAACGAAATGTTGAATTGAAAACTCATTCCCCGGCGGACAAGTTGCGGCACCTGAAGAAAGAATTGGAAGATTCCGCCCACCAGCACACCGACCGCCAGCGCCGCCGCCGGACTCTCGAAGTACTTCCACACGGCCGCCGTGGAAAAAACGATGAACGAGATGTTCAAAAGGATGGGGGTAGCAGCGGGCATCCCGAACACGTGGAAGCAATTCAGGATTCCCATTGCCAGCGCCGCCATCCCAATAAACAGGATGTACGGGAACATCAGCCGGTTCAGATAGACGGCCTCAATCTGGACTTGATTCTTTCCGAACATTGAAAACAGCCGAACGATCAGCGGCGAAAAGATGATCCCAAGAACCGTCAGCGCGGCCAAAATCACGGAGAATGTCCAGAATAAGCGGTTTGCAAAAGCCCAGGTCTCTTCCCGGGAACGGTTCCTCATGTAGTCGGTGAATACTGGAATGAAGGATGCCGTCATCGATCCTTCCCCCACCAGGCGGCGAAGGATGTTCGGGATCCGGTACGCCAGGACAAACGAATCGGCGATTCCCGTGGTCCCCAGCAGCAGAGTTAGCCGCTGATCGCGGACGTATCCGAGAATTCGACTGACAAAGGTGATGATGCTAATGATGGAGGCGGACTTGAGAATCTGCCTCTTGTGGGTGTGAATATGGGTCAAAAGGTCGAGGCCCCCATTCAAAGCCTCAGTCCAATCAAAGGTCTAAGCCTTTGATTAATAAACACTTGACACTCAAAGACCGCCTAAGATAACATAACTCAAGTGAACTCGCAAGGCCTGCGCTTCAGGTCCTCATCTCAACGTGCTTCAAATGCCCGCGCACGGGCAGCCGGGAGCATACAGCCACCTCCGTGAAACTACGCGCCCCAGCTTCAACACACAAAAAAGTCGTCGTACTTCTGCTCGATCGGACCGCGCTACGCGGTTACCTGAATCCGAGCAAACTCGGAGACACCGAGGAAATAGATCTTCTCACTCCCGAGGGTGAGCATCGGAATTTCGCCGTCAAGGACGTGCGCGGCGTCTATTTTGTGCGCGACTTCGCGAACGATTTCGAGCCGGAACGCAAAGCGTTTCTTTCCAGGCCCAAGCTCGACGGGCTATGGGTCCGTCTCAAATTCCGCGACAACGATTGCATCGAGGGCGTCGTGCCCAACGACCTGCTTTCCCTCCTCGATCGCGGCGTACAGATCACTCCGCCGGACCTGCACGGGACGACCCTGAAAATCTTCATCCCTCGAACGGCGCTCTCCGAAATGACGGTCTTGGGCGTCGTGGGGATTGCAAGACGGAAAGCAGCCGCGCCCCCCGCTCAACCCGGGCTTTTCGCTGAGTGACTATGCATTCTTTCCCGCGACCGGGGCCGAATCATTCCCAGAAAGTTCAGATTTGAAATTTGTGATTTGCAAATTGAAAGAGGTAGAGTGAACGATCCGTCGTGCGGGCATGCTTCAGCCTGCCAATCAGCTCCATGAAGGAGATCGCAATATGAAACTCGGCGACCTGGCCGCTCGCTTGGGCTGCACGCTCGAAGGCGACGCGCAAATTGAAATCCTGGATGTCGCGGGCATCGAAGAAGCCCAGGCCGGAGAAGTCACGTTTCTCTCCAATCCGAAATATGCCCGGGAACTGGCGACCACGCGCGCCTCGGCGGTGTTTGTGGACCAGAAGGTGGCCATCGGACGCGATCCCGCTCTGCCGGCTCTTTCCGCGCTGCGTTCCTTGAACCCGTATCTGGATTTCGCGCGAGCGGTTGAATTCTTCCACCCCGCGCAGACGTATCTTCCCGGAATTCACCCTACGGCGATTATCGCGAAGTCCGCAAAAATCGGAGAAGGCGCGCACATTGGCCCCTATTGCTTCGTAGATGAGGGAGTGGAAATCGGCCGCAACGCCGTGCTTCACAGCCTGGTGACGATTTATCGGGACACCAAAATCGGCGACGATTTCCTCGCGCATTCTCAAACGGTTGTGAGAGAAGGCTGCAGGATCGGAAATCGCGTGATCCTGCAGAACGGCGTCGTCATTGGCGGCGACGGATTTGGATTTGCAAAGCGCGCCGACGGCACGCTGGCACAAGATCCTGCAGCATGCACCCGTGGTGATCGAAGACGACGTGGAAATCCAGGCCAACTCCTGCATCGATCGCGCGACCGTCGGAGAGACGCGCATCCGACGGGGCGCGAAAATCGATGACCTGGTGCTGGTGGGCCACGCCTGCGAAGTCGGCGAAGATGCAATTCTTTGCGGCCAGGTGGGGCTTGCGGGATCCACGCGCGTCGGAAACAGCTGCATCCTGGCAGGGCAAGTCGGGTACCGCCGGACACCTGGAAATCGGCGATGGCGCCATCATCACTTCGCAGAGCGGGATGCACCCGGATGTTCCTCCCGGCGCGGTGCACTCCGGGTACCCGGTGTTGGAAAATAAATTGTGGTTGAAAGTCATCGCGGCGCTCAAGCGCCTGCCTGAGATGCAAAAGACATTGCGCCACCTGGCGGGGGAAATGGACCGAATGAAAAGTGGCGGAAAATGAATCCAGCCACATGAGATTTGAAATTTCAAATCTCACGTTTTCAAATTCGGCTGAGCTTGCCGGCTTCTGATCTTCGGGCAACTGGGCCGCGATCGCATCGTGAACACGCCTTGCCAGATCGTCCCGCTGTTCGACGGTATAACCTGCGGCATCGATCGGCTTTCCAAATTGCACCGTGACTTTTCCCGGATGAATGACCAGCGAATTTTTCTTCATCACGCGGTGCGCGCCCGAACAGGCCACGGGGACAATCGGGACGCCCGCTTCGATGGCCATGACGAAGGCGCCTTTCTTGAAGCGCAGAGGCGGCCGTCGGGACTGCGGGTTCCCTCCGGATAGACCAGGAACGATGAACCGGTCTTGATGTACTCGACCGCCTTGTTTGACGCGATGCCAGTCGCGGCTTCGCGATTGCCGCGGTCCACTGGAACGAATTTCGCCAGCCGGAACGCAAGGCCGACGATGGGAATATCAAAAAGGGATTTTCCTGCCGAAAATCGCAAGACGCCGGGGAATCGCTCCCGACGATTGCCGCCGCATCCGCGTTGCTCGTATGATTGGCGGCAAACATGCAAACTCCGGCCGGAATATTCTCCAGGCCTTCCACCCGCACCCGCAACCCCGCAACACACGTGATGAAGACCAGGCCCTTCACTCCCACCCAATACATCAGGTCCGCCGACCGCGTCACGAGCGTATACAGAATGAGCGGAGGCCCCAGCACAAGGGTGTAGAGGCTCAAAAATACAGCGACGATGGCTGTGCGAATCATCTGCGCGGGGTCGGTGACGCCGTGCAGGATGCCGTTTCGGATGCGGCGCTGTTTCTCAGTAGCGTCTGGAATTTCCGTGATCTGATAAATCGCGTCCGTCTGCCTGCCGAGGGCGAAGGAAAATTCCATTTCCTCGCCGGCCCGGCGGACTTTCACCGTGACACGTTCCTCCGGCTGATGATCGCGCAGCCATCGGTCCGGAGCAGCGCGGGACCGCCTCGCCATTGAGCGCAAGCAGAATATCTCCGTTCTTTCAGGCCCGGCTCGCTGCGGCCGCGCTGTCCATTTCCACCGACCCCACCGTAGCAGGCCCGTTCCCTTCCCGATTGATCGCGAAACCAAATGCGGCGCGGCGCTGCCCGGTATCCCGAATCGCCAGTCCCGGCGCGGCCCAGAAAATCCGCGAACGGAATTTCATCCGTCCCCGAAACATATCGCCTGAAAAAATCGCCGAGATCCGCATCGGCCGCAGGAGACTTCTCGCGAATCACCGTCCTCCGCCACGGCGCGCAAGTCCTCACTCTCGTTGTAAAACCGCCCGCGTTGCGCGTACTCCACATTCAGCGTGCGCAGCACGTCATCGAGGCTGGCGCGATTGTCGGTCGTGTCCCGGATCAGGATATCCAGCATGACGCCCAGCGATCTGCCCCTTGTTGTAGTAGGAGACGCTTTCCTCCGGGCCGCGTTATAGAGCGGATATTTTTCGTACCACGCATCGAGACTGGATTGCTCGGCGCTTTGCCATTGGTGCGCGGGACGAGATTCCAGTTCGTTGATCTGCGCCGCCAGGTTGCCGTAGAACTGCTGCGGGGACCAAAGCCCCGTGCGCACCAGGGTATAGGTCTCGTAGGTGTTCGTTACGCCCTCGGCAAACCACAGCGAGCGCGTCCACATCTCCTTCGTGTAATCCACCGGTTCGAGGGACTGCGGACGAATCCGCTTCACATTCCAGGTGTGGAAAAATTCGTGCGCCGAATAGCTTGGCAATTGGGCGGGAATGTCGGCGGAGATCGCCGTGCAGTTCGAATGCTCCATCCCGCCGCCGCCGAAATTGGGTCCCACGTGAAACAAAAACATGTACTCGCGAAATGGCGCGCCGCCCATCAGTGACACCTGGTAATCGACGATGCGCTTCAGCGCATCGGTAAGCCTCGTGCGGTCGCCGGAATCGCCGTGAACGACAATCCGAATCGGCCTGCCTCCCGCCTCGATGCGAAATTCGTCGAACTGGCCAATCTCCACCGGAGCGTCCACCAGCGCGTCATAGCTGGGCGCAACGTATGCGCTTGTAGCTGCCTACGCGCCGCAGCCTGAGCGCCGGTCGAGTTCGACTGCCGACGCGCCAGTTTCCGCGGGCACGTCGTCAAACTCGACCCGCGTGTCCTCTGCCCGGCGGTCGGGAACGTACAACAGCACCATGGCCAGATTGAGAAACGCGTGGTCGGGATTCAGCTGCGAGCTGAACGGGCCCGGATCGTCCCAATAAATGGGATAGCTCACCGTGACGGCGCCGTTGCCCGTCACCCGCCAGGTCTGTTTGTCGAGCTTCACGATGGGAAGCGGCTTCCCGGCAGTCGTCCCGGGCGCTCACCTGCATCATGTGCGAAGAAAAATCGCGAATTTGGTAAAGGGCATTCCATGCGGGCATCTGCAGCGTGACCTGATCGTGCACGCCGGGAATATGCATCGTCACATTGAAGATGTGCCTCTCCGGGTGCGCGACGGAGACCGCGTAATCGATGGTTGCGTGCGCCGGCCGCGCGAAGAACACCGCGGCCGCGAGCACCAGCGCGCGTCGCCAGGTTCGACCGCTCAGAATTCATCCCTTCAACTTCCCTGCCGGAGCGCCGCGTTCCTGCAGCCTGCCAGCAGCTTGCCGCACAGGCCGTCAAAGCTGCCGTTGGACATCACCAGGACCACGTCGCCCGGCCGGGTTTCCGCCGGCAAGGAATTCGGCAATCTCATTGCGCGGATTCGAATCCCTCCGCCCTTCGTCCGGCGGAACGAATGGCTTGGAGAACTCGCTCGGGAGACAAGCGCTCCTCGTCGCCGAGAAGATTGGCGCGATTCACGGCGCCCAGGACGGCGGCGTCCGCCGTGGAAAGCGAAGCGGCGAGGTCGGCCTCAAATACTTTTCGGCGCATCGTGTTCGAACGAGGTTCGAAGACCGCCCAGAGACGCCGGCCGGGCCAGCGATTGCGCGCCGCATCGATCGTGACGCGAATCGCCGTCGGATGATGCGCAAAATCATCGACCACCAGCACTCCCGACGCTTCCCCTTTCACTTCCAGCCGCCGCAGGACGCCCCGGAAAGTCGCCATCGCGTCTTCGATGGCAGATCCGCTGACGCCGCGGCCGTGAGCGATCGCGATCGCGGAAAGCGCGTTGAGAACATTGTGACGGCCGGCAAGGAGCATCCGCACGCGCGCGACTTCCGTTCCCTGGTGCGACACACGGAATCGCGTTTCGCCTTCGGTAAATTCCACGTCGCCGGCGAGCCAGTCCACGCCGGGGCTGAAGCCGTAGGTTTCGACCGGGCAAAACGCCTTTTGCACGACGCCGCGAACCGTTTCGCTCTCTCCCCAGGCGACGATGCGCCCGCGCCGGGGCACCAGATTCACCATTCTCCGAAATTGCAATTCGATGGCGGCGAGGTCCGCATAAATGTCCGCATGGTCGAATTCGAGCGAGGTGATGATGACTTCGTCGGGATGGTAATGCAGAAATTTCGGCGCCTTGTCGAAAAATGCGGAATCGTACTCGTCGCCTTCGAGGACGAACTCGTTCTCCGCCGCCCAGCCCGAAGCTGCGGCCGAAATTTTCGGCGACTCCGCCGATCAGGAAATTCGGACGCCGCCCCGCGTGATGCAGAATCCACGACAGCATCGAGGTTGTGGTCGTCTTGCCGTGCGTCCCGGTCACCACCAGCGAGTCGTGGCCCGGCAGAAAGAATTCCTCGAGCGTTTGCGGGAGCGAGCGGTAAGGGATTTTCCGGTCCAGGACGTATTCGACTTCCGGGTTCCCGCGCGAGAGCGCATTGCCGATCACAACGATGTCCGGGGCGGGATCGAGATTGGCGGCGTCGAAACCGTTGGTCCAGCGAATGCCCAGGCCTTCGAGCAGCGTCGATGCCGGAGGATAGACGCCCGCATCCGAGCCCGTCACGCGGTGGCCGCTCTCGGCCAGCATTCCGGCGAGCGGCGCCATGGCCGCGCCGCCAATTCCGGAGAGATGAAAATGCATTGGTCGCGTCATGCGCGCACCGCCGGCTCCAGAATATCGAGGCGCCCTTCGCCGGTCGCGTGGAGCCGCACGCGAACCCCCAGCGGAAGCGTCAGCATCGGGCGCGGCGTGTGTCCCACCGGCGCGCCGTAAACGATGGGAATCTTCAGCGGCCCCAGAATGCGCTTGCAGACATCCATTACCGACACAGTGCTTCCCTCCGGCGCATCGCATTCCGGAAATTCGCCGAGCACAATTCCGCGCACGCCTTTGAATTTCCCCGCCTGCTTCAGGTGCAACAGCATGCGGTCCAGTTGATAGGGTTTCACGCCGCGATCCTCAAGCAATAAAATTGCGCCGCGCGTATCCAGTTCCCACGGCGTGCCGATCGAAGTTTCGATCAGCGTGACGCATCCGCCCAGCAGTGTCCCCGAAGCCGTGCCGCGCGCCAGGCGTTTCACCCCCCAGCGGCGTCGACCATGCGCTGTGCGTCGCGGTCATCGCGCACATGAACGTATCGGGATCATAGCCGCCGGTGGCATTGGCGCCCGCGTCAAAACCGCCCGCGACCAGTGGCCCGTAAAACGTGACCCAACGGAGCTTCTGCCACAGGAAAATATGGAGCGAGGTCAGATCGCTGAATCCGCAGAATATTTTGGGCCTGTTTCATTTTCGCGGTCTTCAGCTTGTCCACAAGCTCCGCGCTGCCATATCCGCCGCGAGAGCAAAAGACGCCTCGTATTTCCTGCCGCGTCAGAGCGCTCCTGCAATTCCGCCAGCCGGGTCTCCAGCGGTCGCGGAAAAATATCCGTCCGGTTCGCGATCCGTCGACCGATTCGGTTATCCGGTAGTCGAGCTGGTCAAGATTTTCGCACCCTCGCGGATGCGGTCCTCCTTGGCGGCACTTGCCGGCGCGACCACGGCAATCGTGCTTCCCGGGACGAGCGCCAGCGGCTTGAGAGGTTTAGGCATGGGAGAGGGCAACGCGAAGAAGTATACAACGCGCGCGGGAATCGCACGGACAGCCGGGGCAAGACCGGGTGCCCAGCGTGTTACCAAGCTCCATGCGCCGGGGCTCTACAGCGTGAATTGCGTCATCTTGTAAAAATGCCTGGCCCGGGCCTTGATCTCCGCGCGCTTCAGGGTTCGCAGACGGTCCAGGCCGAACTTCTCCACCGCGAAGCTTCCCATCACCGAGCCGTAGACCATCGCGCGGCGGAGTTCCGCATCGTTCATGCGTTTCACGCTTGCCAGGTATCCCATAAAGCCGCCTGCAAAGGTGTCGCCCGCGCCCGTCGGGTCGTGAACTTGTTCGAGCGGAAATGCCGGAACGCTGAACGTCCGGTTCTGGTGGACCAGCATCGCGCCGTGCTCGCCCCGCTTGATGACCAGCGCCTTCGGGCCAAGTTTGAAAATGTGGCGCGCGGCGAGCAGCAGATTGTGCTCGTTCGAAAGCAGGCGGGTTTCCGAATCGTTGATCATCAGAATGTCGGTATGCTGCAGAGTTTCGCGCAGTTCCTTCGGCGTGCGCTTCGATCCAGTAATTCATGGTATCGAGCGCGACGACTTTCGGCCGCCGGGTCACCTGATGCAGGACCGAACTTTGCAGCGCCGGATGAATATTCGCGAGGAAAATATGCTCTGAAGAGCTTTGTACGAGCGGCGGCAGCGTCGGCTTGAAATCGGCGAACACGTTCAATTCCGTCGCCAGAGTCGTTCGCTCATTCATGTTCTCGCTGTACTTCCCCGCCCAGAAAAACGTTTTCCCGTCAGCGCGCTCCAGACCCAGCGTATCGATGCGCCGCCCGCTGAAAAATGGACGCGTCATTCTCCGTGAAGTCGGCCCCCACGATTCCCACAAGGTTGACGTGGGTAAAAAAACTTGCGGCGACGGAAAAATACGTGGCCGCGCCGCCGAGCATGCGGTCCACTTTCCCGTGCGGCGTTTCCACGGCGTCAAACGCGACCGAACCCACGACGAGCAAAGACATGATTAGCTGACTCCCTAGGTGAGGTATTTTCCTGCGATGACGCTTAGTCGTTTGCGCGCCGCCGCGGGGATGACGCCCCGATCCGTAATAATCGCGTGCTTCAGCGCCGATCCGCATTTGCAGGCGCGATCCGCGGGCATCGAGCGGACCGCTTCGCGAACGACATTCTGCGCATTTTCAGAATTCTTGTTCAGATTGGAAATGATTTCCTCGAGGGTGACTGAGGCGTGGCTGGGATGCCAGCAGTCGTAATCGGTGATCATGGCCACGGTCACGTAGCAGATTTCCGCCTCGCGCGCGAGCTTCGCCTCGGTGACATTCGTCATGCCGATGATTTCAAAGCGCAATTGGCGGTGGACATGCGCTTCGGCCAGGGTCGAAAATTGCGGTCCCTCCATGCAGACATACGTGCCCCCTCGATGAACCGTCACCCTGGCGCGATCGCAAGCGTCGGCGACAACACCCGTGAGCACCGGGCAAACCGGCTTGTCGAACCCGACATGCGCCACCACACCGCCGCCAAAAAACGTGGAAACCCGGTGTCGCGTCTTGTCATAGAACTGATCGGGGATCAGGAAATCCAGCGGCTTGAGGTCCTCCTGCAGCGATCCGACCGCGCTCACCGAGATGATTCTCTCCACGCCGATTTGTTTCATGGCGTGGATGTTGGCGCGGTAGTTGATTTCCGTGGGGAGAAAACGGTGTCCTCGAGCGTGGCGCGCGAGAAACGCAACGCGCTTCCCCTCGAGAGTTCCAACAACAAGCGCGTCCGACGGATCGCCGAATGGAGTCTTTACGCGCAACTCGCGCGCATCGCGGAGTCCGGGCATGCTGTAGAGGCCGCTGCCGCCGATAATTCCAATTCGGATTGCGCCGGCGCTCGCTTCACGCGGTTTCGCGGAGGCTTTCTTCTTTGCCATGGGAAGGTCCCTTTTCGTGGAATATTTTAGACATCGATCATAACCGGTTCGAGAACATACTTGCCCTTCTGTTCCGTGAGATAACCCGCAGGTGTTACCGCGTCGTGGCCGAAGATGACGAGCCAGCCTTCGCGAGCCGCCTGAGGCACCAGTTTTTTCTTGTTTTCCAGCGTCTTGAGCGGGTACAGATCGTAGCCCATGATCCACGGAAATGGAACATGAGCCGCCGTGGGAATCAGATCAGCAAAAAAGAAGACCGTCTTGCCGGCGCCGGTCAGGCGCACGCACATCATGTCGCGATTGTGGCCCGGAACGCGGATCAGGTCGAGGCCGGGAACGACTTCGGCGTCTTCCCCGAGCAGCGACCACTGCCCCGACTCTTCCATGGGTACGAAGTTTTCCGGAAAATAGCTGGCCCTGTCGCGATCGCTGGGATCCTTGGCGTGTTCGATTTCCCCGCGCTGGACGATATATCGCGCATTGGAAAAAGTAGGAACGGCCTTCCCATTCACAACGCGTGTGTTCCAGCCGCAATGGTCAAAATGAAGGTGCGTGTTGATCACGATGTCGATCTTTTCCGGCGGGACGCCATGGGTCGCGAGCTTATCGAGAAGGCGGGGCGGCCCTTCAAACGCATAAATATCCGCGCGTTTTGGGTCCCACTTATCTCCGGCACCGGTTTCGACCAGAATCCACTTCCCAGCCGCGCGGATCAGCAGCGAATTCATGGCCATCAGAATTCGATTGCGGCTGTCCGGAGGGCAAACGCGCTCCCACAGGGGGCGCGGGATCACGCCAAACATCGCTCCGCCGTCGAGGCGAAATGTTCCGTCGGTGATGAGCCAGAACTCCAGGTTGCCCAGTTTCATCGGCTGGCCCGCGAAGTCTCCGCGCGCGCGAGCAATTCGCGAACGGCGGTATAGGGATCCTTTTTCCGGCCGGCGACTTCCTGGGCCAGCTCAGCAAGCGCCGCTTGTCCCTGCGTCCCGAATATCGCGCGCTCCAGAAATACTTCCTCTGCCAACGTGAGCAGGCGGCGCTTCCAACGCTCGATCTTCTTTGCTTCTTGGCCAATGCCCGTGCTGAAACGTTCCCTGTATTCGGCGATGGCCAAGGCGACTGCCTCGACGCCCTTATTCTCTGTCGCGACCGTGCGAACGATCCTGGGTTTCCACCCATCGCGTTCCGGGGCAAGTTGCAGCATCGCTTCCAGTTCCGATTCCAGGCGGTCCACGCCTTCGCGGTCCGATTTATTCAAGACGAAAATATCGGCAATCTCCATCAGCCCGGCTTTCATATTTTGCACGTCATCCCCAAGCCCCGGAACCAGCAGAACAATGGTGCAGTCCGCGAGCCGCACGATATCGACTTCATCCTGGCCGACGCCCACTGTCTCCACGAGCACGTAGCGCTTGCCCGCGGCATCGAGCACAATTGCGACGTCACCCGTCGCGCGCGCGAGTCCACCCAGAAACCCCCGTGTTGCCATCGAGCGGATAAAGATGCCCTCATCGCCTGCGTGGCCCTGCATCCTAATACGGTCGCCCAGGATCGCTCCGCCGGTATAAGGACTGGTTGGATCGACGGCAATAATCCCCACCGTATCTCCGCCGCGGCGATAATGCGCGGACAGGCGGTCGACCAGCGTGCTCTTCCCGGTTCCGGGGGCTCCAGTCACGCCAACAACGTACGCGTGCCCCGTATGAGGAAAAATCTGCTTCAGTAGATCTTCTGATCGCGGATCGTGGTCCTCAATGGCTGTGATGGCGCGGGCGATGGCGCGGACATCCCCCGCGAAGATTTGCGCGGCCCACGATTCGATGTTCAAGGTCATCCGTAAAGTCTGCCGGACCGAAGCGCTTACGCACAAAAAAAGCGCCGCCATTCCGAGCCTTGTTGATTTCCGCTAACCACAAGTTGAGCCGAAACAAATTAACACGAATTTGAGGCGGAAGAGATGAAAGACAGAGGGCGAGACCGCCGGGACGCGATCCCCATTCAGAAAAAAATCAACGGCTCTCCAAGAGCTGCCGAGCGATCACCATGCGCTGAATTTCACTGGTGCCCTCGCCGATCGTGCACAGCTTGGAGTCCCGGTAGAACTTCTCCGCGGGATAATCCTTGATGAATCCGTATCCCCCAAAAATCTGCACCGCCTCGTTCGCCACACGCACGCCGACCTCGCTCGCATACAGCTTTGCCATGCTGGATTCCTTCGTGAACCGCGGGCCTTTTTGATCCGCCAGCCACGCCGCCCGATAAACCATCCACCGCGCCGCGTCGATTTCCGTGGCCATGTCGGCCAGCTTGAATTGAATGGCTTGAAAATCGCTGATCGCCTTTCCAAACTGCTTGCGCTGTTTGGCGTACTTGGCGGCTGCTTCATAAGCGCCCTGCGCCATGCCCAGCGCCAGCGCAGCGATTGAAATCCGCCCTCCGTCAAGAACCTGGAGCGAATTCACGAAACCAAGCCCCTGGGCGCCGAGCAGATTCGCCTCCGGGACGAAGCAATCGCTAAAGACAACCTCAGAAGTGTCGCTGGCGCGCATCCCTAGTTTGTTTTCCTTCTTCCCTCTGAGAAAACCCGGATTGCCTTTCTCTATGATAAAAGCGGAAATCCCTTTCGTTCCTTTGTCCTTATCCGTCACGGCCATCGCCACGCATGCATCAGCGTAATGGCCGTTGGTCGTAAAGGTTTTCGCGCCATTCAGAAGCCAGCCGCCATTTTTCCGAACGGCGACGGTGCGCGTGCCTCCCGCGTCCGAGCCCGCTTCCGGTTCGGTCAGCGACCAGCATCCCAGTTTCTTGCCCTCCGCGAGCGGCAGCAGGTACTTCTTGCGCTGCTCTTCACTGCCGAACTTGTAAATGTGGTTCGAGCACAGCGAATTGTGAGCCGCGACAATCAAGCCTACGGAGCCATCGACGCGCGAGAGTTCCTCGATGACAGTCGCATACTCGATGTATCCGAGGCCCGCGCCGCCATACTCTTCGGGAAAAATCACACCCAGCAGGCCCATTTCCGCAAGCTTCGGAATCAGCTCGGTGGGAAAGCGCGAGGCCTCATCCCATTCCATAACGTGGGGCGCAATTTCAGATTCCGCAAATTCGCGAACGCTGCGCCGGAGCTGCTGCTGTTCGTCGGTGAAGGAGAAATCCACAGGACCTCGAGGACATCGCGGCGGATCTGGACTCGCAATTCTCTTATATCACAGGGCCAGTGAGCGCCTCCGTATGGGTTTCCAGGGAGGTTACGAAATTGATACCGAAGAGCAGAAGGAATGCCGCTATCGTCGACTCAATGGAATGGGCTAATTCAGCAGGCTGATAAACACTTCATTGGAAATGGTCAGGCGGTCCGGAGCCAGCCGGAGCCGCGTACCCTGACATTCGACGAGACCTTGCGCGCGCAACTCCTGGATGCGCGATTGGAGATTCGCGCCGTACTTCGATTCGATGGACTCGAGGTCGATTCCCTGCAATTGCCGCAGCCCTAGAAATAGCTGCTCTTCCAGCGATTGCTCGGGAGTGATGGTCTCCAGTTGCTCGACGCAGAGTTGATTATGCGAGATTGTTTCCGCGTACGCCGCGGGATCGTGAGCATTCGCCCAGCGCTGAGTGCCGTTGAAGGAATGCGCCCCTGCGCCAAATCCGAAATACGGGTCGCGCCGCCAGTATTTCAAGTTGTGTCGTGATTCAAAGTCAGGAAGCGCCCAGTTGGAAATTTCATAGTGTACGTAGCCTGCCGCAGCCAGGCGCGCACAGGCACGCTCGTAAAAATTCGCCATCGCGTCGTCAGAGGGAATTGCCGCCGCCGAGTATCGTTGCCCTCCCTGCAAGACCTCAAGCCCGAGGCGGCTGCCCTCGTCAATTTCCATCATGTAAATTGACGCATGTTCGGGCCGCATTGAAAGTAGCTGGACGACGGATTCTTCCCAGGATTCGTCGCGCTGGTGTGGTAAACCTGCGATCAAATCGAAACTAATGTTCCGGAACCCCGCCTCGCGAAGAATTTGCGTCGCCCGGTAAATGTCTTCACGGCGATGCATACGACCCGCGGCTTTAAGTTCCGCGTCGTTGAACGACTGGACGCCCATGCTGATTCGATCAAACCCAGCATCGCGCCAGGCAGATGCTTTTTCGAGCGTGATGGTTTCAGGGTCGGCTTCGAGCGTGACTTCTTCCAAATTGGTCTCGAACGACGTGCGAATTGCATCGAGAATTCGACGAAGACCGTCTGGATCAAGCAGGCTCGGAGTCCCGCCGCCAACGTACACCGTATCGACTACGGCCTCGGGAACCGGAGCAATTTCAAGCTTGCGCATCGACTGGCAGTGCTGGGCAATCTCGCGGCAAACCGCATCAACATATGGGGCGTACAGGCTGCTCGAAAACACACCCGTGTGGAAGTTGCAGTAGGTGCATTTGGTCTGGCAGAACGGGACCTGTACGTAGACGCCGAGTCGCATAATCAATTTGAAACTGTATCATAGCAGGCAGACTCATTACGGGATGTGATCCGGCTGGATCTTTACCACCAGTTCCCTGTTTCGGGGGCCGTCGAATTCGCAGAAAAAAATGGCTTGCCACCTGCCGAGAAGAAGCTTGCCGCCTTCGATCAAGACATCCTGCGAAGCCCCAACGAGCGATGCTTTGATGTGGGAGTCGGAGTTGCCTTCGTAATGCTTGTATCCGGCATCGCGTGGAACCATTCGGTCAAAGGCGGCTTCCATATCGCGGGCGACGTCTGGATCGTCGCCTTCGTTGATTGTGATTCCGGCCGTGGTGTGGGGAACGTACAGGTGACAGATTCCCGTTGAGATGCCCGATGCGCCAACGAGCCGCCCGATTTCCGCCGTGATGTTCACCCATTGCGTCCGGCGGGTGGTCTTGACCTGCAACGTTTGAATCTGCGAACCAAATGCGTTGCTGGCCGAATCGGTCATGAAAAGAAACGAAAGTTACGCCCGAGCCGAACTGCCTACGCCAGCTCAGACGCCGACGTCACGCCGTAGAACGAGAACCACGGTTTCGCCGCCGACAGCCGGCCGTTTACGTTCTTGATGTTTTTCACGCCCTGATCGTTCAGCCAGTCTTCGAGGGCCTTCACGCCCTGCTTCCCATAGACGGGGATGGCGTCTTTCCACGTCGCGCGCCCGCAGAGGACCCCGGAAAAATTGACGCCGGATTCCGAGGCGAGGTCGAGCGTCTCGGTAAATGTGTCGTTGCTTACTCCGGCGGAGAGATAGATGAACGGTTTCTTTGCGACGGCGGCAGCCTTGCGGAAATAATCCTTGGCCTCGTCACGCGTGTAGGCCGAGTCGCCCTTGCACGATTGCGTACCTTTCACGAAGGTCATGGTGACCGGGACCTCGACCTTCAACACGTCCACTCCGTATTGAGGCTTGCTGAACTCTTCCATGCTGCGAGTCACGATCTCGGGCTTTTTCCTGGCGAATTCCAGGCCCTTTTCGTCGGCTCCCTCCTCGTACCCCACAAATTCCAAAAAGAATGGAACGTCGGCGGCAGTGCATTCCGCCCCGATGCGCTCGACCCAGGCATGCTTCACGTCGTTAATTTCCGCTGAATCGAATGGCGTGTAATACAGAAGAATCTTGATGCAGTCGGCGCCATCGGCCACCAAGCGGCGCACCGAATAGTGATCCAGCAGATCGGGCAGGCGTCCGGGCTGCGTATTGTCATAGCCGCTGTTTTCGTAGGCAAGGAGAAGCCCGGCGTTCTTGGCGCGCTGTTTGGCGGCGGAGAGTCCATATTCCGGATCGAGCAGGATCGCGCTCGCGTGCGGGGTCAAGACGCGCACAACGGCTTCCTTGAATTCCGCCATCATCTGGCTGGTGACTGCCTTCTTGTCGATTCCTTTGTCCTTGGCGATGGCGCTTTTCAGAGAGCCGCGCTGGTCCATGGCTGCAGCGGCAATAATTCCGCGCGAATCCGAAACGGCCTCAAGACCCTTGCGCTTTCCGGGCGTGACCTTCATCCGACTTTCCTCCAATTGCAGGTTTAAGTGTCTGCTATTTCTGAGTCGAATCTTACCACGCCAAAGCAATCCGGGAATTTTCTCTTGGATGCGAGAGTCGAAAAATACATACGGCGGAGAATCGCTATTTCAGGGCGGGCTGCAAATACAGAATACCATGTTCCCCCGTCCCAATATGGATGTTCGCATCGAGGAGATCCAGAATCTCTCTGCCTTGCGAAGCAAGAAACGGCAGGAAAGCAAGCGACCTTTCCTGCAGTTCGTTGTTTGGGAGCAACATATTGGCGATCTCGTTTTCATGGGTATTCACCAGGCCGGTCCGGAAGCCTTCGGCGCGTCCAGCCTTGGCGCGCAAACTATTGAATTGGTACAGCATCTTTTCGGTCGAGGTGTCGAGCGCGCCGACCAGCGTCTGGTCCAGCTTTGCGAGCGGGCCGCGCAGACCTTCGAGCATGTCCTTAAGGGCTTTCTCGCCCTGTTCAAATCGCGAGGTGAGATCCTGCGGGAGGCCTTCGGCTTCCAGCTTGGCGCGAAGACGATGGCGCCCGGCAAAAACGTCTCGAACGTCCAGATTATATTTCTTAAGCAGATTTGAGACGTGCGCGGGCACCAGAGTGAACCCGGCGCGCGGCAAAATTGCCGGCGCTCTTCCGAGCAACCTGCTGTACACGAGCGAAGTCTGAGCCTGATAGGCGATTTCCGCGGGCCCACCAATGTAGGCGACCGTCGGGAGGAGCGTGTCCTGAATCACGGGTCTCAGGAGAGCGCTGGGGCTGAATGCGCCCGGTTCCGTCTCAACGGCGCGCAAAGTTTCGGCAGCCGATTCCTTCCTGGCGCCTGCGATGAATTGACCATTGCTGGGACGTAGGGCGAGGCGCTGCCCATCCACGATACGAAAGACGAGCGTGCTCTGATCGGTTACTTTCACTTGCGCATGATATCCTGCCCGGTCAAGCGCGGCCGAGCGCACTACGAGTTCCCGGGCGAGAAGCTCGTGCTCCTTCACCGCGCGGAGCATCGTAGGCGCGGAAAACCTGTGTAAGTCTGGCGACATTGGGTCAAGAAAGATCAGTCCCCGGCCCGCAAAAATTCTTGCCATCAGCTTTGCAAACGCGGAGCCGAAAGTTTCCTCGGGCCGATAGCTCTCGGCAAGCCACCGAGCGGCCTCTTCAGCAAGGCCACCTTCGAGCATGGCTGCTGCGCGCGTGACTAGTTCCCGGACCGGTTCGCCCAGTGGAATCTCGCCCACGCGCCGGTCGGCGATACCGACCGGATTTAAATCGAAACGCTCGAGCGCGCCTCGCTTGGCGAAGAAACAATGGTCCACTTCGGCGACGTCGTGATCTTCGGTCGCAAGCCAAAAGACCGGGACGCAATTAATTCCCTGGGCGGTCATTTCGCTCGCCACATGAATAGCCGTAAGCGCCTTGTAAACGCTGTACGCGGGTCCCCCAAACAGTCCGACCTGCTGTCCTGTTACCACTGCGAACGCGCCGTCGCGAAGGCGGTCCAGATTCCGAAAAGCGTCCTCACCTACGCCAAAGGCCTTGTTCTGCACCCGCAGCACATCAACGACGGCCCGGCGAACGGCGTCGTCCAGACGGACGTCCTTGGCGGCTTGCTGAATTCCATTCAGATTTGGAGGGTGCGCGTAAAACTCGGAAACGCCGGAGAAATTATTTAGGAATGTCTTGTATAGCGTCGTGGAGCCGGGCAACTCGTCGGCCGGGATACAGTGAAACTCCATGGGGCGCTCCATCATACCGTTGGCACAGATGTCCGGCAACGCGAACCTGCCGAACCAAATTAGATGATATGGAACTCGTTGCGATTCAGGCTGTGACGCCCGTTGGCAAAAGCGACGCGATCAACGATTTCACTTCCCTCTTCTTCGCTTCATCGAGAGGCAGAAGAGGCCGGCGCGCCGGCCCGCCGTAATATCCGCGGCAATCCATCGCGTATTTCACTCCGGGTATCCCCATGGCTCCGACGATCCGGTTGGAGGCCCGCAGAATGCGCCGCTGCAGATCCAAAGACGCGAGCGCGTCGTGCCCAGCAATCGCGCCGTAAAGTGCCACACAAAGCTCCGGCAGAAAATCGGCCAGTGCCAGGATCGCGCCTCTCGCACCCACCTGCATCGCCGGATAGACGGTGGTGGCGGCGCCTGTCATCAGCTGAAATGTTTCCGGGACGGAAGCCAGGATGGCGACGACGCGATCCACGTTCCCGGAACTATCCTTCATCCCGGCAATATTAGGATGCTCGGCGAGACGCGCCGCCAGGTCGGGTTCGATGGCAACCCCGGTAAATTGCGGCACCGAATACAGCAGCACGGGAATTGGTGAGGCATCCGCCACGCGCCGGTAATGTTCGGCAAGAACTTCCGCGCTCATCATCGGCTTGAAAAAATACGGCGTGCAAACCAGGGCAAAATGGTAGCCAAGCTTCGCGGCCACTGCCGTCCGCGAAATCGTTTCAGCGGTGGAATCGACACCGGTTCCGGCAATCAGGACGCGCCCTGGCGCCGCCGCTTCGCGCACCGTTGCGAGCACTTTCTCGAATTCGTGTCGATCGAGCAAAACCGATTCGCCCGTCGACCCCATGGCCAGGTACCCCGATAGCCCGGATTGATTGTAGGCCTGAACATTTTCGCGTAAGCGATCGAGCGCCAGCGTGCCCTGCCCGTCAAAAGGCGTCGTAAGCGCCGGAATGATTCCCTGTAATTGCATCGGACGGTCCGAAATCAATATTCCTATTTCAAATTTGAAATTGTCATGTCAGCTTCAATCGGCGGAAGATGGCAGTTGCGGCGCCGCGGCTTTCTTCGCGTGAAGAGATTGCAGGGACGAGACCTCCAGCGATTGCTCCACCAGCGCGCGAATTCCCCGGGCCGCCGCATTGGCCGCGGAGAGCGTCGTGATGCACGGAATGTTGTAGCGAATCGCGGCCCGCCGGATGGATTTCTCGTCATAGAACGATTCGCGACCGAGCGGAGTATTGATGACCATGTCCACTTTGCCCGTTTTCACCAGGTCCACGATGTTGGGGCGGCCTTCATTCACTTTGTAGACGGGTTCCGCGGGAACTCCGGCCGCCTCCAGAGCCGCCGCGGTGCCGCGCGTGGCGATCAGACGGAATCCCAGAGCGTGCAGTTCTTTCGCGAGCGGGGCGAAGTGCCGCTTGTCGTGGTCGCTTACGCTCAGGAAAATGGCGCCCTTGCGAGGCAGGCGCTGCCCCGCGGCGAGCTGCGCCTTGGCAAATGCCTGGCCGAAATTCTTGGATATGCCCATGACTTCCCCGGTCGAGCGCATCTCCGGCCCAAGAATCGTGTCCACCCCGCGGAACTTGTTGAATGGGAAGACGGGAGATTTCACGGCGTAATAATCACGCACGGCGATTTCCGCCACGCCATCGGTGGTAACAACGGGCAAATTCATGTCGCGCAATTTCTTTCCAGCCATCAGGCGCGCCGCGACTTTTGCAAGCGGCACTCCAGTCGCTTTGCTGACGTACGGGACCGTGCGTGAGGCGCGCGGATTCACTTCCAGAACGTAAACCGTGTCGCGCTGGATCGCGTACTGCACGTTCATCAGCCCAACGACTTGCAGAGCTTTTGCGAGGCGCTTGGTGTAGTCGCGGATCCGCGCAAGCACCGAAGGCGACAAACTGACCGGGGGCAATACGCAAGACGAATCTCCAGAGTGCACGCCGGCTTCTTCGATGTGCTCCATCACGCCGCCGATGACTACGTCTTCTCCGTCGGCGAGCGCGTCAACGTCCACTTCGGTCGCTTCTTCGAGGAATTGGTCGATCAGCACGGGCCGCGCCGGGCCCATGAGCGCGGCCTGCGCCACATACTCCTGCACCGTATTCAAATCGTACGCAATCACCATGGCGCGACCGCCCAGCACGTAGCTCGGGCGCACCAGAACCGGAAAACCGATATCAGCCGCGACGCGAGCCGCTTCTTCGGGCACGAGCGCGGTGCCATTTTTCGGCTGCGGGATCTTTAATTCATCCAGCAACCGGCCAAACCTGCGGCGGTCTTCGGCGAGGTCAATCGATTCCGGCGCCGTGCCGATGATCGGCACGCCGTTGCGTTTAAGCTCCAGCGCCAGATTGAGGGGCGTCTGTCCTCCGAATTGCACGATGACGCCCTGTGGTTTCTCCCGCTCGACGATGGAGAGAACATCCTCCAGAGTGAGCGGCTCGAAGTACAGGCGGTCCGATGTGTCGTAATCGGTGGAAACCGTCTCGGGATTGCAATTCACCATGATGGTTTCGTAGCCGTCTTCGTGCAGGGCGAACGAGGCATGGCAGCAGCAATAATCGAATTCAATTCCCTGCCCGATTCGGTTGGGGCCGCTTCCGAGAATCACGATTTTCGGCTTGTCCGTAGGGTTCCGACTCATCCTCGTCCTCATACGTGGAATACAGGTACGGGGTGAAGGATTCAAATTCCGCCGCGCAGGTATCCACGCGTTTGAATACGGGTGCGATGTGCGCCTTGTGTCCGGCGATGGCGCACGGCTGCCGGTGTGGTCTTCCAGAGCTGCCGCAAGCTGTTCGTCGCTGGTGCCGATGCGCTTGGCTTCGCGCAACAAATCTTCCGGCACGGTTTCGACCGTAACCGATGCGATCCGGCGGTTCACGGCAACAATTTCCTGCATCTGCTGGATGAACCACGGATCGATTTTCGTCAGTTCGATCACTTCCTCGGACGACAATCCTCGCTCCAGAGCGACGAACAGCCAATGAATGCGGTCCGGACGCGGCGTGGCGATTTTTTCGCGCAGCAGCGAAACCGGAGTGTCCGCCGGGGCGCGCCAGGGAGAACTTGGCTCAAGCGAGCGAATGCCCTTCTGCAGCGCTTCCTTGAACGTCCGCCCCATGGCCATGACTTCGCCGACCGACTTCATCTGCGTTCCCAGCGTCGAGTCCGCGCCGGCAAATTTCTCGAACTGCCATTTCGGAATTTTCACGACGACGTAGTCAATCGTCGGCTCGAAGCACGCCGGAGTCTTCTGGGTGATGTCGTTTGGAATTTCGTCGAGCGTCATTCCCACCGCCAGGCGCGCGGCGATCTTGGCGATGGGAAAGCCCGTGGCTTTCGACGCCAGCGCCGAACTGCGAGAAACGCGCGGATTCATTTCGATCACGATCATGCGGCCGGTCGCCGGATCGATGGCGAACTGAATGTTGGAACCCCCGGTTTCGACGCCCACTTCGCGGATGATGGCAGCGGCGGCGTCGCGCATGCGCTGGTATTCCTTGTCCGTGAGCGTCTGGGCCGGCGCCACCGTGATCGAATCTCCGGTGTGCACGCCCATGGGGTCGAAATTTTCGATCGAGCAGATCACCACGAAGTTGTCGCGGACAATCGCGCATCACTTCGAGTTCAAATTCCTTCCAGCCCAGCACGGACTCCTCGACCAGGGCTTCGTGAACCGGGCTGGCATCGAGGGCGTGCGCAATCGCTTCGGAAAATTCCTCGCGATTGTAGGCGATCGAACCGCCCGTCCCGCCCAGCGTGAACGACGGCCGGATCACCACCGGATACCCGAGCTGATCCGCGAGCTTCAGCGCGTCCTGCGCATTGTTCACCAGCGCCGACGCGGGAACATCGAGCCCGACTTTGCGAATGGCATCCTTGAACCACAGGCGGTCTTCGGCAACCTTGATGGCGCGCAACGAGGCGCCGATCAGCTCGACGCCATATTTTTCGAGGATTCCGCTTTCCGCCAGCTCGACGGCCAGATTCAAGCCCGTTTGCCCGCCCACGGTGGGCAGCAACGCCTGCGGCCGTTCCACGGCAATAATTTGTTCGAGGTATTCCTTCGTCAGAGGCTCGACATAGGTGCGGTCGGCGATTTCGGGATCGGTCATGATCGTCGCCGGGTTTGAATTCACCAGCACGACTTCGTACCCTTCGCCCCGCAGCGCCTTGCAAGCCTGCGTGCCCGAATAATCAAATTCGCAGGCCTGCCCGATGACGATCGGCCCCGAGCCGATAATCATGATTTTCTTGAGGTCCGTGCGCTTCGGCATGAAGTGGCTAAGCCCTCGCCTGTCCGCGCCGCAGGGCGCCGGATAATTTCCAGTGTTTCATCGTCTCAGTGAACTGCCGGAACAAATAATGCGAATCGTGCGGCCCGGGCGAAGCCTCGGGATGGTACTGCACGGAAAATAGCGGCAGGCTGCGGTGGCGCAAACCTTCGTTGGTCTGGTCGTTCAAATTCAAATGCGTGATTTCGACATCGCTCAGCGGGCAGCGAATCCGGGTCCACGCAGAAGCCATGATTCTGAGCCGTGATTTCCACCTGTCCGGTCAGGAGATTTTTCACCGGATGATTCGATCCGTGATGGCCGAATCGCAGCTTGAATGTTTTTCCGCCCAGCGCCAGCCCGCAGAGCTGGTGCCCCAGGCAAATCCCGAACACCGGAACGCGCCCCAGCAAATTGCGGATCGTCTCGATCGCATATGTCGCAGGCTCCGGATCGCCAGGCCCGTTGGAAAGAAAAACTCCATCGGGTTTGAGCGCCATCGCGTCTTCCGCCGAGGTCTGCGCCGGGACGACCGTGACATCGCAATTATGGTCCACCAGCAGGCGAAGGATATTTTGCTTGATTCCGAAGTCATAGGCGACGACGCGGAATCTTCGCGACTCTCCACTGGACTGCGACTTCACCCATGGCTTCGTGCCACGGCGATGCCGTGAGTTCAATGGAGCCCCGGTCCCAGGCATATTGCTTTGTCGGCGGTGACGCGGCTGGCCAGTTCCAGACCCGCCATCGACGGCAAAGATCGCGCTTCGGCAATCAAGAGTTCCGCGGGTGTCCCGTCGGTGGCCACCACGCCGCGCAGAGCGCCCACCTTGCGGATGTGCCGCACCAGCGCGCGGGTATCCACGTCCCAGACCACGGGAATATTGTGCCGCGTCAGATAGGCCTGAGCGGATTCGCTCGGAGCGCCAGTTCGATGAGATCGCGGAAAATTCGCGCACGACCAGCGACTCGATGTGGGGAACGGGCGATTCCTCATCGTCAAGGTTCGTTCCCACATTTCCGATGTGCGGATAGGTCAGACAGACAATCTGTCCCGCATAGCTGGGATCCGTGAAGACTTCCTGGTATCCGGTGAGGCTGGTATTGAAAACGACTTCGCCGCCGCGCCGAGTCATGGCTCCCGCGGCGCGCCCGCTAAAAATTCGCCCGTCTTCGAGCGCAAGAACCCCTGGCCGAACGTCTGATTCTGTCAGCGTGTCCTCTTTTCCGGCGGGCTTCACGCTCGCCGCGGCGTGCGTGCAGCGCAAAAGCAGAGCCCGCACCGATCCGGAACGTCATTTTGCTGTTTCGGGCGAAAACCTGAATCGAACCGAAATGATCCACCGGCCAATAGGCGAACACGGCCTTACCATAAATAAATTTGCGCGGCACCGGCCCGAAAATTCGCGAGTCGTTCGAGCTGATCCGGTGATCGCCCATCACGAAGTATTCACCATCCGGAATTCTCGTCGGAGACAACCCACCGAAATCAGCGGACTCCGGAGGAACATAAGGTTCCGGGAACAGCTTGCCGTTGAGATAAACACTGACCTTCACGAATCTCCACGGTGTCATCCGGGAGTCCCACGACACGCTTGATGAACGACTTCGAACGGTCCAGAGGATACCAGAAAACAACCACGTCGCCGCGCTCAATCGGCTCAAACCGGTAAACGAACTTGTTGATGAAAATTCGCTCCTGATCGGAAATCAAGGGAGTCATGCTGGTGCCTTCTACCTTCACCGGCTGGTAGAAGAAAATAATAATCACGATGGCGAGGCTCAATGCAATGACAAGATCGCGCCCCCAGCTCCGAAGTTCGCGGCGCAGGGGCTGCGTCGCTTCCGGCGCGACAGTGGTAGTGATCTCGGCGTTCGGCTCCATGTCCTTGGTTCAGAAACAATTAATCTTATACCACGCTGCCGCGCCTTGCGCCACTGGAACGAAAGGCCAGCTGACAAAATTTTATCCCGAAAGACGTGACGTTCTCAAGTTTTGCAGGCCACAAAGCGCAATCTCCGGTAATCCGCCCACCATTGCCCGTCCCTGAATAATTCGGCGCGCAACAACTCCTCGACCCTTCGAAAGAAACGTTCGCGCGCTTCGGCCGCTACCTTCAACAAGTAGTCCGACCCGAACATCGTGATCCAATTCCGCATTCCGGCTTCGCCGTCGGCAAGTGCGGTGGGGCGGTCGAACAAAGTCATGAATCGCACTTCGAAGCCGCCGCGCTCGAGAAGGGCCGCATATTCGCTGATGCTCGGGTAATACCAGGGATTTACTTCACCGGGCTGCGAAAGATGCGAATTCCACGAGCGTCTGGTCAAAGGCGCTTTGTATCTTGCGGATATTCCCTTTTCCGCCAAACTCCGCGACAAACCTTCCGCCGGGGACAAGCGCGTTGAAATACGCCGGCGATGACGAGGGCGGGCTGGTGAATCCAGTGCAACGTGGCGTTGGAGAAAACCGCTTCGAATTCCGCTTCAAATGATAAAGTCCGGCCGTCTCCCACTTCAAAATTGAAATTTGGAAATGCCTTGCGAGCCGCCGCAATCATCTCCGGCGAGCGGTCAACGCCCACAACCTTTGCTCCGGCCTCGGCAATCTGGCGCCGTCAGGTGACCGGTTCCGCATCCCAAATCCAGGATGCGCTCGCCGGGCTGGGGTGCAAGGAGCGAAACCACATCGGAACCATACTTCCAGACAAAATCGTGTTTCGCATCGTATAAATTCGCGTTCCACTCCAGAGCATCTTTCTGCGTTGCTTCACTCAGCCGGCTCCTTCACGCTTTCTCCTCTGCGCGTTTCTGATCGCGGCCTGCTCCAGTTCGCCGCCGGACGGAACGCGCCGAACGCATATTGCACCGCGGCAAGCGCAGCGCACGACGGCGGTTTCCGTGCGCAGAATATTGATTCCCAATGCCGCTTCCGAAAAACCGGCAGATTTGGCCGCGGAAAATTCCGCATCGGTCCAGCCGCCCTCAGGACCAATCGCGACGGCAAGGGTCTCGGGACCAGAGCCGTGAATTGCAAGGGCGGCAGGCTCGAGCAAGTCGCGCATCGGACTTGCCCCGGCTGCGTTCTGAAAGCAACAATCGAACCTGCGCACTGGTCTCGCGGAAAGCTTCGCGGGATTTCGTCGTGCGTCGCATTGACGGAACTCGCAAGCGCCGCGCCTGCTGGGCGGATTCCGTCAGGATTCGCTCCCATCGCCCGGCGCGCTTGGCGGCCGCGGCCAGGAGTCCCTTTTCGCTTCGCTCTGCCGCGAGCGGCACAATTTCGTCCGCTCCGAGTTCAGTGGCCTTCTCGATGGCCCATTCAAAACGGTCGAATTTCACGACCGCCAGCAAGAGGGTGACGCTCACAGGCGCAGCGTATACGCGCAAAGGTTCGAGGAGGGAAAATTGAACTTCCTCGCGGCCAACGCATTCGGTCCGAGCCAGCCAAACCGGTTCGCCGTCGCTCAGCTCATAAATCTGGCCTGGCTCCGCGCGAAGCACGCGGCCCAAATGATGCGCCGTCTTCTCCTCTCAAAACGGCGGACGCCGTCTTCAAAACCATCGACAAAGAATCGCCTGCGCATGTCCCGATATGTTATATCAATCCCATGCGATTGCGGCCCCGGCCATCTTTTGCGTCACGCTGCAAGCCCTTTTCTCCTTTTTTATTTGCGATTCTATTTTTGCTTCGGCCGATTTCGGCCATTTCGCAAACGCTGCACCGCACGGCTGCGTTGCCTCGGACCGTGATCATCGATACCGATGCGGGCAGTGACGACTTGATGGCCATCGCGTTCCTTCTCTCGCGGCCGGACATTCACGTGGAGGCGATTACGATCGTGAACGGGATGGCGCATGTGCAGGCCGGCGCACGAAATGTGCTGCGCCTGCTCGAACTCGCCGGCCGCAGCGATATCCCTGTTTATGCTGGCCGGGAAACGCCTCTTTCTGGAAATGTGGAATTCCCCGCCGAGTGGCGTCACACTTCGGACAACCTTCCCGGCGTCACACTCCCGGATGCAACTCGCAACATCGACTCGCAAAACGCGGCGGAGTATTTGTCGAAGAGACTCTGCGGATGCGGCGCATCCGGTGCAAGTTCTCGCCACTCGGCCCGCTGACAAACCTGGCGGAGGCTTTTACCCGGTCTCCGCGCGCCGCGCGCATGGTTCGTCAAATCGTGATCATGGGCGGAGCCGTGCATGTATCCGGAAATTTAGGGGATGGCGGGATGTTCAAAACGGATAACTCGGCCTCCGAGTGGAACATGTTCATCGATCCCGGCGCGGCGAAAACCGTCTTTGCATCCGGCGCGCCGATTCGCCTGATTCGCGCTCGACGCCACACAACGCGTTCCAATCGACATGGCGATGTTCGAGCAATTCGAGTCGCACGCAAAAACACCGCTCGCTCAGTTTGTCTCCCAGGTGCTGGCAACGAATCGCGACTCTATCAGGCAGGGATTTTATTTCGCGTGGGACCCGCTCGCCGCCGTGGCCCTTGCGAATCCCGCAGTCGTTACGTTCAGGCCGATGGCCATTGAAATCAGCGATGACCCGAAGGAGTTGGGGCGAACGATGGAAGTCAAAAAGCCGAGAGCCAACGCTCAAGTGGCAATCGACGCGGACGCGTTGAGGTTTCGCGAAATCTTCATGACGGCCCTGGGAGTTCGTTGAGAGCCCTGCGACTTACCCGAAAATATCCTTTACTTTGTCGAACAAACTGGAATCGCGCTGCGCGGGACGATTCTCGACCGGAAGCGTCGCGCCAAGCTGCTCGAACAGGCGTCGCTGCTCCCTCGTCAGCTTGGTTGGCGTCTCGACATGAATGTTCACATAAAGGTCCCCCTTGCCCCCGCCGTGCGGGTCGGGCAGACCCTTCCCCTTGAGGCGAATGATTTCCCCGGTCTGCGTGCCTTCCGGAATCTTGATGTTCTCTTCGCCGTTTAATCCGGGGACCTGAATTTCCGTCCCAAGCGCAGCCTGAACAATCGAGATAGGCACCGTGCAATACAAATCCGCATTTCTGCGTTCAAAAAAAGGATGAGGCTTAACGTCGAGCACGACGTATAAATCACCCGGAGGGCCGCCGTTTTCGCCTGGTTCCCCCTCGCCCGGAACGCGGAGTCGCGTATTCGAATCCACGCCCGGAGGAATCCGCAAGTCGATTGTCCTGCTGCGTTCGACGCGCCCCTGCCCGCGGCATGACGGACAGGCTTCGCGGACAATTTGTCCCGCGCCCCTGCAGTCCGGGCAGGTGCGGGAAATACTGAAGAATCCCTGCTGATAGTGAATTTGCCCGCGCCCGCCGCACGTGACGCAGGCCACCACTCCCGTGCCGGCCTTCGCTCCCGTGCCATTGCACACTTCGCAGAATTCCAGGCGGGGCAGGCGAATCTTCGTGTTCACCCCGGCGGCGGCTTCCTCGAAAGTCAATTTCATGTCGTAGCGAAGGTCGGCGCCTCGCTGGGCGCGGTTCCGCGCGCGGCGGCCGCCAAAAATATCCTCGAAGCCAAAGAAATCGCCGAAAATATCCTGAAATTCGTCGAAGATGGTCTGATTGATTCCGCCCTCGAATCCGCCGCGGGAAAGACCCGCGTATCCGAAGCGGTCATAGGTCGCGCGCTTCTGCGGGTCCGAGAGAATCGCGTAGGCCTCGGTGGATTCCCGGAATTTCTCTTCCGCTTCCTGTTTTTTCTGGGGGTTGCGGTCGGGATGCCATTTGAGGGCCGCCTTACGGTAGGCGGACTTTATTTCGTCCGAAGAGGCAGTGCGCTCGATTCCGAGCACTTCATAACAATCGCGTTTTTGATTCATTTGACTCATAGGGAAGAAAGATTGCTAATTCTCGTTTTCACGTGAAGCCGCGTTTCCGACTTCACCGGGGTGAACGGCGACGCGGACAATCGCGGGCCGCAGGACCCGTCCATGAAAGAGGTAACCGTCCTGAAATACATTCACGATAAAACCATCGGCAAACTCTTTGGATTCGACGCGCTCGATTGCCTGATGCATGTGCGGATCGAAAATCTTTCCGGCGGCATCCACGCGCTCAACTCCGTGCCGCGCAAGCGCGTCCCAAAGCTGCTTGCGAATCAAGGTGACGCCCTTGCGATATTCCTCGTAACCGGGATCATCGTGGGCGGCAAGAGCGCGGTCAAACGCATCCAGCACTGGAATTAAATCCAGAATCATGCGCTCGACGCCGCGCCTGGCCTTCTTCGCTGCGGTCGCGTTCCGTTCTCTTCCGGAAATTCTCAAAATCCGCCTGGCGGCGGACCAGCGTTTGCAGGAGCTCTTCTTTTTCCGCGCGAAGCTTTTGTAATTCCGCGGCAGACCGCGGCGTCGCCACCGATCGGAGATCCCGTTGCGGGCGGATCACCGCCGGGGTCGGAGGAGGCGGCATCCGCCCCGGATTCGCGGATCTCATCGTAGGAATATATCTTTTTTTCCTCGCGTTTCGCTTCCGCCACTTTCATCAGCTCCGATCGAGTGTTTCACTGAACGCGCGGGCGACGAATGCCACCGCCGTTATCGCGCGCTCATAATGCATTCGCATGGGGCCGAGAACACCCACCGTTCCCTGTGACTGATCCTGGTAGGAGTACGGCGCGCTGATCAGCGCCAGGTGCTGGCCCGCGGGATCGATTCCCGCAACTCCGATCTGCACGAGCACCGGATCCGGGGTTTCAATGCAGCCCGCCAGAAGAGCGATGAGTCTGTGTTTCTCCTCAATCGCGAGCAGCACTTCGCGCAGCTGCGCCTGATCCGAGAATTCATGAGCTGCCGCCATCTGCGCGGCTCCCTCGACATATACTCGCTGCGTCGCTCCCTGTTCGAGCATTCCCGGGTCGCAAAGAACCAGGGCGTCGCGCGCCAGAAGATCGTATCGCTCCTGCTCGCTCGCCAGACGCGCCACCAGATCCGCTCGAATCGACTCCAGCGTCCGGCCCAACGTAATGACGATTCAGATAATCCGCTGTTCGATCGAGATCAGGCTGAGTGAAGGCCCGCTCGGGACGGATAATTTTGTCACGCGTGTTGCCGCCAGTGGAGACCAGAACCACCACAACGCGCCTGTCCGGCAACAAAACGAAGCGCACGTGTTCGAGCACCGTTTTGGCGATCGGAGGCGAAACGACAATCCCCAGGCCGCGCGAAACCTCCGCCAGGACGTGTCCGGCGCGCTCGGCGATTTCCTCCGCGGTTCCCGCGGCGGCGAACTCTCCACGGATCCATTCCTCATCCTCCGGGCTTAGAGTTGCCTGAGCCGCAACCTGCTGAGCAAAAAAGCGATAGGCGCTGGCCGTGGGGACCCTCCCGGCCGACGTGTGCGGCTGATAGAGAAACCCTTCCTCCTCGAGATCCGCCATCACGTTCCGAATGGTCGCCGAGCTGAGCAATTCAGCGTGACGCCGCGAAATCGTCCGCGAGGACACGGGCTCGCCCGTCTCGATGTATGCCCGGACGATGGCGGACAGAATCTGGCGGTTCCGCTCGTTATGTGGCGCTGGATGAGGCATTACTTCCCCGTTCGCATCTCTACCTGAAATTATTTTAGGCGCAGGAATCGCTCCCGTCAAACGGGATGACTGGAGAACGTACGAAAGTAGTCTCTGGTGGACTGCGTTATGCCGGCCTGAAGGCGAGCGTTACAAAGCGGTATTGAATGCTAATTCTCGCTCAGGCGCCTCGGCCTGTGCCAGCTAAGTTCATGCCAGATCGGCCGCGTCAATTTGGGCGCGCTGCAGGCGGTCGGAAAAATCGACGTACAGAGTTTTCCACTCGGAATAGAACTCGATCGCGGCGGTTCCCGCTTCGCGATGCCCGTTGCCGGTTCCTTTTGTACCGCCAAACGGCAACTGGATTTCCGCCCCGATCGTCGGAGCATTTACGTAAACGATGCCTGTCTCCAGGTCGCGCATCGCGCGATAGGCGTGGTTCACATCCCTCGTATAGATGGACGCCGAGAGGCCATATTTCACATGATTGGCAATTTCAAGGGCTTCATCAAAAGATGAAAATGGAATTGCCGCGACCACCGGACCGAAGATTTCCTCTTGCGCGATCCGCATCCCAGGATCAACATCCGCAAAAATCGTCGGTTCGTGGTACCAGCCTTTGGACAATCCATCGGATTCGGCCCTGTTCCCACCCGCGACGACCTTGGCGCCTTCGCTCTTGCCGATTTCGACGTACTTCATCACCGTCTGGAGTTGTGTTTCGTTAATCACCGGCCCGACTTCGGTATCCGGATCGAGGCCATCGCCGAGTTTTAACGCCTTGGTCCGTTGCGCGAACCGATCGAGGAATTCCTTGTAAACTTTTTTGTGGATGGCGACGCGGCTGGCAGCGGTGCAGCGCTGTCCGCTGGTTCCGAACCCGCCCCATACGGCGCCCTCCACGGCGAGGTCCAGATTCGCGTCCTCCATCACGATAATAATATTCTTGCCGCCCATCTCCAGGTGGCAGGGCTTGAACGAAGAGGCGCAAGCCTGATTCACCAGGCGGCCGGTCTCCGTGGAACCGGTGAAGCTTACCGCCGTCACGCCAGGATGGGCGACCAGAGGCGCGCCCGCGTCGGGTCCCATCCCGTTGACCACGTTCAGGACTCCCGAAGGCAAACCGGATTCAACCAGGATTTGAACCAGATTGTAGGTCGATAAGAGGAGTGTCTTCCGCCGGCTTGATCACCACCGTGTTACCGCAAATCAGAGCCGGCATGATTTTCCAGGAAGGAATGGCCATCGGGAAATTCCAGGGTGTAATCATGCCCACCACGCCCAGGGGATCGCGCACCGACATCGCAAATTTGTTCGGAAGCTCGGAGGGAACCGTCTGGCCGAACAGCCGGCGACCCTCACCGGCCATGTAATACGTCATGTCGATCGCTTCCTGAACGTCGCCGCGCGTTTCCGAAAGAGGTTTGCCCATTTCCCTGGTCATGTCCCGCGCCAGGTCTTCCTTGCGCTTGACGAGGGTTTCCGCAGTACGATACAGAATCTCCGCGCGGCGCGGCGCCGGAACCAATCGCCATTTTCCATAGGCCGCTTTCGCGGCGTCCACAGCATCGTCGACGTCTTCCTTGGTGGAGGAAGGGAAAATTCCGATCAGCTCGCTCGAATTCGCTGGATTGCGATCCTCGAAGGTACGCCCGAGCCGCGCCTCGACCCAATCTCCGTTGATGAAGTTCTTATGAATCCTTGAAACGGCGCTTGTTGCCATATCGCCTCCTCGGGGGCTTCGAGGCCTTTCCAATGAGTGGTCCGCTAAACAAGCCGGATAAATGCGGCCAAAATCCCAAAGTGAACTTCGAATCTAACAGAGGCATTTGGAGGCGTCAAACCGCGCATGGAATGTGGTTATTGCGATGAACTATCCGGGGGGCTCGCGGTTGATGGCGCTGGAACCGGCGCGCCCTGGCCTGCTGTTTCCGAGCCAAGCCCGAGTTTTTGGAGAGTCAAGGCATCGATCTTTCCGGTCGCTGTGAGGCCATTCTTATCCTGAAAATTCTTCATGGCCTCGACTGTGGGGTCGTCCCACTTTCCTGAAGGGTCGCCTTGTAGGCCCCTCCCGCTGCAAGGCAGACTGAATTTCGCGGATGCGGTCGGGAGTGGGGGCCATTTGCGCCCTCGGTTTTGATTTTCGTTTCGAGCTGCCGCAGAGGGCTTTCTCTTCTTCACAGTCGAGTGCGTCGAGGCGGTACTTTGAGCCCCGGACACTGAAGGGGCCGCGCTCATGAGGAGCACGGCCCCGAAACAGCAGAGCCATGTTAGTCGTGTCATAACAATAGGATTATTGCTCCGGAGCCGGAACTGCGCCGGCCAGAAACACGGTGTCGAATTGATCGCTGCCGGTGCGCCGCAGAACCTTGAACAGCACGTCCTGCCCCGGTTTCAGGCCTGCGACGACCCGGCGGTATTCCGACACGGAACCAACGGCTGTGTGGTTGACCTCGGCGATTACGTCGCCGCGAGCAAAGCCGATATCTTCGGCAAAGCTCGCCGGATCGACTTCGGTCACCAGCACGCCCTTCATGTTTTCGTAGCCGGCGCGCCGAGCTCGATCCGTGCCGAGATCTTCGAGGCGCAGGCCAAATTCGGCCGGCGTCGGGCCATTGTCGTTGTTGGTTTCGCTTGCCCGTGCGATCCGGGAAAAGTTTGCTGCGATCGGCGACCGTCAGCGTCGCATCGTGTTCCTTCTTGTCGCGAATATACGTAACGCGGACGGTGCCGCCAATTGGTGTGGCCGCAATCGGATTGACCAGGTCGTTGCCGCTGTGAACTGGTTTGCCGTTCACGCTCGTGATGACGTCGCCGGATTGCAAACCGGCCTTTTCCGCCGGACTTCCCGGATCGACGCTTTGCAGCACGATCCCGTACGGCGCGCCCAGTTCCTTGAGAACGATCGGATTGTTGCCCTGAGTTTCCGTGAAGCTCACGCCGATCGAACCGCGCGTGACTCTTGCCGTTGGCGATGAGCTGGTTGTAGACGCCGATCGCGGTGTTTGAAGGCAGCGCGAAACCAACGCCTTCATTTCCGCGCCCTCCCGTGATGATCGCCGTGTTAATGCCGATCACTTGCCCGGCCATGATTCACCAGCGGCCCGCCCGAATTTCCAGGATTGATGGCCGCATCGGTCTGCAGGAATCTCTGGAATTGCTGTCCGACGTTGCCGCGATCCTTGGCGCTGATGATTCCGGCAGTAACGCTGCCCTGCAGGAACCCAAACGGATTGCCGATGGCCAGGGCCCAGTCGCCGACCTGAACCCCGTCGGAATTGCCCAAGTTTCGCTGTGGGCAAATCATGTCCCACATCGATTTTGATTACGGCCAGATCCGTTTCTTCGTCCGTGCCGATCACCTTGGCCGTGTAAAGGGTCGGGTCACCGTCAAAGCTCACTTGAATCTTTGGTCGCTTGATCCACGACGTGATTGTTCGTCAGGATATATCCCTTCTTGTCGACAATCACGCCCGAGCCCAGGCTGCGCTCTGCTGTCGGCCCCTGTTCGGGAAAATCGAAGAAACGATTGAAAAAATCCTGGAATGGCTGTTGGTCCTGATCATCCTCCGGGCCCTGTCATCGCGGTTGCGCTGGATGCCGCTTCCCTGCTTTCCGCGTTCGATCACTTGCGTGGTCGAAATATTCACCACGGCTGGCTGCACTTTGCTGACGATGGAGGCAAAGGCGCTCGACAACTGCACAGGATCCGGAATCGCCAGAGGCGTGGCGTCGCTGCCGAGCGCCGGGTGCGCCGCGCCCACGTGCCCTGAGATCACCGTGCCAATTAACATGCCAATGGCGAGCGTCATCGTCATCAGCATCGTCGCCATGATCTTTCGATTTCGCGCCCAGGCGGCCAGCTCGCGTAACTGAATTCCCATAGATTTACTCCTCCATGCCGAGTCTCGTGCCCGAATTTGGAAATGATTATACCACTTTAAGGGCCCTAGCACCTTTCGACGAAGGCGGGTTCCTACTTGTGTACAACGTCCCTGGAAGGCCCTGGGTTGCGAATTTCTCTCCGCCTGCTAAACTAGGATGCAAAACCATGACTTCACGTACGATGTACCGGAAAATTTGGGAGTCCCACCTTGTCCGCGAGGCTCCCGGGGAACCTTCCCTAATCTATATCGACCGCCACCTGGTCCACGAAGCCACTTCACCGCAGGCATTTGCGGGACTCAAAGCAGCAGGACGGAAAGTCCGCCGGCCCGACCTGACGTTTGCCGTGATGGACCACTCGGTCCCGACCAAGAATCGCAATCTGCCGATCCTGGACGCGGCCGCCGCGGGCCAATTCGAAGCCCTCGAGCGAACTGCCGCGAGTCCGGCATCACCCTGTTCGATATGTTCAGCCACAATCAAGGGCATCGTGCACGTGATCGGGCCCGAACTCGGAATCACGCAGCCCGGACAAACGCTTGTCTGCGGCGACAGCCATACGTCCACGCACGGCGCGTTCGGGACGCTGGCATTCGGGATCGGCACCAGCGAAGTCGAGCACGTGCTGGCGACGCAATGCCTATCGCAATCCGAATCGAAGACGATGCACATTGTCGTCAACGGCAAGCGCCATAAGGGCGTCTCCGCCAAGGACATTATCCTGGCCATCATCGGAAAGATCGGCATCGGCGGAGGCACCGGCCACGTCATCGAATATTCCGGCGATGCCATTCGCGGGCTTTCCATGGATGGCCGCATGACCGTATGCAACATGTCCATCGAAGGCGGCGCGCGCGCGGGGATGATCGCCCCCGACGATACGACATTCGCCTACATGGAAGGCCGGCCTTTCGTTCCTCGCGGAAAAGCGTTTCAGGAGGCCGTGGAAGGCTGGAAGGCGCTGACCAGCGATCCAGGCGCAAAATTTGATGCCACGGTTGAACTGGACGCCTCGGCGCTCGCTCCCCAGGTTACCTGGGGAACGAATCCGGGCATGGTTACGGGAGTTACCGGCCGCGTGCCCGATCCGGCTTCCTTCCGCGATCCCGACGATCAGAAGGCTGCCACGCGCGCGCTGGAATATATGGGCCTCGAACCCGGGACTCGCCTGGTCGATATTCCCATCGATCGCGTGTTTATCGGGTCGTGCACAAACTCGCGGATTCATCGATCTTCGAGCGGCGGCGCGCGTTGTCGCAGGCAAGCACATCTCCAAAGGACATCAAGGAAGCGCTCGTCGTTCCCGGTTCGATGCTGGTCAAAGCGAAAGCGGAAGCTGAAGGGCTCGACCGGATTTTTCGTGACGCCGGATTCGAGTGGCGCGACGCGGGATGCAGCATGTGCATCGCGATGAATCCCGACGTATTGCCTCCGGGCGAACGGGCCGCCAGCACGTCGAATCGAAATTTCGAGGGCCGCCAGGGCAAGGACAGCCGAACGCACCTGGTCAGTCCGATCATGGCTGCGGCCGCGGCGATCGAAGGACACTTCGTGGATATCCGCGAGTGGAACGTGGACGCGGTGGAGTAGCGTAGGCTTCAGCCTGTGGATTTCTGACGGTCGAAACGCAGCTGAAGCTGTACTGGAGCGGCCGAGCACGGAGTAACCATGCAGCCATTTTCAAAACATACCGGATTGGTTCTCCCGATCGATCGTGTGAATGTGGACACCGATCAAATGGTGCCGAAGCAGTTCATCAAGCTCCAGACAAAGCAGGGCTTCGCCCGCGACGCTGTTCTACGACTGGCGCTATCTCCCCGGAGAAAAACCGAATCCCGATTTCATCTCTGAACTGGCCGCGATACAAAGGCGCCTCGGTCATGCTTGCGCGCGCCAATTTCGGGTGTGGCTCGAGCCGCGAGCATGCGCCCTGGGCCGTTGCCGATTATGGATTTCGAGTCCTGATCGCTCCGAGCTTTGCCGATATTTTCTATAATAACTGCTTCAAGAACGGTATCTTGCCGTTACGCTTCCTGAAGCTCAGGTTGACGAACTCTTCAAACGCGCCGAAGCACAGCGTGGGCTATTCCCTCACCGCCGACTTGCCCGGACAAACGATCAGCGACGCCAGCGGGTTGACCTACAAATTTGAGATCGACCCGTTTCGAAAGCATGTCTTGCTCGAAGGTCTGGACGACATCGGGCTTACGCTCAAGCACGAGCAGGAGATCACTGCCTACGAACAGGCCCACGCATCCAAGCGCCACGATGTACGAGCCCGTGGACGCGAAGTACTCCCGGAACCGTTAGTTTACAATCATCACCTTTTCGCCGCGAACGAGGTTGATTTTATTCTGTGTTCAGACCAGAATTAGTGCACCCCTTCTTCTAAGTACTCATTTTCGATCGCTCCGTCCCTCTCATTGCTCATCGGCATCTGGCATTCCGATGCAAGGAGCCTCGTTTTCTTGCTCTAAGCCGCCAGCTTGCAAGGAGGAGGGACGATGATGTCTTCAGGTCCGATTCTGGTCGGTTCCTACGACTACACACTGGTCACGCTGTCCGTATTGATTTCGATCCTCGCTTCGTATGCCGCGCTTGACGTTGCCGGGCGGGTGACTTCGGCAGGAGGAAAAATCCGTCTGCTATGGCTGGGCGGGGGCGCAACCGGGATGGGACTGGGTATCTGGTCCATGCACTATGTCGGTATGCTCGCCCTTCAGTTGCCGGTACCGGTGCTGTACGACTGGCCTACAGTCTTTCTCTCGCTCTTGACCGCCATTGCTGCTTCGGCTGTTGCGCTGTTCGTTGCCAGCCGCCAGAAAATGGGATTGCTCAGAGAGATGATTGGAAGCGTGCTTATGGGCGGCGGCATCGCTGCCATGCATTACATCGGGATGGCGGCCATGCGATTGCCTGCGGTGTGCCGGTATTCACCGGGATTGGTAGCATTCTCAATTTTTCTTGCCGTCGCAATTTCGTATGTGGCTATTTCATTGACATTTAGTCTGCGTAAGCTATCCACTTCCAAAAGGTGGAGGAAACCAATTAGCGCACTGGCAATGGGACTGGCAATCCCCACCATGCATTACACCGGAATGGCGGCAGCGAGTTTCACCCCCGCACCACTCTCTCCACAGACTCTCAGGCACGCCGTAGGTATTTCGTCTCTGGGGATAGCTGGTGTCGTCGTAGTCACATTGATGGTCCTGGGCGTCATACTTCTGACAACTCGGATGGACAGGCGATACTCGCTTCAGACCATGGAACTCAAGCTGAGCGAAGAGCGATACCGCCGAATCGTAGAAACGACGTTTGACGCATTCACGGGGTTGGACTCGAACGGACTCATTGTGGAATGGAATCCAAAAGCGGAAACAGCGTTCGGATTTGGGCGTTCCGAAGTCATTGGCACAAGCGCAGCTCGAATGTTTGCGCTGGAGGAGGAAGGCGCCGCAAAGGAAGAACACTTTCTCTTTCTCCTTTCTTCGTTGCAATCCCGAAAGGATAAAAAACCAATGCGCATGAAGGCCTTGCACCGGGATGGACACGAATTCATCGTCGAAGTAACGGTGTCTTCCATAAATCTCGATGCAGCTGGCATATTTTCAGTGTTCATCCACGACATCACGGAACAAGTTCAAACCATCGACAGGCTGCAATTCTCAATCACCGAATTGGAACATCTCAAAAGCGCGCTCGACCAACACTCGATTGTCGCCAGGACGAATGCGCGCGGAATTATTACATTCGCGAACGACAAATTCTGTTCCATTTCCAAATACAGCCGCAAAGAGTTGATCGGCCAGGACCACCGAATCATCAACTCCGGATATCACTCCAAGGAATTCATGAAGGCCATGTGGCAAACAATCCAGAGCGGCAAACCCTGGAAAGGCGAAATTAAGAATCGGGCAAAGGATGGAACCGAATATTGGGTGAGCACAACGATTGTTCCCTTTTGTGATTCGGATGGCCGGCCGCGAGAATATATTGCGATCCGCACCGACATCACCGCCCTCAAAGAAGCCGAAGAAGAATTGCGCCGGGCGAAGGAGATGGCTCGACAGCCCACCCTTTCGTAAACTCGATCGAAATTGCCAGGCAACTCGAATCACCGCCCCCGCTCGGCGGGTTCGAATCAAGGCCGCTATTGCGACTGGACGGGTTGGCGCAAGGTGTTCGGCGCACCCTGCTCGGATGGGCCTCCTCCCCTCCATTCCGCTACTAAAATTCCGGCGAGGATCATTCCGGCGCCGGCCAGCGCCCTGGCGCCCAACCGTTCGTGGACGAAGATGTACGACGTGATTGCGGCATACACGGGCTCGGTCGCGAGGATCAGTGCGGCGTTCGTGGCCGTGATGTGCCGCTGCCCCCAAACCAGCAGTGGATAGGCGAGAGCGGTTGTGAATGTTGCCGTGATGAGAACTCCAGAAACCATCTGCGACGTCATGTGGAAGCGCAGCGGCTCCCAACCCGTCGCGTCAAGCAGCGGGACCGCCAGCAGCGAGAGTCCGGCGGTCGCGGCAACCTGAAGAAAGCTTAAACTGGCGATGGAATATTCGCCGCTGTGCCGGGAAATGAAAATCACTTGAAATGCGTACAGAACCGCACAGCCCAGCACCAACAGATCTCCCCGATTGAGGTTGTGAATTCCCTCGCGCGGGACGGTGAGGAAATAGAGGCCCGCAAAAGAAGCGATTACACCTCCCCAGGCCCAGGCAGTAATTTTACGACGCCATATCAGTGCAAGAAATACGGGGACAAAAACCACGCTGATCCCGGTGATGAATGCAGCCTTCGAGGGAGTCGTCCGGGCGATCCCGGCGGTTTGAAATGCGTAGCCTCCGAACATGATGGCCCCAACCTGCAGCCCGCCCCACAATTCGTTGCCCGTGAGCTTCCGAAGATCGGAGCGGTAGATCCACATCATCGGAAGAGCGCCCAAAATAAATCGCGCGGCCAGATAGGCGAAAACCGAGATGTCGACGAGGGTATTCTTCACGATGACGAATGTAACTCCCCAAAAAAACGAGGCCGCCATCACGGCGCAATTTGCTTTAAACCGGAGGGTCACAGGATGGGCTTTCCCGGAAATACAGGAATGACGTCCGCGCGAATGCGCTGAATCCGGAGATGGACACCGCCGGACCGGAAAGGGAGGCGATTCAGAGAACCAGATTGGCGCCGCACGCGTCTCATGGAGTGTTCGAGTCTAGTAAGCGCGCCTGGTAAAGGCAACCCGCTTCTAGGAGCCCGAATCGCAGTTTCGAGTGCCGGTGGTCGTGAGACTCGATGGGTTTGCCCTGTTTCGAGATTAGGAACCTGCTAAACTAATGGTAAATCTTTCTGGTTGTTTGCTGCACTGAAAGGAACCAGCGCCTTGCTCATTCCGGCAATTTTACGGCCACAACATCTCCCCCGAACGGTTCTGGCCTGCCTCGCCCTTTGTGTTCTTGCATGTTTGGCGCACCCCGCAGCGTTTGCCGCGCAAAAGGATAAAACCGATAAAGAGAACAAGAAGGAAGAAAAGAAAGAAAAAATTGAGCCATGGGTAGAGGTCCGCACGGCTCATTTCGTCGTGGCCAGTGACGGGGGTGAAAAGGAGGCGCGCCACGTAGCGGACCAGTTTGAACTTCTCATCCGGGTCTTCCAGGCCACCATGCCGAACGCGCGCCTCAACCGTGGCATCCCAATTCAAATTCTGGCGGCGAAGGATGGCCCCTCGTTCGCCAGACTCTTTCCCGAGTTCCCTTTCGACAAGAAGCGCCCTCAGCCCCCGGGATTATTTGTGGACGGCCCCGAAATGACATTCATCGGAATTCGCGCCAATGCGTCGGGACCCGACCCATTTTACGATATTTACCGGGATTATTCGCACGTGGTCCTGAAGCTCAGTTATCGGAACTCGCCTCCCTGGCTCGAGCTAGGCTATTCGGATGTCTATGGCAGTCTGGTTCTGGGGGATCGCGAAGCCCGCATGGGCCGGCCTGATCCCGATGATATGAGCACCTTATTTGAGAGCCCGCATCTGCCAATCGAGCTCATCTTTCACGTCGATCAAGACTCTCCGTACTACTCCCCCGGAGACAAGTCGACCATGTATTCCGCGGAGTCGCGGGCGCTGACGTATTTCCTGCTCACTGACCCCCAAATTGCAGGATCGAAAGCCATGCAGCAGTACGTCTCCCAGGTCGAGGGCGGAGCCGATTCGCTCGCAGCAGCACGCCAGGCGTTCGGAGATCTGAATCAACTACAAGCCAGGTTCGAGGCTTACATCAAAGCCACAAAAATGCCGCCCTCGCTGATTGCCAGCGCGGGCGCAGGCGATTCTACCGGACCGGCGAAGACGCTATCCGCCGCCGCATCGGAAGCTCGCATGGGGAATTTTGAGGCTGCACGGGGCAGACGCGAAGACGCGGAAGACAAACTGGAGGCCGCCCTTCAGCAGGATTCGTCGATCGAGGAGGCGGAGCAAGGTTTGGGTTTCCTGTCTCTGGAAGAAAAAGAGCTCGACGAGGCCGAAAAGCACTTCACGCGCGCATCGGAACTGGATCCCAACGACGCCCTGAACTACTACGGCCAGGGCATGATTGCGATGACGCGAGGCGGATTCGTGGGCGTGCCTGTTGGCGCGGTCGTGGCATTTGAGAAAGTCATCACCCTGAATCCGAATTTTGCGCCGGCGTGGTTCAATCTGGCTTCCATTTACGCCCTTCGCCCTGAAACGATGCAGAAAGCCCTGGAGGACGCGCGCCGCGCCGCGTCGCTCGATCCGGGAGATACTTCCTACCAGCGACAGGTGACCAATATCTCGGACGATTTGAGCCGAAACGAAAGCGCGCGCCACATACCCGCCGAGGCGAAATCCACTTCGAACGATTCCAAGCCGGCGGAAAAGTCCGGCGAGTCTCTCGGGCAGACGACGCAAAGGCAAAGCCCGGCGCCCGGGATATCGACAAACAGCGCACCGCCCCCCCCCACTCCAGCCTCACCGAACGTTGAACGAAAAACGGCATCGGCCGAGCCAAAATCTGTACCGGCAGCCTCTGCTTCTCGAAGCGAGCCGAGCCCTGCTCCCCCGCCTCCGCTGGATTTTTCTTTAGCCCGCGTCTACTCCATGCTGGGGACGATAACCGATGTGAATTGCAAGGAAGCTCCGCAGATCCAGCTCACGTTGAAATCTCTGACGATTGTGATGAAACTGCATGCGGATGATTTCGGGCAAGTCGCGGTCAAATCGGCGGGTTCGGGCGATCCTATCAAGAATACGGCTTGCGCAAGTCTGCGAGGCCGCTCCGCACACATCAGCTATACACTTGTTCTGAACCAGGACTGGGACGGCGAAATAAAATCCATCGAATTTCGTTGAGGAACAGGAAGGCCAGTTTCCGCGGCATACGCGTTACGAACGAAGAGCCGCATCCTCCACCGCCAATTTCAGAGTTTACGGTCTTATGGCTCAAGACCAGCGACACCGAGCAAAGTGAGCGCGACGCGTTGCAGACCCAGCTCGCGTCCGACCGGGTCGTACCATTCCTCGAGAGTGTGCGCCCCGCCGCTGCGGCCTCCCGCGCCCAGCGAGATGGCCTGAATGCCGAGCGAAAGGGGGATGTTCGCGTCGGTTGAGGATCGCTCCCGTCTAGAGCGGTTTCCGACTTGGTTGTCCGCTGCAAGCAGAGCCGCCAGGAGCGGTGAGTTTTCGGGCAAATCTCCCGCGGGCCGCACGCCCAATACGTTAATCTTCAAATCCAACAAACTCGTGCTCCCCGCCATACCGCGTTCTCGAGCCGCCGACATTTCTTCATCGATGCCCATTTGCATGGCCTCGCGAAGGTGACCTTCCAGCTTGCTGAGTTCCTGTTCCGATTCCGACCGCAAATCCACCTTCATCGAGGTCTGGGAGGGGATGGAATTCACCGATGTGCCGCCCTCGATCTCGCCCACATTGAAGCTCGTTCGAGGAGTTTCAGGAACGCGCACGGTCACAAAATGCGCGATGCCGCGGGCGAGAGCATGAATCGGATTGGGCAAGCCAAAATCCGACCAGCTGTGTCCTCCCGGCCCGGTGATGGAAATCTCCACACGCCGGGACGCAAGCGCAGCCGTGGTCACATATTCAGTAGCCGATCCGTCGAGGGCGATCACGTACTTCAAGTGCTTCCTGTACGCTTCAGCCAGCGCCCGCATGCCGCGAAGATTTCCTTCTCCCTCTTCGCCCACGTCCGCAACAAATAAGACGGTCATCTTCGTTTTGATCTTGGCTTCGTGAAAGGCCTTCGCCAGGGCCAGCAGTGCCGCCAGGCCCGTGCCGTTGTCGGAGATTCCCGGCGCGAGCAATCTGCCGCCTTCCCGTTTCACGTGAACATCGGTGTCGGCAGGAAACACGGTATCGAGATGCGCGGTCACCATCAAAATGTCGGGAGATGAGCCGGCCCACTCGCCGATTACGTTTCCGGTTGCGTCGGACTCGACTCGCAGACCGGCGGCGGCAAGCTGTTTCTTCAGGTAGGCCGCTCGATTCCCTTCCTGGAACGAGGGGGCGGGGATTTCCGTGATACGGATTTGTTCCTCGGTTGTTTCGGGCGCGCTCGTCCGCAGAATATCCAGCACGCGGGCGACCCGGGGGTCATCGCTGAGCTGAGCTGCGGCGGTCTTTCGTACGAGATTCTGGATAAAAGAAGTCAACGCCATTCCAATCGAGAAAAGTATCAGGAAGCGCTTCACGGCTCACTCGGCCGCGCCGCCAGAGGCCCTCTTCGTCGCGGGCATTTCAGTGTCCACCATTCCGGGACTGCGGTCAAACACATAGAGTCCGAGATATGATTCACCGCCCACCGAGGGATCGTGAGCTGGGGGATATGGAAAGCCTCCGCGAAGCCCTTGGTTGCCCGGCGCGAAATTGCCAGGGTCCATGAAGAAATGTCCTCCCGCGGAGTTCCAACCGTTCCTCGGGCCATCTTGATCCGTAGCGTGACGGCTTTCGCGCGCGTACTAATAGCGCAGCGTAAAACTGTGGGGCATCTGCTTGGGGTCCGGCTTGTACAAGGTTTTGCAAAATTCGCAGCGGTAGATTTCCGCCTGCTTGCCGATTTTGACTTGTACTTCTTTCGGGTAATCGTACCAGCGCTTCAGATGTCCCCCGCAAAGCTTTCCTTTCGCATCTTTCTCATCGCAGGAGCGCTGTCTGGGCTTGCGCACCTTAATTTTGGTTTCCTGCGGCGCCGTTTCCACCTTCGGGGGAGCGGCAGCGGCCGCTGCCGGTGCTGCGGGCGCCGGAGGTGGTGCCGCCGGTGCCGGATTTTGCGGTGCAGTTTCCTCAGCCATTCCTGAGTTCCTTTCTGCCGTCAGAATCCAAAGCGGCATCTCAAACTATCACAGTGCCGCACCATCCAAGTTGGAATTTGTATTCTACTTGAATCCATGCCGTGAGGCCAGGCGGTGCATCGGCACACTATGCCCGGCTGGGCGAAAATGCTACGTGCGCATTGTCGGAGGCATAAGCTTCGCGCCGAGCGAGCTGTCCACTTCCGGGTACTCTATTTTCTCCAGGCACAAACCCTGGGGGGACATGGTCGGGCCCGATTTCGAACGGTCACGCAACGCAAACAGTGCGGAGATATCCGCGGGCTTGAGCTTGCCCCGCCCTACGTCAAACAGGGTTCCAACCATCTTCCTCACCATATAGCGCAAAAAGGATTTCCCGCGCACAACGTAGACCCACTCCTCGGCTTCCGACGCGGGATCTTCGCGTGCGACGCGCTGAAGCTCCGAGCGATAGATCGTCCGGATCACGGCTCGCTCGCGGTCGTCCTCGTCCGATCCGGTGGAAGCAGCAAAAGTTGTGAAATCGTGTTCGCCCTCGAATTGACGCGCGGATTCGGCCATGGCTTCGAAGTCCATCGGAAATGGATCATAGTGCACGTACCGCCAATAAAAAGGCGGAACGACGCGTCCCCGAAAAATTCGATAGCGATAGGTTTTCGACAGAGCGCTCCACCTGGCGTGAAAGTCAATTCCCACTTCCTCCGCGTCGATTATGCGAATTGAAGGCGGCAACAACGCGTTGAGCGCCCGCTGGAACTCTCCCGGGCTGAGCGGCGAATGCGTTTTGAAATTCGCCACCTGCCCGGATGCGTGCACCCCGGCATCGGTCCGGCCCGCGCCCTGAATCAGCGGGCGGCATTGCGTCACCTGTTCGATCACGTCGGACAGAGCGCCCTGGATCGTAGATTGTCCCGGCTGGATCTGCCAACCGCTGAAATCGGTGCCATCGTATGCCAGTGTAAGCTTGATGTTGTTCATGGACGGCGGATGCGATTATCGCATGCGCCGGCGAATTCACTAATCCGCTATTCCAGGATTGAGGATGGAAAGAACATTTTGACCGCGGAGGAAAGGCCAAAGAGGGCCCAAGACGAACGCCTCCTACGTATTCGTCCGGGCGAACCGGCTGCCAGGCTTCACCGCCAAGCCCCCGCTGCGGCACAACGGGCATACGGAAGAATCGTAGCTCTCAATTTTGAGTTCGAGCAGGGCCTCAGTTCGGACGGGCAGCTCGATTTTTCCGCCGCTTCGATCGATCAGCGCGCCGGCAGCCACGACGCGAGCGCCCGCTTCCTCCAGCACGCGAATCGTTTCGCAGGTTGAGCCGCCTGTGGTCCACACGTCTTCGACGACCAGGACATGTTCGTCCGGGTCGACCCGAAATCCACGCCGAAGGGTCAGCGAGCCGGTGGCGTCGCGCTCGACAAAAATGGCGCGCACCGGGGTTCCATTCGCGACAGCCGGAATGGCGCGCGCAACTTCATGTCCCAGGATAACGCCGCCGAGTGCCGGCGACGCAACGCAATCTATCCGCAAATCCATGAACTCGGCGGCCAGGGCGCGTCCCAATTGTTCGGCGTACCTGGGGTATTGCAACGCGAGGGCGCATTGAATGTACGTCGCGCTGTGGAGGCCCGAGGTCAGCTCAAAATGACCCTGGCGGATGGCGCCAACCTTCTCGAGCAATTCCGTAACTGCATCTGCCCTCATGGCGCGCCCAGACTATCGGCCCTATCCAGGATTGTCAAGGATGGACCGTGATTGTGGACACCCATTTGGGGCTTGCATTGTCGCTCTGCCCAGCCTCCTGTCTGACCTTTGGAAGTCCAATCGAATTCACATCTGGTCTTGACCTTCTGGCGATTCTCGCGTCCAATACTTGCGCCCCACAGGACGCGTACCCGGCTTGCCATAGCGAAAATGCAAAGTATGTTGGGGCTAGCGCTCGGAGGGATATACTTTGCCGGCGTTCGAGACTCCCGGAACGCGCCCCTAAAATAATTGAAACAATTCGGTCTCGGCGGACGTTTAAGTCACTTAGCGCCAATAAACCAAAGTCCTTGCATATGAAGATGTTGATTTCTGTACGGAGAGGATAAGCCGATATGATTGGAAGGTTTTGCCGTGTAACGTTCGCCGTATTTTTGGCGGTACTTTTGGGATTCGCGCCCGTCGCGCCTGCCTACGCCCAAGACCAACGCCAACCTGCGCCGGCCGGGCAGCCTCAACCACAGGCCCCTGTTCGGACGATCCAGGTTTCGAATCAGAACTACACGTTCGGCAAGGGTTGGTTACCGAATATCATCTCGCCCTACCAGCCCACCGCAGTGCCTGAGCCAATTCTGACAAATGCTCCCCGCATTGAACAGATGGTCAAGGACGGAAAGTTGAGCCTCAGCCTCCAGGATGCGATCGACCTTGCCCTGGAGAACAATTTGGATCTCACCATCCAGCGCTATACTCCTTGGCTGGCCGAAGCCAACATTCTCCGTACCATGAGTGGGGGGGCCGCATCGGGAGGGACGGTCAGCGGAATCGGCAGTATCCCGGCGCAGAACTTCGATCCGCAAGTCACCTCCACTTGGAGCATCGACAATCGTAGCTTCCCAGTCAACAACCCCCTGCTCGCCGGCAGCGGCGGCAGCGCTTCGATCGGAACCTTTTCCTCGCTGCAGACCCACACTACGATTGGCAACATCGCTTACACTCAGGGATTTCATACGGGCACGTCTTTTTCGGTGGCGTTCGATAACACCCGGGCATCCACAACCAGTACAGCCAATTTTTTTGACCCTTCGGTCACATCCCAATTGATATTCGTGGCCAGCCAGCAATTGCTGAACGGTTTCGGACTCCTTCCGAATACGCGTTTCATCCGGATCGCCAAGGTGAATAAGAGCATTGCCGACCAAACCTTCCAGCAGCAGGTGATTACTTCCATCACGGCGGTCAGCAATGCTTATTGGGAGCTCGTATTTGCGCGTGGCAATGTGGACGTCGCGAATCAGGAAATTGCATTGGCGAATAAACTCTATAGCGACAATAAAAAGCAGGTCGATGTGGGAACTCTAGCCCCCCTCGAAATTGTCCAGGCTGAAGCGCAGGTAGCGACCGCGAATCAAGCCTTGATCGTGGATCAGACGAGCGTGCTTCAGGACCAGCTCACGCTATTGAACTTGATCTCCAAGGATCCGAATGCTCCCGCATTAAGCAACGTCGAGATTATCCCGACGGACTCGGCGGACACGAACCCTCCCGAAGTCGAAAAGATCCCGCTGCAAGACTTGATCAAGGAAGCTGTCACGAAGCGGCCGGATGTCCTGCAATCTGGGCTCGCTCTCACGGGAGACGACATTAATGTGCGCGCCACAAAGAATGCGCTGCTCCCCGTCCTGACCCTGAACGGGGAAATTGCTACAGAAGGCTTGCGTGGCGACAGGATCGGAACATGCACTCCCGTGCCACCCGATACAACGTGCACTCCCCCGGCGTCGATCTTTACAGGATTGCCCGGTGCCCTGGGAGATGTCTTTACGGGCGCCTATCCTGAGTACAATGCGTCGATCAGTCTGACGATTCCGATTCGCAATCGGGCGGCGCAAGCGAATAATGTCCAGGCGCTGCTGGATCAGCGCGTGGATGAAGCCCGCTACCGCCAGGTTGTGAATAACGCGACGATTGATGTGCACAACGCGCAAATTACACTCGAGCAAGCTCGTATCACACTCGCGGCTGCCACCAAAACGCAGAACCTCGATCAGCAGACTCTCGACGCCGAACAAAAGAAATTACAAGTCGGCGCCTCCACGCTGTTCAACGTCGTGTCCGACCAAAATACGCTGGCCGCAGCCTCCTCCGCCACGGTTCGGGCGAAAGTCAATCTTGCTGAGGCTAAAGTGAATTTTGACCGCGCCATGGCCCGCACGCTAGAGGTCAATAACATCACGATCGCGGACGCCAAGTCAGGAGTCGCACCGAAGAATACGATGATCCCCGGGACTTCTTCTTCCGGACAATTAGTGGCCGAGCCGGTCCGTCAGGCTTCGCCTTCTTCCGCGTCTGAGGCAAACGCTTCGGCCATTGGCGCCAAGGAAAAATCGCCGTATCTGCCATAGCATGTTTGCACATATTGAGGCGCTCGACCTATTGAGCGCCTCGGTCCTTGTGACGGCCACCCCGCCAGCAAGAGGCGCCAATTGAACCAGCTTGTCCTGTCGCTCCGCTTCCCCTAGAATCAGCTTTCCATCCGTGTTCGTTCGCGCTCGAAGCCACAAAAATGACTGACCCACGGAATTCTCCAGATCGCGAAGGCACTTCCCCGGAAAATATTCCGCATCCGGCAACGGAAAACTCCGGTGAGCGGTCCGCAAAATTTGAGACGATTTCAGGCCACCCCATCCGGCGGCTTTACACACCCGCCGATTTATCCGGCTGGGACCCTGAGCGGGACCTCGGGGTGCCCGGCGAGCCTCCCTACACGCGCGGTATCCACCCCACGATGTATCGCGGCCGGCTCTGGACCATGCGTCAATTCGCCGGGTTCGGATCGGCCGAGGATTCGAACGAGCGTTTTCGCTTTCTCCTTTCGCAGGGACAAACCGGCCTTTCTGTCGCCTTCGATCTGCCCACACTGATGGGTTATGACTCCGACGATGCCCTCGCCGAAGGAGAAGTCGGGAAATGCGGCGTGGCCATCAGTTCGCTCGCCGACATGGAAATTCTGTTCAGGCAGATTCCGCTCGGCAGCGTTTCGACGTCCATGACGATCAATTCTCCCGCCGCAATTCTTTGGGCGATGTATCTGGCCGTTGCTGAAAAACAAGGCGTGGACTCGAAGCTTCTCAGCGGAACGCTGCAAAACGATATCCTGAAGGAATATATCGCGCAGAAGGAATACATCTATCCGCCGAAGCCCTCGATGCGCCTGGTGATTGACACGATTGAATTCGGCGCGCGCCATACTCCGAAGTTCAACCCGATTTCGATCAGCGGCTACCACATTCGCGAGGCAGGCTCGACTGCGATTCAGGAATTGGCATTCACTTTGCGCGACGGAATCGAATATGTGGAGTGGGGCCTCCGCCGCGGCCTTGCCGTGGACGACTTTGCGCCGCAGCTTTCTTTCTTCTTCAACGCGCACAACGATTTCTTTGAAGAAATCGCGAAATATCGCGCCGCGCGGCGCATCTGGCACAAGACGATGACCGAACGTTTTGGGGCGAAGTCGCCGCGATCCGTGCGCGCTGCGATTCCACGCGCAGACGGCGGGCTGCTCCCTCACGGCGCAGCAACCCTACAACAACGTCGTCCGCACGGCCTTGCAGGCGCTCGCCGCAGTGATGGGCGGCACGCAATCCCTGCATACGAATTCCCTCGACGAGGCCTGGGCGCTTCCCACGGAGTTCGCCGCGACCCTCGCGCTTCGCACGCAGCAGATCCTGGCGCACGAGAGCGGCGTCACCAGCACCGCCGATCCTTTCGGCGGGTCCTACTTCGTCGAGACGCTCACCAACGAAGTCGAGAAAGGCGCCTGGGATTACATCCGGAAGATCGACGCCATGGGCGGCATGGTCGCGGCCATCGAGCGCGGGTATCCGCAGCGCGAAATCGCCGACGCCTCGTACCGCTATCAGATGGCCGTCGACCGCAAGGAGAAAATCATCGTCGGCGTAAACGAATATGCCGGCGAAGAGAAGCCTCTGGAAATTCTGCAAATCGGCGAATCGGTGCGTGCGCAGCCAGACCGAACGATTGCGAAAGCTCCGCGCGCGAACGTTCAAACGACGAGGTCAGCGCGACATCTTTCCGCGCTTCGCAAGGCCGCGCAAGGCGCCGAGAACCTCATGCCACTTATCTACGACGCCGTGAAGGCTTATGCGACGCTCGGCGAAATCTGCGCCGCCCTGCGAGATGTATTCGGCACACATGAAGAGGCAGCGGTTACGTAATCACCTCGAGTTATCATTTGGAATCGCGCCGGAACTTCCTTAAGGACTCAGACGAGGACACAGAGAAATGCCTGAGAAGAGAATCCGGGTGCTGATTGCGAAGCCGGGGCTTGACGGCCACGACCGCGGCGCGAAGATCATTGCCCGCGCGCTTGCGCGATGCCGGGATGGAAGTGATCTACACGGGGCTGCGCCAGACGCCGGAGATGATCGCGTCCGCCGCCGTGCAGGAAGACGTCGACGTCATCGGACTTTCCATTCTTTCCGGCGCGCACAATACGCTGGCGCCGCAGTTGATGAATCTGCTCAAGCAGAAAGGAATGAACGACGTAACGGTGCTGCTCGGCGGCACGATTCCGGTGGCGGATATTCCCGCCCTGAAGCAAGCAGGCATCGCGGAAATATTTCTTCCCGGCACATCCACGCAGGATATTGTCGAATTTTGTGCGGCAGAGCGCCGCTGCGAAAGACCGCCTCGAAGATTCTACTGAATGATCTTTGCCGTCGGCGTCGCGAATCTCGATGGCGCCCAGATCGAGTTTTTTCAGTTCCGGCTCAATCTTGGCGCGATCTCCCACGCAAATCAAAATCATCTGATCGGGATGAAGATATTTTTTGGCGGCCGCCTCGGCGTCCTCCGCGGTGACGGCGTTCAGCCGGTCCGGCAATTTCTCAAAATAATCGCGCGGGAGATCATACAGGAAGATTTCGCGAGAGCGCGCCGGCTGCCCCGCTGCTCGCTTCAAACATTCCCGGCAAGGACCGCGACTGCGAATCCTTCGCCAGGCTCAATTCGTCGGGCTTCATCGGCGTGTCGATCATTCTGCGGATTTCCTTGAGTATTTCGGTCACCGCAGGCGCCGTGGCATCGGTGCGGATTCCGCCGCCGGCCAGAAATATCCCTGCGAGCGCCGGTAGACGAACAACGAACTCGCGCCATAGGTGTATCCATGCTCCTCGCGGAGATTCAGATTGATGCGGCTGGAAAATAGTCCGCCGAGTTCGGAGTTCATGACTTCGATCGCGGGATAATCCGGAGTCGCCCGCCCAACGCCCAACTGCAGCAGGCGCACCATCGTCTGCTGGGCTCCGGGACGATCCACGATGACGATTTTTGCTTTTGTTGTTTCCGGCGCGCCGATTTGAGGGACGCGAAAGCTCGCCGCTCTTCCATGCGCCAAACTTGCTTTCGGCCAGAGCCTTCAGATCGTCGAGGGAAATATTTCCGGCCACGACCAGAGACGCATTGTTCGGCACGTAATTGCTCTTCCAGAAATCCATCATGTCGTCGCGCGACATGCGCCTTGATGGATTCCTCGGTGCCCGCATTGTCGTAGCCGAACGGATGGTGAGGGCCGAACAGCGCGGACACTCCCGTGCGGGACACGATCACGTTCGGATCGCCGCGATCGTCCGCAAACGCAGCCAGCCGCGAAGCGCGGCGCCGCTCGACTTCATCGGGCGGAAACGTGGGGTGGAGAACGATGTCGGCGACCAGATCGAGCGCGCCGGGAAAATTCTTGGCCAGCGAACTGGTTCCGACGCTCGACCCATCCATGGTCGCACCGGAGGAAAGCGTCGCTCCCAGCAGCGCGGTTTCGTCGGCAATCTGCGTGGCGTTGCGCGTCGCCGTTCCCTGCTGCAGCATATTTGCCGTGAAGCTTGCGAGGCCGGGCTTATCGACGGGATTTGCGCCGCTTCCCGTATTGAAAACCAGATTCGCGGCCACCACCGGCAAGCCGGGCCGGTAGTTGTAATAGACGCGTCAGGCCATTCTGGAGCTTGAAAATTTCCGGAACGGGCAGATTCAGCGGGCGCGCGGGGCCAGGCTGCGGCGGATTCTCGCGCCATGCCGCGTCCGCATTGACCGCTTCCCCGCCGGTCGCATTTGCCCTTTTCCAGCGTCTTCGGCGTGGGAACATCGGGGCCAAGGTCCGGCTTGCCGGGAATGCCGTACACGACGACGCGCGCATTCGGCTTCAGTTGCGCTTCCGCAAACGCGCGGATGGATGCGATCGTGGCCTTCTGGTAGCGGCCCAGGTCCTGCGCGATGTAATCCGGGATTCCCGAGATAGTGATTGTATTCATTCAAGCGGTCCGCCACGCCTCCGAACCCGCCCAGCCGCTCCAGGCCCTGGATCATCCGCGTTTCGACGCCATTTCGCGCGCGTTCGAGTTCAGCGGATGTCGGGCCGTCCTTTCGAAACGCGGCCAATTCTTCGTCAATCGCCTTTTCCATCTCCTCGGCGGTGTGGCCGGGACGCGCCGTCACGACGATTTCAAAGACCGAGCCGAGGATCAGCGAATTTTGCGATGCGCTGACGTCCAGCGCGATCTGCTTTTCGTAGACGAGCTTCTTGTAAAGGCGGCTGGATTTGCCGCCGCCAAGAATGGTCGAGGCCAGGTCGGCGTCCGCGTCGCCCGGCTTGAAGATGGGAGAAGTCAGCCAGGCCATGTACACGCGCGGCAGCTCGACTTGATCGTGAATCACGGCGCGCCGCTCCGCGGTGATGGGCGGAGTCACGGCGGCAATTTTCGGCACGGGAGCGCCGCGCTTGAGCGGGCCAAAATATTTTTCGACCAGCTGCTTTGCCTGCGCCGGGATCGAAATCGCCGACGATCGCAAGGCTCGCGTTATTCGGCGCATAGTAGAGCTTGAAGAAATTGCGCACGTCTTCGAGCTTCGCCGCTTGAATATCGGCGTGCGAGCCCATCACGTCGGCATAGTAGGGATGGCCCTTGGGGAAGAGCTTGTGGAACACGCCTTCTTCCACGATGCCGTAGGGACTGTTCTCGATGCTCTGGCGGCGCTCGTTGCGCACCACGTCCTGCTGGTTGGTCAGGCTGGCCTGGTCCAGCTGGTCGGGAAGATAGCCCATGCGGTCCGACTCCAGCCAAAGCGCAAGTTCCAGCTGGTTCGAGGGAATCGTCTCGAAATAATTGGTGCGGTCAAAATCGGTGGTGCCATTGAGGTCGGAAGCCCCGGCAGCCTCCAGAAAACGGATATGGGAGTTTCCCGGAACGTGCTTCGAGCCTTCGAACATCATGTGCTCGAACAGGTGCGCGAATCCCGTGCGTCCGGGAAGTTCGTTGGCCGGGCCGACGTGATACCAGATGTTCGTGGACACCAGGGGAAGCCGGTGATCCTCGGAAAGAATCACGACCAGGCCGTTGGGCAGCGTGTACTTTTCAAATTTGATGTCGGCACTTCATTTGCAGCCGCGTCCCCGGCGCGGACTCGACCGATTTGGCCGCCGCCTTTTTCGAGCGCCTTCCCAGCGGGATTCTGGCCGGACACGGACACGCCTGCACCGGCAAGACAAATGCCCACATCAACAAACGGCTGAAAAACGTGGACATCATTCCGATTCTCCTCCCGATCGGATCACCAGCTATCTGACGCGCCAAACCCCAATATGGGTTCCTGCCAATCCGAAAAACTATACGATAGCGGCATGACTTAATCAGATGCGAAGCGGTTCCCACGTGTGAATCTCGACAGGTGAATTGATCACAGGTTCGCGCGGCGCAATGCACAACGGCGTGAAATCAGCTTATACTGTCGTTTCGTGCTCAAATCGCATTCCGGCAGAATATCGGTGGAGGAGCCGCCTTGACGAGTTCCGTTGTCGAAACCAAGATCAACCGAAACTCGCCGGACTTCGAGAAGAACACCCGCCGCATGGTGGACCTGCTCACCGCAATCAAGAATCAGGAAACCGCGATTCAGCAGGGCGGCGGCGCCAAAGCCATCGAATCGCAGCACAAGAAAGGCCGCCTGACGGCGCGCGAACGCATCGCCAAGCTGATCGATCCGCGCACGCCATTTTTTGAGCTGGGAATTTACGCCGCGCACGAGATGTACGAGGAATGGGGCGGCGCGCCGGCGGCGGGCGTCGTCACGGGACTCGGACGCATCTGCGGCCGGCTGGTGATGATTATCGCCAACGACGCGACGGTGAAAGCCGGCTCTTTCTTCCCTCTCACGGCGAAGAAAGTCATCCGCGCGCAAAATATTTCCATCGACAATCATATTCCCACGATCTATCTGGTCGATTCCGCCGGCATATTTCTGCCGCTGCAGGAAGATGTCTTCCCCGACACCGACGATTTCGGGCGCGTGTTTCGCAATAACGCCGTCATGAGCGCCATGGGCATTCCGCAAATCACCGCCATCATGGGGATGTGCGTCGCGGGCGGAGCTTATCTGCCCGTCATGTGCGATCACATTCTGATGACCGAGGGTTCGGGACTGTTCCTTGCGGGTCCGGCGCTGGTGCAGGCCGCGATCGGACAGAAAGTTTCCGCCGAGGAACTTGGCGGCGCGAAAATGCACGCCGAAATCAGCGGCACGGTGGATTTTCGCGAGCCGGACGACGAATCCTGCCTCGCGCGAATCCGCGCGCTGGTGGACAAGATGGGGCATCCCGCCCGCCGCGCGATTTGATTACAAGGAATCGGAAAATCCCGCGTTCCCGCCCGAGGAAATTTACGGAATTTTTTCTTCCGACCCCTGCGCGAGCAATACGACATGCGCGAAATCATCGCCCGCATCGTCGACGGCAGCAAGTTCGAGGAGTACCGCGCGGAATACGGCAAGACCGTGCTCTGCGGCTATGCGCGCATCGGCGGCTGGGCCGTGGGAATCGTCGCGAACAACAAGAAGCACGTTCCCACGATCGATGCGGCCACCGGAGAGCGCCGGATCGAATTCGGCGGCGTGATTTACACCGAGTCCGCGGAAAAAGCCGCGCGATTCATCATGGATTGCAACCAGAATCTGGTGCCGCTCATTTTTCTGCACGACGTCAACGGCTTCATGGTCGGAAAAGAAGCGGAATGGAGCGGAATTATCCGCGCCGGCGCAAAGATGGTGAACGCCGTGTCCAATAGCGTCGTGCCGAAAATCGCGGTCATCTGCGGCGGAAGTTTTGGCGCGGGACACTACGCCATGTGCGGCAAAGCCTACGACCCGCGATTTATTTTCGCCTGGCCCACGGCGCGATACGCGGTGATGAGCGGAGAAGCCGCCGCTTCCACGCTGGTCGAAATCAAGATCAAGCAACTCGAACGCGCCGGAAAGAAGCTTTCCGAGGCCGACAAGAAGGAACTGTATGAATCCATTCGCGCCACTTACGAACACCAGACCGATCCGCGATATGCGGCCGCGCGCCTGTGGGTGGACGCCATCATCGATCCCGCGCAAACGCGTGAAGCCTTGATCTGGGCGCTGGAAGCAGCAGCTTTGAATCCGGATGTAAAAGAATTCAAGACTGGAGTTCTTCAGACATAGCTTTTGACTTTCAACTTTGCACTTCCAAGGAACGTCACTTGACAGAAAGCGTAAAGCTCATCGAATGCCCGCGCGATGCATGGCAAGGACTTGCGGAAATCATTCCGACGGAAACGAAGGTCGAGTACCTGCTGCAGCTCACGGCGGCCGGATTCAAACACATTGACGCCGTCAGCTTCGTTTCCCCGAAGCACGTGCGGCAGATGGCCGACAGCGAAGACGTGATGCGCGGATTTCTCGCAGGCCTGCCTGCCGGCGCCGCGCCTCCGGAAATCATTGGCATCGTCGTGAACGAGCACGGGATGGAGCGCGCACTGGCCACGCCGGGTGTAACGACGCTCGGGTATCCCTATTCCATTTCGGCTTATTTTCGGCGAGCCAATGCCAATATGTCCCGCGGCGAATCGCGGGCGATGGTCGAGCAATTGAGAAAAGCGACGAAAGCCTCCGGCCACGGCCTGGTGATTTACATTTCCATGGCGTTTGGGAATCCTTACGAAGAACCGTGGGGGCCGGAAATTGTCGAAGAGGCGTTGGTCTGGCTCAAGGATATCGGCGTTCGAACTGTTTCTCTGGCCGATACCGTCGGCACCGCGCCTCCGGCATATGTCGGCGGGCTGTATACCACGGTGAAGGATTGCGTCGCCGGCATAGAGCTCGGCGTTCATCTGCACAGCCGGCCCGAGGGCGCGGCAGAAAAAGTTCTGGCAGCCTACGATGCGGGATGCCGGCGATTCGATGGCGCGCTCACCGGACTCGGCGGCTGCCCGTTCGCCGGAGATGATCTCGTCGGCAACATCGCGACGGAAACGATCGTATCCGCCCTGACAGCGCGAGGCGTGGACGTCGGAATTCGACCGGAGGCGCTACAGCGCCCGATCGCCATGACCGAGGAAATTCGAGCCAAGTATTCGCACGAGGTTAGCCCGAAATAGCTCTGAGATGCGTTGCAATCTTTTCGAGCGGAATTCACCAATGGCCTATCAGACCCTGAAGATCGAAATCTCCCGCGCCATCGCGACGGTCACGCTCAACCGCCCTGAAAAGCGCAACGCGATCACGCAAGGGATGATCGCAGAGCTTCAGTCCGCTCTCGATGAAATCGAGAAAGGTCCTGCTGCGAGTTTTGATCTTCACTGGCGCGGGCAAGGCATTCTGTTCCGGGATGGACCTCGATGACTTGAAAGCCGCTGCGTCGCAGTCTCACGCCGAACATCTCGAAGACGCGCGCCGCGTGGCGCGGCTCTACCGCACAATTTGGGGTTTTTCGAAACCTACGATCGCGGCCGTGAATGGCCCGGCCATCGCGGGCGGGTGCGGTCTTGCGACGCTTTGTGATTTCACGATCGCCGCTGCCGAAGCGACGTTTGGATATCCGGAAGTCCACATCGGGTTCATCCCGGCGATTGTTTCCGTCTTCCTGACACGGCAGATCGGCGAAAAGCGGGCGCGCGACCTGCTTCTCACCGGCAGAATCATCGATGCTCCCGAGGCGCAACGCGTGGGGCTGGTCACAAAAGTCGTGCCCTCAGGCGAATTAATTGGCGAAACGCAAAGTCTGGCGACATCACTTCTAGCGTGCAGCCCGGCAAGCCTGCCGAAACAAAGAGACTCTTGTGCGATCTAGTCGCGGCCGAGCTCGACCGCGAACTCGAACTGGCCGTCGAGGCGAGCGCGCAGATCCGCTCCACACCGGAATTTCGGGAAGGCATTGCATCTTTTCTGGAGAAGCGTCCGCCACGCTGGAAAACGCGATGAATGCGGTGGACAGGCGTGATGCGACCGCCGCCGTTCTGCTACACTTCTCTTCCCGATGAACTCCTATTCCGAAACCCTGGTTCGCGTGCGCTACGCCGAGACCGACAAGATGGGCGTGGTGTATTACGGCAATTATTTCATCTATTTTGAGGTCGGCCGTGTCGAGTACATGCGCCAGCGCGGCGTGAATTACCGCGAGATGGAACTGCAGGATGACAGTTTCATCGTCGTCGCCGAATGCAACTGCCGTTACCGGCGGCCCGCCCGCTATGACGATCCGTTGCGGATTCGCACTCGCGTTCTCGCAGCCAAACGGCGCACGATCCATTTCGGCTACGAAATCGTCAACGACGAGACCGGCGAATTACTGGCAACCGGCGAAACGATCCACGTGGTATGCGACAGCAACGGACGGCCCAAAGCGCTTCCGGAAAAGTACCGAAGCTATTTCGACCTTCCCCTTGAGAAATAGTGTTTCAAGTTTTTCGGGGAGCGCGTAACCGTCGTGGGTCAGAACCGTTTCGAAATCCTCCAAGTCAAAGTTACGCTAGCCCTTCCAATAGGAACAACCCAAGACGGGCCCCGCCGGAAACGCAAAGGGGGCAAGCTCGAGGGAATAGTGGCCGCACGGCAACGTCATGGTTTCGATGCGCATTCCCTTTTGCCTTAGGGACTGGAACATCTCCTCGGTAAATTCATACCAGAACGTCGGATCATAACGCCCGCCAACCATCAGCATGCGCTGGCCGGAGTCCCGGAGACGGTCCATGTACGGCACCGGGCTGATTGGAGTCCAGTAGCGGCGAAGCTCGTCCTCAGTCACTTTGGTGCGAAGCCCCTCCCAAACGTGCATCGTCGTCATGCCCGTGCGGACTGCATCGGCGAAATAGGTGGAGACGTGGAGAAATCCTCCAGCGCGCACGGCAGGGTCATGCGCCATGGTGATCGAGCCCACGGCGGAGCCAATGCTCGTCCCGACCAGGCCGAGCCGGGTGTACCCTTGCTGCTCGAGCCAGCGCAAACAGCGGCGCGTGTCCGTGATGGCCTGGCGCGTTGCTTGCAGCGTGAGGCCGACGTTCGAACCAACGAGTTGATCGGCGCGCTCGTGGCCGGGAGCGACGCGGCGGTCGTGATATGGGAGCGAAAGCCGCAGGACAGTGATGCCCAGCTTGTTCAGCCAGCGGCAAAGATTCACCTGCCCTTCCCACTTGGCGTTCCAGTTGGGAAGAAGCACCACGGCGGGTCCGCTCGCCCGCGCCCGGAAAAAGCGGGCGCATACCCGATTGTTCTGTGCCCAGGGAGATTCGATCTGACTTGTGAATGTGAGGACGCGGCCGCCGGAGCCGCCGTTTTCGGGAGGATGAAGCACATAGTCACTGGCCGGCGTCGTGGCGAACCAATCGTCGCTGTGAGAGAGCGTTTGGTCCACCCAAGCGGTCAGGAAACCGCGCGGGTCGGGTTCGTCGCTGCGGCCGCCGATGTGTTCCAGGCCCCATTCGAACGGAAAGACGCGGCGATTGTCGTCGGTCGTCCAACGCGCGTGTTCGTAGCGGCGGATTCGTTTTTCAAGCCAGGACATATCTTCTGATGTATTGAATATAGGGTTGTGTCAAAAGCCTGTCAAACGCGGCCTCTTTTCGCGCTCCGGGGAAGGCGAAGAGCAGCCATTTGCATGTTTTGCGCAGGCTTACGGGCTAACAAAGTGCGCCACCGAATGAACGTCGATTGTGACTTTGTCGCTGACGCGCAAGATGAAATTGCTCGGATTCTTGAGGCCCCACTGAATGTATGGAACGGTAAAGTGAGATTTGAACTCCAATTGTGGGCCGTTCGCCTGGATGTCAATCGGAAGAGTTAAGTCATGGGATTGCCCGTGCAGTTGGAATCGGCCCGAGACTTCAACGTGAGAGGCGCCTTTTGGATTGAGCGCGCCTTTCAATTCGATTGGTTCAAACGTGATTTCTGCAAACTTGTCACTTTCCAGGACCTTGCCGTGCATGTTGCGGTCCCGGTCGCCGTTGCCGCTGTTACCGCTGGCGGCATCCACGACGATCGCGCCGCTCGCCTTACCGGTTGCAGAATCGAACCGGATCGTACCGCTTTTCAGTTTGAAAATGCCGTGAACGGTGTGGAAATCCGCGCCGAGGGTGAAATTGATTTCGGTTTGCGCCGCGTCGAGTTGGACGATGGATTCCTGGGCTTTCGCTTCCGTTGCAAAAACGACTGAGCCCAGTAAGCCGGACAACAATAGTGACAATCCCGGACGACGAAACCGATGGAATGAGAGTTTGCAGGGCATCGGCTCTATGCCCGCAGAAGATTCCACCCGAAGTCAACGATTTCACTCGCTGCCAAGGATGAAAGAGGAAGGTCTCCCGTATGTACTGACAAGAGCTTGGTGAAGACGCCTGGCTTATTCTGGAACAGGCGCAGGGTTCTGCGGCGAATCCAGTCGCTCCTTTCCATAAGCAGCAAGAGGCGGCTCATCATAACCGCTGTAGACGCGACCTTCCGGTGAGCAGATTCGTAACGTGCAAGATTCCCTTCCTGCAACGCTTCCGCAAGACGCAGAGCTTGCTGAAACGACAGGCTGAGCCCGTGTCCGGTGATTGCGTCCACCGTCCCGGAAGCGTCACCAACGAGCGCCATGCGGCCCCGAGTAACCGCCGGCAGATTCATCAACGAGGTTACTCCCCCCAATTCTTTTGTAGAAGTTGGCGCTCCTCGGAGTCTTTCCGCCAGGATTGGAAAAAGCGGGAGAGCCTGTTCGATTCGGAGTTGCGGATCGCGCGAAAAAACAGCAACACCAACCTCCTGTTTCCCGGTCGGCGTGACATACATCTGGCATCGCGTGGCCCAATGCACTTCAACATGGTCAGTCCAGGGACAAACGCGGAAATGTTTTCGGAAGCCAAACCGCTTCGATGCAGCACGGGGCAATTGAAGGGCTGCCCACTTCCGCACTGCGGAATGTTGCCCATCGGCGCCCACAAGCCACCGATACCGAATGCGATTTCCTCCCGCCATGACCTGATCCGGCTCGATCCTAGTGATGTGCGTTCCCCACAAGAATGAAACTCCCACCTGAGCTGCGCGGTCGATAAGAAGTTGGTGCAGCCGAGTGCGCCGCAACGCGAATCCGGCGCCGCCGTGAAAAGTCCCAGAGGCGGAGGAATCCCGGTCCGTAAACCGGATTCCGAGGAACGGCACGGCAGTGTCGGGATTGAGGGTGATTCCAAGTGACTTGAGCGCGGCGATGCCGTGCGGCAGCAATCCCTCCCCGCAAGGTTTGTCGATGGGAGGCGTCTGAGCGTCTATGACGACACACTCAAGTCCCCTCGCCCGCGCCGCGATTGCCGTCGCGATGCCCGCTGGCCCGCCGCCAACGATCAAGACATCGGAATGGATTGTGCGGGGCTCCGACAGACTCATCTCACCGGTGTCTGATGCCCTTCGCGAATCGCGAGGTTGCTCACAAACTGGATCTGCTGCGTTGTGAGCTAGGAAAAGGCCCGGCCCGCTTCTGGGTCCATCGGAGCGGGCCGGGGGTGTAACCAATTGGGGAGTGACCGGACGACAGTTAGTTGTGGTCGCGATCGTGATCGCCGTCGTAATCGTGGCCGTCCGACGCCACCTTGCCCGACATTGGATCGAGGATGAACTTGTCCATCCGTGGTCGATCATCGAAATCGAACATGCCGTTCAGCCGGCCCGCGATCGCGTCGGTTGAGCCGCTGTCCAGACGCCCGAGACTCCAGTTGTCTTCGATGAATCGAATGATGGAGGACTGGTCGATCACGCGGTGATCGACGTAGTTCGCTTTGGCGTACGGTGAAATCACCATGAAGGGAATCCGCGGACCATATCCGCACCGGGCATTTTGGATAATACTAGCGCTGTTGATCGTCGTGGGCTTCGGACTGCCACAATTCTTCGGCGCCACGAGCTGGTCTTCCGGGGCGTTGGATTCGTTGACGATCGGGCCCAGAACGTGGTCGTACCAACCATCCGAGTCGTCCCACGTGATGAACACGGCCGTTTCGTTCCATTCATCCGATTTCATCAGCGCATTAATCGTATTGACGAGAAAATATTGCTCGTCGATCGGATCGGAATATCCGGCGTGACCATCCTGGTAGGCGGGAGCCTTCAGAATGCTGACTGCCGGAAGGTTATGCGCCTTGAGCGCCGCAAAGAAATAGCTGAGGTCATACTCGTGGCTCGTCACGCCGTCCGACTTGCCAACGACGCTGACCGAGGCGGGCGGAGTGTGGTTCGCATTCAGCGTGGACGACCAGTATTGGGCGAAGGCGTGATGCGGAATGTAGCTGCCACCATCGTTGAGGCCCGTGAGTCCCGTGGTCGTGAGAGTGCAAGTGGGGCCATTCGCTCCAAACGCACCCATGAAATCACCCCAGGTGATTCCCTTGGCGTTCAGCAGATCGCCGACGCTCTTAATGGAGGTCATCTGAACCTGAACCCGAGTCGGGTTGGAGCAGACATCGCTATATGGATCAGCATCACCGATGACCGTGCCGAAACTGCCCGTGCTGGACGCGCCCGAGATGAATCCGCTGCCGGAATTCTTCTCGATCGTCCCGCCCCAGGTATTCCCCGCCAGCAGATTGAGCAAGCCCGGCGTAGAGGGCCCAAACGTCGTGCCGAAGTGATTGTCGCTCATGGCAAAGTTCTGCGCGTAATTCCATAGGGCGGTCACGGTATTGCCGTCGAAGTAGCCCATGACGCTGTACTTTCCATAAAAGGGGTCGTTGCAACTGTAAATCGTTCCGTTTGGCTTGTTTCCCGTAAAGCCATCCATTAAACCGGCGTGGGAAACAAACTGCTCATCCCCGTAAACATGGTCCTGATCGCAGGTGTTCGGATGAGCACGATCCATGCGAAAGGGGTTCGATCCAGCGCCGTTCGGATTCGCCGGATTGTTAAAGTTGGGGTTATTCGCCAGCAGCCCCGCGGATTCCAGGTTGTTCACGCGCGGCGTGTCATCCTTCGCGCGTTCGAAATAGACCGAGCCGTCAGCGTTTGGGACGGCGTGGGGATACGTCGCGAAGTAGTGATCGAAGGAAACGTTCTCCTGAAAAATTACCACGACGTGCTTGATTGGAGTCGTGGTTGGAAAATCGTCCGAGTCCGGCGGCTTGGCCCACAGACTGACGGGAGCGCTGATCGCCAAGGTGAGGGCTGTCAACAAACTTGCGAACACACGAATACACTTCAAGTTCATGGATTCTCCTTGTTGGGATTTTTGTCCCCAGAAACGAGTCAAGCGGCCGGGGAATCCACTCCGATTGCGAGAAGCGAGCACCTTGCGGAATCCCAGAAAGCCGCGCGGAGAGGAAAATACGCGCGATGAATTACCTCGCGATGAACGGAATATTAAAACTGACGCAATAGGGATATTTATATTCTTAATAAAGCGTTAGACGAGTCCGAAAGCATTCACTCGATGATCTTCTCAAGATGCGCGCTTCAGAGGCCCGGAACACTCCCGGAATGGAAGATGCTGACGTAAACCAGAACGAGGGTCAGAAGCGATCATGGCAACCGTGGTGACCCAGGCGACGGCATTGAACGTTCGCGTGTTAACCTGATCTCCCATCAAGTCGCGGCGATTCACGAGCAACAAGCATGAAAATCAACACGATCGGAAGCCAGACGCCATTGCCCACCTGCGAAAGGATCAGAATTTTTTCGAGCGGGGCGCGAGGAATCAAGATCACGGCCGCTCCCACCGCAATCATCGCCGTGTAGAGGCCGTAGAAAATCGGCGCATCATTAAATTTGTGGTCGATTCCCGCTTCGAAACCCATCCCTTCGCAAATCACGTGCGCCGTGGACAAAGGCAAGATGGACGCGGCAAACAGCGACGCGTTGAGCAGGCCGAATGCGAACAACAGTCCGGCCCACTTCCCCGCCAGCGGCACAAGGGATTGGGCGGCTTCGCTGGCATCATTGATGTAGAAATGCCCTGTGGCATGCAAGCGTCGCGGCCGTGCAAACGATGATGAAGAAAACAATCGCCATGCAACTGATGCTGCCGACCATCACATCGGCGCGCGCCTGGGGGTACTGCCGGCGGCGCCACGCGCTTCTCAACGAAACCCGCCTGCAGATAAAAGAATTGCCAGGGGGCGATCGTCGTGCCGATCAGGGCAGTCAGCATGAGCAAGTATCCGCCGTTGAATTGCATGGTGGGAAAGACCGTTTCTTTTGCAGCCAGCAGCCAGTCCGGCTTGGCAAGTAACGCGGATGCAACATACGACAAATAAAGGACGCAGGCGGCAAGAAAAATCTTTTCCACCGCGCGAGACGTTCCCCGCAGCACCAAAATCCAGACGGCAAGCGCGGCAATCGGCACGGAAATGTATTTCGATACTCCGAAAATCTGCATCGAGGCAGCGACTCCCGCGAACTCCGCCGCGACGTTTCCCATATCCACGATCAGTCCGGCAAGAATCACAAAGAACGTCGGACGGAAGCCAAACTCCTCGCGAATCAGGTCGGAAAGCCCCTTGCCGGTGACCACGCCCATTCGCGCGCACATCTCTTCAGTAACATAGAGTGCGATCGTCATGGGGATCAGCGACCACAGCAGGGCGTAGCCATACATCGCCCCCGCCTGCGAATAGACGGAAATCCCGCCGGCGTCATTGTCCACGTTGGAGGTGATTACGCCGGGACCCACCACGGCGAGAAAAGCAGGAGCCGCCGGCGCCAGAAACGCGTGGCCTTTCATCCACTCCGCGAGGCGCTCGCGCCAAGGCTCGACCCAGCCGGGGACGAGCTTCCACCGAATCACCGGGGTGGGGTTCTCCGCGGATTGCTTTTCTTCGTCTGGTTTTCCGAGAACTGCCACGCGTTGACCTTCCTTCTTAACTTTTCTCAATGAAAAACACTTACGCTCGGACATCTCTCGCGCTATCGGTTCCGGAGGCGCGTAACGATGTCATCCACTTCGATGGAGCCCATCGGGTGACCGGACTCATCCACCACGGCCAGGCTGTGCAAGTTGTATTTGTCGAAAATCTCAAATACTTCCTTGTCTCCGGCATCGGGATGAACCGAGAGTAACGGTTCCATTTTCAATGCCTCCATCCGTTCGCCCGCCGGCGCAAGCAACAGCCGGCCCACCGCAACCGCGCCGGAGAACTTTGCCTCGCTGTCGATCAGAAACACGGTATCCAGTCTGTTCAAGGTCCACTTCTTTCTCATTAATCCAAGCGACGACTTCCTCGCGCGTGGCGGCTTCTCCGACATAGATAAAATCAGTGTTCATCATCCCGCCGGCGGAATTCTCCTCAAATTTCAATAGCTCCCGGACTTCGCGCGCTTCTTCTCCCGGCATTTCGCTCAACACTTCGCGCGAACTTTCCGGAGTCAACCCGGCAAGCACGTCGGCGGCCTGGTCGGGATCCATTTCCTCGAGGATGTCCGCGGCTTTTTCGGGGTCCATGGTTTCGACGATCTGCGTGGTCAGCCGCTTGTCGAGCTCGGCCAAGGGCTTCGGCGGCGGTCTCCTCATCAAGAGAAGCGATGATGGATTGCCGCTCGACGGGAGACAACTCTTCCATGATGTCGGCCAAATCCGCGGGATGCATGCGTTCCAGTTTCTGGTGCGTGATGCGCAGCTTTACGCGGCGAAGCGGGTCCGGTTCGATCAGATTGACGAATTCCCATGGAATCGACCCGTGTCGGCAGTTTGGTCGCCAGGCTGCGAATGACCCCGGGAGAAGCCACTCCGTGCAGCAGGCGCCGCGCGGCGCCGGTCAGGCCAACGTCCACTTGCGTGACCCGCAATTCGACCGTGCCGTTGGATCGATGCTCGGAGAGATCAATGTCATTGACGCGCACCACTTTGCGACCGCTGGTGTCAATGATCTGCTGGTCGAGCAAATCCTTTCGCAGGGCCAGCCAGCCTTCATTGGGCTGGTAATGCTCCAATTCCTTTTCTTCGACATTCAACCGGATAACGCCGGGCGCGACAAACGCGATATGGTCATACGCGCGACCACGAGCGGCAGATATTTTCCTCGCCCCAGGAGCACGCGGGCTACCCGGTTTGGCTGGTCGGCGGGTTCGATGAACAGTTCATTAACGTGACCGACGAAATGGCCGTCACGGTCGTAGGCCTCTCCGCCCAAGAGATCGGTTGCATGCAGCATTTTCTCCTCCTTTCGGGCGTCGGACGTGCGGGTGATCAAACGAGCCGCTGCGCAGGCATGTCCGGTACTCGGCCGGCGACTGTTGATTATCGCGAGGTTTGAAATGACTTGAAACCCGCGACCCAGGATCGTGCCCCGGCCGCGGGTGAAGGCAAAATCTGACTTTACCCGAGGCCTCTGGAGATTCCCTTTCACCGTGTGCCGGACCTTGATGCGTGCGTCTGCCGGCTGGGCCGTATCTGAAACCGACGGCGCCAATCGCTTCCGGCCAGGAAAAGGGTCTCGCTCTTCTGATTCGCTCATGGCCACACGAAAACTCACACTCAGTAGGTAAACGGTGTTGAAATCTTTGTCAAGGAAAGAGTGCGCATTAATCGCTATTTTTTTGTTGGTCGGAAGAGCATATTGGAGGGTTTTCTTCCTCGCCGCCGGCAGTCGGCGATGTACAAGGCCCCGTAGGTCGAGGTCATGTAGTCGGACCGGGTGTATCCCAGCAGCCTTGCCGCACGATCAATGGCGCCGGCATTTCCCTCCAGTTCGAGGAAAAAGCCAATGGGAGTCTCATCGAATTCAACTTTCAGGCCCGAGATGCCCGGCAAGGTGTAGGTTGTGCGAAACTTTTCATATCGGAACATTGGACGCAATCCCAGAGCCTGTAGAATTTGCCTCATTTGCTCACTTTCGCCCACGACCACTTCGATTTCTTCCCTTATTTTGAAGCGCGCCTATTTTCACCCAGCTTGCTGCCTGGGAATCTTGAACGCTTGAAACGGACCTTTGTAGGTGAGGAGGGCGCGACTCGATCGCGCACTTCGAGGCTTGTTGCCATTTGGACTTCGGCGCTCGATTCGGATCCGTATGAGCTGGCCCTGCCGGGTCAAATTCCGCGACGGGGTGTCATAAAGCGTGTTGGATTCATAGGTTCGCGGAATAATCATTCGTGCCCGCTAATTGCCTCAGGCGATTTCCGAAGGGCTCCGGCATCCGGAACACGAAGCTTGATCTCAACCTCCTGGCTCGCTTTAATTCTGACCATTGTCCACCAGTATACGGCCCGCCAGGCGAGAGCGGCTAAACCAAGAGAGGCCCCTCTTTCTCGACAGAAGCAAAGGCTACAGGGTATAAACTTTCTGTAGCCGGGCGGCATCTTGATTCCCGGCGCTCCAAGAATACATGACTGAACCATCCACACCGCTGATGCGGCAGTATCATTCGATCAAGACGCGCTACCCGCACGCGCTGGTTCTGTTTCGGCTGGGAGATTTCTATGAGCTCTTCTATGAAGACGCCATTGCCGCGTCGCGCGAATTGCAGATTACGCTGACTTCCCGGAATCGCGAAAAAGGCGAACCCGTGCCCATGTGCGGAGTTCCCTACCATGCCGCGGAGGGATACATCGCGCGGTTGCTGCGCGCCGGGTACAAAATCGCCGTGTGCGACCAGATGGAGCAGCCCGGACCCGGGAAAAAGCTCGTGCGGCGTGAAGTCGTGCGCGTCATCACGCCCGGCACGGCCACCAGCCTCAATGTTCTCGAACCCAAGGAAAACAATTATCTTGGCCGCGCTGGCCCGCGGCGCTAACGGGAACACCTGTCGGCCTGGCGTATGCGGACGTCACCACCGGCGAATTTCTGGTGACGGAATTCTCCGGCGCCGACGCCGATGAAAAATTGCGCGATGAATTGCACCGCCTGAAACCGCGCGAAATCCTTCTCCCCCGGCAGATCAGGATTGTTCGCAGCGTCGCCGGTGGATGGCGATAGCGCCCTGCACACTCAGCCGGAGCGCGGCCGGAATTGCGCGACGGCGTCGAAACGCGTATCGAAGAGTGGGTCTTTCGGCCCGACTATGCCGAGCGAATGCTGCGCGAGCAGTTCGGCGTGGCGACCCTCGACGGTTTTGGCCTTGCGGGACATCCGCAGGCCATCTCCGCGGCCGGCGCCATGGTGCATTACCTGCGCGAGACTTCGGGCAAGGGGCCGAAAACGGCGATCATTTCAGAAGCGGCGCTTGGCCATCTCGACCGCGTTCGGTTTTACGAGCAAGCCGACGCACTGGTGCTGGACACAGTAACGGTTCGCAACCTGGAACTGGTCGCGCCGATTTTTGCCGAAGACGCCGGCCGGGGCGGGGCCGCGACGCTGCTCTCGGCGCTGGATGAAACCGCCACGGGCATGGGAGCGCGCCTTTTGCGGCAATGGATTCTACGGCCGCAAGTGAATCGCGAGCGAAATCGAAGCGCGCCTCGATGCCGTGGATGAACTCAAAACCCACACCGTGTTGCGCGAAGAAATTCGGCATAACCTCACGGGCGTGCAGGATTTGGAGCGTCTGGCCGGACGCGTAACGCTGGGCGTCGCGTCGCCGCGGGATCTGCTCGGTTTGCGGCAATCGCTAACACGCGTGCCGCTCCTGCGCAAGTACCTGGCGAATTGCACGTCCGTCGCGGCTCGCCGCATTGCACGGGCAGATGGACGAACTGTCCGACGTTCGGGAACGCATTGAATCCGCGATTGCCGATGATCCACCGGCGCTCGCCTCCGATCCGGGCGTCATCCGGCGGGGCTATAACCAGGAACTCGACGAACTGCGCGATCTCTCGCAACACAGCAAGCAGATCATTGCCGCGATGGAAGAGCGCGAGCGCAAACGGACGGGAATCGCGTCGCTGAAAATTCGATTCAATCAGGTTTTCGGCTACTACATCGAAGTGACCAAGCCAAACGTGCACCTGGTGCCCGCCGATTTCGAGCGCAAACAGACTCTGGTGAATGCGGAGCGCTATACCGCTCCTGAATTGCGGGAATATGAACGCAAAGTCCTGGACGCCGATGAACGCATTGCGGAAATTGAGCGGCGGCTGTTCGTCGAATTGCGCGTGTGGATCGCGGAGGAGCGCTGCGCGGCTTCGCCGGACCGCCTCGGCCGTCGCGCAACTCGACGTGCTGGGAAATTTCGCGCGACTGGCCGCTTCCCGAAATTACACGCGGCCCGAATTTGGCGAGGACAGCCAAATCATGATCGTCGCGGGCCGCCATCCCGTGATTGAGCAATTGCTCGAACAAAAAGGCGAACGATTTGTCCCCAACGATCTCTACCTGGATGACACTTCGCAGCAGATTCTGCTGATCACCGGACCGAATATGGGCGGAAAGTCCACGTATCTCCGGCAAGCCGCATTGATCGTTCTGATGGCCCAGATGGGTTCGTTCGTTCCGGCAAGCCAGGCGCGCCTCCCGGTGACCGACCGAATTTTCACGCGCATCGGCGCCGCGGACAATCTGGCGCGAGGACGATCCACGTTCCTGGTGGAAATGACCGAGGTCGCGGCCATTTTGAATACGGCCACGCCGTCAAGCCTGGTGCTGCTGGATGAAGTGGGCCGAGGCACGGCCACTTTCGACGGGCTCTCGATTGCCTGGGCCGTGGTCGAGCATCTTTCCAGGGAGACAAAAGTCGCGCGCGCTTTTCGCCACCCATTATCACGAATTGACCGAGCTCGCCGATTTGCTTCCGGGGATCAAGAACGTTCACGTCTCGGCGCGTGAAACCTCCACAGGAATCGTATTTCTGAAGCGTGTGGAAACCGGAAGCGCGGACAAGAGCTATGGGATCGAGGTCGCCAGAATGGCGGGGCTTCCGCCAACGGTCATTGCCCGAGCCCGCGAAGTGCTCGAACGGCACGAGCAGTCCGAGCACCAGTTGAGTGAACGGCTGACCCCCGGCGCGGCCGTCTCCGGGGAACCTGCTCCGGAGCAGCAGGCGCTGTTCACGCCGCTCGATCGCAGCGTGCTCGAAGCATTGCGCGAAGCCGACCTCGACAATCTGAAACCGATTGAGGCGCTGAATCTCCTTGCCGAGCTGAAGAAACAAATCCTATGAAACGCTCGCGCGGAAGCGGCGCTCTCGCCCTCGGGATCATGTCCGGCACATCGGCGGATGGCATCGATGTGGCGTTGGTGCGATTCTCCGGGCGGCACGCCTGCTCTCGAAAACTTTGCCGCGTTTCCCTTCCCTCCGCGCTGTTCGCGACAGCAATTCTGCGTTTGGGCGAAGGCCGGCCCGTAACGACGGGCGAAATCAGCCAGCTCAATTTTCTGCTGGGAGAGGAATTTGCAGCGGCGGCGCTTGCGGCGTGCAGGAAATTCCGCGTGGCTCCCTCGCGGATCGCGGTGATTGGATCGCATGGCCAGACGGTGTTTCATCAAGGCGTGGCCGCGCGGTTTTGCGGGAAGCCGGTCGCATCGACGCTCCAAATCGGCGAACCGTCGGTCATCGCGGCGCGCACGGGAATCACGACGGTGGGCGATTTTCGTCCCGCCGACATGGCCGCCGGAGGGCAAGGCGCGCCGCTTGTGCCGTTTGTCGATTATTTGCTCTATCGCAACATCGGATCGGGCGCGCCGCGCTCAATATCGGCGGGATCGCAAATGTAACGGTCATTCCGGCAGGAGCGACGATTCAAGAAGTTTTCGCCTTCGATACCGGGCCCGGAAACATGGTCATCGACGCCCTCGTGCGGCACTTTACGCAAGGCCGCGCAACATTTGATCAGGAACGCGGAGATGGCTGGGCGCGGCCAATTATTGCCCGGGCTTGCTCGCATCGTTGCTGCGCGACAAATATTTTCTCCGGCCGCCGCCAAAAACGGCGGGACGCGAACAATACGGAGAAAAATATGTTCGGTCACTGCTCGCGCATCATGAAGCGCGCCATGCAAAGGCCGAGGACGTCGTGCGCACAGCGACCATCTTGACGGCGCTGTCTGTTCTCGACGCGCTTCATCGTTTTGTATTCCCGAGGGCAAGAATCGCAGAATTGATTGTTTCAGGCGGCGGATCGCACAATCCCCTGCTCATGGCCCAGATCGAGTCGGGGCTGCGGGGCGTGCGCGTTCGCACGTCAGGAGAACTCGGCGTGCCGGAAGACGCCAAGGAGGCTTTTGCTTTTGCCGTCCTGGCCTGGCAGACGCTGCACCGCCGGCCCGCGAACGTGCCGGGAGCGACAGGAGCGAAGAAACCGGCCGTGCTTGGCAAGGTGTGTTATGCAGGGTAAGAGAGGAAGCAAAGGATGTGGAGGAAGTAGAGGAAGTGGAGGATCGAAACCCTTGCGTGAGCGCTGCGTTGCGAGGATGTTTCTTTTCCTTCACTTCCTTAATTTCCTTCATCTCCTGTACTTCCCTTATTCTCTCTTGTTCCCGCTCCGTCCCCACCCAGCCCGGCGTTGTCAATTTCCTGATCGAATCGATGCCGACCAATCTTGATCCGAGGATCGGCATCGACGGGCAGTCGGAGAGAATTGACGGCCTGATTTTCGACAGCTTGATCGAACTCGACACACATAGGAACCCGCGGCCAGACCTGGCCGAAACTTGGGAAATGCCCGACCCGCTCACCTATGTGTTTCATCTGCGACCGGGAGTGAAGTTCCACGATGGGCGCGTGCTCACCTCGGCGGACGTGAAATACACGTTCGATTCGATCCTGAACAAGAGCGTGACGTCACCCAAGATCGGGTCGCTCCGGCTGGTCAACCACGATTGAGGCCCCTGACGCCTCGACCGTGATTTTTCATTTGAGCGAACCAGACGCGGGTTCCTGCAGGATATATGCAGACCGGCAATGGGCATCGTGCCCGCGGGCTCGGGAGTGGATTTTGCCGAACATCCCATTGGGACGGGCCCGTTCCGGTTTGTCAGCGCGCAACAGGAAGATAACGTGGTGCTGGAACGGAACCCGGATTATTTTCGTTCACCCGCCTAAAATCGCAAAGATTCGATTCCGAGTCGTGCCCGAAGCCATTGTCCGCGCGCTGGAGTTGCGCAAAGGCACGGCCGACCTGGAGCTGACTTCCCTGACCCCCGATATGGTTCCGGTTTTGAGATCCGAGCCCGGCATTGAAGTCACCGCAACAGCCGGGAACCAATTTTGACTACATTGTTTTCAACTTTGACGATCCGGTGCTGGCCAAGCGAGAAGTGCGCCAAGCACTCGCGCTGGCCACGGATCGTCAGGAGATCATTCGATACCTGCTGCGCGGCGAGGCGCGCATCGCGGACGGCCCTCTTCCGCCCAACAACTGGGCGTATGAGCCGGATATCGCGCGATTCGGCTACGATCCACAGCAGGCAGAACAGCTTGCTCGAATCCGGCGGGATTTCCGCAGGCGGCCCGATCAGGGTGGCATGAGATTGACTTTGACGATGAAAACTTCGACAGAGGAATCGACTCGTCTGCTTGGCCGCCGTCCTGCAGGAGCAATGGCGGAAAGTGGGTGTCAATCTGGAATTGAAACCCATGGAGCTTGCCACCCTATTTTCCGATCTCACCCGCGGAAGTTTCCAACTTTCCACGCTCCGATGGATCGGCGGGAACAATGATCCGGAATTTTTTGAATTTGCATTCAGCTCGAAAGGATTCCCCCGGCGGGAGCCAATCGCGGCCAGTATCACAATGCGGCGCTCGATGCCCTGATGGACCAGGCCCGCATCGAGAGCGATCGCGAAAAGCGGCAGGAACTTTTCAGCGAGATTCAGAAGAATGTCGCCGAAGACTTGCCATATATCAGTCTCTGGTTCAGGGACAACGTATCCGTCCACCGGAACAGAATCAGCAATCTTGAGCTAACCCCTTCCGGGGATTACGATTTTCTGCGAAATATTGAAGCGCAAGTGAGAATCAGGATGGACCGCCGCGCCCGGGGCTTATTCTTCCACTTCTTCCTCGATGGCTTCGCCGATGGACTGTTCGGAAATTACGCCTTCCCGCATGATGGTCCAGTCGTCCCCTTCGAGTTTGACGATGGTGGACGCTAGGTTCCCGGGCGTTTCCCCCGCGTCGAGGATCAGAGGAATGCGATCTCCCAACTGTTCGAGAAGGTCCACGGCGCTGGCGCAGGCGGGCTGTCCGGAAATATTTCCGCTGGTTCCGGTGATCGGCCCTCTTACCAGGCTGATGAGCGCATTCGACAATGGAGGATTTCGGCCAGCGCAGCGCCACATTCCCCGTGTGAGCGGTCACCTTCAGTGGAACGCCCGTCGACGCTTCGACCAACAGGGTCAAGGGGCCGGGCCAGAACTTCGCGGCAAGTTTGTGAAACGTGTACGGAACGTCCCGCGAAAGCGAGACCGCCTGCGCAACTGTGTTGACCAAAATCGGCAGCGCGCGCGTTTCCGGGCGTCCTTTGACGCGGTAAATCTGCTCGACGGCCGCCAGATTGAATGGGTCCGCGGCAATACCATAAAAAGTATCGGTCGGAATGGCCACGAGTTCGCCGCGGCGTATAAGTTCGGCTGCGTATCGAATCACTGCGGGATCAGGATTTTCCGGAGAAATTTTCAACAACTCAGCCGACAAGTGGTGGTCCTCTTAGTGAAACCGAAGTTTGGCAAACATCAGACCGGCGCTGAATGCCGTCGTGTGAAACTACCATAGACGCTAAGCGCGTTCAAGGCGCGAAGTCACGGCCTGCCGCCGCTTTACCGCCGGAAAGCGGTTTGTTACGCTGCTGTCATGGTCCCGGTTCGCAAGGAAAGCCCGCGCCAGGAACGCTCCGGAGAACACGCCACGATTACAAGCCGCGACAACCGCTGGCTCAAGCGATTTCGGGGCGCGCTCTCTGGCGATCAAAGCGACGATGGGCTGGTAGGGGTTGAGGGAGTCCGGCTCGTCGAAGCGGCGCTAGGTTCCGGCCTGCCTGCGGAGGCTTTGCTCGTCAGCAGTTCGGGTGAGCGCCATCTTGCCCGGCTCGCGCCATTGCTTTTGCCGCAGACGCGAGTTCTGCGAACCACCGATCGATTGTTCGAGGGCATTGCGGATACTCAGACGCCGCAAGGGATCGCGGCTACTTGTACGGCTCCGGCCCGCGACGGTTGAAATGCTCCTTCTTGGGACGCCGCTCATCGTCGTCCTTGTCGGCGTGCAGGACCCCGGAAACGTGGGAACAATTCTGCGCGCTGCGGAAGCGTTTGGAGCGACCGGCGCCGCGACCTGTTCCAGCGGCGCAGTGGGCACCGCAGATCCTCTGGGGCCGAAGGCGCTTCGCGCGTCCGCCGGGTCCGCGCTTCGCCTTCCAATACTGCGCGGGATCTCGGCGGCTGCACTGCTGGCAAAGCTTCGCGTTTCAGGAGTGAAGATATATGCGGCAGTCGCGGACACGTCTCCGTCACGCGGCTCGGGACTCCGTTCGTTGCGGCCATGGGAGGCCGACTGGAAGTCGCCATCCGCTTTGCTGATTGGCAATGAAGGGGCCGGCTTGCCGGAGGGAATTGTGCGTTCCGCCGACGCGCGCGTGGCCATTCCTCAAGCAACGCCAGCCACGCCCGCCGGAATCGAATCCCTGAACGCGGCCATGGCGGCAACGGTATTGCTGTACGAGGCCATGCGGCAGCGGACATGAACCGCTAGAATGAAACAATCAATTTGTGAATCGCGACAAACGCTTATGAGTCTCTTCGCGAAACTCGAACCCGAAGATAACGGCGCCGTCGCCGGGCAGCCGCTTGCCGAGCGCATGCGCCCGCGCACTCTCGACGAATTCACGGGACAGGAATCGCTGCTTGGCCCCGGGAAACCTCTCCGCACGCAAATCGAGCGCGACGACATCGGCTCCATGATTCTTTGGGGACCGCCGGGATGCGGGAAAACCACCCTGGCGCGCCTGATCGCTCGCATGACGCATTCCGAATTCGTCGCGTTCAGCGCCGTGCTGACCGGTATTAAGGAAATCAAAGACGTGATGGCCGCCGCTGAGCACGCGCGGCGCGCCGGACGCCGAACCATCGTTTTCATCGACGAGGTGCACCGGTTCAACAAGGCGCAGCAGGACGCTTTTCTTCCGCACGTGGAAGCCGGGAACATCACGCTGATCGGCGCAACCACCGAAAATCCTTCCTTCGAGGTGATTGCCCCGCTGCTTTCGCGCACGCGCGTCTACGTCCTGCAGGCGCTCTCGACCGAGCAGATCGAAGCCCTGTTGCGCCGAGCGCTCGCCGACAAGGAGCGCGGCCTGGGAAACGAGAACCTCGCGATCAGCGACGAAGCCATTCAGCACATCGCGTTGTTTTCCGGAGGCGACGCGCGCGCCGCTTACAACACCCTTGAAGCCGCCGTGCGCGCGGTGCCGCCTGACGCAACGGGAAAGCGCATCATCACCCGGGAGCTTTTGGCCGAATTGCTCCAGAGAAAGTTCCTGCTGTACGACAAGTCCGGCGAAGAACATTACAACCTGATTTCGGCGCTGCACAAATCGGTACGCAATTCGGATCCCGATGCGTCCCTCTACTGGCTGGTGCGCATGCTCGAATCCGGAGAAGACCCGCTGTACATCGCGCGCCGCCTGGTGCGGATGGCCAGCGAAGATATCGGCCTCGCGGAGCCCGGCGCTCTCGCCGTGACGATCGCGGCCATGCAGGCTGCCGATTTTGTCGGGCCGCCGGAAGGAAACCTCGCGCTCGCGCAGGCCGCCGTCTATCTATCGCTCGCGCCGAAATCGAATGCTCTTTACACCGGGTATGGCGCCGTCACCTCTGACCTGGAGACAACGCGCGCCGAACCTGTGCCTCTCCATTTGCGAAACGCAGCGACGGGGCTGATGAAGAATCTGGGATATGGGAAGGGCTATCAATACGCGCACGATCATGAGGATAAAGTGACCGGCATGACGTGCCTGCCCGATGCGCTCGCGGGGAAGACCTATTATCATCCGACCGATCAGGGTTTTGAAGCGCGGCTCAGGCAACGCATGGACGAGATTCGGCGTATCAAAGGTAATCGGAAATCTAAATGAGGAAAGGATTTCAACACACAGGGCGCAGGCGACACCCCGAGGCGCTCCTTCGTTCTGCGGTGTTTCGGAGGCTGAGTACGCAATTCGGCCGTTTCCCATTTCTTGCATTTCCCTTCTTACTTGCAGCGATGTTTCTATTTTTGGCGGATTGCAAGGCTCAGGAAAATCCGACCTTAAAGATTGACGATGACATCACGCGATTCGCCTATTCGGATAGCGGACGCATCGTTTACTCGACCCGACATGTTTTCTCGGTCAAGAAAATTGAACTTCAACGTGACGACATCTGGATCTGGGAGCCCGACGGCAAGAGACACCGCATCCTGATTGGTGAAAAGTTCACACGCGGTACGCGGCCGTTCAGTTACACCGTGCGCGCTTTGCGATGGTCCACGGATAGCTCCAAAATCGCGGTCGAACTGGCAACCACGGAGATGATCAATGACGATGGCGACACGCGCGAAGGTGTATCCACATTGCTGCTCGACGATAGCGGGCGGGAAATTGCGGCTCCCGGAGCTGATAGCGTGATTGCAGGTGCATCGAATGCCGCTTGGGTTGGTACTGGGACCGGTGAAGCCTTAGTTTATCTAAAGGAGATTTTGCCCACTTCCCCGACTCAAACAAAGCCGCCGTCGCCTCCAGCAGCAATCAAACTTTTCTCCGTCAATTTTGTGAGAATGCCGAATGGGGTATTTACGCTTTCTAGTGGGGAGAGCACGCTGTTCCGAGGTCAGCTGTTTATGGCGGCGGATTGGGGGTGGGGAGCAGATACTGGCGTTGCGATCCAACCCGGCGCCAATAAGACAGACTTGCCTCATCTAGCGCGGCTCAATGTCACCAGTGAATCTATACGACAATTGGCATCGATCGAGGGCTATGCGGGCGGGCTCAGCCTATCTCCCTCCGGCGAGCACGTTGCATATTGGGTCGACAACGGCCAGCTCGAAGTGCGCGATGTCAATTCGCCCGACCGGGCCGTGCGCCTGAACGTTCCTTTGGGGACTCTGGCGTGGTCCAAGGATGAGACGCGCATTTTGGTGAAGCGCGGGCCGGCGAATCGTTCCGGCTCACTGGCCTGGTACAATCTGCCCACTTTGGCGACCGTCGCGGCGGGAGCTCATCCAATTGCGGCAGATGTTCCGCCCCAGTCCGTTTTGCACGACCTTCAGTATCGCCAGTTCGATATTTCGCCGGATGGGAAATCGCTGGCCGTGGTTGAACCGGGCAGGCAAAACCTGCTTGTTTATCCGCTTTCGTGAATTAACGCCGGAGTTTGTGCAACTCCTGCGCGATGCAGTGGTCCATTATGACGAAGAGTCCTGCCTTCCGCGCGCTTTCCGCGGCTGGCTCGTTAATGACGCCCTGCTGCATCCACACGGCTCGCGCCCCCATGCGGATCGCCGCGTCAACAACTTCCGGTACGAGTTCGGATCTGCGGAAGATATCCACGATGTCGATTTTTTCAGGAACATCTTCGAGTCGAGCGTAGGATTTTTCGCCCAGCACCTGCGTTTCGTTGGGATTGACCGGGATGATTCGGTAGCCGGAGGACTGAAGATATTGAGCGACGCCGTTACTAGGTCGTTCGTACTTCGAAGACAATCCCACGACAGCGATCGTCTTCGCGGAGCGCAGCAATTTCGCGGCGGCCTCTTCGTCTTCTTTCGTCAACTGAAACATTTTTGTGAAATTTCCTATCTATGCCCTCGCCGCTTCGCACCTTTCATCTTGGGCGGCGGCAGGACTGATTTAGGATTGGCCAGCGCGTGCTCCACCGCACGTGCCAGCTTCGCCACTTCGGGCGGATCGAGACGCCGGTAATGCCCTTCGGGAACTGTGTCGGCCTCGAGCGACGCCAGTTTCATCCGCTTCATTTTTTCGACGGGATGGCCAATCGCGATCAGGTTCCGCCGCAACAAGTCGCGGCGCACGCCGGAAATCCGAACTTCGTACCACAGGTTTGCCGGATTCTTGCCCGCCGCATGTGGAGCGCGCAGCGGGAAGATGTTCCCACGAAATGCCGATGCGAGGCCCTTGAGCTGATCTTCGCTGAGTCTCCCTTTGACTTTCACCCAGTACGTCTGCGGCAGCTGATGCGACGCTTTCAGCATGCGGCTGGCAAGGTCGCCATCATTGGTGAGGAAGACTACCCCGCTCGCCGCATAATCCAGACGGCCCACGGGAAACACACGTTCGGAAATGCCGACCAGCAGATTCCGCAGCGTGCGACGCCCCTCAGGATCGGCGAGTGTCGATACGATTTCGGGCGGCTTGTGAAGCAGCACGTAAACGTGCTCATGGGAAGCGCGGGCGATTTTGCCCGCTGCTTCCACGCGGTCGTGTTCGGGGTCGGCCTTGGCGCCGAGTTCGGTAACCACGACCCCGTTGACGCGCACCTGCCCGCTGCGGATCAATTCCTCTGCGTGGCGTCGCGAAGCAATTCCCGCGCCGGCGATGATTTTTTGAAGTCGCTCAAGCATGGACTAGTTTAAGAAGAAGCACCTTCCGCCTTCGCGTCCCCTGCTGCCTGCGATCCCGTTTCGGAGTCACTCACGCTGGACGATTCATCCGCCGGCGATTCCCGATGATCGGAGGTTTCGCCGGTTGTGGATATGGCCACATTTTCAGGCGCGCCTTCCGATGCTTCCGGCTCGATTGGCGCGATCCCTTCGTCCGAACCCAGCGCGGCGCGCGCGAGTTGCTCGAACTCCTTCAGGCTGGGCAACTCATCGAGATCGGAAAGGCCGAAGCGCATCAGAAATTCCTTGGACGTGCGATACAAAATGGGGCGGCCCATCACGGCCTTGCGGCCCGCGGTGGTAATCAGCCGCTTTTCGAGGAGCGTCTTGATCACGCCGGAGACGTTCACGCCGCGAATTTCCTGAATCTCGGGGCCGGTCACGGGCTGGCGGTAGGAAATCACCGCGAGAGTTTCAAGCGCGGGCATCGTCAGGCGCAGCGGCGGGCGCAGGCTCTTGATGAACCGGCGCACAACGTCGTGATGTTGCGGCTTGGTATAAAATTTGTATCCGCCCGCGACAGCGCGAATTTCCATGCCGCGCTCTTCGCCGGCATAGCCCGCAATCATCTCATCAAGCGCGGCGCGCACCACGTTCTTCTCTTCGCCGACGGCGTTCGCGATCTGATCCAGCGTGGCGGGTTCGTCGGCGGCATAGATGATCGCTTCGAGAGACCCCTTCAGTTCCGTGGGATTCATTGTCATTACCTTAGTGGGCCCCCGCTTCACTTGAAGCGTTCAGCGTCAAAGTGGTGCCCGCGCCGGGATATTGCTCGTCAATTCCCTTGCAGTGACTCGTCGAACGAATTAGCAATTGATTCGCCTCCATTGAATACCACGTCGAACATTTTATGTTTCCGCAGCCGTATTTCTCCAAACTGTTTTTCCTGGACCAGGACGATCGCCTGCAAGCGCACGAGTTCGAGCACGGCAAGCAGCGCCACAATCATCGCATGGCGCGACGCACAAGACTCGAAAAACGTTACCAGCTCGATGCCATCCCCCGCGGCGACCAGTTGCTGGCGCAGCAACTCCATCATCTGCGCCACGGTAAACTGATCGTGGCGCAGTTCGATCTTTACGATCTCCTTGCGGCGCTCCAGCACCTGCTGGAACACCTTCACCAGATCGACCAGCGAGACGACGAGTTCTCCTTCGACTTCCTCCCCTTCATACAGCGAGCGGTCGGGCTTCGACCAGACGTTCTCCTCGATCTGCTGCCGCTGGTGGAGCAACTGCGCCGCGCTCTTGAATTTTTCGTGCTCGACCAGACGGTGCACCAGATCGGCCCGCGGATCTTCCGCTTCCTCCGGCCCTGCCAGGGGATCGGGGGGCAAAAGCATCTTCGACTTGATGTAAATCAGCGTCGCGGCCATGTAAATGAAATCCGCGGAGATGTCCATGTCGAGCTGTTCGAGCTTGTGAAGGTAGTCGAGATACTGGCCCGTGATTTTCGCGATCGGGATGTTGTGAATGTCGATTTCCTGCTTCTTGATCAGATCAAGAAGGAGATCGAGCGGGCCGTCGTACATATCCAGATGAATTTTGTAGGGTGACGCCATGTTATCGCCTCATGGATGCAATCGTGTCCGACTCATTATGAAATCCTGCCCGTTCCCTCCCAAAAAGCGGGACGGAACGGCCTCTACAAAACCATTCAACCCGCGGAGCACATGGTTTTGTAGAGGCCGCTCGTTTTTTGAGCGGGCACTCCAACGCGTCCATGGACCTCAGCCGTTGCCAGCCGCGCGCGGTGGATTCAATTCATCGCGCTTGCTGTTCCATCCAAACACCGCTTCACGAACACGCGCCATCGTCTTCTGCGCGACTTCGCGCGCCTTTGCCGAGCCGTCGTCGAGGATCCGCAATACCTCGCCCGGATGCGCGGCGTATTCTTCGCGGCGCGCGCGAACCGGCGTGATCCACTTGATCAGATTGTCGGCCATCGCTGTCTTGCATTCGATGCATCCGATCCCGGCGCTGCGGCAGCCGTCCGCTGCCCACTTGAGGGTTTCTGCGGGTGAAAATAGTTTGTGCCAGTCATAGACGGGACAAACGTCTGGATTTCCCGGATCGGTCCGGCGCTTGCGCGCGGGATCGGTGATCATCGCTCGCGACTTCGCGCGAATCGATTCGTCCGATTCACTCAGAGAAATGAAATTCCCGTAGCTTTTGGACATCTTCCGTCCATCGGTGCCGGGGATGCGCGGGGTCTCCGTCAATAACGACCCGGGCTCGCGCAGGATCGCAGAGCGGCTGAACAAATGGCCGTAGTCCCTGGCTGAATCCAAAAAGTTCTCGACCCCTTGCTCCAGCGCTTGTTTTCTCAAACGATTGGTCAGTTCCCTTTTTTGATCTTCCGTGTAGGCGCTGCCGTTCGATGGCACCAGGGCCAAATCATGCGTCATGCGCGCCAGGAATTGCGAGTTGGCGGCCACGAATAATTCAGGTTTAATCCTGAATCCATAGAAGAAATCAAAGCGGCGGACGATCTCGCGCGTCAATTCAATATGCGCCACCTGATCTTCGCCGACCGGGACGAGGTCGGCGTCGTAAATCAGGATGTCCGCGGACTGCAGGACCGGATACCCGAGGAAGCCAAATGTGTGCAAGTCTTTGTCGGTCGTATTGTCGAGCGCTTCCTTGTACGTCGGGACACGTTCAAGCCACCCCAGCGGCGTGACCATCGAGAGCAGTAATTGAAGCTCTGCGTGCTCGGGCACCGACGATTGAATGAACATCGTGCACTTTTCCGGATCAAGGCCTGAAGCAAGCCAATCCGTTGCGATTTCGATGGTGTTCTGCGCGATCTGCGAGGTGTCGGCGTAGTCCGATGTCAGGGCATGCCAGTCCGCGACAAAGAAAAAACATTCGTACTGCGAATCGTTCTGAAGTTTCACCCAATTTTCGAGCGCGCCGAAGTAATGGCCAATGTGCAGCCGCCCGGTCGGACGCATGCCGCTGAGAACTCGCTTCTTATGCTCCACGCGAGCCGTTCCTCATCAATTTTCGTTCACGGTGACGCATTAATTCACCTTTCCGCCGAGAACTTGACTCGTTGTCATTCTGAGGCATGTTTCTTGCCGGGGAATCTCCCTTTCTTTTGCCCGAAACCCCGGAGAGATTCCTCACTTCGTTCGGAATGACACCGTAAAGCACTCTCGCAAGCACGCCGGGGTTGCGCCAATTCATGCACGTTTGCTGTTCGGTGCGACCGCGCCGCTCGGCGACAGCAAATCGCGCGCGATAATCAGGCGCTGAATCTCACTCGTCCCTTCATAAATGGTTATGACGCGGGCGTCGCGGTACATCCGCTCCACGTCCGACTCGCGCGAATATCCCTGGCTACCGTGAATTTGCACGGCTTTATAAACCACTCGATTCACCATTTCCCCTGCGTAAAGTTTCGCTCGCGAGGCGTGGGCACCGAGGCGCGGCGCGCCCGTGTCGCGCATCCATGCGGCATACTGTACGAGGCCTCGCGCGGCTTCAATTTCAGTCTGCATGTCCGCAAGCATCCATTGTACAGCCTGAAAGTCGCCAATTGCCTTGCCGAATGCGCGGCGCTGCTTGGCGTATGCAGCCGACGCTTCGAGCGCCCCCTGCGCGATTCCCACGGCCTGCGCGGCGATGCCGACCCGGCCGCCGTCCAGCAATTCCAGAGCGATTTTCAGCCCCAGGCCTTCTTCGCCCAGGCGATTGCTTTCCGGGACTTCGCAATCGGTGAGCACGATCTCCGCCGAGCGCGAAGTTCGCAGTCCCATCTTATCCTCGTACCGCGCCACGCGAAACCCGGGAAATGACGGCTCGACGAGAAATGCGGTAACGCCCCGACCCCCGGCGGCGGCGTCGGTCTTGGCAAAAACAATATATAACCCGGACTCCCCGCCATTTGTGACCCACGATTTCGTTCCGTTCAGCCGGTAAGAGTCTCCGTGGCGTGCGGCCGATGTGGCAATTGCGGCTGAATCCGATCCTGCCTGGGGCTCGGTGAGGCAGAACGCGCCGATCATTTCCCCGCGCGCAAGCGGCCGCAAATATTTCTGTTTCTGAGATTCGCTCCCGTACTTCAAGATGGGTAGCGCGCCGAGAGAATTCGTCACGCTGAGCGCCACGGCCATCGCCGCGTCCACCCGAGCCACTTCTTCCAGCATCAATACGTAGGAAATCGTATCCGACTCAGAGCCTCCCCACGCTTCGGGAATCAACATCCCGCAGCAGCCGAGTTCCCCCAGCTTTCGCAGTTCCCCGGCGGCGAATTTCTCTTCGCGGTCCCGCGCGCGGATCGACGGACGCACTTCTTCCTCCATGAAGCGGCGAACGGTATCCCGAATCAGGCGCTGATCGTCGGTGAGGGAAAAATCCATCGCGTAGGCGTACGGGTGATGCTAGCACAGAAAGGGATTACGCCACAGAGACACAGCCTCACAGAGATTTTTCGGAAGGGAGGAAATCTGGAAGAATCTCTTAGCATTTGCCTGTACCTCTGAGGCAAACACCGCCTACATCTTCAGCAATTCGCGCAAATGCCGGGTCTGCGCGCGGCTCACGGGAACCTCAGACCCGCGTTTATCCGCCATCTTGAGCATGTAGCTGGACTTGAACCACGGCACGACTTCCCTGATGTGATTGATGTTGACGAGATACGAGCGATGCGCGCGCCAGAAAATGTCCGATTCGAGCGAGGCCTGGAGTTCCTCGATGGTCCGGTAGTTCGAAGTGCCTTCGACCTCACGGGCGACAACGGTGATCGTCCCGTCATCGATCGACGCAAAGATGACGTCTTCGGCATCCACCAGGAAAAGTCTCTGCTGCGTCTTCACCAGCAATTTGACGGGCGGGGCTTTCGCCGCCCCGATCTGGCTGACCAATGTTTCCAGGCGCTCGCTGGGTGACGCTTCCGCTTCCAGGGCCTTTTTCGCGCGCTGGATGGCGCGCGCCAGACGGCTTTTCTCGATGGGCTTCAGGACATAGTCAATGGCATTCACCTCAAAGGCTTGAACGGCGTAGTTGTCGAATGCCGTCGCGAAAACGATCTGCGGGAGCTTGCCCTTCCGGTCCATCAACTTCTTGATCACGCCAAACCCGTTGAGGCCGGGCATCTGGACGTCGAGAAATACAAGGTCGGGAGAATGTTCCTTGATGAGCGCCAGGGCTTCGACGCCGTTCTTCCCCTGTCCGACCAGGTGAACTTCGGGGAAGCTTTTCAGCAGGAATGCCAACTCGTCGCGAGCCGGCTTTTCGTCATCCACGATGAGCGTATTGATCGGCATGGAGAAGCACGAGGTGCCAAGCCGCAGTATATGCGACGCTCATTCCAGGTTCAACCGGCGCGAGCGGCCCTTCCCTGTTAAGATTTCGACCTGGACTTTGGACGCTCAGGAGGCGGATTTGGCAAAGGGTCCCGCGAAACTTATCAAGAGCAAGGTTCTCTACCAGGGAAAAGTATTCCGATTGCAGCGCGACACGGTCATCGAGCCGGGCGGAGTGCGAGTCGAGCGAGACATCGTCGTCCATCCGGGATCCGTGGTTGTCCTGCCCATTTTCGCAGACGGGCGCGTTCTGCTGATCCGCCAATACCGGCATTCGATCGGCGAATTTCTGTGGGAACTTGTCGCCGGACGAAAAGAGCCAAAAGAAACGCCCGCCGCCGCCGCGAGGCGCGAATTGCTCGAAGAAACCGGGTACACGGCGAAACGTCTCCGCAAGCTGGTGCGCGTGATCCCCACGCCCGGCTTCGTGAACGAATGGATGTGGATTTTCGCGGCCGAGCAGCTTTCCAAGGGCGCCGCCCAGCCCGAGGAAGATGAAAAGATCACGCCGCGCATCTTCACGCTGAAGCAGGTGGACTCGATGATCGAGCGCGGAGCCCTTCACGACGCGAAATCCATCGTGGGGCTGATGTATTACATGCGGTACATCAAGAAGTTCCGCTAAGAATGACGCCGACATTGGAAGATTCGCCGAGCGTTTTTTATCTGATCCGAACATTTTCACGCAATCGTAAAACATATTTTCAGGAATCGGCGTTCTGCTCTTGAATCATGAACGCGTGTAGCATAGGATTTCGGCAAAGCTAATGTCTCGCGAAGTAATTGTGTAGGGAAAGGCGGTCATGAGCGTAAGGGAATACATCAAGCATCACTATCGGCACTTCAACGCGGCGGTTGTTGTGGATGCCTCCGAGGCTTATCTGACGCACCTGGCGAGCGGCGGCAAAATGCTGATGACGTTCGCGGGGGCCATGAGCACTGCCGAATTGGGAATCACCCTCGCGGAGATGATCCGGCAAGACAAGGTGCACGGGATCTGCACGACCGGAGCGAACCTGGAAGAAGATATTTTCAACCTCGTCGCGCACAATCACTATGAACGCGTTCCCAATTACCGCAACTTGAGCGATGCCCAGGAAGTGGCTCTGCGCGACCGAGCGATGAACCGGGTGACCGATACGTGTATCCCGGAAGAAGAAGCTATGCGTCGGATCGAGCGGCAAGTGCTGAAGCTCTGGCAGAAGGCGGACAAAGAAAAGCAACGCTATTTCCCCTATGAATACATGTACCAGCTGATTCGCGGCTGCCATATCAAGGAGTTTTACCAGATCGATCCGAAGGACTCGTGGGTGGTCGCCGCCGCCGAAAAGGATCTGCCCATTTTCACGCCCGGATGGGAGGACTCGACGCTGGGAAACATTTTCGTCGCAAATGTCGTCCGCGGGGACGTGTCGAATTTCCACGTCGTGAAATCCGGCGTGGAGCAGATGGCCGCCCTGATCGACTGGTATCGGAATAATTCGGCCAAGGAATCCATTGGATTCTTCCAAATTGCCGGCGGTATCGCCGGGGACTTCCCGATTTGCGTGGTTCCGCTGATTACGCAGGACCTGCGGGAGAAGTGCAAGCTCTGGGGCTATTTCTGCCAGATTTCCGACAGCACGACGTCCTACGGCTCCTACAGCGGCGCGGTGCCGAACGAAAAAATCACCTGGGGAAAATTGGATGTCACCACGCCGAGATTTGTCATCGAATCGGACGCCTCGATTGTCGCGCCATTGATGTTCGCCTATATCCTCGGCCTGTGATTCCGGAGTTGACTCATGGAAAATCGCGATGTCGCCCGCGTCTTGCGGGAAACGGCGCAACTGCTCGAAATTGACGGCGCGATGATCGGCCGCTACCGAAGTTACGAGCGCGCCGCGCAACTCCTGGACAGCCTGCCCGAATCCATCGAGGAACTCGCTGCGAACCGCGACAAACTGATGGAACTGCCCGGCATCGGCGAGGGCATGGCCGATCACATTCAGGAGATCCTTAAGACCGGCGATTATTCCCTGCGGAAAAAACTCCTCAAGAAATATCCCGAAACAATTTTGCAGCTTCTCGATTTGCAGTCGCTGGGTCCCAAAAAGGTTGCGCACCTCTGGAAGACGTTCAAGGCCGGAAAAGTCGAGGACGTCGAAAAACTGGCCCGCGAAGGCAAGCTGCGAGATCTGCCAGGCTTCGGCGAGAAGAGTGAAGAGAATATTTTGAAAGCGGTGGAAGTATTCAAGAAATCCGCCGGGCGCTTTCTCATCGACGTGGCCGAGGAAATCGCCGAGCGGATCGTCTCGCACATCCGCGCCTTTGGCAAACTGATCGACTCGGTTACGCCGGCCGGATCATTGCGTCGCGGGAAAGAAACCGTGGGCGATCTCGACGTATTGGTCACCCTTGCATCCGGAAAACACACGCCCAAGAATGTCGAAGCGATCTCAGAGCACATTCTTGCTTTTCCGGAAATCGATCAGACGCTGGCGCACGGGGAGAACAAAGTCAGCTTCGTCTTGAAGAATGGACTTCAGGTCGATGTCCGAATTCTCGAAAAAGAGGTTTATGGCGCCGCCCTGCTTTATTTCACCGGATCGAAGGAACACAATGTCGTATTGCGCGGGCGCGCGAATAAAATGGGATACACGCTAAACGAATACGCACTGGCAACGCTCAAGGGCGAACGGCCCGTGGCCCGCGCGACCGAAGAGGAAATCTACGCCAAGCTAGGCCTCGACTATATCCCTCCCGAGTTACGTGAAAACACGGGGGAGATTGATGCGGCCGCGGAGCACCATCTTCCCCATCTGCTCGAACTGGACGACATGCGCGGCGACCTGCAGATGCACACGACTGCCAGCGACGGTAAGAACTCTATTGAGGAGATGGCGCTGGCCGCCAAAGACCTCGGATACGAATATATTTCGCTCACCGATCACAGCAAGGCCGTCACCGTCGCCAACGGGCTCGATGAAAAGCGGACGCTGGAACAAATCAAGAAAATCCATGCCGCCAATGCGAAATCGCTGGGCATTCGCATTCTCGCCAGCAGCGAAGTGGACATTCTGAAGACCGGAAAATTGGACCTGGACGACGAAGTGCTCGCGCAACTCGACGTGGTGCTCGTTTCCATTCACTCCTATATGAATATGGAGCGCGCGGAAATGACGGAGCGAATTCTTGCGGCGATCGAAAATCCCTACACCCAAATCATCGCGCACCCCACGGGCCGGCTGGTTCTTCACCGCGACGCTTACGCCTACGATATGGAGCGCGTGCTGGACGCCGCCCGCGAACACGGCGTCATCATGGAATGCAACGCCTCACCGGAACGCCTCGACCTGAAAGACACGCATCTTCGCATGGCCAAGGAACGCGGCGTGAAAATCGTAATTTCCACGGACGCCCACAGCACACGAGGTCTCCTGGCGATGCGCTACGGCGTGCAAATGGCCCGGCGCGGTTGGCTGGAGAAGAAAGACGTCATCAATACGCTTCCCCTCGAGAAACTTCTGGCGGCTCTACGCAAGAAACCCGGAGCGGCCTCTCACGGCAAGCACGTTGCAGCGGCCGCCGGCGCTCGCGGCAAGAGCAAGTCGCGCAAATCCGCCTGAGGCTTTCCATCTGTAATACTATTTATTTGGCGAAGGCATTTGCTGCAGCGCGATATCCCGGGCGGCAACAATTGTATTGATGTGAATTTGCACCGTATCCGCCACACGCCGCGCGTATCCTCCCGCCAGCGTTGAGGCCACTGGAATTCCTTTGCGGCGCGCGTGATCGAAAACGAGCCGGTCGCGTTTCTGCAGGCCTTCCATGGTCAAGGCCAGTCCGCCGAGTTGGTCTTCACGGTAGGGGTCCGCGCCGCCTACATAGAAAATCAGGTCCGGAGTCATCTTGCTGAGTGAATAAAAAAGCCCGCCATGTAAGGCGTCCAGATATTCGTGGTCCCGGGTGCCGTCTTCGAGGCCGATGTCCTCATCCGAAGGCGGCTTCGGCATCGGGTAATTATTCTCCTGATGGATCGACAACGTAAAAACCGTCGGATCGTTCGCAAAAATCGCCGCCGTGCCGTTGCCGTGATGGACGTCCGTGTCCACGACCATTGCAGTTCGAATCGCGCCGGAGGCCTGCAGAGTTCGAATCGCCACCCCGACGTCGTGAACCATGCAGAAGCCTTCCCCATGCCCCGGATAGGCGTGATGGAATCCGCCGCTGAGATTTGCCGCGAATCCGTCTTCCAGTGCCTTGCGCCCCGCCAGGATTGAACCGCCCGCCGCCAGCCAAAAGGCATTCCGGGTGGACTCCGAGAGCGGGATTTCAAGCTTCATCCGCTCGCTCATTGTAAGGGAATCCGTTCGCAGCTTGGTCACATACGCCGGGGTGTGCACGCGCAATATATCCTCATCCGTTGCCGGTTCCGGCTTGAGAAAATCGCTTTCGTCCGCGATTTTTTCTTCCAGCAGGGCATCGTGAATCATCCTGAATTTTTGTGATGGAAAAACGTGCGGCCCGAGATCCAAATCGTATTGGGGATGATAAATAACCTTGAATGGCAGCATGCGCAAAGTCACAACTTGCGGCGACGCGTCAATTATCGCGTTCGAGAATGAAATCGGGCACAGTGAGCAAAGCGCGTCCAAAATCGGATTTGGCGTTCCCGTTCAGGCAGGCCTTTGCGCGTTCGGCAAAGTCGTGGGCCGCGGAGCGCGTGCGGTCCAGCGCTCCCGATTTGTGCACCAGCTCGTTGATCTGGTCAGGTCGGACGCTTTCGAAGCCTTTCTCCTCGAGCACCGTCCGGACGAGACGCCGGCCCTCATCGCCCGTGCTTTCCAGGGCATAAATCAGCGGCAAAGTCACCTTGCCTTCTTTCAAATCGCTGAGGACGGGCTTGCCGAGTTGTTCGGGTGAGGCCGTAAAATCCAGCAGGTCATCCACGAGCTGGAATGCCAATCCCGCGAAATGGCCGTAATCGGCCATGGCTTGTTCGCCGGCGTCGTCAAGGTCCCCCAGGACTGCGCCCAGGCGCGCGCATCCCGCGAACAGGCAGGCGGTTTTCCGCGCCGCCAGCTCGAGGGCGTCTTCTTCGGTCAAATCCATGCGGCCCAGCTTGGAGAGCTGAACCAGTTCGCCCTCCACCATATCTTGCGTGAGTTCGATGAGGACATCCAAAATCTTAAAATTGCGCTCGGTGAGCGCCATCTGGAACGACTGCATGTAAAGCCAGTCCCCCGCCAGCACGCTCTTGTGATTGCCCCACCGGGAATTGGCGGACGGACGCCCGCGGCGGGTGTCTGCGCCATCGATCACGTCGTCATGGATCAGCGTAGCGCTGTGAATCAGCTCCACAACAGCGCCAAGGCGGATGGCGCTGTCCCCGGCGTGTCCCGAATAGCGAGCCGAAAGCAATAACAGCGCGGGGCGCAGGCGCTTCCCGCCCCCGCCAAGGAGGTATCGCGAAATCTCGGCGACCGGTTCGATGGCCGAACCGTTCTGGTCCGCAAGTTCCATTTCGACCTTCACCAGGTCGTCGCGGACAAGATCAAATATTTCCTTAGCCGTCAGAAGTGAGATGGCGTTCCTCCCGGAACTCCGGCCGAGCGCCTGCTGTCCCCAGCGAGACCGAAGAACCGGCGAAAATTCTCGGACGTGGCGCTGGCCACCTCGTCCGCCGGCAAGTCTCTCACATTCCCGATGGTTCGCGCCACCTCCGCGACATAGGACGGCTCGTTCCGGCGTCCCCGGTGCGGCTGAGGCGCCAGGAAGGGTGAATCGGTCTCTAGAAGCAGCGAAGTGAGTGGAATGGTCGTGGCTACGTCCCGCAAGTCTTGGGCTTTCGGATAAGTCACATTTCCCGCGAAAGAAATCAAGAAGCCCATCTCAATCCCGGTTTGCGCTTCCTCCAATGTGCCTGCAAAACAATGAAAGATTCCTCCCAGGCCCGAACTTCTCCAATGTTCGTCAAGAATTTTCAGGCAATCCGTCCAGGCTTCCCGGCAATGAATGATGACTGGCCGCTTCGCCGCACGCGCCTGGTCCAACTGGCGCCGAAATACTTCGGCCTGCACAGGCCGCGGCGAGTGGTCGTAGTGATAGTCGAGGCCGATTTCACCCCATGCAATCACGCGAGAATTCCTCGTCAGCCGATCCATCTCCGCGTAGTGAGCTTCGGTGGCGTGCCGCGCCTCGTGCGGATGGATCCCCATCGCGGCATAAATCCAGTCGTGCTGCTCCGCGAAAGGTACCGCCGCCCCGAGCTTTTCGACCTCCGGCCCATTACCGATGGCGAGCAATGTCCGGACCCCCGCCGCTTGCGCGCGGTCGAGCATCGCTTCGCGGTCACCATCGAAGTCCGCGACATCGATGTGCGCATGTGAATCAATCAGGTCCATCGAATTCGCCTGGAGACGACCCGCCTTTCGATCTCATACTGCGTATCGGAGGTCCGGGCTTCAGCCCGGACAACGATGGCCTCATTTGAGAAGGGGGCTTTAGCCCCTGAAGCGTGCATCTGAATTACTTGAGTCGTGCTCCCACCGGGACATCTTCCAAAAATCCGGCGAGCACGGGCGATCCGTCGGGCCCGGCCGAAGCCGCCACGATCATTCCATTGGATTCGACGCCGCGTAGCTTCCGCGGCTGCAGATTCGTCACCACGACCACCTTGCGCCCGACGAGGTCCTCCGGCTTATACGCGAGCGCCAGTCCCGCCACGATCTGCCGGACTTCGTCGCCGATGTCGACCTGCAATTGCAGCAGCTTATCGGCTCCCGCCACGCGCTGGGCCGTTTTCACCTGCCCCACGCGCATTTCAACCTTGGCAAAATCCTCAATCCCAATTTTCGCGGCGGCCGGCGCCGCGGGTGCGGCGGCCGCTCCTGACGTCGCGGGAGTTGCGGCCGGAGTTTCCGCGGCTTTATTCAGTTCCTGTTCCATGGCTTCGATCCTTTCAATTGTTTCCAATTTGTCCACGCGCGGGAAAACCCCTTCGGGCCCTCCGATTTTCGTTCCGGGCTTGAGTTGCCCCCAGGCAACGAGGTCCAATTGCAGGCTGGCCAGCGGCTCCGTCTGGCCCAATTGACGCCAGATTCTTTGCGTTGACTCCGGAAGCACGGGATGCGCGAGCGCCGTTACAATGCGCAGGCCCTCCGCCGCCGTGTAGAGAATCTTCGCCAGACGCTGTTTGTCTTCAGGATTCTCCGCGAGCGTCCAGGGCTTCTCGACCGTGAGATATTTGTCGATCGCGGCAATCTGTTCCCAGATCGCTTCGAGAGCCAGCGAAAAGCTGAGCCGATCGTACAATTTGGGAACCTTGGTCAGCACTTCACTCGCGAAATCCGCGGTGCCGGGAACATCTCCCTCGGTCCCCCGCTTTGACGGCGGCTGCGGGATCACTCCCCCGAAGTAGCGTTCAATCATTGTGAGCGTCCGGCTGGCAAGATTTCCGAGGCCGTTCGCAAGGTCGCTGTTGTAGCGGTTCACCAGGGCATCGTAAGAGAAGCTGCCATCTTGCCCGAACACAATCTCCCGCAGCAGGTAATAGCGCAGCGGCTCAACGCCCAGCACGTTGACGATCGGCAGTGGCCGAACCAAGTTGCCTCGCGACTTGCTCATCTTTTCGCTGTCAAACAACAGCCAGCCATGCGCCCAAATCTGGCGCGGCAGCGGCAGGTCGGCCGCCATCAGAAACGCCGGCCAGTACACCGCGTGAAACCGGATGATCTCTTTCCCGACGATATGCAAATCCGCGGGCCAGAGCCCGCGATCGTCGTAATCGGGCCCGCCGACGGCGCTCAGGTACCCGATCAGCGCATCGAACCACACATAGAACACGTGAGGCGCTTCACCGGGCACCGGAATTCCCCAGCGAATCGTCGTGCGGGTGATCGAAAGATTCCGCAGCCCGCCCTGCACAAAGCTTAGAACTTCGTTTTTCCGGCTTTCCGGGCGAATGAAATCCGGATTGGCGGCGTAGAAATCGAGGAGTTTTTGTTGAAATTCGGAGAGCTTAAAAAAATAATTCTCCTCGGTCACCGTCTCCGTTGTGCGCCCGCAATCCGGGCAGGGATCTCCGGGGCCCGCGTCGATGACGTAGGCGTTGTCATGCACGCAGTATTGGCCGGTATAACTCCCCTTCTGGATGTAGCCGTTGTCCCGGCAACGCTTGAAAAGCCACTGGACCGTTCGATGGTGTCTCTCATCGGTCGTTCGAATGAATTCGTCGCCGGCAATTCCCAAATCGTCCCAGAGCTGCTTCCACTGAGCGGCAATGGCGGTGGAAAACTCCTGCGGCGTCTTCCCCGCTTTCTTCGCCGAGCGCTCCACATTGACGCCATGTTCATCGACCCCGGTCGTCATGACGACGTCGAAACCCCGCATTCGCTTGTACCGGCGAATCACGTCGGTGACGATGGTCGAATAGGTATGCCCGATGTGGGGAAGACCGTTGGTGTAATACAGCGGCGTCGTCAGATAGTATTTCGGCTTAATTCGTGAGGCGGTCATTCGCCCTTTCCGGTTGTAATGTGTCGCGGGTAATTGAACCGAGACGGCAGGCAGCATCCGATTCCCTGCGCCGCGCGTTCCAGATCTTCGAATGTTGATAGTAAGCGCGGTCCCGAACGCTGTCAAATTGCGCGTCAGCATGGGCCAGGTGTTCCCGACTCATGCTTCAATGTCGCATGCAAAAAGGGCACGCCATGTTCGGCGTGCCCCTCCCTTCCGGCCCGAGAACCGGAGGAAAACTCCTAATACAGTGAATGAATGCTGCGAGGAAGAAGCCTATTGGTTTTGGCCCGAGCCTCCCGAATTTCCGCCGCGGCTAAACCCTCCGCGAGTCATGGGAGTGCCCGTGGGCGTGAACGGAAACGATGTCGGCGCCGTGCCCACGCTCTGACCCAGCGCGTAACTCGTTTGCCCAAATCGGTCGCTACGATCTTCGGACACGAGCAGATGCAGAGCAGGGCAATACGTGCGGTGCGTGACGCTATCCCCGTGGGTGATGGTTGTCACTTCCGCAGAGCAGGTCGTATTGTCAGGAAGCGTGACCGTGATCGTCTGCGTGGGTGACGAATTCGCGTTGGGTCCCTTGCCGGAGCCCCTCCCAAGCATCCTCCCGCTCCAGTTGGAATTTGCGCCAGGAGATTTAATGGGAAACTTCATGTAGGTCGTTCCGGATTTGCCGACGTGTTCGATGTAGTTCACCATGGCCCCCATGTCCCGGACGTAGATAAATTTCTGAGGGCCTGTGTCAGACTGTCCCGGTATGACCGGAGACATGGTCACATCGCGATACGAGCTGCCATCGCTGTAGGAAGCAATCGTCCCCGTGGTCTTGACCGTATTCGTAGCCAGATTACCTTTGTCGAAGACGGGCTGAGTAACCGTCCTGGTGTATGTAAACTGGTACACAGGGCAGCCCGAAGTGCACGGCGGGCCCCAGGCTTCGGGTCCGCCCCCACCCGGTCCGCCGGGGCCGAACCCACCCCTGGGTCCCGGACCTTGAGCGCCAACTGCGAGGGCCAAGCCAAGCGACCAAATCACCGCCAAGCTCTCAAACATCGCTTTCTTCATCACTTTCTCCCCTCCTCGAAGCGACCTCCGATGTCGACTTCCAAAAAAGCTATTTCGTCTAAACGAGTGCGCTAAAATTTCTACTGAATCACCTTTACCGCGCGCGGCCAGCCATCCTCTCCCACGAGGACATCCGCGCTCACGAGATCCTCATCCGGATTCAAGGAATCAGTCGCCGGATAGCCCAACTCCGTCAGGGAAGCTCGCGACAATTGGACGCGAACAATCATCCCCAGATCGTCCGGACCGATCGCATCGGCGAAGGGAAGGGGTACAAAATCCTTATCCGCCAGAGTTTCTCCGATTCCCACATTCACCTCTTCTGTTTCCGCCGCGGGAACGGAGGAATCCAGTTCTGACGGCGCCATCACCTGCGCGTCCAGGGGTTTCGTGGCCTTTGATGAAACATCCTTCCCGGGCGACGGGGCCAATGGCCCCCTCGAACCACCCGTATGGGCCCACAAGAATATCAAAACGACCGCAGCAACAGCTCCGATCGCCGCCCATTCAAGAGTTCTCAGCCAGGTCCGTCGCCGATGATGCTTACGAAATGCAGCCACGACCGCAGCCTCCAAGTTTTGGGGAGCCTGTTGTTCCCGCAGGGTCCTGCCCGCCAGCTCGGTGGCCTCGGCAAGGATCGCGGCTTCCGTCATTCGCGCTGCGCAACTCGCGCAGTGAGAGGCGTGGTCCAGCGCTGCTTCGCGGACTTTCACGTCGAGCAGTTCCATGCGCACGAACCCGTGCACGACTTCGTCAAATTCCCTGCACGTCATGTCGCTCATAATTTTCCTCCCGAGCGCGTCCAGATATTCCTTGGCCCGATTCGCGCTGGCCGGAGTTTCTCGAGCAAAATCGAACGCGCGCGATTGAGACGGGACCTCACGGTTCCGATCGGACAACCGAGCAGCGTCGCGGCTTCGCTATAACTTTTCCCTTCCAGGTCACAGAGCGTCACGGGTTCCCGATAGTGATCCGGCAGGGTCAGGACCGCTTGCCGCAATAATTCAACAATTTCGGCGCGCTCCAAACCGTCGAGAACCGTCTCAAACAGCCCCGGGTTAACGGCAGGCCGCCCATTTTCAATGGAGCGCCCGATTTTGCTCTTTCCATCGGGATGATTGCCGTTCCCTGCTTCCTCGACAAAAGGAACGTAACGGCCCTCTTTTTCGTGCAGTTTTCGGATGTGATTGCGCGCAATGCCGTAGAGAAATGAGGTTGGCGCCCCCTTTTCCGCGTCGAACTTTCTGGCCTGGCGAATCAACGTGAAGAACGTCTCCTGCACAATATCAGCCGCGGCTTCCGGTCGTCCCGACATATGAATGGCATAACGGTAAAGCGCACCCTGGTGGCGTCTGTAAAATTCCAGGAATGCCTCTTCATCTCCCGTGGAGAGTCGCCTCATCAGATCGATATCCCGTGGTTCTGCTAGGTCTGGCATTTATACCGGGTTGGACGCATCGCGAACGATAACAGTCACAATTACTTTCTGGAACTGTCAAAGTTCCACTTAATTGAATGTGAAGGAAACGCCTGTGCCAGAATTGAATTTCCTGGGCATGGAGCGATGGCAGGATTCTCGATATGGTCCTTGTTATCGTCACGCTGGAAAAGAGGTCGGCGCCCTTGCTAAGATGCTGTTGAGCGAAAACCGTGCAGGTTTCTGCCCTCTTGCAACTCGATTCCCGCGATGGAGGTTTTGAACCATGAAATTCATATTCCTACGAACCGCCTCGGCGGCAATGTTGATGGTCCCTTTGGGATTAGGGCTGATATTTCTGACTTCGACTTGGGCGCAGAACACTGGCAGTTCCGCGCAGTCGCTGCGCGGAGAAGGCTCGCTTAACGATTGGGGGAATGAACGGCCCGGTAATCGCTACATGATCAAAGAGTCTGACTTACCCAAGCCGTATGCCACGGATTCGGCCTCCAATCAATCCAAAGTAGTACCACGCCCGGCGGACGCATGGCCGAAAGTACCTGATGGCTTCAAGATCGATCTCGCCGCCTCGGGCCTGGAGAGTCCCCGCACGATCATCACGGCGCCTAACGGGGATCTTTTCCTCGCCGAAAGCGACCAAGGTCGCATTCGCGTATTTCGAGGCTTTGGCAGCGACGGCAAGGTCCAGAGCAGTTCCGTGTTCGCCACGGGCCTGACGATGCCCTACGGGATCGCGTTTTATCCGCCGGGGCCGAACCCGGCGTATGTCTACATCGGAAACACGAATTCCGTGGTCCGGTTTCCTTACAAGAACGGCGACCTGAAAGCGACGGGTCCGGCGGAAGTCATCGTGCCCAGTATTCCTGGTGGGGGCAAATATGGCGGCGGGCACTGGACGCGCAGCCTGGTTTTTTCGAATGACGGCAAGAAGTTCTTCGTAGGCGTTGGATCCAAGGAGAATGTTGGCGAGGACCCGGCCGAAAAAGACCGCGCCGATATTCTTGAGTTCAATCCGGACGGATCGGGGATGCAAATCTACGCCTCTGGCGTTCGAAATGCGTCCGGGCTGATGATGCATCCGAAGACGGGACAACTATGGGTTGCCGTGAACGAGCGCGACGCGCTGGGCGATGATCTGGTTCCCGACTACGTGACTCATATTTCGGACGGAGGCTTTTACGGCTGGCCGTGGTTTTACATGGGCCCGAATCAGGACCCGCGATTTGAAGGCAAGCGGCCGGACCTCAAGGAAAAAGTGATCGTTCCGGACGTGTTGCTGCAGTCGCACTCTGCTCCCCTGAACTTGACGTACTACAACGGCAAGCAATTCCCGGCCGGCTACGACGGCGACCTGTTCGTCACGTCGCACGGTTCCTGGAATCGCGCTCACCGGACCGGATACAAAATCATCCGCGTGTACGCGCCGAACGGGAACGCGACCGGTGAGTACCAGGATTTCGTCACCGGCTTCGTCGTGAATGACGCAAACGTGTGGGGTCGCCCGGTGGGAATTACGGTTGCGAAAGACGGCTCACTCGTGTTTACCGACGATGCTTCGAATAGCGTCTGGCGCGTGACGTACGTGGGGAACAAGAGCGCGTCGAAGTAGATACGACCTGCTGCAGAGGGCGCGGCAAACAATTCTGCGCCCCCTCTTTCCTCACAGATGAAAACGCTTTAGCTCAAAGGAAGTCGTCGAACGTGCTTGCAGCCTGCATTTTCCGGCTGGCTCCAACCGGATCGCGCGCCCTATAATCCCTATTTCTCTTTGCGGACAGGAGCCACGTGTATCACGTTCTCGAAGCGCGGGTTCGCGCTGCCCTCGCGGCGCATATTCAGAAGACTTACAGCCAGGACGTCGCCGTCGTTACCGAGAGACCGCCGCGCATCGAGCTGGGCGAAATCTCCACGCCCGTCTGCTTTGAGCTGGCCAAGCGTCTGAAGCGCGCTCCACGGCAGATCGCGCAAGAAATCGCCGCGCAACTCCCGCCCATCGAAGGCGTGGCGCGCGTTGAAGTGGCCGCCGCAGGTTACGTCAATCTTTATTTGGACCGTGCGGCTTTTCTCGCGGCGGCTGTCGCGGGAGCGGGGTCCGCACCTGCAATGCAGGCGACTGACTCTCCCAAATGCATCGTCGAGCACACCAATATCAATCCCAACAAGGCCGCTCATATCGGCCACCTGCGCAACGCCGCGCTGGGCGACACGCTGGTGCGCGTGCTTCGCCGCGCGGGACGCCGCGTCGAGGTGCAGAACTACATCGACAACACCGGAGTGCAGGTCGCCGACGTCGTCATCGCGTTCCTTTACATTGCGAAAAAAACGCCCGAGGAAGTCCGCACTCTCGCTGCGCAGCCGAAGTTTGATTACTACTGCTGGGACCTGTATGCCCGCGTCACGCAATTTTTTGAGGAGGACAAGACGCGCCTCGCCCTGCGTGGAGAAACCCTGCAATCCATCGAGGAGGGCCACGGCGCGGCCTCGGAAATGGCCGGCATCGTAGCTCCCGCCATCGTTCGCTGCCATCTTTCCACGATGCAGCGCCTGGGAATTGAATACGACCTCCTTCCACGCGAAAGCGAAATTCTGCATTTGAAATTCTGGGATGCTGCGTTCGAGCAGCTTAAACAGCGCAACGCGATCCACCTCGCCGCTTCAGGCAAAAATGCAGGATGCTGGGTCATGCGGATGAACGATGCCGCGGACGCCGCCGACGCAAGCGGTGAAGATGACGATGCAAAGATTATCGTCCGATCAAACGGCACGGTCACTTACGTGGGGAAAGATATCGCCTACCAGCTCTGGAAATTCGGCCTGCTCGGGCGCGATTTTCGCTACGAGAAATTTTACATTTATCCGGACGGTCACCAGCTCTGGGCCAGCGTTTCAAGCGGCGGCGATCCCGGCGCGCCCGCGTTTGGACACGCCACGGTCGTTTACAACGTCATCGACGCACGGCAAGCGTATCTGCAAAACGTCGTCGTCGCTGGGCTTCGCGCGCTCGGCTTCCGCGAGCAGGCGGACCGCTCGATTCATTTTTCCTACGAGATCGTGGCGCTGACTCCGCGCTGCGCCGCCGAACTCGGCTACACGCTCAGCGAGGAGGACGGGAAGAAGCCTTACGTCGAAGTCAGCGGACGCAAGGGCCTGGGCGTGAAGGCGGACGACCTGCTCGACAAGCTTGAATCCGCTGCGATCTCCGAAGTCGATGAACGCCACCCCGATTTGCCCGCCGGCGAACGCGCGGCGATCGCGCATATCATCGCCATCGGCGCCCTGCGGTATTTCCTGCTCAAGTTCACGCGCACGGCGATCATCGCCTTCGATTTCGAGGACGCTCTCAGCTTCGAAGGTGAAACCGGGCCGTACTGCCAGTACGCCGTCGTTCGCGCGCGAAACATTTTTCGCAAGCTGCGCGAACAGCAGCCGGACTTCGATGTGGCGTCGCTCAAGCAGGTGGACGAGAAGGCAGCTGCGGCTCTGCTGACAGGCCCCGACGGCAATGCATATTGGGAATTGATATTGCTGGCGGGATCGCTCGGAACACAAATTGAGTCGGCCGTAGGGGCGCAGGAGCCGGCATTCATCGCCAAGTATGCCTTCCAGCTTGCGCAGGCCTTTAATCTATTCTATCACCGGCACCGCATCCTCACGGAAGAGGACGCCGCCAAGAAAGCATTCCTTTTGCAGCTCAACCACCTCGTTGAGCTGCAGCTCGCGGGCGCGCTTGAACTTCTCGGGATCCAGTCGCCCGAGAAGATGTAGGCGGCCAACGAATTTTCCCCTTTGCGTTTTTCCAATTGCATGATACAGAACACCAATCTTCCAGGTCGCTGTTTGAGATTTCCACTGACCTTAACCGCTCCAAGCATTGCGCTAAAGGACTGGGACGCTGCTTGATTGGAGAAAAATCCGATGAACACTACTCTGCTTCGCAATACGTTTCTATCCGCAGTTTTGGTTTGCCTCACGCTGGCGGCCACCGCTTGTGGATCGAAGGTCCAGGGAACCTACTCCGGCGCGGGCGGCGCCTTCACGCTCGACCTCCAATCCGGGGGTAAAGCGAATCTTACCGTCGCTGGCGAATCTGCTCCATGCACGTACACCGTAAGCGGGAAGAGCGTTTCGCTGGCTTGCCCGGGCCAGGCTGGCGCCGTGGTCTTTACCATCCAGAACGACGGATCGCTTGCGGGGCCGCCAGGGACCTTTATTCCGCCGCTGCAAAAGACTAAGTAAAGCCGCACCGAGAGTTCACGAAGGCGCGCTGGCCTCCTCAAGGACGATTGGCGCGCAGTCTATCTACGGGTTTCGCTGCCGGAACTCGTAGAAAAGATTTAGAATCGTCGATCCAAGCCCCGGAATGGGCAACAGCTCTATGAAGCTATACACGTATCTCAACTATGGCGGTAACTGCCGGGAAGCTTTCCGCTTTTACGAAGAGCATCTGGACGGAAAGATCACAATGATGTCCACGCGCGGCGATATCCCGCCGCCGAATCAGGTCGTACCCGAATGGAAAAATGCCATCCTTCACGCTCGCCTCGAGATCGGGGAAACGATACTCATGGGAGCCGACGTTCCGCCCGACCGTTTTCAGCCCATGCGCAGCGCTTACCTATCTCTCCTCATCGATAGCATCGAGGAGACGGAGCGCATTTATGCCCTGCTTGCGGACGGTGGCCAGATTTTTATGCAGATTCAGGAGACTTTTTTCGCCCACCGCTTTGCAATGCTCAGGGATAAGTTTGGCACGTCCTGGATGCTATTTAACGAACGCCGTAGGCCGCAGGGCGACTGATGGACAGGCGATCACCCAAATGCTCAACTGATTAGCTCTATCGAGAAATTTGTATTGTATAAGCATCTTCAGGAGTTTCGGAAAGATTGCGGCTATTCCCGTTCGAGGCCAATGAGGGCTTGGAAACAGGCATCGCCGATTGGAACATCCGGCAGTACCAGGCTTCACGAAGTTTGCGGATTTGATTGGAGAAGGAAATCGGGAGACACGTCGCAACGCTGCGGTAAAGACCGAATTGCACCGCGAAACTTCCCAGCCCAGTCAGAGGCACGTAATAGCGTTGCAAATCGAATCGCTTGAATCCGTTGCATTCCTTGAAATCACTGAGGGAACTCCGCTCCTTTTTTCCATAAGCGAAATTCCCGTAAACGAGATATGAAATCCCCCGATCGGCGCAAAGCCGGACCGCCTCCGCGATCAATGCGTTCGTCGGCGCTTTGTCGCGATGCTGAATCATGGAGATGATGTGCATGATGCTCGCCTGCGTGTGGGTTCTATCGACAACCAGTTTGATAAACCCAATCAGCCTGTCTTCCAGGAACGCCCCAATGAAGATGCTCGAATCGAGAAATGTGGACGCTTCCTTATAGACGGTCTCCGGATCTTTTCCGTAATGAAGGAACCGTTTGCCCTGCCGGACGGGACACTCGTTGTAGATTTCCCAGATGCCCTTGGCAAGGGCGCCGTCGAACGGTACTTCCCGGATAACACATTGCTTCTTCCCGGCTAACCGAGCCCTGTTTCGAGAGGAGGTCCGAATCTGCTTGTTCCACCAATCATCAAACGTGGAAATCTTTATGACGGCCAGGTTATCCTGCCCGATCTGATACGGGTATGTTATTGCAGTTTCCGAAAGCCTCGGCAGGAACGTGAAGAGATCGATTCGCTTTCCGCACTTTTTCAACCCTTCAATCATTGCCTCCGGATCATCCAGAAACTTGAAGCTATCCCCTTCAATCCGCGCAATTCGGAATAACCGCCCCTGAACTTTGATCTCTCTCCCACAGACATTGATGAATGAGTTCATGAACCAATTGTCCTTCCCACTTCACACATAGGACTGGAACAACGGGACAAAGCTAGATGGAGGCGCGGGGCGGAATCGAACCACCGATAAAGGCTTTGCAGGCCTTTGCCTTGCCACTCGGCGACCGCGCCTTAATCGCAAACCTTTGCTGCGAGATTGGAACGCGGAACTCGTATTCAAGCGACATGACGCTTTGCGTAGGCGTCGACCTGGAGAGCGCGAAACGCAAAAAAACGGTCAAGTACTGGCTTATCTCCGATATCGCCAAGTACTTAGATCGCATCCGCTGTTCTTCTCGCTATACGACCCGCCCAATTCGCGAGGCGGCGTATAACAGTTGTTACTTCTTTGTAAAATTTTCACAGTCGGTAGGGGGCGGGTGAATAGTACGAGAGTACTTAATTCTCAAGCCCTGCGTAACGGTACATGGCTTCTTGTAAACATGAAGGGGATACCTGAGACATAAAGATTTCATAACGATCTGAAATTCGATCGAGTATTCCAGGCCGGGGGATCGCTCCCCCTGTCTCTTGGACGGGGTTGATCTACCGCGTTGCGACGACGAACGAAACTATCCGTTGGCGCCGAACTTCATGGCGAGATCGACGAGCGTGCGTACGGCGACACCCGTCGCACCTTTCGCGTTCCAGGGTTTGGTATCGTCTTGCCACGCTGTGCCGGCAATATCGAGGTGGATCCACGGCGTGTCACCGGTGAATTCCTTCAAAAACATCGCCGCCGTGATCGCCCCGCCGCCTTTGCCGCTGCCGACATTTTGAATGTCCGCGATGCCGCTCTTGATCATTTCCCGGTAGTCATCATCGATTGGCATGGGCCACATTTTTTCACCCGCCGCTTTTGCGCTGGCCAGGAGCTGATCCGTGAACGTCTGATCGGAGCCGAACACCCCCACATTGACGTTCGCGAGAGCCACCACAATCGCCCCGGTCAGGGTTGCGGCATCGATCAGGTGAGTGCAGCCAAGCTGCTTGGCGTAGGCGATGCCGTCCGCCAGGATCAGACGGCCCTCGGCATCGGTATTGATAACTTCGATGGATTTCCCGGACATGGCGATCTGGACGTCGCCGGGCTTTTGCGCGCGGCCGCCCGGCATATTTTCGCTCGAAGGAACGACCGCAATGACCTTGCATGCGGGCTTGAGGCTCGCGAGCGCCCGCATGGCGCCGATCATGGCGGCCCCGCCGCACATGTCGTACTTCATCTTCTCCATGTCATTCGCAGGCTTGATGGAAATTCCGCCGGTGTCAAACGTGATGGCTTTCCCCACCAGACCGAGAACCGGAGCCTTGGGGTCCAATTTTTCAGGCGTGTACGTGATAATGATCATGCGCGGGGGCTCGGCGCTGCCTTGCGCCACCGAAAGCAAGGCTCCCATCTTCAGATCCGCAATCTTCTTTTCATCGAAAATTTCGACGGAAAGGCCCGCAGCCTTTGCCATGGCTTCCGCCCGGTCGGCCAGCATCCGAGGAGTGAGGCGATTCGATGGCTCGTTCCCAAGTTCGCGGGCGAAATTCTGCGACTCGGCAATGATGCGTCCGCGCGCGAGGCCGCGATCGGCTTCCGCGCGACCCTGTTCCTCCCAGCCGGCAAGCGCTGCGGCGGTGATTTCATGCCCCGGCTTCTTGTCCGTCTTGTACTTGTCGGAATCGAAATTCGCCAGAATCATACCTTCGACGATAGCTACTGCCGCAGGTTCGTTGCGGTCTCTTTCGCGCACCAGAAAGGCGAGACGCTTCACCTGGCGGGACTTCAATGCGCGAACGGCCGTCCCCGCAAGCCTTCGCAGGCTGGCGGTGCCGAATTTTTCTTTTTTCCCCGCGCCAACAATGAGGAGACGCTGAGCGGCCAGGCCTTGCGGATAATGCAATAGCGTAGTTTCCAGCATCTTGCCGGTTAGCTCTCCGGAGGCGGCAAGCTTGGTGAGCGCCCCGCCGGTGGCCTGATCCAATTGGGAAAGGGCGCCTTCGGAAGGCTTCTCCTGATCAAAAAGATAGGTGACCAGCGCTTCGATTTCGATTTTGGCCAGCGGCCGGGTGTCGACTGTGATCTCCATGAATTCCCTTTTTCCTCATTAAAATTGCGCTTCGATGAACGGAGCATTACAACTGCAAATACGCATGTGCGATCCCGTCATCCGGATTACCGATGACGAAATTTGTACATGGCCTCGCCAACTTCTCGTTTGGCCTCTTTTTCCCGCTCGGTCTGGCGCCGGTCCCATTTTTTCTTGCCCTGGGCCAAGGCAATTTCGCACTTGGCCATGCCCTCCCGGAAGTAAATTTTCAGGGGAATCAGGGTTAAACCCTTTTGATCCGTCTTCCGGTGCAGTTTTTCAATCTCTTCACTTCTTAGGAGCAGTTTTCGCGGGCGAAGGGGGGAATGGTTGGTCATGCCGCCGGGCAGGTACTCGCCAATGTGACAATTCATTAACCAGACTTCGTTGCCGCGAATCGTGGCATAGGCGTCGCGCAGGTTTGCCTTCCCCTGTCGCAAAGATTTAACCTCGGTTCCAAGCAACACCATGCCTGCTTCCAGCTTCTCAAGAAGGTGGTAATTATAAGAGGCGGCTCGGTTCTGTGCGACCAGCAGCTCGTCCTGTTTTTCCTTCTTTTTCGGCGGTTTGGCCACAGCGTGTTATCTTAGCTGCCCGTAGTAACCAGAAGCAAGCACGCGCCTTGTTCGAGTTTTGCGCCGATGCTAGACTTGTTGGGCTTAGTTGAAAAACGTGGAGCGCGGATGAAATTGCGGCACATTTCTGGGATACTCCTGATCGCAGCTTCCCTGTCACTGGCCGGTTGTCCTAAAGGAAGCCAGCAGGACAACGCGGGGACAAAAGCTGAAGAGCTGAAGGATTACGATACCGCGCTGGACTACTATAATAAAGCACTGCAGGCCCAGCCCAATAACACCGAGTACAAATTAAAGGCGGATCGGGCGCGGTTTGAAGCGGGCCAATGGCACGTGGACCAGGGACGCCGCCTCAGAGACCAATCCAACCTCGAACTTGCCGTCGCGGAATTCCGCAAAGCGGTAATGATTGACCCATCGAGCGCCGTCGCCGCGCAGGAATTCAAGGCGACGATGGACATGATCGCCGCAAAGAACGGCACGACGCAAAATGCGGCGCCCCAGGGTGCGTCTTCAGAATCCGAAGAACCCAAGCTCATGGCCGGACCGCCTCAAATGCAGCCCCTTTCCAGCGCGCCGATCAACATGAAGGCCACCAATGACTCCAAAGCTGTTTTCGACGCGATCGGCAAGCTGGCGGGACTGACGGTCATCTTCGACCCGGACTTCACCTCACGGCGCATTTCCGTGGAGTTGACCAACGTTACTCTCGAACAGGCGCTCAATATTACGGCGCTGCAGAGCAAGGCGTTCTGGCGGCCGGTCACCTCCAACATTATTTTCGTGGTTCCCGACCAGCCGCAGAAGCGCAAGGATTATGAAGAAGAAATTGTGAAGACGTTCTATTTGAAAAACACGGTGTTGCCGCAGGAGCTTACGGAAATCATTACGACGATCCGGCAATTGCTCGACTTGCGCCGCGTACAGCAGATCAACGCTCAGAACGCCATTGTGATTCGCGACACGCCGGACCGCGTCCTGCTGGCGGGCAAGATCATCGACGACATTGACAAGGCGAAGCCCGAAGTGGTCATCCAAGTGGCCGTCATGGAAGCACGCCGAGACCGGCTCCGAAACCTCGGGATTCAGCCCGGAACGACCGCGGCGCTGACGTTCAACCCGCCTACGACGACTACAACGACCAATAACGCTAGCGGCGGCACCGCTGCTACGGCTGCTTTGGCCTTGAACGAGCTGCGGCACCTTTCGGGCACTGATTACAGCGTGACGCTACCGAGCGCGACGGCTTCCTTCCTGATGACCGACACCTCTACAAAGATCCTAGATGATCCGGAAATCCGCGTTGTAGATGGCGAAACGGCCAAGCTCCGCATTGGCGATCGCGTACCCGTGGCCACCGGGAGCTTCACGGCTGGAGTGGGCGCGACGACGACCGCAGTCAACGCCCTGGTGAACACTCAGTTTCAATACCTGGACGTCGGCGTTAACGTGGACGTGACGCCGCGAATCCATCCCGACGGCGAAATCAGCATGAAGGTAAATGTGGTTGTCTCTTCGGTGACCGGATCGTCCAACATCGGCGGAATCAGCCAGCCGATCATCAGCCAGCGGAGTATCGATCATGATGTCCGCTTAAAAGATGGTGAAGTCAACGTTCTCGGCGGGCTGATGGAGCAAACGGACACGAATACGGTGAACGGCTGGCCGGGCCTGGGAAAGATTCCCCTCTTCCGTTACTTGTTTTCAAATGACACCGTGGACCATGAGCAGGATGAAATCCTGATCGTACTGATTCCGCATATCGTTCGGTTACCCTCGATTACCGCCGAGAATCTGCGCAGCATCGCATCGGGAACCGACACCAACGCAGAAGTTTCGCTGGCGGAGGATGTTTTGGCTCCGGCCGCGCCAAGACCTCAGGGCGCAACGGGAGTCGCTCCTCCGCAGATGACTCCGCCCGCTGCAAGCTCAGCGCCGGCACCTGCTGCTCCGCCGCAAAATCCCACGCTGCGATTTGAACCGGCATCGGTAAGCATGAAGCCGGGGGAAACCACGACGATCGGCGTGGTGGTGCAGAACGTGCAGGATCTTTATTCCATTCCCCTACTCCTGCAATTCAACCCGGCCGTGATTTCCGTCGAGGACGTCCGGCAAGGCGGGTTCCTCTCGGGCGGGACACAGGAAGTCGCCATCGTGGAACGTGTAGACAAGGAACGCGGCCAAGCTATTGTCTCCGCGACACGGATGCCGAATACGCCGGGAGTGAGCGGCTCGGGAACGCTGGTCGGCATCGTAGTCAAAGGACTCGCGCCGGGCAATTCGCAGCTGTCCATCCTGCAAGTGAATGCGAAGGATTCCCAGCAGCGGCCCATACAGGTTGTGACCAGCGAAGCCGCCATACATGTCCAATAGAGTGCAGAGTCGAGCCATGCTGCATGAAAAACCAAGTCGTCGCGGAAGGCTGAACAGCAACGCGGGACTCACGCTGATCGAGCTTATTCTGGCCTGTGGCATTCTCCTGATTCTTTCCTCGGCGGCAATTCCTCTCGCGCGAGTCACCGTGGTGCGCCAGAGGGAAACGGAATTGCGCCGCGATTTGCGCGAAATGAGGACCGCAATCGACCGCTACAAGGACGCCGCGGATAAGAATTTGATCCAAACCGAAGTCGGCAGCCAGGGTTATCCACCCGATCTGCAAACTCTGGTTGACGGTGTCACCGTCAGTGCAGCTGGAAGTCCCGGCGGGATCAGTGCTTCGGCGCTGGCCGGGGCCAGCAGCACGGGGCAGTTCGGCAACGTCGGTACACCGGGCGGCACTTCTCAACTCGGATCTTCCCTCAGCCAAGCGGGGCAGGCAATGTCGACCACTCCGAGCAAGGTGCGCTTTTTGCGAAAGATCCCCATCGACCCAATGACCGGAAAAGCCGATTGGGGACAGCGCGCCGTGGGGGACGACCCGGACTCCGACAGTTGGGGCGGAAGCAACGTCTTCGACGTCTACTCGCAATCCCAGGGAACGGCGTCGGACGGAACGAAATATTCGACCTGGTAGTCAGCCCATGCGACCCGATCAAAATTCGATTTTTCGGACGCGTCGCGGGCGCAGGCGCGGAATCTGCGCGGCGGGCTTTACCCTGCTGGAGTTGATGATCGTCATCACGATTATCCTGATTCTGGCAACGATCGCGGGAGAGCGCTACGACAGGTCCGTGCAGCACGCGAGAGAAGCCACCCTGAAACAGGACCTGTTTGTAATGAGGACGGCGATCCAGAATTATACTCTCGACAAGGCGACCGGGCCGACATCGCTAGATGATCTGGTCGAGTCGAAATATATCTCCAGCATTCCGACCGACCCTATGACAAAAGCCAAGGATTGGCACACCGATTCCGAGGACGTGTTGCTCACTCCGGACCAAACCTCACCGGGCATTACGGATGTTCATTCATCCGCGACCGGAATTTCGCCGTTCGACAATACTCCCTACAATACGTGGTAAAAGTTGCGGCGTTACTCGCGCAACTTTTCTACCACGGCCAGGGCAAGGCTTCGTCATCTTCTCCAGAACTCCAATCGGGCAATTCCCTTCGCCCGATTAGCGCTTCCGCGGCCCAGCGTCCCAGGTACACCGACTGCGCGACACCGTGACCGCAATAGCCACCCAGGACGATTACTTGATGACTTTGGGGATGACGCGAGAACACCGGGCGCCAACCTTTCACGATCAAAATAGGTCCTCCCCAACGGTGCGTGAACTCGACTTTTTCCAAGACTGGATGCAAACCCCTTACGCGCGCCTCAAGGCTGGCGATCAGGTTCGCTGCCTCGCCCTTCGAAACGTCCAGTTGTCCAAATTCGCGCCAGTCGCGCAAGTGAACCAGACCGCTCCCGAATATGATTCCCCCGGTGTGAAATCGTCTGCCCCACAAGTACGGGAAATCAATCGGATAGAACGACCTCCCCGAAGCCATTCCCAGGCGCTCGAATTGTGAGTCGTTGAGGGATTCCGTTGCGACCGCCATCGTAAACTTGGGTTGCGAGTCGGCTGCAAGGCCGGTTAATTCAAGAGACATCGCACTGGTCGCCAGGAGAGCCGCCTTTGCCCGGACCTGCCCTCCGGCAAGACGAAGTCGCACAGGCTCATCAAACGCAATGTCTTCGACGGGCATATTTTCGAAGATCCACGCGCCGCTGGTTTCGGCTGCGCGGGCAAGCCCGCTAACCAGTTTCCCGGGATCAAGCGTTCCCCCGGGGACCTCCCTCACAACGCGAAGCATTCCCGAGTCCCTAAAGGAAATAGGAGAATCCGGCAGGGTGCCGCTTCTTCCCACCTCCCAAACTCCCGGAAGATCGAGGTCGCATTGCACCTTCAGGTCCTTTAGGCAGCTCGTGAACCCGGACAATACGTCTCCCAGACCCGGAAGATCGCCGGCAGCGGTCTCAGAAAGCGCCATTCCACCCGTGCGCCCGCTGGCCCCGGCGCCGATCGAGCCGGACTCGAATACCGCGACAGTCTTGCCAGGCTCTATCCGCCGCAACCAGGCCGCTGCCGACAGACCCGTGAATCCCCCGCCAACGACGGCAAAATCCACTTCCGGCGGAGTAGGCCTGTGCGTGGGGCGAAAATCAATGGTCCAGGGGGGATTTCCCCAACGATTGGACGACACCAATCCCGACCTCCAAGGTCTCAAATGCGCTGCCAGATTACCCCAATTTGTCCGTCTCCATGGGACACCGATTGGCAGGCGGGAGACTTACGGACTCAACTAGCTTCTGGTTGGAGTCACTGGCCCAGGTCAATCGCAAGCCCTGTGAATCGTCGCTCAAAGCCTGCAAACTGGCCAAAAATGGGCGAAGCAATGTTGCTGAACACATCGTGGGGGTTCTGGCGATTTGTCACGTCCAGGGAATACACTCCGACGCGGACCCTCCTGCGCTTGGAATGATCCGTGAATGGAATGTGTACCGAGAAATCGCGGTAGAGTTTTGCGTCGAGTGAAAAGTAAATCGGAAATCGCAGGCCATTCGGCATGCCGGCGTAGTTCTGCTCCACATCGAAATTCGAATACGGAAATCCTGAGTGCACGTCCATTACGGGGCTCAGAACGAGCTTCCCTGGAATCGTGACGTACCCCCAGGCGAGGAAACGGTTGGGCACATCCGAGGATTCGACGCCGTAGGTGTTCGGCCGGATCACGGGTTCAGGAACCGGAATGAACTCGTCGGAAAGTGTATTCAAGTCACCGCGCGCCCGGCTCCAGGTGTAGGAAAGGTTTACCTCAGCCCGCTCGTTTGGCCGGTACCGAATAATTCCCTGCGCCTGGCGGTAATGAGAAGAGCCCGAATCTTCCAGGGCCAGGAAACCCGTTGTCCCGGTTACCGGGAGAATCGGATTCACCACGAAAAGATTAACGGTATGGGTTTCAAAATAGCCAAACTTGAAATCAATGTTCTTCCACAATGTCGCTTCACCTTCAATGTTCCAGGTGAAGGTGCGGGAGCTGCTATTGGGGTCCGTGAGCGTCGTTGAATTCGTTGTTGCTTCTCCGAACCGGTATACGTTCTGGAATGTGATGGGCTCGCCCGCAAATGGTCCCGATGCGAAGGTGACCACTCGGTCCTGGTTGTCGCTAAAATCAGCCGCGAGCAGAGGGACATGTCCGTAGACCAGCCCCGCTCCGCCGCGAGCCACGAATTTGCTATGTAGCATGGAATAAGCAATGCCAGCGCGCGGCGCGAAAGCCAGGTCCCGCCCGATCGTTTGACTGGTCAAACGGCCGCCATAGGTCAGGGACAGATGGTCGTTCAATGTCCATTTGTCCTCGGCATATTCGGAAACTTCCGTGTCGGAACCCTGCAGGCGTCCTACGCCCTGGAAATTAATCGTTTCGGCCACTGTGCTGTCCTGCGCCAGAAGCTCCATCGGTTGAGAAATGCTGCTGCCTGTGTAGGAGCGGTAGAGAACATCCATTCCAAACTGCAGATTATGAACGCCAAGCCAGTGCTTCGCGGGGAACTGAAGGATCGGAAGCGCCTCGAGTTGGTTTGCATTGCGCCAATAGGCGTTGAAGAAATTTCCTCCCCAACCTTCCGGATTAATCGTCATCTCGGCCGTTCCCTGGCCATGTTCGCTGGTATAGAAATTGGTGTAGCGAAGAACCGTCGTAAGGACGATGCCCGATTCAAACTGGTAATCGTCGTTGATGCCGAGCGAAATTCCGCGGCGGCGATAATCCGAGGAAGCGCTTTGCGGTATAAGCGAATTGATATTTCCAAACAGATTGGTGGATGGAAAGACGTTCAGGTTCGCATTGAACAGGTGCTTGGATGAAACGGTCCACTGAACTTGTGTGAAGGAAACCAGGCTGTAAGTGTTGGTTTCGTTGAAGGGCCAGGTCAGGCCGTGAACCGGGTCTCTGCGAAACTCGTAGGCGAGGTCCTCGGAAAAGTTGACCTTATCCTTAATGACCGGGCCGCTGACTTCCACTCGGGGGCTGATATTCGCCACGCCAACCAAGTGGTCGTTTTTACCGCGAAAGGAAGGAACTAAATCCAGGATCTTATAGTTCCACGCTGGCCCAGGGGGCCGGATCTCAATCCGAGTCAATCCGCCGGAAAATCCACCGTACGCCGAGCTGTCCGGCGTGCTAAAGACCTGAATGGACTGGATGGCATCCACGGGAATGGGAATAGCGAAGCTCCCCGAAACCGGATCGACGTTCTCCGCTCCATCCACCAGGAGCATGGCCTGGCTTTCCGCCTGGCCATTGAAATTCAGCTTCCCCTCCTGCGTCCGAATCACACTGGGGGAAACCGACAAAGCCTCCGTGAATTTCTCGGTGCGCAACGGCAAGGTTTGCAATTGCTGCTCATTTACGGTGGCCGTCGCTGTTGCGCTCTCGGTCGCGACTTCGGTTGCTTCCCCCTGCACCTCGACGCGCTCTTCCACAACGCTAATCTGCAAGGCGATGTCTTTCGTAGCAGCATCCCTGGGCGCGAGCGTCAAAGTCGACGTCCAAGGCTTGAAACCTTCTACGGTGACTTCCAGGAGGTAAGTACCCGGGGCGAGATGCATGAACTCATAATGCCCTACTGAATCTGTTTCTGCGCTTTGCGGCGTCGACCGGGGGGCCATGGGACTCAGCTGGACAGTAATTCCAGAGAGATTATTAGCTGTCTCAGGCCCGGTGGCAGCTGTGACAGTGCCGCTAACAGAAGCAGTAGCTGTTTGCAAGGCCGCGCCGGTCTCTTGCGCAAACCCAGGGATCGCGTGAACGAACGCCACGATCAGCAACGCGCCACGAAGAGAGCGCAAAATGCCAATCTGGCCAATATTAAAGACCTTCAAGGAAACACTCCCCCATCGAACGACGATCCCCTGGTTATTTCCGCTTGGCCTATCCCCTGAAGCGCGTGGCGCGACACTCTTCGAAATCCGTGCACATTCCTAAGAGTCCGACATACGGTCCTACATTTCCCAGCGATTAGAAATGGGTGGACACATCAAATATTCAGATGCCGGCATTCCCTTTATCGACACAAGTGAATTGCAGAATTAGCAGCCAGGCGAGCACCTACCCCTTTTCAGAATACCCCTTCAATTACGACGTTGCACACAATTTCGCAGAGGTTTACCCAACCATGCAGCGTCGCATTGACAGATTGCAGCCGCGCGGGACGTGCGCGGTGTGAAGGTCTTCATTGGGTTAAGTCAATTTCGAGCCCGGTCAGCCGCCGTTGGAACCCCGCGAACACCCCGAAGAGGGGTGAAGTGACGGTACTGAACACGTCGTGCGGATTTAGACGATTCGTCACATCAAGGGAAAAGACCCCCACGCGAATCTTCCGGCTTTTGGAGTGCTCATTAAAAGGATTGCGGATGGTGAATTCGCGGGCCAGCTTCACGTCAAGCGAGAAATAGGTTGGGAATCGCAAGGTGTCCGGCAGACCCACATAGTCTTGCTGAATATCGAAATTCGAGTAGGGAAAGCCTGAGTGAACGTCCACGACAGGACTGAAGACGAATTTCCACGGGAGAGTTGCGTACCCCCATGCGAGCACGCGGTGAGGAATGTCTGCGGGCGCGATGCCGTACGCGTTCGGCCGGATCACGGGCACAGGCACGGGGAGAAACGCGTCGGAAATTGTATTCAGGTCGCCGCGCGCCCGGCTCCAGGTGTAAGAGAAATCGATCTCGTCCCTTTCGATTGGCCGATAGCGGACGATGACCTGAGCTTGCCGGTAATGGGAAGACCCGGTGTTTTCCAGGGCCAGAAAGCCGGTCGTCCCGGTCACGGGAAGGATTGGATTGACGACAAAAAGATTGACTGAATGCGTTTCAAAATAGCCGAACTTGATGTCAATATTTTTCCGCAAGGTACCTTCGCCCTCGAAGTTCCAGGTAAACGTGCGGGGACTGACGTTGGCGTCGGTGAGCAATGTCGAATTCATGGTTGATCCGTCGAACCGGTACACGTTTTGCAGGGTGATGGGCTCACCGGCGAACGGTCCGGATGCGAAAGTGATTACGCGATCCTGATTGTCGGCAAAATCCGCGGCCAGTAGTGGAACGTGCCCGTAAATCACTCCCGCTCCCGCGCGGAAGACCAACTTTCCCCCAACCATGGAGTATGCAACACCGGCGCGTGGCGCGAAGGCAACATTCCGGCCGAGCGTCTGATGCGTCAAACGCCCCCCAAAGTTCAAAGATAGTGTCTTTGTGAGCGTCCAGCGATCCTCCGCAAATGCGGAGAACTCCGTATCGGTTCCCTGCAGCAGACCAGGGCCCTGAAAATTGATTGTCTCAGCGAGAGTCCCGTCCTCTGCCAGAAGCTGGATCGGCTGAGACACGCTGCTCTCGTTGAATGAACGGTAGAGAACATCGGCTCCGAACTCCACGTCATGATGGCCGAATACGTTCTTGGTCGGCAGCTGGAACGTCGGAAGGGCTTCCAGCTGGTTTGCGTTTCGGTAGTAGGCGTTGAAATAATTTCCGCCCCACCCTTCAGGATTAACGGTCATCTCCTGAGTGCCCTGGCCGTGTTCGTTGGTGTAGAAATTGGTGTAGCGAATCACCGTTGTATAAAGCAGGCCCGAATCGAACTGGTAGGAGTCCGAGATTCCAAGGGACACTCCGCGGCGTCGAAAATTCGCCGAGGCGCTTTGGGGGATCAACGTGGTGATATTGGCATAAAGAATCGTTGACGGAAAAACATTAAGATTCACGTTAAACACGTGCTTGGTTGAAATAGTCCACTGAAGCTCCGTCAGGGAGGACAGGCTGTAAGTGACCGTTTCATTAAACGGCCACGACAGCCCGTGCACCGGGTCTTTGCGAAAATCGTACGCCATGTCCTCGGAAAAATTCAGCTTGTTCTTAATAATGGGACCGCCAAACTCCACCCCGGGCGTCATGTTTAGGAGGCCAATCAGATGGTCGTTTTTGCCTCGGAAGGAGGGGACAATATCAAAAAGCTTCAAGTTCCATGCCGGCCCGGGAGGACGGATGTCGATCCGGGTCAATCCGCCGGAAAACCCACCATACGCGGAACTGTCCGGTGTGTTGAAAACCTGCATGGATTGAATGGCAGATTCCGGAATGGGAATCGCAAAGCTTCCCGAAACTGGGTCCACGCTCTCCGCGGAGTCTACCAGCAACATGCTCTGGCTATCCGGCTGGCCGTTGAAATTCAACTTCCCTTCCTGTGTCTGAATGACGCTGGGAGAAAGGGATAGCGCCTCCGCGAAATTGTCCGTGCGCAGTGGCAGTTCGGTCAGCTGCTGCTCGCCGAGGGTCGCCGTCGGGCTCACGCTCTGCGTTGCGACTTCGGTGATTTCCCCCTTTACCTCGACCCGTTCTTCCACGGAATTGATCTGCAAAGCGATGTCTTTGGTCGCGGCCTGTCCGGGTTCGAGCTTCACGGTGACGCTTTGTGGTTTGAACCCTTCGACCGCAGCCTCGATGGTGTAGCTTCCAGGGACGAGATGCTCAAAGAAGTATTTGCCTCCCGCATCGGTGACTGTCGTTTGGGAGGCCGACACAGGGGCCACCCCGGTCAACTTGACCGTGATTCCAGAGAGATCATTGATGGTATTCTCTGCGGTAACGGCTGTTACCTTGCCGGAAAGTGATGCAGAGCCGGCCTGTGAAGCCGCTCCAGGTTGCTGCGAGAATCCAGGATGCGCCCAGATCAAGAGGGCGAATAGAAATACCTCGCGAATGGCACTCGATACGCAATAGTTCGCATTGCGGCACACCTTCAACGGCACACTCCCGTATCGAACGACGATACCTGGAACGATTTAAAGCTTAGCCCAGCACCTGTAACGTCGGCAGCAGCATGCAACTTAAAGTAGCAGAGGCCAAATTTGCCGCCGTGGTTCACTCCGACGGGCCGAAGGGACCCGAGTTGGATCGACTTGATTCGCGGTCAGAGCCTACTTGGACAGGGTCAAAATTTCAAGTGACTCGTTTGCCGTGAACTGCAAAATCCTGCTCTTATATATTCGCCTGAATGGAAGCGCATTCCATACAGAAGGTTGCATCCGGTTTCGCAATCGGTTACCCGCATGGACGGCTATCGCACAATTCCCTTGCCCCCGTCGCCCCTTTGGGCGGGGGCCGTCAACTTGAGAATGTCTCCGCGATGTAGCATCCTTGAAGAGGGCTAAGGCAAAGCAACCCAAAGGCTTCACAAAATATCAAGAACTGTGAGCATAAAGAGCGGTAGAAAAAGGGGGCAGAAAATGGCGGAAATGCTGAATCAACGGTCGTCCGGGAGCCTGCGGCGGGTTTCAATCGGCGCGATAGCGGCGTTATTCTTACTCTTGACTCTGCCGGGGATTTCCGCGAGGCAACCGTCACCGTCCTCTCTTCCCAGGAAGACGCCGCAATCAGTGCAAGTTGCCCCGGCGCCGTCCGCGGTGACTAAAAATTCCTCGCCGGACGGAGCGCTGCCCCCGCCTTCGATCCCCGTCGATGAAATCATTCAGAAATTTGCCGCGCGGGAGGAGGAGTTCAAAATTGAGCGCGATAACTTTACGTATACGCAGACATTTGTAATTCAGACGCTCGACGACAGCGGGCAGCCCGACGGCGAATACAGCATGACGAGCGAGATCGTTTTTACCCCCGCAGGCAAGCGCTTCGAGAGGATCGTCAGCGCGCCCGCACCAACGCTCGAAAGAATTAGCGTGGACCAGCAGGATTTGGACGACCTGGAGCATGTGCAGCCATTTGTCCTCACCACCAGCGAATTACCCAAGTACGACATCAAGTATGTCGACCACGAGCGGCTGGACGACCTGACCACTTATGTCTTTTCGAGTCGCGCCCAAGACCATTGAAAAGAATCAGCGGTACTTTCAGGGGAAAGTCTGGGTGGATGACAAAGATCTCGAAATCGTCAAGTCCGATGGAAAAGCAGTTCCGGACATCCGGAAAGGGAGCACGGAACATTTGTTTCCGCGCTTTGAGACATTCCGTGAAAACATCGAGGGCAACTATTGGTTCCCGACCTACACGCGATCGAATGACGTGCTGCACTTCAGCGGCGGGGATGTGCCCATACGCATGACGGTAAAGTATGAAAACTACAAGCGATTCGGAGTCACGGTGAAGATCGGCGCGCCAACCAAGGCGAATCAGGATAACCCACCCTCGAAATAGAACTGAGCGGGTCCCTGCGAGTTGTGTTCAGGAGTAGCGGAACAGCGCCTTGAAACCGTAGTCCATGTGCTGCTGGATGTGGCAGTGAAACAAGGTTAGTCCAGGCTGGTCCGCGACCATGTCCACGGTGGCGCGTCCGTAGCCCGGCACGATGACGGTGTCCTTCATAATCCCGACCGCGGATCTTGCCGTTGATTTCGACAATCTCAAACGTGTGGCGATGCATGTGCAGCGGGTGATCGTCCTCGCTTCGATTTCGAAAAACCAGCCTGTAGCGGCCTCCCTGCTTGAGCACAAATTCCCGGTCATGCGGGTATTCCTTCCCGTTGACTGTCCAGCTGTTGAACAACCCGGCCCCACTCGGCACCTTTTCAAAAATCATGTCGATCGTCTGGTCCGGCGCGGGCTGCGACTCCGTCCTTCCCAAAAATCGTGTAATCCCAAACTGATTTCGGCGGCGCGACCCACTGCGGCTGCTTATGCTGATTCGCATATTCGATCATGACGCCCATGCCGGCCTCGCGCGCGGCATCCGTCGTCGTGCCCAGCATCCATATTCCCGGCTGATTCATTTCCACGATGGCATCCACGCGTTCACCGGGCCCAATGTAAATCACATCCACCTGATCGCGGCGTGGGCACGGGATTGCCGTCCATGGCCACGATTTGAAAACGGTGGCCCGGCAAGGCGATTCTCCGGTTCATGCTGGCGCTGGCGTTCAGCAGATGCATCAAGACACGGTCGCCCGGCTGCACGCGGATCGGTTCGCCCGGCGCCCAGGGATTTGTCGTTGATTGAAAACATCTGGTAGCCAACCTCAAGGCCCGATGGGCTCGTGTCCAATGTCTTCGGCCGCTCCGGCTGCGGACCGGAGTTGCTCGTATCATCGTCGTCTTCCTCCTCGGGCTTGAAAAACGGTTCCCAGTCGCGCAGCGCCAGAAAAACTTCCTTATCATAGTTGCCGGGACTATTCCCCGGCTCGATCATCAGGAAACCGAACTGGCCGGTGTAGGTGCCCCGGTGAAGGTCCGCGCCAGCCATGACATGCGAGTGATACCAACGCGTTCCGGCGGGGCGCGGCGTGAATTCGATACCGAATGCGGCCGTGCGGCGGCACCATGGGCGTGGCCTCCTCCTCCACGCCATCGACTTCCGGGGGAATGAACAGTCCATGCCAATGCACCAATTCCGGGACATCGGTTTCGTTGATCACGTCCACGGTGACCGGCTTTCCCTCTCGCATCCGAAGAATCGGGCCGGGAGACGTCCCGTTGTAGCCGATCGTGCTGATGATGCGGGATGGCGTGAGTTCGACGGTGACGGGCGCGATTCGCAGGGTGAAATCCGCTTTGGACGTCTCCGGCGCGGCCGGATTCGATTGCATGCCGGGCATGGCGGCTGCGATTGAGACATCAGCAGTTTGGCAGCTCCGAGTTCGATGGCGGCCATGCCGCTAAGCTTCACAAAATCCCTCCGGTTCAAAATAACCTCCCGCCTTCGATGCAGAGGCGTGACAGAAAAAATCTGCCGTACAACCGGAATCCTCTCACGTCGCCAGAATGGGTACAAGACCATCCCGCAAAAAGTCACGCCATGAATTAGATTCGTATGAAAAGTTAGGCTTGTTTCCGCGTTACCGCGTCGAGGGCTTTCCGCAATTTCTGGGCGAGGACGTTCACCATGGCAGAGATGGAAAATTAGGATCGCTCTCATGAATCTGAGCGGATGAAGGTCAGGGACGCGATCGCCTTTGCAATCTTGTCCCTTTTCGATTTTCCCTTCATTTCATAGAGTGCGCGGTCGGCGCACTCCAGCAGTTGTTGGACGGTGGCGCCGCATTGCGGGAATGTGGCAATGCCGATGCTGAGGCTGAGACGTGGAATTTCCTCCTCTGTGTCCAGACACTCCCGCATGCGCGCTCGCCACCTGTTGCGCGGCAGGCTTCGCCGGTTTCCGGCAACACGAGAGCAAATTCGTCTCCGCCGTAGCGCGCCGCCGTGTCAATCGAACGGCAATGCAATCGAAGGATCGCGGCCACGCGGCAAAGCGCGTGGCTCCCTGTGAGATGCCCGTGGCGGTCGTTGATGAGCTTGAGGCCATCGAGGTCCATCAGCAGGATGGAAAAAGACCGGTTGGTTCGTCCCGAACGTTCGAGTTCGCTCTGCAAAATATCCACCAGACGCCGGTAATTGGCCAGCCCCGTCAAACTGTCGCTGATGGCGAGTGTGCGGACCTGGCGGAACAATTGCGCATTGTCGAGCAACGTGGCGCCCAGAAGGACGATGTAGCTCACCGTTTCAATTAATTCCGCGCCGGCCGCGGAGGCATCCAGCAGTCGCGCGGATTGCGACGCGATCAGATGACTCGCGGCATTGAGACCTGCCACCCAAACCAGTACGGCATCGAATGCAAACCGTTCGCGATCTTTCATGCGGTTCAAGACAACGGCGGCCGCGATAAACAGGGCCGCCGGGAAGCAATTCCCATGGCCTGCGGCATCAGGCTGCGGGGATGGATGAGAGACGTACTTCGGGAAAATCACGAAACAGCAAAGCGATCAGGCAAGACGCGCTGGCAACAATCGCCAACGCGGCGAAGATGTTTTTTCTCGGGTCCCGCGGCCACGGCACTTGCTTATTGATGGCATAGGCGACAAAAGAAGCAGACCGAGAAGCGTCTGGCCGACCATCCAGGATATCGGAACGTGGATTGCTCGGCGCGGTCCAGAAGGTGGTAGAACTCGAAGATTGCGCCCAGGTGAATGATGCCGGTGAGGCCGAAGGTCAAACCCAGCAGCAGAGACACGCGGTTTCCGGTGCCGTGGTATCTGCACCAGGACATTGGCAGCGATTGTAAGACTCAGCAGAGCAGAAATTATTTCCGCGCTCGACCAGGCGAGCGGATTCAGAACGATATTGAGTTCGCCGAAGGAAATGGCCCAGCAGGACACAACTGCCGCACGCCAGAAGGACAAGGCCCGCATTGCGGAGCGTTCGTCTGATTACAGTAAGTCCTTCGAGAACCATCATATAATTTTAGATGCTCATTGTGGCGTATCTGGCCTTCGGGAACATCCCGTCCTTTGGAACAGAATCGGGACAGTCGTTGTCGACCTGTCCCCCTTATTGCCGAAATTTCAGCATGCCGGAGGCGATTTGCCCTGTCTGCCCCAGCGCCAGCGGCTCGAAGGCGTCGCGCAAAAGCTCCGCATATTTGCGGCGGTCGTATCCGAACCAGCCGTCCCAGAGCGCATAAGCGCGCACACGGTCGTTCGGGACGCGATTATCCGGCGTCGGTGATGATGTATTCGACGGTCTGGCCGGGACGCAGCCGCACGCCATTGCCAAAGAGCTGCTGCGCGACGATGGCGGTCTGGTTGGCTTTTTGGTATTCGCGCGGCTCGCGCGTGAGCCGCTTGCTCACAATCAAATCCTCGATGGCGACGCTGCCGTCGGCCAGTCTCTCCTGGTACTGGCGCACGAATTTCGCGGGCCTCTTCGAGCTTCGCGGTGTAGCCCGCGAAATCGTGCGCCTCGGCGAGAATCGCGAGGACCTCCTGCTGCATGCGCGCGACCAGCGGAGGCGTATCGTGCCGCCGCAATTCGAGGCCGCGCACCTTGAGCGCGCCGTCTTCCGCGACGGCGAAAAAACGGTTGGGCACGGGCACATCCTCAAATTGCCGCGACGGCAGAAACACGACGTAGCGATAGATCGCTTCGATGGCCAGCGGCAATCCCGTGCGCGCGGCAATTTCTTCGGTGAGCGATTCGTAATCGGCGCGCGTCGCCCCCGCTTTCCGCACGTAGAGCGAATCCACCAGTGCGTGCAGGACTTCGTAGCCGCGATCCTCGGCCATTTCTTTGGCAACCAGCAGGGTTTCGCGCGCGACGGCGTTGATGGCTTCGTGCGCCTCGATTTTTCCGAAGCGCGCATTTTTGTAGCCGGTATAGCCGAAGCAGCAAACCAGCAGCCACTTGAGCGCGTCGCGCTGCAGTTTGTATGGCTCTGGCTCTGCTCCGCCCGCCGATTCGCGCACGCGCTGCTTCAGTTCGCCGCGCTTGGCGATGAGCCGCTCGACCACGCGGCTGGTGATGCCGCGCCGCTTGCGGCAGACGCGGTAGCCCAGCTCCGGCACGCGCGGCGCATCGGGACAGCACGGGCAATTGACCGTCTCGGGCGAAATATTGAACCGCGCCATGATGCTCGGATATTCGCTGACGAAATCCAGCTCGGCGACATTTGCGTGGAAACCGATTTTCGGCGTGAAGACCAGGCCGCCGCGATCGGCCAGGAGCAATTCGTCGGGCGATTTTGGATCTTCCGGCTCGGCTTTCTGCTCGGGGATGAGCACGCCGTCGCGCCAGGCGAGTTCCATCTGCATGTAGGAGATGCCGGTGCCGGTGGTGGTGCGCGAGGCATATTGCGCGGGCAGTTTGGTGACGCGCGCGAGTTCCCACAATCCGGAGAGATCGCATTTGTCGGCGATGAAGGAATTCTGCGTGTCCACGTGCAGGCGTCCGAACAGCGTGGTCGCGCTGTTCTTGAACAGGATGCGGCCGTAGCTCATGAAGCTGCGCGCGCGGCTCTGCTGCACTTCGGCGTCGGGATCGCGGTTGAGCGCGAGCGCCAGTCGCAGCCGCGCGGCCTGCTCGCGCAACCGCGGCAGGATGGTGGCGTCGCCCCAATGCTCAGGATCAGGTCGGGATCGTGCCGCGCGAGCAGATGCTGGAACGCCACCGCGGCGGGCTCACCCGATTCGTCGAGTTCGAACTCGCGGCCGTCAACCTCGATTTCGAGCGCATGTCTGCGACGCCGTGCGTAGGGTCCACGCGGCGCAGGCCTCCCAGACGCACGCGCAGGATTTCGAGCGGCGGCAACTCGTAGTCGAGCGCCCATTCGGTGTCGCGGCATTCGAGCGCGAGGATGCGGCCTTCGCCGTCGGTCTCGGCTTCGACGCGCGCCAGCGGAAATACGCCGCGCTGCCAGCAATAAACGGCCGCGAGCGTCAGGTCGCTGTTGTAAAGCCGCAGCGAACGATCGAAATTGCGCGCCCAGCGCGCCCATGAAGAATATTCGTTCGCGATGCGCGACTTCGATCTCCAGCACGGGACGTATGCCCGCCGCGCGGCGCCCACAAATCCATGCGCTCGGTGAAACGGCAGGTGAGCGCGTGCGGCTGCCGCGCGGCTTCATCGTGCAGGCGGCGCAGCACGGCGTCCGGCCCGGAGACATAGAACGCCGGCGCGAAACGGTCAATCAGCCGGTGGCGCGTCTGGTTCGGCTCGATCAGCCACAATTTCATCCCGTGCGGGCTCGGGTAGAGATCGAGAATCCATCCGCTTATCACTTTCGGGCCGCTGATTTCCACCGGCGATTTGAGGGGCATCGTGTTGCTCCAAGGATTTTCCCAGAAGCGGCTGCGCACCGCGTTCGAGCGCGTCCAACCGCTTTTCCTGATCGAGCGCGATGGAGAGCAGAATCGCTTCCATGGGGTTGTCGCTCGCCTGATAGGTGGCCGCCTGCGTGTAAGACCTCACGCGCCGGAACAGGCGGTCGAGATATTCCTGGTCCTCGCGGCGCAGCGCTCGCCGGAATTTCGACCACCGCGCGATGGCGTCGTCGATCAGCTGCCGAAATGTGGGTACCGTGCGGCCCATGGGATTCGTGATGATCGTCAAGGGTTGTGGGTCGGACCTTCAGGTCCGACATAACTAATGTTCAAAATTAGGCTTTTAAGCCCTGAAACCTCAGGGGCTAAAGCCCCCCGGATTGGTCGGTTCCTTTGTCGGAGCTAAAGCTCCGACCCACAAAGCGGCAATTTTTATAAAACTCACAACCTCGGAGACTAACGCAACGCTCGCGTCATCGAGGGCACGGTGTTCTCTCCGATCAGGCGCAGCTTCCCTCCTTCTCCATCGAGCGCGAACCGCCAGAGTTCGGTCGCCTGCGCGGTAAGTTGCGTGAACATTTTTTTTCTTGCGGGCTCCAAGTAGAGCCCGCACCCGGCGCGGCGCGGCGTTTCAAACGACGTCGCGTCGGAGAACACCGCGACGCCCAGCGGCAACGGGCGCAGCGCACGCAGCGCGTCCAGCGCGTGATGGAACGCCACACCGGCGTCGCGATCGCGCACGTCCTCGTCGAAATAAAGATCCGGCAGCGCCGTCACGATCAGCGCGTCGGCGGCAAATTTTTCGAGCAGGCGCGGCACGCGCGCCAGCAGCTCGGTCAACTGAAAACAGGTGAACGCCCGAGCCACGCGAATGCGGCGGTTGAACTCCGCCGCCTCGCGTCCCCGCTGCCGAGCCAGTCGCGCAATCAGCAGCGGGTCAAACCGGTTCGCGCCATCCAGGCACAGCACCTGCTTCCCTTCCGCCAAGCAGCCGCGGCAAAAAATAGTGGAACAGCCGCGGCGTCTCCGGCCGCCCGTAAAACACCGCCAGCCCGGAGGGAGGCAGCGCCCAGGGCTTGCCCTGAGGGAACCCGAAGAGTTTTCTCCGCGGCAGTGGCAAAGCCTGCGACGCGCTGAGTGCAGCCGAAATGGAGTCCGAAGCCATGGCAATGGGGCGTGCTCCTCGCGGGGGGCCGTCTCAATTGGATTTCAGTATAGGCGAATAAAAAGCGAATGTACAGGGGCAAGTGGAAAGCTCGCAGGCAATTCCTGGAGACCTTTGCGAACGCGGGAGGTCATTACCAGCAGGCTGGATGGATCCGGCGCCGTAGCTCAACGGCACAGTCACTGAACAAACGTACAGTTAACCTGTTGTCGCACCTGTTTTCCCGTACCATTGTTCGCAGAATACGTCCCTCATAAAATCGTACTACGCTAAGACTGGTGGAAATAATGCGATCAACTGTTCTTTTCCAATGCCTAGCGATCCTTCTCATTCTCGGCTGTGATTCGTCCGTTGCTTATCCGACAGGTGCGTTATGACAAAAAACATGAGATGGAAGATTGCCCTGGTTCTGGTGCTTTTTCCGGTGTCGGCCTTTGCACAGTTGCCCTTTTCGGCCGGCTATAAACCCATTGTGACCGCCAGTGTCGGTTATTCATACCTGACCCTCCCGATGACATCGTCAACACGCATGAACTTGAACGGTGTGGATGCGAGTATCACCGCGGATTTCCATTCCGGGTTCGGAGCAAAGCTGGACTTGAATTATGCCCGAGCAGCAAATGTTTTCGGCACAGGGCAACACAGCGATGTCGCCAGCTATATGTTGGGACCAATGTTCTATCCTTTGAGCAATGACCTGTTAACCATATACGTTCAGGCTTTGGCGGGCGACTCTCGGGTTACCGGCGTCGTTCCAAACGGAGCGGGTGGATTTGATACCGCGTATGCCTTTGGACCATCATGGGCCTTCGGCGGAGGGATCGAGCGCAGTATCTCCCCATCTCTTGCAATACGAACGGAAACGGACTACCTGCATACTTCGTTTGTCTCCTCGAGTGAGGCGTTTCGAGGCCAAAACGATCTACGGATTACGAGCAGTCTCGTTTATCGTTGGGGCAGGCGCTCGGGAGGCAGGCGCGACCACTGGCGTTTATAATCTTTCCAAAAGCATTTTTACCGTTTTCTCTGAACCTGTCCTAACGCACGAATCGCTTTCCTCTACGTCGAAAACAGCAACGGCTCGGCAGGCGGCTCGGAGGCGATGCGTTCGAGTTCGGGATAATGCTGCCGAAGCGGCTCGGGGACCTTCACTTTTGCGCCGCTCAGGATGCGAATGAGCTGCAGCGCGTTCACGATGGCCTTGCCCTCGAAATGATTGTTGGTGATGACGAAGGTGGAGTCGCCCGTTTCGGCGAGATGGCGGATGCGCGCGGCCCACGGCTCGAGTTCCTGCTCGGAGTAGAGATAGTTGTAGCGCTCCGAGGGCGGCACGGCGGGATCGTCACTGAACCAGGAATCGTAGCGGCGTCCGTGGAGACGAACGTAGGCGACGCGCGCGGTGGCGCGCTCGCTCGGCTTCAGGGAGCGGCCAATGACCGGCTGGTCGATATTGCAGAATCCGACGCCGCGCTCGTGCAACATAGCGTAGAAGGATTTTTCGTTCCAGGTGGCATGGCGCACTTCCACGACGAGCGGATAATCCGCGAACTGCTTCAGGAGCTTTTTCAGGTACGCCATGTTTTCCTCGGTCCGGTGAAAAGAAAACGGAAATTGGAGCAGCACGGCGCCCAGCTTTCCGGCGTCGCGCAAAACGTCGAATCCCGCACGAACGGCGCGCTCGTCCTCCGGGCCTGCGTCCTGTTCGTGCGTGAATCGATGCCAGAGCTTGGCCGTGAACACGAATCGCGGATTGGCCGAGACGCGCGCGATCCACTTCCGGCAGTGCTCGGCATGAAGCGGCTGGTAAAACGACGTATTGATTTCGATGGTATCGAAGAATTCGGCGAGATAGGCGGCTTCGTGAAAGCCTCGGGGCTTGTGCGCCGGATAGACGATCCCGGCCCAATCGGCGTAGGACCAGCCTGCCGGGCCGATCCGAATCGTCCCGCGGATTTCCTTCCGAAGTTCATGTGTCCCGGTCACGATAAAATAATAACCTTTCAATTGCTGAATTGCTGGCCCCTGAACAAAACGGATTGGTAGCGCGGGCTTCGGCCTGCTGCCTTTTTTCAAAGGAATACAAAACCACGCGGCTAAAGAGGCTGCGGAAGAACCCACAATCTGTCATCCCGAAGGGCGGGTTTACCTATTCGAACAGGAGTATTCGGATTGTCCTTACTGGTTTAGAGGAGTTCAGAGTATTTTGTCTGGGGAACCCAGCGCCCGGCCGGGATCACCATAATAGGGATATGAGTCGAATCTTTGAAGCGATAAAACACGCACAGCTGGTTCGGGCCGGAAAAGTGTCGGCCAAGTCGCCTGCACCGAGCGCCGTCGAGGTTCCCGACCGGCGACGGAGCCGGCGCTGGGCGCTCGACATCCCGGTATACGTATACGGCCACGGGCAGGGGAAAGAACCTTTTCATGAAGAAGCTCACACCCTGCACGTGAATGCGAATGGCGCCTTGCTTTTGCTAAGCGTCCCGGTGCGAAAAGGACAGACGCTTCTGCTGACCAACTCGCTGACACAGCGCGAACAAGATTGCCGCGTGGTTTTTATTGGCACCAAGCGCAGCCGGACGGTCGAGGCCGGCGTTGCGTTTCCGCTGACAAATCCTGACTTCTGGCAGCTCCCCACGGTGCCGGAGGACGAAACCGCCGCCTGATTCCTTGCGATTTGAAATCTGAAATTTCAAATTTGAGATTCGCGTTTTGCCGTCAGGAAAGTTTGCCGGTATAGAGCGCCATGCCGACGGCGGCGTCCATGTGGATTCGCGCGAGCGCGCGAATTTCACTGCGCTTGTGAATTCCCCCGGCGGCGGTGATCGGGCGCTTCGTCGCGCGCCGCAGCGCACGGAACCAGGCAAGGTTCGTGCCGCGCATGGTGCCCTCCGCATCCACGTAGGTACACAGGAATCCCGAAGCGTATTTTTCGAGCGCGGGAATCACTTCCTCGGGGCGCAGGCGAAGTTTCTCCTGCCAGCCGCGGACAAGGATTTGCCCTCCCTCGGTGTCGAGCGCGATCATGATCCGCTTCCGGCCGATCCGGTCCACCAGGCGGCCGAGAAATGCCGCATTGACGCGGCCATTCTTGAATGCCGCGCTGCCGACGATAATTTTCTCCGCGCCGCAGCCCACAATTTTCGCGGCCTGCGCCACGCCGCGTATTCCGCCGCCCACCCGGACGCGCATCTTGCGCTTTTTCGCCGCGGCGCACAATTCGCGGACGAGTTTCGCGTTGCTTCCCTTCCGCATCGCGGCGTCGAGGTCGATCACATGAATCAACGGATAACGGCCAAAGCGATCGAGCAGGCCGAATACGTCATCCACCGCAAGTTTTCGTTCGCGCCCGTGCACCAATTGAACGGCGCGCCCGTCCTGCAAATCGATGCAAGGGATCAGCATGTCGCGTGGTCAGCCTGTCTGGCGAACGGAAACGCCGTGTTCCGCCAGATATTTTTTGAGTTCTCCAAGACCCTGCACGCGGTCGTGAAAGATCGAGGCCGCGAGGGCCGCATCCGCAAGCCCTTCGCGGAACACTTCCAGAAACGTTTCCGGCGTGTCGGCGCCTCCCGAGGCAATGACTGGAACCGTGACGGCGCGCGAAATGGCCGCCGTGAGAGCGCAGTCGAATCCGGATCGCGTGCCGTCTTTATCCATCGAGGTGATCAGGATTTCTCCGGCGCCGCATTCCACTCCCTGGTGCGCCCACGCGACGGCGTCAATGCCCGTGGGAACGCTCCCTCCGCGGACGAACGCCTCCCAATGACCGCCTACACGCTTGGCATCAATCGCGAGCACGACCGCCTGCGCGCCAAATTCAGCCGCTAAAGCGGTGAGCAGCTCGAGGATTGCGGATCGCGGCGGTGTTTACCGTGAGTTTATCAGCGCCGGCGCGAAGGATTGCGCGGCCATCGTCCACATTGGCCACCCCGCCTCCCGCCGTGAGGGGAATCGCCAGTTCGGCCGCAACGCGGCGAATGGTTTCAAGAAACGTCGGCCGGTGGTCGCGCGACGCCGCGATATCGAGAACGACCAGCTCATCGGCCCCTTCAATGTTGTAGCGCGCCGCGAGCTCGGCGGGATCGCCGGCGTCGCGCAAATTGACGAAGTTCACGCCTTTGACGACGCGCTCGCCGTCGGTATCGAGGCACGGAATGATACGGTGCGCGAGGCTCATCCTTTGCCGCTCGCTTGCCGCACGAAATTGGATAGCACTTGCGCGCCCACCGGGCCCGACTTCTCCGGATGAAATTGCGTCGCGAAAACATTTTCCCGCTCGAGCACGGCAACGAAGGAAGCGCCGTGATCGCACAATGCCGACGCCCGCTTCGCCGGCATCGAGCGCGGCGTAGGAGTGCGCAAAATAAAAATAAGCGTCGGCGGGAACGCCTTCGAGCAGTTTGCTCGGCCGCACGCGGCGAAGCTGGTTCCACCCCATATGCGGCAGACGGTCCGTTGGCGGAAGCGCGGAAACATTTTGAGGAAACAGGTTCAGGCCCGCGTCGCCGGGCGCTTCATCGCTTGTGGCGAACATGGCCTGCAATCCCAGACAAATACCAAGCAGGGGAATGCCCCGGGCCACCGCGTCGCGCAGCGGCTTCACCAGCGAGCGCTCATTCATCGAGCGCATGAGTGCGCCGAAATGGCCGACTCCGGGAAGAATCAAGGCATCGCAAGAGGCGAGCGCCTTCGGGCGTGGACGCGCGGTGGGATTCGACACCGAGCCGCGAGAGAGCGCGCTCGACCGAGGGAAGATTTCCCGCTCCATATTCAACGAGTGCGATGTTCATAGCAGACCTTTCGTGCTCGGCAGCACGCGCTTCAATTGCGGATCGCGCGTGGCCGCGAACCGCAATGCCCGCGCGAAGGCTTTAAAGATCGCCTCCACCTGATGATGCGACGACCGGCCATAAAGCAGCCGCAGATGTACGTTCGCTCCCGCGGCCTGCGCGAACCCGCCAAAGAAATCCTCGAGCAATTCCGTTTGCAACCCGCCCACACGCTTCGCCGAGAATTTCCATTTACAGACCAGGTGCGGGCGCCCGCTGAAATCGATGGCCGCCGCCGCAAGCGTTTCATCCATGGGCATCAGAAAATATCCCGCGCGCAGAATTCCTCTTTTCGACCCGAGCGCCTTGCGAACCGCCTCGCCTAGGACGATGCCGGTATCTTCCACCGTGTGATGCTGATCCACTTCGAGATCACCGCGCGCGGTGAGTTCCAGGTCCATCGCGCCGTGCCGCGCGACGAGCGTCAGCATGTGATCGAGAAACGGAATGCCCGTGGAAATCTTCGCGCGGCCCCGGCCGTCGAGATTCAGGCGCACGCGGATATCCGTTTCCGTCGTGGTGCGACGCAGATTTGCTTTTCTCATGCCCAGAATTTCTCCAGATCGCGGACGCCGTGCATAATTTCCAGCGCGCCCATTTCGCGCAACTTCGCCGCGCGCGCCCGATGCGCTTCGCTGCCATGCGGCAGGATGCCAAGAAACGGCACACGGGCGCGTTTGGACGCAAGCGCATCATCGATATTGTCGCCCAGGTAGAGCGCCTCGCGCGGCGGCGTCCCGTTGAGCAGCAAGCGCAGCCCTTCGGGGTCCGGTTTCCCTTTTTTCACATCGTCCATGGTGACGGCTCGGCGGAAGATGTGTTCCGCGTGCGTACCCTCGAGCGTGTGGCCGAGTTCCTGTCGCGTACGGCCGGTAAAGAGCGCGAGTTCGGCACGCTGCGACCAACGCACGAGACGCGCATGCGTGATGAGCCACCGCTCGCGCGAAACGTTGCCGGGATGCGCCTTCGTGCCCCAATAGATTTTCTGAAATTGCTTCTTGACGACGGCGTATGGCACCGCCTTGCCAATGGAGGCGATCCAATCCGTCGTAAGCCGCCAGTCATCGTTGTAGCCGGAGCGGTTTTTCCATTCGTGAATTTCGGCGTACGTGACGCGGCGTCCCGTAAAAAAGTGAATCGTGTCGATGATCGACTTGTGAAACGATCCGTGGACGTCGACCAGCACGCCGTCCACGTCGAAAATCACCAGTTTGGGAGCGAGTTTCACAGGATCTCCTCGATGGCGCGTAGCACGCGTCGCGTATCGGCCCGAGTTCCGGCGCTGATGCGCACAAAGCCTGGTCGCGGGAAATCCCGCCGCTCGCGAACCAGAATGCCTTTACGTTCGAGGCCGCGCACGAGGCGGTGCGCCGCAGGACCAAAATCCGCGAGCACGAAATTCGCGGCGCTCGGATAAATCCGCGCGCCCAGACGAGTCAGGCCTTTTTCCAGCAGCGCGCGGCTTTGCAGGACTTCCCGCGTGTAGTTCCGCGCAAAGCGTTTGTCGCGAGTCGCCGCTTCCGCGGCCACCAGCGCGGCCGTATTCACCGGGTACGGCGTACACGCGCGGCGCATCGCATCGAGAATTTCACGTGCTTGGCAAACAGGCAGCCCACGCGCAACGCCGCAAGCCCGGCCGACTTTGAAAACGTGCGCGCGACCAACAGATTGGGATAGCGGCGAATCCACGGAAGAATCGTGAGTCCGGAAAAATCAAAATACGCTTCGTCCACCAGCACCAGCGTATGCGAAGCGGCATTCAAAATCCGGCGCAAATCCTCGCGCGAAATCAAAGTGCCGGTAGGATTATTCGGATTCGCGATGTACAGGACGCGCGGTCCGCTCTTCCGCGGCCCGGCGCAGTTCGCGGATGACCGGGTCAACGGGAAATCGCATCTCCTCGTCATATCGCAATGCGATGACGCGCGCGCCCGCCAGCTCAGCGAAGAAACGGTACATGTCGAACGTGGGTTCGACCACCAGAACCGAATCGCCATCCTCGATGAACGTGTCCGCGATCAAGTGCAGGGCATCATCAATTCCATTGGTCAGGTGCATTTCCTCGGGGCGAACACCGAAGAACCGGGCCAGGCGCTTTGTCGTTGCCTGATACTCGGGATAAATCGCCATCTGCTCCGCCGTAATGCGCGAAAGCGCACGCAGCACCGCGGGAGAGCATCCCACCGTGTTCTCGTTGAAATCGAGGCGAAGTTTTCCGGCGCGGCCTTCTTTCGGAGCGTTGTAAGGAGCCAGACCCAGCACCGCGCGGCGAACCGGAATTTTCGGAGTTCTTCGGCGGCTTTCACCGGCGCACCTCGACGGCGCGCGCGTGCGCTTCCAGGCCCTCGGCGCGCGCCATGGCGGAGACTACTGGTGCGAGACTCTTCAGGCCCTTGCGCGAAATTTCCTGCGTGCTCGAACATTTCACGAAATCCGTCACGCTCAATCCGCCGCGCGCGCGCGCCCAGCCGGACGTCGGCAGCACGTGATTGGTGCCGCTGGCGTAATCGCCGATCGGCTGCGCGCTCCACGGCCCGAGAAATACGCTGCCGGCTTCGGTCAATCGCTCGACAGAGGCGCGGCTCCGCATCTCGGAATGCTCAAGTGTTCCGGAGCCACTCGATTGGCGAACCGCACGGCCGCATCGATCGAAGGCGCGACGAGAATGGCGCTTGCGGCTCCGAGCGATTTCCACGCCGGATTCGTCTTGGGCAAATCGCCCAGTTGCTTCGCAACTTCAGCGGCTACTTCGCGCGCCATTCGCGCCGAAGTTGTCACCAGAAGCGCGACGGCGTCCGGATCGTGCTCGGCTTGCGCCAGCAAATCCGCGGCGATAAATCGAGGCTTGCCGCCCGTCGCCAGAATCAGCACTTCAGTCGGGCCGGCGGGCATATCGATCGCGCAGTCGTTTGAAACCAGGCGCTTCGCTGCGGTGACGTAGCGATTTCCCGGACCGCAAATTTTGTCCACGCGCGGAATCGATTGCGTGCCGTAGGCAAACGCGCCGATGGCCTGCGCGCCGCCGATTCGCGCGATTTCCGTCACGCCGAGAATTTCAGCGGCCGCGAGCAATGCCGGGGACGGCTTCGGGCACGCCACGACGATGCGCTTCACTCCGGCCACCTGCGCCGGAATCGCGGTCATCAGCAGAGTTGAAAAAAGGGAAAAGCGCCCGCCGGGAATGTAACAGCCGATCGTGCCCAGGGGCGTGACGCGCTGGCCGACGCGCACGCCGGGCTCGACCGTGATCGTCCACGAGCGCGGACGCTGCTGCTCGGCGACGCGGCGAATATTCCGCGCGGCGTGCTCGATGGCGCGCAGCAGATCGCGCGGAACATCCCGGCGCGCGGCGCGCATTTCCGCGCGGCTGATCCAGAGTGTGCCGCGATTCAGCCGAAGCCCGTCCAGGCGCTGCGCCCAGCGAAACAGCGCGGCGTCGCCGTTGCGGCGAACGTCCGCGAGAATCCGCGAGGCGATGCGCTCCGCAGCCGCATCGTGCGAACTGCGCCGCGCGAAAAATTCCGCGGCCACCGCGTCGGTCAATTTACGTATGCGCATTGGAATCGACTTTTCCTTCACAGCACGATCTTGTTCAGCGGATATTCCACGATTCCCTGCGCGCCGGCCGCCTTCAACCGCGGGATGATTGTGCGGACGATGTTTTCATCGATGATCGTATTCACGGCGATCCACTCGGGATCGCTCAGTGTCGAAACCGTGGGATTCTTCAGCGCGGGAAGCACGCCCAGCACCGCCGCAAGCTGCGCCTTGCGCACGTTGAGCATGATGCCAACCTTCGTGTACGCCGCAATCGCGCCCGAAAGCAGGAGAGCGAGATTGGAAATCTTTTCTTTCTTCCATGGATCGGCCATCGCGTCGTGATTGGCGATCAGCACGGTGCGGGATTCGAGGACCGTATCGACGATGCGCAGACGGTTGGCGCGCAGCGAAGAGCCGGTCTCCGTGACTTCCACGATGGCGTCGGCAAGCTGCGGCACCTTGACTTCGGTCGCTCCCCAGGAAAATTCCACGCGCGCGTTGACGCCGTGGCGGGCCAGATATTTTTTCGTGAGATTCACGACTTCGGTGGCGATCACTTTGCCTTCCAGGTCCTTCACCGATTGAATGGGACCGTCTTCCGGCACCGCGAGAACCCAACGCACGGGCGCGAGACTTTGCTTCGAGTACAGCAACTCGCAGACCTCCGCGACATCCGCGCCGGTTTCCTGCACCCAATCGCGTCCCGTGATTCCGGCGTCGAGCGCCCCGGTCTCAATGTACCGCGCCATTTCCTGCGCGCGCACCAGCATGCAGTTGATTTCAGGATCGTCGACGCCGGGAAAATAGCTGCGCGAGCTGATCGAAATCCGCCATCCGGCCTTGGCAAACAGCTGGACCGTGGCGTCTTGCAGGCTGCCTTTCGGAATTCCCAGACGAAGTACGCTCATCACTTCGCATCCTTTCCGTACACCGCTTTCGGATCGAACTTGCGTTCCGCAATCACCTTGGCTTCCCCCGTGGGAGTAATCTGGCGGAAAAAGCATGACGGTAGCCTTCGTGGCAAACGCCCGGCCCGAGCGCGTCCACGCGAATCAGCAGCGTATCCACGTCGCAGTCCACCAAGATTTCGCGGACTCTCAGCACATGGCCGCTCTGCTCGCCCTTGCGCCACAATTTATTGCGCGAGCGGCTGAAAAACGTGACTTCCCCGCTCGACTGCGTCGCCGCGTAGGCTTCCGCATTCATAAAGCCCAGCATGAGAACTTCGCCCGTGCCCGCATCCTGAATCACGGCGGGAAGCAGTCCTTCCAGTTTTGTGAAATCCAGATCCATCGTTCCTCCCATTTCTTCGCCTTAAAATAAAAAACCCGCCGGCGCTTACCGCGCCAGCGGGCCGATGAGTGCGAATTTCGATGCGCTACTCAAGCCTCCGCGGGCACGGTCGTGCGCCGTGATGATGATGGTGACCGTGATGTTGCGCGGAGAAGCTCATTGCGGGAAATAATATACAGGAGGAGGACATTCGCGTCAAGCGTGGTGACATAGGCGACGGTAGCTCGGTTATCGGTAAGGCGAATTCACAGGACCTATCCGAATAATTGCTCAAACATGGCTCACTCACCCATATTCTAACGGCCTAGTTTTCTGAACTCGACCCCCGAGTCGCTGTCGGGATCACCAACAACCAGATACAACCTGTATGGCGCATGTCGATTCAGAATGAGTATGCCCCATAGCCTATTTTCATAGACACACTCGTGAGCGGTGGGCGTACTCAAGGGATGATAATCTTGGAACACAACCGACCAGCCCAAGCTACTAATTTCCTTATCGAACGACCATTTCGCACTACCTGACAAGGTGCAAACTAACTTTTCCCCAGCATCATCGAACTCGGGAAAATCACTCAGAACGGCAGTGTGATCGGCCTCTAGCTTTATCCCGGCATCTCGTTGTCGAACAGCGTCCCCAAGTTCGCTTTGGAGTCTCAACTTGAAAATCTGGTACGTCCCCGTAATGCCGCTCTCGGTGGGCTCCGTCTTTGTATAGTCCCACGACCATGGATATGAGAGCAGTGGGAGGGGCCGACATCCCGCAAGAAGTAGGCAAGAAAGAAGTGCTGCCGTCAATGAGAACCAAATCTGTTTCCTCATTTGCTGACAATCCTATCATCTTTGACTGGTTCGCCACGAGGCGAAGCGGAACAGAACCTGATAAACGAGCTTACCGCGATCTGGGCTATTCCCGGCATTCACCCGAACGCCTTTGTTCGGACAGCACTACGGCCCGAGCCAAGAGCATGTTAACCTGCGCGGGGCGCGCGGCAGTCCTCGAACTGGATCGAGCCCAACTGGCCGTTCCGCTACCCTCTGAATTTCCCGGAGAAACGACATGAACTCAAAACTTTGGACCGACATGTTTGTCCTTGGCCTTCCCGTTGCCGAGAAAATCCTGCGCCCGGTGGTCGTTTATTTCTTTCTTGTGATCGGGTTGCGTCTCGCGGGAAAACGAGAACTCGCACAGCTCAATCCGTTCGACTTGGTCGTCCTGCTGACTCTCTCCAACACGGTCCAGAACGCAATCATCGGCGATGACAACAGCGTTACGGGCGGGATTATCGGCGCCGCCACACTGCTGATCGTGAATTACCTGGTCGTGCGATTCCTGTACCGCCATGAAAAGCTGGACAGGATCGTGGAAGGCGAGTCCTGCACGTTGATCGATAAAGGAAAGATGCTGGAGAACCAACTGACCCGGAGGTTCTGACCCTTGAGGAACTGGAAGCCGCGGCCCACAAGCAGGGGTTCGGAAGTCTGCATGAAGTGGAGAGCGCCGTCCTGGAACCAACCGGAACGATCACGTTTATCGCAAAAAAACCGGCGCCGGAGGAGACGCGCCACTTGGAACTCCTGGCCCGCCTCGATCAACTCACGCGGGAAGTCGCATCGTTGCGGTTGAGCCAGGCTCCTCCGGCGGCGTAAAAACCGATTCGGACCGCTTCAGTGAAGGAGAAGGCCGGTCAACGCAACTCCGAGTCCGGCAAGCCCCGAAGCCATCCCGAGAAACCAGAAGATGCGCTTCCTCGAGAGCAAGGCGAGCGAAGTAATAACCAGCGCAATCTCCAGAAACACTTCCCCCAGATCAAACCGGTCGGCTTTTCGCTGCGCGTGGGCGGACTCGTTTTCAAACTCTTTGGCCTTGTCCTGAATTTCCTGCTGTTCCTTGTTGTATCGCTCCGCATTGGCTTGATAGCCGTTGTGAACCTTGTCGGCCTGCTCTTTGTTTTTGAATTCCATCAAAGAAAGCAGGTCCAGGCCCATTTCATAGTTATGCCGCCGAATATTGACCGCCTGATAGTAGGACCACTGGTCGGTGGCCTGATTCTGCATCATCAATTCTTCGGTATGCGCGCGGTGGCCCATCAAAGACACAATGGCGACGAAAACTGCGAGGATCGCCATCGTCACGGAAATCGGCGCGAGCGACTTGTCCTCGCGGCCGTGTTCCGCATTCTCCTGAAGCTCACTTAGTTCATCGGGCATGGATTTTCGCTCCTTGTCGGTCGAAGTGCCTGAGATCAAGGCCTAACCGCACGAACCAGGTCCGCCTATGCATATGCGATGGAAAGACTTTCGCGGCAGGCCGCAATCGTCCGGTCGATGTCGCCGTCCGTGTGCGCCGAGGAAACAAACAGGGCCTCAAACTGCGAGGGCGCAATGAAAATGCCACGCTCGAGCATGGCGCGAAAGAAAGCGGCGAAGCGGCGCGTATCGCACTTCTTCGCGCCGGCATAGTTCTGAACCGGCTCGCCCGAAAAGAAGAGCGTGAGCAGCGAACCCACGCGGACCGCCGTCGCGGGGACGCCCGTTTCCCGCACTGCCGCGGCAATTCCGTCGCCCAGACGCTTTGCGCGCGCGTCGAGCGATTCGTAAAATCCGGGCGCCGCGAGCAAATCGAGAGACGCGATTCCCGCGCTCATCGCCAGAGGATTTCCGGAAAGTGTTCCCGCCTGGTAGACCGGCCCGAGCGGAGCGACGCGATCCATCAGGTCGCGGCGGCCGCCATACGCGGCAACCGGGAGTCCCCCGCCAATAATTTTCCCAAGCGTCGTCAAGTCGGGCGAAATTCCGAACAGTGTTTGCGCGCCGCCGTAGCAGACCCGGAAGCCAGTGATCACTTCATCGAAGATCAGCAGAGCCCCGTGACGCGCGGTCAAATCGCGAAGCCCCTGGAGAAAACCCTGCAGCGGCGCAACCACGCCCATATTGGCCGCAATGGGTTCCACGATGACGGCCGCGATTTTGCCCCGATGTTGATCGAAGAGCTTTTCGACCGACGCAATATCGTTATACGGAGCGTTCAGCGTCAACGCCGCCAGTGCCTGCGGCACCCCGGGACACGCGGCGATTCCGAGCGTCGCAAGGCCCGAGCCCGCTTCCGAAAGAAAGCTGTCCGAGTGGCCGTGATAACAGCCCTCGAATTTGATGATGAAGTCGCGGCCAGTCGCGGCGCGAGCCAGACGCACCGCGCTCATTGTCGCTTCCGTGCCGGAACTGACAAACCTGACTTTTTCGCACGACGGAAGCGCCGACCGGATGCGCGTGGCAAGCTCCACTTCGAGTTCCGTGGGCATCCCGTAGCTCGTTCCGCGCCGAGCCTGATCGGCAATCGCCTGGACGACTTTCGGATGCGCGTGGCCCAGAATCAGCGCGCCCCATGAGCAGACGTAGTCGATATATTCGTTCCCGTCGGCATCCCAAAGGCGCGCGCCGGACGCATGATCGACAACGATCGGATCGCCGCCCACCGCTCGAAATGCGCGCACGGGGCTGTTCACGCCCCCGACGAGCACTTCGGTCGCGCGCCGGAAAATCTCCTTCGAGTGCTGGCGTTCCATTTTCACTATTTTGGGTGAACTCATCGTTGTTGGAGGAATGCAACCTTCCATTCAACTATTCTTCAGCCAGCGCGCCGCATCCTTCGCATGATACGTGAGAATGATGCTGGCGCCGGCGCGATGGATTCCGGTGAGAATCTCCATCGCGATTCGTTTTTCCTCGATCCAACCGTTCGCGGCAGCCGCCTTGACCATCGCGTATTCTCCGCTGACGTTGTAGGCGCCGACCGGCACGCTGAATGTCTCGCTCACGCGATGAATGATGTCGAGATACGCCAGCGCAGGCTTCACCATGACCATGTCGGCGCCTTCCGCCAGGTCCAGCTCAACTTCGCGAAGCGCTTCCCGCGCATTCGAGGGATCCATCTGGTAACCGCGCCGGTCGCCAAACTGCGGGGCGGACTCCGCCGCTTCGCGGAACGGCCCGTAAAATCCCGAGCAATATTTCGCCGCGTAGCTCATGATGGCGATGTCTTCAAACCCGGCGCCATCGAGCGCTTTGCGGATCGCGCCGACTCGTCCATCCATCATGTCCGACGGCGCAATGATGTCCGCGCCGGCTCGCGCGTGGGAGACCGCTTCGGCCGCCAGCAATTCCAGCGTGGGATCGTTCTTCACTTCCCCGTTTTCCACGATTCCGCAATGTCCGTGATCGGTGTATTCGCACAGGCATACGTCGGTCATGACGAGCAAATTCAAATTTGCCTTGCGGACCGCTTCGATGGCGCGCTGCACCACGCCGTCCGCCGCATAGGCTTCGCTGCCGCGCGGGTCCTTTTTATCGGGAATCCCAAACAGGATAATCCCGGGAATTCCGAGCTGTTCGACTTCCCGGCATTCCTCAACCAACATATCCGCCGATTGCTGCGCAACGCCCGGCATCGACCCGATCGGATTCCGCACGCCTTTGCCCGGGCAGACAAACATCGGATAAATGAAGCCATGCGTGGAGAGGCGCGTTTCGCGGGCAAGCGACCGGATGGCTTCGCTGCGCCGCAGCCGGCGCGGGCGCGTGACGGGGAAACTCATGAAGACCTCGCTTCGGATGGTGTGGTCGTTGAAAAATGCCGCAAAATCGCCTGTGCCATCGATTCGGCCGTGGCTTCCGCGGCCTGGATCGTTACGGGCAATCCCGCTTGCCGCAGGGCCGAAGCCGTTGCCGGACCGACGGCGGCGAGCGCCGCGTGAGCGCCCAGCAGCGAAAGAACATCAGCGCCAAGCTCTCCGCGCAGATTGTGCACGGCCGAAGGACTAAAAAACGACACAACATCGACGCGCCCTTCGCGCACTGCGTCGAGGACACCGGGTTCAGCCGCGCCCAATCCACCGGTATGATACGCCACAACTTCGGTGACATGGGCCCCTGCCTCCGCGAGCGCACGCGGCAGGTCACGCCCGGCACGTTCGCTGCGCGGCAACAGGACTCGCTGGCCGGCAAGCGACGCGCTCAATTCCCGGGCTAACGCGGTTCCCAGAAATTCCTTCGCAACATATTCAATCCTGAATCCTTCGGCCGCGGCTGCGCTGGCAGTCGCGGGACCCACGGCGGCGTAGCGCGGCTTCGAATTTTCTCCAAACGCAACACCAAGGTTCCGCAGGCGAACGGCAAAAAAACGAACGGCGTTCGCGCTCGTAAACAGAACCCAGTCGAACGAGTCAATTGAGCGGATGGCGCGGTCCAGTTCGGTTGTATCGGCCGGCACGGAAAAACTGACAGCCGGCAGTAATAGAACGGTTGCTCCCAGCTTTTCCAGCCGATCCTTCAAATCGCGGGCCTGCTCGATGGCGCGCGTGACCACGATACGCTTGCCGGCCAACGGTCGCGCCACGTTCATGCCCGGGTCCCGCGGCTTTCACGCGCGAGCAGCGCGGCCGCGCCTCTCTCGAGTAAGGTATGCGCGATGGCCGCGCCGGTCTCTCCGGCGTCCTTCGCCGCGCCCGAGGCCTTCTCCCAAATGCGTTGAGCGCCATCGGGGGAGAGGACAGCGACGTCCAGCACCAGCCTTCCGCTCTCGACACGGCCCCACGCCCCGATGGAAACCTGGCAGCCGCCTTCCAGGCCAGCGAGCGCGGCGCGCTCTGCTTCCACTCCCGCGCGCGTTTCGGGGTCATTCAATTGTGCGAGGATCTGCAGAGTTTCGCTGTCCTCCGCGCGCGACTCGATTCCGATCGCTCCCTGGCCCGCCGCCGGAAGACAAACTTCGGGCGGCAGCACTTGGGTGATATTTGCGCTCAGGCCCAGGCGATCGAGGCCGGCCTTGGCGAGCACGATGGCGTCGTAATCGCCGCGCTTCAATTTTTCGATTCGAGTATCCACATTGCCGCGAAGTTCGAGCATCCGCAGATCGCTTCGCGCATGCAGCAATTGCGACTGCCTGCGCAGGCTACTCGTGCCGACACGCGCCATTGCGGGCAATTTCTCCAGCGGCGTACCCGTGGCGGAAAGCAGCGCGTCGCGCACATCCTGCCGCTTGCAAACGGCGGCAATGGTCAAACCTCCTGGAATCTCTGTCGGGACGTCCTTCATGCTGTGCACGGCCAGATCGACGCGTCGCTCCAGCAAAGCGTCTTCCAGTTCCTTGATGAAAACTCCCTTGGTGGCGAATTGGCCGAAGCTGGTTTGCTGGAATTTGTCGCCGGAAGTCTTGATGATCACCAGTTCCGTTTCGACGTTCCCCGCGGCACGCAGGGATTGCGCGACGCTCTTCGCCTGCCACAGAGCGAGCGCGCTCCCCCTGGTTCCGATTCGCAGCGGCTTCAAGGCTTCTCCCGGTCCAGGCGAAACAGGTCTCGAAGGGCTTCGAGGTTCTGGAGCTTGCGGCGAAGATCGGGAATGCCACGCATGCGCTCGGCGGGATCCAGCACCACGCGATCGACAAAGTCCTTCAACAGATCGGCGACTTGCGCGCGGTCTTGGTCGGACAGTTGCGGCATTGAAGCCAGACGTTCGCGCACAAACGCCTCGCGTTCCGCCGCGAGTTTCGCGCGCAGGTCGCCGAGAACGGCGCCCGTGGCCACTCCGGCCTGCCAGTGCTGGAATTTCTCGATTTGCTCCTCGATGATCGCTTCCGCGCGGGGAATTTCCGCCTCGCGCGCTTTCTTATTTTGTTCGACGATTTCAGTCAGGTCATCGATATTGTAGAGATACGTGTTGTAGAGATCGGCGGCGTCGGAGGCGACATTGCGCGGGACCCCCAGGTCAATCAGCAGCAATGCGCGATTGCCTCGAGCCGCCATGGCGCGTTCAATCATCGCGCGCGTCAGAATCGGTTCGTTGTTTGAGACGGAAGTCACAATCAGGTCCGGCCACTCGAGCGCCGCACTCAAATTTTCCCATGGAACCACTTCCCCGCCGAATCGCGCCGCGAGGTCGACCGCGTGCCCGGCGGTGCGGTTGATCACGCGCAGCTTCTTGACGCCGCGGTCCACGAGATGCCGCACGACTTGCTCGCTGGTCGCGCCCGCGCCGATAATCAATGCGCGGTGGGAATTCAGTTTGCCGAAAATGCGTTCGCCGAGTTTCACGCCCGCAAAGGCCACGGAAACGGGCCGCGTGCCAATTTCCGTCTCCGATCGGACGCGCTTCCCCACTTCCAGGGCGCCTTGGAACATCCGGTTCAGCACGGGCCCCGTTTCGCCGTGATCGAGCGCGATCCTGTAGGCGTCGCGCACCTGGCCAAGGATTTCCGCTTCCCCTAAAAGCATGGAGTCAAGCCCCGCGGCAACCCGGAAGAGATGGCGTACGGCGTTGCTGTCCCGGTGCCTGTAAAGCGAGCCGTCCAATTCGTCGGGTGACAACTGGTGGAAGGACGCAAGAAATAACTCCACTGCGCCCGCGCCGTCGGTCGAAAGCTCGCGCGGGACGCCGTACAATTCACTTCGATTGCACGTGGATAGCACCAGCGTTTCTTCGAGGATCCCGCGCGAACGCAACTGTTCGGCGGCCTCGCGCGCCTGTTCGGCGGTGAAGGCGACGCGTTCGCGCAGCGCCACCGAAGCGGTGCGGTGATTCAGTCCGATGAGAACAATTTCCATTTACAAAACGCCCGCGTGACTCCCCTGATCAGCTTGGCTCGCACCCGCTCAGAAATAACGGTGAAAATGCGAAAGATACCGGTTCACGATACTGTAACTGAAAATGACAAACATGAAATTGAGAATGCAAAGCATTGACGCGCGAGCGCCGCGCCACGCCGCGGTTCGTGAAAGCAAGGCATATCCTACATATGCCGCGAGAATCAGAAACGTGACAATGACTTTGGGGTCGCCATCCCAATAGCGCCCCTGGAGCCGGTGCGCCCAGATCAATCCGGCCGTCATTCCGGCAGCGAGCGATCCGCAACCGATAAGGACGCTGCTGCGCGTCATCCGTTCCAGGACGTCGAGCGCGGGAAAGCGCCAGCCGACAACGCCAAGTTTGTGTTCGCGCAAACGCCGGTTCAAGATGAGGAAAATTATGCTCAGGACAAACGAAATTGCGAACGCGGAGTATGCCAGGATGTTTAGAGTGACGTGGAATGCAAAGAGCGGCCCCTGCGCAGGCGGAGCGGAAATCGGCTTTGCCGCCGGCACATGCGCGAGAAGAAACACTACAATCACGATCGGTAGTACAAACGGTCCGACCGCGCGGCGGCGGTGGATCGCCTCCAAACATAAGTACGTGGCTGCGATCAGCCACGCAAACAGCGACAACGAGCCGAACAGATCGTCATAAGGCACCGCGTGAATCATGCGCGACCGGTCGAGGAGTGCCCAGTAATGAAGGGCCAGCCCTCCAATCAGGCAGGTAGTCGCGCCAATTCCGGCCAAGCGCGAGGGTTCGCGCAGGTTCCAGATATAAAGCGCAAGACTCGCCAAATAAAACAACAGCGTCGCGATTACGTAAGGGTTCGTCATTCGTTTCGATCTGACTGCACTTTTCCTGTGCTTCTGTATGCCTGCAATGATCGCAGTGTTAAATCCTGGCTCTTCCACCGCCTAGCGAAAGCCTTTAGCGCACAGCCCACAAAGAGCTATAGTGGGTCAGCCGCCGGCTTGGTGAAAAGCCTGTCACGGGACACCGATCAAATGTAACCTGCTTCTATCTAAGGATTATAGCCAATTCCCGCGCCTGAAAGCACGGCTTTGGGTTGTCGAACTTGCTTGTCAGGTGTTGGGCCAATCAACTAAACTTCAGGATCATGCCATGTAGGATCACCGTTCCGGGCTTCCTCCGCGCGGCTGCATTGACGGCGGCGCTGGTTTTCGTTATGCCGAATGCGGGCTCTGCACACACGATCCCGGACGACATAAAAGTCCAAGTATTCATTAAGCCGGAGGGCAACCGGCTCCTTCTTCTCGTTCGAGTGCCGGCCGACACGGGCACCGACGTCATATTCCCCGAGAAAGACAATGGCATCCTGGACCTCGCGCATGCCGAACCCATCATCCGCGGGGCCGTGGAGCTGTGGCTCGCCAACAATATCGATTTGTACGAAAACGATGCCCAGCTGCGAAATCCGCGCATCGATCAGGCCCTGATGTCTCTTCAGTCCGATCAATCATTCGCTTCGTTTGATGCTGCCTACGCGCACCTGACGGGTCCGCGGTTGCCGGATGGTACACAGGTTTATTGGCAGCAGACCTTCGTTGACGCGATGCTTGAGTATCCGATTCAGTCGGACCGGTCCCAATTTTCGTTCCATCCCAGGTTCACGCAACTGGCCTTGCGAGTGATCACCGATCTGCAGTTTCTTTCTCCCGCCGGCGCGACCCGAACGTACGAATTCCTCGATGATCCTGGCCTGATTCGCTTTGATCCGGCGTGGTACCAATCGTCCCTGCAATTTTTCAAAATGGGATTCTCGCAATTCCTCAGCGGGACCGATTATTGGGTGTTCCTGCTCTGCCTGGTAATTCCCTTCCGCAGCCTTCGCGCGCTTTTCCTGTTGGCGATCTCGTTCACGGTGGCGCAATCGCTGACGCTAATCGCGTCCGCCTACCATTTTGCGCCGGACTCTTTGTGGTTTCCGCCACTCATTGAAACACTGATCGGAATTTCCATCGTCTACCTGGCGCTCGAAAACATCGTCGGAAAATTCACGCTCGAGCGCCGCCGGATTTTCGCGTTCGGATTGGGCCTCGCCCTCGGCTACAGCTATTCCTTCGCGCTGAGCCACACGCTTCAGTTTGCCGGAACGCACCCGTTGAACTCGATTATTTCTTTCAACGTGGGGGTGGAATTGTGCCAGCTTCTTGCGCTTACGTTGATTGTCGCGGCGCTCGAAGCGCTCTTCCGCTGCGTCGTCGACGAACGGATGGGGGCAATCCTTGTGTCGGGGATGGTGCTGCTCACGGCCTGGCGTTCGATGCTCGACAGCGTCGAGCGCCTTTGGCAATACCAGTTCGAATGGCCAGCGCTCACAGCCGCATCCGAGGCAAGCGCTCTGCGCGCGCTCATGGTGATCCTGATCGTTGCTTTCTTCGTATGGCTTGTATTCGGAGTTTTAGGTTCCTGGCTGAAGCGCCATCCTGCAAATCGTTCGGCGGAAGTGCCGCAGCATCGGCCGTAAAAGCCCCCGCAGGGATCACACATCTGCTTCGCAATTCCGATCCAGATCTTCGTCACCCCTTTGGGCACAAAACAAAAGTAATCCAGCTTCACCGTTGGAGCGTTGACACTTCCCGTGAAAGAAGCGACGAGATCGCCTGTTCGAGCCCTTGAACGGATCTCCCGTAATCCGCGCTGTTCAGCAACTCCACATCTACGGTAAAACGGCTGCCAACTCCAGCGGCGTCCTGAAGCCCCATTTCTAAGCTGGCCGTAAGGCGCTGACTATTCAACGCGTCCGTGCCTGGCAGAATGACTCCAAATACCCCCGGGGAGAGGGTACAGATTGAATCCCCTGCTCTGAGCCGGCGATGAATCACGTGAGCTGCGTCGCCGAACGCAACCTGCTCTTCGCCCTTATCCGAAATCATTCCCGAGAGATATAGCCTGATTACCGCTACCGAGACCGAGCCCGAAAGGCTGCCGCTGGCGGACGCGCGAGCGTGCGCGGCCAATTGCTCGCGAAAGCGGCTAATCCCTGGAATCGTATTCAGTAAGTTGTTGCAGGCCTCCAAGCGAAAGTTGCTGCTCCGCCGCTGGTCGATTTGAACCTGCTGTGTGAGGTGACGTATGGTGATCTGGCGGTCCCACAGATACCCGACCAAAAGGACTGACAGAAGGCAAAAGCCGTAAAAGGCAAATCGGAAGGTTTGCCCGGTCACAAGAAGGTCCTGAGAGAAAATCGCAGGGTACATCAAGATCGCCACTCCGGTGGCAAGAACCGCGATGGTCATGCTTGCCAGCAACGTGAGTTGGAACTGTCGGCTCTCCAAATTTTGCACCCGGATTTCGTCAAATACGTGCATACCGCCTCCAGAGCTTAAATTCAGCGAATAAGGACTTTACTATTATCCTTCAGTGGAATGTGGGGCGTCTCGTCCGAATCCGAGCCGTTGTTCGCAATTTGCCAAGCCCTCTTGCTAAATCCTGAACTTTTCAGCCGTAACGGCTAAGGGACTTCCCATACGACAGGCAGGTGCGAATGCGCCGGAAGTCCCCGCATTGTATTTTGGGATATGGTATCTCTTCGGTCACTCACGGAATGACTTGCGCGTTCAGCCAGGCGAGTTCTTGAATATAATTCGATCTAGAGGCCATTTCGTCATGAAGGACCTTGCACCCATCGAATCGACAGACCTGGAACGGCGAGAATTTCACCTGGTTCTTTTCACTTGTTTGGCCATTGTCATTCTTTCGGCGGGGTTAGCACTTCTCATGTATCCGGCCGTTTTTTCAAACCGGGCATCATTCCCGAGTAGGACTCCGCAGATTGCCTTTTTCGGGTTCTGTAGCCTGTCCTGTCTTCTTGTGGTTTATATCGTGGACCGCCAATTTACGATTCGAGGCCTTCGGCGCCAGATGGCCATCGACCGGAAGCGGGCTTCAGAGGCATTGAGGCAGGCGAGCGCCGACATTTTGGGAACGCTCCCGAACTTCAATACGTTCGAAGATCGCTTGTCGATGGAGTTCCGCCGGGCTACCGCCGCGAACCTGAAGCTGTCAGTGCTTGTAGTCAGAATCAAATTGCATAGCGCTTTTAGCGAGCCCAGCCTCGGTATGTCCGCGATTGGCGACGCGGCAAAGGCAATCTCCCGGAAACTGCGCGAGCAGGATTCCACTTACCTGTTGAGGCCCGGCTGCTTTGGAATTATCCTGCCGGGCGTGGACAGCGTGGCCTCGCGCCGAGTCTCCGCCCGTCTTGTGGAAGGTCTATCGGATGCGGCGGGCGCCAACGAACGCTTTTCATTCAAGATCGATGCTCTCAACTATCCCGAAGAGATCACAAGCGCTCATGAACTGGAAATCGCCGTCTGTGAATTGGCCCCGGAAAGCGAACTTCACCAGGACCTTACACCAGAAACCGCCGCATATAAATAAGAACTGACGCATCCCATAGTTTTGGTGGCAGGCCCTTACTTTGCCCCGAGAGTGATTTCGTGCCGTGGATGGCAATCGGCAACGGGGTCGTAGGGCGTGGTCGTGCTTTGGTCCCCGTGAGAGACCTTGAACTCGGCTACCCCCTTGATTTGTTCCGGCAGACCTTCGAAACGCGCTTTGCCGTCATAGTTCGTGGCGGCTGTGGCATCCAGCCTGTGAAGGCCCATGAATCCGTACTTAAGTTGAATTTCGATTTTGGCGTTGTAAATGCCTTTACCGGAAGAATCGATCACCACGAAATCCGCAGTACAGGCTCCCGCATCGCCCTTCACAACGGGAATTTCAGCGCTGATCGGCGCCTGAGGGGCGGGAAAAGTGCTTGGGACGAAAACCAAAATCAACACAAGAAGCAGCGCCGTTATCTTAAGGTTCTGGCACATTCTGTGTGAGGTTCGCATGAGAACTCCCGTCGAGCCGGAACACCAGCCTAAACCCCGGCGCGATTTCTCTTAGACCAAGAGAGTATACCGCTCTCCGGGCCGTTTTGATCCTTTCTCAGGACCCCGTTAGTAGGAAGTATGGGCCGCTCGATACGGAAGTGAGTTGAAATAGATCGGACACAGACATCGGGTCGACAGAGCTTCGTTTGGATTGAATTGAATGAATTGGCAGCTCTCCGTGGGTGGGAATACAACTCAGGCGCTAGTTGCCGACAAGCCGACTTTTCAAGTAACGGCTCTAACAACGAACGGAACTTCATCCAGGGAGATTGCCAGAAAGAGTCGCGAGCCGATTTCTAGACGGTGGCGTCTCCGTTTCGTTGGAGCAGCACCAATCGGCTCGCAACCTGTTCTAAGCGATGTATGTAGCCGGTAGCCGCGTTACTTGGAGTCGAGATGCTGCACGATCTCCAATGATTTCTCCACATGTGCATCGGGCGAAAGATTGTCGTCCTCCGATGACAGTGTCGCGATGATCTTGTGGTCTTTGCCGATGACGAAAGTTACGCGTTCGATAAAGTCATGGTCAATCGTGACGCCGCGCACATCCGCCTGGCCAGGTTTTACGGCGGCTGTCGTCAGATTGTAGGACGTGGCGATCTTGTGATCCGCATCGGAGGCCACTGGAAACTTTCCGGCGCAATATTCCGGGTCTGCCGAGAACTGATTGAGCCGCGCAATGCTGTCGGCCGATACGCCGATGATGGTGGCGCCGGCGGCATCAAATTTATCTTTCATGTTCGCAAATGTATGCGCTTCGAGATCGCAGCCTTTGGTATAGGCGGACGGAAAGAAATAGACCACGACCGGGCCCTTTTTTAAGCGCGTTTTCCAGAGAAAAATTAAATTCTTTTCCTGCCAGTGAACCGCGAGCCGAGAAATCGGGCGCCTTATCGCCTACTTTGAGCGCAGCCAACACGGGCAAGCTAACCAACACGGAAAGCGCAACACCCAGAACCACTTTTTTCATAACAGATGCCTCCTTGGCCTTTAAAGTAGCAAGGATCATATCATATTCCGATATCACCGGAATGACCTGCCCTTAATCGTAGTACTGAGGCGCAAACTTGCGTCCCTTATAATCCTCGATGTCGTGGTGGACCCATAATTGCGCATGGTAGTAGGAGATCAACGCAGCGACGCGCTCAAAGGCGAGCGATACCGACCAGAGCCAATGATTTTCGTCGTTGGCTCCCTCGATGCGCGGGATGCGGCGCGTATCGAAGTTTGATCGCAGGTGAACGGCGTCACCACTCAACAACACGTAGCCCGTATTTCTAAGGTGGACAAGGCAAACTTGGCTGCCGGGAGTGTGTCCCCCAACGTAAAAGAGGAGTACGCTGCCGTCGCCGAACACATCATAATCGCCGTCCAGCAAACTCACCGGGTGGTCCCGTTCGAAAATTTCTCCCGGCATATTGGGAGGGCCCGCGGGGCTGCCGCCCTTCGCCATCGCCTGGTCGTAGTCGAGCCTCTGGATCAGGACGGTGGAATTTTTGAACAGGCTGATATTCCCCGTGTGATCGGCATGATTGTGCGAAATTCCTACTAACTTAACGTCCGCCGGGGTGATGCCGACCAACTTCAACTGAGCCGTCATGGTCTGGGCCGGGGTCTTGATCCAGCGGATCCCGTTGGCGGCTGCGCCGTAACCGTTCGGCATCGTGGCGATGATGTCACTGGTGCTGGTGTCGAACATCATCCAGGTGTCGCCGTGTTTAATCAGATGGGCGTAGGCGGAGATGTCAATCGGCGTGCCGGGCGGAACGAGCATATTCAACCAAGCCGTGGCGCTCCCCGCATGACCGATGCCGCCGTCGAGAATGTAGAGACGATCGGCGAAACCCGCGGTTTGGGGCGTGTCTTTTGTTCTAAATGGGTCGCCTGTCTGCGCTGATGCCAGCCTGGCGAAGTACGGCGCGGCCATTAACGCTGCGACGGCGGCAATAAATCCGATCAAGCGCTTCATACGAAGACCTCCTTTATGTTTGATGTTTCCCGAGGAACCGTTCAACAACCGGGCCCACAACATAAAAAGCCGCGCCGGGGTGGTGCCCCAGAGCGTAATCATTCACGCGATCTTGTTCGTGAGTGTTCCTATGTGTTCAATCCAAATGCGTACCGTGTCCCCCGGTTTAAGGAATTCACCTCTTGCCATTCCCACTCCGGCGGGCGTGCCAGTAAGTATCAGATCGCCCGGGTAAAGGGTGATTCGCGTCGACAGATGAGCAATTTGCTCGGCCAAAGAAAAAATCATTTTGCTGGTGGAGGAGTCCTGTTTCACCACATTGTTCACCCAGAGCTTGACGCCCAGATTTTGAGGGTCCGGAATTTGACGCGCCGGCACTATCCACGGCCCCAGAGGGCACGAGCCATCAAAACTCTTGTGAGAGAACCAGTCAAATCGGAACGGCGAGCTGGCTGGAACATTCGGAGACGCCATCAGGTCGCGCGCGGAGAGATCGTTGGCGATTGTGTAGCCGGCGACGTGATCGAGAGCCTTCTCCACCGGAACATTTTTTGCCGGCGTGCCAATGACAGCCGCCAGTTCCGCTTCCCAATCAACCGTTTTCGAAAGCGTTGGAAGCGTTACGACCGATCCCGTTCCGACGACCGTGCGGGAGACCTTAAGAAAGTGCCAAGGCAGTAGCCCCAGGGCGCGAGGATCGGGTGGCAACTTGATCCCCTGAATCCCTGCCATTTCCTGAATGTGATCGGCGTAGTTGGCTCCGGCGCAATAAATCGCGGGGGGATAAAGCACTGGAGCAAGCAGCTTGGCGCCTTCCAGCGGCATTCGCGTAGCCTTGCGCGCTCCTGCTTCACCCCCTGCGGCATTCAGGGCCGACTCTGAGGCCGGCCAATTCTCCAGAAGGCCCGGGATCGTCGTGTATGCCGGAGCGCCGGTCAGCGCAGCGACGTCAACCACCGCATCGTCCAGGACGATTCCTGCGCGCGGACCGTCCGCCGCTGCGTACGTTGCAAGGTTATAATTCCTGTTCATTGAGTCCCCGTTTCGTGAATCGTCGCGACAACCGGCGCGTCTGGCAGTCCCTGGTCGCGAAACCGTCCTTAAGATTCGTCGCTTCCTTTACTCGCTGTACTTGCCCACGTCGGGGCTCCCTGTGCCGCTGCAGCCCGTCGCTCCGTAGCGCAAGAATTTCTGGGCCCTGCTGGCGCCGTCTACTTCTCCGACGTAAACATTCCCTTCGGAATCGACTGTGACCATGTGCGGCCAGTGGAACTCGCCCGCCTGGCGCCCGCCGCCTCCAAAACGGCTCAGTTCGGTCAAGTTCTGCCGGTTGATGACATAAACGACGTCGTTGCCGAGATCCGCAACGTACATGCAGCTTTGCTTGGCGTCGGGCGAGAAGTTCACCGTCCCCGACGTGCCGCCGGACGTCTGGGGGGCAACGTGGATTTCGCCGACAAAGCCGCACTTCCCCACCTCGCCTTCGGGGTTTGAGCACGGCTTCCCCACTTCGGATGCCTTGAAGATCTGGACACGATTGTTGCCGCGATCGCAGACATACAGCAGACCGTCGTTGGCCAGCTTCGCGCAATGCAAGGGGCTTCGGAAGAACTTCGGTTTCATGTTGCCGGCTTTGAAATCCTGCGGCCACGAGCCAGCGCCTTCGCCGACATCTTCTCCCGCTGCAGCGGCGCCATTTTCGCCAATCACAGGATTCTGTCCGTAAGCGCCGAAATGGCCCACATATTTCCCGGTCGCGGCATCCACAATCAGAACGCGCCGGTTGCCGTAACCGTCAGCGACGTACATGAGGTTCGTCTTCGGGTCTACGACCATGTCCGCGGGCCAGAACGGCTCGGGCGTTCCGTTGACTCCCCCATTCGTGTCATTACTGTTCGGCCCCTTCGCGCCCGCCGTGCCGATCTGGTAGACAAACGTGCCGTCCGATTTGAATTTCAATATCTGCGAATCGTTGCCGAAGTTCGGCGCCCAGGGAAACTGGCCGTGGAAATTGCGCGCCTGTCCGTTGCCGGCGAGGTACACAAAATCGTTCTGATCCACGTAGATGCCATGCTCGCGGGAAGGCCAGAAGCAGCCGTCCTGCTGGCGGCACTTCGTATCGAGGAACCCTGGATCGCCCGGGCCTCCCCAGGATTGCAGCAATTTCCCGGACGTATCGAAAACGAGCACTGACGGAGCGGGCATGCAACAGTCGTTGAGCTGCCCATTGGGCCGCAAAAATCCGAGCGCGCTGATCAGCCTGCCCTTCGCGTCGGCGCCCGCCGGGCCTTGCATCCCGCTATCGCTGGAGCTGACCGATCGGGGCCGGTGATAAAGCCAAATATGGTCGTGCTTATCGACGTAGATCCCTCCGACATCGCCGATCACCCAGTGATGCGGCAGCGGCTGCGGCCAGGCAGGATCGAGCACAAACCGCGGCGCAGTGATTCCACTTTTTGCGGCCGGCGAAGCCAGGGCGAGCCGGTCCAAGACGTGGGCCTTCTGCAGAGCCTCCACGGCGCTCGTAGCGGACTGCTGCGCGCTCAGCGAAGGAACCAGGCGCGTAACGCTCAGCACACCGGCGAGCACTCCCGCCCAAACCGCATATCTTATGAGTTTCGAATTCATCGCAAACCTCCAAAATGATGGCGTTACAAAAATTGGCGCTTCGATTGGCGACGCTTCGCTGTGGCGCAGACAGAGATTTCCGTTTCGATCATCCTGAGAGGCACACTTATACACCCGAGTCCGTTCCGAGTGAACTGAATTGTTCGTCATTGCCGAGCCTCAGACCAGCTCTATTTTCATTCACTCCAAAAGGTATACCCATCCAAAACGGCCCCTCTACCAAGCCGGAACACGGTGCCCTTGTAGAGATGCTATCCCGGGGCTGAAACCCGGCGGGTATACAATACGTCCCCTGTTGAAGTTAAAAAGGAGATTGCCGCCCATGCGCCGTTTTTCCCGTCTCACTTTATTGTTTGTTCCCGTCGCCATTATGGCCTCATCTTTAGTCACGCACGCACAGCAGGAATTTCCGCCGCCGCAGGAAAAAGGCCGCGTAGTCGTGGTTTCCTCCGGGATGTCTGGCCCGTCGCACTATACCGATGTCGCCCGTGAGATCGCGGCGCTTGGGTATGACGCCGTTCTCTTCGACGGCAACGCGCAGGAAAATACGCGTGGTCAGGGTGTGAAAAGCGCGATCCAGCAAGCGCTGGGGATGCCGCATGCGCTCCCTGGCAAGGTGGTTTTGGTTGGCTTCTCGCTCGGCGGAGGCGAGGAACTTTATTACGGGACACAATGGAGCGACCAGGTGTTAGGCGCCGTGGTTTGGTATCCCGCCAACGTCTTTATCCGCGACATACCCGGCTTTGCACAAAGACTGCAGGTGCCGGTAGTCGTCTTCGCCGGTGGAAAGGACAGATTTCGGAATGGTTGCTGCACGGCCGAAAAAGACGCAGCCCTTCGGGATGCCTCCAAAGCAGCCGGCAAATCGTTCGATCTGATCGTCTACCCTGATGCGAACCACGATTTCGTAAAGGGCGGGGAGAACTATAGGCCGAAGGACTATGCGGATGCCTTTAGTCACATGGCCGATGCGCTGAAGACGTTTTTCTCGAATTAGTGTGGATCTCGCGTGACCAGAAAAAATGATCCTCTTCTAGTTGGCTTTGGCCCCCATGCGGCAATCTGATGACGGCATTTCGCACCGGTTTTGCTATCATTAGCATGTTGCCTGATCAGACCCAATCCGTAAATCGCAAGGATCTCTTCTTGCGCGCCTGCCGGTGTGAACCCGTTGAACGTGTTCCGGTGTGGATCATGCGCCAGGCGGGACGCTATCTGCCGGAATACAGGGCGATTCGTGAAAAGCACAATTTCCTGGAGGTCTGCCGGACTCCGGAGCTTGCGGTCGAAGTTTCCCTCCAACCCTTCCGCATTCTCGGAGTGGATGCTGTGATCGTCTTTTCAGACATTCTGATTCCCGCCGGAGCGATGGGCCTGCCGTTCGAACTGACGGATAAGGGACCCGTCATCGAGTCGCCGCTTCGAACGCCGGCGCAGGTTCGTGAGCTTTCGATGTTTGATCCGGAGCAGGAAACCGGCTTTCTCATGCAAGCGATTCGAACGCTCACTCGCGAGCTTGGGCCTGAAGTGCCGGTACTCGGATTCGCCGCGGCTCCCTGGACTCTCGCCTGCTACATGATCCAGGGGCACGGCAAGGACGGCTTCCCTGCCGCGAAAGCGATGCTTCGTTACGACTCAGCATTGTTCCGTTCGTTGCTCGATCGCATCGCGCGCGCAACGGCCGGGTATTTGCGCGCGCAAATCAAAGCGGGGGCCACTGCCGTCCAGCTCTTTGACACGTGGGTGGGCGAACTCACACTGGAGCAGTACCTCGAATTTGAACTGCCCGCCACGCAACTCTTGATCAGGGAAATCGGCGCGGGCGATACGCCAATCATTTTGTACACAAAAGCATCAAACCATTTGCTTGCGGCGGCGGCCGAATCCGGCGCGACCGTGTTGAGCGTTGACTGGCGCGTGGATTTGGCGGCGGCGCGCAAACAGCTTGGACCGGGAATTGCCCTGCAAGGAAACGTCAATCCGGATATTCTTCTCGGCCTTCCGGAAGGCGCACGCATGGCCGCGCGTAAGGCCGTCGAAAAAACCGGCGGCGTGGGCCACATCTTGAATCTCGGTCACGGGATTCTCCAGCAGACGCCGGTTGAGAACGCGCGCGCGTTTGTCGAGGCCGGGCAGAGCGCCCCGGTCATTGCAAATGCGCGCATGGAAGGGGCACTCTAGGCTTTAGCGGGTGCGGGCTATACTTGCGGCCCGCCGGAAAATATGGACGATTCAACGCTCCACCTTCAGCTAAACCGGGAACGCTTCGAAATCTCCGAAGCTTTCCTGGAAAAATACAACCGTCCGGGGCCGCGTTATACGAGCTATCCCACCGCGCCCGTGTGGCAGGATAATTTTGGGCCGGATGACCTCGAGCAGTTCTTCGCCACCGCCGACGCGGAACGCACGCCCGCCTCGCTGTACATGCATCTTCCCTTCTGCGAAAGCTTGTGCCTGTTCTGCGCGTGCAACGTGGTGATCACCAAGGATCACAGCGTCGCCCCGCCGTACATTCAGACGCTCGAAAAGGAAATCGAGCACGTCAGCCGGTTCGTGTCCCGCGACCGCCCGATCGTGCAATTTCACTGGGGTGGCGGAACTCCCACGTATTTGACGCCCGAGCAGATGGAACAGCTTTTCCGCTACACCGCCGAGCGTTTTACGTTCGCTCCAGACGCGGAAATCGGCATTGAAATCGATCCGCGCGTCACGTCGCAGGGGCATCTTGAAACGCTGCGGCGGCTCGGCTTCAATCGATTGAGCATGGGCATCCAGGATTTTCATGCCGAAGTGCAGCAAGCCATTCATCGCGTCCAGCCTCTCGAAATGACGCGCGATCTGATCGAGGCGGCGAGGAAACTGGGCTTCGACAGCATCAACGTGGACCTGATTTACGGGCTTCCCTTGCAGACGGCCGAACGCTTTGCCCACACCGTCGAGCAAGTGGTGGCGCTCAATCCCGACCGCGTGGCGATGTTCAGCTACGCGCATGTCCCCTGGCTGCGGAAACAACAGGGCGCTCTCGCCACGCGGCTGCCCGAGGGCATGGAAAAATTTCATATCTTCCGCGCGGGCCTGGAGCACTTCCTGAACGCCGGATACCAATACATTGGGATGGATCATTTCGCTCGGCCTAACGACGAGCTTGCCGTGGCGCAACGCAATCGCACGCTGCATCGCAATTTCCAGGGCTATACGACAAAGGCTGGCGCGGACCTGTACGGCATGGGCGTGAGCGCGATCAGCGGCATTGGCGCGTGCTACGCGCAGAACGATCGCGTGGTGGCTCCTTATTCCGAGCGCGTCGAGCGCCGCGGGCTGGCCACGATGCGCGGTTACCGTCTGACAAGCGACGACTTGCTGCGCCGCGCGGTCATCAGCCGCATTCTTTGCCACGGGGAGTTGCACACCCGGGAAATTGAGGGCGAGTTCGGGATCAACTTCGAAGAAACGTTCCCTCCGGAAATTGCGCGCCTGGCGCCGTTCGTTGCCGACGGGCTGGTCGAAATCGAAAGCGGCGTGATACGCACTTCGCTTCTGGGACGGATTTTCATTCGAAACATCGCCATGGTCTTCGACCCGTACCTTGAGAAGCAGCAACTCGGAAGCCGCCAGCTATTTTCGAAAACTCTCTGAGGGATGGATCGAGGATTCGTGTCCAACCCCGCGCCGACCCCGTTTCCTGCTGTCGTAATCGGAGCCGGCATTTCAGGCCTCGCGTGCGCCCACCATCTTCGGCAAGCAGGAGTTCCGGTCAAAGTCCTGGAATCGGCCATGCACCCCGGCGGCGTGATCGGCACGGGTGAAAAAGACGGATTTCGGTTCGAATTTGGCCCGCAGAGTTTTCTCGCCACCCAGCCTCTACTCAAACTCATCGACGAGCTGGGCCTCGAAAAGGACCTTCTGCACGCCGATCCGAAAGCGCCGCGGTATATCCTTTCCGGGGGAAAGCTGATTTCCGCTCCGCTTGCGCCTCCTTCCCTGCTCACTACTCCTCTGCTGGGTGCAGGCACAAAATGGCGGATTTTAACGGAAATGTTTCACCGCACGCAGCCGCCCGAGGAAGAAGAATCGATTGCCTCCTTCATCCGGCGCAAATTCGGCGACGAGCTGCTCGACATGATGGTGGCTCCCTTCGTTTCGGGAATCTACGCGGGCGATCCGGAAAAGCTGAGCCTGCGCGCCTCCTTTCCGGCCCTCTACGAATTCGAATCGAAGTACGGAAGCGTGTTGAAAGGCGCTATGAAGTCTCGACCGCCGAAAGGCGCGCCGCGCGCCGGACTGTGTTCCTTCCGCCGGGGAATGCAGACGCTCCCGAACGCGCTCGGCCTGCGGATGCTCGACTCGATCTTGTTGCAAGCCACGGTTTCGGCCGTCCGACATGCCAAAGCAAACGGGAAACCCTCCTTCGAAATTGAGTTTCGCCGAGGCGAGCACTTGAACACTTTATCGGCCAGCGCAGTCATCGTCGCCGCGCCCACGCAGGCCGCATCGCGGACGCTGGAGGGAATTTCCGGCCAATTTTCGTCAGTATTTTCGCGGATCGAATACGCGCCTGTGGCCGTTGTGTCGGCCGGCTACCGCACCGAGCAAATCGACCATCCGAAGAACGGGTTCGGCTTTCTGGTGCCGCGCCGCGAAGGATTGCGCGTCCTCGGCACGGTGTGGAATTCTTCGCTCTTCCCTGGTCGCGCTCCGAAGGACATGGCGCTGTTCACCAGCTTTGCGGGGGGCGCAACCGATCCCGGATTGCTCGAAATGAGCGATGAGCAGATTACGAATACCATTTGCGGTGAAGTCGAGCGCGTCCTTCACATTACCGGAAAGCCAGTCGTCACAAACATCCGACGCTACGCACGCGCCTTGCCCCAATACAATCTGGGCCACCATGGAACCGTTTCGGCCCTCGGAGCACTCACCGCCGCCGTCCCGGGACTTTTTCTTGCGGGAAATTATTTGTCGGGTCCGTCGATTGGAGCGTGCGTCGAGCAGGCGAATCAAACAGCGGAGGCAGCGCGCGTCTATCTCGCGTCGATTGGCGTCGCGGGAGCAGGGGCTGTCGCGCACGCGTGAGTTGAAATTGATGGAAGCAGCCCGCCTTTATAGAACTTCACAGGACCAATCGCCAATTTGTGGTCCAATCCCATTCCTTCAGACTTTCGATTCTAGGCAATGACCTACGTGTCTGACTCAATGCATAAATCTCAAGTTCGGAAATGTTGTGTCTCATGCGCCCAGAAGAACGGAGTAGGGCCAATGCAGCGCGACAAATCGGTTACGCGATAGCAAGCGGGGCTCGACTGCCAGGCAAGAGCGAGCCATCGGAGCCCGGAGAACTCACATTGATGCGTATTTCTTGGAGGCAACCTAGGCCTGCGTGGTGAATGGCTCGGCGCGTGCGGCGGCGCGGGCAACCGCCGCGCGCTCGCATCAATTCAGTCCCGACTGTGTGGCTTTGACTAAGGTCTGACCGGTCTTAGTCGCGTAGTAAATGCTCGAAGCTTGGGGAATGCTGCTGTCGTTATCAACAACGATGCCGCTCGTGCCTCCAGCGGCCGCGAGGGACGTCGTCGCGGCATTGACGGTCGGATAGCCTGCCGTGATGTCCAGGCTCATAACGCATCCGGCAGTTCCACCGTTTGTCGCCGCCGCGCAGTGGTTCGTGACTCCGACGAAAAGGAAGTCCTTCGCAAGCGTGGGGTTGTAAAACTCCGTAATCGGCGACGCGTCCGCTGCGCCAGTCGTTAACGCTGTAGTGGTCACGTCAGGCGTGCCGTTCATTAACCCACTTCCATTGAACCCCACGCTGTAAAGAGTGGGAGTCGTTCCGTTCCCGGTTCCCACAACGTACATAAGCGGTGTTCCCACTTCGGTATACCAAGCATTGTTAATATCCACGCCATACGGTCCCGTATAAGTCGTATTGCCGGTGCCGACAGGGACCGAAGCGTAACTGGCCAGGTTCTTGGGGGCCTGCACAACAATGGCGTTTGTGCCGTCGGTATTGAAGGAAGCGTAGATATATTGGCTGCCGTTATCGACGGTTATAGGGTTCAGGGATGTGGTGCCACTGGCAACAATCGGGCCATAAAAAACCGAGGGCGATGGGCCGCTATCCACGACGGAATCGATGCGGCCTTCGCTGTCCGTAAAAAATACGCTATTGGATCCTGAGTCGTAGATCGGGGTGGAGGGAATGGCATTGATGGAGACGCTCCAAACGATGGTCGGTGTAGCGCTGCCGCTAAATACGTTGCTGATCTTGTATAGGTAGCCCGAGCCCGCTCCAGCCGAGCTATAAGTCGTAGCAAATGCCACATCGCTGACATCGTTGTTTGTGTAAACGACGAACGGGGAGCTAGTGGAAGTTTGGTTTGTTACGCCGCCGTCGGGCGAAAGCAGGACGGTTTTATCCACGGCGTTATTGCCGGTGCCCGGCATAACCGCATTTGTCGGGCTGGTCCCATTTGACCCCGAGGTTCCAATGGTCAGGATGTGAAAATAAGATTTCCCCGTCGTGAGATTCTCGATGTAAGCGAGCTGTGTTCCTTCCAGCGAAATTGTCAAGGAACCAGGGACTTCACCCGTGCCGGAGGCATAGGCGAACATAACCGTTGGCCCGTTCGTGGTGCAATTGGGCGGTGCAGACGCGGGACTTGTACTGTACAGGTTATTTACACCGAGTATATTCGCTTGGCCGCCTGATGCGGGATTCGACCCGATTCCAATTGCCACGAAGTCGCTGTTGCAACTGGGAGCTGCTGTCGCATCGAAAACAAATTTGGCTGGGTAGCCCTCGCCGCCGCTGGGACCGGTCTGGAAGCTGAAGGCACCCGTTGCGGTCAATTGCGTACCGTAGACGCCGGGACCGGTACTATCGTAGAAGGAATAATTGTTTGCGCTGTTACCCCAAACATTGATTTCTTTTCCAGTAACTCCAAACAGAAGTCCATCGACATCGAGCGCCGGATTAGCGGATGGGGTAATCACATTGTCGTAATAGAAGCTCCCCAACGGGCTGGTGGCTACCCCCGGCCCGCCCGGGATGAGCGCGTACGTCCCTACGTCGCTCCCGCCAGTCACGGTAAGACTGCCCGCGGTGGCCAGCCACGTACCGCCGCCCTGATCCATCACGTTCAGAGAACCGTATGCCGTCTCGGGAGGAATGGTGAAACCAAAGTCGATGATCGGCTGGAACGCGGCCGTCCCCAAGGATATGCTCCAGTCTCTTTTGCTCCCTTTATCCGGCGAGATGGGCTTGGGATGGTATTCAGGCCACCATGACTCCTGATGCCGGAGATACCAGTTCTGCTCCCAGCGAGGATTCATGCGAAATGGGGCTATCACCGATTTGTTGCTCGAATCCCGGTAAACGACATGACGGTGTGTCCAGTCCGAAACGACACTCTTCGGAACGTGCGGCGAGGGCTTGCTCGCGACCACTTGCGCAGTCAACGCGAACACAATGCCTACAACAGCGCCTTTCATACCAAGAGAAGCCAGTGCCCAGCACATGCAGTTGGGAATCCTGAAATTCATGCATCCACCTTCGTGACCAGTATTCTCTGAACCGGCAGACACATCCGTTGCACCTAGCCCCAGCAAATCCTGAAGTTGCCAGCACTAAATCCGTCTGCGCATTTGGTCTCGCTAGTACATTTTTACGGGCAACTAATTATTTGGATAGAACGCGAGTACTGCTTTGTGTGAAAGCGACATTGTTGTACTGGTCTATTGCTTGGGATTCAACAGGCATGAATGCACGGCCCGTGTGTCCACGGCTCCGCCTTGGCTAGTGCGGAGCTACGTATTGCAGCGGCCCCGGGATCACTTGACCTAATTACTGCTTCTTCCATTGGAATCTTAAGGATAGAAAGATTTCCAGAAGTCATCTCCTGCTTCAGCTTCGCGAATCCGAAGTCCGAACCAATTAAAATTCGCTCTGCATGAATAGTTCCCGAGAAACTGGCCTCGTGTCCATCGGACCCCATTTCTTCCGAATTCCCCTGCCGTAGTAAGATGACGATGTTTCAGACTCGTTCCATGGCTTCATCCATTTGGCCCGTTTCTACGTATTCCAATTAGGAACGGGCGAGGAATGCAATTTTGCTGCTCGCGGTCGTACAACCCTGGCCGGAAGGCAACCAGCCCACGCGACGCTGCGCTGATGGAGCGCCTCCAGCAACGCGACGCGGGTGCCCTGGAAATCCTCTACGACCGCTATGGACGTCCCGTGTATTCGCTCGTGTTACGGATTTCGCAGCAGCCGTCCTCCGCCGAGGAGATTGTGCAGGACGTATTTCTGCAACTCTGGCGCAGCGCGGAGCGATTCCAGAGTTCGCGCGGGCCGCTCGAACCGTGGCTCTTCACCATGGCGCGCAACCGCGCGCTCGATTTTCTGCGTCTGAAGCGCGAGAAGCAGCGCCGCCGCGAAGATTCCGCCGACTCCGATCTGCCCTTTTCCGCCGTGATCCAGCCGGATCCCGAGGGCGAAATCGATCAGTCGCGGCGAGCGGAAAAAGTCCGCGCCTTGCTGGGTTCACTTCCCGATTCGCAGCGGCGCGCGATTGAGCTGGCATATTTTGAAGGCATGTCGCACAGCGAGATTTCCGCGGCCATGGGCGAAGCGCTTGGGACGGTGAAAAGCTGGATCCGCGGCGGCCTGCTGCGGCTACGCGAATTGCTCCAGGAGGCACGTTCGTGATGGAGTGCGAACAACTCGCTCCACTTTACGAAGAATACGCATTGGGTGTTCTGGAGGGTGACGAGCGCGCCGAACTCGAAGCGCACCTGGCGCGCGCGTGTCCCAAGTGTACGGCCGGGGTGGCGCTGGCAAGAGCAAACGTCGCGCAACTCGCGCACGCCGCGCCCGATGCGCAGCCCCCTGCTGTGTTGCGGGACAAGATTCTGAATGCAGTCAAATCGTCCGGCGCAGCGGTGCGGTCCGTGGCCCCGATCGAGATGCTACAAGCCAAGCCACCGATGTTTCCAGCGTGGGCCTGGGCCGCGGCAGCCGCTTTGGCCCTCTTGACCGGATACTCGATCCGTCAGATGGAGCTTCAGACCACGCAGCTCGCGGAACTCCGCCGCGAGATGAAGATCGCAACGGACCAGAGTAAGGCGCTTCAGAACCAACTGGACCAGGGCCGTATGGTTGCCTCGGTCATGATGTCGCCCGATTCCATGCCGCTCAAGCTCATGCCAATCGACAAAAAAATGCCCATGGTGCACGCCTATTTACATCCGCGCATGGGTGTGGCCATCACGGCCGACGATATGCCTTCGATGCCTCCGGCGAAAACGCTCCAGCTTTGGTTTGTGCCCAAGCAGGGCAAACCCATGAGCGTCGCGACTTTTAATCCGGATTCGCATGGTGAGATCGCGCTGGTGGCTCCGGTGAACATGCCCATGAATGAGATTGCCGAGCTCGCGATCACGGAAGAACCCGCCGGCGGCAGCCCGCAACCCACCTCGGCCATGGCCTGGATGGCTCAGGTGAACTGATCCGTCCTTTTCATCCCTAACAAAGATGCTGCGCATTTGTAGTTTCATTCTTGCGATCAGGCGGCCCTGCGCTAGTATGTGCCATGCCGCGAATCGGGACAGGATTCTTCCTTTTCATTCTCATGATTCTGTACCCGATGTCTGCGAGCCCGCAGTCCGCACCTGGAAATAAATCGTCTTCTCTCCCTTCTCCGGACCTCGTTCAGACTCACAAGACACGGCAGTCGCCGGGCGATCTGGAAGTTGGCGGCGACCTGGCGGGTTTACCTCCCGGATCGACGCGCTACCTCACGCGGGAAGAACTTCTGGCTTTGCCTCAGGTGAACTTTACAGTAACGGACGATCCAAATTTCACCGGGCCGACCAAAGTTGGAGGAGTGGAACTCTTGGAGCTGGCGCGCCTGCTCGGCGCCTCTCCGGCTTCCGAAGTCGTTGTCGCTATCTGCGATGACAAATACCGGGCAAACTATCCCTCGGAGTATATGGCCGCGCATCATCCCGTACTCATCCTGACTGTAAACGGCCAGCCGCCCGCCGGTTGGCCCAAGGATTCCAACGATCATAAGTACGACATGGGGCCCTACATGATCTCTCATCCGAAGTTCACGCCCAGCTTCAAAATTCTCTCGCACGCCGACGAAGCCCAAATTCCCTGGGGTGTTGTACGACTCGAATTTCGGAATCAGAAAAACGTCATCGAACCCATAACTCCCCGCGGCATGCACGCGCATGACACGGATGTGCAGGCGGGGTTCCGGATCGCCGGCCAGAATTGCTTTCGGTGCCACAATGCGGGCCTGGAAGGCGGCCAAAAATCAGGCGTTCCGTGGAAGGCGCTTTCCGCCATGGCAACCGCCTCGCCCGAGAAATTCAAGGGCTACGTTCGCGACCCGCTCGCGATGGATCCGCGCGCGCAGATGCCCGACAACAAGAATTACGACGAAGCGACCCTTCGCGCCCTCACAGCCTACTTCCGGACATTCTCTTCAAGCTCCTCAAGATCCTCAAGGGCGAAGCCATGACCCTACGAACCAGCAAAATGCTGTTGGTTTTCGCGGTGGCGTTCTACTACTCGCTGGTCGTCTTCAACAACCTTACGGATTACGGGTCCAACTATCAATTCGTGCGTCATACCTTGACGATGGACACGACTTTTCCGGGAAACCACGGAATGTGGCGCGCCATTCATGCGCCCGCAATGACCACGGTTTTCTATCTCACAATCATCGGATTGGAAATCACGATCATGATTCTGTGCTGGTGGGGCGGGACTCGCATGGCCCGGTCCCTTAAAAGGGACTCCTCCACATTTCATCTATCCAAGCGGGTGGCCATCATCGCTTTGACTCTCAGCTTGCTGCAGTGGCTGGTGGCGTTTCTTTCCGTCGGGGGCGAGTGGTTTCTGTTTTGGCAATCGGCGATATGGAACGGCCAAAATGCGGCTTTTCACATGTTTACGATTGTCGGCATTGTGCTGATTTTCGTGTCGCTGCCGGAATCCCAGGACCAGCCCTAGACTTTGGTTCGCGATCGATTCTCTTTGCGCGCCTGCACCGCATACCAAACCAGGCCCGCAATTACGTAAACAAGGTAAATATAAGGCAGTTTGCCGTAGGGTCCTTCCGGAACCGGATAAAGATTGCCCACTAACGCAGCCAGCATGGCGATGAAAGCGAGCCAGGGAATAATCTGCGCTCCCGGCCGAAAAACGCCGTGGTCGCGCAGGTAACGCGGCAACGCCACGCAGACCAGCGCGTACGCCACAATGAAGCCGTACGTGGCAAGCGATCCCATCCAACCGTAAACGTCTAACCCGTTTGAGCCGCGATATGCAAGGATGGCGACCGGCAGCACCGCAGCCGTTCCGGTGGCAAGTAAAGCGGCCGTCGGCGTATCGTGATGCTCGTGGGTTGTTCGAAAGGCTCCGTGCGCGAGGCCATTGTGCGCCATTAAGAGGAGCACTCGAGCCGCAGCGGTAATGCAACCCAGCGTTCCTGCGAACATGCTCACCGCTACCCCGATATCAATCAGGGTCCCCAATAGCGGTACCCGGGCGACTTGAGCAAGAACGTGCAGGGGCGCGCCGCCCTCCCCCCAATTTTGTCCAGCCACATGAAAGCCAAGCACTTCCGTGTACGCCGAGAGAATAAAAACCGCCCCGGCAATCACGGCGCTTTGAATTACGGCGCGCGGAATTGTCCGCAATGGATTTTTCGCCTCCGCTCCCAGCGTCGTCGCGCTTTCAAAACCAACGAAACTGAACAGAGCGAGCACCAGGCCCAGCCGCAGTCCGCCTCCGGTCATTCCGGTGAGGTGAATTTGATCGGGGTCGAGGTGGAAGCCGTGCCGGACGAGCACTAGAGCAACCACCGCGAGAATCACGAGTAGAGAAGTCGCCTCTATCCACAGCATGAAACGCGCGGAAATCTTGACATCCCTCCAGGCAATCCAGACGGAAACCGCCGTGACAATCAGAGCCAGCGCCACCGTCGAAAAACCACGCCCCAGGGCGTCGACGAACAGAAGGTTCGCATAAACATAGAATCCGCCGATCACGCTGGAAGCCGTGGCGACATAGGCGAGGAGCAAACTCCATGCAGCGACCGAGCCGAGCGATGGCGGAAGGATCATCGAGGCGTACGTGTAAAGTGAACCGGGCGACGAGGAGTAGCGGGCGAAACGGCTGACGCACCAGGCCACCAGCAGAATCGCGGACATCGCCAGCAAGTACGCCAGCCAGGTGCCGTTTCCGGCCAGCGCCGCCACTAAGGGAATCGTGGCCGCCGGCGTCGAGGTCGGGGCAATCGTTGAGACCGACTGCGCGAGCGTCTCCATCGGAGAAAGAATATCGCCGCGCAACCCGTAGTCGCCCGTTTGAATATTATTTTTAGGGGATTTTACGTTCCGAGCCGGTCCAGAGCCCTTCTCTTCAAACTTTGTGTCGCTGGCCATGTTGCACAATACACGGATCGGAACCGGGGCGCAAGAGGACCCATCGGGTAGCGCTCGTGAAGGGGCGAGAAATATTCCGCTCTGGGCTTCAGCAGAGTCTTCGGAAGCCTAAGCAAAGTGCGCATTTTCCTGCATCACTTCTTCGCTTATGACAGTGAAGCTCGTAAGATTCGCCATTCCAAACGATGTCGTAATGGCGACATCCGAGGCGTCGCGGCCAGCGGCCATCAAAACGCGGCCAACCCGGGGGCAGTTATAGCGCGCATCGAAAGTCCACCAGCGATCTTCGAGGTACACCTCAAACCACGCGCTGAAATCCATGGGGGCCGGCACGGGAGGTACCCGGATATCGCCTAAGTAGCCGGTGCAATACCGTGCGGGAATGTGCAGGCCGCGGCATAGCGTCACCGCGAGATGTTGAAAATCACGGCAGACTCCGGATCGCTCCGCGAAAACGTCCAAGGCAGTTTTTGTAGGGCGCGCGTATTGATATCCGAAACTGACATTCGAATGCACCCAGTCGCAGATGGCCTGCACCCTTCCCCAGCCCGGAGCGATGCCGCCAAACAACTCCGACGCAATCGTGGCAAATCGGTCTACCTCGCAATAGCGGCTGTTGAGCAAGTATCCGAGAATGTTGGTTGGCAATTGCTGGACGGGGACCTCGCGCGCGCTATAGTTCACAGGATCGGCAAAGCCCGGATCTTCCAACAACGTCAAGTTGCTCAAACGGAGCATCCCCGGCTGCGCAACAAACCGGGCACAGCGATTGCCGAAGCCGTCAATGAAACTCTCCACCCTGGTTCCGGGCTGCACTTGCACTTCATCGGGCGCGCGCAAAAGGGCCACCCTGGAGGGATGCACGTTGAGCAACGCCACCATCGCCACGGGAGAAGGGATCTGAAATTGGATGTCGTATCCCAGACGCAGCATCATGGGGTATTTGAAGTCCTTCGTGCGTCTTGGCAGGGTTGTATAGTACCAGTATCGTTGAGCCTTTTCCACCAGTTCCCCGGCTACTGACCGTCGAAACTTGTGTGAAAATATGCACCTCTAAGTGAAATTCATCTGCGGCATTCCCGAATAGCAGCGCATGGACTCTAAACTTGACTCCCGATCCAACGAAGAATAGTCTGGCCCGGTGAACCTTTGACGCATTTCCAATGAGGCGCCAGCCCAGGCAGTTACCCGAATTGAATATACCCACAGTGCCAGCACGGAATCTAAAACGGACAAGGAGGCAATCCCATGCCAACACTCATGACGAAGGACGGGACGCAGATCTATTACAAGGATTGGGGAAAGGGGCAGCCGGTCGTTTTCAGCCACGGCTGGCCACTGAATTCGGACGCCTTCGAAGACCAGATGATTTTCCTGGCCGAACGCGGTTTCCGATGCATCGCGCATGACCGCCGCGGCCACGGGCGATCGAGCCAACCGTGGGAAGGCAACGAGATGAACACGTACGCTGACGATCTCGCCGAACTCACAGAAGCACTCGATTTGAAGGACGCGATTCACGTGGGGCACTCGACCGGCGGCGGTGAAGTTGCCCGCTACATTGGGCGGCACGGCACGGCCCGTGTTTCAAAAGCCGTGTTGATCAGCGCCGTCCCCCCGATCATGATCAAGTCTGCCGCAAATCCAGGCGGACTCCCGATGGAAGTCTTCGACCAACTTCGTACCGGGGTTCAAGCGGACCGAGCCCAGTTCTTCATGGACCTCAGCATGCCATTTTACGGCTTCAACCGACCGGGTGCGAAAATCTCACAGGGCTTGCGCGATTCGTTCTGGCTGCAAGGGATGCTATGTGGGCTCAAAGCCGCTTACGACTGCATCAAAGTGTTTTCCGAAACCGACTTCAACGAGGATCTGAAGAAATTTGACGTCCCGACTCTCATCCTGCACGGCGACGATGACCAGATTGTTCCATTTCTCAACGCCGGAGCGCTTTCGGCTAAGATTGTTAAGGGAGCTGTACTTAAAGTTATTCCCGGCGCCCCGCACGGCATGTGCTCAACTCTCAAAGACCAGATCAACGCGGAACTGCTCGCGTTCTTTCAGTCGCAAAGATCGGCCACAGCGTAGCAATCGGGGCTGCCCGACCTTTCGGGCGAGGTTCAAAGGTCGGGCCGCTCGCTCTGGAAAGGAGACAATATGTCCATTCGTCCGGTCAAGCGTCTGATCAAATCGAAGCCGACCCTCGAAGGCGCGGGCGTACACCTGCGGCGCGCTTTTGGTTTCGGTAACACGACGGACTTCGATCCGTTCCTCCTCCTCGATGATTTCCGCAATGACGTTCCGGAGGATTATCTCGCGGGCTTTCCGTGGCATCCTCATCGCGGAATCGAAACGATCACCTATGTCCTCGCCGGAACCGTCGAGCACGGCGACAGTATGGGCAATCAGGGCGCCATCGCCGCCGGTGACATTCAATGGATGACTGCGGGCAGCGGAATTATCCACCAGGAAATGCCCAAAGGCGATCAGGACGGCCGTATGCATGGCTTCCAACTTTGGGCGAACCTCCCGGCTTCACTCAAAATGACGGCGCCTCGCTATCAGGAAATCAAGGCGCCGGAAATCCCGGAAATCATCGACGACGACGGTACACGCGCTCGCATCGTTTGCGGCACTTTCTGGGGAAAGAAAGGCCCGGTCGAGGGCATCGCCGCCGATCCGGTTTACATCGATGTCTCTGTACCTCCGGGCAGGCGAAGGGCGCTTCCCGTCGAGACCATGCGTCATGCCTTCGCCTACGTGTTTGGCGGGGCGGGAAAATTCTGCAACGCTTCGGCTCCTCTCGAGGTGCCGACCGAGTCCGTCGGCTGGCTGGACACAACACCCCCGAAAGACGCCAACGACCGCTCGCTTGTCCTCTTTGACCGTGGAGATGAAGTCGTCGTGCAGGCGGGCGATGACGGTATCCGATTCCTGCTCGTTTCGGGCAAACCACTTCAGGAACCTGTCGCGTGGTACGGGCCGATCGTGATGAACACCCAGCAGCAGCTTCAGGAGGCGTTCAACGACCTTCAAAAAGGAACGTTCCTCAAGGAAGGAAAACGGCGGGGAAAGGGCGCGGAATAGATGGAAGTTCCCCTACAGAGGAAATAAATAATACGGCCTACCGCAATCCCGAAACTTTCGATAGATTCGCACCGTGTGCAATGCGAATTCAAGCGCTCCTGAGATAGAAACTTCGCTCAACAGGAAACCGGCCGCGAGAGTTAGATGCTGGTGGGACGGGGTGACGGGCTTTTTCCTCTTTGTGACGACTGCCGCCGTGGTGGTTTGGCAAAACTCGCGGCTCGCGGTACTTTGGGACCTCAGCTACATCCTGGAAAATTCATATAGGATTTCGCTCGGAGATATTCCCTACCGCGATTTCGTCCTGCCCTACGCTCCTCTTACGTTTCTGACGCAAGCTGCGCTCATCAAGCTGACGGGACGAGTGTTTTTTCACCACGTGCTCTACTGCGCCGCGGTGGGGGGACTTGCGACGCTGCTTACGTGGCGGATCGTTCTCAATGTCCTGCGCAATAAGATACCCGCAGCCCGGCCCGTGGCTTTCCTGCTGAGTTTGCCGCTAATTTTCCTTGGAATTTACTGTGTGTATCCGCACCCGTTTTACGATCCCGACTGCACTTTTGTGATCCTTTTATCCCTACTACTCCTTCAAAAGCTGGACCGGAAGGGTTTTCCACCGCTCCCTGCTTTTCTGGTAGGCGCGTTTCTCGTGGTACCGCTTTTTGTCAAACAGAATACGGGGCTCGCATTTCTGACAACCTCCGCGCTTGCGATTGGGGTGCTGATAGCGCTCGCAGCCTGGCGGGGGCAGCCAGTTTCCGGATATGCCTGGATATTGGTTGGAGTGGCCGTGGGGCTTGGAACAGCGATCCTCCTGATTCATTTCACGGCCGGTCTGGCGAACTACGCGCATTGGACAATCGAATTTGCCGCCTCGCGGCGCTTGCCGTCGTTTCGGGACATGCTCGGCGTATATCAGAATAATCTCCTAACGTTGTGGATCGCGGCGTTCCTCGCAGGCGTGTTGGCCTGGAGATTCGCCCGGCAGGAAAATCGGGCGCTGGCCTTATTGTCGGTCTCGCTTTTGTCGCTACCTTTCGCGTGGCCATCCCTCTATTTGCTCATCGACCGGGACGCGTCGGAGCGCGCCGAACGGCTCCTCGATGTCTCGCCATTCCTGCTGATCGTGTGCTGCGTCCTCGCGCTATCGAGCCTGCGGCGTCGCGCCAACACTTCGCTCGTATTACCGTTTATTTTGATTGCCACCGTGCAGGGAGCTTTTCTTTCACAGCAGCTTTGGGGTTCCACCTACGCCATTTGGCCCTTGGCCCTTATTCTGGTGGCCGACTCGATGGAAGCTCTCGCCTCTCGATTGGCGAAGTCATCGGAGTGGCAATTCGTGACACTGGCATCCGTCCTGGCAATTTCAATGACGGTCGCGGGTGGATTCTACGTTTGGAGCCATGAACGGCTGGACTATGCCAATGTCTCCGATGGCGAAATCGCGCATTCAACGATGCCCGCACTCGCCGGGCTATCGGTGCGAGGGTCATGGATCGCACAATTTGAAGAATTGGTCCGCTACGCTGGCCGTGAAATTCCCCATGACGACGGCATCCTGATGATTCCGGGGGAAGATCTTTTCTATTACACGACCGGCAGACGCCCGCGCTTCCCCGTGCTCATGTTCGATCACACCGTGAACCCGTACAGTTCCGAGGAGATTCTGAATCTCTCTCGGGAGCGGCAGATCCGCTGGGTCGTGGTCAAGCGCGACCTTCAACTCGGAAGCGATCCGGTGGACGACAAAACCCGCTTGCTGGAGCTGGTGCGCCAGGATTTCGAGCAAGTAGACAGCCTCGATAACTACGACATTTATCGACGCAAATAAAAAATCGGATCTGGAGCGCGCGTAAGACTAAGCCTGCGACATTTGCTCCGCTTCCTCAATCAACGCTCCCAGGCTGACCGTGATGCCATCCTTCCAGAAGGCATCGCTTCTCGCATCAAGGCCAAAGGGCGCGAGCAGTTCCACAACATTCTTGGTGGACCCGGAACGCAAGAGATCCAGATAAAGAGGCTCGAACTTCGCTCCCAGGCGCTGCGCGCTGCGCAAAGAGGCTTTGCGTCAGCAGCTCGCCGAAAGCATATCCATACACGTAAAACGGGCTGTGAAAATGCGGAATGTAGGCCCACAGATGGCTGGAATTTTCGTACGTGAAGATTTCGCCTTCCTCCCCGTAAAGTTCCTGCGCGGTCTTTAGCCAGATGCGCGTCCAATTCCTCGACCGAACGCTTCTTCGGCTCCGTCCAGGTCGTATAGGATTCGTCCATGCCGTGGAGTCGCCGCTCGAAGTTCGAAAACCCGATCTGGCGAACGACGGTGTTAATCATGCTGTCGATCTTGGACATGATCAGCGCGAGAAGAGAGCTCTGTCTCCCGACCGGATGAGCCGCTCCTTTAACATCGTAAATGTGGTCATTTCACCGAACACGGAAGCTGTTTCGCAGTAGGCAATCGGCGCATGGAACATCAACGGGCCCTGCGCTTCGCCGGCGAGAATGCCGTGCACGCCGTGCCCGAGTTCGTGCGCCAGCGTCATCACGTCTTGATTGGACCCCAAGATAATTCATCAGCGTGAAGAAACCGGCTTTCCCGCCGGGCAGAACGTGGGAGGAATTGAATGCGCCATGCCGTTTTTCTTTCACGACGGGCGCGTCGATGCGGCGGTCGGCAAAGAAGCTCTTTACGATGGTCGTCAGCGTGGGGCTGAAGCTTTCATAAGAAGCTGTGACGATGTCCGCCGCCTCCTCGAATGGAATCACCGTGGTGTCGGCAAACGGCATGGGAGCGTTGCGATCGCTCCAGCGGAGCATTGCGAAGCCCCAGTTGGCGCGCCTTCAATTTGTAATATCGCCGGGTCAGCGAACCGCCCAGGGTCGTGACGGCATTGTGAAGCACATCGACGACGGAGTCCGGAATTCGATTCGCCTTGTTGCGAAAATCCATCGGGTGCGCGTAGCCGCGTTCCTTGTCCTCAACGGCTTTCGACCCGGCGACCATGTAGAGCGTCTGCGCGGAATACTTCGCAAAAGCGCCGCCCAGGCCGTCATTCACGCATTTCATTGCTTCCGCGCGCTCCTCGGCATCCTTTGATTCCGTGAGCAGATGCATCATCTCGGTCAGGTTTTTCGTGGCGCCGCGAAAATCAAATTCGAGATCCGCTTCCACCTCATCGAAAAATCGACCCCAGGAGCTGGCATCAAACGGCGATCGCTTCGTCAGCGCGGACTCAACCGGCTCGGTCAAGAAGTGCTGCTTGAAAACGCGAATGTGCTCGATCCAGGGGCGATGCTTGGCGACCACGGCGTCGCTTTCGTACCATTTCTTGAGCGTTTCATCGCTGAGTTCGACAAGCTCGAGTTCCAGGAACGTCAGATGTTCGCCCTGCAACGCGCTCAATTCCCGCTGAAAAGCGGCGTGTTTGGCTTTGATCGCCGCGTTCGTCAAGTCCGTGCTCTCGCGCAAGAACAAATAGGAGGAGATCTTGCCGCTGAGCATTTCGATTTCCGAATAGTCCCTGATAGCGGGCCCCAGCAATTCCGCCAGCTTTCCTTTGTAGGTGAGCGAAAAATGCTTCGCGGTGGCCGCAAGTTCGCGCAGATCGGAATCCAGGCGCGGGTCTTCAATTCCGAATACAGGATGCTCAGATCCCATCGAACTTGCGTCGTGCTTTCGATTGTGCTCGCCATGTCGATTCTTATTCTCCCGTGTTCGTCCGTGGCAATAAAAGCGCCGTGTGGACCGGCGGATAGTTTAACCCGGCCGGCGGCAAATTCATTGAGTCTTGGACGGCAGAGGCGTACGATGCACGAACCGGCGATCGTGTGTCGGAAATCCCGGCTTAAATTAAGCGTTTCCTTCGAGGAAATTCAGGAGCGGATGATGCAAACAAGCACCACGACGAAGCTTATTTCCCTGCTTGTGTTTGGAATTCTGGCAGCGGGAACCACACGGGCACAGAACGCCAAGACGGTGATCCAGAACGCTCAGAAAGCAATGGGAGACCCAAGTTCGATTCAATATTCCGGCACCGGGAAAATGGGCGGGATCGGACAGAGTTTCAGCCCAACCGGCGACTGGCATACGACCATTGTTACCAGCTATACGCGAACCATCGACTACCCGAGCCGATCCTCGAAGGAAGAGCTTACCCGGACACAAGAGAATCCGCCGGACCGCGGCGGCGAAGTTCCGTTCGACGGCGAGCAGAAACAAGTCAACCTGGTGAGCGGCGATTACGCGTGGAATCAGCCCGGCGCAGCGCCTCAGCCGGCGATCGCGGCTGCTGACGAGCGACAGCTGCAAATCTGGCTGACGCCGCACGGATTCCTGAAGGCTGCCTCGGAAAACAACGCCACGGCCAAGAGCGCGACGCGCGCTGGAAAGAAAATTACCGAGCTTTCGTTTATCGCCGGAAAGCACAGAGTCACCGGAGATATCGATGAGCAGAACACGGTGACAAAAGTGGACTCGTGGATCGCGCACCCCGTCCTGGGCGACATGCTTGTTGAAACAACTTACACGGGTTATAAGGACTTCGGCGGAGTGAAATTTCCCACCCACATCGTGCAGAAGGAAGGCGGCCACTTCATCCTGGACCTGACCGTCTCGAATGCGCAGGCAAACGTTCAAGCCGCTCCTCTCCAGGTGCCCGACGGCGTGCGGACGGCCACCGTGCCCCCGGTTCGAGTCGTCTCACAAAAACTGGCCGACGGCGTTTGGTTTCTCGGCGGGGGAACCCACAACAGCGTCCTGATTGAATTCAAGGATTACGTCGCGGTCGTCGAAGCCCCGAACGACGAGAATCGCTCGAATGCCGTCATCGCCGAGGTGAAAAAACTCGTTCCGGACAAGCCGATCAAGTATCTGATCAATACGCACCATCATTTCGATCACTCCGGAGGCGTCCGCACGTACGTGGCGGAGGGAGCGACGATCATCACCAACGAGGGCAACAAGGCTTTCTACGAACAGGCCTGGAAGCAGCCTCGCACGCTTGATCCGGACAAGCTTTCGCAGAATCCGCGGGCGCCCGCCTTCGTTACCTACAAGGATAAGTATGTCCTCACGGACGGAACTCGCTCGCTCGAAATCCACCGCATTCTCGGCGACAACCACAACGAGTTCATGTCGTTTGCCTATCTGCCGGCGGAGAAGATTCTGATCGAGGCGGACGACTTCACCCCGCCTCCTCCGAATTCCCCGCCGCTCGTCCCCATTTCACTGGGCTTCGCCAACAATCTCTATGACAACCTGAAGCGCTTGAAGATCGACGTGGTGACGATTGCGCCGCTTCACGGCAACGTCGCTCCGATGGCTGAAATGCTCAAGGCTATCGGAAAATCGGGCGATTAAGAATACTGGCATCGAGACTAAGCGGAAGCTTGGATTCCGCAAGTTTTGAATCCTGGCGTAAAAGAATCCTGTTTACTTAATCTATATTTGTCCAGACAACTTCTCGGGCCGGAATAATTTCGACCTGCAATCTTGAAACCATCATTTTCTTGTTTCGCGAGTTACAATCCGTTAAACTGTGGCACGATTCGCCGCCTTGCAGGCAGGCGGCTGTCCACACCGTGTCGGTTCATACTTCATTTGGGGAAGTGAGGCCTATGTCGTCAGCCCTCAGTTGGAAGCGCGGACTCGTTACGAGCCTGCTGATCGCCGGTGTATTCGGCACAGTGGCGCACCTGCATGCTCAGTTCCCCGGCGTTCCGCCTGCGAAATGGACAAAAGCTGCGGCCTTTCCTGAACCTGAAGAGGAACTCTACGGAGTTGCCGCCAACGGGAAGATGTATGTCCTGGGCGGATATGGGGTCGACGGGAAGCCCGTGGGGATGAATTGGGAGTACGACCCCGGCACGGATAAGTGGACACGGAAGAAGTCAATGCCACTACCGGCGCACCATGCCGCCTTAGCCGAATACCACGGTAAGATTTATGTCTTCGGTGGATTCACACTCTTCATCCCCCCCGGTCAGGCTGCCGCGGGGGGAGGATGGGAACCCATCGACAATGTCTGGCAATACGATCCCGTTGCCGATTCCTGGAAGGCTCTCGCGCCGATGCCGGGCAAGCGTGGCTCCCCGGTTGCCGTGGAAGTCGGCGGCCAGATCTATGTGATCGGCGGGGCCATTCCCGAACCTGGCACGAATGAAGTTGCGGTGTTTCCAAATCGCGCGGCTCGTTCGGTCGGCACGAACGAAGCCTACGATCCGGAAACGAATAAGTGGACGACGCGTAGTTCGATGCCCACCGCGCGCAATCACGCATTCGCGGGCGCGGTGAACGGCAGGATCTACGTGATTGGCGGCAGAATCACCAGCCCGTTCATCACCGTGGCCAGCAACCTTGATGTCGTCGAGGAATACGATCCGGCGTCGAATACTTGGGGCGGCTCCGGGGCGCGGACCCCGATGCCGACCGCCCGCAGTGGCGGGGGCTGGACAACCTATAACGGCAAGATCTATGTTGGCGGAGGGGAGATTCAAACCCGCCAGATGTTAGGGGCATTTCGAGCCTTGGAAGCGTACGATCCCGCCAAGAATACCTGGTCGATACTTCCTTCCATGCCGCTCCCGCGGCACGGAGTTGCGGTTGCGGCTCTAGGCAACAAGATTCATTTCGTGAGCGGAAAGATCACCTCGGGCGGGTATGGCGACCCTGGTGTTTCGCTCACAACCGGATCTCACGATGTATTGGAGATTCCGGATACGCAGTAGCGCAAGCGATAGTACCAGCGGACGATGCAAAATTTCTGGTGGGTTGGGTGGGCTGAGTCAAATTCACGTCAGGGAGGAAACAGATGAGGTTTGGGAGAATTTCGTCGGCAGTTCGATCATGGCGCGGAGCCGCGATCGCCATATTAATCGCGCTAACATTTGGGGCGGCCGGACAGCTGTACGGCCAGTTCCCGGGAGTGCCACAGGGGAAATGGTCCAAGGCTGCGCCATTCCCTCAGCCGGAAGAGGAACTTTACGGCATCGCCGCCAACGGCAAGATGTATGTCTACGGAGGCTTCGGAAACGGAAAGCCAGTCGGCATGCTGTGGGAATACGACCCTGCAACGGACAAGTGGACCAAAAAGGCTACCGTACCTGTCCCGGTTCACCACTCTTCCCTGGCCGAATATCACGGCAAAATATATATGTTCGGAGGCTATATTCTGAACACGGACCCCAAGGTTCCCGGCGGGGGATGGGAGCCGGTCGACAACTCCTGGGTCTATGATCCCGCTAACGATACCTGGAAGGCGCTCGCATCACTACCGGCCAAGCGCGGTTCTACACTGGCCGAGGAAGTGGGCGGCGAGATTTATGTGATCGGGGGCGCCATCCCTGAACCCGGATCGGGTCAGGTAGCCATCAGGCCGGCCACTGCGGCTCGCTCAGTGGGCACGAACGAAATGTACGATCCGGAAACGAATAAGTGGACGACGCGCAGTCCCATGCCGACCGCGCGGAACCACGCCTTCGGCGGCGTGGTAAACGGCAAGATCTACATCATTGGTGGCCGCGTTACCAGCCCCTTCATAACAGTGGCCAGCAATCTGGACATTGTCGAGGAGTACGACCCCAAAACGAACAGCTGGGGCGGCGAAGGGGCGCGCACTCCCATGCCTACAGCCCGCAGCGGCGGAGGATGGACAACCTACAACGGAAAGATCTATGTTGCGGGCGGCGAAATCCAGACTCGGCAGATGTTGGGCGCGTTCCGGGCGCTCGAATCTTACGATCCCGCTACGAACACGTGGGCTATCCTGCAATCATTGCCAATTCCCCGGCATGGCGTCGCGACCGCAGTTGTCGGGGGCAAGATTCATTTCGTGAGCGGAAACATCACATCCGGTGGGGCCCCAGACGTGACGGTCCACACCGGGGCCCACGACGTCTACGATCCGAACTAGCTTTTAGTATTTTGAGCGAATACGGGGCGCTGCAATTACGGCGCCCCGGTTTGCAAATTCAGGACTTCCTGTTTCCCTCTGTCCGGGCTACTGAGCAGTTGACCCCACGAATCGATCCAACCCCGTCTTGCATCGCAGGAATGCGTCTGCAATGGCCTGAAACCATTGGAGATACAAATAACCTTAGGGCCCTGAATTTTGCATCGAAAATATCGCAAGACGATCTGGCTCTTTGCGCAGTCCGTAAGTTTCAGGTGGTCGGGATGTGCTGTACAGATGGTCGCGCTTATGCCTTCAATCGCGGAAACAGCGCGAGCGAATTTTCCCTTTCTATCGAATGAATATCATCGGCGCTAAGCTCGCCGTAGTCCCTCAGCCCCTTTGCATTTACCGCTGCCGTATTGAACGGATAGTCAGTCCCGAAAAGAATATGGGAGTTCGGGACCACCCTCGTCAAGGCTGCCAGGGTTGGGGCGCTTACCGCCTGGGCGGTGTCGTAATAAAATTTCTGAATTTCGTAAAACGCGCCGTTCGGGAATGTCTTTGTCTTCTCCGTGCTGGCCCCGCCAACGCGTCCCAGGATAAAAGGTACAGTCCCGCCCCCGTGAGACCATATGAACTTGATGTCCGGGCAGCGCGCCGCAGTGCCGCTGTGCAGCACGCTCGCGATCGTAAACGTTGTATCGTTGACCAAGGTAATGCCCATGGAGCGCCCATCGGGGAGCAGGTTCACGCAGCATTCGGCGCGGAACGGGTGCGTGTACGCGATGGCCTTGCGGCGGTTCAGTTCGTCCATTACTTGGGCGAACGCAGGGTCGCCAAGATATTTGCCCTGATAGCTGGTCATGAAGCCTGCCCCGTCCGCTTTCAGCGTATCAAACGCGTATTCGATTTCGCGGAGAGCTCCGTCCACGTCCGGCAGCGGCAAAATAGCAAACAGCCCGAAGCGGCCCGGATGATCGGCCATCAGCCGGGCTCCGTACTCGTTCATATCCCGAGCCAGGCCGCGCGCCGCATCGTTATCTCCAAACCAGGGGCCCGGTTCGCTGGTTGAAAGGACTGAGGTGGCCACGCCGTCCCGGTCCATGTCATCCAGGGCTTTGGAGAGATTCCATTCGATCAGCGGCTTCTGGCCGGTCTTTCTCTGGGTGAGTTCATTTGCAAATCGCGGCGATGAATAGTGGTAATGAACGTCAATCCGGAATGGCTTGGAGGCTGGCTGCCCCTGCGCATACGACAGCGCCTTCGGCATAAGGGCTGTGGCGCCGAGCGCGGCGAGTCCCGCAATAAATTCCCTTCGCGGGACGCATCGAGCGCGCTCGATCATTAGGTTGTGGTCCTTCAAATCTGATTTGCCGGTCATCGTGTCACTCCTTCTTTTCTAGACGATCGCCGCGAAGTTCCCGGAAATTAGGGGCTAACAGTGCAAGATTTCTACATTGAGAGATGAGGCCGCTACCAGAACGGTGAATCCTTCTTCTCAAAGCATCGACCCGGAACTTTGAATACCTCGACAGCATAACGGGGCGGCTTTCGCCGCCCCGTCGGATCTATTTTAACTGAGATTCCCGAATCTCGCGAATTTCATTCCGCGAGATCAGAAGTACAGCTTCAAGGCAAGCTGTATCTGCCGCGCGGTGGTTGACGTATTGGTGATGGCCCCCGCGGTTCCAAGAGGCGCCTGAATGGGGCAGGAGGTAGTGCCCGAGCAGAAAGTCTGGACACCTCCTACCGGCGTATAGCTATTAATTGTCGTACTCCCCGAGTAAACAGCGGCAGCAGTAGTACTCGTCCCGAGCATCAGAAAGTTCGCCCGGTTCATGATGTTGAAAAATTCAGCCCTGAATTGCAAATTGCCACCCTCGCCGAGGAACCCGAGCCGGGTGTCCTTCACGATGGAGAAGTCCCAGTTCCCCAAGCCCGGCTGCCGGAGCATATTGCGCGGGGCATTGCCAACGGTCCCGAGTGGCGCTTCTCCGAACATGAACGGGTTAAACCACTCGTTCGGCTTGCCGATGATCACCGTATTCGGGTCGTACGGAATGAATGTTCCGTTCGCGGTCGTCACGGTTGTCGTGTTGAGGCTGGCGCGCATGATGTTGGATTGAGAGATAACACCATCAAAAGCGCGGTCTGTATTGATGATGGGAGTAAACGGCGGCCCACCTTGCACGGCCACAACGCTGCTCATCCACCATCCGTTGGTGAACTTCGAGACGAACCCATTGGACTTGATGCCCGGCAGGTGATAGATGAGGTTCATGTGCATCACGTGCGTGATGTCATAGCAGGAATCGCTCCAATCCAACTTCGTGTCATAAGGATAAGGAGAGAACGGAGCCGCGGCGTTTCCTCCGCAGTCATCATTAAACCTCATCCCTTGTGTGTCATCTTCAGATTTGCTGTAGGTATACGCGCCCTGGACGGTCAGCCCGTGACCTAGATGCTTGGTCACGGAAATCTGTAGGCCGTTGTACCAGGATTGCCCCGCGTTGGTGAACCACAGCGCGCTGGTGAAATAAGGGTTCACGCGGCAGGGGTACGGAGAACCGGTAGTTCCTGCCGGGAGTCCTGTTCCATTCAACTGGGCTGCCGTCAAGGGGACCTGGATCCCTGGAGTCAAAGTCACCCCACCGACGACTAGCTGCTGCCCCAAAGTAAGAGCATTGTTCTGGCACCCAGCGATGCCGTTAGGGACGTTGTAAGATGGGATACCATTTACAATCGATTGCGCTTGGACAGGATTCCCCTCGACACTCTGGTAGAGGCCCAAGCCTCGCGCGACCACGTAAGAGATATCCGCACCGAAGCCAAAGGGAAGTTGTTGAGAGAGGGTCAGGTTGGCCTCGAGCGCGTGCACGGACTTGGCATTATAGTCGTTTCCCTGCAGGGATTTACCAGCCGCGGCTGATCCGCCATTGAGCGGGATCTGCAAACACGACACCTGATTTTGGGCCGAGGTGCATGCCTGCGTCATTGGAAGGTTCGAACTGTTCTGGTATGTGGTGTTGGCAACAAATGGCGGCATTCCCGTCGGACCTTGTGTCAGGAGGGCTCCATAGTTCCCCAAATCGTAGTAAATCCCGACACCGCTCCGAATGGCCGTCTTCCCGTTGCCGAAAACGTCCCAGGCAACACCGATGCGAGGGCTCCAATTCTTGTAGGAAGGATTGCTCATTACCCCGCAGGTCGTGAGGGCAGCGGCTGAATTCAAAAGATTTGGGATGCACGACTCCCGGCCATACTCCTCGCTGAAATTGCTCCGGAACTCGTAGCGAACGCCCAGGTTCAGGGTGACCCGCTCGGTCGCGCGCCAGTCGTCCTGGGCGTAGAATCCGTACGTCTTGAACAGTACGTTTCGATCCAGGAAGTTGCCCTGATAGGGCGGCGCGAGAAGCGTTGCGCCGGGAACTCCGGGATTGAGAGCCACGGACTGCCCCGGCAAAACTACGTTAAAGTTCGACGGAATGCCGGCAATGAAACTCGCGTTATTGGTGAAATTGACCGTCCCGAAGATTGCCTTGGACTGCAGTTGGGGCTCCTGGAACAGGTTGACCATCGTCCCAAATTTGAAGGCGTGTTTGCCTTTGGTCCAGAAAAGATCATCGTCGAACGTCCACACATTCTGAATGTGATAATTGGGGAATGTCCCCGGAGGCGCGAGCGCCGTTACCCCGGAACCCGGTGAAAACCCTCCCGTCAAATTTCCCGGCACGAAGGACCAGATACAACCCGTGCTGGAACTCGCGCACCCTGTCCCGGCGTCTTGTAACGCGAAGTTGGGATTCAGCGGCGTGTTCGGAGTCTTCACGAGATTGATGTAATTGGTCCGGGCAAACGACAAGCGGAACGAGTTCAGGACCGTGGGCGAAAAAATGTGGTTTTCGCCCAAAGTGACGTACTGATTGCGGCTCCTGCCTTCGGCGGGGACTTGCGGATACCCCGTCCCGGTGTCCGTGGCAGACAGGTTTCCGCCCAGATAAGGAGTAAATATCACCGCGTCTTCCAGGGTGTAGCGGCCGAATAAGTTGTCGTTCGTTGAAAAGTTGTGATCAATGCGGAGTTGCGCGTAATCATCCCGAGAACGAGACTTGGCGGGAAACGAGTAGTTGAACGACGAAAACCCGGTTTCGTTGGGGAATGGGAATTGCCCAATCCATGGCTGGACTAAGGCAGCAACCGCTGTGCCGGCTGCGGCGCCGCACCCGGCTTCCGCAAGCGTTGCGGTCCCAGAAAGCGGACCTTGCAGTATTTGCTGATTGGCTGCTGTAAACCCAGACGGAAGAGTGACGTTGGACGGAATTGGCCCGCCGCCAATGATCACAGGACCACCATCTGTATTCACGAAATGGCACGCGGCCGGGAGTGAAGTGTCCTGGATCGTGTCACCCTGCGACAGCCGCAGCCCTTCATAGACCAGGAAGAAGAATGTCTTATCTTTGATAATCGGACCACCCACCGAGCCGCCAAAGTTGTTGCGCTGAAATTGCGGCAGGCGGTTATAAGAGCCCGGAATGATCGACGTGGGCGCTTCGAAGAAATTTCGAGCGTCCAGATGATTGTTACGAAGATATTCGAACACGTCTCCATGGAACTGGTTGGTGCCGCTCTTGCTGACGATGACCATCTGGCTGCCCATCAGCAGCCCGTATTCGGCTCCGAACATGCTGGTCACAATCTTATATTCCTTAATCCCGTCGACACCCAGGGTGCTGCCGTTCATCGAGGCAGGACCCGTGCCGTTCTGAGTGACCGTCAGAGCGCCATCCAGCGTGTAATTGTTCGAACGCGGCGACATTCCATTGCTGCTGAACCAGAGTCCGGCGTCGCCCAACCCGGAGTGGGTTGTCTGCGCGATGCCGGCTTGAAGCAGCGTGAGATCCGTGTAGTTTCGGCCATTCAGAGGGAGTTCCGCGATTTGCTGGTCGTTCACAAGACCGCCGAGCGAACTGGTGGTTGTGTTCACGATGGGGGCTTCCCCGGTGACTGTTACTTCCTGGGTCGCCGTACCCACTTCAAGGGTCGGATTCACAACCAATTCCGCCGTCACATCAAGGGTCAGGGACGTCTGCGTGACCGTCTTGAATCCTTCCTTCTCTACTTTGACCGAATAATGACCGGGCTGAAGCCCGGGCGCGCGATAGGAACCGTCATCCCCGGTAACAGTCGCGCGCGAATCATTCGTGTCCGTATTCGTGATCGTGATCTTCGCATCCGGTACGAATCCTCCGGAGGCATCCTTCACCACCCCGAGAATCGTGCCGGCCTGCTGTGCGGATGCCGGAACCGCCATCAACCCCAGAACAAATGCAAGAGCAAAGAATCCAACCCAGATACGCCCCATTCCACCCACAGATTTGCTATTCATTGTTTCTCCTCCCGCTGGCGAAGGCGCCAACGGCCACCTCTTCGAGTGTCTTTCTTACTCCCACACCCTGTTAACGCTTGCGAACACCCACGAACGACGATCCCCTTCTATTCAACACCGCCTCATGAAGCTCTTATAAGGCCCGGAATTATGAGAATTAATGATCCTGCGACAATTTGAGAGAATAGAATAGAGGTCCGCGTACCAGCCATGTGAGAGCTTCCGCGCGCGGTGTCCCATTCCTTGCGCATAAACGATTCCTGAACAATTCGGCACGTCATATTTTCAGAAGAATACCTGGCCCACAAACCACCACTCGATTGCCCTGATGTAATTGGATTTAGCAACATCAGGGCCAACATGTCAAGGATATTCGCGATTTTTTTGGACTTCCGGACGGAGGAATTAGACGAGGAAAGAGAACGCCGCCGCAAATCACTTCGCGGCGGCGCCACTTGCCCATTCGTTCTGCGTTGAACTGCCGAGCCTGTCTATTTCAGCACTTCCACATACCCGATGTGATTCGCGGTGTCGCCGCCCCACCACACCCGATTCGTGTTCGTTGGATCGAGTTCAATTCTGCGCGGGTCGGATTCGGCGTAGGGCAAGGCGAATTCGAGGAAAGTACCGCTCTTGGGATCATAGCGGGTAATCTTGTCCGCGGTCTGTTCGCTGAACCATACGCGGCCCTGCGGGTCGCCCACGGCGTCATACGGCGCTGAATTCTCCGTCGGAGGATCAAGAACTGTCATCTTGGTCGTCTCATAATCGATCTTTACGAGCTTGCCGGATTCGTGCAGGCCGACCCAAATGTTGCCCTGAATATCGGAGCCCATTCTTCGGGGAATCGAATTCGGGAGGGGCGGCTCGTACTCGTCGATTTTTCCGGTCTCCGGGTCAAGGCGTCCGATTTTGCTCGGATCGCGCTCGGCGAACCATACTTTCCCGTCTCCCGATATCGCCATTCCGTAGCCCTGGGCGCTCTTCTTGGTTTGTTCCCAGTAAGGAATCGGGTAGGCAACAAATTTTCGAGTCGATGGGTCCAGCCCGATCACATAGCTGTTGCCGGCTCCCCAAATTCTTCCCTTCTTGTCGGCAATAATCGTGTTCGATCCAACGCTCCCGTCGATCGAGTCCGGCACGGGATAGACCTCGAAGTGCCCTGTCTTGGTGTCGTAGCTCAGCCAGCGACGGTTGTGGCTACTGTCCTGGATCCAGAGCAAGTCGCCCTGATGGCCGATGGCGCTCGAAAGGCGCGAATCTACCTTCCCAGCGGGCAACTTAATTTCGGTAAAGGTGAAAGTCTTGGGGTCAAATTTGGCAAGGCAGCAGCCATTGCGCTCGGACATCCAGGCATTGCCGCGCGGGTCGGTTGTAACGTCATGCGGGTCGCGTTCCGGATCCCTCGGAAGTTCGAAATCAAAAGCAACGTAATTGGCGGCCGGTCCCTGGACCAATGTTCTGGGGAGCCGGCTATTGGGGTCGGGTCTCGCACTGATCGTACCCGGCGCGCCCGAGTAGTTCTTCGTGAGATAGCTGATGAGCGTTGTCTTCTCCTCTTCGGTGATGTCGCGGGCATGGCCTTCCTGTATGTATTCGCGCATGCGGTCGATCGTGGACTCCCACTTGGCCTGGTCAAAATGCAACAGCACAATGCGCTCGGTCTCGTGGCACTGCGTGCACTTCGAAAGAAGGATCGCTTTGCCATCGCCTTCGACAAGCGGAGTCTGCGGCTCGTGAACCCAGATTTCAACGCCGCCCACTTTGCCGGGCCTGGCTGGCCATCCATTGGGCAAAGCGGCAGCCTGGGGAGCCGTCAGTGACAAATCCGCCTTTGCCGATTTCCCCGACGCCACATCAACCGGATCGGCAGCGCTTTGGAAGCCGTTGCCAATGCTCTGCACAGTGTATTTTCCGGGAGGAAGATTCTTGACTGAATAATGGCCCTGCGCCTGGCTGACAACCATGAAAGTCAAATGCTTTTCGGAATTGTGCACCCTCACATAAGCTCCGGCTAACGGCTGGCCCGAAGCGTTCTTCACGACCCCTTCAATAACCCCGGCGGTATCCGCAAGAGTGCGAATCGGGGCATAGAAAAACACCACAGCGGCAATGAATACGACAGAAATCGCAATACACATTCGCTTTAACATTGAATGGCTCCTCATCAATCGATCTGGGAAGGTGCTTTCACGCTGTCCAAGACACACTCGCGACCACTTAAATCATTGTTGGAATATACGCCAGTGGCGCGCAAGTGTCACGCAAGTTTCGAGCAATCCCGAACATCAGCACTCTCTCGCGCGATTAATTTTGGAATTAAAGAATTGTGCAAGCCGTCATGGCGAACGCGCCGTGCATCACGGGATGCGCGTTTACGCGGCGCCCCCTCGAATCGCGCTTAGGACGCGGTTCGGCGTAAACGGCACTTCGCGCAGGCGCACTCCAACGGCGTCGTAAATTGCGTTGGCAATCGCCGCGGCGGTGGCGATCGAGGACGCTTCTCCCGCGCCCATCGGGTCCATGGTTGGTTGATCGATGAGCACGATTTCAACTTCCGGGACTTCGCTGAACCGAATGATCGGATAGCTGCGCCAGTTCAGACTCTTCACGCCCGCTGAATCAAAGTCAACCTCTTCCATCAGCGCGCGGCTTGTCCCCTGGATCACGTTGCCCTGGATCTGATTCCTGAGCCCGTCAGGGTTCACGATTATTCCGCAGTCGTGCGCCACGGTGACCTTCTTTACCGTCACTTTTCCCGTGGACTTGTCCACCTCTATTTCAGCTACCTGCGCGACGACCGTGCCCGCCATCCCGGAAAGCGCCAGGCCACGGCCGGCGGCGACTTGAGTGCCGCCGTCATGCCGAGGCGACGGAGGGGCTTGCCATTGGGCCCTGCTGGTCGCGGCGCGCAGGACATCCACGACACGCTTGTTTGCTTGCGAGTTGAGATGCCGGAGGCGAAATTCCAGAGGATCCGCGCTGGCCGCAGCCGCCATTTCGTCCATCTGGCACTCCGTCGCGAAGCAACGCGCCTGGCTGTAGGGAGCGCGGAGGTTACATGTGCGCAGCGGGTTTGCGCTCATGATCCACGGAATGCCGGACACTACAGCCTTATGGTTTTCGAAATTGTACGCGGCGCCGTCGTTGCCGCCAAGAAACACGCCGTTCTCATCCGGTTTGATTCCGGTCTGGCGCGACGCCAGCATCGGGGTAAGCCGCGCGTCGGTCCAGGGCAAGGTGCGCTCGCTGTAATCCCAGGCAATGACCTTTCCCTGCGCATCCAGGCCGCTGCGAATCGAAATCAACTGCGGCGGGCCTTTCGGCTCCCAGCCATGCTCGTCTTCGCGCATCCACTGAACGCGGACGGGTTTTCCCACGGCGCGCGACATGAGCGCCGCGTCTTCAGGCGCGTCGTCCGGTTCCAGACGCCCGTAACAGCCGGACCCTTCAAGGTAAATGAAGTGAACGTCATGCTCGGGTAGTCCAAGAAGGCGCGCGACACCATTCCGGGTGATGAACGGCGCCTGCGAGCCGGACCAGACCGTGGCCTTATCGGCACGCACGTCAGCGACGGCACAGGACGGTCCAATCATTCCGTGCATCTGGAACGGCCAACGATAAGTATTGTCGAATTTTTTCGCGGCCTGGACCATGACGCCCGCCGCGTTTCCTTTGTCGGTGCCAACTCGATCGGCAAAGCTCTTTGTGTTCTGCAGATACTCGTACATCTCCGCCGGACTTGCAGGGAACTGCTTGGGCGGCGCGGACCAGGTAACCTTCAGTTCTCTTGCGGCGCGGATCGCCGCCCACTCGTTCTCCGCCACCACTCCGACGAAGTCGCCCTCCCGAACAACCTTAACGATTCCTGGAATCTGTTTGATCGAGGATTCGTCCACGCTCGCGGGCTTGGAGTTGATGACGGGCGGGCGCACCACGCGGCCGTGCAACATGCCGGGGATACGCAAGTCGGATGAATACGTAAATTCACCGGTGAATTTTTTCGGAAGATCGAACCGCTGGACGGGCTTTCCAACAACCTTGTAATCCTTGGGATCTTTCGGTTTGACATCCGGCGCGACATTGAGATCCCACTGTTCCCCGCTGGCGCGAATTTTTGTCTCGAATCTTTTTCCGCCGACCAGCGCCGAGTAAGAAACCTTGTTTGCACCACCGGCGGAACTTACGACCCCATCATTCACAACCAACTGGTCCGCCGGAACGCCCAACTTGTCAGAGGCGCGTTTCAACAGCTCCTGCCGGGCTGCCGCAGCCGCCTGCCGCATTTGCGGCCCCGCGCGTTCAAGCGTCCGGCTCGCGGAAGTTCGCCCCTGATCCACTGACTTGTCGGTATCGCCGATGACCATTCGGATTTTGGAAATAGCTACGTCGAGTTCTTCCGCGACGATTTGTCCCAGCGCCGTTCCGGTGCCGGTGCCAAGGTCGACTTTGCTGGTAAAGACGCTGACATTGCCGTCTTGCGCGATTGCGATCCACGAATCCAGTTGGTCTGGCGGAAGCCCGCCCGCGTTCGAAATTGGCGTTCCACCCTGCGCCCCTTGAGCGAATAGCCGCGACGCCGGCTCAAGCAAATTGAATGCGACGATAATCGCGCCTGAGCCCCTCAGAAGATCCCTGCGTGAAATTGGCTTGGACGTCATGGCCGACTATCCTTTCTGACGCATGTCCCCGCACGGCCGGACCGCTGGCGCCTGCACTGTGAACATGATAGTCCCAAACGCTAACGGAGTTCGTCAATAGTGGAGAGAGCGCAAGCGGATTTATTGTGATGCGGGTGGATTCATCGGGTACCGCAAATCGTTCTCACTTTTCGACCGATTTCTGGTTAGAATCGATGCATCCCGGTTCGCACTGATTTGCAAAAAGGGAAAAGAGCATAAGGAGTTTCACTCATGCGGTTAATGAAGAGGCTGTGGTTTCGTGGAATCGTGCTGACGGCAGCGAGTGTTTCGGTTTGCGGTATCGCTCCCCGCGCGCAGCAGGGACCGGGCAACTGGGTCAAGCTGGCGCCGTTGCCGGAACCTGCGCAGGAAATCGGCGGCATCGCGGCAAGCGGGAAAGTGTGGGTGCTGGGCGGATTGCCGATCGGAAACAATTCCACACCCAAAGGGCTCGTGGAGGAATACGACATCGCCACGAACACGTGGACAATCAAAAACAAGATGCCGCTTCCCGCGCATCATCTTGCCGTGACCGATTATCACGGCAAGCTGTATGTGTTCGGTGGTGGAGCGCAACTCGAGCCCAACGGGCCGAACTGGGTGCCTATCAATAATGCCTGGGAGTACGATCCCGCGACCGACCATTGGAAGGCGCTTGCCCCGATGCCGACCGCTCGCGGCGCGGCCAACGCCGCCGTTGTGGGAGACAAGATCTACGTGATCGGCGGCGCTTCCGTTCATCCGGGACAAAAAATCGTCGGGCTGAGTGCACAGGTTCCGCATCGGGCGCTGGGCACAAATGAAATGTACGATCCAGCCACCAACACGTGGCAGGAGCGCAGCCCGATGCCGACTTCGCGCAACCACGCAGCAATCGGCGTGGTCAACGGCAAGATTTACGTTCTGGGCGGAAGGCTTGGAGCGGTATTCGTCAACGCGAGCCCGACCGATGTGGTCGAAGAATACGACCCGGCTACAGACAGCTGGGGTTACGCAAAAGCGAAAATGCCGATGCCTCGAAGCGGGACCGCCTACGGATCCTATAACGGAAAGATTTATGTAGCCGGCGGCGAATATCTGGACAACAACCTCGTCGGAACCTACAGGACCCTGGAAGCTTTCGACCCCGTCGCGAACACGTGGGAGGAGCTTCCGCCACTGGCAACCCCGCGGCATGGTCTGGTCGGCGGCGTCGCCGGGAATCGTTTCTACGTCGTCAGCGGACACCTCCAGTCGGGAAATATTTACGGAGATCCGCTGGACTCGAATGAAACCGACGCGATCGATCTGCCCGCAAAATAGCGTTCCTGGCACAGGTCGCTTGTCGTTTGATTTGGATCGATATCGAAATAACACAGAAAAGCTGGGGAGCAAGCCGAGCCGATAAGAAGCTCGCGAGGAAAAAACGAAAGAGGAGAATCATGTCATTGGCAACGAGACGGATCTATTCGGTGATTGGAACCATGGCGATGCTCCTGACCGCCAGCGCCACCGCGCGAGCACAAGCGGCGGGGCAGACGGGACCGCCGCCATCACCCGGAAAATGGGGACGGATGGCCCCGCTCCCGGAGAAGTCCGAGGAATTCACTTTCGGCGACGTGAACGGGAAGATTTATCTTATCGGCGGGCTCCCCGTGGGCACCAACCCTCCGCTCGGACTGGTGCAGGAGTACGATCCCGCAACCGATAAGTGGACGAAGAAGAAAAATATGCCGCTCCCGACGCATCACGCCGCCATTGCAGCGTACAATGGCAAACTCTATCTTTTCGGAGGACAAACGCAGATGCAACCGGGGGGCCCGTCCCAGATTCCCATTAACAACACGTGGGAGTATGACCCGGTAAAAGATTCATGGAAGGCTCTCGCGCCTATGCCGACCGCTCGCACAGCCGCTGTCGCTGCCGAAGTGGGCGGCAAGATTTACGTGCTCGGCGGCGCTTCCGTCCATCCGGGGCAGAAGATCGTTTCGCTTGGCCCCACGGTGCCTCATCGCTCCCTGGACGTGAACGAAGTTTATGATCCCAAGACAGACAAGTGGGAAACACGGATGACGATGCCAACCGCCCGCAATCATGCGGCAGCGGGAGTCGTAAACGGCAGGATCTACGTGATCGGCGGGCGAGTGGGCTCCTCGGTGATTACGACGTCGAGCAACACGAACGTCGTGGAAGTCTACGATCCAGCCAAGGACCTGTGGGGTACAGCGGGCTTGCGCATGCCCACCTCTCGAAGCGGAATGGGCTGGGCCACTTATAAAGGCGTGATTTACGTCGTGGGCGGGCAGTTGTATGACCGGGAAGTATTCGCCGCGATCCGAGCGGTGGAGGGTTACGATCCGGCCACGAATTCCTGGACCATTCTCCCGACCATGCCGACCGCGCGTCACGGCGTGAATGTCGCGATCATCGGGAACAAGCTGTACGCGATTGGCGGGCATGTGCAGGCTGCCGGGACCGGCGGCGAGGCTGCCAATTCCGACAGCAACGAAGTGTACGAATTCCCGAACTAGCAGGCGGGTACCGCAGCGACGCTTGAATTATTTTTCAGCGGGATCGACAGCCCCAGCTTCGGTCCCGCTGAAAATGCTGTCCTCACTTAACTTCCCTTCCCATTATTTTGCCGGCGGCACAATCGGCGGCGCTTCGACTTTGCCGACCAGCAGCTTATTCAAGATGTCCACCGATACGACGGCCTTGCCATGAGAGGGAGCGATCTGCTGCACTTCCAGATTCAGGCGCTTGAGATTCGCGCCGAGCGCCGCGTAGTACGGCGTGACGATTCCCGCGGGCGGATCGTTGGGGCGAGGCTCGCCGAACTGATTGAAGATGTCCGTGATGAAAAGCACTTTCTCCTTAGGCAAGTAGGACATCAACAGGTTTGCCGTGTGCCCGGCGCCGTGGACCCAGTAAATATCCAGCGTGCGATCGCCGTCGGATAATTCATATTTTTCCTTTACCCAGATAAACTTTGCCGGTTTGGGATCCTCGGTGAGCCGGTCGGGGGCCAGGGCATGGGAGTTCTTGAGAACTACATTCTCGTAGTAGTCCTTGTTCATCTCGCTCGTGATGATCGTTGAGCCCTCCGCGACAAATGCGCGCAGGCCCGCGGCGTGGTCGGAATGGTGATGGCTGTTGATGTGGTAACGGATCGGCTTATTGGGCACCAGGCGCTTCACTTCCGCGATATTCGCGAGCGCGCGGGCTTCCGTGACGGACGATTCGATGACTACGACGTAGTCCTTGAACTCGACGGCCATTGCATTGGGATCGGGAGTGCCCGCGAGATACCAGACGCCATCGGCAATTTTTTGGGGTTCCACGTGGGTCGGCGGCGGAGGCGAAGGCGGCTGGATATTGGCCGTGACGTTTGGTTGAACGTCGCTCACTGTGATCTCGAGAACCGCATGCCCTCCCTGAGATTGCGCGATCCTGGTCGGAAATTTTATGTCTCCGAAATTGCTGTAGCCGGCATAGGTGGTTTCGATCAGCATGTCGCCGAGGATGGGATTGGGAGTCCAGGTATCGACTTTCTGAAGCAGGTTCTCGCTGTCCAAGTAACCGTCCACTTTGTACTTCCCTTTCATGAAAGTGATAATTTCACCGGGCTTGCCGTTGACCGTGGCGGGCTTCATCGTCGGACTGGAAGACATCGCCGCCTTCACCCATCCTTGCGGAGTCAACTCCACCGCTCCTCCGCCCCAGGCGGAGTTTTCACCAGCGACGGCTACGCCGCGCGAAGGAGTATAGAGCGGCTGCCCGCCGCCGCCCCGCGGAGGATTCTCAAATTGTGTGCGGACGGTTTCTTCGCGTGAGAGGTCCTTGTCAAAATCGATGACGCGGGAATATTTGGCGTAGAACTTCGGATAGGGGCCCCCGGGCATGTAGCTCTGTCCGAACGCATACGCGAATCCGCTTCCGGAATACTGGATGGTCTTCAGATTGGCTGCGCCGATTACCTTGGAAACGTCCTTGAGGACGTCTCCGGCATCCTTGGGCGTGGCGGCGCCTGCAAACAGAGCGATTACAGCGACTGCGATCAGCGATTTTCTCGACATACCTGTTTCCTCCGGGTACGCGTGCATACGATTTTGCGCAAGTGTTTGCACTTTACGATGCGCCAAAGGCTCAGGTCAAGAATTCGTATCGCGCGATCCGGTGAGAGTTGCGGCCTGGAGGACACTCGATTTCTCCAGAGAAATCTTGACCTCCAGAAACCCGGCTCATAAGATGGCTTATATCAAAACGTTTCGCGCCATATTGCAGGTACGTAGATGCATGCCATCCGGGCAAGAAAGCTTGAAGAATGATGCCCTGCGTGATAATCGGCCGCCATGGCTCTCTTCGCTCAACAAAAGGCAATTGCTCAATCTCATTCTGGCGCGGGCATTCAATCGAATTTGAGATCTGCCACTTCTAAAAATTGGGATGAAGGAGATGCGGCATGAAGAACCTGACTCGACGATCCATGATGAAAGCCGGTTTATTTTCCGCGGGGGCAAGTCTGCTGCCCAAAGGCAGCTTTGCTGCTCAGGCTCAGCAGGAAGAGCAACCCAGGGGCAGAGCGGACGATGAACTCTACAACGCCAAAGGGCTGTTGGCCGGCGGCCAGTTGGAAATCCGCATGACCGCCTCGACGCTCAATCCGGACCTCGACTATTTGGAAGTCGCCGAGCGCATGCTGCCCTTCAATCCGGAATCGTGGCACGCGGAGTGGATGCGAGTCGGCGATATAAATGAAGCCCGCGCGGAACGCCTGGAAAAAGAAGGCATGAAGGCTTCAGCGAGCGAATTCTATTCGCGTGCCGCGCGGTTCTATCAGGACGCTGTGTTGTATCTGCCCGAAAGTGACCCGCGGATGCTGGTTTCCTTCAACAAGCTCGTTGATCTTTACAAGAGGTCGTGGGGCCTCGTGCCGCCTCCTTTCGAGCGGCTGGAAATTCCCTATGAAGGAAGTACGTTGCCGGCATATTTTTCAAAGCCGCGCGGCACTGCCGGTCAGCGCTTCCCCGTTGTGTACGCCTTCGGCGGCGCCGATTCCAGCCTGGTGGGTGGCGGAGGCGGAGCTTACACGGCGCGAGGCATGGCTTACCTCTGGCTCGACGGCCCGGGACAAGGCATTCCTCTGCGTTTGAAACACATTTATGCCCCGCCGGATTCAGAGCGCGTCGCTAAAGTAGTGATCGATTACCTGGTGAGCCGTCCTGACGTCGATCCGAATCGCATCGGAATCTCCGGAGCCAGTATCGGCGGGTACACGGCTCCGCGATGCGCGAGTGGCGACAAACGAATCAAGGCCTGCGCCGGTACTGCCGGAGCATATAATTTGCTGCCGGATATTTACGAATACTATCCGCCGATTCGAGAGCGTCTCCGCTGGCTCATGGGAGCGAAGGACTTTGACGACGCCAGGAAAAAGATCGCGGAGTTCACGATGGAAGGCCGCGCCAGCCAAATCGAATGTCCGATGCTGATCGGATACAGGAAAGACGATCGGGTCATGGATCCAAACGGCGCCTACAAGCTTTATCAGATGGCGACGAATTCAAAGCGCGTCATGGTTGGAGACATGGGCCACGATGTGGGCCGCTCGCGACCCGCTGAAGTGCGCGAGCCCGTGATTCCTGACTGGTTCGCAAAACAACTGGGAACGGCATAGCTGGAATTTGAGCAAATGATTCCGTCTGAAAGTGAGATTGTGGATGAAGTGTAGTTTTGCTGGGTCAACTATATTATTTCTTGTCATACTCCTGTCAATCGGGAGCACAGGTTCAGCACATGCCCAAGGAAAGGAACTATACGCGTTTGCCGGTCAAGTGACATCCCAGGAAGAGGGGCCCATGGAGGGTGTCCTCGTCAGCGCCCAGAAAACCGGTTCCACGATTACCGTCACGGTTGTGAGCGACGAACAAGGACGTTTTCGTTTCCCCGCGAAAAAGTTGGAGCCGGGCCAGTATGCGCTTCGGATTCGCGCGGCCGGCTATGATCTGGCCGGACCGAGCGCTGTGGACATCGCGGCGGGAAAAACAACAACCACCGATCTGAAACTCAAAAAGACGACCAATCTGGCCGCGCAGCTCACAAACTGGGATTGGCTTGCCAGTTTTCCCGGCTCGGCGGAACAAGAGGCTTCCGCCCAACAGTGCACGCATTGCCATACGCTTGAGCGCGTCGCTCGTTCCCAGCATGATGCGGCGGAATTTGAGCAGGTCGTGAACCGCATGCTGGCATACCCGGCCAGTTCCTTTCCGCTGATGCCGCAGCCTCGCCCGGTTAACCGGCAGGGCGGCGGCCCGATGACTCCGGAACGGCTCGCCCAGCAGCAGGAAACACGCCATAAGCTGGCTGAATATTTGAGCACCCTTAATTTAAGCTCGGCCGCGGAGTGGGGATATTCTTTCAAGACGGCCCCTCGCCCAAAAGGCAACGCGACGAAGGTCACCATCACCGAATACGATCTCCCAAAGAACACGCGGCAGCCACACGACGTGGTTGTAGATCCCAGCGGAATTGTCTGGTATGCGAGCTTTGGAGAACAGATTCTCGGGAAGGTGGATCCCAAAACCGGCAAGGTCACCGAGTACCAGGCGCCCATGCCGAAGCCGAGTCAAGGCACGGGAACGCTTGCTCTGCGATGCGACAAGCAAGGGAATTTGTGGATGGGGATGATTTCACAGGGAGCCATCGCGGAATTCGATCCCAGGACCGAGAAATTCCAGACGTTCAGCCTGCCGGCCGCGCAGGATGCGGATTACCGGGAATTCGATAACATCGCGACGTCCAACAACGACGTGGACGGCAAAATCTGGTTCATCGATTCCGGAACATTTACAATCTACCGGCTGAATCTCGCCACCGGCAAATTCGAAAATTTCGAGCCGTTCCCCGTCCCCAGACCAAACGTGTATGACATCGCCTCGGATTCGCACAACAACGCTTACTTCACGGTGTTTGGCGATGAACGAATCGGCCGCATTGACGCTAAAACGGGAGAAATCAGTTTCTTCAAGACGCCAATGCCCAGATCGGGACCTCGCCGCATTAACATTGATTCGCAAGACCGCGCCTGGTTCAGCGAAAATCGCGGCGATAAGATTGGAATGTTCGATACGAAGACGAATAAGTTTCAGGAATGGTCGCCGGCGACTCCGGGCTATTTCCCCTACAGCGCCGTGGGCGATAAGAATGGCGATGGCTGGGGCGTGAGCGAGTATACCGATCGCGTGCTGCATGTGGATGGAAAGACGGGCCAGGCGACCGAGTACCTTCTGCCGCGACACACGAACATGCGCAGCGCGTTCGTGGACAATTCAACGACGCCGGTCACGTTCTGGGTGGGCAACAACCACGGGGCTTCCATCGTGAAGCTTGAATTGATTCAATAGCGAGCAAGGTTCGGACGGCCGTGGCTCTTGGCGCGAAATTTAGTTAGGAGAATTCCTTTGCAGATGTCACCGCAACGCTGGCTCGCGGGCGTCGCACTCGCATCGAGCATCTTGTTGTCCGCCGCGAATGTGCGAGCGCAGGCGCGGTGGGTGAAGCTTGCTCCATTTCCGGAACCCTGCCCCGAGCTGATCGGCGCAGCGGCAAACGGCAAAGTGTACGTGTTTGGCGGCCTGCTCGGCACGGACGTGAAAGGTCTCGTCTATGAATACGACCCCGTCGCCAATAAGTGGACCAAAAGAAAACGCATGCCGCTTCCCGCACACCATGTCGCCGCCGCCGAGTATAAGGGCAAGATCTACCTGTTTGGAGGCGCCACGCAGACAGAGCCCGGTGGAGGATTGTGGGTCCCCCTCAATAATTCCTGGGAGTACGATCCGGTTGCGGATTCGTGGAGGGCTCTGGCGCCGATGCCGACTCCGCGGGGCTCAGCGCTGGCCGGAGTTGTCGGCGGAAAAATCTATGTGATAGGCGGCGCGTCCGTTCACCCGGGGGCGAAGCTCGTCTCGCTTGGGCCGACGATTCCCCACCGATCCCTGCCTACGAATGAAGTTTACGATCCGGCCACAAACAAATGGGAAAGCCGCAGCCCGATGCCGACCGCGCGCAATCACGCCGCCATCGGCGTGGTCAACAATAAGATTTACGTTCTGGGCGGCCGGGTCGGCTCGGTTTTCGTGAATGCCAGCGCCACGGACGTGGTCGAGGAATATGATCCCGCGAAGGATTCCTGGGGGAATGCCCGCGCGCGAATGCCTACGCCGCGCAGTGGAACGGCCTACGCAACTTACGGCAGCAAGATTTACGTTGCGGGCGGCGAATATCTGAACAGCCAGGTGGTCGGTGCCTTTCAGGCCATCGAGGCGTATGACCCCGCCTCCAACCAATGGAGTTTGCTTCCCTCGATGGCGACTCCGAAAAATGCGCCGACGGCAGTCGTGCTCGGCAACAGGCTCTACATTATCAGCGGGCAGATGCAATCCGGTTCCATCGGCGGCACGGCGCTGGCCTCCGATGCTACCGATGCGCTGGAGTTTTCCAAGAATTAGGCAGTCATGCCGACGAGGTGATCTTTTTCTGTGAGAACAAATACGATCTCTCCTTGCAGACTGCGTTTCCAATCCTTCGCGCTTGCCGCGTTGATCGTTCTATCGATTCACCCCTCCGCGCGCGCGCAAGGACAGTGGGGAAAGGGCGCCCCGGTTTCCGACACATCGGAAGAATTCACTTCTGCCGCCGCAAACGGAAAAATCTATCTTCTCGGCGGGACTCCCGCGGAAGGAAAGAACCTGCAAGGTCTTGTCCAGGAATACGATCCTGCAACCGACAAGTGGACAAAGAAGAAATCAATGCCGGTTCCCACGCATCTGGCCGCGGCGACCGGATACCGCGGGAAAATTTATGTGTTTGGCGGCGGCGTGCAGCAAGTCTCCGGAGGTCCGAATCAGTTCCCGACAAATAATGCCTGGGAATATGATCCGGCCGCGGATTCATGGCGAGCGCTGGCTCCGATGCCGACCGCGCGCCTCGCGAGTGTCGCATGCGAAGTCGGCGGAAAAATCTACGTGATCGGGGGAGCTTCCGTTCATCCCGGGGCGAAGCTCGCTTCGCTCAGCGAAGATGTCCCGCACCGTTCGCTCGACTTGAACGAGGCGTATGATCCTGCCACGAATCGCTGGGAATCCCACAGCCCGATGCCCACCGCGCGCAATCGTGCCGCGGCGGGAGTCGTAGACGGCAAAATTTACGTCATCGGCGGCCGCCTGGGGGCTGTCAGCGTAGAGGCGGGCAGCAGCACCGACGTTGTGGAAGTCTTCGATCCGGCATCGGATAGCTGGGGAGCCGCCGGATTGCGAATGCCGACTGCGCGAAGCAGCATGGGCTGGGCGACGTTCAACAATCGTATTTACATTGTGGGCGGCGAGGTCATTGACGCGCACATGTTCGCCACGGTTCGCGCGTTTGAAGTCTACGATCCGGCCACGAATCAGTGGAACACCTTACCCACGCTGTCGGTCGCGCGACAAGGGGTCGCCGCAGCCGCGATCGGCAATCGCATCTATGTGATCGGCGGGCACGTCCAAGCGGGAGCCCTGGGCGGTGAGGGAGCCGACACCAACTTGAACGAGTTTTTTGAGTTCAACGAAAAATAGCTCCGTGTAGAACCGCACCGCCTCGATTCGCTTCCGTCTCGCCTTTTACTTTCCGCTGAACTCAAACACTTCCTGGATGCCGGTGTCGCCGTCGTGTTCGGCTGCCCCATCAAAAGCAATGTGGCCGCCAATTAGATAGAGGCGGTTGCCGATGACCGACGCATTCACGCCGTGACGCGCCGTGGGCATCGAAGGCAGTTGGAACCATTCGTTGCTCGCCGGATCGAACGCTTCCACGTCGCGAAAAATCGCGTCCATATGGTGATCGCGCACCTCGCCGCCCGCCACGTAGATTCGGTTCTGATACGTTGCCCAGCCTTGCCCGCTCCGCGGAGTCGGCATTTTGGTCATCGCTTTCCACCGGTCGCTGACTGGATCGTATTCCTCCACCACATCCGTCGGGCTGGAGATTAAATTCGCGACATTTGGGCCGCCGATGCGCCCGCCGATCACGTAGACCTTCCCATTCACGGCGCCGATGGCTGGATGATTTCGCGGCGTCGGCATCATGCGCTTGGTCTCCCATTTGTTGGTCGAGGGATCGTAGACTTCATTCGTTGCCAGCACGAGAATATCATCCGGCTTGGGGGGATTGGACGCCCCCGGCCCCAAACCATTTCCGCCGATTACGTAGATCTTGTCGCCGGAGGCTACTGCGGCGCCTGCACTGCGCTTGGTTGCCATGGGCGCGAGTTGCTTCCAGGAATCAGCGGCAGGATCGTATTCCCATGTGTCTGCAAGCTGTACATTTCCGGGTCCCACGGAGTCGGGCCTTTCGGCGCCAGCGCCGCCGAACAGGTATATCTTGCCGCGATATTCGGCGACCGTCATGTGGTCCGCTGCATATGGCATCGGTTTCTTCGAAGTCCAATTGTTCGTCGCGGGATCGTATTCGAGCACGCGCTTCGGCAGACCCGTGCGATGGGCGCCGGTTCCAACCGCGGTGCCGCCGAACAAATAGAACTTTCCGTTGGCGGTAGCGCTCCAATACTCTTCGGAAGGCTCCGGCAGCGGCGCGAATTTCGTGTTGGTCACCCAATGCCCATATCCCTGAGCATGAATCGCCAGAGGCAAAAGCAAATTGGCGAATAGAAATATGAACATCCCGCGCATGGTTGATTTCATAAGGCCCCTCCCCACGGTTAATTAACGATCAAAAAATACTGGCAGCCCCAATCCCTGAGCGCCTTCCGCCCGGAACTCACACCACTTCGTCCAGCGTGCTTTCGTCCGGGAGAATTCTTGTTGACGGAAGATGCCTCTAAATCCGATTTCTTTTTTTGCGGCCCGGATGGGCACTCTTATACACCTGAGACTGATCCGAGTGAACCAAATTGTTTCTTATCGCATAGCAGATCAGGACGGCGACGGCATTACTCTTCACCGGACCTTTTCGCCGCTCCCCCATCCGCGGGATGGAGCGGTATCGAGGGCCCGGGCTTCACTCCCGTATACCGAAGAATAAAAATTCCCTGAGTGGAATCGGAAACGTAAATGTAGCCGCGCTTGTCTACAAGCACGTCGGCCGCGGTGGAACCCGGTATCTTGTCGCCGGGGATGCCATTTCCCTTTTTCAACGGATCGGGAGGGATGAAATAACCAATTTCGCGAGGTTGCCGGGCGTCGGAAATGTCGTAAATCCGCAGCCCCGCGCTGAAGTACGTGAGGTACAAAATATTGTCCGCGTCGTCGACAAACGGGTTGTGGAAGAGCATGTTCACATTGTGCGACCCGAAACTGCCCCCCTTGTCGCAGAAATTGCGATAGGGATATCCGGGCGGCGTCTGCGGTTCGGGCAGGAACGACAGGATGTGAGGCTTCGCCGGATTCGCTACATCAATCAGCGAAACTTGACTCGGGCTCTGCGTATCGCATCCGCCAAACGGTTCGGAATTCGTTTCGACGATTTTCCGCTTTGGAAATGGCAAAACGGTGTGAACGGCGAGGCCCATATCGTAAGGAGGGTCAAATGTAATTTCGCTGACCTCTTTAGGATTCTTGATATCGCTGATGTCGAGGATCACGAACTTCTTCCCGTAGGAAAGATAGACAAGGTTTCCCACGACAACCGGAGGCCCGTGGAGTCCCGCGCCATGCGGGAACCCCGTATTTGGCGCGTTGGGGTCAGTTAGCTTCTGCTCTGGCAGCCACCATCGTGACGCTTCAACCGGGTGTGCCGGATCACTGATATCGATGATCACGTAAATGTTTCCGGCGAAGCCGTCCAGGCCCGCCGCCAAGTGGACATAGCGGCCGCCATAGTAGCCGTCGCGATGTGTTCCAAGGCCGCCGGTCTTGTACTGTCCGAGAAGCTTGGGATGGACGGGATCGGCCAGGCTCCAAATCAGCACGCCATTGTCCCACGGTTTGGAATGATCGGTATCGCCGCCGAATTGCGCCCTCTCAAGCGCGGTGATCATCTTCCCGTCCGCGATATCCACCTGCACCGTGAAGGTATTTTTCGGGCCTGGAATCCAGTTCACAACGGTGGGGTCAGCCGCGTTGGTCACATCGACCACGCTCCATCCCCGGTCATACAGGCTGGCGGAGTACATGTACCAGCGGCCGTTCACCTGCTGAATCGACATCTTGAACGGAATATGCCCGCCCACATCGGTGTAGCCGATCACTTCAACGTTCTTGCCGAAGGCGCCCTTCGGCAGAGGTTTGGGTTTCGTACTTTGCGCGTGCGCCGGCGGGAACGCGAGAAATAACAGACCAAAGGCACTTAAAAATGCGAGACGCGATTTCGCCATTTCATTTTTCTCCAGTGCACGCCAACGATCCGTTCACGTCGAGGACCTATGATGGGCTAGTGCACCGGGATCGCCGGACCGGGCTTGGGGCCTGTGTATCGAAGCACCCAAATTCCTTGGCTGCGGTCCGACATGTAGATGTAGCCGCGCGTATCTACGACGACTTCGGCGCCATTTGACGAGCCGGCGACTGTTTTGGGATCTTCGCCGGGCTTCGGCTCACGGTCGGGCGGAATGAAGTAGCCGATCTCCTTCGGAAGCCTCGCATCGGAAATGTCATAGACGCGCAAGCCGGCGTTTGTGTAGGTCATGTAGATGATGTTGTCCGAGTGGTCGATCGAAGGATTGTGGAACAGCATGTTGACGTTGTGCGCGCCGAATCCCCCGCTTCTCTCGCAGAAGTCTCTATAGGGAGCGCCCGGTGGCGGCTCCGGGACCGGGAAAAACGAGAGAATCTTCGGTTTGGCGGGATTCGCGACATCGATCAATCGATGCCTGGCTGGGTCCGTCCTCGCACCCTCCCTCGGAGTTGGTCTCGACAATTTTGCGGCTGGGGAAAGGCAGGACCGTGTGCACTGCGAACAGCAGGTGGTACGGCGGGTCAAACGTCAGTTCGCTCACTTCCTTGAGGTTGTGAATGTCGCTGGCGTCGAGAATTACCATCTTGTTGTCAAAGCCGAGATACAGCAGATTCCCAACGGGAACGGGCGGGCCGTGCAGGCCGTGCCCATGGGGCCACGCCGTATTTAATTGGTTGGGATCGGCGAGCTTCAATTCCGGCAACGCCCAGCGCGAAACTTCCACCATGTGCGCCGGGTCGCTGATATCCACGATGACCAGGATGTTGCCGGAATATCCGTTGACTCCGGCGGAGAGGTAAGCGTATTTCCCGCCATAATAGCCGTCGCGATGCGTGCCGAGGCCGCCGGTGTGGTAGTGCCCGAGCAGCTCCGGATGGACCGGATCGCCGAGGCCCCACAGCAGGAAGCCATCGTCCCATGGCGCCTTAGGATCGGTGTCTCCGCCGCCCTGGGAGCGTTCCAGGCTCGTAATCATCTTGCCGTCGGCGATATCCACCTGCACGGTGCGCGTGTTCTTCGGGCCCGGAAGCCAGTTCAAGTACTTGATATCGGCCGGATTCGTGATGTCCAGCACGGTCCAGCCGCGATCGTTCTGCGCTCCCGTGTACATGTACCATTTGCCGTTGGCCTGCTGAATCGACATCTTGAACGGGATATGCCCGCCGTTGTCGGTGAAGCTGACGAACTCGACATTCTTCGCGTACGCGCCCTTGGGAAGGGGCTTCGATGCCTGCGCCGAAGCTCCCGGGGCAATCGCAAGCGTGAAAGCGAGCAACACATACATGATCGTCCTATTTCGAATCATCAATCCTCCCGCCGTCCAAGAAGCTTACTGCAAGCCCAGGTCCGATCAAACTCCTGCCGCGTCCTGCCTCGTGGAAATCCCCATCTAGATCTCTCAGGAGGCTGCACGCAGGAAGAGAGGCCACCGGCGCACGTTCAGCCAAAGATCAATTTCCGAAGTAATTTTTCTTGCCATCTCCGGAATGCTGTGATTTTCGAGGCAAACGATCCCGATGTCAACTTTCAATCCTTGTCATTTCCCTTCTCAGACTTTCCCCTCATTGACTCCGGCTGGTACTACACAATCGGAATCGCTGGCCATATTCGTCCTCTATTCTAGAAACAGCACACAAGCGGTATACTCCGCGTAATTCGGATTTACTGGTATTAGAGGAAAAACCAAATGAAGAATTTCAAGTTCCTCGTATGCACTTTATTTTGCATCATCTTCTTGCTCGCCGCAGGATCATGTTGTGCCACTGCGGGCGACGACCCAGTCCTTGCCGCTGACAAGGCGCTGATGACGGCGTTCGAAAAGGGTGACACGCGGGTGTTGGAGAAATATCTGGACCCGGACTTCACCTGGGTCGATCGCGACGGCGTCATGATCGCCCGGCAAGATGCACTGGCCCTTGGGATGAAACCGATGCTCGGCCAGGGCGGCGATATCCAGGTCCGAGAAAACAAGATCGGTGACCAGGTAGACTGGCTGCACGTCAATTCGGACGACAAGTTTGTGGGTCGCGTCTGGGTGAAACGACCGACAGGATGGAAGCTGCTCCATATGACGGATATCGTCAGGCACCCGAGTAAGGATGAGATCAACATCCGCCCCAGTTATCCGATTCCGTGCACAAACCCGTGCCAGATCGTGCCCTTCAAGCCAGCGGACAAAATTCAGGCGGAGGTCTTGGCATCGTGGCAGGAGCAAATATCGAACCGCGAGCAACTGATTCGACACACCGACGATGATCAAGTCATGGTCACAACGTATTTGGGCGAAACCCCTCCGCGAAAAGTTCGGCTGGCCGGCCCGGGAGAGCCGAGTTCGGGCCCTGCGGTTGGATCGCCTCCGGTGCTCTGGATGCGCATGTGGACGTTTGGACCAGAAACAGTCGTGACGCTGGCTTTGCAGCCGAGCTATGGCGGCAAGGCCTATTGGTCTAGCCGCGTGTTTCATCACCAGAACGGTCTTTGGCAGATGATGGAGAGCTATCACAATACGATTCAGGCTTCGGGAGTCATGACCGAGGTCGAAGGGCACTAGCCCATTCGTATCTCTGATCGAGGAGACGTGACCATGAAGAAACATTGGATCTTGACCGCGGCTGCACTGCTTTTCGCATGCCCGACCATCGGACTTGGGCAATCCAAGGACGGAAAAGCTACGGACAGCCAGAAGGTAGTCGGAACGTGGAGATTGCTGGCGGTCTATTCATGGACCGACAAAGACAAGAAGGATCTCAACAAAGAGGCGTATGGTCCCCATCCCGGAGGCCTGATCACCTATACGGCCGATGGGCGGATGAGCGTGATCGAAACATATGACAATCGAAAACCCATGTCGAAAGACCGCGAGGCCGCGCCGATGGAAGAGCGAGCCGAGGCGTTTTCCTCGATGGTCGCCTACGCGGGGAGTTACACTTTCACCGGCGACAAGGTCATCCACCACGTGGAAGTTTCAGCGACTCCCGGTCCTCTTCGGGATCAGACCCGATATGTAACGTTTCTGGACGCTGACAAAATTAGCCTTCGAACGACACCCGTGATGAGAGACGGGAAAGAAGAAATCCACGAGATGATCTGGGAGCGCGTGAGATAGGCCGCGATTTGAGAGAAGCATTCGCGTTTGCCGGGGTTGGACCAGCCGTGCTGTTTTGATGGCGGCGAAGCCCGCTATTATAGTAATGTGTATTTCACACCAAGCATTGAGTGGGCGTTCCACGTCGCTGATTCACTTCTGAAGAAGGAGAATCATTATGTCCGCGAGCGATTTCAAGGACATCCCCCGTGTTCCACGCCGCGAATTTCTGACGGGGCTCGCCGCGCTCGGCGCCGCAGCCCTCGTCCCCGAAGCGATCTCGCTTGCGCAGAACAAAGCTTCTTCCACGACGCACCCGTATCGCATCGACGTGCATCATCACATCTCATCACCCGGTTTTATCGCCGCCATCGCCGCGAGAAAGACAGGACAGCGTCCGCTCATCGAATGGACGCCTGCCAAGTCGCTCGAGGAAATGGATAAAGCGGGCGTCGCGACGGCGGTCATGTCCACCAGCGAGCCGGGTGTGTGGTTTGGCGAGAACGAAGCGGCCCGGAAGCTCGCGCGCGAGTGCAACGAATACGCCGCGCAATTGATTTCAGACCATCCGGGACGCTTCGGGATGTTCGCGACCGTCCCCCTTCCCGATGTTGAGGGATGCCTGCGCGAAATCGAGTACAGCATGGACACGCTCAAGCTCGACGGCGTCGGCATGATGACAAGCTACACGGGCAAATACCTTGGCGATCCAATGTTTACTCCGGTGATGGAGGAACTGAACCGGCGCAAGGCGGTCGTACACTTCCATCCCTTCCGGGCCGAATGCTGCAAGGACCTGCAGCCGGAACTGGGCCCGGCGGTGATCGAGCTGGGCACCGATACGACGCGAAACATCGCCAGCCTCCTTTTCAGCGGCACGGCTTCAAAATTTCCGGGGATTCGTTTCATTTTTTCCCACGGCGGCGGGACGGCCCCTTATCTGATGAACCGTTTCGTGACCGTCATGCAACGCCCGGAGATTGCGGCGCGCTTGCCAAAAGGATTGCAGTACGAAGTCCAGAAATTCTATTACGACACCGCGATGTTTTATAATCCGAATTCGTGGCCGACCTTGAAGAAAGTTGTTCCAATCTCGCACGTCGTTTACGGGACGGACTATCCGTTCGTTACTCCCGAAGCGGTTGCAAAAGGGTTGGACGAATGCGGGTTGAGTCCGAGCGAGCGCCGCGCGGTGGACCGGGAGAATGCGCTGGCATTGTTCCCCCGGCTGAAAAAGGCGTAGGATCGATCCGATGCGGTCTTTCCCGGATGACGGCCGTTCCCAGATTCGAGAGGTGGAGTGATGTCCAAGAAGGATGATCTCAAAGACCCCGCAAAATCGCCCGAGGGCTCAAAGCGCAATCTGGGCCGGCGCGATTTTGTCAAGCTTGTCGGCGGCACAGGCGTGGCAATCACCGCCTCGGGCGTGTTCGCGGAAGTTCCCGCAACTGCGGAGGCGCAGGACAATCCGCCGCGCGGCAAAGTTGTGGGCCCGGCAGCGGTTCCCATCACGCTGAAGATCAACGGGCAAAGCCACAAATTAGTTCTCGAGCCCCGCGTGACGCTGATTGACGCCCTGCGCAACCATCTCGACATGACTGGCGCAAAGAAGGTTTGTGACCGCGCCACCTGCGGCGCGTGCACGGTGCAGATCAACGGAAAGGCCGTGTATTCCTGCACCGTCCTCGCGATTGACGCGGCAATGATGGGCGCGGACATACGCACCATCGAAGGCCTGGCGCCGGAGGGCCAGTTACACCCGATTTCAGCCGCTTTTGTAGCGAACGATGCGCAACAGTGCGGCTTCTGCACGTCGGGGTTCGTCATGGCGTCGAAGTCCTACCTCGATGCCAATCCCCATCCGACAATTGAGGAAGCACAGCAGTGGCTCGGCGGCGGCAATATTTGCCGGTGCGGCACCTATCGAGGTTTGCGCCGGGCGGTGGTGACAGCCGGGGGCGGCAGCGTTCCGGCGGAAGGAGCCGACTAATGGCGGAATACAAGTGGCCTCCCGCTGCGAAGCGGGCGTTAATCGGAAAGCGCATTCCTCGGCTGGATGGCCCGGCAAAATCCTCGGGCCGCGCGAAATACACGTTCGATATGAACCGGCCGGGAATGCTCCATGCGAAGCTGGCGTTCTCCCCCTATGCGCACGCCAAGGTGACCGCGATCGACACGAGCGTTGCCGAAAAGATGCCGGGTGTCAAAGCCGTGCAAATTATTTTTCCAGTGGGCACCGAAGTGTTCTGGGCCGGGCAAGAACTCGTCGCGGTGGCCGCGGAAACCGAAGAGCAGGCGCGCGACGCCGCGCGAGCCGTTCGCATCCAGTATGACGTGCTGCCGCATCTGGTCAGCGACCTGCCGCCAGAACGCGCCGGCGCCAATATCGTCAAGACCGGCGAAGTCAAGGAAGGCGATCCGGCCAAGGCCTTTCAGGAGGCGGACGTCGTTCACGAAGGCTACTACGGAAATACCCAGGTGACGCACTGCTGTCTCGAATCGCACGGCCAGGTGGCGGAGTGGCAAGGAGACAAACTCACTGTTTGGGCCAGCACCCAAAACGTCAGCGGCATCGGCGGTGAGTTTGCAAGATCCCTCACCGCGAAAGGTGTTCCCGTCGATGTCGCTAATGTGAACATCATTTGTCAGATGATGGGCGGCGGATTCGGCAGCAAGTTTGCCGCCGATCCGTGGGGCGTGGCTTGCGCGCAACTCGCCAAGACGACAGGGCGCCCGGTCAAACTGATGCTCGAACGCGATCAGGAGCTCATGGAGGCGGGTTCGCGGCCATCGCTCTACGCGCGCGTCAAGATTGCCGCGAAAAAAGACGGCACGCTGACGGCCTGGCAGTCGGATGCGTGGGGCACCAGCGGACCGCAGGCGCAATCTCCCTTGAATTTGCCGTACGTGTTCAATTTCCCAAACCGCGTCGCGAACTTCACTGCCGTGCTCACGAACACCGGCCCGATCCGCGCCTGGCGCGCCCCGAACGCTCCGCAGCAATGTTATATGACGATGTGCCCGTTCGATGATCTCGCCGCAAAAGTGCCGATGGATCCGGTTGAGATGTACCGGAAGAATCTTTCCATTCTTGGCCCGCGCGCGAAGGAATACGCGGAAGAATTGACGATCGCTTCTCAGTTGATGGATTGGAAGTCGAAGTGGCATCCGCGCGGCGACAGCGCTCCCGGCCCCATCAAGCGAGGCGTCGGCGTGTCGCTCCACACCTGGGGCGGCGGTGGCCGATCGTCGACGTGCCAGGTGAAAATCAATCCCGATGGTTCCGTCGAAGTGTCGCTCGCATCGCAGGACCTCGGCACCGGGAATCGCACTGTGATCGGCATCGTCGCCGCGGAAACGCTGGGGCTGCCGCTGGAAATGGTGCACGTGAATATTGGAGACTCACGCTATCCGCCGTCCGGATCTTCCGGCGGCTCGACAACGGTGGGCAGCGTGAGCTCCTCAACGCGCATCACGGCGACCGATGCACTGAATCAGTTGCTCGCAAGGGTCGCTCCGGTTCTTGGCGTATCCGCGGACAAACTCGAAGCCACGGACTCGCGGATTCAAGTCATTGGCAGTGCCTCGCAGGGACTCGACTGGAAGCAGGCCTGCGCCAAGCTCGGCGGTACCGCCATCATCGCCACCAACCAGATGTCGCGCGACATCATTTCGTCCGGCGTCGGCGGCGTGCAAATGGCGGAAGTCAACGTCGACGTTGAGACCGGAGTCATTCGAGTGGACAAGATGGTCGCCGTGCAGGATTGCGGTTTGATCATCGATATGACGACGGCGGAAAGCCAGGTTTATGGGGCGATGATCTTCGGCATCAACTACTCGCTGTACGAAGAGAAGATCATGGACCAGCAGACCGGGCGGCACCTGAATCCCAACATGGAGTTTTACAAGCTCGCCGGGATGCATGACATCGGCGAACTCGTCGTGCACATGATGACCGGTCCGGGCTATGACGAGCGGGGCCCGATCGGCCTCGGCGAGCCACCGACCGTGTCGCCGGGACCCGCTCTTTCAAACGCGGTTGCCAACGCAATTGGCGTGCGCGTCCCGGAACTGCCGATGACGCCCGAGCGGGTGCTCGCGGCGCTCGGCAAAGCCTGACGCGGCTACGCACGCGGCGGGAGGTAAGAGAGGAGGCTCAGCCTTATGGAAAATTTCGAATACACGCACCCGGCAAAACTGAAGGATGCCGTGGCGATGCTCGGCAGCAATTGGAATGACGCCGCGGTGCTTGCCGGAGGCACCGACCTGCTATCGCTGATGAAAGATTACGTCGAGAAACCAAAACGCCTGGTGAATGTGAAGGGTATCGGCGAACTGGAAGGCATTCGCACGGGCAAGCAGGGAACCGTGATCGGAGCGCTCGTCACGATCGAAGAGCTCCGAACGAACACTTCCGTCAGCAAGGACTTCCCTTCTCTCACCAAGGCAGCGGCGGGAATTGCCAGCGCGCAGATGCGCACGATGGGAACGGTGGCGGGCGATCTCTGCCAGCGGCCTCGCTGTTGGTACTTCCGAAACGGATTCGGCCTGCTGGCGCAGAATGCCGACGGAAAATCACTGGTCCCGGGTGGCGAGAACAAGTATCACGCCATCTTCGGCAATGAAGGGCCGGCATATTTCGTCAGCCCATCGAGCTTGGCGCCCGCGCTGATCGCGTTAAGAGCAACCGCGACGATTACCGGGCCGGGTGGTTCGCGTGACATCTTGATGTCGAGTTTCTTTCTGACTCCCAAATCAGCGGCGGAACGCGAACATGCTCTGAAGCCCAACGAAATCCTGACGCACATCACGATTCCTGTGGCGGCGCACGACTTGAGCAATGCGACCTACGAGGCTCGCCAGCGTGAGATGCTCGATTGGCCTCTTGTGACTGCGAGCGTTTCTTTCAAACTGGACGGCTCGACGATCCAGGATCCCCGAATCATCCTTGGGCATGTCGCCCCCATTCCGTGGAGGGCCGCGGCGGCCGAGACTCTTTTGTCCGGCAAAGCCATGTCCGAAGAGTTGGCGGAGCAAGCCGGGGAAGCAGCGGTGCAAGGCGCCCGTCCGCTCAGCCAGAACAAGTACAAAGTGCAGCTGGCACGCGTCGCCGTCAAGCGCGCTTTGCTCGCGGCGCGGAATCAAGGAGCCTGACATGCCGAGACTTACGACACTGATCTCTCGCGGTGAGGTCTGTTCCTGCCTGCGTTCCAAGCAAATGTTTTCCGAATCACCTGACACCGAGCATTACCGCGCTCCGGGCGAGCCGGACGACGGGCTTCCGATCGGGCCGTTCTGGTGCGCCATCACTCAATCGTTAATTGGGGCCGACGGAAAGCTCGTGAGCCCGCAATCTTGCCGCGCCGATCGCAGCTGCTGCGAAATCTGCTGACGCAACGGGATTGACTGCCACTTGCGGGAGTGGAAGAATGATTTTTCAGGCATCGAAGGGAGGACTCAAATGAAGATTGCCGGAGTTTTTCTCGGATTGCTCCTGACCGTACCAACCATCGCGGCCACTCATCCTGCTGCCGCCGAGGGCGCCGCGCCGCAGATTTCCGGTCAGTACATGGAGTCCCGTAACGCCGACGTCTATACCGGCCCCTGTATCGCGAGTTCCGAAGTCAACGTTGTCGGCCAGGAAGCCATCTTGGCCTGGCACGTGGATCGTGGCAGTTGGGGGAACATGGCTCTGGACGGCCTCAGCATTGTCGCTGTCATTCGGGCGAGCAGCACGCTCGGTGACCCCTTTTCGAATCCGCTTCCAGTGAAAGCGAAACTCATCGTCGACGTCAACGCGAATGATAAACAGCGCGCGGCGCTGATCAATTTTGCGCAGGAACAGGCCGGAGCATTGCTCTCGAATGTCATTGCCGTCGAAGCCCTTCCCATCGAGTTTTCCATGGGCCAGATGCACGGCACGTCGGATCTGCAAGCCGGAGAGGAAGTTCATCTGGCCACGCGAGCGATCGATGAGAATGACATGCTTTGCCACAACGAGAGCGTTTACTATCCGCCGCTGGCGTCCAATTTGACGCACGCGATGCCCGCGGTTTCGACGGAGAGTTCATACCAGGGCCATGAACTGGGCATCAACTGGAAAGAGTCGGGACGCCGCGGGTCGTTCGTCGGTACATTCGCCCTTTAACCGGCGTCGAAACGAGGAACAACAGGCCTTTAACTTTTCGTGCGCGAGATATAGACTCACCCGATGAAATTGGAAAAACCGACAACCCTCTCCGCTGTTTTCGTTTTGATCCTTTTGAGCATTGCGGCCTTCCCTGCATCCGGGCAAACCTACAAGGTGGAAAAGGTAACACTGGCGGCGCCCCAGGAGCTTTCCCCCGCCATGCGCGACGTGTTGTCCGGCGACGCGCTACAGGTAACCGGCCCGAATGGCTTGTTATGCGAAGTTTGGGTCCGTAAGACCGTTCCGACGTCTGCGAGTCCAACCCAGGACAAGGACATCGCATTCGGGCAGATTGCCGAGGGCACCCTGATCGGCGCGATTCGCTTTCCGAACAGCGCCGTGGATTACCGCGGGACCGGAATTAAGGCAGGCGTCTACACTCTGCGCTATGCCCTGATTCCCCAGGACGGTAATCACCTGGGCGCGGCTCCGCCACAGCGCGACTTCTTGTTGCTCGGTCCTGCGTCGGGCGATACAAATCCCGCAACGGTCACGCGCGATCAGACGCTTGATTTGAGCCGCGCCGTGACGGGCATGCGCCATCCCACGGTTTGGAGCCTTGCTCCTTCCGCCGCCGGCGAATTCCCCGCGATGACGCACCAGGATGACCCGGACTGCTGGATGCTGAATTTTTCGCTTTCTTTCGAGACCGGCAAAACAGCCCCGGCGGCGCTTGTGGTCCACGGCCAAGCCCAGAGTTGAAAGCTCTGCCGAAATTGAGTTGAAACCGCGGCAATTTGCCGGGGCTTCCCCGCCGGGCGATTCCCACTCGTAGAACTATTGACTATCGACGACATAGCCGGCCTTGATCGCCCGGTATGCCGCCTCAACCGTATTCGGGATACGTTCCTTGGCCATGACGAGGTTTTCGTATTCGGGCATCTTCAGTTCGGCCTTGATCTGGTCGAGGGTTTTCCCTTCGTCCATCAGCTTTCCCACGCGCTGGACGAGGGTCTGCAGAAAACCAATATAAAAATCGAAGATCTTGTTCGTCGTCGGAACGCCATGCGCGGGAATGACGACCTCGGCGTTCAGGGCCTTCATCATTTTCATCATGGCGATCATATCCGGGATGTTCGTGAAGGGACGGATCGTATTGATCTGGCCTTCGACCGCGACCGCTCCAGCAAACAGGACGCGCTCGTTCGGAAGCCAGACCGCCGTATTTGCCAGGCTGTGCGTCGTGCCGAGGCTCATCAGTTCGAATGTGCGTTCGCCCAGCCGTAGAGTCATCTTGTCGCCGCCGTATTCGATTTGCGGCGGGATCAGACGGAAACCATCCAGGGCCGCCTTCATCTCGGGCGACTGGTTCTCTTGATCGCTGATGCTCTTCGCGTTGAAGGAGGCCTTCATCTCGGCTCCCGCGCCTTCATGGTTGATGATGACGGCGGGTGGCGAAAACAGAAAATGGCCGTAGGAATGATCCGGATGGGTCTCCGTGTCGATAATGAACCGAACCGGCTGAGACGTGAGTTTTTTCACAGCGGCCGCGATCTCCCGGCTGTCCATCGCATTTTGCCCGGTGTCGATCAGGACGACCCCGTCGGAGGTCAGCACGATGGTGGCGTTCGAATTTGCCTGCGGTGTGGACTTGGCCGTCTCGACAAAGATTCCGTCCTTAATTTTCGTGAAGTGTGGCCCCAGGTCTTGCGCGCCCGACGAAATCGCGATGAGCGGAAGACAGGCAGCCAACAGGAACTTCACGTACGATCGAATTTTCACGAATCCTCCTCAGTATGGAAACGGGTTTTAATCTTAACGCCGAATTGAAGCTTCTGTTGCGAATAATCTCCAGCGATGCCAAGTGAAGTGACATCGACAACCAGTTTCCAGAAACTCGTGACTTTCCTGGAGATGCAATTTCGGTTCCGGCCGTTAAGATCAGGACCTGCGACGCACTTCTCGTCTGAATTGTTCCTCAGACGATGACGACGGCGTCTCACTGCCGGAAAAGACGTGCGTTGATGTTTGGAATGTTTGCCGTTTCCCCGATTTTGAGTATACTGCGTGTACCGTTTAACTGGTTTTGTTAACGACGAGTGCGCGTTGCATGCCGATTGGGTAACAATTGGGGACCGGGGAAGATGCCTCACTCAATAATAATCGCCTGGCTGCGGCCTGTAACACGATCCGTTCAGAAATCGACTGCAATCCATCAGGAGGCTTATTTCATGCGTTCAGTAATCAAACTTGCGGGTTTTCTGGCAATTGTTCTCTTCGCCGGGGCGGCCTGGGCAAACAATCCGGGCGTAATTCAGGGAGTCGTGAAAAGCGCCTCCGGGCAGCCCGTCGCCGGAGCGTACGTAAAGCTGATTGACGCACAGAAGGGTCTTACGTTCATGGTTGTTTCACAGGAACAGGGCCGCTACACAGTGAATAATCTACCCGTGGGGCAATACACTGCGCAGGCCATCGGCGGAGCGCTTCAGAGCAAGACATCCTCGGTCGATGTCACTGGCGCCAAAGCAGGCGTAGCCGACCTATCCCTGACCGACCAGAGGGCGCCGGCATTGGCCCCAGGTTGGCCCGGCACTCCAGGGACCGTCGGTGGCGGTGAAGAGTGGAGCAAGCATCCTGTGCCTGACCTGCCGGAAGGGCCCGGCAAGGCATTGGCCCTTGCCCGATGCGGCCAGTGCCACGCACCCAGCTGGTTTATGAGTTTCCGGGGAGAGCGCGAAAACTGGGCCGCATTGATCGATTCCATGCGCACGAACATCGCCGCCAGACCGGGAACCGAGGACTTTACTCCTGAGGAACTCAAAACCCTCACTGATTATTTCGCGGAGCACTTCTCCCGGCCTCGACCCGATCCCAACAGCCGCCTCCCATGGACTTTGGCCAAGGGAATTGAAACCAAATACGTTGTGGTTGATTTCAAAATTCCCGGCATCGAACCCGAATCGCACGAGATGACGGTTGATGACCAGGGAAACGGAGTGGTCGGTGAGAGAAACGGCGGCGTTGTGGGCCTTCTCAACCCCGACACCCTCAATTTCAAGGTATTCACTCCGCCGGCCGCTGCGTCCCCCAGAGTTCGGATCGGCGCAATCAGCAACGGTCGCGGCGACACCGTTTGGATGAGCGACGCCGGTCCGAACGACCGCTGGTTGGAATTGAACACCGGGACCGGAGTGTTCCGCTCGTTCCCGGTGCCGAAGACCATCAAGGGCGGCGGAGTCGGCAACACCATTCGCCAGCACCCCGACGGAAACGTCTTTTTGGCCAGCGGCGGGGGGAACGGAATGGTTGAGCTCAATCCGGCAACCGGCAAGTTCACGCTCTTCCAGGCGCCCGAGGGGATTAAATCCGGCAAGAGCGTCGGCCCCTACGGTTTTGCCGTCGATGGCGGCGGAAGCGTCTGGTTTGCGGAGTACGCCAATAACGGCGCGGGCCGCCTGGATCCGGAAACCGGCAAAATAGATGAATTCAAGTCGCCGATCGCGGGCTCCATTCCTCGAAAAGTAGGCGTCGATAACCACGGGAACATCTGGATGGCGCTGCACGAAACAGGGCAGCTCTGGGAAATCGACTACAAGAATCCGACGGACATGAAAACCTTCATGCCTCCCGGAGATCACCTGGGCACCTATTCACCCTGCGGAGACTTGAAGAACGGTTACATTTGGGTGAGCCTGCAGTCTGTCGATAAGCTCGCCCGCCTCGATCCCAAAACAAACAATTGGGCTGAATACCCGGTTCCCTATCCGGAGACCGATCTTCGGCGTATCGAAATTGACCAGGCTCACCCGAATCGCATTTGGTGGACCGGGACGCTCTCAGGTCACTTCGGTTACATCGAGATGCTCGACAAGTAGGAGTTTTTCTCGAAACCAATCGCAACTTTTATTGCGAAGCGCGCTGGATTCCGGCGCGCTTCGCAATGTAGCCCCCCTTGGTGGAATACCTAGAAGTTCCCTCAAAGCAATCTACTTTCCCTCCGGTAATGCAAAAACGAAGAGCGTCGCGGCGGTTTGTGGCAGGCGATCTTTGGTTTCGGGCCACAGTGTTGCGACCTGGCCGTCGATGACTGCTCCGCCTCCCGCGGCAATTGCGACAAATTGTCTTCCGTCCACGGAGAAACTGATCGGAGGCGAGTCAATGCGCGCTCCGGTGTTGAAGGACCAGAGCTTCTTTCCGGTTCGGGCATCCAGTGCGAACGCACCGCCATCGAGGTCGCCGCCGAAGATCAGATCCCCAGCGGTGGCAAGCAACGACGACTGATTGACGTATTTCGTGAGGAAGGTCCACTGCTTCTTGCCGGTCAAAGGATCAAAAGCGCCAACATAAGGCGGTGAATCCGGATTCAGCGCGCGGCCCGCCCGCAAATCCGGACCGGGTTGAATGCGGCTGCAGAGTTCGGCGGACGATGTGTACCACCAGCCGGTGCGCGGGCTGTACGAGGAATGATTGAAATTACGCGCGCCCGCTGTGCCCGGACAAGTCAGCTGGTCGGTCCGGGTTTCTTCGGGAACGAGGGGTTCTAGCGGCTTTCCATTCTCGTCCAGTCCCTTCGTCCAATTCACGGTTGCTGCGTATGGGAACGCCTTGAGAAACTTGCCCGTCTCGCGGTCCAGCAGATATGCGTAGCCGTTCTTGCTGGAGTGCAGCACCATCTTGCGCGTTCGGCCGCCCTGGGTAGCGTCGAAAAGGACAGGCTCCATATTGGAGTCGAAATCATAGACGTCGTGCGGCGTTTCCTGATAATACCACCTCAATTTTCCCGTATTGGAGTCGAGAGCAATCAGAGAAGCGGCATACAAATTTGTGCCCTGGCGGCCCTTCCCTACCAGGTCCGGAAACGCGTTCCCGGTTCCCCAGTAGACCAGATTCAAATGTGGATCGTAAGAACCTGGCAGCCACGTGGCGACGCCGCCGGTTTTCCACGAGTCACCAACCCATGTTTCAGAGCCGGGCTCGCCCGGCGCGGGAATGGTATCAAATTGCCAAACGAGCTTTCCTGTCCCGGCGTCCAGTGCCTTCAAGTAGCCACGGAATGGCCCATCTCCGCCGGCAACGCCGGTGATCACTTTACCCCCGGCATAGAGAGGCGGGGAGGTAATCGAGCAACGGCATTTCGACGCATCGTCCAGGACGACGTTCCACACCACTTTTCCCGTCTTCGCGTCAAGGGCGACGACATGAGCATCTTGTGACCCCATGAACACCAGCCCTTCGCCAAATGCCAGACCGCGCGACCCTTTGGCTCCGGGGATTTCTCCCTTTTCTGGCCACGGATAGATGTAGTTCCACAACCGATGACCCGAGGCCGCGTAGATCGCATAGACATTGTTCTGCATGCCGACAAGGTAGAGCACACCATCGACGACGAGCGGCGCCGCTTCGAGCCCCGCCCGGAGTGACGGGTTCGTGGGGTAGCCCGCTTGGAACGCCCAGACTGGGACCAACTGCTTCACATTTTCCCTTGTGATTTGATTGAGTGAGCTGTAGCTCCACGCGCCATAGTTGCCGTAGTAGGTAAGCCAATTCTGCGGCTCATTCTCGGCGTGCTCAATCCGGAGGGTCGTCGCGTCCTGTGCCGCAACTGGACATGCACGAATGAAAAGGATCAGCAGGATCGACAGACCTGCGATCGCACAGAAATGCGAGGAGCCGTTCCGCAATCTTTTTGGCCTTAGCATCGTGATCCCCCTTCGGTACAAACGGTGTGATGAACGCTTTTCTAAACTCGCGCTAAACCCAAAAGACTGAATTTAACTGAAGAGCATAACAGTTCACCCAGCGAGGCTGCGCACCCCTTGCCTTCGTCCTATCCAGTAGCCCACCCCAAGGACGAACAGGATGCCCACCGTTATGGCTGCACCGTACATGATTCGCGTCTTGATCGAAGATCCGGAGATTGTTAGCACGAACGCCCCAGTGGCCAGAACAGTGTCTCCGTTGTAGAAGGTTGTCTTCAGGGTGTAAGTACCGGCTTCCGGAAATGTGTAGGTAATGTAAGTAATCGGCAGTTGCACCAGGAGGTCGCTGATGACCATCGTCTTCCCGTTGTGCGCGATGTCCACGTTGACGCTCGTGTTATCAATGGGGTCTCCGGTATCGCTCTTCAGGAGATTGAAGTCGAATTGAATCGGTTCTCCCGCCAGCGGGGTCGACATTTGGTCCGTACCGATGTCGATAATTTGGCCGCCGACAACTTTTTCGAGCCGTTGCCCGCCGAGGCCGTTGGCAAACGTGGCTCCCGCGAATATAAGTGCTGTCACAACAGGGATCATGCGCTTCATGTTTGGAAGTCCCACTCTCTTCTCGCCTTGATTCCAGCGGCGGCAAGTCCTGAAAACCCAATTTTAGAATCGTACCACGCTCCAGACCTGGGCACGTGTCCAGGCGCTGGAATTCCAGCCAGCCGGGAGAAGAAACCCGAGACCCTGATCCGGGATTTATCGTCGGCAATCTGAGAAATCTCAGTGGGCGCGAAAAAACATGGAGGACAATGGGTTTGTACTAAATGGTTCCAAGGATGCGACAGAAAATACGAAATCTGATGGCGGAGTGAACCGTGGGAATGAAGTTCGCAAACACGGCTTCCCAAATCGAATAAGAAAACCGGTAATTTACGGGAGACAAAATCAAGAATAGCGGGCAAGCCTGTAAGCCGGATTCTGTTCAGCGCGCAGCCGTTGCAGGCCATGCGCCGCAGTGATCATTCCTCTAGGTCCAGGTTCGCACCAGGACTCCAGCAGCCTACCCGAGGGTCATAACGAGCTGGGCAGCTCTCCCCTCCTATTTGGCCTTGCACCACGCGGGGTTTGCCGTGCCTCCGATGTTGCCACCGGAGCGGTGGGCTCTTACCCCACCTTTTCACCCTTACCTTGCGTTCTCACCTGCAACGGCCCACTCGCGTGAGCCGCGATCAGACCAGCTGAAGGCTTTTCCTTCAGCCGGTCACCGAGGTGGTTTGCACCGGCGGTTTATTTTCTGTGGCACTATCCGTGGCCGAACCATTAAGGCTCGCTCGAGCTTGCCTCAACGATGTCAGTCCCCTGGCGTTACCAGGCGCGTTGCCCTTTAGTCTGAGGCGCGAAGCGCCGAAGACTACGGTGTCCGGACTTTCCTCCCGGCCAGCCTTCTTGCGAAGGCCAGCCCAGCGATCACCCGGCTTGCCCGCCACTCGCTATTATAGCGTGCCTCGGACAATTCGGCCAGAGTCGCTGGCCTGGCCCAGTTCCAGAGGAGACAGCCCACATTACGCCAGGACTGATCAGTTCGCCCCGGTTGCGGAAGCGCTCAACGGCTTGGCGCTAAAGACCGTGATCTCGACGCGTCGGCTCTCTTCGCGCGCCTTCTTTCCCTTGCCATTGTCGATCAGCTTCTGTTCCCCAAGGCCTACCATATGGATTCGGTAGACGGGAACATCGTGGCTGCCCACCAGGTAGGAAATCACTTGATTGGCGCGCGCGCGGCTCAGCTGGTCATTGTAGGCCGCGCTACCGGTCTGGTCCGTGAAGCCCTCGATGGTAATGAAATAGCGCTGCGAGCGATCCAATCTGCGTTGCAACTTCGTCCAGCTTTGCCTTTTCATCTTTTGTCAGCGTGTCCTTGTTCAGCCCAAAATGGACAACAACCGGCTCGCCGGCAGGCTTATAGTCGTCAATATTGGCGACCACGGAGCGCAAGTCGTTCAAGTCCTTCGAGTTTTGGTTTGCCTTGGACGTCGCGCCTTTGGCTTCCGTATCGGCCGTCTTGGCGATCTCGTCGGTTGCGCTGAGTTTCTTCTCATCCTCGTCGATGACCTGATTCGTCTTATTGATGTCCGAAACCTGCGATGAATCGCGCTTCTGAGAATTCTGATCGACCTGGTCAATCTTCTGGTCGATGGGCTGAATGCTGTTTCTTACATATCCCTTCGTCGCGCAGCCCGCGATGAACAGCGAACCAACGGCTAGAGCAATTGTCGCTGATAAACCTGCTTTACTCATTTTCCTGTCTCCTCATTTTGCTTGCAGTCCCAGGCCCTGTTACACCTGTCCTGGGAGTCTCCGGTCACGGAGATTGTAACGTAGCAGCGCACGTAACAAGCCATCTCGTCCTGAATTGGGACGTATGAGTAACTCTTTTGTTGCGAGTAAAATAGAGCCTAGTGACAGGGTGGCAGCGGCTGTGACGCCACGAATTGGGCTGGTAATTTTTACACACCCGTTAACCTTCGGACACATTCGCCAGCGTCGCGACCGAGGGAAAGTCGCGGTCAAATTTCGGGGTTTGGAGGGCCAGAAAAGGTCAATTTTCGGAGGCTTGTCCTTCAAACGTTGCGACGCGGGAATCGGCTCAGTCTGACGCCCGCTTCCCGCGGAGTTTTCCTTTCGATTTCGATGACGCCCCTTGCGAATCAACCCGGCCGGGTGAAACCGCCAGTTTTCCAGCCAACAATTTATCGAAATCGTCTTCGTCCAGGATGGTGACGCCCAGAGACCGAGCCTTTTCATACTTCGACCCAGGATCAGCGCCGACGACCACGAAATCGGTCAACTTGCTCACCGAACCCGAAACTTTTCCGCCATGGCGCGCGACTTCCGCTCCCGCCTCATCGCGCGAGCGACGCGCAAGCGCCCCCGTGAAGACAAACGTCTTGCCCGCGAATCGCGTATCTTCCGGGGCAGCGCGCTTCTCGGTCATTTTCAAACCTTCATCCTTGAGGCGCTTGATCAGTTTTTGGTTGGCCGGTTCGGAAAAAAAATCGGCGATGCTTTGCGCGACGTTGGGGCCCACTTCGGGAACCTCTACAAGTTCTTCCACGGATCGCTTCGGCAAGTTTCGGCAGCGACGCGAAATGATCGGCGAGGAGTTGCCCGGTGCGTTCCCCTACAAATCGAATCCCCAGCGCGTAAATCAGCCGGGCGAGGCTGTTATTCTTGCTGGCCGCAATTTCATCGAGCAGATTCTGCGCCGATTTTTCAGCCATGCGTTCGAGCGCGGCCACGTCCTCGAGTTTCAATTCGTACAAATCGGCAAAATCCTTCACCATGCCTTTGTCCACAAGCTGATCGACAATTTTTTCGCCCAGGCCGTCGATATTCATCGCGTGGCGGCCCGCGTAGTGAATCAGCGATTCCTTGCGCTTGGCCGGGCAGCTTGCATTGACGCAACGGTAGGCAACCTCTTCCGGGTCCTTGTGAATTCTGCTGTGGCATTCCGGGCATCGCTCGGGAATGACGATCTCGCGGCGATGCTTCCCTTCCTTGACGACTTTGATGATGTGCGGAATCACTTCGCCGGCGCGTTCGACGATCACGGTATCGCCGATCCGCAGCCCCAGACGCTCGATTTCGTCCATGTTGTGCAGAGTGGAGCGGCTCACCGTGACGCCGCCGACTTCCACCGGTTCGAGCACGGCCACGGGCGTGAGCGTTCCCGTGCGCCCCACCTGAAAAATGACATCGTTCACGACGGTTGTTTCCTGCCGCGCGGGATATTTGTAGGCCACGGCCCATCGCGGGGCCTTGGCGGTGAAACCCAATTCCTGCTGCATCGCAATTTCATTCACCTTGATTACGATGCCGTCGATTTCGTATGGCAACTTTTCGCGCTTCGCTTCCCACGAATTAATAAACTTCTTCACCGCATCGATCGAGGCGCAAACGTGCCAGTCCGGCGAAACCTTGAAATGCATCTTCTGCAATGCTTCGAGCGCTTCCGAATGCAGGCGCATCGGCTCGCGCCCTCCGGCCAGCAGGTAATAGGCATAGAAATCGAGCTGTCGTGACCTGGTAATTTCCGGATCGAGGACGCGCACGGAACCCGCCGCGACATTGCGCGGATTGGCGTAGCGCTTGCCGCCCTGTTCCTCCTGCTTTTCATTCAGGGCTTCGAAGGCGCGCAGCGGCATGATGATCTCGCCGCGGACTTCGAAATCCAACGGCATACGCAGCTTCTTGAGTTCACCGGCGTCGACGCGAAGCGGGATCGAGCGGATGGTGCGCACGTTGGCGGTGACGTCCTCGCCGGTGATCCCATCGCCGCGAGTAACTCCGCGCACCAGCAACCCGCCTTCGTAAATCAGAGAAATGCTCAGCCCGTCGAATTTGTGCTCGGTGACGTAGTCGATGCGCTCGCGCCCCGCGAGTTCACGCACCCGGCGATCGAACTCTTCGAGATCCTCCATCGAATAGGTGTTGTCGAGACTCATCATCGCCGGGGAGTGCTGCCGCGTTTCGAAGCCCTTGCGCGGCGCGCCTCCGACGCGCTGCGTAGGTGAATCCGGCGTGATCAGTTCGGGATGTTCCGCCTCCAGGCGCTTGAAGTTCCTCCATCATCCGGTCGAATCTGACATCGGAGATTTCCGGCTCATCCTTCACGTAGTACAGATATTCGTGGCGGCGAAGTTCTTCCCGCAGTTTTTCGATCTGGCTTGCTGTTGGCGTACTCTTCACCATGCGCCTCGGAGTTATAATTAAGAATCGGCGTTTAGTATACAATTTGTATTCCGGCCCGGAAACTGGATGCTGCTGAACGATGGGGTCGAAAAATTGGTCGGGCATGAGAATGGAGCGGACCGAGTGACTTCGGAAATCCGGGATGCAGTCTTGATCGTCAATCCCCAGGCGGGAGGCGGCCGCAAGGTGCAGCCGTCTCGACGATGCGCGGCGCATTTTCCGCAAGGCGGGAATCGAAACGGAATTGCAGATGACGACCGGACCTGGCGAAGCGACGGAACTGGCGCGCCAGGCCGTGGCGCAATCGCGGCAGCTCGCTATCGTGTGCGGGGGCGACGGCACCCTGAATGAAGCCGTGAACGGACTCGCATGCAGCCAGGTTCCTCTGGCCGTGCTGCCGGCCGGGACGGCGAACGTCCTCGCGAAGGAGTTGTCGCTCCCGTGGAATTTGCCGCGCGCCGCCGAGCGGCTCATCGATTCCCGGTATCGGCGCATTGCGTTAGGCCTTGCTACTCCTGAAAAATCAAGCGGCGAGCCGCGATATTTCCTGAGCGTTGCGGGCGCCGGAGCGGATGGAGCACTGGTAGCCGCCGTCCGTCCCGAAATCAAGACTCAAGGCCGGGATCCTGGCGTACTGGCAGGAAGGCCTTCGCCAGCTGACGCGTTACGACTTTCCCGCTTTTTCGGACGCAGATTGCCGGAGGCGCGATCGACGGAACGCTCGTCATCGTGGGCCGCACGAAACACTACGGCGGACCTTTCATGATTACCACCGAAGCCGATCTTCACCGGCCTGAATTCGAACTCGCCTTTGTGAAAACGCGAAGCGCATGGCGTTACCTGGCCTATATGCCATTGATCTGGACAGGCCAGTTGCGGCACGCCCGCCATGTTGAATTCCATAAAGCTACTTCCCTTAAATGCGCAGCGATCGGTTCATCGTCCGTTTTGATCCAGGTTGATGGAGAACCTGCCGGAAGCCTGCCCGCCGAATTTCGCATCGTTCCCGACGCGCTTACCCTCGTCGTACCCAATCGGGTGTAGTATTCGCACGGCGCCGGTGCGGGTCCCGCTTGGAACCCGCCAGGAAAAATACCGCGCTTTCGTCCCAACCGATGAGGTGAATTCCCTTCTCATGGACCCAGTGACGCATGCTCTTACTTCGATCTCCCTTGGCCGCGCCGGGCTCAACAAAGTCACGCGGGCCGCGACGCCATTGCTGGTGGTATCGGGCACGATCGCGGACATCGATTGGTTCACGCGGCTGGGCGGAGCGCGCGCATTTTTGCATGGCTATCACACCCTGACGCATTCCTACGTGGGGACCGTCGCGATTGTGTTCGCTGTTTCGGCAGTCTTCTGGGCCGCCGGGCAAAAGTATCCGAGGCTCGCCGTCGAGTTCCTCCCCGCTTTGCTGATTTGCACCGTTGGCGCGGCGGTTCATTTGCTCATGGATATGCTGAACAGTTACGGCGTAAAACTGATGTGGCCTTTCCGTCCGAGTTGGTACGGCTCCGATCTGACGGCCGAAGTGGATGCCTGGATTATTTTCTTTTTGCTTTGCGGAATTTTGATTCCGGAATTATTTCGCCTGATCCTCGGAGAAATCGGAGCGAAGCCAAGAAAGGGCGGGCGTCAGCGCGGTGCTATCATTGGTCTGTTTTTCGTTTTGTTGTTTATCGCCGGACGGGCATACGCCCACGGGCGCGCGATCGCGCTCCTCGATTCCCGGGTATACGGTGGCCAGACCCCGCTGGAAGTAGGCGCATTCCCCCGGCCGGCAAATCCCTTGCAGTGGTCCGGCGTCGTTGAGACCGACAACGCACTTTTCAAATTGGATGTGCCGTTAGGCCCCTTCTCAGTTTTCGATCCCGAACGCGGCGACGTCTTTTTCAAGCCGGAGCAATCCCTGGCATTGCAGAATGCGGTCGCCAGCGCGACGGGCGTTGATTTTCTGGGCTACGCCCGGTTTCCGCTGGCCCATGTGGAGCCCGTCGGCCGCGGATTTCAGGTCCGCTTGCGAGACATGCGTTACGCATCGGAGGAGCCCGGCCGGCGCGGCCTCATCGCCGTCATCGACCTGAACGCGGAAAGCCTCGTGGTCAGCGAACGCCTCGAGTTCGATAGTTTTGCAAATCGCTGAGGTATCCCGGCCTTCACATCGCCGGGCGGGTCCGAAACGCAACCCTCGTCGCGATATACAGAAGCAGCACGACTCCCAACGCAATCCCGGCGACGCCAAATTTGTGCGTCAACAGAAGCTGGCTCGCCTGGTCGCCATATTTCACCGCAAGAAAACCTTCGCCGAAGAAGCGGATTCCCCGCGCCACCAGCAGACCGAGCACGAAGGCGCGCACCGGCATCTCCAGCGCTCCAGCCGCGATCACAAAAACTTTGAACGGCGTCGGCGGAGGGAGCAGCGCCGTCACGACAATGCTGATGAACCCATACTGCTTGATCCACAGGCGAATTTTCTCCGCCCGGGGGCCGGCGTGCTTGCGAAACATCGACTCGCCGCCCTTTCGCGCGATGTAATACAGGAGCAGACAGCCTCCCACCGACCCCAGCGTCGCCATCGCGGCGTAATAGGGCATCCGCGCCGGAAAACGGATCGACAAATCAATCAGCAGTAGGTCATTGATCACCGGAAACGTCAGGACCGAAGAATCCAAGAACGCAATCAGGAACAGACCGAGGCCTCCTGCGGCAGCCACGGTGGCCTGCAACCAGTGCGGCAAATGAATTTGGGGCGTCTGTGAATCCATCGGAGCGGTCGGCAAAGGTCCGATTGTATCAGAGATGTTCCACCATCAATTGTGAGGCCATCGTCCGGTAGTTGGCGATTAGCGCCGAAGCAAAATGTTTTCTCAATGGACCCGCATGGGAACCGATAAAATCCAACAAGTTCCGGAGGTCACATGAGCGAAGCATTCCGCGAAAAAGACCCGATCCTATCTCGCATCGAGCGGCTGGAAGCACAGAACCGCATGCTGAAACGAGGCGCGCTGGCTTGCCTGGTCGCCGTCGCGTCGCTTGGATTGATGGGCCAATCGCAGCGCAAGCCGGCGAAGGCTCCCGCCCCGCCACCTGCGCCGGCATTTACGATGCCAAAAAATATTGAAGCAGAGAGCTTCGTTCTGAAGGACGCGAGCGGAAAAGTGCGCGCGGAGCTGTCCATGGGCGGAACGGGACCCAGCCTGAAGCTTCGCGATCAAAGCGGCACCGCGCTCGTTACATTGTCTTTGAACGATGATAAGCCGGCTGGCCCGTTTCTGTTGATGTCGGACACGCAGCACAAAGCCGGACTCTCGATGAGCATATTGGAAGGCGCGGGCTCTCAACTGACATTAACGGGCGAGCGCGCCGACATACAGGCGCATCTGGGTGTGGCGCCGGACGGAACTACCCTCACGCTTTCCGATCAAGACGGGTTCGTCGCAAATATAGGAAGTGGAGTGCAGCCTGCCAGGGGCGGCCAAGTTAAGAAGACTACCGCCGCCTCGATCACGCTCTTCAATAAGGATCGAAAGGTGCTTTGGACCGCGCCATAGTCCTAAACGTAATTCCCGATGCCGGGATGCCCGCGACTTTGGTCGGTTCTAAACTTTGCCCACGGCCATGATTTCATCAGCGGTCCAACAAAGTCATTTCGTTAGCCCATGATCCCAATTGCACTGCCATCAGATGATGCTTGATTGCCGACACCACAAACGGGACGGCGGCGGCGACAACGGGCGACAATTCCTCGCCGAACTCGAACGATTCACCGCACACACTGAATAAATACGCTCTCGGCACCACGCCGCGCAAATTGCGGGCCAGGGCAAGAAGGGTGCCCGGCGTGGCGTGGTGGCCAAACGCGGAGAGGTCGTATTCTACCTCGACCGGCTGGCAGTGCCATTTGCCGGGAACGCCCACGCCATGGGCATCGACAAAATAAACTGACTTGGCGCGACTGATCCTTTCCGCCAACTCCGGCAATAGTTGCTGGCACAAAATTACATCGATGCGCGAGGCGCCGTGCCAGGCCTCCAGCTCCTCGGCAACCCGCCATCCAACGCCGTCGTCACTGCGCAGTCGATTTCCGTATCCGACGACCATAATCGAGGGGCGTTCCGTCGTGTTCGTCCAGCCATTCATGCGCGCCTCACCTCGTCCAGCAATTCTCCGCTTCGGGTAACCAGACGGACATGAAGCGCCATCTGCCCGACCGCGTGTGTCGAGCAGCTCAGGCACGGGTCAAATGCGCGAATCACCGCCTCCACGCGGTTAAGCATGCCATCCGTCAGCTTTTCCCCGTGCACATAGTGCCGCGCCACTTGCAGAATCCCGCGATTCATCGCCAGGTTATTGTGACCCGTGGCAATAATGAGGTTGGCCCAGGTAATCAGGCCCTGCTCGTTTACGCGGTAGTGGTGGATGAGAGTTCCACGCGGCGCCTCGGAAGCTCCGATTCCCTCTTCACTGTTCAGCGAAGCCGTGGCCCGAACGTGCGTGTCGAGGATTTCTGGATCGTCGAGCAAGGCATGGATCCGTTCGACGGCGTGGAGAATTTCGATCAGCCGCGCGTAATGATAATGAAATGAGCTGAGGACGGCGCCGCGCTCAAGCGATCGAAATTCGGCCCATTCCTGATCGGCGAGCGGCGTCCCGCATCGTTCGGTGAGATTGATCCGGGCCAGCGGCCCCACTCGATAGATTCCCTCCGGATATCCGCGGGGCTTATAGTATGGAGACTTCACATACGTGGAAGACTCCACTTCCTCGCCAATGAAATCCGGATACCGTGCCGGATCGAGATTGTCATCGACGATTTTTCCGGTAGAGTCGGTAAATCGAATCTTGCCTTCGTAGTAGCCGGGGCGTTCCGTGCCGGTGACCAGTCCCATGAAAAGCGTTGGAAAATTCGCGAATGTGCGGATTTCGTCGCGAAAAGATTCAAATCGGATCTTGAACCAGACGAGTGTTTTCTGCGCGATCGACAAGGCTCCCGGGATCATGCCGAGAATGCGGTCACGCTGGCCGCCGGAAAGCGGCTGGTTGACTCCGCCCGGGACCACCCAGCCCGGGTGAATTCTTTTTCCGCCCAGCACCTCGATGACCTGCTGTCCGAATTGGCGCAGACGCACGCCGCCGTGGCCCAGCTCAGGATTGGCGGCCAGCACACCGAACAGATTCCGCTCGGAAGGGTCGGACTCCATTCCCAGCAGCAAATCCGGCGAGGAAAGATAGAAGAAACTCAACGCGTGGGACTGAATGATTTGCGCGAGATTGAGAATTCGACGCAGCTTCGCGGCCGCCGGGGGAATGCGCACGGCGAGGATTGCGTCGCAGGCTTTCGCCGAGGTAATCAGGTGGCTCACCGGGCAGATGCCGCATATGCGCGACATCAGAGTCGGCATCTCGTAGAAGAGTCTGCCTTCGCAAAACTTTTCGAAACCGCGAAGCTGCGTGACGTGAAAGCGCGCCGACTCAACTTCGCCCTGGTCGTTGGTCTGCAAAGTGATCTTTGCGTGGCCTTCGAGCCTCGTGACCGGATCGATGACGACCGTGCGAGTCATGGATTCCTATTCTTTCTAAGCGCCGAACCGCGTCAACCGCGCGATATCGACGTCGCCGCCGGAGAGCAGACCCCGAAGCAGCGCGTAAATGGTATCGGCCGATGGCGGGCAGCCGGGGACAAATACATCCACTTCCACCACTTCGTGAATCGGGCGCACCCGCGGCTGCAATTGGGGCAGCCCCTCAAATAATTCCGGCCGCTTTACAGCAGCGTCTCCAAAAGCCCGCTCCAGAATGGAATCCACTGTGAATGCATTTCGCATCGAGGGAACATTTCCGGTGACCGCGCAATCTCCCAACGAGACCAGCGTTGTCGTGCTGCTCGCGAACCATTCGGATTTTGTGCTCATCCGCGTCGGTGCTGACCGAGCCTTCCACCAGAGCTGATGTCCACGTCCCGGGGAAAGACCTTGTGATCGACGATCGGGCTGTAAACGAGTTCGAACTAGCTGCGCAAGCTCGATCAGACGTTCGTCCATGTCCAAGAAACGACATGTGGCAACCGGAGCAGCCGTCCAGCCAGACCGTGGCAAGTTTCTTCTTCACCGCTTGCCATCCCGCATCTCGTTCAGATAGGAAATAAACTCCGGGTTCTTTCTCGTCGCCCAAGGCCGACCTGCGACTTCTCGAATAGCGCTCCCGTCGGGCAGGCCTGCACGCATTTCCCGCAACTGGTGCAGCTTTCCGACGTGCCCCAGGGCTGGTCGAGATCCGTGATCACGCGGGATTGCTCACCCCGGCCCATGACGTCCCAGGTGTGGGCGCCCTCAATTTCCGCGCACACCCGCACGCATCGCGTGCACAGAATGCAGCGGTTGTGGTCGATCGTGAATCGCGCGTGTGAAGCGTCCACCGGCAGCTGCGGGAAGCGATAAGGGAATTCGATGTGCGTCAGCCCCAGCGACTGCCCCAGAGTCTGGAGTTCGCAGGAGCCGTTGGAGACGCAAACCGAACAGACATGATTGCGCTCCGCAAAAAGCAGCTCCAGGATCATTCGCCGATATTTTCGAAGACGGTCGGACGCCGTCGAGATTTGCATTCCCTCTTCGACGCGAGTGACGCAGGAAGGAAACAAGCGGCTGGATCCCGCCATCTCCACCAGGCACAGGCGGCAAGCGCCCACGTCGGAGAGGCCGTCGAGATGGCATAGGGTGGGAATGTCGATATTGTTTTCGCGCGCCGCATCCAGAATAGTCTGGTCCGCGCGCGCGCTGATGTCCGCCCCATTGATCTTGAGCGTTCTTACGTCGTTCGCCGGGTCATGCTCCCACCCTCGCGGCCGCCGTCATTTGGCATTCCCCGGCCAGCAGCGCTTCGCGTGAATGTGTTCAAGATATTCCTGCTTGAAGTATCGGAGCGTGCTGAGAACGGGGTTAGGAGCCGTCTGTCCCAGGCCGCAGAGACTCGTGGCGCTGACCATCTCGCACAGGTCGGTGAGCATTTCGAGGTCGCGGTCGCCTGCAAGTCCGCGCGTGATGCGCTGAAGGATGATCGAACATCTGCGCCGTCCCGGCGCGGCAAGGAATGCACTTGCCGCAGGATTCGCTCATGCAGAATTCCATGAAGTAACGCGCGACGTTCACCATGCACGAGGTTTCGTCCATGACGATCATTCCGCCCGAGCCCATGATGGAACCGGCGTCCTTCAGAGATTCGTAGTCCACCCGCGTGTCGAGGCACTCTTCCGGAATGCAGCCGCCGGAGGGTCCGCCCGTCTGCACGGCTTTGAACTTGCGACCCTCCTGCACTCCTCCCCCGATATCAAAGATAATCTCGCGCAAGGTCATGCCCATGGGCACTTCGATCAGTCCGGTGTTCTTCACTCGCCCAGTGAGTGCGAAAACTTTTGTCCCTTTGCTCTTGGCCGTGCCCATCGAGGAATACCACGACGCCGCCCCGCCGAACAATAGCAGGCACATTGGCATAAGTTTCAACATTGTTAATGAGCGTAGGCTCTTCCCACAGACCGGAATCTGGCGGGATAAGGTGGCCGCGGCTGCGGAATGCCCCGTTTCCCTTCGATCGAGGCGATGAGCGCCGTTTCCTCTCCGCACACAAAAGCGCCCGCGCCGAGACGCAGTTCGATGTCAAAACCAAATCCAGTACCGCAAATCTCGGTTCCCAGGAATCCAAGACGGCGCGCTTCCCGGATCGCTCTTCTCCAGCCGCTTCACGGCGAGGGAATACTCGGCGCGAACGTAGATGAAGCCTCGGCTGGCGCCCACTGCGTAGGCCGCAATGGTCATTCCTTCCAGCACGCGGTGCGGATCGCTCTCTAAGACGCTGCGGTCCATGAACGCGCCAGGATCGCCTTCATCGGCGTTGCAGATGGCGTACTTGGTTGGGCCTCGCAGCCTTGGCCACGGTTCCCCATTTCAAACCGGTGGGATAGCCGGCGCCGCCGCGGCCACGCAATCCGCTGTTCGAAATTTCCTGGATCACCTCCGCGGGGGTCATTTCGGTTAGCGCGTGAAACAGTGCACGGTAACCCTCCGCGGCAATGTATTCATCCACGCTCTCGGGGTCGATTTTTCCGGAGTTTTCCAGTACCACGTTCACCTGGCGTTTAAAGAATGGCTGTTCGCGCGAGCACTCCAGATTCCGCGCCCGCTCGCCGCCCAGGCTCCGAATCAGGATTTCCGCGTGCTCCGGGTTTCACGTTCTGATACAACAGCCGTCCGGTTCTACAGAGACCAGTGGCCCCGCAGAGCAGAGTCCCATGCATCCGGCGCCGCGGACCCGGCAGGGAATCCCCGCGGTGGCTACCTGTTTCTCCAAAGCGTCCTTCACACCATCACTTGCAGTGCGAGGCACCCGGCGGCTACGCAAACGTTGATCTCATGGCGCGCCTTTTGCCGCTGGACCCGGACATTCTCCGCTAATCTGATCAAGCTCTTCGACGGTGCTCACGCGTGCATCCACCCTTGAGGCGCGCTCGAAGATGGCCCGCTTCTTCGCCGCCGGCGAGTTCTCCGTCGTAAACGACGACCGGAGCAACGCTGCACGAACCCAGACAACGCGCCGTTAGTAGCGACGCCTTCATGTCCGGCGTTGTTTCTCCGCACTCAACCCCTAACGTCTTTTCCGCCTGCGTAACGAGCGCCTCTGCTCCCTTGATGTAGCACGCTGTGCCGAGGCACACCAGACAGGTGTGCTTTCCCGGTGGCTTCAGTGTGAAGAAGTGATAGAAAGTGGCGACGCCATACGCCTGGCTCAGCGATGCGCCCAGAGAGGCCGCCACGAACTTCAGGATTGCTTATCCAGGAAGCCGAAGCTTTGTTGAACGGTGTGAAGAGTTTCAATCAGAGCGTCGCGCGCATACCCGTGCCGGCGCATCGTCCCATTGACGATTCGCCAGCGCTTGTCATCTGATGGAAACGCTGGCCTCTTGGTTGGCGACTGGCATTCACGGTTTCCTCCGAAGATCGACCATCGTGCTTTATCCGTCGATCTATGCACCCCGAAGGCCATCACGGTTAGTGGAGTTATGTAGTAGGCAATGGAAGCCTTATTTCCTGATTGAGATGAGCCGAATAGATTTTGAATTCGACCAGGTTCGCGTTCTAAATCCAACTGACTAAATGCGTTGAAAGTCTTGTTCTTGCTCCGTCCATGCCAATCCGAATTCCTAACGCTTGCTATCCAGCTATGGGATTTGGATTTAGCGTCACGGGGCAGCGAGTTCTTTCGGTTTGGGAAGGTAAGTCCCAAAGTGGGCCTAACTCTTCAACATTACAAGTAATCTCAGGAGTTAGACCCGCCAAATCATACGATCCGTAAGTACACCCAGTATCCAATGCCGGACCATCCCAACAGTTCTTATGTGATTCCCGCTTGACACCTTCGCATGCCAATCGGATCATCGCGTTGCATAACCTTCAGCGCCGAATTGAAGTCTCATTTGGATGGGATTAATAGGAGAAAATTAAAAATGAAAAATTTCATATATCTGGCAGTCCTATGTTTGGTTACGCCGATGGCCGCAAAGGCGCAGAATGCAGCCGCGAATCCGCTTTCGGCAACGGTGCGTGAGACGTTCGACCAGTATTCCAAAGATCTGGTTGCCGCCGCCGAGGAAATGCCCGCCGAGAAATACGCCTACCACCCGACGCCGGCGCAAATGACGTTCGGAAAGACCATCGAGCACGTGGCGATGGTCAACAACTTCGCCTGCGCGAAAGCTTCCGATATGCCGGCGCCGCAGGGGCCGAAAGCCGCGGAAGCGGACGGAAAGGAAAAGCTCGTTGCCGGGCTTAAAGCATCGATGGACTTTTGCGCCCAGGCATTCTCTAAACTGACGGATGCAAAAATGGCTGAAACGGTGACGATATTTGGAGGAAGGAAAGTAACGCGGCTCGGCGCCGCCCTGGAGGTCACGAATGATTTGATTGACCATTACGCCGCGCTCGCCGTTTACCTCCGCCTCAACGGGCTACTCCCACCTACGGCCAAGAAATAACAACGAAAAAATCTTCTCCCCGGCAGTGAAGTCCTTTGATTTCTTGCCGATGAATCCGGGTATGGGCGGCATCAGGGCCGAGGTACGAAAATCTGTACTCGTCGCCGTCGCCGTGTCTTTCGAAGGGGAAACCGGAAATTTGCAAGACGCTCCAGCGAGGATGGAAGACAGGTCGCCGTCCGGGGCCTGTATTCGAGCTTTGATGCCTGTTCGGGTGGGGACCATGGTAAGGGTCAAGGCGCTTCGGGAGGAATTCATAGGGATCGCCAGGTACTGTCGCCGCGAGGGTGGGGAGTATATTTTTGGGATTCAGCGAGTTGCAAAAGAATCAATTCAGCCCACCACTCAAGCAGCAGACCAAAAACGGGAAAATGCCGGAGCCCAGAATGCGGCTGATCTCAAACCGAATGCCAAACCGGACCTTCCGCCCTGAAAAAGCGGGCGAACGCGATCCGGCCGAATCGGCAGCAGTGAACGCCGACCGCGAAAAAGTCCCGAAAAACCTCCTCCCGCGCTCCGAATCCCCGTGAGCTTGATGCTCCGAAGAATCCTGGCCCACAAGCACAACGATCTCCGTCTCACGAAGAAAGGACCGAAATGACAACCCGATGGCTCGATATGGCGCTCCGGCGCCAAAAGCAGGAAGCTCCCAACGGAAAAGCGAGTGCAACGCCAGTCATGGTCGCTCCCCCGCCTGCCGAGACTCCTTCGCCCGACCAGGGAACGGCGAATAACGATTGGAACGCGATCCCGAAATTCCACGGCGATCTGCAGTCCCCCGAGGACGTTTACCGGGCCGCGGGAATCATGAACCCTCGCATGGGATACAGCATCACCAAGGTCGTTGAGATGCTCGGCAATGACCATGTCCGCGGGCTGTCGAACGACGCAAAGCGGGCAGCCGTCCTGATGGCGCTCGACGCCGCGGGAATTTCGATGGAGGAAGTTCTCCGCGATGCGCGCCAGCGCCAGGAAGCCCTCAATGCTTACGAAGCAGGCCAGCGAAAGCAATTTGAGGAATACTGGGCCCGGAAGGACGAGATGAACACCCAGATTCAACTGGAACTCGAGCGTATAACCGCGCAATCCCTGGACCGCATCCGGCACAACCTGGATGAGGTCGCCACCGAGAAAGGCGCGTTCGCCAGATGGCAGACGATGAAGCAGCAGGAGCTCGAACACATGGCTGAAGCCGTGGCGCTGTGCACCAAACCGGCGCCTTCAGAATCGCCCAACAACCCGCTGATGTCACTTCGCGGTTTGGATCCTACGATCAAACCGTCGTAAGAGACGCGGCGAGCGCGAGATGCGAAAACGATTCGGGAGACGACCGCGCGGCCCAACCCCCGATACAAATCCAAATCCTTCACTCGCTTCGGACTCATACACTTCAATTCCGCCGGGAGATATGATGAACCTTTCCTATTCCAACGCTGGGAACTGTTTGACCCTCTAACTCGGGCGTGATATAAAAAATAGCTCTGTTTTTACCCCGGTGTGTCGTATGCGTGTCCTTGACCGCCGAAGCTCCAGGTACGGCGATTTATGGGTGGGACTTGTAGGATAACTTCTGTCCCTGCATTATTGTGGCAACCTGTGGGAAATCCGGTCACCCATGCCTGAAGCATTCCCTGGGAACGGTCGCCCGGGGGAAAAATGGTTTGCAGGAAGTGAAAGTGAATCGAACGAGTTCGCCTGATTGAATCGTTTCAATGGAGGATTGCTGATGCGTACCTGGCTCGCGGGCTTTGGCCCGCTTCGAAGCCGATTTGCGAAATTTGGCGCCCTGAGCGCCGCGCTGACTTTATTGAGCGCTAGCGCCGCCATGGCGCAGGAAAGTGCCGGAGGCGAGGCAAATCTGAAGGTTCCCGACCTCTCGCAGGTTGCGTTCCTGGGGGTAGATGGTCACAAACTGTTGACCTTCGGACTTTTGTTTTGCGTCTTTGGACTGATTTTCGGCTTGACCATTTATAGCCGGTTGAAAAACTTGCCGGTGCATCGCTCGATGCGCGAAGTTTCCGAGCTGATCTACGAGACCTGCAAGACCTACCTCATCACGCAGGGCAAGTTCCTGCTGTTTCTGTGGGTGTTCATCGCCATCGTGATCGTACTGTATTTCGGCGTACTTTCACCCGTTCCGGGTAAGCCCATCAGCACCACGCTTCCCATCATCCTGCTCTTCAGCCTGATTGGAATTGCGGGAAGCTACGGAGTGGCCTGGTTCGGAATCCGGGTGAACACGTTCGCGAATTCGCGAACGGCATTCGCGGGTCTGCGCGGCAAACCGTATCCGATTTATCAGATCCCCCTCCAAGCCGGCATGAGCATCGGCATGATGCTGATCAGCGTCGAGCTCTTGATGATGCTTTTCATCCTGCTCTTCATTCCCGGGGACTACGCGGGGCCGTGCTTCATCGGCTTTGCCATTGGCGAATCCCTCGGCGCAGCCGTGCTGCGCATCGCCGGCGGCATCTTCACAAAGATCGCGGATATCGGTTCCGACTTGATGAAGATCGTCTTCAAGATCAAGGAGGACGACGCCCGCAACCCCGGCGTCATCGCGGACTGCACGGGCGACAACGCGGGAGATTCCGTCGGTCCGAGCGCGGACGGCTTCGAGACATATGGAGTCACCGGCGTCGCATTGATTACGTTCATCCTGCTGGGCGTTAAGGATCCCACCGTGCAGGTCCAGTTGCTCGTCTGGATTTTCGTGATGCGCATCGCCATGCTGGTGGCCAGCGCCGCGGCTTACTTCATCAACGGCGCAGTCGCCAAGGGGCGTTTCGGCAACGCCGACAAGATGAATTTCGAGACCCCGCTCACGACGCTGGTCTGGCTCACATCTTTTATTTCCATCGGGATGACTTACGTGATTTCGGCCTTCATTATTCCAACGCTGGGCGGCGACAGCACGCAATGGTGGAAGCTGGCGTCCATTATCTCCTGCGGCACTCTGGCGGGCGCGGTGATTCCGGAACTCGTGAAGGCTTTCACTTCGACTGAATCGCGGCACGTGAAAGAGGTCGTCACGTCGGCCGAAGAGGGCGGCGCTTCGCTGGGCATTCTCTCCGGTTTCGTCGCCGGAAATTTCTCCGCATATTACCTGGGACTCGCCATGGTCCTTCTGATGTCCATCGGCTATCTTTTTTCACTGCCGGGGCTGGGAGCATTGATGGTCGCCGCTCCCGTCTTCGCGTTCGGCCTGGTTGCGTTCGGCTTCCTGGGCATGGGACCTGTAACGATCGCCGTGGACTCTTACGGTCCGGTGACCGACAACGCGCAATCAGTCTATGAACTGTCCCTGATCGAGCAAGTTCCGAACATCAAGGAAGAATTGAAGAAAGATTACAACTTCGACGCGAATTTTGAGCGCGCCAAGGACCTGCTCGAAGAGAACGACGGCGCGGGCAACACATTCAAAGCGACGGCCAAGCCCGTTCTGATCGGCACGGCGGTGGTCGGCGCGACCACGATGATCTTCTCGATCATCATGGCGCTGACCAACGGGCTCTCGACAAACGTCGACAAGCTTTCCCTCTTGCACGCGCCCTTCATGCTTGGCCTGATCACCGGCGGAGCAATGATTTACTGGTTTACAGGGGCTTCAACGCAGGCCGTCACGACGGGCGCCTACCGCGCCGTCGAGTTCATCAAGGCCAACATCAAACTCGAGGGCGTCGAGAAAGCCTCGGTCGAAGACAGCAAGAAGGTCGTCGAAATCTGCACGAAATATGCGCAGAAGGGCATGCTCAACATCTTCATCGCGGTGTTTTTCGCCACACTGGCGTTCTCTTTCCTCGAACCATTCTTCTTCATCGGCTACCTGATTTCCATCGCCATCTTCGGGCTCTATCAGGCCATCTTCATGGCCAATGCCGGCGGCGCATGGGACAACGCGAAGAAAATCGTCGAAGTGGAAATGAAGCAAAAAGGGACGCCGTTGCACGACGCAACGGTTATCGGCGACACGGTGGGCGATCCGTTCAAGGACACTTCTTCGGTGGCTCTCAACCCGGTGATCAAATTCACCACGCTGTTCGGATTGTTGGCCGTCGAGCTTGCAGTGAGGTTGACCGCGCAGACCGGCAGTATGCTGACGCATGTTCTGTCCGCGGCATTTTTCATTGTATCTTTTGTGTTTGTGTACCGGTCGTTCTACGGGATGCGCATTCGCCAGTCGAATGACTAGACACGCGGAAAAACCGTGTTAAGCCTTCAAAAGATGCGGAAAATTCGCGGGATTATTTTCAAAGCCCGGGAAAACGGTTTTCAGATCCTCGCTGCCCAGGTGCCCGCCGATTACTTCGCCGAGCACGGAACGGAAATCGGTGGTGAGCTTGAGGTCGCGTCCTTCGTTTAGCTGCTCCGGCGCAAGTCCCGGCCACTTGCCGTAAACCTTCCCGCCTTTAACCGGACCGCCCATCACGAACATGACGTTGGCGTGGCCGTGATCGGTGCCGCGGTTGCCGTTCTCGTGCGCCGTGCGTCCGAATTCGGACATCGTGACCACCACGATGTCCTCCATCCGGTCGCCCAGATCCTGGTGCAACGCCGAGAGACCCTGCCCCATGTCGCGCAGCAGATTCGACATCTGTCCCTGCGCGCCTCCTTCGTTCACGTGATTGTCCCAGCCACCCGTATCGACAAAACTGACTTCCATGCCGATGTCGGACTTGACGAGTTGCGCCACCTGTTGCAGCGTCTGGCCGACGCGGCCGTTGGGATAGTTTGCGCCGTTCTCCGGCTGAAAGCGCGAAGGATCGGCCTTGCGCAGCATGTCGATCGCCTCGAAGGTCTCGGTACCGGTGCCTCGCAGGACATTGTCCACCGTCTGCGCGTAAAGCGCTTCGAAGCCACCCTCGACTGCCGCTGACTGGCTCAAAACGCGAAATTGCTTTACGTCCGGCAGAGCAATCGCCGGGGCGGCGCCGCGAAGAGTGAGCGGAAGGTTTGGTCCCATGGCCACCGCGCGAAAAGGAGAAGCATGATCTTCGGTTTGAACCTGCACCGCGCGATTGAGCCAGCCGTCCTCCGTAGCTTTCACGCCGGGCGTGCCGGACTCCATAAAATCCTGAGCGTCGAAATGGGAACGTGACGGGTCGGGCGAGCCAGCCGCATGAACGATGGCGAGTTGCCCGCTATGAAATAGCGGCCCCAGTGGAGCAAGACTCGGGTGAAGGCCGAAGAAACCGTCGAGATCGATTGCCGCTCCCTCGCCGCCCTGCCGCGGTTGCGGAATCGCGATGGACGGCCGAATCCTGTAGTAATTGGGCTCGGCGAAAGGCACCACCATGTTCAAGCCGTCCGCGGCTCCCCGCTGGAAAAGCACGATCAGCTTTTTCTTGTTCGGCATCGGAGTGGCCGCCACCGCGCGCTGGAGAAACGCGGGAATCGTGCTCATCCCGATCATGGCCACGCCGCCACTCTTTAGGAAAACGCGTCGAGAAACATTCATGGTCTTTCTCCTCAACTTCCTAAGACGTTACTGCAGCTCGTCTCTATAGAGGCGAGGGTCTTAATAATTTCAGCAAGAGCCCCGCGTCTTAAGACGCGGGCTACAGCTACTCTCAAATATTGCCCAAGACCTACCGGCGCTGGAACTCCGGTGAACCCAATACCAGCCCTGCGATCATGTTGGCGTTCACCTGCTTGACCGGATCGCCGAGAGTCGCCTGCAAAATCTGCGGATCGCTCAACTGCTTTTCAAGCGTGTCGCGAGTTTGCGGCGACACCTGGCCGTTGAGCAGCACTTGAATCGACCGGTCCAGCATCGCGTTGGGATCCGTGGCGTCCTTGCTGCCGAGCAGGGACTCCATGTCCACCTGCTCGCCGCGAAGGCGATTCGAAGTCAGCGCCAGCGAAAAATTCATACGATTCAGCAGCGCTCCCGTGTTCACCCACGCATCGGCCTTGTCGGAATAGCCGGTCGGCGGTTCGCATTGATAAAGCGGCTGGCCGATCCGGTTGGTCCACTGCACCAGCATGAGCGGGACATCGACTTCGGCGCCCACCGCGCGCGTGGCCGACACGACCAGCTCGAAGGGCGTCTTGATTTTTGCGCGGTAAGCGTCCTTCGACCAAAACTCCGGCGAATAAATCATGGTGCGCAGCACCTCGCGGATGTCGCCGTCGGTCTTGAGGAACGTCTGGGCCATGCGGTCCACCAGGGCGTCCGGAGGATTGTCCGAAACAAATCGCTGCGCGATCTCATAAGAAATGTGATGCGCCGTGTGCGGGTCGCGCGCCAGGATATCCAGCACTTCCTCGCCGTCTTTCATCCCTCCGGCTTTGATTTCATGCCCCATGACGGTTTTCGGGCCAATGTCATGAATGCGGTCGTCGAAGAAAAACTCCGGATCGCGCTGCGGCTGCCGGATCGACCATCCGGTGAAAGCCCGCGCGACATTGATGACGTCCTGCTGCGTGTATCCCCCGTCCACTCCGAGTGTGTGCAACTCCATGAGTTCGCGGCCGTAGTTTTCATTCAGGCCGCGCTCTTGCTTCTTCCCTGCCGCGTTCTCAGCGCCGCCCTGGGGAAAGCGTGGCATCCCGAACGGCCCGAACCCGCCGCGCATCGCCCGCTGCTGCTGGCGAGCCTGCTGTTCCTGCTGAAGCTTGGCCCACGCAACGGGATCGGCGGAGAGCCAGTTATCGAGGTAAAACATCATCGCCGGACTTTTCGCGGTGGCTTCGAGCAAATCGCGGAATTTTCCCATGGCGTTCGGGCGAATGGCATCGCGCTCATAGGAGGTAATCAGCCAGCGGTCAGCGCCCTTGGCGGCAAAAACGTTGAAGTGGTTGTACCAGAAATCCACCATCATTTCGTCCAGCTGCCGCTCGCTGTACACGGCGCGCGTGACCTTGGCCATGGAAAGCTCAGCCACGATCCGCTGCGGCGTGTGAACGTCCTGATAGTTCAACATCGGAGCGCCGAATCCGGCCTGGCCCTTGCCTCCACCGCTTGATTTGCCGGGATCCGCATGGGGGTCCATGTTCTTGTTGCTGTTGCCGGCATCGAAGTTCGGCATGCCGCGATCATCGGCCATCTGCACGTCGGACTGCATGGCTTGCGCCGCGGCTCGGTTCTGCTGCTGTTGCTCCTTGCGGTACTCCTCGACAGAGATGCCCTCGCGCCGAGCGGCCACCGCCGGCTGGGGAAATTCCGTGAGCAGCTTGGCAGACGACATTTTCAGCGTGGGGAATCGGTCCAGGCGAGCTTCCACGTCGGAGTCAGAAATCGTTTCCGGATGAAGCTGTTGATCGATCCATTTCTGGAGTCCCATTTGCTTGACGCGCTCGACGTCGCCGGGTCTTGGCCCGAAACCCAACCGGTTGAGCGCCTCCAGGACGGCTTCGTCATCCGTCAGGCCTTGAATGGGCAGACTGGTCATAGCCTTCGATACGTTAGCGGATTTGTTCTTGCCCTTCGCGGAAAGAAAAAACGGCGCGGAAAGGATGAGCCCAGCGAGCGGAAAAACCGCTGCCATTGCAGTGATGGATCGCTTCCCGATGGGTTTAAATTTGAATCCGAAGCTCGGCTTGCTTTTCATGCTTACGGCTCCCTCAGCGGGAATTACCCAAGCTCTAGTTAAGGGGTGGGCCTGTAAATCTCACACTCCTATCCTAACCCCAGGGAGGGAAAAAAGTTGCAGGCGGTACCGCAGATTTGTCCGGAAAGTACGCTCGCCGGCGGGTTTGGCACTTGTCAATTTCGAGTATCTTCAAGGACCTCACTCAAATGTGAATTGTCGGCCGCTATTCCTTTATGATCTGCTTTATCACGTCAAATGTTAACTTCACAGTTTGGGGATTCCCGCCGGGCTGGTCCGATGGCACATCAATCGAAAGTTCTTTATGGCCGGGCAGACTTGTAATCGAGGTTGCAATTGGAACGTTTAGGACCTTCTTGTTCTTGTCAAACGTTGCGCCCAGGACAGACTTTCCCTCAAAAGTAACAGTGACGGGATCCTGCAGGTTCGATAAGGACGAACTCGAAAACGAGACCGTCTGGCTATCGCCCATATACAGAAATGCGGGCGACCCGACCACGTTTGCGCTGCTTTCATCGGATGATTTTGGGATCGAAACATCCCACTCTACCGTCCCGGAATCAATAGGCTTATTGTCCCCATCCAAATCGCTATAAAGCAGAAATCGTAAGGTCTTTGCGCCTGTGATAATGTTTCGCACAATAGCTGTATTGTCGTTCACAACTTCAAAATTTATGGAATCCAGCACGTCTTTTTTTCCTGAGTCCACATAAATCTTTAAACATGGATCCGTGAATGGCTTCTTATTCGGATCGCAGGACTTTCCTATCCTGGTAAAATCAAATCCCGAAATCTCGTAATCGTTGGTCTTGCTGCCGGACCCAATGCCTGAACCAGACGCCTTGGGAGATCCCCCAGTCTTCGGCTGCGCCGGCGGGTTGTCGTCGACCTGCAGTACCGCTGTGGAGCTGGTCAAATTGCCTTCCGAATACGAAAGCACAACACTGTATTTTGCTCCATTATCCGCCTTTGTGGCAGCCGGAGATGTGTAGCTCGGCGAGGTTGCATCGTCGAGGGACTTGCCGTTTTTAAACCACCGGTAGTTTACCTCTACTCCACTTGCAACTTCGACGGAGAAGGTCGCTGTTTCTCCGACTTGAACCTCCTGAGTCGCAGGCTGGGTGACGATAAGTTGCGGCCCCGCCGCAAGCGCCTTAACGGAAGTGAACGAAGGTAGAAACTCAATATGCCCTGTCGATGCCATCTGTTCCCAGGCGAAGTCGCGGACATCGAAGGTCTGCGCGTTACGAAGGGTCGTCGTCGGAGCTATGAATCGATATCTGCATGTCGTAGGAAGGTAGGAATCGCATCGAGTCCCTGGTTCATTCAAGAATGGCGACTCCCGGAGACCGTAAACCTGGCTCCCTATAAGAACCAATGGTCTCGGCTCGCCGTCTTCGCCGTGAGTCATGAAGTTTGCGCCGATAGTGAGATCCAGAGTCGCCACTGAATTTCCATCGGGCCTGGGGATGGCGCGGAGTTTTGACGCGGTAATCCCACAGACGTCGTTCCGGGATTTCGACGTATCCACGGCGATTGCAAACGGTGTGTTTTGTCCGTTTTGTCCGACAAGCTTCAGGTCTCCCGCTTCGATCAGGTCGTGCGCGTTTCCGAAGACTTCGATTGCTTTACCATCGAAGAAAACCGTGGACAGTGCGCTTTGGCCGGACAGAACACTAAGGCTCGACGTGAAGAAGTTACCGGTTGCCGTGAGCTTCAATTGGCCCGATCCCATATCCGTTGTGCTGACATTTCGAACCGCTGGCTGATTGATAATCGCAACGTCACTGGGAACCTCAACTATGCTGCAGGCATCGCTGTAAACGGCGCCAACAACCTGAGTGTCAGGGTCATATTCTCGCCATCTCGTCTCTATATAGACATTAGGGTTATATGTTTCGCCAAGCCCCGCGCCCAGGGCAAGCTGAGCAAAAACCTGACGCTCTCCCCCTTGCACATAGTCCGCCCCGAGCACGGGTCTGAATTGCCAGCCGAAGGAGACCGGTTGCAAACCGAAATTGGTCGCATAGTCGACGTCAGATTCAAGTCGCGCGTGCGGGGCTGCATAGGTTTGGTCCTTCTCGCAATCCCCAATGGCCTGAAATTCGACGGCTGATTTGGCCAGGTCTCCCAGCTTTTGCGGCAGCGGTGTGGGAACGTTCCTGCGAAAACCATTCGGCCATTGGGAGGTCTTCAGAATGGGGAGAGGAAACTGAAGCGCGATTGTGTCCGTATCCTTCGCCAAGTACAAACGGTCTTTGGACTTCCCCGTAGAAAATCCCACTGAAACCGGTTCAATTACCGCTCCTCCCCCAAACGCACGCTGATTGCTGGTAACCTTGGCCACGTTATAAGTCTTTTCGAGAGGCAGGAGGGTCATGATACTCGGGCTGAGATTGCCTTTGGTGGGGACTACGTAGATGCGAATTTCAGCGATGGCGTGTTTATATTGGCGCGGGGGATCAATCGCCACTGTAAATCCCAACGTCGTCTGCAAACGCTCGCCAACGGCTCTTGAATTCTTGAGCAAATATTGGTCCGAGAGAGCTCCCTGCAACAACAAACGCAGGGTGGTAATTTGCGAATTCAATTGGACTTGTTCGGCAAGAATATCTGCACTTCCGACTCCAACGTTTGTTGGCGCGGCGATTGGGGTTGCAGCGATTGCCGCTGGCACCGCTCCGGAGACGGATTGGTTGGCTGTCGTTGACTGAGTCTGGCTGTTCCCTGAGTACGAGGTGTTCGAAGACGAACTTGAAGGGGTCGTTGTGAGGGTGCCTGTAAAAGGAGCTCCGGAACCTGAGACGGGCGCGTATCCGGGCAGAGCGACAGGTGCTCCCGAAGTCCCGGTGTAGCCAGTTCCACTAACGGGCACGGTTGTGCATCCACCAAGCGTTCCGCTGCCTCCAATCGTCGGTAAGGATCCATCCGGACACTGCAAAGTTACCGTCGTTGGCCCATTTGGAGTCGTTGTCTGGGTCTGGTTCGGCGTAGTCGTTCCCGATGTTGTCACCGTGTTCAAAGATGGCGTGGGTGCTGTCGTCAGCTGCGCGTTCACATAGGACGTTTCCCGCGTAATTCCCTGCAAATTTCCGATGGCGGCGTTAATTGGGGCAGGATTGAACCCGGAGATTGCCGCGAGCTGTGTCGCGGTCGCGTCCAGCATACGCTGCAGACTGGCCACATCAAAAATTTTGGGCCATCCCACGACGATTCCATTCGCGGTTTGAAACTGCTGGAAAACACGGGATCGCACAACCAGTGGCGCGTTCGCACTGTCGTCGGCGGGGTATAACCGGCATCCGATCGTGGTAACTCGCCAATCAATCGTCCAGGTGCCATCAAAGGCCTGGTCAATGGATGTCTCATTCTGATCTCGAATGCTTTGATCCCCGTTGACTGAAAAAACTAAAGTCGTATCCTTCAGCAAGTCTTCTTTTATTGAAAGCGTGGGAGCCGACTCGTCATTCTTCTCAACGGACATCCCTAGAACCAGCCTGGTATTAAACGCTTGGCCGACTCGAGCGATCACGTATTCAGCGGAACACTCATACTGAAACCATTGATATGCTGCGTCTGCTTGGACATCGGACGTTACTGAATCAAATGTTGATTCACACGGGGAATTGGGTTTACTCGGATTGGATATTCCCGTGATTTCCAACCGGACAATCGGCGGATCCGTGCGTTCGATGTCTGGATCTCCCGACATGTTCCAAATTTGCGCTTTTGCCTTTTCGCCGGCCGTGCAGGCGGGTGGCTGATTCGGCTTACTGCTTAGCGTTGTCGGCTTAGTCAGGACAACAGCGCTGCCATTGGGCCGGTTAATCGTAACTGTCACGCATTTCTTGGCAAGATCATTCAACCGCGCATCTTCAATAGAGACCTCAAAACTGTAACGGGGAGTCAGGTAGTAGCTCGTATTCCCGGGGGGCGGGCCTTGAAGCGAGGAGATTCGGGAAACTGAATCTTGGCTCCCAAGGAGCGTGAGCACGGTTCCATTTTCAACAGGGGTCAATTCCGTTTGAACAGTCCTGTCCCAATAATTGACGGCGTCCTGCAGAGCCCTTGCAGTGCTTAGGTCCAATGGGTCGGTTGATTTGCCCACAATTGTTCTCTTTACAGTCAAGTTAATCGGCCCAAGTTGGAGAAGACAACTGAATTCCGGCAAGCTGACCGCGGATCCGCATGGATTCTGACCCATTGCGGCTGGACATAGGACTAGAGGACCCAAAAGGAAAATCAGGATTCTTGCGAACATCTGTATTGAAGCCCTCATGAGCGTACCCCCGGCACTGATTGTGGCGGTTTAATTATCATGAAGTGAGATGTAAGTCCAGCTTCTTGTCACAGGAATTGATTGACTAGATTTAAATATATCGGTTTACGTTCTAAGATGGCACCATTGATGTCTCGGAGATATTCGAAGGTGGGGGAATAAACCTGCTCAGCGGAAATCCGAACGTAAAAGTCAACGAAGCTTCCTGTTCAGCTCAGCGCAACTTCCCCGGCTTCCGGCAGGTCCGGCCGCTCGCGCGAGGAACGGTATGCATCGAGGCTCCAGACGTCCTGAGCCTCATCATGCCGCAAGACAAAGTAGTCCCCGTCGGCTGTGCGGACCCGGAAGTAGATGGCGCCGGGCGAATACCACTGATCCTGGACTTCAGTGATTTCAAAAACGTGGCCGCGCAAGGTAAACCGGATGGGTCGCTGATCGGCTCGATACCCGGCATAGCACTCGACTCGCATCTCGCTCATCGCTGCCTCCCGCGACCGAACTCTCTGAAACCAGTGTACTCCTATTTGCGGGAAATAGTCATTGGGGCGGACTGTTGTATCTCAGCGTTGTATGCGGCACCGATCAGCAGGATGGTCGAGGTCAATTGCATCCAGAGCATCAGGCCGATGGTTACCGCCAGGCCTCCGTAGATCATGCTGTATGGGACGTGGCGGAGATAGAATCCGAGGGAGATACTAACGACCCACCACAGCACGGTGGCGACCGCTGCCCCAGGCACCACGGCTGTCCAGTCCTGGGTGCGGGAGCGCCCTACGCTGTAAATGATCGTCAGGACGATCATTGCTATCAGCATTGTCGCCAGGATGTACAGTCCGTCCCAAACCAGCCGGATCAATACCGGCATCGACGACGTGTGCAGCATCCAGGTGCGCACCTGCTTGCCGAATACAACCAAATTGACAATGAGGATGGATGGCAGAATCGTCGCGCACAGCAGGACGAGCGCACGGACATGCCGGTTCAGAAGACCCGACTGGTAGCTGTCGCCGTGCACCATGCGAAACCCTTCCATCATGAGCTTCATCATCTGGGTGCCGGCGAGCAAAGTTCCGCCCATGCCGAGCAAAATCCAATCGAGGGGATGTGAACTGTGCCGCGTAACGAATGCGCGGAGAATCGTAACTGTTCCGGGAGGCAGCAACGGGCCCAATTTGTCGACCATGCCCTGCATGGCATCCCGGAGCGGCATCGAAGTGGAAATCATTCCGAGGACAACCAGAAGCATGGGGAAAAACGCAAGAAACATATTGAACGCGATGGCCTGCGTCTGCGTGACGCAGTTCGGAAAGACCCGCCCCACGGCGCGAAAGAAGCGATAAGAAAAGGTGGACATTCGGTCTGGTTCGAATGATCCGGCTTTCGAACCACGGAAGGATAGCCTAATTCCTGGTGTTTGGGCATCACATAGAGAGGACTTTGAGATAAGCCAGGTCACGCCAGGAAAGGCTCACCATCCGGCGCCGCCGCCCTCATTCTTGAACTTGCAGCTTCTATCAAAAGTTGACCTGTCCACGAGAAATAGAATAGTGTCCGCCTCGATCGTAAGTGTCGGACCTTTCCGGCCCGAATCACACGTGACCACCTCGCCCGGTTCGAAACGGTGGAGGCGGTCGGAAATGGCCTCCCTTGCCTCGAACGGCTGAACGACATCGAACAATGCGGTCATAAAAAACTTCTCGCCCTGACGCAATCTCTATCGCACCACCCCGGTAAGCGGACTCGATGCCGACGCGTAGAGTTTTTTCGGCATGCGTCCCGCCAGAAACGCTTTGCGCCCCGCCGATACGGCGTCGCGCATCGCTTCCGCCATCAGGACCGCGTCCTGCGCCTCCGCGATTGCCGTGTTCATCAGGACGCCATCCGCCCCAAGCTCCATCGCCACGGCCGCATCGGAAGCCGTGCCGACGCCCGCATCCACGATCATCGGAACTTCCGTGATGCGCTCGCGCAGAATCCGCAGGTTCGCGTGGTTCTGGATTCCCATGCCGGAGCCGATGGGCGCGCCCAACGGCATCACGGCCGAAGCGCCCGCGTCGATCAGCTTGCGCGCAACAACCAGATCGTCATTCGTGTACGGCAAAACGATGAAACCCTCTTTCACCAGGATCTGCGTCGCGCGAACCAGTTCCTCCGTATCCGGAAACAACGTCTGCTGGTCGCCAATCACCTCGAGCTTCACCCAGTTCGAGAGCCCTGCCTCGCGTCCAAGGCGCGCGGCCCGCACAGCTTCATCCGCGGTATAGCACCCGGCCGTGTTCGGCAGGATAAAGATTTTTTCGCGATCGATGTAATCGAGCAGCGATTCCTTCGTGCGATCGCTCAAATTCACGCGCCGCACCGCGACCGTGACCATGTCCGCGCCGGAGGCCGCGTGCGCCCGCGCCATTTCCTGAAGGCTGCGGTACTTTCCTGTCCCGACAATCAGGCGCGACTGGAACGCGCGCCCTGCAATCACCAACTGGTCACTCATTTCTGTGCTCCCCGTTTCGATAGACAACGCCGTTTATTGTATCGCGGCCGGGCAATTAGCAGCAAAGCTCCAAACGTCGTCAATCCGAAGCCGCCTCCACGTACAGTCCTTCGATAATTTTCGCGTACCGCTCGTCGATCACGCGGCGTTTGAGCTTCAGGGTATAGGTAAGCTGGCCGCCGTCAAACGTAAAATCGTGATCGAGCAGCGCAAACCGCTTGATCGTTTCGTACTGCGCCAGCTTCGCATTCACGGCGGCGACTTCTCTGCCGATCAGTTCGTGCACCCAGGGATCGGCGGCAAGCGCCTCGTGCGACGCGAATGTCCGGCCCTGCGAACGCGCCGCGGTTTCGACGTTCGCAAAGTTCGGCACAATCAGGGCGGCGATGAATTTATGTTTGTCGCCCACCAGAACGGCATTCAAGATCAGCGGATTCGTCTTCAGCTGGTTCTCGATCGGCTGCGGCGCTACAAATTTTCCCGCCGCTGTCTTGAACAGATCTTTCTTGCGGTCGGTGACGTAAAGAAAGCCATCCCCATCCAGCAGCCCGATATCGCCGGTGGCCAGCCAGCCATCGGGAGAAATCACCGCGCGCGTGTCATCAGGCTTCTTGTAATAGCCCTCCATGACGCACGGGCCGTGCACAAAAATTTCTCCGTCCTCGGCGATGCGCACGGCTACGTTCGCAATCGGCTGCCCCACCGAGCCCACCTTGTTGGCCCTCGGATAATTCGCGCTCACGACCGGAGACGTTTCGGTTAGTCCATATCCCTGATAGACGGGAACGCCCACGGCCCAGAAAAACTCGGCAAGCTCGCGCGAAAGAGGTCCGCCTCCCGAGATGAACGCGCGGATGCGGCCTCCGACACCAGCGCGGATTTTTGAATACACGACGCGGTCCGCAATTCCCCAGCGAATCCGCGTCGCCAGCGGCGCGCGCTCTCCATAGGCCCTCCATCGCACCGAATCGCGAGCCACCCGCACGGCCCAGTTGAATAGTTTGAGTTTCAGTCCAGTATTCTCGTGGCCCTTCTGCATGATGTTCGCGTAGGTTTTTTCAAACACGCGAGGCACGGCGGCGGCCAGCGTGGGACGCACCTCCACCAGCGCCTGAGGCAGGTCTTCCATGCGCTCAACGTAGGCCACGGGAACGCCTTTGAACAGGTACGCGTATGCGATAACGCGCTCATACACGTGAGAGAGCGGCAGAAAGCTTACCGCCGAATCCGCGGGGGTCATTCCATACGACTCGGCGGAAGTCTCCTCGTTCGAGCTGAGATTATTGTGCGTGAGCATGACACCCTTGGGCTCGCCGGTCGTTCCAGACGTATAAATAATCGTGGCGAGATCGCCCGCGGACACTCTTGCGGCGCGCAGGCTGTATTCGGCCACAGCATCGTCGCCCGTCGCGGCGGCGAAATTCTCGTAGCGCAGTACGTCGTTGCCGAGATCTAGCGGCGCGGCGGCGCAGATAATATGCTTCACCGACGTCAGCCGGTCTCGGCATTCGAGCAGGCGGCGCGTCTGCATCTCTCCCGCGACAAACACAACCTCCGCCCCGGAATGATTCAGGATGTACGCGATCCTGTCCGGCGATTCGTTGAAATAAATCGGCACGTCGGCAGCGCCGAGGCCAAGAATGGCAAAATCCGCGATATGCCATTCGGGACGGTTTGGCGAAAACAACCCCACGCGATCGCCGGGCTTGACGCCCAGCTGTTCCAGTGCGTTGGAAAGCCCCGCAATTCGCCGAAGAAATGCGCTGGACGAGGTTGGCTCCCATCGCCCGGCAACTCGCAGCATCAAGGCGCGCTCATTGGGCAGCCTCCCGACGACGTCCAGGAGTTTTTCCGTGAGTGTCGCGTAGGCCATGGCAGAGAAAGACATTACCCTACGATTCTCCGCGCACGCAATCAAACTTCGTCGCGTGCCATCCTCAGTCCCTAAAAAAGGTGGCGCATTGGCGGGCCCGCCAATCTTGGGTCTGGAGCGTTGCGGCGAAATGCCGTACCATCGTTAATGTAATTGGGTGCACGAAACGTACCACAACGCATGCGATGTATAGCTCCTGAAGAGGAAAGCAACCCTGCGCGATTCTCAAAAGTCCCATGAAACGCCTGATCGAATGCGTGCCGAATTTTTCTGAAGGCCGCGACCTTGCCAAGATTGACGCTTTGGTGCGCGCCATGAGCGGCGTTCCGGGAGCATGGGTTCTCGACCGCACGAGCGACCCAGACCACAACCGTTCCGTGATCACGCTCGCAGGCGAACCCGAAGCCGTGGCCGAAGCCGCGATTCGAGGTGTAGGCGCAGCCGAGGAACTCATCGACATGACGCGCCAGACCGGAGTTCATCCCCGCATTGGCGCGGCGGACGTATTGCCCTTTGTTCCTCTCGAAGGCGTTTCGATGGAGGAATGCGTTGCGCTGGCGCGTCGCGTGGGCCAGGAGATCTGGGAACGCTACCGCATCCCGGTCTATTTTTATGAGGCTGCCGCGACCCGCCCCGAGCGGGTCAATCTGGAGAGCATCCGCAAAGGTCAATTCGAGGGGCTTCGCGAGGATGCGCTGCGCGACCCGGACCGCTCGCCCGATATCGGCGAGCCTCGCCTGCACCCGACTGCCGGAGCGATTGCGGTGGGCGCACGCAAACTTCTGATTGCCTACAATATCCACCTCAATACGAACGACGTGTCCATCGCAAAGAAGATCGCGAAGGCAATCCGCTTTTCGAGCGGCGGACTGCGATATGTAAAAGCCATCGGCGTGGAACTCAAGGCGCGCGGCGTGGCCCAGGTTTCAATCAACCTCACCGATTTCGAACAGACTCCCCTGCACCGCGTGTTTGAACTGGTCAAGCGCGAAGCGGATTGTCATGGCCTGGCGGTCACGGGAAGCGAAATCATCGGCTTGATTCCGCGGAAGGCCATCGAGGCGTCAGCGGAGTACTATCTGCAACTCGAGAATTTTTCTCCCGCTCGTGTCCTTGAAAACCGTCTGGCAATGGCATCTGGAGACGTGGCAGCTGAGTCGAGCGTCTCCTTGGACTCAAACGCGGCGATCCAAGCTCTTTTGTCAACGCTGCGTGAAGCGGCAATCAAATGCTCCCGGCAGGCCGCTTCCAAAAGTGATCTCAAGCCCGCTTCCTTGCAGGCTCAAAAAGCAGTCACGGAAGTCGCCTTGGAGGTAGCCCTTGCCGCCGGGGAAATACTTGAACAATGGGTACAACTCGAAGCCATAGCCGCGCCGTCTATGCTCTCAGCCATGCGGGTTGGCCGCCAGATGGCTCTGGCCGCTGCCCGGGGCGCCCTGGAAAACTTGGAAACCAATCTTGCAGCGGCGCAACTTTTAGGCGCTGATTTTGGTTATATTGAAGGAATAAGATTTCGATCCGCTGCATTGGAAGCGCGGCTCGAAACGAAGTCGGGCGGCTGATTCGGCTCCGAAAAAGAATTCATGCATGCATGGCAGGAGAAAATATATGAAGGTCAATAAAATTATCGGCACTGCTATTCTATTCGCAATTCTATGCGTCATGCCCCGGCCCTCGCGCGCGGGGAGCCTGGGGTCCGACATTCTCAGCATGTTTCCCAAGGATTCCGGCGAGATCGCCTATGCGGATTTGAAGGCGGCCCGCGCCTTCCCGTGGTTCACGCAGCTCAAGGAGCAAATGCTGCCTCCGAAATTCCGCGATTTTGAGACGTTCCTGGCATCGGCCGGCGTTGACCCCAACACGCAAGTCACCGAATTGGCCTGGGCGCTGGTGCCGAAGACGACCACGGACAAGGGGGGGGTATCGGTCCCGAGCACGGACCAGATTGTCGGAATTGCGCTCGGCCAGTTTCAACCCGCTTCGGCGGAAGCCTATTTCACGTCCAAGAAACTGCCGATCGTCAAGATTCGAACTTTTTCACTCTTCGCGTTTGGCGGAGGCAGCGGACCCAACGACCTCTTTTTCTTTTTCATTGATTCCAACACTGCCGCCTTTGGCCAGCGGCAATTGCTCGAGAAGCTGATCGCCGTTCGCTATGGCGAAGAGCAGGGACTCTATTCAAATACCGATTTCTCTCCCCTGGTCGATCAGGCGAACGGAACCGGGACCGTCTGGGCCGTGCTGAACCCCTCGTATACGCGTCTTGCGATGCAGCAGCTTTTGCCGGAAACATCCCAATTCCCTGCCGCCGCGCAACTGGCCGCCAAAATCAAAGCGATGACGATCAGCGTCAAGGGAGGCAGCGGGGTCGACGCCACATTCGAAGCCGTTTGCGGCTCCAGCGAGGACGCCAATACCTTCGCTGCATTGCTTCAGGCGGGACTCATGTACCGGAAATATCAGGTGGGAAACTCGAACCCGGATCTGGGCCAATTGCTCGACAGCGCGCAAATCACGCCGTCGGGAGATCGCCTCGACCTGAAACTTTCGCTGACCGACGATCAGATGCAATCGCTGATCCGTCGGAATACTTTTGTGGTGGCGATGTAGCTTTACCAAACAAGGTTTTCTAGGGCAACCTGCCGCGGCAGGCCGCGCTCCGGCGACTTCAGGCAATTGCGTTACCGCTTCACGTGCAGAAACTTCACTAGCGTTGTCCGTGCGACGCCAGCTTCGGCGCTGAACAACACGCGATCTACCCGCGAAAGTAATTCCAGGCCGTTGAATCCTCCTGCGCCACTCGCCAAGGCCGCAGCAGGCGCAAAAGCCTCCAGGCCGACTGCCGGCATCATCTGTCCATGGTGGTGAATGGAAATCTCGATGCGGTCGTGAAAGGTGTCCAGAGTGATGTCGAGCGGTCCGCCATCTTCATTCAGTTGAGAAATCGTTTCGCGGCAGACATCTTCGGAAGCCCTGGCGAATTCGGCGCACATTTCCGAGCCCAGGCCCGCCTGCAACGCTTGAAATTGCACCGCACTGCGCAGCACACCTATAAGAATCGAATCCGGGTCCATATGGAACACCACGCGGACCGGTTCATTTGTCATGGCTCTCCACCACGTGAATTTCGCAAGCTTCGCGGCAGTCCGGACAATAGTATTTCCCGTCCATGCAGAGGCGAATGCCTTCCTGTCCCTGGCAGTAGCAGCAGTAGCGGTCGCACAGGCACTTGCTCTCGGGCAGATCGCATTGCGTACAGAGAATCACGCTTTGCATAATGCTCCTTCGTCCCTTGCCGGATCTGGAGGCGGTCCGGCCGCCAAGAACTCAATCATGACTATAGGCCAGCCCCGCGCGTGAGAACAAGGCGCAAGTGATCCGGTGCGCTAGAGTGGCAACAGGAATGCCGGAAGCTTTCCGCCGATCACTTGGTGTTAAGCGCCTTGACTTGACGGACAAGCGTATCAATCTCATCCGGTGTGAGTTTGGCGCCGAACTTGGGCATGTGGCCTTTTCCGTTTACAATGATGTTGCGAAGGTCGTCGTCAGGGAGTGGGTCTGATTTTCTCAGAGATAAGCGACGGACCGGCGAAATGGCGCCCTTCGGCGGTTTTCCCGTGACACTTCGCGCAGTTTTTGCTGAAGACCGGGTTCGCGGTCAAGCTCACGTCAGCCGGGGAAGTTTGGGCGAAAACCGTGGCCGCCACGAATGATCACAGGAAATAGGACGATACTGAGAAGGTATATTTTCAAGTCGGACCTCGCCGAAATCGATTCCAACAGTTAGGTTCGATGCCTCGACTGCGCAAAAAAGTCTCCCACTTGCCCCTTCCTTGACACCTTCGAAACCCGCATGTTAGTTTCAACTTTGCGCTGAACTTTCCGGGAATCCCGCGTGACGTCTCTGACCACGACACAACTTCGCAAGACGGCATTAAACAGTGTGCACCGGCGCCTTGGCGCCAAGATGGTCGACTTCGGCGGATGGGACATGCCCGTCGAATATTCCGGCATTCTGGCCGAGCATATGGCCACGCGCACGGCGGCGGGGCTGTTTGACGTCAGCCATATGGGCGAAATTGAAGTTCACGGCGATCAGGCGCTCAATCTCGTCCAGCACGTCACGTGCAATGATGCGAGCAAGCTCGAAATCGGGCAGGCGCAATATTCCGGGCTGATGACCGAGCAGGGCACCTTCGTCGACGACCTGCTGGTTCACAAGATTTCCGACCGGCATTATTTCCTTTGCGTCAATGCCGGCAATCAGGATCAGGATTTCGAGCACATCCGCGCGCACAATCGCACGGAAGCCGAAGTCGAAAACGCCGGCAAACGATACTCTCAACTGGCGATTCAGGGGCCGAAAGCGCTGGGAATTCTGCAGCGCCTGACGGACGTGCCGCTGGAATCCATCCACTACTACCATTTCACGTTCGGTGACGTGGATGGCGTGGATTGCCTGATCGCGCGAACCGGATACACGGGAGAAGATGGGTTCGAAATCTACTTTTCGCCCGATCATTCCGAAAAACTCTGGAATGATCTCCTGCAGGAAGGAACCGGCGACGGCCTGCTGCCCTGCGGCCTGGGGGCGCGAAATACGCTTCGCCTCGAAGCGTCCATGTGCCTTTACGGCCACGAAATTGACGATACGACGACGCCGTGGGAAGCGGGCCTCGGCTGGATTTGCAAGCCCGCAAAGGGGGAATTTCTCGGCCGCGAAGCTCTGGTCCTGCAAAAACAGCGAGGCGTGGAGCGCGCGCTGGTGGGCTTTGAGATGCTGGATCGCCTGATCGCGCGCGATGGATACCGGATTTCGATTGGTGGCAAACCGGTTGGGCGAGTGACCAGCGGATCTCCCGCGCCGTACCTTAAGAAAAATATCGGAATGGCTTACGTTCCGGTGGAATCGAAAGCGCCGGGAACCGAAATTACGATCGGCATTCGCGCGAACCAGGCGCTGGCGCGGATCGTTCCGATGCCATTTTACAAGCGGGCGAAGTAAGATTTGGCTGGCCCGATTCACAGGCCAACGAAGGAGTCTTCATGTACCCCAGCGATTATCGCTACACGAAAGAGCACGAGTGGATCAAAGTCTCCGGCGACACGGGCACGATCGGGATCACGGATTACGCGCAGAAGGAACTCGGCGACGTCGTCTTCGCCGAACTCCCCAAGCCCGGCACGAAAATTACGACGGGACAAGTCTTCGGCACAATTGAATCCGTGAAGGCCGTGAGTGAGATTTACGCGCCGGTATCCGGTGAAGTTACCGAGGCAAACGTCGCGCTTTCCAGCAATCCCGAAATCGTCAACGCCGATCCTCATGGCGCGGCGTGGCTCATCAAGATCAAGCTCGCCAATCCAGCCGAAGTCTCCGGCCTGATGGACGCCGCCGCGTACCAGGCGTTCATCTCCGAAAAGGAAACCTCGGCCTGATGCGCTATCTCCCGAAAAGCCCAGCCGAGCGCCGAGAAATGCTCTCGGCCATCGGCGAGCAATCCGTAGAAAATCTATTCGCTTCCATTCCCGAGCAGTTCCGGCTGAAGGCCCCCTTGAATATCCCGGGGCCGATGTCGGAACAGGAAATCGTCGACTACTTCAAGGCGCGCGCGGCGGAAAATTCCTGCGGCTACACCAGTTTTCTCGGCGCGGGCGTATACAATCATTTGCGTTCCGTAGTCACCGATTCCCTGATCCAGCGCGGAGAATTTCTCACTTCCTATACGCCCTATCAGGCGGAGATCAGCCAGGGCACGCTGCAGGCCATTTTCGAATTTCAGACGTTGATGTGCGAACTGACCGGAATGGAAGTCGCCAACGCTTCCATGTGGGACGGGTCCACGGCGACGACGGAAGCGGTGCTGATGGCCGAACGATTGACCGGACGTCATCGCGTGGTCGTGGCGCGCTCCCTGCATCCCGAATATCGCCAGGTGCTGGAAACCTACACGCGCAATCTGGGCCTTGAAATTCACGAAGTCGGGTTCCTGCCCACCGGGCAGATCGATGGCGCACGTCTCGAATGAAGCGATCGACGACAAAACCGCTGCCGTCGTTGTGCAGTCGCCAAACTTTTTCGGCGTGCTCGAACCGATTGCCGACCTCGCGGAACTCGCGCACGGAAACGGGGCGCTGCTCGTGGCCTCCATCACCGAGGGCGTCTCGCTTGGCGCGGTCCGCCCGCCCGCCGAAGCCGATATCGTCGCGATGGAAGCGCAGAGCTTCGGCCTGCCTCCCAGCTACGGCGGGCCGTACGCAGGCGTCATCGCGACGCGCGAAAAATTCGTCCGGCAGATGCCGGGGCGCCTTGCCGGCGAGACCGTGGATTCCGAAGGGCGGCGTGGGTACGTGCTAACGCTGGCCACGCGCGAGCAGCACATCCGCCGGGAGAAGGCGACTTCCAATATTTGCACCAACCAGGCGCTTTGCGCCCTGGCGGTCGCCATTCATCTTTGCCTGCTCGGCAAAGAGGGACTGAAGGAACTCGCGGCGCAGAATCTGGCCAAGGCGCGCTTTGCGCTCGAGGAACTCGAAAAAATTCAGCGGCGTGCGGCGTGCCTTTTCGGGCCCGTTTTTCAATGAATTCGCCGTCGAATTGCCAAGGTCGGTCAAGCTGGTCAACGCCGAGCTATTGCGCGAGAAGATTATCGGGCCGCTGCCTCTCGGCAGCTTTTATCCGGAGCTGACCAAGAGGGCGCTGTTCTGCGTCACCGAAACGACGCCGCGCGCGGAAATCGAGCGCATGGCCGCGGCAATCGGACAGATTTTGTCGAAGCCGGTTTCAAGTATTTGCAGGCGGAACGGTCGGATTGTTATGTGAAGCTCTTGCTGGGAAGTTCGTTTTGTGGGTCGCGGCTTTAAGCCGTGACCCACAAACCTGTTCCGCGAGCATGGTTCCCTTCGCGTTGAGAAATTCGATGTGGGAAGGATGATTTTGACCGATCGGATCAAAAAAGCGCGGCGTCACGTCAATCAGAACGAAGGGCTGATCTTCGAGCTATCAGCGCCTGGCAAACGCGGGGTTGAATTTCCTCCCCTCGATGTGCCGCCCGTGGACGCGCGGACGGAATTGGGCGCGGACTATGTCCGGGAGGAAGTCGCGGAATTCCCCGAGGTCAGCGAGATCGAAGTCATCCGTCATTTTACGCGGCTTTCCACATGGAATTACGCGATTGACCTGGGCATGTATCCGCTCGGCTCCTGCACGATGAAGTACAACCCCCGCGTCAACGAGTTCGTCGCCCGCCTCGACGGCATCGCCACCGAGCATCCCTACCAGCCGCAGGAGCTGTCGCAGGGCTGCCTGAAAATTCAGAAGCTGCTTGCTCGACTGCCTCGCCGAAATCACGGGCATGGACACGGGCACGCTCGAACCGGCCGCCGGGGCGCAAGGCGAGCTAACCGGATTGCTGCTGATCCGCGCCTATCTTGAGGATACGCAGGGCCGCCCGCGGAAGAAAGTTCTGATCCCGGACTCCGCGCACGGCACCAATCCGGCGACTGCGGTGATCGCCGGATATGAAGTCGAAAACGTGCGCTCGGACGCGCGCGGACAGATCGACATCGCGCGCCTGAAAGAAATCGTGGACCAGGACGTGGCCGCGATGATGGTCACGAATCCATCGACGCTGGGAGTCTTCGAGCAAAACATCGCGGAAGCCGCACAAATCCTGCACGCGCATGGCGCGCTGCTCTATATGGACGGCGCGAATATGAACGCGCTGGCGGGCGTGGCGCGTCCCGGCGAATTCGGCGTCGACGTGATGCACCTCAACTTGCACAAAACGTTTTCGACGCCGCACGGCGGCGGCGGCCCCGGCGCCGGACCGGTGATGGTGAAGAGAATTCTGGAGCCCTACTTGCCGGTTCCGGTGCTCGCGGAAAAGAACGGCCGGCTGGCCCTGGAAAATCACCGGCCAAAATCCATTGGCCGGGTGCGCGCGTTCGGAGGAAATTTCGGAGTCCTGGTGCGCGCTCTCGCGTACACGCTGGCCTACGGTCCGGGCATTCGCCAGGCCACCGAAGACGCCGTCCTGAATGCAAATTACATTCGCAAAAAGCTCGAGGACGTTTACGATCTGCCTTTCGATTCTCCCTCGATGCATGAAGTCGTGTTCAGCGACGCCCGCCAGAAAAAGAATGGCGTAAACACCATGGATATTGCCAAGCGGTTAATCGATTATGGATTCCATCCCTACACGACGGCGTTTCCGCTGATCGTGCCCGGCGCCATGATGATTGAGCCGACCGAATCGGAATCGAAGCAGGAATGTGATCTCTTCGTGGACGCGATGCGGGCCATTGCCGAGGAAGCGGCCACGAACCCTGACCTCGTCAAGACCGCGCCACACTCCACGCGCGTCAGCCGCCTGGATGAAGTTGGAGCCGCGCGAAAGCCTGTTTTGCGCTGGAAACCGAAATAATCGAAATAGACCTCGCGCTGCTTGCGCAGGGAGCCCGGCGCGGCGGGCGCCGCTGCATTAGCCGCCGATTCCATGTCGAGCCGAAAATCACCGCGTCAGGGCAGGTTCCAGTTCGCGGATGGCCACTCTCTCCTTCTCCTTGCCCTCACCGCCTCCACTAACTGCCGCGCGCGCGGCCGGCGCGTGAGCAGGACGCCGTGGAATTGAAGGAATGACGGCGTTCTGGCCTTCCCTGTTAAATGTCAAGTTCCCGTTATCCTCGTCCCAGTCGATCAGAAGCATGTCCCCGAAGCGGATCTGCTCGGTCGCCAGCAGGTTCGCCAGCGGGTACACCACAAACTTCTCGATCGCCCGCTTCAGATGCCGTGCCCCGTATTTCAGGTCCGTCCCTTCCTGCAGCAGGAATCTCCTCGCCGGGGCCGTCACCCGAAACAAAAACTGCCCTCGCCCCGTATCCAGCACCCGCTGCTGCACCATCCCCAGCTCGATCTCCAGGATCTCTTCCAGCTGCTCTTCCCGCAACGGATGGAACACCACCACCTTGTCCAGCCGGTTCATGAACTCCGGCGAAAACTTCCTCTTCGCCGCTTCCTGCGCCGTCCGCTCCACCTTCCCGTCCAGCTTGTCTTCCTTCTTGTCCGACGGCTGCACGAATCCCATCCCGCCCGTCATCAGCTCCGTGATCTCTCCCCCGCCCAGATTCGACGTCAGGAAGATCATCGTCTGCGACAGGTCCACCCGCCGGTTATCTCCCAGCGTCAGCGTCGCCTTGTCCAGAATCCCCAGCAGCAATTGCCACAGTGCGTCCGATGCCTTCTCGATTTCATCAAACAGCAGAAAACTCAGCTTCAGCTTCTCGGTGTGATACTGCGCCAGGGCTTCTTGCGTGATCAGCGGATGGGTTTCCCGGTGTCCCAGGTAGCCTGGAGGCGAGCCGATCAGCTTGGCGATCTCGTGCGAGTGCTGGAACTCGGCGCAATCGACCTTGATCATCGCGCGCGGGTCTCCAAACAAGATCTCCGCGGCGGCTTCCACGATCCGCGTCTTGCCCGATCCGGTCGGCCCCAGGAACAGCACGTTCCCCACCGGACGCCCCACCGAACTCATGCCCGCGCCAAACACCTGGTACAAATCCGTGAGGGCGCGTATCCCATCTTCCTGCCCCACAATGCGGCGGTGTAGCCCGAATTCGAATTCCTGCGACTCAAAGCTCTTACGGCTTGGATCGAGTTTTGACTTGTCCGATCTCATGGCTCCCCCAGTTCTGCGCCACGCGTTCAAGCCCGCGAAATTTCGCGTGACGCGAATAGGTAAGGCACGCTAAATGCCAAATCCATATCAGGCCGTCGTCTCTCTTAAGTGCCTATACATCTGCACGTTATGGGAACATGTGGCGCGTTGACTTTGAGAAAAGCGAAAAGCTGGCTATGAGTGTGTTTCCTTTGGAAACAGTCGCGTCTGAAAATGATACATGTAGGGGGCGTCGATTCGTGAGACGGTGCTTTTCTCAAAAGAAGAAGGGCGGCCAACTCTACTCGGCCGCCCTCAAAACGCATTCTTAGTTTGCGATTCTCTACTGAGTGTCGATCTTACGCCTGCTGGAAGCCACTGGAGGCGCTCCCGTGGGGAGTGCCGCAGGCGCTTTCGCTTCGCGGACGATGACAGCGGCTGGGGCTTCGACAACTTTCCCGCCCGTCGCCCGGGCAACTTGCGCCGCCGCGCCTCGAGCCGTTCTGGCCGAAGTGGGCACGACCGCGCCCTCACCTTCCTTCTGGAACGTAAGATGAGCCGATTTGCCGTCCCAATCCACGACGAGCATGTCCCCGAAGCGAATCTGCTCGGTCGCCAGCAGGTTCGCCAGCGGGTACACCACAAACTTCTCGATCGCCCGCTTCAGATGCCGTGCCCCGTATTTCAGGTCCGTCCCTTCCTGCAACAGGAATCTCCTCGCCGGGGCTGTCACCCGAAACAAAAACTGCCCTCGACCCGTATCCAGCACGCGCTGCTGCACCATCCCCAGCTCGATCTCCAGGATCTCTTCCAACTGCTCTTCCCGCAACGGATGGAACACCACCACCTTGTCCAGCCGGTTCATGAATTCCGGCGAAAACTTCCTCTTCGCCGCTTCCTGCGCCGTCCGTTCCACCTTCCCGTCCAGCTTGTCTTCCTTCTTGTCCGACGGCTGCACAAATCCCATCCCGCCCGTCATCAGTTCCGTGATCTCTCCCCCGCCCAGATTCGACGTCAGGAAGATCATCGTCTGCGACAGGTCCACCCGCCGGTTATCTCCCAGCGTCAGCGTCGCCTTGTCCAGAATCCCCAGCAGCAATTGCCACAGTGCGTCCGAAGCCTTCTCGATTTCATCAAACAGCAGGAAACTCAGCTTCAGCTTCTCGGTGTGATACTGCGCCAGGGCTTCTTGCGTGATCAGCGGATGGGTTTCCCGGTGTCCCAGGTAGCCTGGAGGCGATCCGATCAGCTTGGCGATTTCGTGCGAGTGCTGGAACTCCGCGCAATCCACCTTGATGACCGCGCGCGGGTCTCCAAACAAGATCTCCGCGGCGGCTTCCACGATCCGCGTCTTGCCCGATCCGGTCGGCCCCAGGAACAGCAGGTTCCCCACCGGACGTCCCGCCGAGCTCATCCCCGCGCAGTAGACCTGATACAGGTCCACCACCGCGCGGAGTCCCTCTTCCTGGCCTACGACTTTGCTTCTCAGCGCGGCCTGAAATTCCTGAGACTCGACGCTTCTCAGCGTGGGGTCCAGTTGTTGTTGCGACGCTCGGCTATTGCTCATGGCCTGTCTCCTACCGGTACTTCCGGTCCGCCAAAACACCCCGATGCGGGGCCCGATCGAATTGATCGAGTTTGACACCAACCGTAGAGTGCAGAAGTCGAAGCTGGGTGACGATTTCCTGCCCTGCTTCCGGCGCGTGCGAAACATCCAGCAATGGCGGAAACAAGTCGGCAAGATCCAGGTTCAAGTTACGCAGGGTGGAGATGAGCTTTTGAACTTGATTTGATTTGGGGTCGAACAGCTCCACGCGATTGTTAACTTCTTCGCGCAGCTGGCTCCAATTCACGTCCACAAAAGGATACGATCGGGTCACCTGGCGGACGACATCATCCGTGATCCGCGGGCGTTCGCCGAGCTTGGCCAGGTGCAACTGCTTGACGCGGCCGCCCTCGCGGACGTTATGAACCAGGTAGAAGGTGTTCCCTTTTCGTCGCAGGAAAGCCATGAATTGCTCCCATCTCCCACACCGAGTCTGTAGTGTACGGTTGTTCCACTACAGCTGTCAATTTAGATGCCGCATTCCAGTGAATTTTGCTTCGAATGAGTTACTCCCTTCTTTAGGCATATCGGCTGGGTTCGGGGATGCCTGCAGAATTTCGAGTCCTCCTCAGAGGGTTGTTTTGGAAACATTTGCCAATTAGCTAACCCCTTCCTAATTCATTAGACGCCGGATTTCCCGTTTCGATTGGTAATATGCAGCAGTGAAGCTTCCGAGGCGATAGAACTGTAGAATCATTTGGCTTAGTACTCCAAAATCGATTGGACGAATTCGATGAATTGGAAATTTGTATACCAGCTGGTAAAGACCATCCCTCGCGGCCGCGTCCTGACCTACGGTCAGGTCGCGAAAGCCTTGAAACTCCCCGGCGGCGCACGCGCCGCTGGACGCGCCATGGCTGCTTGCCCACGCGGAAAAGGCATTCCCTGGCATCGCGTCGTAGGCGCCGGAGGGCAACTGCTGATCCGCGAGCCGTATGCCAGCCTGCAACGCAAGCTGCTCGAGAGCGAAGGTTTGCCACTCGCCGAGAAGCGCATCCGGAATTTTCCCGCCCATCAGTGGCGCGCCAAGGCCCCTAAACCTGCGAAGTACCTCAAAATCTCGCCGCTAAGAAGCCCGACCGCCTGGAATTGCGATTTGTCCCGAACTAACGGATTTTGGTATTGATAGGAGTGCGGGCTATACTTGCCTGCCCTGAGTTTCGAAGGGCCTGCCCTGAGTCTCGGGGGGTTGCATTCGCGAGTCAAGAGTTAGGACAACGGAAAAAGATACGTGCTGACGACCGCCACCATCGAAGTTGAGAACCTCATGAAGCGCTACGGCGACGTGGAAGCCTTGCGCGGAGTGAGCTTCTCCGTCAAGGAAGGGGAGGTCTTCGGCCTCCTCGGGCCAAACGGCGCCGGGAAGACGAGCACCGTCGAGATCCTCGAAGGACTGCGCATGCCCGATAGCGGCCGAGTCAGCGTTTGCGGCCTCGATCCGCAGTCGAGCGGGGTCGATTACAAATACATTATGGGAGCGGCTTTGCAATCCACGGCCCTGCCGGACAAGATGCGTGTCCGCGAAGCCCTCGACCTGTTCGGAAGCTTTTACCCGCGCCGGCGGGGCACGCCGGAATTGCTCAAACGATTTGGCCTGGAAGAGAAGCGCAACGCGTTCTACGCGCAGCTTTCCGGCGGGCAAAAGCAGCGCCTGGCGCTGGCCATGGCGCTGGTGAATGATCCGCAAGTGGTTTTTCTCGACGAGCCTACCGCCGGTCTCGACCCTCAGGTGCGGCGCGAAATCTATGACATCGTCGAGGAACTCAAGGGGGAAAAGAAGACGGTCCTGATCACAACTCATTACATCGAGGAAGCGGAAAAGCTGTGCGACCGCGTGGCCATCGTGGATCACGGCAAGGTCATTGCCCTGGGCACGCCGAGGGAGCTCAAGCAGCGCTCGGGGGCGGTCACACGAATTACAGTGCGTACTGCCAAGCCAGAAACCAACGGCGCGCTGGGCAAGCTGGAAGGCGTCACCGAGTGCCGCGCCGAAGCCGATGACTATCTGCTTTATTCCACGCGAGTTCCACGCACAATCGTGGCCCTGGTGAAGCACCTGGAAGAAGGAAATAATGAGCTGGTCAGCCTGGAAATCGCTGCCCCTTCGCTTGAGGATATCTTCCTCGAGCTGACGGGCAGAAGGCTGAGGGACTAAGAGATATGTTGAAAAACACCTGGGCACTCACGGTGAGCCGCATGCGCCTGGCGATGCGTAATCGGGCATTTTTGTTTTTCAGCTTGATCACGCCACTCGCCCTGCTTTTTATCTATATGGCAATTTTCAGGCGGTTGGGCGCTCAGGCGGTGCCTTATCTATTGGCCATGGTGATCGCGCTGACCGTCATGGGGACTTTTTGGGGATTGAGCGTACAACTGGTGACCTTCCGCGAGCAGGGCATTCTGCGACGCTTTCGCGTGACTCCCGTTGGGGCAAGCGCCATGCTTGCTTCCAGCCTGCTCTCCAATTACTTCCTGACGCTTCCCACAATTGCCATTGAGTTTTATCTGGCACGGTCCCTATTTCATATGGGCGGGATGGGAAATCTCCTCTCCGTTTTCGTATTGGTGACCATCGGAACTATAACATTCGCTTCGCTGGGCCTGATTGTCGCCAGTGTTACGAATACAATGCATGAGACTCAAATCATCAATCAAATCATTTGGTTCATCTTCCTTGGCATTTCAGGGGCAACCGTGCCATTCCCATCTTTGCCGCTTTCCGTTCAAAGGATCGCCGTCTTCCTGCCCGCCACCTATTTGGTCAGCGGCCTACAGCGCGCGATGATCGACCACACTAGCATCGGAAATCTAGGAACGTACCTGGCCTCGCTCATCGGATGCGCCTTGATCGCCTTTGTGATCGCGGCGCAACTTTTCCGCTGGGAACCCGAGGCGAAGGCTCCCCGCCGCGCAAAGCTCTGGGCGGCTTCCGCGATCATTCCTTTTCTCCTTCTCGGCGCCTGGGAAACGATCAATGGCGACCTGCGGAACCATGCCCTGAAGGACCTGGAATCCATCCGCCAGCCGTATTCCATGAGCCGCCTGAATCGCTGAAGCTGCGGCGATGTCCTAGCTTGATTCCGCAACAGGACGGTAAACTTTTCTATTACTGATCGTAACCGCATCGAATCCCCACGGCTTATGTGAGCTACAATACAGGCTAACCTTGGGGGTCAATTTGTCAAATGCCGCGAGATTGTACTTTGCTCTTCCTCTGCTGGCGGCCCTTGCTGCGCCTTCCTCGGTGCTGCGGGCGCAGGAAAGAGCCAAGCCCCTCCCCGAAGTGATAGACCACGGAGTCGTCAGCTATCCCCCTTTGGCACGGCAGGCCCGCATTCAGGGGCACGTTCGCTTGCGGGTGACCACAAATGGCCATACCGCGACTGACGTAACTGCCGTGGAGGGGCATCCCCTTCTCGTTCAGAGCGCTGAACAGAATGTCCGGACCTGGAAATTCGTAGACCACTCTCCCGGAACTTTCGATGTAACTTTCAATTTTCGGATGTTAGACAAGAGCGGGACGTTTCTGCAGGAGCCAGGCGTCATTGAGGTCGTTGAGAGTCCTGAATGCTGTATCGATAGCTATACTCTCCCGGAGAAATGGATTACTCATGTCCGAAACGCGGAGGGAACCATAGTAACCCCTCTCACTCTGTGGATTTATCACTCGTTCGAACAACGACTTGATGGATATACGACAGGGCCGCAGGGCAGGGAAAGAGATGTCGGCAACCCGCACATTGATGGGGACATGCTTGGCTTTGACACCGCGCTAGAAGATAAGTATGGCCAACGACTGAAATTTTCGATGATTGGAAAGATGTCTGGTGACAAGATCAAAGGCGTCTTTCTCAACTATTGGGGAGCAGTCGGCACATGGACGGCCGAGCGGTCCACGGAGCCACTTTCGGAAGCGATTTCCGCGCAACCCGCGAATTCGGATGAGACACCGGTAGTGGGGACTGACGTCGCCTACCACGAAAACCCAGAATATTCTAATTTTACAATGGAGGCTGGCATACAGGGGGCGGCTCTTTTACGAGTCAAAACGGACGGCTATTCCGTGACCAATGTCGCCGTGCAGTCCGGCAATCCCTTCTTGGCCCGGGAGGCTATCTACAATCTTCAAACCTGGCGGTTTACCAGCCACATCCCCCGGACTTTCGACGTGACTTACAGTTACCAGCTATTGAATAGCAAAGTGGAGTTTCTGAAGGAACCGGGCGTCGTCGAAATTGATGGTGTACCGCCTCTAGTCAGTTGGTACAACGGGACAATTTACACTCCTCCAGACATCTGGCTGGCGCAATTTGCAAGTTCTCACGGGGTGATACGCGCTACCTTTTCCTTTGGGAAGTCAAATGACATGCCGGATGGATATGTAATCGATGATGCAGCCGATCCTGCTGGCATGAAACGAGAGGAAATCCGACAAGCACACCAGGATGGGGATATCCTCGGTTTCGACGCGACAGTGAAAGGACCGGGTGGCAGACCGCTAAAGATTTCCGTTCTCGGTAGAAGGACTAAAAACAAAATAACCGGAGTATTCCTCGACTATTCGGGAACGCCAGGCACATGGACAGCAGTTCGCCAGCCCTCGCATAAGCCGACTAAAGGTGAAGCAATCCCTTCAGATACCGTCCAATAAATACCCTCTCGAAAACTATCCCTTCCGATTTAGACTGGCCGCCCAAACTCCGCATTTACGTATGCTATAATTTTCCGGACGTCACGGAGGTCGCTTCCGCCGTGGCTTCCCTGAAGATTTGCAAAGCGGAGAACGCCGATGGCTATCAAGCCGACTGAAAAAATATGGCATAACGGAAAGCTGATCAACTGGGACGACGCGAAGATTCATGTCTTGTCCCACTGCGTCAGCTATGCCTCGGCGGTCTTCGAAGGCCTGCGCTGCTACGAAACCAAGAATGGCCCGGCCATCTTCCGCGTGCGCGAACACTTCCAGCGCATGGTCAACTCCGGCAAAATCTACCGGATTGAGTGGCCCTACACAGTGGACGATCTCTCGAACGCCGCTGCGGAAGTCGTACGCGTCAACAAGATGAATTCCTGCTACATCCGCCCGATTGCCCTGCGCGGGTATGGCGACATCGGAGTCGGCGGGCTGTCCGTCCCGACCGAGGTGTACATCGCGTGCTGGGAATGGGGACGCTATCTGGGCCCGGAAGCAATCGAAAACGGCGTGGACGTCTGCGTCAGCTCCTGGAACCGCATGGCGCCCAATACACTGCCGAGCATGGCCAAGGCGGCCGCCAACTACATGAATTCGCAGTTGATCCACATGGAAGCCCACGCGAATGGCTATTCCGAAGGCATCGCACTTGACCCCAGCGGATTTGTCAGCGAAGGCTCCGGCGAAAATATCTTCGTGGCGCTGGACGGCGTCCTGCTTACGCCTCCCATGGGAGCGAGCGTGCTGCCGGGCATCACCCGCAGTTCCGTGATGACGCTGTGCGAAGACCTGAAAATTCCCGTGCGCGAGCAGATGATTCCACGGGAGATGCTGTACATTGCAGACGAAGTTTTCTTCACCGGAACGGCGGCGGAAATCAGCCCCCTGCGCTCGGTTGACCGCATCAAGGTCGGCAAGGGGACGCGCGGCCCGATCACCCGGGCGCTCCAGGAAGAATTCTTCGCCATTCTCAATGGTTCGCGTCCGGACCGCCACAACTGGCTGACGCCAGTGGGCGTCCCGGCCGGCGCGGGCACTCGCTAAGAAGTTTGACGTAAGCCCATCAGTTTCCATACAATCCGGTTTCCTGTTCCCGATGTACTGCGCAGGTCTTTCTGCCTGCTTCTTTCGGAGGGGATCCCATGTACAACACACCGCAAAAGCTCGTCGCTGAATTTATCGGCACATTTACGCTGGTTATATTTTGCGCCGGCCCCATCTGCGCGGATCAATTTCTCCGCGCCAGCGGGCAAGGAAGCCCTGGGTTGGTAGGCATTGCGCTGGCGCAGGGACTGGCGATCAGCGTCATGGTGACGTCGCTGGGCCATATTTCCGGAGGCCACTTTAACCCCGCGGTCACGATCGGTTTCTGGGTGACGCGCAAGATTTCAACATTTGAGACACTGGCCTACTGGGCGGTTCAACTCGCGGGCGCGACGGCTGCAGCGTACATCGTCCGCCTGCTCCCCATCGATATTTGGATGCCCGTGCAGCTCGGCACGCCGGACTTGTCGAGCGGCATCACGCGGACGAATGGCATGATTTTCGAGGGTATGATGACGTTCTTCCTTGTTTTCGTCGTTTTCGCAACGGCCGTTGACCCGAAAGGCGCTTTCAACAAGATTGCAGGGTTTGCCATCGGCATGACGCTCACGATGGGCGTGCTCTTTTGCGGACCGTTCACCGGCGCGGCACTGAATCCGGCGCGGGCGTTCGGTCCGGCCCTGGCTGCAAACCACTGGACCAATCACGGCGTGTACTGGATTGGCCCGCTGGCGGGTGGCGTCGCCGCCGGCTGGCTCTATGACACGCTGTTCCTCAAAAAGACGGAATAGGAGATTTTCGATTCGGACGCGGATGAAGAATCCCGGCACACCTTCTGCTATGATTTCGGGCGGACGTCCATGAGCCCGGAACGTATTCCGCTCTTCCCATTAAGTATCGTTCTCTTCCCCGGCCAGGCGGTTCCTCTCCACATTTTTGAACAGCGTTACCGCCTGATGACGCGCCATTGCATCGATGCGCAGTCTCCCTTTGGCATCGTGTACGCCCACGATCAAGACCTGGCCAAAATCGGCTGCTCGGCTCTCATTGTGAAGACGCTGAAAGAATACGAGGATGGCCGCTCCGATATCCTCACCGCCGGGCAAAGCGCTTTCCGCGTGATCGGCACGCACAGCGAGAAAGCTTTTATGGAAGCCGACGTCGAATTTCTCGAGGAGGATTTCACGGGAATCAACGCCGTTGTTTCCGAGCAAATCGAGAAGATGTTCAATCAATGCCACCGCGTTCTTTACGACGAAGACGCGCCGCTCTTTGAGACCGAGGGCGGCATCTCGCTGGCCTACCACGTGGCGTCCGAATTGCCTGTCGATGTGGCCTTCCGGCAAGCCCTGCTCGAGGAGCGATCCGAAAGCGAGCGCCAGCGGATATTGCTGGCGCGCCTGACCGAATGGTATCCACAGCTTCAGAAGCGCGATCACGTTCGCGGCAAAGCCACGGGCAACGGCCACGGCAAGCTGTAGCAACAGTGCCCGCAAATCCGTTGTACCCTGAGCGCGAGGAGCGTACCATTCGCGGGATAGAGGGTGGTAATAGATGTTCTGGGTTAAATCAAGATCGGCTTTTGCCTTCTGCGTTTTGCTCGTTCTCAGCAATGCGCCTGCGCTCCGAGCCCAAGAAAAACCTGACGAAGGGGGAAACAAGGACAAAACCCTTTTTCTGGTTGCCCGTCCTGAGCTTGGGGATCCCATTTTCAAGGAGGCCGTGGTTGTGATGTTCCCGCCTTCCGCGTTGGCTGAGAAAGGCCTGGTGGTCGGCCTTATCATCAACCGCCCTGCCAGCGTTCCGCTGAGTCAGATTTTCCCCAATGACAAAGCGCTGAAGGACCGCTCCGAGACGGCATATTTCGGCGGGCCTGTGGAGCCGATGGGTCCCGGCGTAATCTTTCGCTCCCCAAAACCCGTCAAGCAGGCGACGCTGTTGTTTGGAGATATCTACGTGAGCTTCGATCCTGATTTCGTCGGCGAATTATTGAAAAAGAAGGAAAAAACACAGGATTTGCACCTGTTTGTCGGGCGTTCGCAATGGGCGCCGGAGCAACTGCATTTCGAGATCGCTGCCGGAGCATGGGACAGCGTGAATGCCGAAACCAGCCTGATATTCAGCTCCAGCCCGCAGAGCCTGTGGCGTAACTTGTTTGAACGGGTCAATCCGCCAAACGTCGCAAAGCTCCGCGACATTCCCTACGATCTTTCCGCATACTTCCAATCAGCGGTGCGGCAATGGGGAGACCACCGCGCGGACGCGTTTCCCCGATAAGAGCCCCTTGCGTTTGATAGCGAACGGACAGATGCGGACCCTTGCTCGGAATTCTGCAGCGATTTCCCATGTGGCATATAATGGTGAGTGAATCGAACCAGGGGACCCCGATGACTACGAAACCCGCAACGCTCGGCGAATTGCGCAAGCTCCCGCAGTATGCTCCTGGAGCGCCGCGCCGCACCGTGAAGGAAGAGCTCCGCGCAAACATCTTGAAGATGCTCGATGCCGGTGAGCCGCTCTTCCCGGGCATCCACGGGTACGAAGAGACGGTGTTGCCGCAGATCGCCAACGCCATCCTCGCGCGCCACAATTTCATTTTGCTCGGCTTGCGGGGCCAGGCGAAAAGCCGCATTTTGCGCGGACTAATCGATTTTCTCGACCTGGAAATTCCCTACATCGCCGGGTGCGAAATCCATGACAATCCGCAGGCGCCGATCTGCCGCGCGTGCCGCGACCTGATCGCCGAAAAAGGAGACGCCACGCCCATCGCGTGGCTCCCGCGCGACCTGCGTTTCGTCGAAAAACTGGCGACCCCCGACGTCACCATTGCCGACATCCTCGGCGACGTAGACCCCATCAAGGCCGCGCGTTCGGGCCGCGCCCTGGGCGATGAGCTCACGATTCACTACGGCCTACTGCCGCGCGCCAACCGCGGCATTTTTGCGGTGAACGAACTGCCGGACCTCGCCGGAAAGATTCAGGTCGGTCTGTTCAACATCATGCAGGAAGGCGATATTCAGATTAAAGGCTATCCGGTGAGGATGCCGCTCGACGTTTTGATCGTCTTCACGGCCAACCCGGAAGACTACACCGCGCGGGGAAAAATCATCACCCCGCTGAAAGACCGTATCGGGTCCGAAATTCGCACGCACTATCCCGCGACCATCGAGGAAGGCGTGGCGATCACCGCTCAGGAAGCGTGGGTGAAGAGGGATGGCGGCTCGACCTTCGTCGATGTCCCCGGCTACATTCGGGAAGTCATCGAACAGATCGCGTTTCTGGCGCGCGAGGACAAGCGCATCGACAAACGCTCCGGCGTCAGCCAGCGCTTGCCGATCGCGTGTCTCGAAAGCGCCGTCAGCAGTGCGGAGCAGCGCGCCGCGCGCAATCATGAGGCGCGATCGTCCGCTCGCATCGCGGATGTGTACGCTTCCCTTCCGGCCATTACGGGGAAGATGGAACTCGAATATGAAGGCGAGTTGCGCGGGGCGGAAAACATCGCGCGCGAACTGATCCGCGGCGCCGTTGGCAAGGTTTTCAGCACCCATCTCGAGGGCGCGAACCTTCAGCCGGTCGTGCAATGGTTTGAATTGGGCGGCGAACTCAAGGTTCCGGAAAACGCTCCCGCGGCGGAAGCTCTCGCGCAGCTGAAACGCATTCAAGGCCTGATGGAGAACGTCGATCGTCTGGGCGTGGATGGACGCAGCGGTCCCGCGGGAATGGCCGCGGCGGCGGAGTTCATTCTCGAAGGGCTGTGGTCGCACAAACGCATCAGCCGCAATGAGGAGCGCGGTTTTCATGCCGAGCGTCCCAAGACGCCCGATCCGCGCGAGCAGCAGCCGCGGCCCCCGCGCCGGCAGTACAACTGACGACGCGGCGAAGCGTCGTCATCCCGAAGAGCGAAGCGAGGAGGGATCGCTGCCTTGTTGTCGGCGTCACTCGTAAAAGGGATTCCTCGCTTCGCTCGGAATGACGATGTCCCGGGTCAGTGATTTAGGAGCTTTCATGAAATACATCCGCTACACGAAATACACAGGCGAGCCGGGCGGCGGCGTGGACCTGCAGGAACTCGTCAAACGCCTTTCCGATTTTTTCCTCCAGAGCGGCTTCGAATCGCAATTTTACGGCATCTCGGAAATGGACCCGGACAAGTCCATGGAAGCCTTGCGCCAGGCCATCCAGCGCGCGCTCGAAGAAGGCGACTTGCTCCCCGATGACCAGATGCAGGACCTGCTCGACGGCACTCCCGAACAGGAGGAAGCGAAGATGAAGGACCTGATCGATCAACTGATGGATCGGCTGATGGAAGAAGGATACGTCACCGGGCAGCCGCAAGTGACGGGGCCGCCGGAAAAAACTCCGCGCGGCCAAGTAGGCCAGGGCCGCGAGCGCGACGCCGAGGCGCGATTTGAAATCACCGACAAGACCATCGATTTTCTTGGCTTCAAAACGCTGAAAGACCTGATGGCGTCGCTGGGAAAAAGCAGCTTCGGGCGTCACGACACGCGCGACCTTTCCACGGGCGTCGAATCGGGCGGCATCTCGCGCGCCTATGAATTCGGCGACACGCTGAATCTCGACATCAGCGCGACGCTCTTCAACGCCGTGCGGCGCGAAGGCTCCAAGGTTCCGATCGAACTCGACTATCCCGACCTGATGGTGCACCAGACCGAATATCAAAGCTCCTGCGCGACCGTGCTGATGCTCGATTGCAGCCACAGCATGATTCTTTATGGCGAAGACCGCTTCACGCCGGCGAAAAAAGTGGCGCTGGCGCTTTCGCACCTGATTCGCACGCAATTCCCGGGAGACTCGCTGCACCTGGTTCTGTTCCACGACTCCGCGGAAGAAATGCCCCTGGGCGAACTGGCCCGCGTGCAGGTCGGCCCGTACTACACGAATACGCGTGAGGGCTTGCGGCTCGCGCGGCGCATCCTTTCCCGGCAGAAAAAAGACATGAAGCAGATTGTCATGATCACCGACGGAAAGCCCTCCGCGCTGACGCTTGAGGACGGCCGGATTTACAAGAACGCCTTCGGCCTCGACCCGCTTGTCGTGACGCAGACGCTCGAAGAAGTCGGCCGCTGCCGCCGCTCGGGAATCCTCATCAATACGTTCATGCTCGCGAGCGATCACAGCCTCATTCACTTTGTGCAGAAAGTGACCGAACTCTGCCGCGGCAAAGCGTACTTCACCACGCCCTACACCCTCGGCCAATATCTGCTGATGGATTACATGCAGAAAAAGACGCGGCACATCCACTGAGCTAAGTAGCGTAGGCTTCAGCCTGCGCTGCGCTTCTGATGGCATAGAAACAAAAAAACCGCGCAAGCTAAAGCCTACGCTACGTCTCGTTTTCGATTGGGTTCTTCTTGTGCTTGGGCGGCTTCAGGCGCTTATCGGGGATAATCCGTTCGGAAGGAGGAGGCCCCGCCAGCTCACGAGCGCGACGGCGCGCTTCTTTTCCAGCGGCGAACTTCTTCGGTTTGCGTCTTTTCTTTGCCATGGCCGAGTCGCGAAGCGCCCATCAGGATACCATTTTCAGCCACGGTGGGCTGACGCTCCGGCCGTAGCGCTGAGATATTCGACCAGTTCAAAGACCTTGGGGCTGGTGCAGACTTCATAATAGGCGCGAGTGCCCGGCCCGCCAATCTTTCCGCCCGGCAACATCTGGCGTACAAAACCGCTGGCGGATCAGCACAGGCTCAACCCCTTCCCCGACCGGCGTTTCTCCCGCGAAAAATGTGACGCGTTCATTGCCCCATGGCAACACGCATTCCGCTTCCACCGACGTGAGCGCGATTTCTTCCTGCAGTTTCTGAAATCCTTCCTCGTTGAGTTCCACGCCGTTCAAATTGAAGCGAATCAGGAATTCGTCCGCCTCGTCTTCGGCGACGCCCTCCATCATCGTCTGAAACAGAAAGAGGCGAAACATCGAAGGATTCTGCGAGAGCATGCGCTTGGCGGCTTTCGAGCAGCTCGAGAGGCGGTCCGACAGATTCAGCGCGCGCGAAATCATGATGCGCGAATCGGTGTCCATCCAGTACGTCGGCGCCGAGTCCTGGTAGGCTATTCCGATGCCCAGCTCCAGCCGCGGGAGATCGGTGGATTCCGCGCGCTCGTTATAGGCGAATGAAACGGCCAGAATTTGCCGGGCGAGAGCGCAAGCCTTGGACACGGCGCGCTGCTGCGCGCGATTCGATTCCTTTTCATAGATCGCCAGCACCAGCGCGTCGCCCTCGATGAAGACCTTCGCCGCGCCGTACCGCTCCAGAATGTGTTTCACCGGCTCATAGAAATTCAGGCTGAACAGAGAGGCGGGATTGAGCCCGCGGGCCAGCAGGTCCTGCGTGATCTTTGTCGATCCGCGCACATCGGCCTTGATGATCGTGTGGGAAACGACGCGGTCTTCGGCGGGCCGGGCCTCTTCGGGCAGCAGAAATTCGTACAAGCTCTGGTTCAGGTCCGACAGGTCGCGTGTCCGCTCGTTGCGGACCAGGTTGACGCGCTCCATCGCGGCGGTCAGCCGATCATAATTCTGGTATCGCGACGCAACCGCATGAAGTCTTCGGCGAAGCGAATCGCGACAGCGCGAACCTCTTCCCGTGGCGTCTTGCGAATTTTCTTCGAAAGCTCCTCGATTCGTTGCGATGAATACTGGCGCGCGGGAAATTGTTTCAGAATGTCCTCAACGCGCTTGTATTCCTCGCGCGAGACCAGCGCCTTTTTCAGCTGTTGCAGGTGGATCGGCGGGCAGTAATCGTGGCAGATGTTCCGCAACTGGTAGCTGGCCAGGATGTGAGTGAGCAGATCGCGCTGTTCGAGGCGCGCGATCCACTCTTCGAGAAGCCGGGCTCGCAGGTCCGCAGCCGCGCCGCGTTCCTCGCCCGGCGCGCTGGGATCGAAAAGGCGGCGCGCGTTGTCCGGCTGGCTCAAGTAGTCGCCCAGGCGATCCAGGTACTGTTTCGCCATGTACTCGGCGTTGCCGCGGGCCGCCTCAATGCCGGAGCCCGATTCTTCCGCTTTGAATCTTGCCTGGCGCAGCCGCTTCTCGACTCCGGCAATCTCCGCGCGCAGGTTTGCCGGATCGGACCCGAACCCCACGCGCCCGAGCAGGCTGCCGGTGCGTTCCAGTTTCCGCGTGAGCGCGGCGCGCTCTTCCTCAAGACGGGCGATTTCTGCCCGGCTGGCCGTCGCGGCATCCACGAGTTTTTCGTGCTCCTGAAGGGCGTTGCTCAGTTCGCCTCCCTGATTCCCGGCGATGACCGATTCGCGCAGGAAATCGAGCAGGAGCGTGTTGAAGGTTTCGAAGCGGTCCTGATCCTTCAAATAATTTCCGAGCAGAACGTATTGCTCGAGGAAAAGAACATCGTCCTTGCCGGATTCCACGAAGGCGAGGCGATTGGTCAGGATGTCGTACGCCGAAGCCGCTTCTTCGCCGAAGAGCGCCTTGCGGGCCCGCGCCAGGCGTATTCTCCTCGATCTCCATGATGGCCTGGAACACATGCTGACCCACCACGCGGAATATATTCCGGCGGTCGGCCTGTAGCTCGGCGAGCCGGGCTTTGATCACGTGCCCCTGCTCGGTTTGCTCGAAGTGCCCGCCGCGGCCGCGGATCCACTCCTTGGCCTCGAGCATGAGGTTCGCGAATTGCGCGCTGATTTCCTGGGTCAGGAATTTCAAGAGGGCGACGCGTAAGAGAAGGTCAATTTCGATATTTTGCTCGAACTTTGCCTTTTCGAGGCCGCCGTGCAGCAGGTCGGAAAGCTGGCGCTTCCAGGAGGACCCTTCGGCCGGGCGCGCGGCTTTGCGGTCCAGATCGCGGCGATGGACCGGCCTTCGTTCGGGTTGCGTGCGGTCGGTCTGCGAAAGAAACGTGAGATTGACGCTTTGCCGGATGAATTCCAGAAGGTAGGCCCCGCTCGATTCGACAAATCCGGGGCTCAGAAAAACGTCGTGGTGGATGTTATCGACGCCCACGGCCAGCTTCCCCAGGGGAAGCTCCGCCGACATAGGGCTTCAGGTTCACTCGCGCAGGATTCCCCGCCGAGAGCATGGAGGTGCGCTCAGCCATAGTGGATCGTCAATGCTGCTCATTCAGAGTTAGCAAGGGGGTAAAGCGCGGACAAGGCAGAGAAGCCAACCCGTTAACAGCGAGGAGGATACACGTTAGGCGGGGTCGTTGCTGTAGCTCGCCTCATTCGAGGCGAGAATTTTCTTCTGAATTATCCTGCAAAGGCGCAAGTCTTATGACGCGGGCTACAGCAATCGGCGTTCTTACACGAGTCTTACATTAGGAAGCCAACTGAGCCAGAGGTCTTGAATTTCGGGGCCGCATCCTTTGACATTCTTCTAAGGGTGCGGTTCTTCGTCCGCCTGATTCTCAAAACTCAACCCCGAAATCGCAATCCGGCGCGCATCTCCACCTGCATGCTCGAGCCGGATCTCGACGCGGGGCCATTCCGACCGGAAAGTAAACCGCTCCGACCATTCAATAATCACGATGGAGTTTTCTCCTAAAGCGTCCTCCAGCCCAAGAGATTCGAGATCGTGAAAATTTTCGACGCGATATAAGTCAACGTGATAAACCTTGCAGCCCTGTTGAAACACGTGGACGAGCGTAAAAGTGGGGCTGGTGACTTCATCCTCCTTGGCGGCGCCCAAACCACTGATGATTCCCTTGGTCAGCGTAGTCTTCCCGCTGCCCAGGTCTCCCTTCAACAGAACAAGAACGGGCGGGCGAAGTTTCCCCGCGATTTCCCTGCCCTTCGCGATTGTCTCTTCCGCGGAGTGCGAGAGGAACTCAGTCTCGGCCATGTTCCCACTCCGCGAGAACATGCGACCAAGCCTCCGGGATCGCATCTATCAAATCCGAAGCAATCAGCGGCGCCTGTCCAACACGCGACGAGGCGATATCGCCGGCCAGGCCGTGCAGATATACCCCCAGGCTGAGGACGCGCGCCCAATCCTGAGTGCCAAACTGCGCCGTCAGCCCCGCGAGAATCCCTGTCAGCGCGTCGCCGGTCCCTGCCGTCGCCATTCCCGGATTTCCCGTCGTATTGATGTAGGCGTTTCCTGACGGCGTCGCGAGAATGGTATGGAATCCTTTCAGAATCACGTGCGCGCGCCAGCGTCCCGCTGCTTCCAGGGCAGCGTCAAGCCGCCGCGCCTGGACTTCCTTCGCTGTGCCCCCGAGGAGCCGAGCCATTTCGCCCGGATGAGGAGTGAGCGCGATCAACGGCGCCTGCCGCTGATTGAGGTGATCGGCCATGCCCGCGTAGGCGTTCAATCCATCGGCATCCAGGATGATGGGAAGTTCCGTCGTCGCAGACGATCGCGCGGATAAACTCCTGCGTTTCGCTCTGCGTCGTCAGCCCCGGCCCGATCGCAATGACGGATTTCCCGCGGACAATCTCCGCGAAGCGGCCATAGTCCAAATTGCGAAGGCTCGCCGTGCCCGCGTCCGTTGCAGCCAGAGGCACGGTCATCAATTCCGGCATCCCTGCGGCAACAATCGGCAGAACATCGCGCGGCGTCGCCACCGTGACGAGTCCCGCGCCGGAGCGCAACGCCCCGCGCCCGCCTAAAAGCGCCGCCCCGGATTTCCCGAGCGATCCCGCGACGATGAGCGCATGTCCGTACGTTCCTTTGTTCGCCGCCGGATCGCGCGCGAGAGGCAGGGCGCGGAATTCTCCCGGCTCGATCCAATGGATTTTCAAATGGGGATCGGATTCCAGTAAATCGGGCGGCGTCCCGATGCCACGAACTACAAGCTCTCCGCAATTCGACGCGCGTGGAGAAACAAGTTGGCCCAGCTTGGGAGCTGTGAGTGTCACCGTGAAATCGGCGCTGACAACCGGCCCTCCGAAATCCCGCGCGTCGGAGCCCAGCCCGGACGGCATGTCCACGGCGACGACGACGGTTCTGCCGGTCTTGCCAACTTTCCTGCCGCGCCGGGCGTTCACGTCTTCGATGACAGCGCCGAGGAGACCTTCCACGGGTCCGCGGAGCCCTGTTCCGAGCAGCGCGTCCACGATCAAGTCCGCCCCGTCGAGAGCCGTGCGCGCCGATTCCCACTCGGCGACGCTCTCCACCACGTGCAATTCGCCAAGGCCTTGTTGCCACCGCTTCAGATTCGTCGCGGCATCGCCCTCGACGGCGCCCGGACTCGAAAACAGAAACACCTTGGGGGCGCACCCGGATTCCTTGAGCATGCGGGCGACGACCAGTCCGTCACCCCCGTTATTCCCCTTCCCGCAAAGGACCACGACGTTGCGGCGCCTGAGACCGGAAATCTTCTCGCGCAGGAATTCCGCGACCGCCGCGCCAGCGTTTTCCATCAACTGCAGGCCGGGAATGCCAAGGCGCTCGGTGGTCAAGCGGTCAGCTTCGCGCATCTGCGCTGCGGTGAGGACTTTCACGCGGGAAGCTCCTTCGGGGGCGCGCAAAAGCGCATCACGACCACGGTCATGTCGTCCGCCTGTTCCGGGCGCCAGACCATTCTTCCGCAGCGCGCATCATGGCCTCCGCGACGACGTACGGGCGAAGCGTTTTTCTCGCGGGTAGCCACTTCGATCAGGCGCTCCGTGCCAAATTCTTCGCCATAGACGCTCTCAGGCTCAATCAAGCCGTCACTATAGGCGATCAATAAACCGCCGGGCTCGATTTCAAGCGTGCCCTGCTCGAACGGCACGTCGTTGAACAGTCCCACGACCATGCCCCCTGTTTCGAGCCTCGCAATGTGGCCATCGCAAATATAGATCGGCGGAAGGTGCCCGGCGTTCGTATAGTTCAGCCGACGCGTTTGCGTGTCGTACACCCCGAAGAAGCACGTCGCGTACCGCTCGTCGGAGCTGTTCCGGAACAAATGGCGGTTCAGGTTCGAGATGATTTCAGATGTGCTGATTTGTCCGGGCTGATTCCCAGCCGCTGTGTTCCGGTAGCGAAGCACGTCGCTTCTGAGAGCCGCCTGCACATTGGCCATCAGCAGCGCCGCGGAAATTCCCTTCCCGCTGATATCGGCGATCACGATGGCCAGGCGAGTGGGCGATATGCGGATGAAATCATAATAGTCGCCGCTGACCGTCCTCGCCGGGCGGCAGATCGCTTCCAGTTCGAGTCCCGGCAATTTGGGAAGATTATGGGGAAAGAGCTCCTGCTGCACTTCGTGGGCGATCAAGAGTTCGTTTTCCAGTTTCTGCCGTTTGCGCTGCTCCTCGATCAGGGTGGACACCGACTGGGTCATCGAGTTGAACGATTCTCCGAGAGCCGCGAGCTGGTCGCGGTGCGGAACTCTCACGCGGAACGAGAGATCGCCGGCCTGCACGTGCTGCGTCGCGCGATAGAGATCATCGACCGCGCTGGTTATCGTCCGCGTCATGACGATACCGGTTACCAGAGACGCGAATTCGATGAACAGAAACACCGCGCCCACGACCAGCAGCGCGGTCGCCGCGACGCCTCCGAGTTCGCCGAGCGGACTGAATAGCCTGCGGTTCAAAAGCGACGGCCTCGTGCTGAATGAAGCAATCACGCGCGAGGGAGACTGGCCTGACGACGTCCGATCTTCGTCCAATACGTCGAGGATGACAATTCCCGTAATCAATTTGTCAAACGGGTTCACGGCCGGGGGAACTTGTCTGTGCTCGGTCGCTATTTGCTGGACCGGCGTATATCCCTGGCGGTCGATTACGACGGATACCGGCTGACTCGTGCGATTATCCCTCGGCCGCAACACTTCAATCTGGATGGGGCCAAGCTCCGTCGCTAAGGTTTCAATCAACTCCGGCGTGACCGGAACCGATGCGGATACCACTAACCTTCCCGTGGGAATTTGGCGCGCCACCGCCGCTCGAAGACTCAGCACACCATCGTTGAATACCATCCCCTTGTATTCGTTTTTAAGTGTCCCGTCGCTTCCGCGTAACAGCTCTTCACCTTTGCCGGTTTCAATTTTCAAGCCCGGCAACTCCGTCATCGCGTTCTTGAGGTATGTGCCAACATCCTCGGGAAGAGCGAGCGCCGCAGCGCGGCGTCCCGACGTCATCTGGAGGGCATACGATGTGGCCATGGCCCCGGCCACTTCACTGACCCGTTCGATGCGCTCATCCATCTCGTTGTAAATCACGTACGAGCCGAGTTGCCAGTACAGAAGGTACGCCGCCAGCCCCGCCATCGACAGAAGCAGAAGCACGGGAACGACCGCGATGAATATGTAGGCCGTGATCAGACGGTTGCGCAGACTCCACAGCAGATGGTTCTTAGCCCACAACCCTCCGCGAATCGAAAGATAGCCCAGCGCGCAAAGCGCCAGAAAAATCAGAAAGCCGCTGTCCGGGATTTGCGCATAAATTAGACGCAATCCCGACAGCACGCCGTATAAGAGAAGAACCGCGAGAGCCGTCAGATCGACAAGGTTCATGCCCAGCCAAAGAGCACGAAAGCGAGTTGTCACATGGGAAGCCATCACGTCATGAAGGCTCGTGTACCTTATCCGGACGAATTTACCCGGACGGAGCGCGAGATATTACGCTTCTTAGTCCTGGCCGATCGCAGCCGCTTTATCCCGGCTTCGTTCCAATATACTTAATCGGCTGTGGCGGATGCCATAGGAGAAATAAATCGCGAATCCGATCAAGAGCCAAACCAAAAGACGGATCCAGTTCGCGACAGGCAGGGAGAACATCAACATCAGGCAGCTCAGAATCCCCAGGATGGGCACGGCCGAACCCAGCGGCGCACGAAACGGTCGATGCACTTCCGGATGAGTACGCCGCATGATCAGGACCGCCGCACAGACCATCACGAATGCAAGCAACGTGCCGATATTCACCAGGTCGGCCAAAAACCGTAGCGGCAGGAACGCGCCCATGGCCGCAACGAAAGCGCCCGTCAGGATGGTGGACTTCCACGGAGTGCGAAAGCGCTCGTGAATCGCCGCAAAGAATCCGGTCGGCAACAAACCGTCGCGGGCCATGGCCAGAAAGATTCTCGGCTGGCTGAGCATCATCACCAGCAGCACCGAAGTTATCCCGGCTACTGCCCCCACTGATACCAGCAATTGCGCCCAGGGCAGACCCACCACCCGGAAAGCATCAGACACAGGAGCATCGATATTAATGTGACCGTACGGGACCATCCCGGTCAGGACCGCAGCCATGGCGATATACAGGAGCGTGCAGAGCACAAGCGAGGTCATGATTCCGATGGGGACGTCCCGCGAAGGATTGCGGGCTTCCTCGGCATGAGTCGAGATGGAATCAAAACCGATGTAGGCAAAGAAAACGAGAGCGGCTCCGGCCAGCATCCCCTGCGGATTGCCGCTCGGACCCGGCTGCCCCAGTACGGTGTGTCCAAAAAAACTGAGTCCGCTGAATCCAAACGGCGCGAATGGCCTCCAGTTGGCCGGATTTATATAAAAGGCGCCGAGTCCGATCACGAAGAAAACGATCGCGAGCTTCACGATCACGATTGCGGTATTTACGCTCGCGCTTTCGCGGATTCCTTTCACAAGCACCACTGTGACAAATGCCGCGATTACGATCGCGGGAAGATCGAACCAGGTTCCAGTGAGGAAGACGTGTCCCGCATTCAAGTCATAATCAAACGGCGCGTTCGTAAAGACGCGCGGCAATCCAAAGTGGAAAATGGACAGAAAATCCTGGAAATAATGGGACCACCCGTGGGCCACGGTCGCGGAGGCCACGGCGTACTCCAGGATCAAATCCCAGCCGATGATCCACGCGAAGAGCTCACCCAGCGTCGCATAGGCGTACGTATAGGCCGAGCCCGCCACCGGCGTCATGGAGGCGAATTCGGCATAGCACAGAGCCGCGAAAACGCACGTAAGTCCGGAAACGACGAACGACAGCATCAGGGCGGGCCCGGCAAGGTCGTGCGCGGCGACCCCGGTCAGAACGAAAATGCCCGTGCCGATAATCGCGCCCACACCCAGGCTTGAGAGCTGGACGGGGCCGAGAACGCGATGCAGACGATTTTCACCGCGGATCTCTTCATGCAACGCTTCGTGCGACTTTGTCTGGAACAATTGGCTAGGCATATCAACCTTTGCTTCGCTCGATTTGAGTGATCGTTTACCCGCCGAGAAATAGTCGGCCGGCCCCTACTCCGTCGCGCTCACGCACTCGCTCCGGAACGCCGGGACCATATCCAGTATATGGGAACACCGAGAAGCACGATCACCAGACCCGGCCAGGTATCCTGCGTCTGATACAGAATCAGAATCAGCATGATGACGATTGCCGTCGCGATATAGAGGATGGGCACGATCGGATATCCCCACGCGCGATATGGCCGCTCGGCATCGGGACGCTTGCGCCGCAAAATAAAAACTCCGCCGATTGTGAGCACGTAGAACATCAGCGCCGCAAAGATCACGTAGTCCAAAAGAACGCCGTAAAGGTTTCCGTATGTCACCGCGCCCGTGGATGAGCTGACCAGGCGCGTGCGCAACAACACAAGAAACGCGGCCCAGATTCCCTGCAGCACCAGCCCCGTTGCCGGAACGTGTTGCGAATTCAGGCGGCCAATGTTGCGGAAAAACAGCCCGTCGCGCGCCATCGCGTAATAGACGCGCGCGCCCGCAAGGATCAGGCCATTCGCGCAGCCAAAGGTCGAAATCATGATCGCCAGCGCCATCAGTGCCGCGCCGCTATTTCCGAAGATCACGGCCAGCGACGCGGTCGCGACACGATCGTCCGGCGCCGTTTGAATCTGCTGCAGAGTGAGCGTCGAAAGGTAGGCGACATTGGCCAGAAAATAGAGAGTGATGACAACCGCAGTGCCTCCGACCAGCGACAGGGGAATGTCACGTTTCGGATTTTTTACCTCGCCCGCCGTGAACGTGATGTTGTTCCAGGCGTCGGCTGAAAAAAGCGATCCCACCTGCGAGACACCGAAAGCGACGACGAGCCCGAATACTCCCGACGCAGCCGTGATCGACGGAATAAGGGATTTCAGCCAGTCCGCTCCCGGCTCGATGGTTTGAGGATCATGAATTGCCCAGAGGGCGCTGAAATTTGCATGAATGGCAGCGGCGTTTCGCCCAACGAATATTCCCGCGAAGATCAGCCCGGCGAGGCCCAGCGTCTTCGCCGACGTGAACACATTCTGAATCAATTTCCCCAGCCTCAATCCGCGCGTATTGAGACCAGTCAGAAAAAGAATCAGGAGCAAAGCGACCAATTGCTGCACGGAAAGGCTGATCGCATATTTTGCCGAAAGCGCGATCGGCGGAATCACAAACGCGCTCGGAGAAATTGCCGGCCACACGACTCCCAAATATCGCGCGAACCCACCGCAACCGCGGCAATGGTTCCCGTTTGAATCACCAGGAAAAGGGTCCAGCCATACAGAAATCCCCAAAGCGGAGAATACGCTTCCCTCAAATAGACGTATTGCCCGCCGGCTTTCGGCATCATCGCCGCCAGTTCGCCGTAGGAAAGCGCCGCCGCGACGGTCAATAATCCTGTGATAATCCAGGCAGCCAGCAGTCCGCCGGTCGAGCCGGTATTCCGCCCGATGTCGGCGGAGACGATGAATATCCCCGACCCGATCATCGATCCCACAACGATTGTCGTCGAATCAAAGAGGCCCAGCGCGCGAACGAAACCCGTGGACTCCGTATCGGCAGGCATAGGAAGCCGTTATCGGGGTTTTCGCGTCGGACATCAGGACTGGTCCTTTAATCGGTGGGCTCCAAGTGGAGCCCACGCCCGTTTTCGGTGGGCTGGAAGTGGAGCCAGTTCCCGTTTCGCGCGACGCCTTCGACGCTGCCACTCGAAGGTATTCGCGAGCGCGTTCGCCGGGGCTGGTTGCGCAGATCAAATCGCGGATCACGGCCAGCGAGTCGGCCCCCGCGAGATAAACTTCCTCAGCGCGTTCGAGCGTGATCCCGCCGATTGCCACCAGCGGTTTTTTCGTAACTTGGCGGGCTCGGCGCAGAAGTTCTGTTCCCACCACGGCATCCGGATTTTGCTTGGTCGTCGTCGGAAACACGGGTCCGACCGCAATGTAGTCGGCTGAAGTGCGGTCCGCCGCCTCGACCTGCTCAAGCGAATGCGTTGAAACCCCTACCCAGGACCGCTGGCCGCAGACGGCGCGCGCTTCTTCCACGCCCAGGTCATCCTGTCCCACGTGGACGCCGCTTGCGCCCGTCAGCAGGGCGATGTCCGCCCGGTCGTTCACGATAAACCGCACCCCGCGCGGAACGAGCATGTTCGAAAGTTGCCGGGAAACCTCGAAAAATTGGCGAGAGGATGCGGTCTTATTGCGGTATTGAATCAGCTCGACCCCGGATCCTGCCAGCGTTTCGGCCAAAACCAGCTCCGATGTGGTGAGCAAACTGGGGTCGATTATGGCATAGAGGGGTGGGAACACAAGGTTCATATCGCCTTATCCGAAGTGCAGTGTGGCGAAACGGTCAAGAAAGTGGGTATCGATGCGCCCCTCGGCAGAAATCAGAGTTCGCCAGGATCTTGCGGTGCAATGGGATGGACGTCTTGATCCCCTCGACCACAAACATTTCGAGAGCCCGGCGCATCCGCGCGATCGATTCCGCCCGCGTGTCTCCGTACGCGATCAGCTTGGCCACCAGCGAATCGTAATAGGGCGGGATCACTCCATCGGCATGCGCGGCTGTATCCACGCGAATTCCCGGGCCGCCGGGAGTCCGGAACACGGTGATGCGCCCCGGGGAGGGGACGAATGTTTCGGGATCTTCCGCGTTAATGCGGCACTCCATGGCATGGCCGCGGGAAACCGGCTGGCCGACCACATCTTCGAGCTTCTCGCCGGCGGCGAGGCGAATTTGCGATTTGATCAGGTCGACGCCAGTCACCATTTCCGTGACCGGGTGCTCCACCTGTATGCGAGCGTTCATTTCAATGAAGTAAATAGAACCGTCCTGATCCATCAGAAATTCAACCGTGCCCGCGCTGCTGTATCCGATTTGTTCGAGCGCCGCGACAACTTGATCGCCCATCTCCGTCCTCCGCTGGGCATCGATCGCCGGCGACGGGGATTCCTCGATCAGTTTCTGGTGGCGGCGCTGGATGCTGCATTCGCGTTCGCCCAGATGGATGACTCGGCCATGCGTGTCCCCGAGCACTTGAAATTCGATGTGGCGCGGCCGCTCGATGAATTTCTCGAGATACACGTCCGGAACCCCGAAGGCCTGTTGCGCCTCGTTTCGCGCCGTCGCAAACGCCGCCGGAAGCTCTTCTTCATTGCGAACAACGCGCATCCCGCGGCCCCCGCCTCCCGCCGAGGCCTTCACAATCACGGGATATGTGATTCGGGCCGCTTCGGACAATGCGGCTTGCCTCGTCGGGGACGATTCCCTGCGATCCGGGCACCACCGCCACTCCCGCAGCCGCCATCTCACGGCGGGCCTGGTCCTTTTCCCCCATCATGCGCAGCAGGTCCGGCGAGGGCCCGATGAAAGTGATTTGGGAGGCCTCACAAACCTCGGCGAAGTTGGCATTTTCGGATAGAAAGCCATATCCCGGATGGATCGCTTCGACGTTCGTGATTTCCGCGGCGCTGATGACCTGCGGGATGTTCAGGTAACTTTCGCTCGATCGCGCCGGCCCGATGCAGACCGCTTCATCGGCGAATCGAACGTGGAGCGCGTTCCGGTCGGCTTCGGAATAGACCGCAACCGTGGGAATGCCCAACTCCTTGCACGCATCGATGATGCGCAGGGCAATTTCACCGCGATTGGCAATGAGGATTTTTCGAAACATTTCAGGCCGGTAGAGTCAAAATCACGCCGACGACTTTTTCTTCCCCGCGGGCCGGATCGCGAAAAGCGGTTCGCCATATTCAACCGGCTGGCCATTTTCCACGAGAATACGCGCAACTTGTCCGCCGATGTCCGCCTCAATTTCATTCATCAATTTCATGGCCTCGATGATGCAGACGGTTTGGCCGGCTTCGACCATTTCTCCCACGCGCACGAACGGCGGCGACTCGGGATTCGGTGAGGCGTAGAATGTGCCGACAATCGGCGACTTGATCAGGTGATGCTCTTCGGCGGGCTCTGCTGGCGGCGGTGCGGGCTCTGCGCGACCAGAAGCAGGCGTCTCTAAATCCGTCACCGGCGCAGACGTTGCCGCCACGGTCTGCGCGGGAACCGGAGCCGCAGGAAGCGCCCAGTTTGAAGGCGGACTCGGCGGCGTGATGGCTTTCTTCAATCGAATCCGCAGGTCGCCATGGGCGTATTCGAACTCCTCGAGCCCGTGCTCCGACATGAATGAGAGCAATCGCTCGAGTTGCCCGAGGTCCACCCCGGGAACGGAGAATTCAGACTCTTGCCGGTGTTTTTTGGGTCCCTTCATATGGTCAGAGTTCGAGGAATTCCCGCGGAACACTTGTCAGGATTTCTGTGCCCCGAGCAGTAACCAGGGCATCGTCTTCGATCCGGATTCCCCCGACACCCTCGACGTATACACCTGGCTCCAAAGTCACGACATTACCCGTTTCCAAGACCTTCTTTTGCCCCCTGGCCAGCCGAGGTTCCTCATGGATTTCGAGGCCTATCCCATGGCCGGTGCTATGTACAAAGTACCTGCCAAGCCCACGTCGCTGCAGTACGCTTCGCGCCGCCCCGTCCACGACGCCAGCCGTCACCCCGGATCTAAGCGCGTCCCTTGCCGCAGCCTGCGCTTCCAGGACCGCCCGATACCATCGCCGGACCCGCGCGGGGGCCCGTCCCACATATACAGTGCGCGTCAGATCGCTGCAATAGTGGCGCAGTATAGCACCCAGGTCGAGCACGACCAACTCGTTTTTCCCGATTCGGCGCGCCGTTGGCCGAGCATGTGGCAACGCCGACCGTGGACCCGCAGCCACAATGGCTTCAAAGGACTCCCCGGACGCACCTTTCCGGCGCATCCGAAAACCAATTTCGGCGGCGATCTCGAGCTCCGAAACACCGGGCCGGATCAGGCGGATTGCTTCCTCCATGACTTCGGAACCCAGTCGTGCCGCGTCTCGAATTCGATCGATCTCCGTCCGATCTTTGACGGCGCGAAGGCCCTCCACCAGACCGTCCAGGGACACCCATCGAATTCCCTTCCCGGCCGCCTTCTTGAGCACATCCCAGCCCGCGAGCGTGATTCGAGCGGGCGAAATGGCGACCCGTGCGCGCCTTTTCTTGCGCAAATAGTCCCCAATCGCGCCCAGGAGCGGGCCTTGATGGATGTGTACACGGACTCCCGGCGCCTCCTCTTTTGCCTGAATCGTGAACCTTCCATCGGTGAACAGCGTCACCGACGAGGGTTCAACAAGTAACGCCCCGGAATCTCCCGTGAAGCCGGTCAGGTAATAGACGTTCGGCCGGTGCGTTTCGAGGAGCGCGCTGGCCCCTGCCGCTTCCATTGCCTGTCGAACGCGTTTGATACGCGCGCCTGTCAATGTCTCCATAAAAAGAAGGGAGGAGATTTTGTCTCCTCCCAATCCGCTCGATATTGTATGGGGAATTTTGGCTGCTACAAAGAATTCTTTGAAACCGATTGTTCAAAAACCGGATGATTTTGCCGCCTTCAGCGATGGATGGGGAGAATATCCCGACAGATTGTCGAGAACCCCATCCACGCCAGGTCCTTTAATTCGGAAATGGCAAATAGGACCAATGGTCATTCAGGTACCCTGGGGGAGCCCCCTGCGACTGATCGTAGCCTTCCCCGCCAAAGATGCTGATGAAACCATTCGGATCCTGAGCCCATATTGCGGCGCCCCGGCGTCCGCCCACTACGTTATTTACAAACGGAACGCCGTCGGCTCCCGGTATGGGTATAGTCGCAAACACGCTATTCTGGTTTACGTTGCTGATGCCCTTCCACCAGATCCATTGTCCGGAGCTGTGCTGGTACTCCCAAATGTCATCGAGGAATCCAGTCGGGTCCGTCGTACTTGTACCGTATCCCCAGCCACCGTATAACCAGAGATTGCTGTTACTGTCGCTCCAGCCGACAGAGCCCCACCGCGAACCGGGAAAGTTCGCAGCCGCGCCGGTGCTCAGATTGCTCGTGGCTTCTGTTCCGAAGTTGCCGGTCTGATTGGCGAGGTTGCTCCCTGATACCCAAATCCACTGCTTCGTGGATATATTAAATTCCCAGAGATCGTTTAGGATCGCCCCAGCAAGAGGTGGCCCGGCGTTTCCAGTCCCTGCTGAATCAAGGCCGAATCCTCCGAAAAGCCAGATGTTTCCGGACGCGTCTGCCCACAGGACAGCCGCTTGACGCCCACCTGGCGCGGTCGCACCGCTTCCTGTACCCTGAGTGCCATAGCTTCCCTTCTGATTGGCAACGTTGGAATTGGAAGGTCCTACCCACGTCCACTGGCCCCCCGCGTATTTCCAGAGGTCATTCAGCAGGCCTGTCGTCCCCGCCGAGTCCACGCCTTGGCCGCCGAAGACCCAGACATTCCCTGATGCATCCGTGGTCGTAGCCGCAGCCCAGCGACCACCCGGGAATCCCCCAGGCGTGTTTTGAGCGCCATAAGTGCCGGCCGTGTTTCCAACCGTTGAGCCCGACACCTGGGTCCACGGGCAGGAGCTGGTGCCGGCGCCGGCGGCGTCAACCGTCGCCGCGGCAGGAGTGCATTTCCACACGTCATTCAGCAAAACCTCGGATGCTGTGCTGCCGATACCCTGGCCTCCAAATAAGTATAAGTCCCCTGTGGCCGTATCGGTCCAGCTGGAGCTACCCCACCTCGAGCCCGGACCGCTGTTCGTGGTTGGTACATCCTCCAGTTCCAGTGATTCGGGACGCACCTGAAATACCGCGGGAATGCTCTGGCTGTTCGTAAAAATCGGAAGATTCGCAGGGACCCAGCCTCCGACAAAAGTATCATAAACCCAAAGATCATTCAAAAAACCAGGACTTATTGGCCCTAACGGGTTCGGATACGGAAATCCAAGCCCTCCGAAGAGCCATTTTCGCCCCTGCTGATCCGTCCAGGCCGCGGCAAAATCTCTGCCCCCGGGAGTGCTGAGATTCGGCGGAAATGGCTCATTCAGAGGCTGAAGAGGCGTCGTAACCGAAGCGTAATTGTTCGCCGAAACCGTACCCCTGAGGTACCACGAGTCCCAGGCCCAATCATTGTGCTCGCAATCAACCAGAACGTCACTTACATTGGCAATGGCGATACCCGTGTAGAAGAACATGTTGCACGGCTGGGGCTGGCTGGTTGGAGGCGCAAAGTCTTGAACGTTGAAAATCCCGCCATTGGTGACTTGCGTGGGAAAGGTGAAGGTCGTATCCCCCGTAACAAAGAGATCATCGCCTGCGTTATTCTGCAATTCGAGGGTGTCCCCCGGACGTTCCACCAAGCCCACTACGGATCCACTGATTTTGAACCCCGGCTGCGTGCATGAAACCTGCACGTTGGTGACGTTCGTCGTCACGGTGCCAGTTCCGTTCACGACCGTGCAGACCTGCGCCGGGTTCGAAGGTTGGGTTCGAACGGTAACCGCATAAGTGGCACCGGAATTAAGGAGCGCCGTAAACGTAAAGGGGACGTTTCCTGTCCCAACCACCGTGAAATCATTACCCCCGTTGTTCTGAAGATCGAGCCCGGATCCGAGCAAGCCGGAAACTGAACCTCCAACCGTAAGGCCGGTCGTGCCGCAATTAATCGAAACATTGGCGACGTTGGCTACGGCCGTGCCCGTGCCATTCGAGACGCTGCAAGTTTGGGCCGGACCGGTCGGCTGCGTTTTCACGGTCACGGCGTAGGCACCGGGTACCGCGGTTGCGAAAGTGAAGGTTCCATTTCCCGTTATTGGATGATCATCTCCACCGTTATCTTCAAGAACTAGACCGGTTCCCGTCAAACCGACGACCGCTCCGCCGATGGTGAATGGGCCGGCCCCAGAACCGGAACCCCCGGATCCGGAACCGGAATTGGATCCTCCCAAGCCCGCGCTCCCGCCCGTAATGCGGCATCCGACCAGGGCAACCGAGGCCATGATCAGCATGGCGAATACCGAGGATTTCACAGCCGGCTTCATGCGTTTATGCCTCATATATAACCTCTTCAATACCTTACTGTAAAACAGGCGAGGGTGACTCCCTCCCCCGCTTCTTCCCAAATTGAAATTCAGAGCCCGCTCACTAGCTCGGAAGAATTCGCGGCGTAACGAAGAACAGCAACTCCTGAGTCGAAACGTTGATCGTCGTGTGTTTGAAAAGATTGCCCATCAAGGGCACGCTGCCCAGAAGGGGGACCTGGGCGATGCTCGTCGTCTGGTTAGTAACAACCACTCCACCAATCACCACCGTGCCGCCATCGCTGACGAGCACTTTGGTCTGCGTCGATTGCGTATCCAGAGCGGGGGTGCCCTGAATCAGCGGAATGCCCTGATCGATCTGCGTATTTTCAACCGTAATTTCGAGGAAAACCGTGCCATCCGCCGTAATCTGAGGAGTCACTTCCAGCTTGAGCACGGCGTCGACATACTGAACCGAAATCGTGTTGTTGATATTGGTCTGGATCGGAATCTGCTGACCTTGCTTCACGGTCAGCTTCTCGTTGTTCTGAGTCACGCCCTTCGGCTCGGATAGCACCTTGCCCAAGCCCCGGCTTTCCATCATGCTGAGCATAAAATCGATAGCGTAGTTGTGCCCCTGGGTTGAGAACGTGAAGCCGCTGGTCGGGGCCGTCGCGCCCAGATTTGTGTTCAAGGGAATTTGGGCGGTGGATCCCGTCCCGCTCGAGAATGGGAGCGCGCCACCATTCAAAGCGTGAATGACTGGGCTGAGAAACGTAGTATTGCCGACCAACCCGCCGATCGCCGTGTTCCCGGAAGAACCAGTGGGCGTGGTGAATCCAAATTGAGTACCAACATCACGGGCAAACGAGCGCGAAGCCTGCACCACTCTCGCGTCAATCTCAACCTGCTGCGATTTTCGATCCAACTGGCGGATCAAATCGTCGATCTTCGGAATCGTGGAAGGAATGTCCCGAATGACGAGAGTGTTCGAGCGAATGTCCGCAAATAGATCGCCGCGCGGGGTCAGGAACTTCTTCAGCGTGACCACCATGGTGGCTGCTTTCGCGTAACTGAGAACGCGCGTGACGGTCACCGGTTCAATCGCATCGCTTTCCGCTTTCAGAAGGTCGCGGCGCTGATCGGCCTCATGCTTCAACGTGTCCTGGGTCGCGATCCGCAGGACGTTCCCGTCAATTTCCTTAGTCAGTCCATTGTTGCGTAAGACGATGTCCAGCGCCTGATCCCACGGCACCTCGTCCAGAACCAGGGTCACCGTTCCCCTGACCGCGGGGTCCAGCACAACGTTTAACCCGCTGATTTCATGAATCAGACGGAAGAAGTCCCTCAGGTCCACGTCTTTCAAATTTACCGAAATTGGATCGCCGGTATACTTCTGCGGCGCGGCTCCAGCTTGCGCGGCGCTGCCCGGTGAACTCTGCGGAGCAGTTGACGTAGCTGGCGCGGGTGGTTCAACAGACGGTGCTGCGAACCCAAAATCCTTACCGGACAGCCAGGTCGGCAAAGGCATCTCTGGGACGTGCATTGCCGCTAGCTGTTGCCGTGCGGACTTGGCCTCCCCAGGCATCCGGACAGGGCGCGGCGCGACGGGAATCGCCTCAACGGCGGGAGGTGTGAAGGAAACCACCAGACTCGACCCTTCGGTTTTTGCGTTGAAGGGCACGTTCTTCTCAAGATCAATCACGACGCGCGATTTCCCGGGAACGGGCTGCCCTAGCCGCACACCCAGAACGGGTACGAACTCGCTATTCACCCTTCGCGGCGCAAGCGCGAGCCGCGTATCCGCAAAGTCAAGAACCAGGCGTGCCGGCGAGTCGAGACGGGAAACCTGGTACTGAAGGTCACCGGTTCCACTAATGCGCACAACCGTCTCTTGCCCAGCCTGGGCAACCTCGACATTCGAGATCGACGCGGGCGGCGTTGCCGTGGTTGTTGAAGTTTCATGGGCCGCCTGCGCACTCACATGTTGAACCATGACTGCGGCACTCGCCAGCAGCAGGCAACCGAACCCGAAGGCCGGCCATTTAATCTTCATTGCTGTTCTCCTGGACTTGGGTAAAGTTGCTTGGAGACTTCTCGCTCGAGAGGCTTACCGAATGCGTCCTTGCCAATCTCGTGAAACGTTATGGCTTCGAGTGTGATGTGCTCGATCGAACCGTCGTACAACTTGTCCCCTTCCCGCAGGAAATAAACGCGCTGCTGCGGGTTCGAAACAATTGCGATCATGCCGCCCGAGCCCTGAATGATGCCTTGGATTCGTAATGTGCCGATAACCAGCCCGGCTTTTCCGGGGGGAAGATTCTCGGGCGGCGCATTCCCCGCCTTCGCCGTATTCAATAGCGTCTCAAAGGGGTCTCTACGTGCGACGGAAGCCTTTTGCTCCTCCGGTTTTTCAACAGGGGGTTTTGCCGCGGGCTTTTCGGATGCCGCAGTTGCCGGCGCTTTTGCAGGGGCTTTCACCGGCGCTTTGGCAGGAGCCTTCGCCTGTGCTTTCGCCGGGGCTTTCCCAGGCACGGAGGATTTTGCTGCGCCCGATGGGGGCGCTGCTGGAGGTGCGGATTTAGGCGTCGCACCTGCCTTTGTCGGCGCCTGCGTCCCGCTCTTGGGCGGTGCCGGAGTTTTTGCCGGCGCGCCTGCTTGGGGTTGCGAAGCCCCGCCGGCTGCCTTCATTAATTGATCGCGGACAGCGGAGGGCGACACATTGGGATGATCTTGCGCCAGAGCGCAGGCCGCGGTTACTGCCGGAAGCGTCAGCAGCACCAGGATTCGCGAAAATTGTGCGACTCGCATCATAGTCAATCGGCTCGATTCCGCCTAACGACGGGCGGGCGCTTTCTTTCCCGCCGGGGTCGCTGGAGGCGCTTCCCCGGGCTTGCTGAAGAAAGTTACAACAAGACATTTGCCGGTCACCGTGGTGCCCGGCCGTAAGGGATACTGTCCACCTTTCGAAGCGCCTATTCCGGTAAATGTCAGGTCACCCACATTGATGATTCGGGACAGCCGACTCAGCCGGGTGAAGAAATCCTCGATGCTGAAGTATGGTCCATCGACCTCGATTTCGAATGGCAGTTCGTAGTGATAATCCTTCGGGACGACTGCCTGGGCGTTCAGGCTGCGAATCTGGACCCCGGAAGCCGCCGCGGCGCCCTGAAGCAGACGCATGAATTCGTCGACTTCCTTGTCCTCCGGAACAATGGTTTTCAGGGTATCCAACTGCTTTTCCAGCGCGGCCATTTCCAGTTTGAATTCCGAATAGCGCCGCTCGTAGACCTGAAGCGCTGCCACCTGATTGTTGAGGTCCGCGTCCTTCGTGTGGTTGGCCGCCACCGCACTACGGATCTCCGATACCGGAGACATCGGCACGTATTCACCGGCCAAAATAATCACGACGGCGATCGTGGCGAAGATCAGCGCCTGGAGGTACCACGGATATTCGCGAAAAGAAATCGGCATCCCTCCCCCTAAATATTCCCCGTCCTGCGAGCCGGCGGCGCAGCAGGTGCAGGTGCAGCCGGAGCGGCACTTTCAGTCGGACTGGTCGTCGTTGAGCTTGCGCCACCGGCTTCCGGCAATCCAAACTGAGCGGTCAGGGTGAAAACAAAAATTTCCACGGCCTTGTTGCTTGCATCCTGGTGCGATTCTTTGATCTCTACCTGCTGGAAATAACCGGAGCGCTTGAGTTCCGTGATGTAATTGGCGACCGCGTTGATCGATCCCGCCGACCCGTTGATCGTCAATCCATCCCCTTTGCGCTCTACCGAGGTGAGCCAGAGCGTTTCGGTGCGGCTTACGGTGTTGGCAATCGCCTCCAACAGTTCCTGGCCGCCGGTCCTGTTTCGCTGGAGCTGCTCGATCACGCCGATTCGCTGTTGAAGGATGTCCTTCTGTTTCTGGAAATTGTCCACTTGTTCTTTGAGCTGTTCCAGCCGCGCCTTTTCGCCCGTCTGTTTCTGGATGTGGGCGAGAACCGTCCTGTTTTCGCGATCCATCAGTAAATAATGGCCGTACAGAATGCCAACGCTGACAACGAGCGCGACCGCCAAAAACACATACTGCAGCGTCGCCTCGATCGGCACGGCCGTTCGCGTCGCTTTCGGTCGGGTTCTCCCCAGCAGGTTGATACGAATCATGGTTCGTCAAAGCTCCTGAGCGCCAGACCTACGGCAATTGCCAGGCGCGGGGCAAGTTCCCGGATCTGATCTTCGTTGTGTCGCGCCGGATTGATCACGATTTTGCGGAACGGATACATCTCTTCAACCGGAACGGCAAATTCCTCGCGGAGCACATCCATCAAGCCGGGGACGCGGGCGCTGCCGCCGGCAACCACAATTTTCTGAATGCTCTCGCCGGTGGACGTCGCGCGGAAAAAGTCAAAAGTCTTCTGGATTTCGAGAACCAGGATGTCGGTCACCGAGCGCAAAATCGTCGCGCGATGCTCCTCGGCGACGCCGGCAATGTTTTCGCCTTTTTTGAGCCGTTCGGCGTCCTCAAAGCTCAGGTCAAGCTCTTTCTGCAGGGCGTCGGTGTACTGGTTGCCGCCGACCGAAACGTCGCGGGTGAACAACGGGATGCCGCCACGCACGATGTTGATGTTCATGACGCTGGCGCCGATATTGAGCAGTGCGATCGTCTGTCCGGGGTCCGGATCGTAATTGACTTCGAAGCAGTTCTGCAAAGCGAAGGCGTCAATATCCACGACCATTGAATTCTTTCCCGCCTGTGCGAGCACGTTGGTGTGGTTCAGGATTTTGTCTTTCTTGACAGCCACGAGCAGAACATCCATCTGCGAGTCCACGGATTCGAGCAGTTGGTGATCCAGGTTTACGTCGGCGATGTCGAATGGAATGTGCTGGCTGGCCTCGGATTGAACGCGGTCATAAAGCTCTTCTTCGTTCATCATCGGGAGCGTGACGCGCTTGACGATCACCGAATGGCCCGACACGGCGGTCGCTACGTTCTTGGTTTTAATGTTTTGGGTTTCAAAAATCGAGCTGATCGCGCCGGCCACCAGCGGCGCATCCATGATCGCGCCGTCCACAACGGTGTCCTGGGCAAGGGCTTCCAGGCCGTAACTTACCAATTCATAACCGTGCTTGGTGTTCTTCAGCTCAACGGCTTTGATGGAACTTGAGCCGATGTCCAATCCCACCACAGCCCTCTGTTTTCCGCCACCAAACATATATTGAAGCCCCTCTTGGTGTCCCCGCTGCCGGACAGACCGAAATCCGCCTGGATCAATCTATCGGCTTGAAAATCATGGCGCTATGCCGATTTCGCGTCTGCCACTGCACCCGTCATGGCCCACGCTTGCCGCTTGATGATTCTGATTTCTCCGTCGTGGGCCCCATACAGCCCCGAAACTCGATGCGGCAAGATTGACTCCCACTCCCCAGAGCGAATGCCGCGTACAGCGAATTTGGCATCCGGCACCCGGAGTGTCAAGCAATGGGATTCGCATGTTGCTGTGAAGAATACTAATTAGGCGGCTGAACGCTCGGACAGGAAAAGGCCAGAAATCAATATATATTGAGATTCATGAATACTAGTACTACTATATCTGTGTGGTCCCGTTGCGGGTACATTTTCGGATTACCGATGTTATCGTTTGAGTCCCAGCGTGTGCCAAATTTCGTCAACGCGCTGTTTGGTCCTTGCATCCATCGCAATTTCATCCGGCCATGGACGGCGAAATCCCTCGCTCTCCCACTTGCGCGTCGCGTCAATTCCCATCTTCGAACCATAATCCTGAATGCGCGAGGCGTGGTCGAGTGTGTCGGCGGGCCCCATCGCAAACTCCACATCCCTTTCCGGATCAATCGCGCAGAGCGACTTCCAGACCACTTCCCGGAAATTCTGCACATTCACATCGTGGTCCACGACCACAACGACTTTGGTGAACATCGCCTGGCCAAGCGACCAAATGGCGTGCATGATTTTCCGGGCGTGTCCGGGATACGACTTGCGGATCGAAACAATCATCAAATTGTGGAAGACGCCCTCCGCGGGCATGGCCACATCCACAATTTCCGGGTACTGCATCTTCATGACGGGTAGAAATATCCGTTCGACAGCGTGCCCCATGAAGAAATCTTCCTGGGGCGGGGGTCCGACGATGGTTGTGAGGTAAATCGGGTCGCGACGTTGCGTCATGCAAGTCACATGAAACACAGGAAACTCCCCTTCCAAAGAATAGAAGCCCGTATGATCGCCGAAAGGACCTTCCGTGCGCATCTCCTTCAAGTCCACGTAGCCTTCGAGGACGATTTCCGCGTTGGCCGGAACTTCCAGGTCCAGGGTTTCGCAGCGCACCATTTCAACGGGCTCCTTGCGCAGGAATCCTGCGAACATCATTTCATCAAGATCCGGCGGGATCGGCAAAATCCCCGAGAGGCACGCCATCGGGTCCGATCCAATTGCGACAGCGACATCAATCCGCCCGTCGGGATTCGCGGCGCGAGCGCGGCGAAAATGTTCGGCCCCGTGTTTTTGCGTTTGCCAGTGCATCCCGGTCGTTCGTTCGTCGTAAACCTGCATTCGATACACGCCGACATTGCGCTTCCCTGTCTCCGGATTTCGCGTAATCACCAGCGGCCAGGTAATAAACCGCCCTGCGTCCTGCGGCCAGCATTTCAGGATTGGAAATTCAAGAAGCGAAAAACCGTCGCGCCGGATGACCTCCTTGCAAGGCCCTGTCTTCACCGATTTCGGGAAGAAGGAACCGAGTTCGGCAAGTTTTGGCAGCATCTTGATTTTGTCGAACAAGCCCTGCGGCGACTGCATGTCGAGAAATCCGCGGATGCGCGCGGCCACTTCATCGATGGCGGAGACTTCCAGGGCCAGATTCATGCGCCGTTCGCTGCCAAGCATGTTGATCAGCAGCGGCACACGCGAGCCTCTTGGGCGTTCGAAGAGCAGCGCCGGGCCGCCCGAACGCGTAACGCGGTCGGTGATCTCCGTGATTTCCAGCACCGGATCGACTTCGGCCCCGATGCGGCGCAGTTCGCCCTCTTTTTCCAGCTTCGCAATGAATTCCCGCAAATCTCTGTATGCCAAGCCATCCTCCGAGCGCAACGCGACACTCTAGCACGAATTTGCGTTTGAAAAATTCTTGCGAGAGACTCCCAGGTTTGCTAGCGTAATGCCCAGAGCGGGCGTCGTACAATGGCAGTATAGAAGCTTCCCAAGCTTCGGACGTGGGTTCGATTCCCATCGCCCGCTCCATAACTCCTGATGATTCGATTGCCTTTCTGCCTGGAAGTTGCTGAAAATCGCCCCTTAAACTGAGGGTTTTGTTCCAAGGATGTTCCAAAGCCCTCGCAATTGTTCTAAGACTTATCCGCTCGATTTTGGACGCATGAGAACGGGCATTAACAGTCCATCAATCGGAGAGCGAATCGCTAATGCTCCGTGAGGCAGCGGAAGTATTGCGCCTAAGCCCGCGCGGTGCGTGAGTACATTTTTCTGGACGAGAACGTCATGCAAAAAGGTGGTGCAGCTTGAACAAAATAGCGGCAATCCGGGCACGGGAAGTAGCTCAAACGCTCGCTGACGCACCGAAAGCCGGTTGGGAAATGCGGAGCGGCTGAGATGGGCCTCCGGGCGCAAAACACAGCGGCGCGCGCCAGGGCCAAAAGACCTGAATCTCAAGACGAAGCAGTCAAAAATCAGATGACAGCCCGTCTGGCGGACATGGACGCGAAAAATGCTTTGAAAGTGCCCGAAGACTCGGTGAAGGCGGCTGGCGAAATGATGTCGCCTGATTTTGTACGCGGTTTTCCTAACCCTTATTTGATCGACACGCTAGAGAATCCCACGATGGTCAGCGTGGTTGCTTCCGAGCACCGCCTCGACCTTGCGGCGTGTGTGGATAGTCGGGTTCCGAGTCCGCAGTTGATGCGGCACAATCCATTCAGGCTGCAAACTCACTGGAAAAAATGCTCGCTCACCAAATGGCGGCAGCCCATCGAGTCGCGATGAAGATGATGGGCGCGAGCGTGCGAGTTTCGATTCTCTCCCGTCGAAATGGCAAGGCTCTCAAACGCGGCAGCACGATGATGCAGGTTTTTCAAGAAGGCCTTCTGACGCTACAAAGAATTCGAACCGGCGGGAAACAGACAGTAGTGGTTCAACACGTCCAGGTATCGGACGGCGGACAGGCGGTGATCGCGGGAAGCATGAAGTCTGGCCGCCGGGGGTCTAGGTGACGAGGCAGGGGGGTAGTCGAAAAATTGGGGATACACCCCATGACAAGCGACGTGGAACGCTAAGAAATGCTAACCCTTCGGGCGACTTCTCGAAGGCTCCACGGTGCGGCGCAAAAAATCGACGCGGTACGGCATGCCAGTGTCCCGCAATGACAAATGGACGCTGCAGGCTTCACGGAGGGCTGAGTACAGGTCCAAAGACAGCGGAAGGAATTGAGCGCATCCGGCGGGCAGTGACAAAGCACGGGCGGTATTCGAAACAGGCCAGAGTGGAACGAGAGCAATATCGGACGCTTTTACAGCATTGCCGTAACACTCTGGTAGCAATCCGAAGCACACCAGAATCGCGGTTCGGTTCCTAGACTGGCAGCAGCGTACTTCATTTCTGCTCTTCCTTTTCAGGGCTCAGGTCGCTGGCACTTACCCATCCCCGTCCACTGCTGAAATTTGGTCTCGCCCATATGCTTTCATCACGATACTTGCAGCGGGACCAATTTGGTTAAGACCCTTTACTGGCGGACGCGAATGCGTTTTCCGTTGCGCGTCGTGAATTCGTGTTCTGCCCACTTCGGAAATCCAGCAGACACACGGTCATATTCTCGATTTGCGCTAGCGATGGCTCCCATATCGGCGTAGGCATCACCCCGTTTCAAATACAGTTCTGGCAAGACAAAATCGTCAAATTCCTTCGCGTTGACCAAGAACTGCTTGGAATAATCCGCGTAGCTGATTTGCGGGTTAAAGAGCAGTCGAAGTTTCTCGCACACTACGTCATCAGCTACGTCGTCATATTCGGGATACATTCTGCGGAACTGATCGATATTGAATCCATAGATCGTGCCCGCCAGAAAGTTCTTGATGGCATGGCCAAGGTCACTGATTGCGTGTGGATAATCGTGAAGTTTCAAATAAACGTCTGCGCGATATTCGTAGGCCCCGCACAGGGTATCCTCGCAGCCCTGAGCAATACTCTTGGTGTAATCGAGAATAGCGGTTTGATATTCTTTTAACTCCGACTCTGCCGAAGCGCGGTCTTGATACAGATTAGCCTTCGGGTCAAGTTCCAGCGCTTTTGTGTAGTCCCGAATTGCTTGGCGATACTCACGCAATTTAAGGTGAGCCCCGGCACGTAGAGCGTAAGCAGGCTCAAATCTCGGGTCAGCGGCGATTGCCTTCGTTAGATATCGCGCGCCAATGCGGTGAATTTCGTCCAATTCAAGGCACGGCTTCGTGCGTGGTACCACATCATCGAGACATTTGGCATTCGCTTGCGATATCAAACCGCCTATGCCGCCATAAACGTACGGATACGCGTTGAAATAGGACGCGACAGCCGAAGACGGATTAAGTTCAGCCGCATGTTCAAATGCTTTCAGGATGGGCTGATAGTCTGTGTCCAAAGAATAAGGGGAAAATGCAATCTTGTATAAGCCAACGTAAAGCGACGTTCGGTAATCCTTCGGGAACAATTCCTCCAATTTGTTTACATCGGCCTGTGACCACATGCACGGGATAGCTGTCGGCTCATCTGGTTTAACATTGCCGTTGTTGAACATTTGTTCGGCGCGGCCGTAATCGATTCGCATACCCGCTTCAAGATCATTTAGCGCATCTGCATATCGCCCCAGCAGAAATTCGACTTTCGCTTTCCCCGCATAGTGGTCCCTTAAAGAGTCGAACGCACTGTTCTCATTTGGCTTCCAAAGTTTGATGGACGTGTCAATGTCTCTAAGGATTGCTTCTTTATTGCTGCCCGCGATTTCACACGAGACGGTTGCTCTCATTAAGAAAAAGTCCGTATCGGTCGGGTCCTGCTGAATGAAAGATGTGATTTCGCGCAATGTGGTCGCAAGGACTGACGGGTCTTTCGACTCCAGATGGTTCATTGCGGCACTTTGGGCGAACGCTCGTTTTGCGAGACTTAGAGTAATAGGCTTTTTCGGCGGACCACTGAGTTCCACAGGGTCAATGACCGCTCGCGATAGTCGGCGAGATGGCACGTTTTGAGCCGACAGTGGAATGGTCGCCAACACAACGACGAAAGATAGACAGATGGTCGTTCGCATCTCCATTTGCGGTATCCTTCCACCACCTCCCAGCCCGCGCAAGGACATTTTTAAGTGAGGACTTTGCCCCATTTTGTGCCCGGCAGTGACGATGACACTTGTTTCTGCCACTCCGAACGGTGCTGAATGAGCACCGCCATCCAAAGCACTTACGGTAGGCCCGGAGACAGGGATTTTGCCACAGCCGAGGCCGACTGGCGCAATTGGTCGCAGCTCGGCTGCACCCTGAAATTCCCACATTCCGATAAGGCGACTTGAACGAAGCCGCTGGCGCGGCGGACGCTTCGCGTGCTACACTCCACGAGTCATGCCGCAACGTGGCGTATTGATTGGCCGTTTCCACTTTTGGCCTGTTTTTGCAACTGCTGTTAAATCTATCAATTACAGACAAAAGTCGATTCAAATCCCATAGCATCGCATCCGCCGCAGACGCCAGCGGCTTCCTTCAAGTCGCTCTATCGAAAGCGCGCCAGAGCGCCTTGCTCTCTTCATCATGTTTTAGGGTATGCGCGCTTCCGATACAGCACTAGGACTTCACGAGACTTGGCTCGAACTTTGAATCAGAAGCGTCTCGACGAGACAGTGGGCATACTATTTGGCCGAGCATTCACCAACGTGGCTTTCGACAATGACACCCTTTTCATCGCTGTCATACCCTGGGGCGCATTCCGCGGTCGTTTTTTGCACAATCGAAAACTTATAGGATTGACCGTCGCGTGAGACGACGAGACGAATGTCGTATCCCGGAAGAGGGTCGGTTTCTGACTTTAGGTCGATCGTCACGACAGTCCAATGTCCACTCGCTCTCTTCAACTGACCTGAACGAAGTAGAGTTATATAATCCGCATATTTGCCGGTGTCGAATCTGTATTGGAACTCGGCTTGATTGATCAGCCTTGCTGCAAACATCACTTTCCAACCGTCGGCTGAGCCATTTTGCCGGTCTTCGCTTCCCACTTCTCCTTCTCGATGCAATAGAATCGTCGGATACAAATATCCTAGCCCCCAATGATCGGCGAAAATCTTTTCTGATTCTTCCATGGAAATAGGTAAGTTTATATGGCGACGTTGTTCCCTTCTGCCCTGAAGTCCACGTCCCCACCGTGGAATGGGGGATCGCCACTCCACTTGAAGCCGAGACCAGAGTCGGAGGCCTTCACATCGGAAATCGAAGTTTCAGCATAGGTCAGCGGGCTCCAAACGGGACCTCCATTTCGAATGCCTCCGATCGTGAAATGGCTAATAGTACCGGTCAACACGCCGTTCACTTCACTTAGCCTCAGTACCAAGAAGGGATTACTCTCGTTTGGGTTCGTTGCTACCCAAGTTCCGACATACGCTCTTAGGGGATCGAACTTCGTGTCCTGTTTCGTTTGGGCCATTGCCGGAGCTACGGTCCCATCGAGGACGAACGGGACAGTTATAGTCGTATCTACCTCTACAGGATCGCCATTGACCAGTGTTGGGATATAGCGCCAATGCTTGACGGCGTCCAGGGCTGCCTGCACCAAGAGCCAATTGCCGGAGACAGCCTCAAGGTTAATTATCGCGCCATCCTTGCCAATGATCACATGCAATACAACGTTCCCCGCAATCTTGCCCTGACGTGCCAGATCGGGATAGACCGGCTGAGGTTGGCTGATGATCTTCGCGGCCTGCATATCGCTGTCCACTTGGACGCAGCTCTGACAGTCAAAGACTTGTGGCCGGATAGGCGGATTGGCTCGGGCGACCGGAGCAATAAGTAAAACCAAGCTGAGTGCAGCTAGACTCGATGGAAATCGTCGTTTTCTCATTCGACCTCCATTGAACGGAATTTCCGATCTAGGCCTTTCGTTCGCCCATAATAATGCTTCTTCAAATCTTGAAACAAGAGCTTGTCACGAACTCAGGCCAAAACGGCACACCATGTTCCTACGACGGCCAAATCCTGTCAAACGGGATTATCGGAATGTGGGATTTTGGCCAGAACGCTTCCATGACCACCGCACCAGAACGAACAATCCGGCTTGAAGCGAAATGATTGCCAGCAAGATCAACCAGTCAGTGCCAGTAAACGGGATGCGGTGAACTATAAAGGCACTGTCCAAATATGTTGGGTAGCCGTTCAGGTAAAGACGAATCATCACCACAAGGTCTAGAAAGACGATCAGACCTGCAACAATGGCAAGCGGTATTCTCAATAGCCTCTTCGGTCGCATACAGCTATAGACACCATTGGCTGCCGTCGGTTCCACAAGCAACTCCAAGAACTCTCCATTACACACCCAAGTCCTGTGAAACGTTAGTGCTTTATCGGACGCGCGCTCTCAAGAAAACAGTTCACACGAGCACGGTGCTCTGGCGCGCGTTTGATAAAGCTGTTTGAACGAAGTCGCCCGTGGTTGCGGTGGACGCGGGCGCTATGCAAATTCAATGGAGGGAAGATGCGTTGTGGAGCTGCGCCGGAGCTGTGTAACAGGGCACAGCAGGGGACCCTGGAGAGGAAAACAGTGGCGTAAGAGCAAAAATCTCGCAAAGAGAAAACTAAAAAACTTGGAAAGACGCGTTGTGTCGAGCAGCCAGACACACAAAGACCCAGCCTGCCGCGACAGGCAAAAATCTCGTGTTGTAGAGAGTCGTTTCATGCGGCAGCCCGGATTAGTGCCGGGGGAGAACGAAGCTGATCTGGGCAGCGGTGAGTCTTTCGATGACCCTCATCGGTCCACCACATTGGGGACAGAGTCGAAGATCGTTCGCGTCATTGGCGGTGGATGGCTCTGGCTCGGTTTGCGGTGCCGAGCCGAGCAGGTGAAAACAAAGCGGCAGCAGTGTGGCGCGCCACCGGTTGGCCAGAAAGCCGAAGTTCCGAATACGGACGAAGCCTTTGGGAAGCACGTGTAACAGGAAGCGGCGCAAGAATTTATCGAGCGACAGGGTCAGGCAACTCTGTTCGTTGCGGCGAGCGGAGTCGCGCCAACGGAACGTGACCTCGCCGTCTATTAGCGAGATCAGGTGATGGTTGGAGATGGCTACGCGGTGAGTGTAGCGGCCCAGATACTGGAGCACATAGCCCGGGCCACCGAAGGGTGGTTTGGCGTAGACCACCCAGTCCTTCCGGAACAGTGATCTCAGCCAGGCGGCGAAGGTCTTGGGTTGGGCGAGCAATGCGAGATTTCCGTAAAAGTGGAGTTGACCGTCCTGGAACGCTTGTTTGAGACCAGCGACGAACTTGCCGCGAAACACGCGACTGAGAACCTGGATGGGAAGAAAGAAAGCATGGCGTGGCTTGATCCAGCGCGTGCCATCGGGAGACAGGCCACCGGAGGCAATGACGCAATGGACATGCGGGTGAAGGCCCAGTTTCTGGTTCCAGGTGTGGAGAACGCTGAAGAAGCCAATCTCGGCGCCGAGATGTTTGGGATCACGGGCGATTTCCAGAAGGGTTTGCGCACTGGCGCGAAATAAAAGATCGTAGACGACCTTCTTGTTCTGCAGAGTCAGTGGTGCTAACTCACCCGGCAGCGTGAAGACCGCATGGACGTAGCGTGTGGGCAGAAGCTGTTGTCGGCGTGCCGCGATCCAGCGTTCCCGAGCGGCGGTCTGACACTTCGGGCAATGCCGATTTCGGCAGGAGTTGGCCCGATCAAGTCACGGGGGTAATTGTACGCATCGCCGCGACAGATGCCAGCGTAGTGGATAATCGTGAAATTCCAGATATCTGGCTACAGCAAATGATCGCAGTAATGTTGATCGACAAAACTGTTTCTTTCAGCGCGGCACACGATATAGCACGCATGAAAGATCCGGCGCTTCTCCGCCAGCGCGCCAAAGTGCAGTTGGTGCCTGATCAGGAACTCGAAGGCGAGCTTCCAGCGCGAGTTGCGATCGTGGAGGTCACTCTTACCCACGGTACGCGTCTGAGTGAACGCGTGGAAGCTGTGCGCGGCACTCCCGCGAATCCGATGACGCGAGAGGAGGTGGTAGCGAAAGCCCGTAGCCTCATGACTCCAATCATCGGTATCACGGCTTGCACGAGCCTCATCGAGAAGGTGTTCCGAATAGAAGATGTGAAGAATATCCAAGAATTTCGCCCACTAATCCAACGGGCCTGATCGACGCGGAGGCAACCGAGTGCTGTAGCCTAGGAAGGCCCGCGCCGCTGACGATTGAAACCAAGTCCCGATAAGTCGTCTTCACGAAATGTGGCCCGGAACTCCCGAAAGCCAGTTAGCGATAACGCCGTTTCACAGGCCCTGTCGGGTCCGTGTGGGCGATTACTTACGGTTTGCCCGTGGACCCGTGATCCGTGCATAATTGTCTGTCCGATAGGCAGAGAAACCCGCCCACAAAGCGGTCAAGGAAGCGATGACAGCACCGGATGCCGATCGCGCAACAGGCGCTTTGCCTGACGACGTTGCTGTAACGCCGAACTGTGATTCCGTAGCGCCCCCAGCTCATCCATATCGCCGCCCTCGTTTCGAGGGCAGCCGAAAAAGCAGACGATTTGCGCTTCCTGCGGGAGTCCCCGCCGCCGCCCGCAAAGACGGCGAAGAGCTCCTGCGCGACTTGCGCACCTCCCTGGCCGGCTTAACCGATGGTGAAGCCGAGGAGCGCGCCCGGGTGACGGGTCCGAATGAGGTTGCACAAGAGCGCAAGCAAGGCTGGTTCGTCCGTCTTCTGAAAGACGACCCGCAACCCGCTGGTTATCCTTCTGACGACCTTGTCAGCAATATCCTTCCTCACGGGTGACGCGCGCGCCGGCACCGTGATGGCGATGATGGTGGTCCTGAGCGTGAGCCTCCGCTTCTGGCAGGAAGCCCGCGCGGACGCCGCCGCCGAGAAACTCAAGGCCATGATCCACGTCACCGCGACGGTCTCTTACATCTTTGTAATCTGCCGATTACAGACCCTGAATGAAGCCCGTACAATAATTGTACAAAAAGAGCTGTATTCCGCTGAAAAATAGCCACTTGTAGAATCCTCGACTTGCAAATCCTGCGTTTCGTGCTGGTTCTGCCCCGATTCCTTTAGAAAAAAGGCGGAAGCGTATTCTCCTGAGGAGGCTTGAAGAAAGAACCCGGAATCTCTTAGTCGGATGTTTCAGGCACCGAGGATACCGCTTCAACGAGGAAGGCAAATCAAGAGGTGGCTGGATTAACAACTTAGCGGCTAACCGGAAAGCGGAATGGGAGAAATCTGGCAAACGTTGGGGTTGTCCCACCCCTCTTCAATGACTTAGGTGGTGACTGTTAGGCCCTGTTCGACCTTGTTTCTGGGTGTTCTGTTCCCAGTTTGTTCCCTGTCTTGTTCCTCATTCGGATTTCTTTTTAAATGGACCGCCCTTACCCCTTGCCCGCGCCTTTGCCTTTGCCTTTGCCTTTGCCTTTGCCTTTGCCTTTGCCCTTGCCCTTGCCCTTACCTTCTTTACCACCCTTGCGCCCTTGGCCGAGAACGGTCGAAGTGATCAGCGGGAGAGCCGCGAGAGCCGCCGAACCTACCAGCATGCCCTTGAGGAATGCGCGCCGCCCTTCGGGCACATTCACAAGAGCTTCTTCCAATGACTTGTCTTTCGCCATTAAATGGCCTCCTTGTTACGGTATGAAACTATCAAAGGACCGTTTTGACCCCTCGGCGTGAGTATATACCTCTTTTATTTTCAGCCAAGCGTTTTTGTTCCAGAATGGCAATGCATCCGCCCAATTCGGGAATCAGTCCGCCGTCTTGGCCTTCTCCTGCGGTGCGAACACAGTGGGTGCCAAAGGGAGCCTCAAACATCGGACCCAGCGGGGGCGCATGAAGTCGGACCCGCAAGTTTAGCGAACTTCAAAGAAGGACAACGGTTTTCTGTAAAGGGCGGCAAGGTGCTGTAGCTGGACAAAATCCACTCGTCTTTCGCCGGATTCACACTTGGAAACAAAGGACTGCGGCTTCGAAAGCCTTCGAGCAACCTCCGCCTGAGTGAGACCAGCATCGGTCCGCGCTTGCCTGGGGTATTTGAGAAATAGCCTATGTTGACGGATGTATTCCCTGTTTTTCAGCATCTCGCAGCGCTTCTTTGGCATCCCGCCCTTCCGCTTCTATGCTCTTGCCGACGGCATCCAAACAATTCTCTCGCGGTGCAGTCCCACTGCCCCGCTGAAGGGCCTTCTCAGCTACAACTTGATTTCCTCCTGGGCTGGGAAACTAAAAAACTCAGGAAAGTCCCGGTTTCATTTCAGCTTGAGAATTTGGAGTACGTTGCTATAACTGTCGGTCCAGGCGCGGAAACCAGTGAGGGCGGTGGCCGGCACCACGTCGGCTCCGGCAAAACTGTCATTTTGGAACCAGGCAGAATCGGAGGTCAGCAGAATCCAGGTGGACGAGTAAAGGAAGCTGTCGTCGGGAGGATTGTCGTCAACCACCAGCGCCTGTTTGCCGAGAGCCTCCGCGCCGCTCGCGCAGACAGGCTCCAGGTCCAGATAAAGATTCGAGGTGTGGAGCGCGAGAATTCCTCCGGGCTTCAGATGGCGGAAGTAGAGGGCCAGAGCCTCGCGTGTCAGCATATGAACGGGAATGGCATCGCCCGAAAACGCATCCACCGCCAGAAGGTCAAACTGCTGGCTCTCTTGGTGTTCCAAGGTGAGGCGGGCGTCGCCCAAGAGGATGCGCTTGTCGGCGGGAGAGTCGTCGTAGAAAGAGAATTCGGTCAGCGCGATTTTCTTGACCAGCGGATTGATTTCATAAAAGCGGTAAACATCGCCCGCCCGGCCATAGGCGATGAGCACGCTCGGCTCCCAGGCCGATAATGCCGACGCGAATGGGCCCCTTCTCCTCAAGCGCCTTGATCGCCCGTCCCACGCCGGAGTTCGCGCCATAGTAGGTCGTCGGCTCATCCCGCAGCTTCGAGTCCAATACCTGGGCGCCAAAAGTGATGCTGCCGTGGACCAGTGTGCGGTCGGGTGGCTCATCCTCGGGATCTTCCCTGACGGAAAGAACGCCATAGAAATTGCGATCGATCAAGATGGAATCCTGCCTCCAGAGATGCTCCCGGCGGCCCATGTACCCGGCAAGGACACATGCTCCGATCACCAGCGCCATGCGCAGCGGCCAGGCACCGAGCCTGGGGATGGCCACGTTCCATAGAACGATGATCGCGAGCAGGCCACAGGCCAACAGGCCCAAAGGCAACTCCAAATAGGTTCGAAAAACGCGCGGCGCGATAAGCGCCACAAATAACCCACCCAGTGCACCGCCCAGTGAAACCATGAGATAGAACAGTGTCAGGTGCTGCGCGGGCGGCTTGCGGTGCGCCAGTTCGCCATGGCACATCATGCAGCAGAGGAAGAGGCCGGTCGCGAAGACTGCAATGAGCCACTGAAGAGGCACGTCCCCCGGATCCCAGATGAGGTAAGCCATGCCGCCCAGCGCTGGCGCCAGGCACGGCAAAACGATCCAGCGCCGATAAATGCGATCGCTTTCAAACGTCAGAATAAACGTGGTCAGATAAATTGCCAGCGGGACGACCCAAAGCAGTGGAATCGGCGCGAGGTTCTGGCTCAGGTGATTGGTGATGGCGAGCAGCAGCGTGGAAGCGCAAGCGGCAAGGCTTGCCCAGAGCAGAAGTTGCAGCAAACCCTGGGCGCTCGACGGGTGCGGCCCCGGCAGTGTCAGCGGCTGGGGCCGCACCTGCGGTGGCGGTCCGGGGTCGGCATACCCATGCCGACCCGGCACACAGCAAGGCGAATACCGCATACATTCCCGACCACGCAAAGACTTGTTGCCGTGACGTCAATCGCGGCTCGACCAAAGAGGGGAAAACTCACCAGCGCCAGCAAGGAACCGAGGTTCGAAAGTGCATACAAACGATAGGGGATTCCATTGCCCGGGCGCCGCACGGACCAGGCTTGCAGCAAAGGGCTGGTGGCCGCGAGCAGAAAATAGGGCAGCCCGACGGTGGCGAGGAGCACGCCAAGAATCTGCGGCGTGGGGTCGCTGGCTTCTGCTGGCTTCCAGGACGCCGAAGGCAGGATGGGTAGGAACACGCAACTTGCCGCCAGCAGCGCGACGTGGAGCGCCATTTGCGCCCGCGCTTTCAGCAGCCGAATCAACACGTGTGCGTAGGCATAGCCCGCAAGAAGCAGAAGCTGATAGAACAGCAGGGCGGCGCTCCACACCCCGGCCGAACCGCCGAACCACGGCAAGATGATCTTGCCGATCAACGGCTGGACTTGAAACAGAAGAAATGCGCCCAGGAAAATGGTGATCGCGTAAAGAGTCATGGTCCGAAACCATATCACCCTTTTGCGGTCGGACGGTCACAGCATTACTTCAGGAGTCAGAACGGAATTGATCTTTAACATTAGAATTGCGCAATTTTTTGCCGGCCCCGCTAGGGAGCGTACTCTTGGTCCGGCTCGCTCCGGCACCACCCAACGCGGCCAGCAGTTTCTGCATGCCCTCTAGTGAGCCGGTAAATACCTTTGGCGGAGGCCGGCGCTAGGTCAGCATCTTGCGGTAGAGATCGTCCGCGAGGTCCGAATTGATTCCCCAACCCGCGAGATATCTCAGCCGCAGATTCCCGTCGCTGTTGATTGCGCGCGCCTCCCATCCACGGCGCCAGGTCGGAGCGTCTGCCGGTGTAGGTCGAGAACAGATCGAACGGGGAATCAATGCCGATATCCCGCAGCGATTGGCGCACGCGCGCGTAATCCGGGCGGTTCAGGCGCCGCTGCACTTCGTCCAGATCGATCTTCAGCGGCTCGCCTGGCCCATGAAGACCATGTCGTAGCCCAGGCCGTCGCGGGTGTTGGCCCAGACCGTGCCGTAGGGGAAAGCCTCGAAGAAAGTCGCCAGTTCGCTTTTGATCGTCGGCTCGTCGGTCTCATAGAGCGGCACTACAGGGTGAACATGCCGCCGGGATTCAGGTGCTGCTTCACCGCTTCGAAATACTCCTTCGAATAGAGCGCGGCGGTGCCTTTGACGAAAACGTCCAGCGGATCGGAGGCGATGATGTCGAACTTCTCGTGGTGGTCAGCAGGTAGTGCCGCGCGTCGTCGAAGACGATGTGCGTGCGCGGATTGTGCGCCACGTGGTAGTCCTGCCGCCGAAATATCGCGTCGAGAGCGGGCGGAATCACCGGCTCGATCTCGCACACGGTGATTTTCTGAATGCTGGGATAGCGGGTGAACGTGCCGGCGGAAACGCCCGCGCCGAATCCGATTCCCAGCACCGACTTCGGATTCGGATGCAGCAGCGCCGGCAGATGTCCCACCATGCGCTGCAGCTTCATGTCGTAGAGTTCGGTGGTGGCCTCCACATGGCCGTTGACGTTGACGTAGATGGTGCCGTCGTTCCATTGCGAAATCGCGACCGAGGAATTGCTGCCCTCGGCCGTGTACAGGATCTTCGACTGGCCGGCATTCAGCGCCATGCGGCGCCCGTAGGCGATCAGCTCGCCGGGAATCGGGTCGATGCTCGCGCGCCAGCAGCCGGCGACGACGGCCACCGCAGCAACAAGGCCGCAACGACGCCTATTGCCGACGCGTCTGAAGCTCGGCGCCAGCACCAGCCAGCGCCGCTCAGCGCCGAAACGATCAGCAGCACGCGCTGCGATTGCTGCGAGCCGATCCACGGGATCAGCACCAGGCTGACGGCCAGCGCGCCGGCGATGCCGCCCAGTGTGTTGGCGGCATAGATTCCTCCGGCGACGCGGCCCGGATCCTCGCCCGGCCTCGCCACCGCGGCGCAGGCGAGCGGAAAACTCGCGCCCCAGAGGAGCGTCGGCGGGCAGAATGGCGCAAACGCAGCGCTCCAGGTCGAGCAGGTACATGTGCCAGGGATTGTGCGTCAGTCAGCACATCGTCGGTCCAACAGGGCAGCGAGTGGACGATCGCGTAGGCGGTCCACGCGATGCCCAGCGTCAGCAGAATCTGGCGACCAGCCCAGCGCAGTCTGCGGCGCACGCGTAGCAGCGAGGACCCGGCGGCGCTGCCGAGCGCCAGCCAGCCAGAAATACCGCCAGGATGATCGAGAAAACGTACACGGTCCCGAGCAGCAGCATGCCGAGCAGCCGCGTCCAGACCACTTCGGCGCCCAGCGCGGTGGCGCCGGAAAGCGCGATGGCGACATAGACCGGCCAGCGGGCTCCGCGGCGGTATCTCCGGATTGCGACGGTTGGCCGGTGCGTCGTCGACACTGGCGTCGAATGCCGGCGCGAGCTCGGCGCGCCAAGAAAGCTGACCACCGCCACCGCCAGATTGATCGCGGCCGCGACGTAGGTCGCCGTCGCCATATCGTACACGCGCAGCAGATAGAAGCCGGCCAAGATGCAGCCGACCACCGCGCCCGCCGTATTGCCGCCGTACAGATATCCCCACCAGGACACGCCGTCCGGCGCTGCTTCGATCCAGCGCACGATCGCCGGCAGCGACGCGCCCATCAGGATCGTCGGCGGCAACATGCAGATCGCGGCCAAGACAGCCCGCGCAGCAGCATTCCCGGCAGCCCGTGCTCGGCGCCGGCGAATGTAAACGCGACTCAGAAAAGGAAGCGCAAACTGCACCAGGACCGCGCACGACGCGATGCCCAATTCGAGCCTGGCATACACCCGCAGCGGATGTTGCGTCGAAGCGAAGCGCGCGGCAACCAGATGCTGCCGATGCACAGGCCGCCCATAAACGTCGCCAGCAGAATCCCCAGCGATACCGAGGTCGAGCCGATGGCCAGCTGCAGCAGTTGGTACCAGACGACTTCGTAGATCAGCGCGGAACAACCGCTGGCGGAGAAGAGGATCAGAAGCAACGGAAGATAACTGCGGACTCCGCATTCTGCCTCAGCCTGTGATCCTTCCGTTGTGAAAATTCAATGCCGGCTCCAAACTCGATGGCCGCTATCTCGAATGCCGTTCCGGAGCGCGGAAAGACTCGTCGGGAGTCCGTTTTTCGTTACCGGCGTCCGGCAACGTACAACCGACTGCCTTGGAATGCAATGAATTAAAATCGTTCACCTGTCCGTTTTGACCTTAGTAGAAGCGTTGCTGTGGATCAATAAACCGCGGCCGATCGAGCAAGACGTATGCCAAGCAGTCCACTAGGTGGCGCCGTTTCTAACTTTGGTTATCTCCGAAGCAGTTCCGACCTCACTGTTACCGCCGGGACCTATATTCAAATCCTCCTCGTTGATCCCACTGTAGTCATCGTGCCAGCTTACGATACGGCAGTCGCATTCGCGCCACCCCCGCCCGGCCTTGTCATAGCCCGCGCCATCGGCGTTGCCGCCGTTGTGACTACTGACTCCGCATTCCGTCCTTGCGGTTGGGGCGTGAGCCGGGTTTATTGGTCCCAGCACGAGATCTTTACCCATCGGCCCGCGGCGCGCTATGAGCCTGAATCCCGCGTCGAGAAACATCCATTGCTCCCGCCCACTTCCACCACTCAACCGATCGATTAAAAGATCGAAGCACAGCAACTGTGCCCAGGTGTCGCGTCCCGCTAAAACCGTTGATGACGGCCTTGCTTTCGGTCTCAATCATGACTGCTGGTTTTTCTCCAAATGGTCAACTTGCTCCTGGCGCTTTCTGTTCACGAGCCAGAAGGGTGGCCGGCTTGATCGCACGCAGTTCTTCCGCATTTTTCGAGCATGCGCTGAAGCTGCTGGTCTACCCTCGGAAAAGCGACACCCTCACGTTTTAAAGCACTCGCTCGCTTCGCATCTTGTGGCGGGAAACTCGCTCCGGCAGGTTTTGGGTAAAGTGGTCACGCGACTTGGAAGCAAATCGTCGGGGGTTCGATTTCCTCCGGGTCCCTTCGCACCGCAATCCGTGGCACTTGGACAAGAGACGCTACGGGATCAAGCGCACAATTGAACGTCTTTCCAACCCACACTCCAACCCACAGAGCATGGTACTGGCATAGGGGCGAGTCGGCTGAGTTTACTCAATCACGGACCGAAAAGTAACGAAATACGGGCCAACTCCCGTATCACGGGCAACCCGGAAGTTAACCGAGGTCCGTCGCTGGTCTGGCGTTGTGGAAATAGCAAGAAGCATGGTCAGTCACGAAGAAGCTACTGTCGCAGCAGAGAATCTTTTCGTCTACGCGTCTGCCAAATTATGAGTTATTCGCCGAGCGTGAGTGGTATCCTCAACCCCGCAGGTTGGAGTTCAATTTAGGAAAGGAATGTACGCGGGAACGTCAGGCTAACCAAGAAACAGAAACGCAGGGAGTCAACGTACAAAAAACGTACAAAGACCCCCCGATTTTGGAGTATCGTGCGTTTTAGGCGGCTCATAAATCCAGTAAGTTACATGGAATCAACGAGGCGTTAAAGTTCAACTCCCCCCGCCTCCACCATTTTTAGTGCTGTAGGATCAAACTGTTGGGATCCGTCCCGCGCGCCCCTGTTTCAGACCGGCTGGTTCGTCGAATCCTTGATGACGCAGACGCTCATTATCCACGTCATTCGCACCAACAAAATCCCGTTCATCCAGAGCCGCGCGAGTTTGGCGCTGACGGCCACGACAGCTAGCCATCATGGCGTTTGGAATCTGGCTGCCCTATTCCCCGCTGGCTCCGGCGCTCGGCTTCGTGCACCTGCCGCCGCTGTACTGGCCGATCCTGCTGCTCACGCTATTCAGCTACGTGGCCCTCACGCAGGTCATCAAGGTTTGGCTGCTGCGGAAATGCTGGATCTAAGCGCGTTCGGAGCGCATCGTCAGCAAACCGAAAGTAATCCTCGGACCCCAGACCACGTCACAACTCGCGCCAAGTCTTGTGAAGTCGGCTTACCGGAATGTGGCTTTTCACCGATTTTGCGCATCGGCCCATCCAAAATGCCGGATCGCCACCCCACTTCAGAAATAAGGGAGCGAGCATTTTGCGGTCGCTGTACACAATCCCCCCGAACCTGCCGTTGCTTGCGTGAGCGCCTTTTAGTCGCCGAGTTACATGCCGTTCCGGAAAGTATTTTGCCACGTTTCTGCCACGCCGTTAGGCCATTCGACGGGCTGTCCTTACACTCACCCCTAGTTCTTTGCTTACCGCCCGCCAGGAAAGCCCGGACGCACGAAGACTCGTAACCCTGCCGCCATCCACAGCTACTCGCGGCCTGCCCAGCGTCTTTCCCTTGGCGCGGGCGTTCCGCAGCCCAGCCCGGACACGCTCCACGATCAAGCTGCGCTCTAACTCGGCCACGGCCCCCAGAACCGTGAATATCATCTTGCCGGTGGGCGTCGTGGTGTCCACCTTTCTCGCTCAGGCTGACAAAGGCGATGCCTAGCGCGTTGAACGTCTCCAAGGCCCGCAATAGATGGGAAACGGAACGGGCGAAGCGGTCAAAGCGCCAGCACGATCACAACGTCAAACTTTCTTTTATGGGCGTCGGACATGAGCCTATCGAGAGCGGGCCGTTTGTCTTTCGTGCCGCTGATCCCCTCGTCCACATAATCGCTGACGAACTCCATCCGCGCGCTTCCGCGAATTGCCGTAGTTCCCTGGTCTGCATGGAAACATCTTGGCCGTGATTGGTCGTGCTGACTCTTGCGTAGATTGCTGCCCTGCTGGGTTGCTGTAGAATCCCTGAAGCCATTTGACACCTCCAATGTGTCATTCGGTTAGGGGCGTGTTGGTGTTAGCACGCACCGGCGCGTCCCGCTGTTTCTTTTATTGTTTCCGCTTCGGCGGTCGGCCGCCCTTCTTGCCGTTCTCCCGCGCAATCTCACGGATGCGCTCGATTCCCAGACGTTTCACGCGAGCCGCGTAACTGCGCTTTCCAAGCCAGCTTGTGAACCTCTGAATTTCGTTGCCTCTCATGCTCAGTATCCTAAACTGTTTCGGTTTATTTGTCAAGCCTGCAGTGGTAGAATCGCTTTGCGCGGCTAGGGTCGCTCCCGAAAGGCGGTGCATCCCGGCCTGCCTGCCGCGCTACCCCACAAACCGGGATGCTACGCGGGAGGTGGCGATGCAGGCTGACCGATGGCGAGATTTTCGCGATGAATTCGAGGAGCTCGCACGAAACAACAGCGAATCGTGGTCACGAAGCGAAAAGGATTCCGAGATGCCGATTGCACTTGCCGACCCTGACTTCGATTCCGATTCCAAAGGGGCCTTTTTGCGAAATGGGTATTGAGCCAGCGATCCTGGCTCAGAGGGACCAGATGAAACCTGGCCAGTGGAGCTATAGCGACGGGTGAGGGGAAAAGCTTGTTTTCAGGGCGATTTCGCCCCTTACATTTTGCTCGGGCAGTTGCTTTTGGATTTGCGAAAAGCAAGGAGTAAGCTTTTGTTCACCCGCTCTATCATCCACTTGGGGACAATCAACAGACGATCTGCTTGAAACCCCTGGCGGGCGTAACCGTAGAGCGGGAATGACCCTACGGTGTTTGCATGGGTTCCGCTATTTTTTGCTCTTGGCTTGAGAAAAAGGCACTCGAAACATCGGCATCCGTACCGAAACAGTCGCTCGAACGTATGGCAAGCCCACCGGCCACAATTGTACTCACGGATCGCGAGGAAAACATTTCGACGTTATTCAACGGGGATCAAAAGGACTGCATATTGTCGCGAGTTGGATGATGCACACATCGGGATTCGAAGGAAGGAATATGGAAAGGTGCCCCTTCGACTTATGCTGCTGCCTATGGGGCGGACAAGCCCTGGCGTCATCGGATTCAGGATGAGAAATCCAAGATCAACAGAAAAGCAAAACTCGCGAAAACTCGCAACTCGCTCGCTGGCGAGTAAATCTTCACCTTCGCGAAACCCGCATAACACCTACCTGTAATCGCTGTTTTCGCTCGCTGCGAGTTCCGACGTTCGTTTGACGCCTTCAATGCATTTCCCATATTCGGGCTGTGAAAACCGCCAATCCTTTGCTCGTATCACTCGCGGAGGCTGGGTTTCAACTCAGTCTGCCGGAAGAGGATGTTACGGCGCTCGTTCGTGACGGCGATCTCATCGCTGTGAAGGTGCGTGGGCAAGTTCTTGTTGTCTATGAATCCTTGACTGCGTTCACGCGCCGGGCGCGACGGAACAGCGCGGTTGTAATGAGACAGGAATGAACATTTCGCAAATCCTCGGTCAGCTTGCGAACGTCCGAAAATCTGGTAGCGGATGGACCGCGTGTTGTCCCGCTCACGAGGATAAACGCAATTCCCTGTCCATTACAGAAGGTAGCAATGGCCGCATTCTTGTGAAGTGTTTCGCAAATTGCACCTTCGAGAAAATCTGCGCGGCTAAGGGATGGAAAGCTTCGGACCTGTTTGCGCAGCCGAACGGCAACGGAAACGACTCGCGCAAGTCATCTCGCCGAATCGTTGCCGAGTACGAATATAGAAGCGAAAGCGGCGAACTGCTCTATCAGATTGTGCGTTACGAGCCGAAAGACTTTCGGCAACGTCGCCCGGATGGAAAAGGCGGCTGGACATGGAAACTCGACGGCGTGCGCCGCGTGCTCTATCGGCTATCGGAAGTACTCGCCGCACACGAGGTGCTTGTCTGTGAGGGTGAAAAGGACTGCGACACCGCGCGCAAGCTGGGCCTTGTGGCAACGTGCAATCCGGGCGGTGCGGGCCAGTGGCGCGAAGAGTATAGCGAACCGTTAAGCGGCAAGCACGTCGCCATCATCGCAGATGCAGATGAGTCGGGCAGGAGACATGCGCAGCAAGTGGCCCAGTCTCTCCACGGCAAAGCCGTATCTGTCAAAGTTCTCGAATTGCCTAGCGCGAAAGACTTGAGCGAATGGGTTGAGCGCGGCGGTACGCGCGAGACGTTGCTCGACAACTGATTCGCAACGCGCCGCAGTGGAAGCCGCAAGAGTTTCCGTCTGCTGACAAGGGGAACCGCGTCAATCCCTGGTCGCTTGCCGTAGATATGGATGTTTTCTCGATGGCGAAGAGGAGGCCGTCGATTTTCTATTCCCCCCGGTGATCGCAAGAGAAGCGGTCACGGAAATATTTTCACCGCGAGGGCTTGGCAAAAGCCTGTGGGCACTTTTCGTTGCCGTTTTCCTGGCTCTGGCTGGACGCAAAGTACTTCTGATCGACCGCGACAATCCCCGCCGCCTTGTAAGGGATCGGTTGCGCTCCTTCGGCGCGACGCGTGACCTCAGCACATTGAAAATTCTTTCGAGGGAGAACGCGCCGCCGCTAACTAACGGAAGAGCCTGGGCGGAATTCCCATACTTCGACTACGACCTCGTGATTGTAGATTCCATTGATTCGGCGGCCGAAGGAATCGGCGAGCAGGATTCGACCAAGCCAAGCCTTGCCATCGCGCCACTACTTGACATTGCGCGCCGCGAAAACGGCCCTGCCGTGCTGCTGCTGGGCAATACCATTAAGAGCGCAGCACACTCGCGTGGTTCGGGGGTGATCGAAGATCGCGCGGACATCGTTTTCGAAGTTCGGGACGCGACTAATCTTCATCCGACAGGAAAAAAGCCCTGGATCGAGGAACTCCCTGCCGCCGATGCGGGCAGTTGGATGGGACGTTCGACGCGCCGAAAGCAGCTCAGTAGGTATCGGCTCGCTTTCATCGCTACGAAGTTCCGTGTGGGGAGGAGCCTGAACCATTCATCATAGAAATCGACCTGACCACGGAGCCCTGGAGAGTTAGGAATGTGACGGACCTCGTTGACCGCGAGGGGGCCGAGTCTCGCACACGGTTGGCACAAGAAAAAGAGGCTGCTGTTACTGCCGCAGCAGAGTCACTGAAGGCGGAAATCTTCCGCAGGGAGGCGGCAGGTGAACCGGCCCTACTGAAAAAGAAGGCGGAAGAGTTCCTGACCTCGCGCGACATCACGCAGAAGATTGCACGCGCAGTGATCTCCTCTCCCACGTTTGAGACCGCTGAAATTCCTGGTAAGGGCCATCCGAAGGTCGTTCGGCTGGCAGGTAAAAAAGATATCGGCAACCGAAATATCACCCCCATGGAACCCGCTATTTATGCGGCTTCTAGCGATGGTGATTTCGGTTGCCCGCATCCAGAGCACACAACCGAAATACCCTCTCACGAAACCCGCCATTTACGCGGGTTCCAGAGTGTCCCTATTTCGGTTGAGTCCACGCTTTTTACACCCCCAGAGGGGCAACAAAGTAGTGCAAGAAACGACGACGACGACGAGGTGTCCGTGTGAGCTTAACTCAGGCGATCCTCGACGAAATGTCTCAGCGTGGCGTCACGGCCCGCGTGGACGGAGCAACGCTCCGGCTCAAGCCGCGCGAAGCACTCGACGACGATCTACTTGCACGCATAAAAGAACACAAGCCGGAGATCATTCGCGCCCTAGCCGCAATCCCGCCGATGCCCGAAGGCGTCCGTCTGGTGAACTGGGAGCCCAAGCCAGCCCCGGTAGCGATAGATGTCTGCTCCGTGGTGGTGGACGTGCCGAAATTCGTACAAGGCGAACTGCGCGCCTTGGACTCGCGGCTAAACAACCCATGGACGATCCACGGAGGATTCACTGTTCCGCAGATACTAGACCGGCTGCGTCAAGTGGGTGTGGAAGTGGCGCTCGAAATAGGCGAATCGCCGGAGTCTGCGCAGCGGGAGACCTGAAAAGCAAATGGCGAGAGCTGCAAAACTCGCATTGCAGCAATTGGCGGATGAGCCTATGAGAAACCGAACGACTCTTGAAATTATTTCCCACCTTCGGAAATTTTTACAACTGGTTGCTGGTAGCGGCGTCGATGACCACGAGGAGGTTTCAAATGGCTTCGGCGGTGCGGAAGGGTGAACGGGACATGAAAGACACAGTTCACTATTTCGTTCACCTTCCCGTTCACTCTGACTCTGGAGCAAGTGAAAGAGAAAAAAGAGTCTGCGCGAGAGAGGCCGCAGTGTTTGGCCGCAGAACGGGCGCTATGTGGGCTGGAGCGACCCCACCTCTTGTGCACGCGGCGTGCCCAATAGTTGCGTGGGGTCGCTCCAGCCCACACGTTTGCGAGCAGGGCAGATTTTTGGAATCAAACATGAAGTGCATGAGTCAGCCTCGCGTGCACATCTGCAATTCGGAGGCCGTTAGAGTTTGAAATGGCAGCCTCGGCAAAACTCGCGTTGCACACGCTTCTGTCCGAGTGTACTGTCTCGACGGAGGCAATCGAGTCATCCGAAAGAGGTGACTCCCTGGCGAGGAAACGCTTTCAACGCGGGCATGTGTTTTTAATTGGAGGTACGTGGTTCGGCAAGTATCGGGAAGATGTGATCGCGGCAGACGGTATCACGCGGCGCAAGCAAGTTACGGTGACTCTCGGAAGTAAGAAAGACATTCCGACAAAGCCGCTTGCAAAACGGCGCATGGAACTGATTTTGGCCCGGATCAATTCTACCGACTATCGGCCAGGACGGTTTGCCAAGATGGAAGAATTCGCAACAATCTGGCAGGAGCATGTTCTTGTTGGGAGTAAGCCTTCCTCGATCCGGTCGGCGAGGTCCCACCTGAATGTGCATATCCTTCCGCATTTTGGCAAACGCGGACTCGATGAGATTGGGGTGCAAGCACAGCAATTTTTCGTGACAAAGCTCGCTCAGGCGAATCTGTCACGGAAAATGATCCTCAACGTGTTAAGCACGTTGGCCTCGATTTTGCAGACCGCGAAAGGCTGGGGCTATGTATGCCAGATGGTGGACTACAAGAGCCTCACCGTTCCTACCGAAGAGGTCCAAACCGAAGCTCGATTCTTCACGCTGGAGGAAGTCGGCAAAATCATTGCGGCTGCGCGGGAGCCCTACAAAACCATGTTTTGGCTCCTGGCCATGACCGGAATACGTGCCGGCGAAATGCTCGGCCTCCAGTGGCAAGACATCGACTTCGACAAGGGCTTGCTGAACATCCGCCGTTCCGCGTGGTACGGACGTGTTCAAACCACTAAAAACAAAAACAGCGAGGCGATCATTCCACTGCCCGGCATCCTTGCGGCGACACTCCGCGCATTTCGGGAACAGTGGAAGTCGAATCCAGATGGGTTTCTGTTCGTCACAAGAAACAGAAGACCCCCTTCGTCAAACAAAGTCGTGGAGTTTGGGCTTTGGCCAGTGCTCGATCTCTTGGCCATCCCCCGCTGTGGGCTCCATGCATTCCGACACACTCACACGAGTTTGCTTCTCGACACGGGCGCAACTCCGAAGGTCGTTCAGGAACAGTTACGGCACGCAGATCCCCGCGTCACTCTTGGGGTCTATGCCCACGTTCTCGGGGATGCTCACCGCGAAGCAGTCGAGAAAGTAGCCTCGGTTGTGTTCCAAAGTGTTCCAAAGGCGAGAGAAGAAACGAAGTATATTCAGTAGCTTCCAGGCAATCGGCGTTGGGTTCGATTCCCATCGCCCGCTCCAGAACTCACGATGTTTCAATTGCCCTTATACGGCTAACCCACTTGAATCCGGCTCGAAAATGGACCGTTTTGGACCGCAGTTGGACCCCACTGGGTTCAATTGGACCCCAACGATTTGCAGCGGAAACCAGCCAGTCGTTTGATGGCTTGCTCTTCGTGGGACTAGACCAGCGCGACCTCGCGGTCGAAATTGGGCTTTTTCCCCGCGTGGAGCTTGAGGGCAATGCCGCAGACCACAGCGATACGTTCAAGCATTGTGAGCGAATGGCCCGTGTATTCGGCGTCCTCCAGGCGGGCAATTACAGACTGTGTCGTGCCAACCTTCCTGGCGAGCTCCGCCTGAGTCAACCCCGCATCCCGCCTCATCTCGCGCACCAGCAAGGCCAAGCCAATCTGGTGCAGGGTGCGTCCGAAGGTCTTACGGTAGGTTGCGCTCTTTCGCGCACACAGTTCGACAATTTCAGTATGTTTGTCGCGCTTAACGGTTTGTTGCATAATTTCTCCACGTTAGGAGTGTCGCATTGTTGCTATAAGACACAATAGACTCCCAAGAAGGCTTGCGACTGCAGGCAGGAGCAAGCTACGCTCGCTTAGTCTTCGCATCGGCCACTCGAATGATTACGCGTTTGCCGAGCGCCCTGCTGCCCGAGTGATCGTGTCGAGTGTCACGGAGATGTTCTGAGGGTCCAGCAAGCGATCCAACTGTGATCTGCTCGTGTGAAGCTGCTTCGCCATAGCTTGTTTTGTTTTTTGCTGTTCCTGCATCGCCTGTGAAAGCTGCCAAGCCAGCACCCGCTTGATCGCGACGGCTTCGACTTCTTCTCGGATTCCTTCCTGCTCCAGAAAACTATCGAAGGTTGAGCCGCTGTGGTCCCCTCTTTGTGATTCTTTCTTACTTTCATTTGAGCCCCCTTTGATGCTTGCTCTTGTTGCTCCGTGCCAACTCCAAGTCCTCGCCCGGAGTCTTCTGCGTCTTCTTGATGAATCCATGCAGCAAGACCATCCGGCCCTTCTTGTCGATGTAGAAGAGCACCCGCGCAATACGGCTATGGGGCAAGCTGGTCCGCACTTCATAAATGCTGTCACCCAATGGTCTACAAACCGGCATCCCGATGGGCCAACCGAACTCCACCGTCTTAATGTCCTCACCGATGCACTTCCGATCTTCCGGCAAGAGCCCCTTGAGCCAGGCCCGCACCGGCTCGCCGCCCGCCGCCGTGCGATAGAAGATCGCCGGAACCCGCTTGCCCTGCCTTTCGAGAGCCCCAGATTGTGCGCCCGGCAACTTACGAGATTCGGTTTTCATGCCGTCCACGTGAGTGTACCATATACGGTACATGCGAACAACGTAGAACTTGAGGACTAGACGGACGCACGGTCAGCGGGAGGTGGGTTCGATTCCTATCGCCCGCTCCTGAATTTCGGTTCCGGCGTGATCCGAGCATACTCCGTTACGGGATGGCTCGAATACTCCAACGGATTTTGATGTCAAAAAAAGAGGCCGCCTCAAGTGAAAGTTTCCGCTTGAGACGGCCTTAGAGTTTGCGGTGAGCGTTATTCTCTGAATTTTATCTTCCGAATTTATCTCTGCGCCGCTGTTGGATGGAGAGTGAGCTTTTGTACGCGCCAGTTCGAGATTTCACCGGCCATAACGACGTTATCGGCGCGGCAGTCGAGTTCGTGGACAGCCATAAACTGCTTTAGCAGTTTGCCGCCCGTTCCGAATTTGCCGAGGATTCTGCCGTCCAGTTCCATTTTATAGATCTCGCCGCCATCTTCCATGGAAGAAGTGCCCGTCGAGTTGGAACTGTACAGATATTGGTGGTCGCCCGGGGTGATGCAGACGGCCCACGGGGAGCCGACATTGATGTAAGCGGTCTTGAAGTTGCCGTCATTGTCGAATACGTCGAGACGCTTGTTGCTGCGGTCGCCGACGTAGACGTTCCCCGCGTGGTCCACCTGGATTGTGTGAACGTCCTCGAATTGCCCCGGGCCGCGGCCTCGCGATCCGAACTGCTTTACATAATTGCCGTCCTTGTCGATCTTCACGACACGCTTGTTGTTATAACCGTCGGAGACAAACATGTTGCCCTGCTGGTCCCAGGCAATGTCCGTCTGGCGGTTGAACGTGATAAAGGGTCCAGTCGGCGGGGGTGCCGCGGGCGGGCCAGATGGTGCGGCGGTACCGGGGCCTCCCATCATGCCACCCGGCCGGTTCGCCATCTGAAGTTGCCGGGCGATGTCCATAAGAATTTGTCCGCCGCCGACTCCGCCGTTTGACTGGCCCTCGCCGACGGGTCCGGGTGTACCCAGATAATCTTCCGACCGCCTTCCGAGCGTCATGAGAACCTTGCCCTCCGGGCTGTATTCGACGGTCATGCCGGCGCCCTCGTCGTTCACCCAGATGTTGTCCTTGGGATCGACGCGCACGGTGTGAGCAAACATCTCGGAGTAAGTTCCGTGGCCGATCTCGCGGATGAATGTGCCATTCTGGTCGAACTCGTAGAGCCGGGCAGCGGCGCCGCGTCCGAACTCACGCGAGGTCCCGACCGTGTATGCCAGCGTTCCATCGCGCGTGTATACGAAAACATGGCCCTTCGAGTTTGTGGCCACGCCGACTGCCTCGCCCATGACAATGTTGTCGGGCAACTTCAGGAAGTTAGGCGTCGAATCGAATGGGATTTCCGGAACCGAAGTCTGCGCGAAGAGCGGCGCGGAAACCAAAACCAGCAAAGCAACCAAGAACATTTTTGAAAAGCTTCGCATGTGAACCTCCGAAAAGTTTTACTCCCAGATCTCAAACCTCAAGGAAGAGGTCCGGATGCCCGCGTTGCTTTTCCCGGAATTCTCATCCTCGTTCCCAATCAATTCCCCTGCGGATGAAGCGTCAGCTTCTGCACCCGCCAGTTCAGGATTTCACCCGAATACAATTGATTCTCGTTACGGCAATCTATTTCGTGAACCCAGCCGAACTCCTTCAATTGTTTTCCGGCATGCCCGAATTTGCCGAGGATGCGGCCATCCAGCTCCATCTTGTAAAATTCGCCGCTGTCTTCGTACATATCGCCGGTGAGGGACGTGTTATTCGTGTACAGGTATTGGTGCTGGCCGGGCGTAATGCAGATAGCCCAGGGCGCGCCGACGTTGATGTACATCGTCTTGAAATTGCCGTCGTTATCGAAGACGTTAATTCGCCCGTTGAGCCGGTCGCCCACGTAGACGTTGCCCTGATGGTCGACCTGAATTGTGTGAACATCTTCGAATTGACCGGGGCCGCGGCCGCGTGATCCGAACGCCTTCACGAAATTGCCGTCCTTGTCGATTTTTACGACTCTCTTGTTGTTATAGCCGTCAGCCACAAAAATATTCCCCGAGGAATCCCAGGCGAGGTCGGTCTGGCGGTTGAAGGTTATGAACGGTCCCGCATTGAAGCCGCCTCCCTCCGGGGCTGCCGGCGGTCTGGCAGGCCCGCCCATCATTCCTCCGGGGCGGGAGCCACCCATCTGGAGCTGACGGGCAAGGTCCATCAGTATTTGTCCGCCGGTTTCTCCGCCAGCGGACTGCCCTTCCTCAACAGGACCGGGGGTGCTCAGGAAATCCTCCGGCCGCCGGCCGAGGGTCATCAGGACTTTACCTTCCGGGCTATATTCGATGATCATGTTGGTGCCTTCATCGTCCACCCAGATGTTGTCTTGGGAATCGACGCGAACGGTATGAGCAAAGCCCTCTGAGTACGTTCCCTTGCCGATTTCGCGCACGAAGTTTCCATTCTGATCGAACTCGTAGAGCCGGGCAGCGGCGCCGCGTCCGAATTCACGCGAGGTCCCGACGGAGTACGCGAGCGTGCCGTCACGCGTGTAGACAAAAACGTGACCTTTGGAGTTCGTCGCCACCCCGACCGCTTCACCCATGACGATATTGTCGGGCAGCTTGAGCGGGTTCGGAGCGGAATCGAATGGTATTTCTTTCACCGAGGTTTGGGCGAATAGGGGCGTCGCCGCCAAAACCAGCAGAGCAACCATTAGTCCTTTTGAGAATCGCCGCATAGAAACCTCCTGGACGTTGACCGTAAGCCTTCGAAGTGGGGCAAGGCGCTTGGAGCCATTGCCGGCCCTTGCCCCGCCGATTCCTCGCTCACGGGCCGCGTCACTTCCCCTGCGGTTTGATCGAGAGCTTCTGCACGCGCCAATTCAGGAGCTCGCCGACAAGGAGTTCATTCTCGCTGGAGCAATTCATTTCATGGATCCAGCCGAACTGCTTCATCTGTTTTCCAGCGGTGCCGAACTTGCCGACGATGTGCCCGTCGAGATCGATCTTGTAGATCGGTCCCGCCGCGTCGGAGCTGTAAATATATTGCTTTGCCCCAGGCGTGATGCAAATAGCCCAGGGAGCTCCCATGCCCGTCCAAACGGCCCGCAGCGTCAGATCGTTGTCAAAGACCTGGATGCGATTGTTTCCGCGGTCGCCGACGTACACGTTCCCTTCCTTGTCCGTCGCGATCGTGTGCGGGGTATTGAACTGCCCGGGTTCGGTGCCCTTCACGCTGCTGCCGACTTCCTTGATGAATCGGCCCTCTTTGTTGTACTTCACGACTCTGGAGTTGCCGTAGCCGTCCGAGACGAAGATATTTCCCTGTGGATCCCAGGCCACGTCGGTTTCGCGGCTGAACGAATATTTGTCCGCGGGCCTCGGAGTCGCTCCCGGGATGGGCAACTTATAAGCGAAACCACCGGGGATGTCTCCCTCGGCGGATTCAGGGCGGCGGCCCATGGTCATGATCTCATGGCCGGAAGGGTCGTATTTCATGATCATGTTCGTACCTTCGTCGACCGCCCAGAGGTTGTCCTGCGAATCCACGCGCACGGCATGGGCGAACGCGAAGCCGTAGGAATGCGGGCTGATTTCGCGAACAAAATTTCCTTCCTGGTCAAATTCGAACAGTTGAGTTTCGCCGCTGCGGGTGAAGACAAAAATGTGTCCCTTTGAATTTTGCGCCACCCCGGCAGCTTCACCTAGATAGACGTCGGCGGGGAGCTTCAGGAAATTCGGCGCGGAATCGTAGCTGAGTTCCGGCACACTCTGAGCAAAGAGAGGAACGCTCAGGAGCGAGATAAACACAACGAGGCAAAACGGCAAGCAGCGCTTCATGGAATCCTCCCAATTGCACTTCATCTTGAATTTCCGATGTTGGATTTCTGGCTCGCAATTCCTACCCCTCTGTACGAACACAAAGCAACCCGGTATTTCACAAGGGGGTAGACAATTTCTGGCGTTCTTCATATAAAAGCGAACCTTAAGGGACCCTTAAGGCGATATTGTGTCTGGGGGTAGGGTGCCGGCACCGTTTGTCGGGAGTGTCGCCATTACTTCGAGTTGGTCCAGGAATCGGGAACTAGGATACGGGCCGCGGAACCCCCACCAAGGCGGCCTGAGCCTCTGCTGTTTGCTGGTCTAATTCGGTAACACCTCGCCCCATAACAGTCAGACGATGGAACAAGAATCCCATCGCGATTTTGTTCAATTCAGGTCTTCGGATGTTATGAAAAACAATCGTCGCGAGTTCAGCAGGGTGATAAAGCCGAAAGTACAAACAGTCCCCTCCGTAGTATTCTCCCTGTTCTCCCTTGAACGCATAGCCGACTCGTCCGCCCCACACATCATTCGCGCCGTAGATGCGGAAAGAAGTTGCACTGCACGCCTCAGCGTCCCTCAAGACCCTTCTCTCGTCGATCCAGAGCACGAGCAGCACAAAAACGAGTAGGGGCGGATATAGACAGAACGAAGAAACAAAGTACGCGTAACGTGAAAAAAAAACCAATTCAAATAACTGAATTTCGAGGGACCGCTGGCTGCGAAAAACACGAGAACTGTAACGGATAGAATGGTAGGCACAAACAGCAGCCCTAGCCTTACAAGTTCAACTCTGACTGCCAGAAAGTCGTGCTCTAAAGTTTGGCGGCGATCTGGGTCAATTAGTCGCACGGAAGTGCGCACATAGTAAATGTCCCTGCTTGGATGAATGAGGAAACCCACCACTACGGCCAGGACTATGGCGAGCGCTACGGAGACTTCGACGAAGGCTTCGTACGGAGTGAACAGCGACACCCCCGCAACGAGAGCGACAAAGAAGACCACAGGTATCAGGAGTTCCATTATCGTAAGAAAAGAATGATGATAGCAATAAGCATTGCCCGTGCAACGGACAACACGGGCAAAGTCCCGATCACACCTGACGAGTCGGCTTTCCGGAATTTAAGAACTAGATCCTTACTCCAACAACCCTTTATTGCGGCGAAAGCGTCAGCTTGTGCGCCGCCTGCTTTTCGACTGCGGCGTGCGTGAACGGCAGGTTGAAGTATTCGCCGTTTGCGAGCCTTTCCCGCGCATTCCCGTAATAGGGGCTTCCGGGCTGCGCAGATTCTCCCGGCGCGTTGGTAGCCATCGTCTTGTCCACGTCCGCCAAGTCAATGATGCGCCGGAAGTTCGCGCCGGTAGCGTTGATGTCGTTGAACCCTCCCGGCCGCTCGACCGGCTTCAGACTGAACGCGTCAATGAACATGTGCTGCAGCGGACTCTCGTTGATGCGGCCGTATCGCCACTGCGACTGGTCGGAGCCCCAATCCTTGGTCGCCCGCTCCAACGCCTCTAACAAGCCTTGCTCGACGAGCGTATGCTGGTCCGGGCCTGGCTTGGCTTCCACCACTTTTCGGCCGCCTTCCGTCGTTGTCCAGCGGACATAGATCGCACCAGGGATCGTGTCCTTCGTGAGGATCCGGTCCCACCCTTCGATCATTGCGCGCGCTTTCTCGGCATCGGGATTCTTGGCCGTCCAACCCTTGAAGAGCGGCGCGTCGCGCTCGGCATGGAGCGAGTAGTCGTCCTGCTCGATGCGCTCCATATCCTCGATCGTGAACGGCTTGTGCTCGGCAATCTGCTTATCGAGCAGCTGGCGGATTCGCGTGATGCGGGCGATGTCTTGATCCCTCGTTGTGTTGTAGAAGACGGGCCGCCCCTTGTAGTCCTGTGGGTGGGTGTTGTTATTCGCAGTCGCGATGTAGCCGCGTGCCGGGTTGTACTCGCGCGGCAAGTCGCTCCGGAACCCCTTCCACTCGTACTTTCCTGTCCCAGGGACGGGCAGCCGCCCCGTCCATCCGTCGCGGTCTGGAGCAAAGCCGGAGACCTGCAAAGCGATGTTCCCTTTCCTGTCGCCGCAAATCAAATTGTGTGAGGGCACCTTCCAGGACATGGCGCGATCGAAGAAGTCCTCGCAGCTTGTCGCTTGCGCAAGCTTGAGGCTGCCCTTCAAAGGCGCGGTGCCCGGCTCCTGGTCCGAGGATCTGGCGGCGAAAGCGATGTGCTGCGCCTTGTCCTCGTAAAACACCGGACCGTGCTGCGAGAACTTCAGCTCAACCTCCCGAGGCTTGTCCTCACCCTTGACCTTAATCTCCTCGCGGATGATCTTCATCGGCACCCAGCTGCCATTGAACATCGTCTCGTTCGGATTGGCCGGGTTGGTCTGCTCGACATACGTGTCCACCTCGTCGATGCCGGCGAACGTCACGCCCCACGCCATGTTCTGGTTGTTGCCGAGGTCCACGCCGACAAAAGGCGGCTCGCCGCCGCCGATCACGTGCCAGCCCGGCGCATCCAGTTGCACGAAGTACCGCAGCGAAGGCAGTGTGACCGCGCGATGCGGGTCGTTCGAAACGATCGGAATGCCGCTCGCCGTGAGCTTCCCGCTGACCACCCAATTGTTGCTGCCGTCCATGTCCTGCAGCTCGGGCATCAGACGGGCCGCCAGCTTGGCCGGCACGAGCGAACGGTACTGCGCCACGATTTCGGGTGGCGGAAGCTTCCCAGGCGCGAACGGGTCGCCTTCGCCTTTTCGTGAGGCCGCCAGCGCGTCTTCAGTGATCCAGTTCAGGTCGAGGCCCTCTGGTACTTTCAGGTCGTCATACGGATCCGGGGCGGCGCGCCGGTTGGCCTCCTCGGCTCCATACTTCTTCACGTTCAGCGCGAGCTGAATTTCGGAGGACGGACCTCCGCTGGTGCTGTCGATGTTGAGTTCCGCCCAACGCAGCGTCACCGTTTTCGCCGTCCACGGTTCAGGTTTGATGCCGGTCAGCTTGAACTCGACCGGCAAGTTGTCGGCGTGGCTCGCGATGTACGCGTTGTGGCCATTGGCCCACGCCGTGAACAGCCGTTCCGCGTCCGGATGATAGCTCGTCCACTCCTTCGCGTCCCACGGGCCGCGGAACATCATCAGGCGCGCGCGCACGTCATTGTCGAAGGCCTTCGGGCCGAAGATCTCCGCGAGCCGCCCCTCACGCCAGCGGCGCCACATCTCCAACTGCCAGAGGCGATCCTGCGCCATCACATATCCCTGCGCGAAGAACAGGTCGTCGTCGTTCTTTGCAAAAATATGTGGAATGCCCTGCTGGTCGCGGATGATTTCCACCGGCTGCTTCAAGCCGGGGACCTTCAGGTTTCCATCGATTGTCGCCAGCGACTGGCGCGCCAGTTCGTCGAGCGACGCCGGCACCGCCGCGCCCCTTACTGCGCGCTGCGAAAACACCGCGGCGGACGAGGCGATGGCAGCCAAACACAGGACGCAAGCATAAGTACGGGGCAGAGACATTCGAACCTCCGGATATTTCGGCAGATTCTAGGCAGGTTCTCCACCAAATCACAAGGAAATTTGTGAAAGGCCGGCCGCGGAGGGCGGGCAATCGAATCTCCGCCAATATCGGCGCTTACAGTGATGTTGCCTCAATCAATTTGAATAGACAGCAGCACGTGAGCGAGCGAGTGACTCTGGAACCTGCGAACTAACTTCAGCAAGGCGTATGCTCGAACGCGAAACCATTGCATGGAACAGTGCACCGCTACGGCAGGATTGGCAAAATGAACGCACCAACGAAAAATTCAGATCGCGTCTGAGATTTGGTATATTCACCGCAATCCGCCTGTCCGGGCTGGGCTCGTCCTGAAATCACGCGAGGCCAACGGGCGCGGTACGCAATTCAATCGGAGTCAAATTTAACGTCGAGTGAGGGAATTCCATGGCCGAACCAGCTCTCGATCAACTCAAAAGTTCTTTCCGCGGGGAACTCATTGGGCCTTCCGATGCCGCGTATGAATCCGCTCGCAAAGTTTACAACGGAATGATCGACAAACGCCCGCGTCTCATCGCCCGGTGCGGGGACGTCGCCGACGTCATCGCGGCCGTACAATTCGGCGTCGCGACCGGGATGTTGACCGCCATTCGCGGCGGCGGGCACAACGGCGCGGGTCTGGGAACCTGTGACGACGGCCTGGTGATCGACCTTTCGAGAATGAAGGGAATTCGCGTAAACCCCGCGGAAAAAACGGTTCGCGTGGAAGCGGGATGCGTTTGGGGCGACGTGGATCACGCGACTCATGCGTTCGGAATGGCCGTGCCATGCGGATTTATTTCCACCACCGGGGTGGCTGGGCTCACACTCGGCGGCGGCATCGGCTACCTTAGCCGCAGGTACGGGCTCACGATCGATAACCTGCTTTCGGTCGACATGGTTTTGGCCAATGGCAGCTTTGTGACGGCAAGCAACAAAGAGAACTCCGATTTATTTTGGGCCGTGCGCGGGGGTGGCGGAAACTTCGGCGTGGTAACTTCCTTCGAGTTCCGGCTCCATCCGGTCAAGTTCGTGCAATTCGGCCCGACCTTCTGGCCGCTCGAAGAAGCCGCAAGCGTCCTGAAAGCCTACCGAGATTTCATCAAGAAAGCCCCTGAGTACATGGGCGGCTTTTTTGCCTTTCTTACGGTCCCGCCCGCTCCCATGTTCCCTGAGCATCTGCATCTCAAGAAAGTTTGCGGAGTGGTCTGGTGTTCCACGGGCTCTGCCGAAGAGACCGAGGCGGCCCGGAAGCCAGTGCGATCGGTGGGGAATCCTCTTCTCGACCATGTCGGGCTCGCTCCCTTTCCGGTCGTGCAAAGTTTATTTGATGGGCTGTTCGTTCCGGGCCTTCAATGGTATTGGCGCGCCGACAATTTCACGGACTTGAGCGATGAGGCCATCGCCCGGCACGTCGAGCACGGATCGAAGCTCCCGACCATGCTCTCCACGATGCATCTCTATCCGGTGAATGGTGCGCCGCAGCGCGTCGGCAAAAACGAAATGGCCTACAGCTTCCGCGAGGCGCTCTTTGCCGAGGTGATCGTGGGTGTCGACCCTGATCCCGCCAACGCCGCAATCCTTACCAAATGGTGCAAGGATTACTGGGAAGCCCTTCATCCGTTCTCGGCTGGCGGCGCATACGTAAACTTCATGATGGACGAGGGCCAGGACCGCGTTCAAGCCACGTATCGGGACAACTATACGCGTCTGCTCGAAATCAAGAAGAAATACGACCCGAAAAACTTCTTCCGGGTAAATCAGAACATCCGGCCAGCCGGGTAACTTCCGGATAGCAAAAAAATCGCGCAGGCATCGGATTGCCGGAGAATCGGGAAGCAGCGTTATTTCGATTCACTTCCCTTGCAGCAAAGGAATGCTCGATGCCGGAGGCGGCTTCGGTATCGAATGCAGATAGGCGTAGATGTCCGCGACTTGCGCGTCGGACAAAACTTCTTCGGTGTACGGAGGCATCTGGATCGCGGGATGTCGAAGCTGATTTACGAATGCCGAGAATGTGATTGGGTCTCCGGCGAGACGCGGTCCGGTTCCGGCGCCGCCCTGGCCTTCATGGTCATGGCACTCGAAGCAGCCGACCGTATTGAAAATTTTCTTTCCGTTTTCGGCGTTCCCCGACGTCGTACTTGCACCCTCTTTGGCCGGTTTCTTCTCCTGCGCGGAAGAACTCGAATTTCCGAAGACGATCATCACCACAAGCCCGGCCAGCGCCAGCAAGAACATAGCGGTCGACTTTGCAGATTTTTGCCACCGAATCAAACCTTCCATCATTCGCTCCTTAGCGCGGCTGTCGCTCCTTAGCGCGGCTGTGTAATCGTGTCCAGAAGCGCGGGTTGTCCGCGCTTCACCACGTCAACGGCCCTGCGGATCGCAGGACCCAGGTCCTTGGGATCGGTGATGGGTCCCTCAGCGTACCAGCCAAGCCCTTGCGCGACCTTTGCAAAATCAATCGGCGGGTCAACCATCGTTGTGCCGATTCCCGCTCGGTCTATCCCCCGCTGGTGGCGGTTGGCCATGCGCTGGATGTGCATCACCTCCTGGTGATACGCGCGGTTGTTGTGCAGGACCATCAACATCGGAATCTTGCTGTGCGCCGCGGTCCATAGGACTCCCGGCGCGTACATCAAGTCTCCATCCGGCTGCAAGTGAACATACAGCCGCCCGTGTTTGCGGTGAGCGAGCGCGGCGCCAATGGCCGAAGGCGATTGGTACCCGACTCCTGCCGCACTGGCAATGCGCGAGCGCTGGTAGTGCTTCTCATAGTTCCACTCGACGCCGGCCATCCCTCCGGCCCAGTCTTCGCTCTTCACAACGTTCCACACCTCGGCCGAGAGGCGCGACAGGCTGATTGGACTCGAATCCCAGCCGTAGGTGGCTTCGGTGCGGGCGCGTTCATGGGCTCGCTGGCTGGATTCAGCAAGCTTCTTCCCGCGCTCCTCAAATGCGGCTTTGCGATCGGCGGTAATCAGCTTTTTCACGGCTTCGGTCAAGGACGGAAGCGTCGTTTCCGGGTCCGCGTCCATGGAAAGGTCAAATTCCGGGAATCGCTGGATGTTCTGGTAGTTGCCCTTCAGGAATTGTTCGGTGGCGCTGATGCTGATCATCTTCGCACCGGGTTTGGTGGTGGGTTCATAACTGCGCTCGAGTTGGTCGCGGTACTCGTGTACGTCGCCCCAGAAATCAGCGGCCTCAAGGCCGAGGATCACGTCCGCGTTGCGAATCAGCGCCCCGCCGCCCTGGACGAGGGGATGGCGCGAGGGCAGATTCCCTCCCTGATCGACGACCGGCAATTGAAGCGCCTCGGCAAATTCGATCAGGCGCTGCATTCCTTCCGGCGTGCGCGCGACGTGACCGGCGATGACAACGGGATTTTCCGCCGCGACCAGAAGCCGAGCCGCTTCGGCAACCGAGCCCGAATCGCCCTGGGGATAACCATCAAGAACGAGTCTCGGAATGCGCAGGCTGGCGTCCTTGGAAACCGGACTCTCCTGCAAGTCGCTATCGAGAACCAACACAACGGGCTCCATCGGCAAAGTCATAGCGATCTTGTACGCACGCACTGTGGACTCCGCGTAATGGGTCAGCGAAATCGGCATATCGTCCCACTTGGTGAAGTCGCGAACCATCGCCGCGGCGTCTACCGCGCTGTGCATCCATTCCACGCCGGGACGGCGCTGTTCGGCGTCCAGCGTATTCCCAAGCATCACAATCACCGGTGCGTGGCCTGCCCAGGCGTTGTAGAGTCCCATCGATGCGTGTTGCAATCCCACAGTGCTGTGGGCGAGAACCAGGATGGGTTTGCCCTCCACGGCGGCATACCCGTGGGCCAGGGCCACCGAAGATTCTTCGTGGCAGCAGGTGATGAACTCGGGAGCCTTGTTCCCGCCATAATTGATCAGGGATTCGTGCAGACCTCGGAAACTCGAACCCGGATTCGCGGCCACGTACTCAAAGCCCAGCGCTTTGATCACATCCACCATGAAATCCGATCCGGGCCGGTCGGTCGTGAGAACTTCCACAGTATCAGGCGGATCAGCCTCTTTCGGCATCACGGGGATTTTCGCAGGTGCTGGACCCGCAGGCACGGGCGCCGCGACCGCTCTGGTGCTGGCCACAAGCGTCGCGATGCCGCCGGCAGCGGCACCCTTCAGAAAATTTCGTCGATCCACCGTTTGCTTATCAGATTTCGGCATGGCGAAGCATTCCTCCAAGGTCTTAGAGCCAACAATCTCACTTTCAGTTTCAATGTTTGCAGAAAACGGTACGATGGAGAGGCGATAGTGTCAATCCATATAGACGGGACGGTAAAGTTCCATTTTCCGGTAACACCTTCTCGGAGACAGGCACAGCAGGCCCAATCCCCGGTCAAACTTGACACGCTGTGTTAACGCTGGCAAACTCCGGTGAGAGTCACCGTCATGTTTCACTAGGTCCATGATTCGTTCACGCCAATTCGTTCTCTGGCTCAAAGCCGTCGTATCGACGGTGCCTGGACTGCGCATGAGTCCAGCCGCTGCCGTCATTCTGATGGACAGCTTGGAGGATTGCCCAACCTAGGGTGGCTTCTTCAAAAATTCCTGAAGGAACCGACAGCCGCCCTGAACCGGGCGGCTTTTTTGTTTTTGGGGCTGGCATTGTTCCGCTGAAAGGCTGGGAGGCTGCTGTGACTACGCCAATAAAGACGCACCCACATCGCGACCCCAATCGTCTCGACGCCTCGCTGCGGTTCGTCCTGCGCCGATACTTCAACCAACTGCGCCGCATGCCTGGCATGGCCATCGCTTCCCTGTTGTTGCCCGCCATAGGCGAAGTGTTCTCAACCTATGGCCCGCCGCTATTGATTGCCAGGCTGCTCGGCGCTTTCGCCCGGGGCCAGCACTTCACGGCAAGAGCCCTGGCGCCTTACGTGCTCGCCTTCGCTGCCCTCTGGCTGGCCGGACAAGCCCTCTGGCGCATCGCCATGGGCATTCTGTCGCGTGTCGAAATCCGCTGCATGGAGGCCTTGTATGTGGAAGCTCTGGACGAGCTCCTTGCCCGGGACCTTTCGTTCTTTCAGGACAATTACGCCGGGTCGCTCACCAAGCGCGCCCTGGGCTACGCCCGTCGGTTTGAGGACGTCTTCGACGTTCTCTGCTTTCAGGTCGCTTCGACCTTGCTGCCCCTCGGCTTTGTTGGGGCCGTGCTCTGGAGCTACTCTCCCTGGCTGATCGTCGTGCTCATCTCTATGCTCGCGGCCACCTTCTTGATCGTGTTCCCTCTGATCCGCTACGGCCGCATGCTTGTCGACATTCGTGAGTCCGCCTCCAACGTCCTCGCCGGCCATGTCGCCGACTCTATCGCCAACGCAGAAGCCGTCCGTGCTTTCGCCCGTGAAGACCACGAAGCCCGCATCCACGCCGGCAACGTGTTCGACTATGGCGCCAAGACGCTTACGTCGTGGGACTATCAGAACATGCGCGTGGACATGGTTACCGCTCCCATGCTGGTTCTCACGAATACTCTGGGGCTTGTCGTGGCCCTGTGGCTAAGCGGCGCCGGCGGTTCCAGCCTGGAGGCCGTGTTTATCACGTTCAGCTATTACGCCACGGCCACGCGCGTCATGTGGGAGTTCAACCGCATCTACCGCAACCTGGAAAGTGCCCTTACCGACGCCGCTCAATTCGCCGATCTGGTCCTCGGCCCGCCTCAGGTTCTCGACGCCGAGAAAACCGACGAGTTCCGGCCCGCGGACTTCAGCGTGGAGCTGCGCGATATAAGATTCCGCCACTCGTCGTCTCAGCCGTTGCTCTTCGACGGTCTCTCGCTCCGAATTGCGCCGGGGTCAAAGATCGGCCTGGTGGGACGTTCCGGCGGAGGCAAAACCACCCTTACGCGTGTCCTGCTGCGTTTCTCCGACGTCGAGTCCGGGGAAGTTCTCATCGGCGGCCAGGCCATCGACCGCGTCCCGCAGGCCGTCTTGCGCCAGACGATCGGCTATGTCCCGCAGGACCCTTCGATGTTCCATCGCAGCATAGCCGACAATATCCGCGTTGGTCGCCCCGACGCTACCGACGCCGAGGTGCGCCACGCAGCCCGGCTTGCGAATGCCTCCGAATTCATCGAAGCGCTGCCTGCCGGATATGACACACTCGTAGGGGAACGAGGCGTGAAACTTTCCGGCGGCCAGCGCCAACGCATCGCTATTGCGCGCGCCATCTTGAAAGACGCCCCGATTCTTATACTCGACGAGGCCACCAGCTCTCTGGACTCGGAAAGCGAAGCCCTCATCCAGGAATCCCTCTGGACGCTCCTGGCACAGCGCACAGCCATCGTCATCGCCCATCGCCTCTCCACGGTGAAGCGGATGGACGAACTCATCGTCTTGGACGCCGGCAGGATCGCCGAGAGAGGCAAGCACGACGAACTGCTTGCTCGGAACGGTATCTATGCGACCCTGTGGGCTCACCAATCTGGCGGCTTCCTTGTAAGCACGAACTGAGAACGCCCGTCCCCAGTAGTGGATCAATATCCGGTAACGACTGCCAGCTCCGCTGGTCGATGCAATACCATCTAATCGATCGACTAAACAATGACTGCCCCTCAAGACTCGACCTGTACAGCGGTACCCGATCAAAAACTACACTGAGCAGAGTTCCTTTTGAAGCAACGCTCGCGAAGGAAATCAGCTTCAAAGATAGCTAAAAGAAAATTCCAGGAAAGCGTAGCATCGAACCATTGACGCGACTCCGGTTCTCGAAACTTAGCCACGATACCGTGTTCCTATTTACACCCTGGCGCATCAGGATTTTTTTGAGTTGTAAGCCTGCACGGATGTATACTCCCAGCCATTGGGAAGGCCAAGAGGGCAATTCCCGGCAATTTCAGCTGCGAAGGAGCGCCCATGAGTTCAAAATTATCCGGTCGAAGAAAATTCCTGAGAGATAGTACCGCATTGGTCGGTTTGGCCGCGGGAGCGGGATTGATACCCTCCGCTGATGCCCAGACAATGTCTTCTGAGACCCCCCATGACGACGCCGCGTTGATCGCTTATGGCCAGCGATCCCGCTATGTGAAATCCATCCGCATCCCCGTGAAGGAAAGGATGTCCCCTGATGAATTCGGTATGACGTTTCACGTAACGTCGCCGATACAGGATGCCTACGGGATCATCACCGCCTCGTCGCTCCATTACATCGCGACCCATCGTGGTTCCTATGTCCCGGACATTAATCCCGCCGAACATCGGTTGCTGATTCATGGCATGGTGGACCGGCCTCTGATTCTTACGGTGGACGAAATTAAGCGCTTTCCTTTTGTGACCCGCGTTCATTTTCTCGAGTGCAGCGGAAATCGTGCGAGGCCCTCGCATAAAACCGTGCAGGAGTCGCACGGGATGACCAGTTGCTGCGAGTGGACCGGCGTGCCGCTGTCTCTGTTGCTGAAGGAAGCCGGCGTGCAGAGCGGCGCCACCTTCGTCGTGTCGGAAGGGGCGGAGACCGTGAAAGGCGCGACGAGCATTCCACTCGGCAAGGCCACGGACGACTGCCTGGTATGCTACGGACAAAATGGCGAGCCAGTTCGTCCCCAGCATGGCTTCCCGCTTCGATTCCTGGTGCCCGGTTTTGAAGGAATCTATAACACCAAGTATCTGCGGCGAATTAACGTGGTCGACAAATACTATATGACCTACAACGATTACGGACATATCGTTGACGATCCGCAAGTCGCTGCTCTCGCACGCCAGGTTGGACCGAAATCGGTCATCACCTTCCCTTCCGGAGAGCAAAAGTTGCCCGGCCCCGGGTTGTATGAAATTACTGGACTGGCTTGGTCGGGGACGGCAGCGATTCGAAGCGTGGACGTCTCGACCGATGGCGGTCAGACCTGGAAACCCGCTGATCTTCGATCTCCGGCGTATCCCATGGCGCATACCCGGTTCGGCTTTCACTGGAAGTGGGACGGGACGGAGACCATGATCATGTCGCGCTGCACGGACGAACTGGGCACCGTGCAACCCACACGAGCCGAAATCGCGAAATATTGGAATATTCCCAACGATAACAATTTCTCGGTAAAGGGCCTGGACAATTCTGTTTTCCCGTGGAGGGTGGCCAGCGATGGGAGCATTCACAATGGGCTCGCGTAAGCTTGTCGCGCTCGTGATCTTTCTCGGCCTGTGCCAGATCGCGAAGGCGCAGTCACCCACTTACGGTGTGGGGAGAGCTCCCACCGCGGAAGAAATCCGCGCGTGGGATATCTCGATCAGCCCCGACGGAAAAGGGCTCCCGCCCGGACACGGAACCGCCGCCGAGGGCGCGAAGCTCTTTGTCGTTAAGACCTGCTTTGCGTGCCACGGGCAAACGGGTTCGGGGGGCCCGGCTCCCACTCTGATAAAAAGCGACGGCAAGACCAAGAATCCCTATCCTTGTCTAACGCCTTGCGTGAACGATTCCAACGTCCTTGCGCTGCACTCGCCGTATGCGACGGTCCGATGTGGGACTACATCAATCGCGCCATGCCGCTCACCAAACAGGGAACGCTAAAACCCGATGAAGTGTACGCTCTGACGGCGTTTCTCCTCTCCAAGAACGGCGTTATCCCAGAAGATGAGGTTATGGATGCCCAGAGCCTGCCGAAAGTGAAAATGCCAAACCGGGACCACGTCGCTACGGCTCCGGATTGGAAGCACGCGTCTCCCAGGCTTCAGGGTTACCCCTGATCCCTTGTCATACTTTGTCTGGCGTTTGTGATGGATTCCTTGACCGACTTACAGCGTTGATGATTTCCTCTTTTATCTCTATGTAACTGCAAGTTGCCTTTGTGTCCGAGAAGACCGTCTTGTGCGGAATCAGACTTATTGCAGGTGGTGTTGCATCGATCAGTTGAGCTGACCCCGTTCATCGGTAGCAATTCTCCAAAACCCTTAAGAATGAGATCCGCGATTACCAACCCATTTGGCGCATCCGCTCCAGGATGAGTCCGGCTGTAGTGATTCATGTGATCGGGCCGTCGCTTCAGGGGCAACGGCAGAATTGCGGCGAGTTGGGCCGACTGTTGCCGGTCGATATTCCGGGCCGAAATCCGGTAGTAGTAACGGCACGCCGCCTCCGCACCATAAACACCAGGGCCCCATTCGACGACGTTGAGGTAGAGTTCCAGAATGCGCGCTTGCCGAGGACCAATTCGGCCACCGGGACAAGCGTGAACTCGGCGCCCTTGCGGAGGATCGAGCGGCCGGTTCCGAAGAACAGATTTTTTACCAGTTGCTGCGTAATGGTGGACCCTCCGCGAATGCGGCCGCCTTGCATATCGCCTTCCGCGGCGATTTCCATCGCGTGCCAATCGAATCCATGATGCTGGTAGAAGCGCGCGTCTTCCGCGGCGATGACAGCATGCTGGAAATCGGGCGAGATTTGGCTGAGCGGAACGAATTCGTATCGTTCGTGATACGGCGTGTGGTGAATCCAGGCCTGCAAGCGGCGCTCGATGTGCACCGCGGTGGTCGGTGGGTTGATCCACCGCGCAGCCACAAGCATCAGCGCAGCAAGCGACCAAAGAAGCGCCACTCCGATGAGAAACCATCGAACGAACGATCGGAGAAGGCCTCTCCGAAGCGCGGTCTTGGGCTGTGTGCCTGGATTTTCAGTCACATTTCAGGATAATCGTTTGGGCTGGATTAGCATAGTGCCCGGTAAGTCATCCAATAGTCGCGGCGGTAAGGACTCAGTCTCCGATAATCCCGTTCTATAAAAGGGGATGTCAAGACAAATGCCTCCCCTGCGACGGTAAGGCACGGGGAATGGTCTTGCCGTCCAGCCCCAGTCATGTGACGAGACGCTGTGATGTTTCCTGTTCCCGCAGATTCATCGTGCTGTCGTAACGACGCCGTTCGGTTCCTGACACAGCAAGCAGAGTGGTTGTGAAGTGCCAACCATGGTTCTATCTGAGGCTTGTGGCCTATCGCTTTTTCTGGTTGTCCGAGGGGGCATAGGGTTTCTCGAAAGACTTGGTGCCGGAAAGCACGCGGCCTAACGGGATTATGGATACTCACCCTCGAACCAGAGCGTCTGGAGAACCAACTGGCCATCGCCCGAAATGAATCCGGGGATGGACTCTCCACAGACGCTCAAGCTGCTTGCTGTTTCAGATGTTCGGCGTCGAAACGGACTCCTTTCTTCCAGACGATCAAAGTGATGGCCGCGATCTTGCGCGCCAGGGTGAGGCGCGCCATCGCCGGCTTCATCCCTCTGGCCACCAAGAGCGGCGTAGAACTCCTGGAACGGTCCGGGAACGGCAGCGGCCCGGGTCGCCGCACCCTTGAAGATATTTTTCAGATCGTGGTTGTGGTTGGCGTTGAGCCCGCGAATGGCCAGGAATTTCTTGGAGCGTTTCAGTTGGCCCTCCACGATTCGGTATTCCCCGCTGGTGCGTCCGCAACGCCAAACCGCTGTAGGCCCACAGTTGCCGCTTGGTGCGAAAACGATGCGGCGTCTGCATCAGAGCGATCAGCAGAGCCGCCCGAATCGGTCCGATCGAAGGAATTTGGCGCAGCAATTTCGTCGCGCTGTGTTTCCGGCCTTCGGCCAGCAGATCTCGTCGCACTTGTTGGCGCAACGACCGCAACGCGTCCAGTTGCTGGTAGTAGATCTCTGCCCGGCGGCGCACGCCAGCTTCGGTGATCTTGCCGAGCCACTCGGAGCGATAGCGCGGTGCATACACGCGCTGGCCCGCGCAGGGAATCGCCCAGCCTCTGTAAAGGGCCTTTAGCCGATTCATCACCCGCGTGATATCTCGGGTCAGCGTCAGATAGCTGCGGGCCAGCTCTTGCAAAGCCCGCACCCGTTCTCTCCGTGATAGACCGGTGAGAGCAGCCCGGTACGCAGCAGTTCGGCCAGCTTGCGAGCATCGATGCGGTCGTTCTTGTTCCCTGCTTTCAGCAGGGCGTTCTTGCGCGGATCACACACCAGACACTTGCGCCACGTGCGGCTTGAGCAGGTCGTGCAACCACGCCGCGCAGGTTCCTTCTTCCAAGGTCACGTGCAAACTTCCGCGCAGTCCATGAACAAACTGCAGGATGGTTGCCGCTTTCGTCTCCAGGATCGACTTCCATCACCAGCTTGCCGGTGGAATCTAGAACCGCCGCGGAGATCGTTGCTTGGTGAACGTCCAGCCCAATATACTTAGCGTCATTCATGAGGGTGCTCCTTCCTGTAGGCGTTGATGCGAACGATCAAAACCTACTGCAAAGGGGCGCCCTTTTATAATGCGTTTCTCAGGACTTGAGTCGCTTGAGGACCTGTCTGCAAGTCGGTCGCGGAGCGGTATACTTACCCCACGGATGGAATTGCCATTTAACTTGTTCCTTGTGTTGTTCGCTGGAGTCTGGCTTTTCCTAGCCTGGAGAGGGATATGCCGCGCGCTCAAGAGCGCTGAACAAACCAAGTGGTTAATCGTCGTGTCAGGTTTCCTTGTCCTTATTGGTTCCGCGGGCTTCTTTGCAGAGGCCATGTCTGGCGTGGGAATTATCAATTTGCCTAGGTCTTATGAGTGGCCTGCCGGATATGCCAGTGGAGTGAAAAAAATAGCAAGTGGCCTTTACGTGGTGCCACTCGATGCGGAGGGCCGGGTTCAACTCTACGATTCAAACTGGCATTTTTTGCGTGGCTGGAATGTTGAAGCACAAGGCGGCGATTTCACGGTCGCCCCCACGCCTGACGGTAACATTGACGTCTTCACTTCTAGAGGGGAACATCAATATTCCTTTACCGAAAACGGTGACCTACTCTCTACTGCTAATTTTTCCGACTCGTCTTGGTCACCTCAAAAGGATGGACAAACCGTGATCGTCCCAACTTCACCGGTATTGTGGGCCTTCAGTAGCCCTGCAATCTCTTGGGGAATTGCGATTCTGGGCCTCATTGGGCTTGGACTTGTGAAGAAGTTCACTGGCCAGAAACTGGAGAGTAGCAAGCCTCCAATGTCCCGCTGAATCTTGGCTGGTATCCCCTGCTTTCAAAATTTCACCATGTGTTATGAATTTCACCACTGACGTGATTAAATCGCGTTTATGCCACCTTTAGTATTCGCACTTCTCGCGGGAATTATTCTCACCGTGTTTGCAGCCATTAGCCTCACTGTCCTTGTTAGGCCATCGAAATACATCCGGTGGTCTAGAAATCCGTGGATGAATGATACGCCGTGGACGAGAATGCAAATGAGAGCAGTCGGTTTGGTTTTCTGTCTAGGAGTGATCATGGTGGTTTCAGGAAGTCTGAGCGGGCAGACAAATTCGGGCGTGCTCGAAGGCTTTCATGAGAATATTCTGATTGCCTTATGGCTCGCGTTTGTTGCGACTTGGGCTTTCGGGATAATTTCCTTCATCCTCTGGAGGTTTACCGCATTCCGAACTTTCATCCGAACGCATTTCGATGATCAAAAACTGGGAGACCCGACATGGGAGCGACGAATGAGCGTCCTATTCTGCTCCCTACTCGCATCAATCATTGCAATCGCCTTTGCCCTTGCTGCTGAAGGCTTCCACGGTTAATTCATGAGCTGATTGTGTATGGGGCCAAGTCCTGTTCTCGGAAACTGGCCCCCTTCGGACGTGGCTATACAATGAGGTATTCATTCTCAGAGACGTTTGCTCGCCGAACGCGCGGGGGTTGAGCGCGCGTTATCGATGCGCAGTCGCGTCCGGGTTCGATGTGCCGGCGGCTGCCTCGGAGACAACGACATACTCGTAGGATTTTCCGTTGGCCTTGAATTTTATCTTGTCTTTATCGAGAGTGAATTCGATCGCCGTGTTCACTGGGATCAGGGCTTTGTCGGAGGGTTTTTCCTGTCGAATCTGATAATCGGTGGTATCCGTGCGAACGATGTACTGCTGGCACAGAATCTCCGTTGTCTTCTTCCCTTTCGACTTCGAGCCGCACGCAACCGAGGTCTCTGCAATCACGGCGCCTTTCTGAACCGGTTTGTCCGCGCGCGAAGGCGCTGCGACAAGAACAATAGCGGCAAAGGGCAAGAGGAATTTCTTCATTTTCAGCCTCCGCATTACGAAGTTGATCCTGATTAGGCCTGACACCAGTTTATCGCGGGTACTCTGAATAAGGCGGCGATGGGGGTAACTGAAAAGCGTCAACCTCGCCCCCCGGGGGATGCCAGCGGCACGACCCACCGCGAGCCGCACGATTCTTTCGACCTCGACTCCCGAGAAAATACGATGACGCGATGGTGTGCGCCGCCGATATAATGCCCTTCATCCAGAGGAACTCGTTATTGCTTTAATCGGCTTGGGGGATTTCTGAAAAAGTCGCCCGCAAAAAAGACACGTGGCCGCGAGGTTGCAGTTCAACCGGCGGCGCCCCGGCCATTCCCAAAAATCGAAAGTGTTCCGACTCCAGGTCTTGCTTTGCTGCTTGCGTGCTTTACTTTGTCCGGTGCCGCGGCGCTGATCTACCAGGTGGCGTGGGGCAATGCGCTTGGACTCATCTTTGGACACACGGTATACGCGATCGCTACGGTGCTCGCTGTATTTATGGGCGGGCTTACGGCGGGAAGCGCCTGGCTCGGCAAGTGGAGCGAAACATCGCGGCGCCCGGTGGCTGCCTACGGCTGGCTGGAACTCGGTGTCGGCGCGACGGGCGCGGCATCGCTCGCGGGTCTTCACGCGGTTCGCGCGGCCTATTTCGCGGCGTATCCTTACTTTTCCACGCACACGGTGGTGCTCGTCGGGTTGCGGCTGGCCGGAGCGGCGGTGGTCCTGTTCGTTCCTACATTCCTTATGGGTGGAACCCTCCCCGTTTTAATTCACGGGCTGTCCCGCAGTTCGGCCGAAGTGGGCAGGCGTCTGGCCCGCCTGTATTGGGTCAATACAGCGGGAGCAGTTGCGGGTGCCTTCGCCGCCGGTTTCCTGCTTCTCCCGGCAATTGGACTGCAGCTCACTCTGGCCGTTGCGGTAGCGCTCAACTTATTGGCCGGTGGACTCGCCCTAAGAGTCGGTTTGCGCGATTCAGCCGCGATCGAAGTCCCCGTAACGATTCCTTCGAAAATGATTGTGCCGCCGTCCGGTCTTCCTTCACGTCTGCTGCTGATTTGTTTTGCCGCGGTGGGCGCGACGGCCATGGCGTACGAAATCGGCTGGACGCGCATGCTCGCGACGCAACTCGGCAGTTCGACGTACGCGTTCACTCTGATGCTGGTTACGTTCTTGACCGGGATCGTCGCGGGCAGCGCGCTCTTCGAGCTTTGGAGCCGCCGCCACCGCGCTTCTCAGATGACATTCGCCTGGACGCAAACTTTCATCGCGGTAACGGCCCTGGGCGTTCTGATTTTCTTCCCGCACGTTCCCGAAGTGCTACCGCCAATCCTGCGCGCGACGAACCGGTCGTTCCTGGGGCTGATTCTGGCCCAGTTCCTGGCGAGCGCGCTGGTGATGCTTCCCACCGCGATTATTTTTGGATTTAATTTCCCCGCGGTCATTGCCCTGATTGCCGGGCGGCAAGCCTCGGCCTCATCCGCGCTCGTTGGGCGCGCCTATGCATGGAACACGCTGGGAGCAATTGTTGGCGCGATCGCTTCAGGCTTTTGGTTCCTGCCCATGATCGGGGCGTTTCACTTGCTCACTGCGGCGGCGGCAATCAACATTGCACTCGCCGCCGTTTTATCGATCACCATTCTTCCGCGGCGAACCTTCGCCTTCGCGTTCAATTCGGCGCTAATGCTGGCCGCCGCGTTCATTGGGTTTTCTCATTACTTCTTCGATCCCGCCGTCGCAGCTTTCAACCCGGTTCTCTACGCATCGCTGTACAACCCCGCGCTCTCGCTTCGGGAAGACGCGCGCATGGTGAACGTTCCCTATTTTAGGGAAGGCCTGAATTCCACCATTGCCGTCACGCAAACCGGTGGTTTTCTTTCCTTGAGGACGAACGGAAAAGTGGACGCTTCCAATCATGATGTGACGACCCAGCTCCTGCTGGGCCACCTCGGCGGATTGATGCGGCCTCCGCGCCGGGTTCTGGTGATCGGGTTTGGCGGAGGCATGACCGTCTCGGCACTCGCCCGATATCCGGAGCTGGAACGCCTGGATTGCGTGGAAATTGAGCCGGCGGTTCTCGGCGCCGCCCCGCTGCTCACATCCCTGAATCGCAACGTGCTGCAGGACCCGCGCGTGCACATCGTTTACGACGACGCGCGCAATTTCCTATTCACCTCTCATGAGAAATACGATCTGATTGTCTCGGAACCTTCGAATCCATGGGTCGCCGGGGTGGCCACTTTATACACGCGGGAATTTTATCGCGCGGCGGAATCTCGCCTTACGGCGGGAGGCATTTTCGTCCAGTGGGTACAGGCCTATTCGCTTTATCCCGACGATCTGCGCATGGTCCTCGGAACGTTTCTGTCCGAATTTCACGCCGCGTCGCTCTGGCACGGTGACGCCCCGGATTTGCTCATCGCCTCGGAAACGCCTCCCGCGGCCGAACTTCTGAATCGCGCGCGCGCTCTCTGGCCAAACCAGCGGCTGCAAGAAGATTACAAACAACTCGGGATGGAGGAACCCGCGGGCCTGTTTGGTTTCTTTCTGCTGGACGATGCGAGCCTGCGGGAATTTTCCTCCGGCACGCGAATCAACACGGATGACCTGACGCTCCTCGAATACCGCGCGCCGCGCGCCCTGCTTGTAGGGCAGCTCGAAGTCGAGAATCGCCGCGAAATTATGCAGGCGCAAGAAGCGGTCATTCCGCAAGAACTCACGGGCGATGCGCGCGATGCGGCGCTCGCCGCAGCGGCAACGACTTCGGTCAACCAGCAGGACAAGGAAGGCGCCGCAAGATTTCTGAAGGCACTCGACGGGCGTCCCCTCACACTGCAAATCGCAATCGCGCGCGGGCGCTCGGCCCTGCTTCACGACGATTTTGACGGCGCATCCCATGCTTTCGACGCCGCGCTAGAGCTCGATCCCAAATCAATCGAGGCGCTCTGGGGCCGCGCCGAGGCCAGCCGGCGCGCCGGCGACAACGATGCCGCTGAGCGGCAACTGTCAAGCATCTTGCTGAAAGATCCGAAGAATCTCCAGGCACTCGAGTCACTCAAGAGCCTGGCGACGGACACCGAAAACTGGACGCTCGCCGCCTCCCTCGAGCGGCAACTGATCGCGGCGAACCCCAGTTCGGCGGCCGACGGCTACGCGCAACTCGGTGAAATGCTTTTGCGGGCAGGAAAGCTCGATGAAGCCTACACGGCCATGCAGGAATGCCTCGCTCGCGATCCCTACAACTTCCAGACGCACCTCAGCCTCGCTGAAATATTCGATCACGACAAGAAATGGCCGGAGGCGCTTCAGCATCTGCAATTCGTCCGCCGGTATTTCCCCGATGGCGACCCGGAGATTTACACGCTCCTTTATGAAGTTTACGACGCGACCGGCGCCCACGCCGCCGCCACCGAGGCCGCGCGGTTTGGGCTGCATATTTTCCCCGACGACCCGGACTTACAGCGCCTGAGCCTGTTGCCGTAATTTCTGTTCGGAACGAGCGTCGGTCGTGCCAAGTCTCATTCGCCTCCCGGAATTACTCCTTGACCGTAGCGAAGTCGGATCATAGAATCACAAGCAGATAGGTCCTTTGGGCGTCTCCACTTGGATCTACAATCAGGTAAACATGACGATGTTGAAGGCCTGGGAGGTTTGAATGCGAGCATCAGGGTTGACCCTTGCTGTACTCGCGGCCGGCGCCGCGCTTCTGTTCCATCCGGCTGTCGCGCGCGCGCAAGCGGCTAAGGACGGCGGCATGGATTCCCTCTCCGGCCAGGTGAGTTCCGCGGAAGAGGGCAAGATGGAAGGCGTGCTGGTCAGCGCCAAGAAGGAAGGGTCGACGGTCACATACACGGTCGTGAGCGATCAGCAGGGACACTACCGCTTCCCCGCCGACCGGCTGGAGCCGGGCCATTACAATTTGAAAATCCGCGCGGGCGGATATGACCTCGACAGCCCCACCTCCATTGACATCGCTGCCGGGAAGAGCGCCTCGGTTGATCTCAAGCTCAAGAAGACGACCAACCTCGCATCGCAACTGACCAATTCCGATTGGATTGCAAGTTTCCCGGGAACGCCCGAGCAAAAGGCATCTATCAGCGGCTGCACCCACTGCCACACGCTCGAACGAGTCGCACGATCGCAGCATGATTCGGAAGAGTTCATGGCCGTGATCGATCGCATGGCGCACCATACGCCCGAATCATTTCCATTGATGGTCCAGCCTGATGGTCCCGGACGCCAGGGTGAAGGTGAAATGGGCGGCGATCAGTTGGCCCAGCAGGAAGCCAATCGAACAAAGCTGGCCGATTACCTCGCCTCGATTAACCTCAGCAAGACGGAAACCTGGCAGTATCCCCTCAAGACCACGGCCCGGCCTACGGGCAAGGCCACGCAAGTGTTGATTACCGAATACGATCTGCCAAAGCGAACGCGGCAGCCGCACGATGTCGTTCTCGATTCGGATGGGACTGTCTGGTATTCCAGCTTCGGCGAACCCGTCCTCGGGAAGCTCGATCCCAAGACTGGCAAGACCACGGAATTTCCCATCCCCGTTCTGAAGCCCGGACATATCATCGGAAACCTCGATCTGGAATTCGACGAAGAGCAAAACCTGTGGATCGCGATGACGTTTCAGGGAGGGATTGCGGAATTCGATCGCAAGACCGAGAAGTTTACGATGTACAAGCTCCCGCCGGAAATGGACGGCGACTACCGGGAGTTCACCTTTGTCGCGCCCAATCACCACGAGGTGGATGGCAAAGTCTGGATCGCCGACGCCGGGACTTACGTGCCCCTGCGGCTGGACTTGAAGACAGGCAAATGGGAATCGTTCGAAGTCTTCAAGAAGCCTCGTCCCAACATCTATGAGATTACGCCGGACGCCCAGAATAATCTTTGGTTCAACGTGATGGGACGCCAGGACATTGGCAAGATTGATGCAAAAACAGGAAAGATCTCGGTCTATCCTCTTCCGACTCCGCGATCAGCTCCACGACGCGGCCACATCGACGCCCAGGGCCGCCTGTGGGTCGGCGAAAATCGCGGAAACAAGATCGCAATGTTCGACACCAAGAGTCTGGAAATACAGGAATGGCCCGTGCCGGACCCGACCTTCAATCCCTATGACGTAGTCGCCGACAAGTATGGCGAAGCTTGGGCCGTCACGGAGTTCAGCGATAAGGTAATGCGCCTGGATTCCAAAACCGGCCAATTTACCAGTTATCTGATGCCGCGCGAGACGAACATGAGGCGCGCCTTCGTGGACGATTCCGGCTCACAGGTGAAGTTCTGGGTCGGCAACACGCACCAAGCCGCCATCATCCGGGTCGAACCCCTCGACGGCCCCGCGGTCGCGAAGGCAATGCAGTAGCCGACCTCATAGTAAACACCTGCGGTACCTCAAAGAATGGTGCGGCTTCCAAGCCGCCCGCAAGTTCTTAAATTTGCTCGCAATTCCTTGCGTTGCCGGCATAAATCCGCTTGACATGATTGCGTTGCAATGACTATCATCCGCCCTAGTTTCGTGCGTTTGGGTGTGTATTTTTATTCAACATAGCGTCGGAATTATAGCCAATTCAGTTTCGTTTTGTAGGTTGCAGAGCAGTCAACCGCTTACGCGAATTTCATCGCTCTGAGGGTCGCGGCTATTCGAAAAGTGCTCCGATCAAGACGGCTTCGCAAGGGTGCTTGGGCTGGCGCCCGAATCCGATTTGCTGGCAATTTGATTAGCTCAAGGGGGGTCAAATGGGTGGAAAAAACGAGGTGACTAGGATGAGAAAGTTGAATTTCGGAATGCTTGCTGGGGGGATCGCTCTCCTGCTTCTCATGTTAGGGGGCGTTCCGGCCTCCGCGCAACAGAGCATTGGCACCATCCTCGGCGTCGTGAAGGACGCTTCAGGCGGGACGGTTCCACAAGCGAAGGTCACGGTGACGAGCACGGAAACAGGCGAGTCGCGTTCGGCCACAACCCAGGATGATGGTTCATACCGATTCCCCGCTCTCAGGCCGGGCCATTACACAGTCAAAATTGAGAAGGATGGGTTTGAGACCCAGACGCAAACCGGATTGACTCTGGACGTTGCGCAGGAACTTGTCGTAAGTCCGGTAATGGCAGTAGGCGCGGCCACCCAGGAAGTGACGGTCACCGGAGAAGCGCCGCTTGTGAATACGACAACCAGCGCGCTCGGCAGCCTCGTGAATGAAGAAAGAATGGCGGATCTTCCGCTCAACGGACGAAACTACGTGGACTTGACCTTAATCCAGCCGGGCGTCAATCAGCAGCAGACATCCACCGGAGGAGGCGCCGGAATTTCAGGCACATGGTTCAGCGCCAATGGCGCCCCCGCGCGATCCAACAATTTTTCGCTGGATGGCGCTCCGACCGTAAACGCCTATGGAGCTTCGAGTGGCTCGCAGAACGGGACGACGCTCGGCGTTGACGGCATCCGCGAATATAAAGTCGTAACCAGCGCCTACAGTGCAGAATACGGCATGACCATGGGCGCTCAAATGGTAATCGTCAGCAAGGGTGGCTCAAACCAGTTCCATGGCGACGCGTTCGAATATATCCGCAACGATCATCTGGACGCCCGGAACTTCTTTGACACATCGACATCGGCTGGGGTCACCGCGGATGGAACCCAGCGCCGGCTTCCGTTGTTTCAAAGAAATAACTTTGGCGGATCGTTTGGCGGGCCGATCAGGAAAGACAAAACTTTCTTCTACGGTGTTTACGAAGGCTTGAGGCTGAATCAAGGGCTCACCGTGGTGGACACGGTCATACCAGCCGCATGCCACAACCTGGTTGCTAACGGTTCTAATTTTGCTTTTGACAACGCTGCTGACGCTTCAGCCTGCGGAGGATTGACCACAGCGGCTGTAATTCCAGCAAGTATGGTGAAAATGATTAACCTGTACCCGAATCCCATCCCGGGGCTTGGCACCGCCACGTCGAACAATTGGTCGACTCCTGCCGCCAGCCAACAATCGGAGAATTACGGCCAGATGCGGGTGGATCAAACGTTCTCTGCCTCGGATTCGCTGTTTGGCCGGTATACGATTGACAAAGGTTTTATCAACAATGCTAGCGGCGCCGCTTCGGTGCCCCCATCAGGCACCGTGAGTTCCTTTCCCCAATACTTCCGGATCCTGGGCGAGAGCCAGAACCAGTTTCTCTCCCTCGGCGAGACTCATATCATCAATTCTCAGTTGCTGAATACTGCACGAATCTCCTTCAGCCGGACCAACTTCGACGACCAGAATCTTTACAGCGCGGCATTCACAGCGCTCAATATTCCTTCATTCGACTCGGCCGGACTGCCCATGGGTGGAATCGGCCCCGGCAGCCCGTACACAGGAACGGGACCAAACACCGGCTACCCGACCGTCCACGTCCAGAATATCTATACAGCAAGCGACGATGTTTTCTACACGCATGGCCGCCACGCGTTGAAATTCGGAATGCTTTTCAACCGCTACAACTCGGGCACCCGGCACACAAAGCTGCTGCAGGGAACAGCCACGTTTTCCAGCCTCGCGCAATTCATGCAGGGGTTTTACACCTCATACACTTCGCTGGCCAACCAGAGCAATCCGGACGCCCCTCCCAATCTGGCGCGTGACTGGCTGTATAACACGTATGGGTGGTACGCTCAGGACGACTTCCGTGCGACGTCGCGGCTAACCCTGAATCTTGGCCTCCGTTACGATTTCCAGACGACGCCCAACGACCTCGACGGCATCCAGTCCAGATTTGTAAACTTCAACGATCTAACCCAGTCCCCCTCAACGAATGGATGGACTTATGGCCCACCCATGAAGAACCCCGGATTCAAGAACTTCAGTCCCGCGACTTGGGTTTGCTTGGGATGTTTTCGGGACCGGAAAAACCTCGGTCCGATCCGGGTTCGGCATTTATTACGATATTGGAAATATGGGGGCGGCCCTGCAACAGCAGGTAAACGGAATGCCGCCGTATTCAGTGCAGGAACAGGTGAATAGCAACCCGGCCAATTGCACCATTTCATTTCCGTTTAATTACGTCATCACTCCGCCGTGCATTCTGCAGACGAGTTTGGGCGGCCTCCAGACGACTGCGTACAACATCAACACCCCTTACTCGTACCAGTACAACCTTACCGTTGAGCAGCAATTGCCGGGAGGAATTGGATTGGCAGTGTCCTACGTCGGTTTTCAGGGTCGAAATCTTTGGTACACGAGGGAAGCGAACCCATTCCAATATACGTCTCTCGTAAATGGGGTCTATACCTGGGATCCTGTTATTTGCAGCGGAGTTCTCTCGGCGTTTACGAAGTGCCCTTCCGGTGGTGTACCGCCCCCGGCTGCGAATCCCACGTACGCAAGACTCAACCCAGCTGGTCGAGTACGATTATTACTGGCACAGGCTCAAAGTCGTGGTACAACTCATTGCAAGTTGTCGTGAACAAGCGGCTGAGCCGCGGCCTCGAATTCCAGGGCGCGTACACGTTCAGTAAATCGATCGATACGACCGAGGGCCAGATGTACGGTTCGGATTGCGGCGCCTCTGGCGCCCTGACGGGGATTAATCCTTTCAACCCGTCTTATGATCAGGGCCCGTCTTGCTTCAATGCCACCCATAACATGCACTTCAACTTGCTGTATCACGTGCCCGACTTCAAAACCGACAACGCCTTCTTGAAGAAAGCGGTCAATGGATGGTGGTTCGGAAACATCGTCAACGTGCAGACGGGAATTCCTTTCACACCACTATTGAAGTTGAATCGGTCCAACTCCGGAGTTTTTGGAAACACGGCGGACCGGCCGGATGTGGTTGCCACTGCCTCCACCGTGACGATAAAAGGGACCTCTTATAACTTCGTTCCATTTGATCCTAAAACCGTAAATTTGGGCACCCCGGCCGAGTGGTTCAACCCACTCATGTTCCAACTCGGTGCTCCTGGCCAGCTTGGCGATGCATCCCGTGACATGCTGACGGGGCCTGGGCAGGGAACATGGAATCTTTCCATCAACAAGGACACCAAGCTCGGGTTCCTGGGAGAAAGCGGCGCGCTTCAGTTCCGCGCGGAAATTTTCAACCTCTTGAACCGGGCGAATTTCTCTCTTCCAAGCGGAACGATTTTCAACGGCACGTACACAACCGCGACGCCCGATCCCGCAGGTCCATCGGAAGCTCCAATCGGCGGCGTAGCACAAATCACTTCCACTCAAACTTCTTCAAGGCAAATCCAGCTTGCCTTGAAAGTAATCTTCTAACCAAGGGTCACTCGACCTGAAATCTGCTTCGGAAGTTCACGGGGCCACCGAGAAAGGCGATCAGGTGGCCCCTTAGTTTTTCGCGGCGAGCCGCCGCGGAGCGTTCCCGATATTGATTCATCGTTCAGCGGGAGAGTGACCATTCCTTGAGGGGCGGGATTCCTTCAGTTAGCATCTTTCCATGGCTGTTCGCGCAGCGCTTCCCATTCAGGCGCCCCGGAAAGACCAGCGTGAAACTGTAACCTTTCTCATTTTGTTCCTTCTCGCCTTCCTGCCTTATGTGAACACCCTGTTTAACAACTTCGTTTACGACGATAATTTTCAAGTCGTCGGAAATCCCTATATTCATTCCTTCCGGTATCTCCGCCAGATCTTTACGACAACGGTCTGGTCCTTTCAAGGCGCGCAGGGGACTTCCAATTACTTCCGGCCGATGATGACGTTCGGATATTTGCTGATCTACAAGATCGGAGGCTCGATCCCATTCAGTTTCCACCTGTTCAATCTTGTTTTGAACGCAGTTACCGTCTGGCTGGTGTTCTGCCTCCTGCGGCGCTTCAGCGGAGAACGTGTAGCACTGATCGCGGCGGGATTGTTTGCCCTCCATCCCATCCATACTGAGTCGGTCGCGTGGATCGCCGACGTCACGGACCTTGAACTTACCGTGTTTTATCTCGGGGCATTCCTTCTTTACGCGCGGCTTCCGGAATCGTCCCACAAATGGCGCGCGCGTGGAGCCATGTGCGCGGTTTTCGGTCTGGCGCTGCTTTCCAAAGAGCAGGCGATGACGTTGCCCGTTCTGGCCATGATTTTCGAGCACTTCTATCGCGACGACCGGTCAACCTCCACGGCCTGGGAAAAGCTATCGCGCTATGCGCCTCTTTGGGCAATGGCCGCGCTTTATCTTGCCGCTCGCACCGCGGTACTGGGAGGCGTCGCCAGCGTCACTTTGCGCCCGAATCTTTCCTGGTATGCGACAGGCCTTTCCGCCATCGCTCTCATCGGAGAATATCTTGGCAAACTGGTCTGGCCCGCGCACTTTTCAGCATTCTACGTTTTTTATCCAAGCCGGCATCTCACCGACACAGCCGTGTTGTTTGGCTTCGTGGCCCTGGCAGCATGCGCGTTTCTCTTCGGTATCTTGTGGAAGCGCGCGCATCTGGTCTCTTTCTCCCTGTTCTGGCTATTCCTGCCACTGGGACCTGTTCTCAACGCGCGCTGGATGCCGGCCGCCGTCTTCGCGGAACGCTATTTGTACCTTCCCTCGGTGGGATTCTGCTGGCTGCTCGCGTGGGGCGCCGTGAAACTGTGGGGCGCGGACGCACCGGCGTGGCTTCGACCTTTTGCGCGCGCCGTCCCGGTTTTGCTCGCCCTGATCGCGATCGGTTACGCCATCCGGACCGTGACTCGCAACCGTGACTGGGCCACGGATGAAATTCTGTTTACCCGTGTGCTCGAAACGCAGAAGAACGCGGGCCTCATGCGCAACAATCTCGGCGTAATTGCCTTTAATCGCGGCGACCTGGCGGATGCGGAGCGCGAGTGGCTGGAAGCTCTGGCTGCTGGAGGCACCAACACTTTTGCGTTGGGGAACATGGCTCTTCTCCGCCAGCACCAGCAGAGATATGGGGAGTCCATCGACTATTCGTGGCAGGCGTTGCGGGAGCACCCGACGTACACGAATGGGCGCGTGGACCTGGCAGAAACGCTCACCCTCGTGGGCCGCAAGGAAGAGGCGGACTGGGAGTATCGCATAGCCACGACCCTTTCCCCGCTATCGTCGCGCGCTCACAACAGTTATGGACAATTTCTATTCGATTCGGGCCGTATGGAAGATGCGCGTGCCGAATTCGAGCGCTCCGTGGCGGCCGATCCCACGTACGAAGCGGACGACCGCCTGGGAGACATTTACCTTGACTGGAAGGATCTGCCGCGCGCCGAGCAGGCGTTCCGCCGCGCGCTTGGCCTGGACCCCTATGACAATCATGCTCATATTGGGCTCGGGGAAGTGCTTGAATCCTCGGGCCATCCCGCGGATGCGCTGCGCGAATACGAATCGGGCCTCGAGACGGACCCGAATAACTCTGCGGCAAAGGCAGCTATCGTCCGGCTGCGCGCCGTCACCACCTATAAAACTGCCCCGAAGTGAAGAATCCTCCATCGCAACGCCGCAAGTAGAATAAAATAATAATGAGGAATTTGGTGAATCGCCGCATGAATTCGGAAGACGAGCTTCAGGATTTGCGAACGCTGTGCGACACAGCCACCACCGGCGCGCGGCGTCACGAACTTCTCGAATCCCTTCGGGGACATGGTTTTGTGGAACCCGAGCATCAAGTCGTGTTCGAGTCGGTCTCATTCTTATCGCTGCACGGCGGCGTTTCCGAGGCTCGGCTGGCCACGCATTTGAACAATCGCGGCTTTCCGGATGTGGACCTGGAGAGATATTTTCCACCCGCACGCGCAAAGGAAGCGCCACAGAAATGCTCAGGCAGAGAGAACACATGAAAGGACAAAGCACTTCGCAAAGCGGGTTCAGTGTGAGGACCGTGGCATTTGGTTTGTGTCTCGTCGCGCTCGCCGCCGCGCTTGTATTTTTCGTTCATCCGCTGCGACAGTTTGTACGCGAATCGTTTATGCAGCGTGCCAGCTCCGCCCATTATGAAATCCTTTCTCCGGCGAGTGTCATGCCGCTGGAAATGATTCAACAATTTGCATCGCAACGGGAGTCATTGTTCACCAAGTTAAGCACCAGGCTCGGCGGCTCCGCTTCGAACGCGAAAATCCGCATTGTTTTCGAATCGGCAACCCCAAGTTCAGGAACTTCAGGCAGCGCATCGCCTCCCTACACGGTCACGGGCGAGACCATTCGAGCTGAGTTCAGCGGGCAGACTCCGCAGCTCGATCCTGCGGCCGATGCCGAGGCGATCCTTTACGCCGCGTGGGGGAATCCCGGCGATCCCCGAATGGGTCGATGGGCGGCAGGATGGCTTGTGGGCGAATGGCGTGGGGAGGAAATCGGCATGGCAGCCGCCGGAATCGAACAACGCCTGGGCCACAAGAGCCTTTCGACTCTGCTTGATCCTCCCGCAGGCGACAATTCCACCGCCGAGGATCGCGATCTTCTCGGCGCAGCATGGCTAAGCGAAGTTTCGGAACTCGACCGGCCTGCGGCGGTCCATAAGCTCTATTCCACAAAATTCCCGTCTTTCGACTCGCCTAATGTTGCAAGAGTGATGGAGACGACCACTCTCGAACTCGACCGGAAATGGCAAATGTGGATATATTCATATATCGCCGGTATGCCTTCCGCACCAAACTCGACGGCCATGCCGATGGGGATGCCGATGCAGTAATTCAAGCGGCGCGCGGACCCCCGTTTTAAGAGAGCCCGGCTCCAGTTTTTCTGGTTACCTCGCCGAAGCTACGCTGGTCTCTTCTCCGTTCGGATCGACATATCCGATCTTGGCCCCAAAAAATTCCGTGAACCAGACTCTTCCTTTGCCGTCGAGGCCGATGAACCGCGCATAGCTGAATCTTGCGGGGTTAGGAATGCGGAATTCGGTGAACTGCTCGGTCTTCGGATTGAAGCGGGTGACGTTGTTTCCATTTTCGTCGGCGAACCAGACATTCCCAGTCTTCTCTTCAATGGCAAATCCGTAAGGGGTCGAATTGGGAGTCGGCGGATTATAGAACTTCACCGCTCCTGTCTTGACGTCCATTTTTCCCAGCCGGTGCCCGTGGAAATCTCCAAACCAGAGGTTATCTTGCGGATCGACGGTGATCCCTCGGATGCTCACCGTGCCCTCAGGACGAATCTGCTTCGTTTCTCCAGTGGCCGGATTCAGCCTGACGAGCGACCCGATATTGATTTCACTGAACCACACCATGCCCTCGTTGTCCACGGCAACGTCATAGGATCCATTCGAAGCGGTGGTCGGCTGACCGGGAACATATTCCCATTCCTGCCGCGAGCCCTTCGGATAGCTCGGAGCAACTGGATTCGCATACGCTTTGTACTTCTTGGTCTCGGTGTCGAACATCCACAGCTCACCGATGGCGCCGACGCTTGAGAACCAGACATTGCCCTGGTGATCGAGAATCATGGTGTGCGCCGGAGCTTTCTTTTCCGGCCAATCATATTGTGTGACAACGTCTGAATGCGGGCCGACCGAAGCCAGCTTGGCTGGATCATTCGCATGAGCCAGCGCAACCCAGAACGTTCCGTCCTTGGCGACGGCGCCCGTGTGAGGCGTAACCCTCGGCGTCAGCATCGGAAATTCCTGGAACTTTTCAGTAGCGATATCGAACTTTCCAATTTTGTTTGCGATCCAGCTGTACTCCGCGAACCATGCCACATTGGCCTTGGTGTCGATCTCGATGCTGTGCGGCATCGAACCGGCCGTCGGGGTGTCGTACTCGACGACGGTGGCACGCAATGCGTCATCCGAAAGGTCGACGTGCTTCACCTGGCTGGGGCTCGGCGGATCCGCATCCGGGCCAAAATAGGGCGAATCGGGTCCAAAATATTTTGCCAGGGCATTGCTGATCACCGTGAGCGTCGCGTCATTTGTGTTCGCGTAGGGCTGCCCCATCGTGTCCCGCGTCATCCCTGGAAGAAAGGCCTTCCATTCGGCGGCCGTCATTCCCCGGCGGTTCATGACCGTTGGAAAGCTATGGCAGTCGATGCAACGCGACTTGAGTTGTCTCGCTTCGGGGGTATCGGGCAATAGGCTTTCCATTTCCGAGCCGGACAGACGCGCGACATCGAATCTCGGCGTCAGGCGAATATCCGTGCTCCCCATTTTTGAGGTATCGATGGATTGCCGCTTGACGGCGAACCCGTACGCGTCGACCATCAGATCGTACGTCCCAGCGGGAACCGTGAGGTCGTACCGGCCGTCCTTTTGCGAGAACCGGGTGACGGTCTTGTTGCCCGCGATGGCTTTGACAATCGCGCCGCGAACGGGCTTGCCCGCATTATCCGTCACCACTCCCTTGATCACCGTTTCCGCGGCAAAGAGAGGCGCGGTGATGCAAATCGCCGCCAGAAACGCCCAAAGTATCCGCGTCGCTAGTCGCATTATTGTCCTCCGTGAAAATGCAATGGTGGCAGGTTCTCAAGTCCTACCACGATCGCGCGAATCACCCAAGAAACTGGACTCGTCAACTTCGCTCGCTTAGTCGTGAATCTTACTCTTTTGATCTTGCGGGCACAATGAGTTATGGCGAGATCGCGCGCTGCCGCCGGCTCGATTCCACAATCCGGAAAGTTAGAATTGACTCGCTAAAGATTTAGCGCGCCGTACTTGCGCGAGAGTGTTTCGCTTCCTGGAGTTTCCCCGGAAAGAGAGGCGCCAGGAGGATTCGTCCACCGGCCGGGAATCGCTCGGTGGCACGAGGGACAGGCCCCGTCGAGAATGGAGTTCTCGAGAACTTCGTGCCAGGACCTTCGAACAAGAATCCGGCCACAGCCGGGACAATACGTGTGCGCCGCTTCAGTATGGATATTGCCCTCATAGACGTAGTGCAGCCCCGCATCGAGCGCAATTCGACGCGCGGCGTGGAGCGTTTCTGGCGGCGTTCTCGGCTTGTCCTGCAGCTTGAAGTCAGGATGAAACGCGGTGAAATGCAGCGGAACATCCGGGCCGAGGTGTTCGAGCATCCATTCGGAAAGGTTGAGGATTTCGCTCGGGTCATCGTTCAGCGTGGGGATGATGAGATTGGTGACTTCGAACCAGACGTTGGTCTCCTGCTTGAGCCATGTAAGCGTGTCCAGCACCGGCTGCAGATGCGTCAACGTCACGCGTCCGTAGAATCCCTCCGTGAAGGCTTTGAGGTCCACGTTTGCGGCGTCCACGTGATCGTAGATATCGTGGAACGCCTCGCGCGTCACGTAGCCGTTCGTGACCATCACCGTGCGGATTCCGGCCTCCCGCGCGGCGTGGCAGATGTCGATGACGTACTCTGCCCAGATCGTCGGCTCGTTATAAGTGAATGCAATGGAGGGACAGCCGTAGCGAATCGCCAGCGCCACCACATCCTCAGGCGGAACGTGCGTTGAATGAACCTGGTCGGATTTGGATTTCGAGATGTCCCAGTTCTGGCAAAAAAAGCAGCCCATATTGCAGCCTGCTGTACCCAGAGAAAACACTCGCGTGCCGGGCAAAAAATGATTCAGCGGTTTCTTTTCGATGGGATCGATTTGGAGCGCGGCGGGAGAAGCGTACCCCAAGCTATAAAGCTTTCCGCCTTGATTCACCCGGATAAAGCAGAATCCGGCCTGCCCTTCCCCGATGTGGCAGTGCCGCGGGCAGAGATAGCAGTGCACGCGGCCCTCGGACATGGGCTCCCACCAGCGAGCTTCGTGAAGGGCCTCGGTCTTTTGAAATATTTTCAGTTCCGGCATAGCAGCTTACAGAAGGGGAATCGTTCCGACTCCGATCACTTTCTCCTGCATTCATTATACACGCCCTGGCAATGCGCGCGTCAGGGCTGGCCGCCTTGAACGCGCCACCGTTCGGCCGTCCAGGCAAGGAAACGCTTAAATCGCGCGCGCTCGCGCCACATCAGTCGGAAGAATTGCACCGGCCCCAGGGCATGCATGTCCCCGCCGAAAAATGTTTCAAGGCGCCACCGGATGTAAGGGCTCGCCCACGGGCGCAGCCGGTAGCCTTTGGCCGTAATCCAGTAATAGCGCAGCGCGGTGAAAATCAAAGCGATGAATCCATATGCGACAACTTTACTATGGATTTGTTGGAATTAAAAAAGGGGCGAAGTGGTGCGTCGGCCCTTTATCCTTTCCTTTTCAATCGTTGTTTGCCGCAGCTCTACGCGATTTGGGTGCAAACCGCCTTGACCTCGGTGTACTGCTCGAGGACTTCGTGCCCCATTTCGCGGCCCCATCCGGATTGTTTGTATCCGCCGAATGGGAGCGCGGCGTCGAACACGTTGTAGCAATTGATCCAGACAGTCCCGGCGCGAAGCAACCTAGCGACTTTGTGAGCTTTCTTGATATCGCGGGTCCACACTCCGGCAGCCAGACCGTAGATCGAATTGTTAGCGGTAGCGGCGATTTCTTCGATGCTCTTGAAAGGAATCGCGGTCACCACCGGCCCGAATATCTCCTCCCGAACGACTTTCATTTTCTCGTTTGTGTTCACCAGGATCGTAGGTTTTACGAAGTAGCCCTTATCCCCCGCTCGCGATCCTCCCGTGACGGCCTTCGCGCCTTCCTTAAGCCCCGATTCGAGATAGCCGCAAACTCGATTTAGTTGTTCCTCGGAAACCAGCGGCCCCATGTCGGTGGAGGGGTCCATTCCGGGACCGACCCGAATGTTGTTCGCCTCCTTGGCCACCCCGTCCAACACTTTGTCGAAAATATCGCTTTCAATGTAGAGCCGCGAGCCGGCGCAGCAGCACTGGCCGTGATTGAAGAAGATCGCGCTTGCAGCGCCGGGAATCGTGGAAACCAGATCGGCGTCATCCAGCACGACGTTGGGCGATTTTCCACCCAGTTCCAAGGAAACTTTCTTCAGATTGCCGGCCGCGGCCTGCACGATCAGCTTGCCGACTTCAGTGGATCCCGTGAAGGCGATCTTATCGACGTCCGGATGGGCTGCCAGAGCGGCTCCGGCCGTCTCTCCGTAACCGGGCACAATATTGACCACGCCGTCGGGAATACCCGCTTCCTGAATCAATTCACCGAGCAGAAGCGCCGAAAGCGGCGTCTGTTCCGCCGGCTTCAATACGACCGTGCAGCCTGTCGCGAGAGCTGGGCCCAGTTTCCATGCCGCCATCAACAGCGGGAAATTCCACGGGATGATCTGTCCAACGACTCCGATTGGCTCGCGGAGCGTATACGCGAGAAAATGTTCCGTTCCGCCGCCCGCCGAAATGGGGATGGTGTTTCCTTCAATCTTGGTGGCCCACCCGGCCATGTAGCGGAACAAATCGGCGGCCAGCGGCACGTCCGCAACGCGCGCGACCTTGAGCGGCTTGCCGTTGTCGAGCGTTTCGAGCTGCGCGAATTCCTCCAGGTGCCGTTCAATCAAGTCCGCCAGCTTCCAGATCATGCGCCCGCGTTCGGAAGTCGTGATTTTCGACCACGGACCGTTGTCAAAAGCCGCGCGAGCGGCCTTTACGGCGCGATCGATGTCTTCCTTATCGCCCTCGGCAACTCGAGAAAGGATTTCGCCAGTGGCGGGATTATATGTGGGAAAAGTCTTTCCCGAAGCCGCTTCCACCCACTTGCCGTTAATGAGAATCTTGTGCGTTTTCGAAACAAACTTGGAAACATTCTGATCGATCTGGGGTACTGACGCTGCTGTTGCCATTTTGTCATCTCCTCCTTTGCGGTTCGTTCCGAGAATTTATTTCCGAAGTCACAGTGTGAAACTCCTCGGCGCAATTCGCGTCGTGTGCTGAACCCGTGGGCGCCGCGAATGATCAGGGATTCGGGAAGGCAAAATTCAAGCTACTCCCGGACAGAGGAAAATTCAAGCGGAAGGCTGTGGCAAACGATCGCGGCTTCCATGTCGCAACGGGCCACCTTCAGGAATCAACTCTAGTGAGGCACCGCGCGGACCCAGATGCGGCTGGTCGCCGGCTTTCCGAGATGGATGGTGCTGTTCCCGACAGCCAGCGTCATCGTCTCGTCATACTCGCGTTTGCGGATCTTGGCGCGAGCTCCGGGATGGATAGCCAGTCCCGAGAGGAATTTCAGAAATTCCGCGTCTTTCTCGTAGACGCAGAGGATTTCGACGACCTGGCCCGCCGGGATGTCGGAAAGAGGGACAGCGCCGTACTTGCGACGCAACTTGGCGAGGCCACCCTGAAGGGGCACGCCGTGCGGGCAGAATCCTTCGGCGCCAAACCGAGCGAGGAGCAATTGTTCAACTTCCGGCGAAATGCCGTGCTCGAGGCGCTCCGCTTCATCATGCGCCCGGGTCCAGTCCAGACCGATGACTTCCGTCAGAAGCTTTTCCGCGAGTTGGTGGCGCATCGCGAGATGATCGGCAAGGCTGCTTCCCTTGCGCGTGAGCCCGATTCGGCCGCCGCGCCCGACGCGCAGCAATCCATCGCGCGTCATCCGCTTGAGCGCGGCCGTCACGGCGGGCGGCGTGACGCCAAGTTCCTCCGCCAGGCGCGCGCTGATCGGATCGTGCTCTTCCTGGACAATCTCCCAGATCGCCTTCAGGTAATCTTCGCGCGACACACTGGTTTTTTCGCGTGGCATATTTTTATTCCATCGAGTGTCAATGTTACGAAAACACTTTCAGGGTTTGCGGCCCGTGCTGGTTCTATGGTGCGCCCGCCCTCATGCGGGCAATTGGCACGACCCAAACATGCCACCCTACCGGCTGGGCCGGGACAAGATAGGGGCGGGCTAGGCTCTTAACACCTCATTGCGCGTCTTGCCGGAAGCCACTCGCACTCCCTGCTGAGGCCGGTTTTTCGCGCAGCCGGCGCGCCAAGTCTTCGACCCGCGCTTCAATCTGATCGCGGATCGAGCGATACACGGCGATGTTAAAACCGAACGGATCGCCAACATCCCAATCCTCGACCGGCGGCATTGGATCGTCGAAAATCGCCGCCGCCGAGCGTCCCGTCATATTGACAACCAAGTCCGCAGCGGACATCGCATCCGAACGCAACGACTTCGAGTGCTGCCCGTCGGCGGAAATTCCGTGTTCGCCAAGGACCGTTTTCGTCAGGCCGGCGATTTCTCCGAACGCGACCAGCCCGGCGCTGGATGGCTCAATCACATCCGCCGCAACATGTTTCGCGATCGCTTCGGCCATCTGACTGCGGCAGGCATTGCCGACGCAAAGAAACAATACCTTCGAACGCTGCGCCATCAATTCGCTCCGCGCCGGCCTCTCCGGCTAACAGAATGACATGGATTTCAGCGGGGCTCAACCGGAACCGGTGATCGAGTGGCTGCGATTTTCGGCGACTGGCCTGACTTTTCACTCTTTTGGCCGGCCATGCGCAGAAAATATTCATGCACGGTGGTATCGGTGGTGAGTTCGGGATGGAAAGTCGAGATCAAGATGCGGTCTTGACGAACCAGCACGGGTTTGCCTTCGGAAGTAGCCAGCATCTCCACATTCGGCCCCTGCTCGATGATCGGAGCGCGAATGAAGACCATTTCGATGGGAGCCGGAGAAAGCGTTGTGACTTCGTGACGGACTTCGCTCGCGAGTTGGCGGCCGTAAGCGTTGCGGACGACGGTGATGTCGGCAAGCCCCAGGGACGGCTGCGCGGGGTTGCGAACTTCCTTCGCCAGCAAGATGGCCCCTGCGCATGTGCCAAACATCGCGCCGCCGCGCGCGGCATGTTCACGCAGCTCTTGTCGAGGCCTTCCTCGACAAGGAATTTCCATTGCGTCGTGCTTTCTCCGCCGGGCAAGATTATTGCGTCCACGCCTTCCAGATCGCCTGGCGTGCGCACAAACACGAGGCACGCCCATTCGCTCAAGCATCGCGGCATGCGCTTCAAAATCGCCCTGTACAGCGAGGATTCCGACTTTCATGCGTTCTTTGCTCCCGAGCCTTCTCCGGATTTTCTAGAATTCTTATAACGTGTCATTCCGAGGAGCGCAGCGACGAGGAATCTGCTTCGATTCGAATGGAAAGCAGATTACTCGGCCGTTGCGGCGACCTCGGAATGACGAAACCAGGGCGTTTGATTCCACTAAGGACTTAACGGTTCCCTACCATCCGCGCGTTTGCAGCAGGTCCTTCTCCTCGATTTGGCGGATGTCGAGGCCTTTCATCGCCTCGCCCAGTTCCTCGGAAGCTTCGAGGACGGCCTTCGCATCCTGATAATGCGTGGTGGCCTTTACGATGGCCTTGGCGCGCTTTTCCGGATCGCTCGATTTGAAAATTCCCGACCCGACGAAAACCGATTCGGCGCCCAGATGGCGCACCAGCGCCGCATCGGCAGGCGTTGCGATTCCGCCGGCGGAAAAATTTGGAACGGGGAGTTTACCCGTGCGCGCGATCTCGCGGACCAGGTCCAGCGGCGCACCCAGTTCCTTTGCAACGTGCATCAATTCGTCGCCGCGCAGCGTTGTGAGGCGGCGCATCTCACCGGTGATTGCCCGCATGTGCCGCACGGCTTCGACCACGTTGCCCGATCCCGCTTCGCCCTTGGTGCGGATCATCGCGGCGCCTTCGGCAATGCGCCGCAGCGCCTCGCCCAGATTGCGCGCGCCGCAAACGAACGGAACCTTGAAATCGTGCTTCCAGACGTGATTTTCCTCGTCGGCGGGCGTAAGCACTTCGCTTTCGTCGATGAAATCCACCTCGAGCGCTTCGAGCACGGCGGCTTCCGCAAAATGGCCGATGCGCACCTTGGCCATCACGGGAATGCTCACGGTATTCATGATTTCGCGGATAATTTTCGGCGAGGCCATGCGCGCCACTCCGCCTTCCTTGCGAATGTCCGAAGGCACACGCTCGAGCGCCATGACGGCGCAAGCTCCGGCCTCCTCGGCAATGCGCGCCTGCTCCGCGTTGGTGACGTCCATAATGACGCCGCCCTTGAGCATTTCGGCCAGGCCCACTTTCACGCGCCACTGGTCGTTCGAATAATTCCCGTTGCTTCCCTGCGTTGCTGTCATATGTTTCTCCTCACTCGGCTGCGACCCAACCTGATCAAACCGTTGTCATTCCGAGCCCGCTTCAGCGGTGAGGAACCTCTCTTCGTTCGTGACAAACACTGGAGGGATTCCTCTCCGCAAGGCGGGATCGGAATGACAACAAAATCTAATTACTGCGCCAGAAACTTTTCGCGATCAATGACGACAAAACGCCCCTCGCCACGCGCCAGGACTTCCCCCGCCTCATTTCGAATCTCACCTTCATGATACAACTGACGGCCATCGCGGCGCGCGACAAATCCCTCGACGACAATCTCCTGGCCCACGCGGATGGGGCGGTGATATTCCACGCGCAAATCCGCCGTGACGGCATGTTCCCCGTGAAACCGCGACGCCTTGCTCATGACTTCATCGAGCAGCAAGGCGATGATCCCGCCATGGAGAAAGCCCGCGCCGCCCTGATATTCCTCGCCAAGCCGGAAACGGCCGACGATGCGCTGACGCGCATCATCCTGTTCGAACGCGAGCTGCATGCCCCGGGCGTTTGCGCCGCCACAGCCAAAGCACCCGTTTTCAGGCTTTGGGTCAAGTCTCATCTGGTTCCCAGGGAAACGCCCCTTGCAAAAATGGTAGCACATTGGACTCCTGGAATGAGCGCGGCTGCTCCCTGAACGTACTACCTGGAGCAGATTCTCTTCATCCTGTATATAGTAGAGGGCAATTTTCGATACAAAGGAGGCGGCAGAATCAATGGGAAACCTGGCGGGCAAAATCATCATCGTGACAGGCGCAAGCCGGGGGATCGGCCGAGCGATTGCTCTGCGTCTTGGGCGGGACGGAGCTACCACCGTGCTCGCGGCACGAGATGGCCTTGCTCTAGCCAAGGTCGCCGCCGAAGTTGAAGCTGCGGGCGGCAGGGCGAACACGTTCGCCGCGGACCTTCGTGCGGCAGACGTCCCGGCGGCTCTAGCGGATGCGGCGGTGAAGGCCCACGGCGCGATCGACGCCATAGTAAATAACGCCGGAGCGACCCGTCGTGGTGATTTTTTCGAGTTGTCGGATGCGGACTGGCAGGACGGCTTCGCGTTGAAATTCTTCTGCGCCGTGCGACTTGCCCGGGCGGCCTGGCCGCATTTGAAGGAGCGCAAAGGCTCGGTACTGAACATCATCGGCGTCGGCGGGCGCACGCCCGGCGCGGAATTTACGATTGGCGGCTCGGTGAACGGCGCATGTCTCACCTTCACAAAGGCGCTCGCGGACATTGGGATTCGTGACGGAGTTCAGGTGAACGCAATCAATCCCGGCTATATCCGCACCGACCGGCTTCGCGCGAGGTTAGCATCCGAGGCCAAAGAGCATGGCGGCGATCTGGAGGCCACCGCGGCGGAAATCGTTCGCGCGGCGAACATCGTCCGGTTGGGCGAGCCGGAGGACGTTGCGAACCTTGCCGCCTTCCTGCTGTCGCCACAATCGCGATACCTGCAAGGCGCGCTGATCGATCTCGACGGCGGTCAGACAAAAACGGTTTGATCGCGAGGCGCAAAAAGACTGTGGTAAGCTCCCGTATTAAACGGACGAACGATGATTAACTTCCGCGCAACTGCGTTGGCGGTGGTGCTGGTTCTCTTGTCGTGCGGATTGGCGCTGGCCCAAGGTTCGGCGGACGCGATCGCGAAGCAAAGGGCGATCGCCGACTTGAAGCAGCAGGCATTCGCCGGGGACGTGAACGCGCAACTGCAATTGGGCGTGATCTATCTGACCGGCGACGGCGTCGCAAAGGACAATGCCGAGGCTATGACGTGGTTCCGCAAGGCCGCCGACCAAAACAATCCCATCGCGGAGCGCTACGTGGCTGAAATGTATTTCAAGGGGCGCGGCGTCGACGTCGATAACATGGAAGCCGCGAAGTGGTTGCGCATGTCGGCCGATCAGGACGACGCGCAGAGCGAGTACAATCTCGCCGTCCTGTACACGCAGGGCAAGGGCGTCCCCCGAAATCTGCAACAAGCCGCGGGTTGGATGCAGAAGGCCGCGGATCAAAATCTCGCCGAAGCTGAATTGGGTTTAGGCGTCCTTTACGAGAATGGCCAGGGCGTGCAGCAGGACGACATCGAAGCCGCGAAGTGGTATCAGAAGGCCGTGGACCAGCAAAACGCGGATGCCATGAATAACCTAGCCCTGCTGATGGCTACCTCCAAGAACACGGCAGTGCGAAATCCCGAGCAAGCCGTCGTCCTCGCGACCAAAGCCGTCGCCGCCAGCGCCAATCCGGACTACTTCGATACTCTCGCCGCTGCATATTTCGCCAACGGACAGACCGACATGGCGATTGAGGCCGAACAAAAGGCTCTGGATCGCTCTCCGGATAATGAGGACTATCAGAAAGCCATGCAGATGTATCTGGGCGCCGCGCACGGCGGGCACTAAGGAATGTTTTGCTTATCGAAGCCAAGCGAATCTTTAATTCGTGAATTCATTTCCGCACAAAGAAACCAGCCATTCTCCTACCCAGATGTCGGCACCTCTTCCGAAAGTGAGCCGGAGGGGTATACGGTTGATGGCAGCCGCGTGCGATTAGGAACGGGTGTTGACGTTTTTGAGCGCGCGAAGAATGCGCTCAGGCACTGGAAAATGTTCGACTTGCAATGGATTACTCTGTGCTGGCCGGATACTCCGATTGAGAAAGGCGCTACTGTAGCCCTTTTAATCTCTCATCTCGGGTTCTGGTCGATGAATGCTTGTCGAATCGTTTACGTCGTTGAGGACCATGGTACGACGGAACGATATGGCTTCGCGTACGGCACTTTGCCCGATCATGGAGAGTTCGGGGAGGAGCGTTTCACAGTTGAGTATAACATCGATGATGGGGCCGTGTCGTACGACATCTTTGCCTTCTCTCGCCCCGGGTTTCTGGCGCGGCTCGGTTATCCGTTTTCGCGAGCTTTGCAGAAACGATTCTCAAGAGAATCAATGGCCGCAATGCAAAAGGCCGCCGCTGGAGAGACGTTGATCGAATGAGAGAACCGAGTGTTGAGGGGTTGGTAGCGTAGGCTTCAGCCTGCGCTCTTTTGAATTCGTAAAAAGCGCGCAGGCTGAAGCCTACGCTACTGGAACCCGACCACGAAAATAGCCCAACGCCGGTCTTGAGCGGACCGCACTGGCACAATATTTGTTATTTACTTGCTGGAAGTGCTCTGCCCCAGCTTGCGCAAACGCTCCTGCAGCTTGCGGCGCAGGACGGCGGGCGTATTGGGATTGAAAGCCACCAGGTACCACAGCGGCTGGCTGCGATCGCGCGAGAGCCACGCCAGAGTGACGGGATCGGCGTTGGGATGGCGCGCGACGTTTTCGCGGATCGCGGCGTAGGGATGCTTGGCCAGGCGGGCCAGCGTCTTGGAAGTAACTTTCGGATGCTCGCTGATCAGGCGCAACAAGTAGTAATCGGATTCCGGCGCCTCGCGAGCCAATTTGTCGAGCATTTCGGCCTTCGAATCGGCGTTCAGGACCAGGCCGACTTTTTCGTCCCAGGAAGAATTGATGTGGTTCAGCTCGCGCGTGCGTTCGTGGATGAGTTCCTCGATCACGCGGCGCTCCTGGTTCGAGGCGCACTTGCGGCACCGCCGTGGTCTCCAGCGAATCGAGCACGCGGAGCAGGTGCTGCCGTTCTCCGAACACAATCTGCGTCGTGCGCGGCGTCGAACCCTTGGTAGGCGACTGCACCAGATCAGAGCGTCTCATTGCGACCTCACTCAGTAAGATCGAGTTCGTTTGCCAGATTTGCCAGCTCATCGTCTTGGATGTAAAGGCTCCCTGAATCGAGTGGCACTCCGGCTTCGATCTGCCGCTTCAGCCACCGTCCGGCTACATCAATCTTCTGCTTCGCGCGTTAAGCGGCGCCGCCCGCGCTCAAATCGCGCCAGGCTCGCACCTGAGATACCAACCACGGTTTCTTCTCCGTTTACCCGAAAGAAGAATAATTCTGGCCGGTCCCCCTGCGCCAAAAACCCTGACCGAACGAATTCAACCTTACAGCGGCTGCCGTCAGGCCCCGCAACCTCGAACCGCTCGTAGATGGGCTCGTAAGGCATCTTGGATTATCTGACCTGCCAACCAATGTGTAAAGTTTCAGTGCCAGTGGAAGTTCCATACGCGCAACATGTTTTTCAGGTAGCGTAGGCTTTAGCCTGCGCGCTTCTCCTTCAGTGCGGGAATCGCCAAAATCGCTAAGGCTGAAGCCTGCCGGCGGCCGGCTGGCCAAATCTACTAACCCGGAATGCATGTCCCTTGAAATTGCTACAATGCAGCCAGGGAGACAAATCGATGTCCGCATTTGACGACCATAAGGAAGAGATCGAGCACTACGAACAGATGCTGGGCGCGCATCGCGGGCGCCTGGCCGTGACGCTGGACCGCGTGACCAACGCGATGGTCCTCGTCGGACAGCATGGGGTCTACTGCCACAGCCATCGCGATCCCTCCAAGCCCACCATGGATATTCAAATCATTACGGAAGAATTGCGCAAGGCCAAGGAACTCATCCAGAGCGTGATGGAAGACCTGCGGGAGGAACGCGAGAACCGTCTTCGGACGAATTAATTCGCATAGCGAGGGATTAGTAGCACAGGCTTCAGCCTGTGTGGGCTTGCTTTTCTTTCACTAAAAAATCACACAGGCTGAAGCCTGTGCTACCAAAGCAAAAGGCACGCTTCCGATTCGATGGGAGCGTGCCTTTGAATTTAAAGACCAAAATTCCTTACTTAACCTTGGCGAAAATGATGGCAAACGTGTAGAGCGCCATCGACTCGATCAGCACCAGGGCCAGGAGAAGTGCGAAACGGATTGGGGCTGCCGCGCCCGGGTTGCGGGCAAGGCCTTCGCAGGCCGAGGACGTTGCGCGGGCCTGGGCAATACCGCAGGCGGCCGAGGCAATCGCCATGGCAAAGCCTGAAGTGATGGCTACCCAGTTGGTTCCTTCAGCCGCCGGCGCCGCCCCCGTCTGCGCGAACGCAGCCGGGGCGAGGACAGCGACCACGAGCAGGGCGAACAGAACAAAGAAAACCTTCTTCATCGTGTATCTCCTTCGTTAAGAAATAGCCGCTCGGAGGTGGTTCCCGGACATCCCTCTTGCAGCCGGGCTCACGCGAGACAGCGGATAATGCCGGATGAGACCGGAATTAGTGCTCTTCGCCCACCGCCCCGCCCACATAGACGATCGGCAACAGGGTAAAAACAAAGGCCTGCACAAATCCGACGAAGATGTGCAGGAGAATAAAAACGCATGGGGCGAGCAGAGGGATCGGCGCCAGGACATAGCCTAATTTGTTGAGTGACCCCACAAACAGAAAGAGCGACAATGTTAACCCCAGAAAGGTTACGTACAACAGCTCGCTGACGAGCATGTTCACCCAAAGACGAACCGTGAGCGAGAGCAGTCTCGCGAGATGGCTGAATACTTCAACCAAACCCATCATCGGCGACATCCACCACACAGGCCCCAGGAAATGCTTGCCATACGTCAACGGGCCATGATGCGCAATCCCGGCCCAGTTGTAATACAGGAAAACGACAATCGCGCAGCCCAAAGGCACTGATTTCTCCGCCGTGGGCGAGGAGAATCCCGGTACCAGGCTGATCAGGTTGCTCATCAGGACAAACATCCCGATGCTACCGATCATCGGAAGGTATTTCTCGGCGGCGCCATGTCCCGCGGTGTCTTCGAGCAAGTCGCGGGCGCCGACGCCCATCGAATTCGTCAGCAACGCTTCCATGCACTGCTGAGTCCCGCCGGGATTTTCCACCGACAACCGTCCCTTGAGCCACGTGAAGAACACAATGGCAACGACGAAAACCACAAGCTCCATGGCAATATGGTCGGGGATCGGGTACTGCGTATTTTCAACGTGAATATGAAGCGCTGCGAGGAGCGCGAGCGCGGGTTTTCCCAGCAGCGCATTGACCAGTTTGGTCACACCCAAGACTTGCTCTTCCATACGTTCGGTTTACCCCGGGATCGAGCCACGCAACAACCGGCTCTAAATATGTGTTTCCGTTCCGCGCTTGCCGCTAACGAGCTGGAAAAGCACCTCGATCATGATAGCTGCCACCACTGCAAACAGCCCACTCAGCACCGCAACCATTGGCAACAAGGATCGCGAAAGAATAACATAGACGACCACCAGCAGCAATGCGAAGCCGCCAAAGAACTGAACGTAAACGCTCAGCGGAACGCGGGCCTGTTCGGAACCCGCCTGCGTGGTCGAAATTTTCACGAGTGCCGCTACTCCCTGCTTCAGCAATCGGAAATTCAGCCACGTCAGGATCGCACCCACGGCCACGCCTGCTCCCGGACGCCAACCCCATTTCGCGCCCGCGAACAATGCCCCCGCCAATCCAAGCCCCAGTGTAAGCCACTCGATGCGCCGCTCGGCCGCCCGGTAAAACGAATCAGGCTCCGCCATTGGCCTATGAGCCCCCACTTAGGAATCTTTCGATAGGCGCTTCACGAGTTGGATCATCCCCCCGGCAAATCCTAAAAAGCCCAGGATCAAAGTAAAAACAGGCGAAGTGTGGAATCGTGCGTCCAGATAATAGCCGATTCCCCCGCCGACGGCGATGCAGGCCACCAGTGTGAACGGAAGTTCGAGGACATCGGAGATCTGGCGGAAGCCGGCTGCTGGCCTGTTGCGCGGCTTTTGAGAGGGCTTCGGCGCTGGTTCCTCAGTGGCCACTGAATCCCATGGGGAAGAATAGCGAATACGAAGCAAAGCGAACGAACGGCTCGGGATAAATTCCGGCGGCGACGGTCACAAAGCACAGGCAGGCGAACGCGATTCTCTGCCCGATCGTCAGGATGGGCGAAGGCGCGTTGCCCGGCTCATACAAGTACGCGTGCGCGACGATTCGGAAATAATAGTACAGCGCCGGGACGATGTAGAGCGCCCCGAACAAGGCCAGTCGAGTATGGCCCGTCTCGATCAGCGCCTGGAGGATGAAATACTTTCCCACGAATCCGCCCAGCGGCGGAATCCCCGCGAGGGATAGCATGAAAATCAGCAGCACCGCCGCCGATCCCGGACTGCGACGGTAAAGCCCGTTGAGATCATCAAGTTCGTCGGTGATGATTCCCTGGCGCTGGAGCACGATGAGAACGGCGAATGCGCCGATGGTCATGAAGCCATACACGAACAGGTAGAACGCCACGCCCTTCATGCCGGTCATGAAACCCTGAGCGCTCGAGGCCGCCGCCACAATCCCCAGCAGGATGTATCCCACGTGGGAAATCGACGAGTATGCCAGCATCCGCTTGACGTTGGTTTGCGTGATCGCGGCGAAATTGCCGATGGTGAGCGAAGCGATGGCCACGCCGGCCAGCAGCATCACCCAGTCAAGCCGCACGGGCCAGAAAACGGTGAGCAGCAGCCGCAGCAGCATCGCAAAGCTGGCGGTCTTGCTGGCCACGCTGATGTAGGCGGTGATCGGAGTGGGAGCGCCCTCGTACACGTCCGGCGCCCACTGGTGAAAGGGCACGGCCGCGATCTTAAAGAACATGCCCGACACGACAGTGACCAGCGCGAGAATGACCAGCAGGTCGGCGTGGCCGCGCGCGTCGATAGCGACACCGATGACCTCCAGGTTGGTCCGCGGCGGCAGGACGCCGTCAAAGGCGCTCAGATTCGCCGTGGCCCCAATCCCGTACAGGATCGAAAATCCGTAGGCCAGAATCGCCGAACTGAACGCGCCCAGCAGCAGGTACTTCACCGCGCCTTCGTTTGATTTGCGATCGCGGCGCAGAAATCCCGCCAGCACGTAGAAACTCAGGGCCATGGTTTCGAGGCCCAGGAATTGCACGATCAAGTCATAACCAGCGGCCATGAACATCATGCCGACGGTGGCAAAAAGAATCAGGACGTAATACTCGCCGTGATTTTCATCCTCGACTTGCAAGTAGCGCACCGAAAGCACGATCACAAACGCAGTCGCAATCAGGAAAATGGTCCCGAAAAAGAGGAAGAACGGATCGACGATCAGGGAGCTGCTGAATCCGATGGCCATTCCGCTCGCAGCCGCCGGGCGCAACTGCCACAAGCAGATGGCGCTGAAAATCACGCCCAGCATGGCCATCAGCGCGTTGAAATATTTGTCGCGAGCCTCCAGCAGATAATCGGTGAGCAGGATGCCCATGGCGAAAAGGACCAGCATCATCTCCGGCAGGAGCAACCCTCCGCCGCCCTGCTGCATGAATGTCCGGAACGCGTTGAGGATGTGGCTCATCGGCTCGTCTACTTATTCTCCGTTGCGGGAGCAGGCATGGCGTCCTGCGGCACACCCATATCCGGGACAGCGGCACCGGCAACCGCACCGGGCTCGGCCGCTGGCGCGGACGGTAGAACAATTCCGTGAGCGGCGTAATATCCCGGAGTGGCCTGCTCGACGATCAGCTGCACGGGCCGCTCCAGCACGCGGAACAGCGGCTTCGGATAAATCCCGATCCAGAAGCACAGGATAATCAGCGGAACCAGCGTCGCATACTCGCGCAAGTTCAGGTCCTCCAGATGTTCGTTCGCGGGATTGGTGACCGGGCCAAACATCACGCGCTGGTAGAGCCACAACAGGTACGCCGCGCCGAGCACGATGCCGACGACGGCCCACGCCACATATTTGATGTTCACTTCATATATGCCCCGCAGGATCGTGAACTCCCCGATGAAACCGTTGAGTAGCGGCAATCCCAGCGAGCTGAGGGAGGCGATCATGTAAATGGCGGCGAAGTTCGGCATGGGCGTCGAGAGCCCGCCGAATTCCGAAATCAGGCGCGTGTGCCGCCGCTCGTAAAGCACGCCGATGATCAAGAAGAGCGCGCCGGTGGAGAGTCCGTGGTTGATCTGCTGGATCACGCTGCCGGAAAGCCCGTTGGGCGTCAGCGCAAAGATGCCGAGCGTGCAGAAGCCCAGGTGGCTCACCGAGCTGTAGGCGATCAGCTTCTTCATGTCTTTCTGCATCATGCAGACCAGCGCGCCGTAGAGAATGCCAATGATCGAAACCACCAGCATGATCGTGATGATTTTGTGCCGCGCGGCTGGATCCACCGGAAGCAGGGGCAGCGAGAACCGGATGAAGCCGTACGTGCCCATTTTCAGCAAAACGCCGGCCAGGATGACGGAGCCGGCCGTGGGCGCTTCGGTGTGCGCGTCGGGCAGCCAGGTATGGAACGGGAACATCGGCACTTTAATCGCAAACGCAAAAAAGAAGGCCCAGAAGAGCAACACCTGCGTCGCGGTGTCAAACTTGGGCGCCGATGCCAGCAGCGTGGGAATATCGAACGTCGTGCCGCCCGCCTTGAAATACAGCGCCAGGATTCCCAGCAGCATGATCACTGAGCCGACCAGGGTGTAGAGGAAAAATTTGATCGCCGCATAGAGCCGGCGGTCGCTGCCCCACACGCCGATCAGGAAGTACATCGGAACCAGCATCACTTCCCAGAACATGTAGAACAGGAAGAAATCGAGCGACATGAAAACGCCGAGCATCCCGACCTGAAGCAACAGGAAGAGGATGTAATATTCCTTGCGGCGAATTTTGATCGCGCTCCAGGAAGAAAGGATCGAGATCGCGCCGAGGAAGGTTGTCAGGATGACCAGCAGCAGGCTGATGCCGTCGATTCCCAGCGTGTAATGCGCGCCGATGGACGGAATCCAATCGTAGTTTTCCGGGAACTGGAAACGCGGCGCGGCCGGGTCCAGGCTGAACCGCCAGATCAGCGGCAGCGATACGATGAGTCCGAGGAAAGCGAATAGGTTGCCGATGACGCGGTGCGCGTTTTCGCTGTCGCGCGGCACGAACAGCAGCAACAACGCCCCCACCAGCGGTGTGAACAGCACCACCGTCAGGATATGAGTATTGTAAAATTCCATCTGCCTGCCTCGCCTTTCCAGTTTGCTGGCCGCAAGTTCGCTCACTCAGTTTGCGGCGTGCCAGTAGCACAGGCTTCAGCCTGTGATTTTTTAATCCTGTCTTAAATCCAAACCGCACAGGCTGAAGCCTGTGCCACTTAGACCCCTCTTCTCACTTCAACATATTTGAAATCGTGATTCCCGAGGTGTGCAAATAATACCCCAGGAAAATCAGCACGCCGAGCAACATGAACAGGGCGTAGCGCGAAACGCGTCCGGTCTGCAGCATCCGCACCGGCCAGCTCAACACCCACACGATCCGCGCCGATAGATTCACCAGGCCATCCACGATCCAGGAGTCCCAAATCATCGAAATCCGCGATGAAATTCGCGTCACCCAGCCCATACCATCCACTCCCAGGCCGTTGATGATTCCCACGTCAAACGATCCGAGCGTGAGCGCAAGGTCCTTCACCCGGTTGACGAACATGGCGTCGTAAATCTGGTCCACGTAATACTTGTTGTAAACCAACTTATACAGGAACGGACTCGCCGCCGCGATTTTTTCTGGAACTTCAGGGCGCTTAAGGTACCAGTTAAGTGCCAGCCAAATTCCGAATAAACAAACGCCACCGAGGCGAACATCAGAACGTATTCCATCGAAGATGCATGTGACGCTGCTGTCTCCGTTACTTCGTCCGGGTGAAACGCGATCACAGGCGCAAGGAAATGAGTGAACCGGTCGCTGCCCCAGAGAGATTCAGGCCAGCCGACCCAACCGCCGACGATCGAAAGTCCGGCCAGAATCATCAGAGGCACGGTCATCGAACTCGGCGATTCGTGGATGTGATGCTCGACTTCGTGATCGACTCGCGAGCTCCCGTAGAATGTCATACTCACGAGGCGGAACATATAGAAAGCCGTCATCCCTGCCGTGATGAATCCGATGGCCCAAAGAAACTTATTGTATTCAAAAGCTTTTCCAAGGATGGGGTCCTTGCTGAAAAATCCAGCGAACGGGAAAATGCCGGAGATTGCGATAGATGCGATGATAAACGTAATCGCCGTCTTCGGAATTTTGTGACGCAACGCGCCCATCTTGCGCATGTCCTGCTCGCCGGAAAGCGCGTGAATCACGCTGCCTGATCCGAGGAACAAGAGCGCCTTGAAGAATGCGTGAGTCATCAAGTGGAACACACCGGCGGTAAACGCGCCCACGCCGCAAGCCAGGAACATGTAGCCCAGCTGCGAAACCGTGGAATAGGCGAGGACGCGCTTGATGTCGTTCTGCACCAGGCCCATCGTCGCGGCGAAAATCGAGGTCACGGCGCCAACGGTGGCGACCACCGCCAGCGCCTTGGGCGCCATCGAAAAGACGGCGTTCGTGCGCACGATCATGTACACGCCGGCAGTGACCATCGTCGCCGCGTGGATCAAGGCGCTGACCGGCGTGGGCCCTTCCATCGCGTCCGGCAGCCAGACATAGAGAGGAAGCTGCGCCGACTTCCCGGTGGCTCCGACGAAGAGCAACAGCGCGATCGCCGTCAGCGTGCCGTTGCCCACGGCGAAGTGTCCCGCGGCAATGGCCGGACCCAGTTCGGTGAATTGAATTGTGCCCAGCGTGCCAAGCATCAGGAACAGACCCAGCAGGAAGCCCGCGTCACCGATGCGGTTGACGATGAACGCCTTCTTCCCCGCATCCGACGCCGATTTGCGCAGGAAGTAGAAACCAATAAGCAGGTAGCTGCAGAGTCCCACGCCCTCCCATCCGACAAACAGCAGCAAAAGATTGTTCGCCGTGATCAGCGTGAGCATCGAGAACATGAACAAATTCAGATAGCCGAAGAAGCGGTAGTAGCCCCCCTCGTGCGCCATGTACCCGGTGGAGTAAACGTGAATCAGGAAGCCGACGCCGGTGACCACGAGCAGCATCACCGCGGTAAGCGGGTCCATCAGCATGCCCCACGGAACGTTAAATCTCATGAACGCGCCCGCGTTGGTGTGCATCGCGCCTGCCGGAACCCAGTCAAACAGGTTGTAAGCGACCAGGCGCTCGGAGGCCGGCCGCGCGATTAACTGCCAGATGGCCCCGAACGCATAGCACATCGAGAGGAAAACACTTCCCACACACACGACGTTAACGCCGGCGTTGGGAAGCCGCTTGCCGATGAAAAGCATCAGCGCCGCGCCCGCCAGCGGGAACAGCGGGATCAGCCAGATGTGCGCGAGAAAATATTCAGTCGGCATCATGCATTACCCTGCGTTGCGACCTTCTCTTCCCGTGTCATTATTCTTTCCGCTGTCATTCTGAGCGAAGCGAAGAATCTCTCTGCGCTTTTCTCGAAGGAAAGAGGGATTCCTCGTCGCTTCGCTCCTCGGAATGACAACGCGTCGTGTTTCAGTGCATCTCCATCAAACACTTCAATTCGCGCCTGAGTGCAACTACCACTTCAACAGATCCATTTCGTCGCCCAGCAATGTCTCTCGATTCCGGAAAAACGAAATGATGATGCCCAGTCCCAACGCTGCTTCCGCGGCGGCATCGGTAATGATGAAAATCGCGAAGACGTGGCCTTCGGCCGAGCCCACCAGCCTCGAAAAAGCCACGAGATTGATATTTACGGCGTTAAGCATCAACTCGATGGACATCAAAATGACGATCACGTTGCGCCGGGTCACCACGCCGATCACGCCGATCGTGAACAGCCCCAGGCTCAGGAACAGGTAACTGCTGGTCGGAATCATCTTCGCATATACCTCTTGTATCGCGGGCTCCACGTCCCGGCTCTGCGGGGACGTTCAGCGCGAAAGTAGAGACCGCGCCCTAAACTTTCTTCTTCGCCATCACCACCGCGCCAACCATCGCCACCAGCAGCAGGATCGACGCCACTTCAAACGGAAGCATGTACTCGCTGAAAAGAACCTTGCCCACCAATTGCGTGCTGGGTTCGAGCGCGCTCGCCGGCGCGGGCTCGCCGAGCGGAAGGCCCGACCGGCCGATCGCCACCGCAATCGTCAATTGCGCGCCGAGAACCAGCGCAAGCAGCAACCCGAGCCACCACTGCCGGTTGAACTGAACCTGATGCAGCGACACATCCAGGTTGATCAGCATAATGACAAACACGAACAGCACCATGATGCCGCCCGCGTACAATATCACCTGGACAATGAACAAAAATTCCGCGTGCAATTGCAGAAAGATGCCCGCCGTCGCCAGCAGCGCCGTGATCAGAAAGATCGCGCTCTGAACCACGTTGCGGCGCGTCACCACCAGGACCGCGGAAAGCACGGCCAGGGTCGCGAAAAAATAAAATACAATCTGATCCAGCATCGTCCTCTGTTTCTATCTAGTTCCTGCAAAAACCCAAACCTGTCATTCCGAGCGAAGCGAGGAATCTCTCTGGGTCATATTCACAAGAAACGAAGGAGAGATTCCTGGTCGCTTCGCTCCTCGAAATGACAACTTAACTTTTATGATTCGCCTACAAACACGTGCTCTTTGTCCTTCTTCTCCCCTTCCCATCCGAGCCACCCGGCCACCGCCAGCGTCGCCAGCGTCGTCAGACCGAAAGCGGCCAGATGACTCCAGCCCCATTGGCGGTGAAGCACCAGCGCCAGGCCGATCCCCATCACGTTCACGATAGAAAGCGGAATCAGGAACTGCCATCCCAGGCGCATCAACTGGTCGAACCGGTATCGCGGGAACGTGAACCGGAGCCACATGAACAGGTAAATGTAGAGCCCCACCTTCAACAGGAACCAGAACGCTCCGTGTATTCCGGGCGTTGCGCTGGCGACAAGGGAATCCGCGGGAGCCAGCACCGGCGCCAGCAAAATCCCCGAAAGCAACAGGAACAATAAGCCGACGGCAACCATAAACATCGACTGCACTTTCACCGGCTGTTTCGGCGCTCGATAGAAGCAATATCCGCCCACACCCAGCATCAACACGGTAGGGAAAAAATCCAAAAAGTGAAACGCCGGCGTCCCCGCAAACGGGCGCAGCCACCCGCCGAGAAACAGCGTCGTCGCAATCGAAGCGACGACGACCATGTTCGTGTACTCCGCCAGGAAGTACAGCGCCCAGCGGAACCCGCTGTATTCCGTCATGTATCCGGCGACGAGTTCCGATTCCGCCTCCGGCAGATCAAACGGCGCGCGGTTGGTTTCCGCGATGGACGCAACGATATAAATAAAAAATCCCACCGGAGCGGCGAAAACAAACCACATGCCATAGTCATCCTGAGCCTGAATAATTTCGCGCGTCGAAAGCGTTCCGGCAAGCAGCAGCGCGCCCACGATCGCCATGCCCGCTGCGGTTTCGTAACTCACCAGTTGCGCGGCGCTGCGCAGCGCTCCCAGCAGCGAATAGTGGCTATTCGAGGACCATCCGCCGAGCACGATGCCAAAAATTCCGAGCGCGCTGATTCCCACGATAAAGAGCAGCCCAACGTTCAGATCCGCAATCTGGAACCACGGCCCGATCGCAAGCGCGGACATCGCCAGCATTCCGGCCGTCACCGAAATCAGCGGGGCGATCCAGAAGATCGCCTTGTCCGCTTCGTCGGGAATAATGTCTTCCTTGATGAGCAGCTTCAAGGCGTCGGCGATGGGCTGCAGCAGGCCATGCGGCCCGACGCGCATCGGTCCCAGCCGCGCCTGCATGTCCGCCATGACTTTGCGCTCCATCAGCACGATGTATCCGGCGACAAGCGGAAGGACCGCGACGATAATCACTGCGCAGACCAGCGGCACCCAAATCGAGATCACGAAATTGATCACGGCGTGCATTCCGCTACCGGTCGACCTCTCCCAGAACGATGTCCAGCGTGCCGATGATGGCCACGACGTCCGCCACCAGGTGGCCGCGAATCATCTTGTCGAACGCTTCGAGGTTAATGAGTGACGGCGGACGAATGCGCACGCGGTACGGCTGCGTCGTGCCGTCGCTCACAATGTAATATCCCAGCTCGCCCTTGGGCGCTTCGATGGCGTGGTAAACCTCGCCGGGCGGCGGCTTCAGCACCTTGCCCACCTTGCCCATGATCGGCCCGGTGGGAATGTTTTCAATGGCCTGCAGGCAGATCAGGCGCGATTGCCGCATCTCTTCCATGCGCACGATGTACCGGTCGAAGGTATCTCCGTTTTTGCCGGTGGGGATTTCGAACTTGTACTGGTCGTAGGCGGCGTACGGCATGGCTTTGCGGATGTCCCACTTCACCCCGCTTGCTCGAATGACTGGACCCGACGCGCCGTAATCAATCGCTTCCTTGGCGGTGAGGATGCCAATTCCCTTCGTGCGGCCCAGCCAGATGCGGTTTCCCGTAAGCAGAGCTTCGTACTCGTCCACCCGCTTGTCGAACGGCTTGCAGAACCGCTCCACGTCCTTCTCGAGCTCGTCATAAGCCTCGTATTGCAGGCCGCCGATGCGGAAGGCGTGGGTGGTAAGCCGCGCGCCGCAATATTTCTCAAAGATCTTCAGGATCTCTTCCCGCTCGCGAAGGCAATAGAACAGCGGGGTGAGCGCGCCGATGTCGAGCGCATGCGTGCCCAGCCAGAACAGGTGGCTGGCGATACGTTGCAGTTCGGTGAGGATGGTTCGAATCACCCGCGCGCGAATCGGCGCTTCCGTTCCCAGAAGTTTTTCGACCGCCTCGCAATAGCCCAGGCCGTTCGAAACCGCCGCAACGTAGTCCATGCGGTCCACGTATGGCGCGAACTGCTGATAACTGCGGTGCTCGGCAATTTTTTCGACGCCGCGGTGCAGGTAGCCGATCACGCACTCCGAACCGATGACCTTCTCGCCGTCCAGGCGCAGCTTCACGCGCAGCACGCCGTGCGTGGACGGGTGCTGGGGCCCCATGTTGAGAATGATTTCGTCCGCGCCGAGTACCGTTGTCTCAGCGTGCGTCGCGAACGGAATGCGCTCGTCGGCCATTTCTACTGTCCGCTCTCAATCCCCAGGTTTTCCTGCACCCAGGCCTTGTCCTGCGTCAGAATGTCATAGTCCTTGCGCAGCGGGTAACCTTGCCATTCGTCCGGCAGCAGAATCCGTTTCAGATCGGGATGACCTTCGAATATCACGCCGAACATGTCGTAGACTTCCCGTTCTTCCCAATTTGCCGTGGTCCAAACGCCCTGCACGCTGGGGACGCGATCGCTTTCGGCCGCGTGGACTTTCAAGCGCAGCCTCTCATTCTTTTCGAACGAATACATGTTCAGAACGATATCGAACCGCTTTTCGCGCTTGGGCCAATCCACGGCGGTAAGGTCGCTCAGCCAGTCGAATTTTTCTTCGTCGCGGCTGTAGGTTGCGATTTCCGAGAGAAGTTCGCGGGCAACCACCAGAATCGCCTGCTTACGGTCCGTCCAGGCCTCAAGGATCGCCGGACCGAATTTCTCTTTGTATCGCTTCACGAGCTCGTTATCGAGAGCGACGGGGCCTTCCTTGGGTGGTGGAGGAGTCGCGGGAGGCCGAGGCGGAGCCGCGGCAGCCGGAGGCTTTGCCGCGGGGGCGGCCGGTGGTTTAGCCGGCGGCGGAGCCGGTGCAGCAGGAGCCGCTGCTGGCGGTTTGGGTGTGGCTTCACCCCCCGAGGCCGATGGCTTCTCCGCGGACGGTTCACCCGGTGAACTCGCAGAAGGCTGCTTCTCTTCCGGATCGTTGGCCATGAATTAGAAGTAGTGCAGGCAGCGCACAACACACGCAGCCAATATATTAAGCTGTAGCTTTTAGCACACGGCGGAAAACAGAGTCAACTTGTTCCGCCACAATTCTTGGGCGGGCTCCAAGTAGAGCCCGCACCCGTCTTGGGCGGGCACCGAGAAGACCTCGCACCCGGTACTTGCCATACTCCTCGCGAAATCTCTTACGGGCATTACCGCCCGCGATTGCAAACTGGCGCAAAAAAATCCCGGCCAACCTGGGTGGCCGGGATTCCTTCAACGAGAAAATAGGGCGCAGCTTACACCCATTCAAGCGCGCCCTTTCGGTACAGCCAGACGTACCCGATGATCAGAATGCCTAGGAACACAAACATGCTCGCCAGGGCGTAAACCGGTCCCAGACGAAAACCCTCAACCCGGGTTGAAAACAGCACTGCCCAGGGGAAAAGGAAAGTCGTCTCCACGTCGAAGATCACAAAGAGAATCGCAACGATGTAGAACCGGACCGAATATCGCCCTCGAGTATCGCCCTCGGCCTCCACGCCGCACTCGTAAGGCTTCAATTTCGCTCCAACCGCGACAGGGGTGGGGCGAATGAACCGGAAGAGGACGAGCGTTACAGCGGGAAACGCCGCGGCCAACGCAGCAAAAATCAGAATCGGTATGTACTCGCTGGGCATTGGGATTCCGCACGAAATGCTAACATACGAGTCAAGAGGGAACCAGCTCGGAGGGCCGCTTCCTGACCGTGCAGCCGCTATGATCGCCTCAATCCCCGCTTCCGGCCCAAAACAGGAATGACGCGAGAAGGTAAATCCCGTGCGACATTGAACAAACTGCCCTCGGATTCGCGATTCCCTTCCGGGCCTCCCAGCTACAATGAGTACTGTTTCAATGCGGCACAGCCCTGCCGTTCCGGGAGGATCATTAACATGCGTTATATTTGCTCGTTTTTTGCTGCATTTCTCCTATTCGCTGGACTAGCGATGGCTCAAGGTCCGGCCGGGGCAGGCGGTGGGTCCTCTCCGCGTTCTGGGTCCGCTCCGCGTTCGAGGACCAGTTCGCTGTCACCCGGCGATTTCAGTCAATGGCAGATTGCGGTGGGTTATCAGTACAATCGAGTGAACTTGCTTGGCTCGCCGTTCAACACGGATGGCTTAAACTTCACGGTAACACGATTTCTTAACAGGTGGTTTGGTCTGGACGCCCAAGTGGGAACAGGCTTCTTAGGCAATACTGGCGCCACTTCGAATCCGCCAAATTTGGGCGTCCATTCCCTCTTTGTAGGTGGCGGGCCGCGCGTGGCCTTTCGCGGGCACAGCCGTTTCGAGCCTTGGGTGCATGCCGCTGTAGGACTGGAGGACTTTCGTTTCACTCAAACTGCTGGCATCCTGGGGAGCAACCAAGGATTAGGCGTGACGGCGGGTGGGGGAATTGACTATTTGTTGACCGAGCACCTGGCCCTGCGCGGGGAGGGGGACGTGATTGAAACAAACTTCTTCTCAACCTACCAGAGGCATTTCCAGGCGGTCGGGGGCTTCGTCCTCAATTTCTAGGCCCTGAACAAAGCCGCACAGATTCCTACTGAGATGATTTGAAAAATTGGACGATCAATGGCCCATTTTCATGCCCGGCATGTCCCCCATGGGGGCTGAGCTTCCGGGACCGTTCTCATCGGTGAATTTGCTGAATGTGAAGTTGAACAATTCCGGTCTCTCGTCTGGGGCCATGCCCGGCAGATGCAGCAACAAGGTAATGGCAACGGGAAACTTGACGTCAGCCCCAAGGGATGCCTCCAAGGCTTCCTTCTTCTTCCCCGGCCCCAATGGAACTTTAGGCGCATCCTCGGAATCGCCGATTTGAATCGTCCCGCTGGTTAGTTTTACCTGGTCGGGCTTAAGCGGCTTCGTGTGGTCGTCGTAGAGATAGACGCGAAAAGTCCCTGGCGGGAGGAGAACGCCTTCGAGATGGTGGTTGTTGTCCAGGCACATGAAGAAGGTTCCACCATGCTTGGGCTTGTGATCGGCGTGCGCCATTCCTCCGGAGCCACCGGCAGCCGAACCCTTGGACGCCGGCGTATCCTGCGCCCATATCCCCACAGCGGCCAATGAAAGAACTGCCACGATTGCGAAAAGGGCAGATATAAAACGGCGCACGCTTCGGGTCATCAGGGTTCCTTTGCTACGCAGTATATTGATGCCGCGGATTAACCAATCAGAATGCTCTTGATAGCATGGAAGCGCATCGAAATCAAGATTCCCTAAGCCGGAAGCGGTCCGGAGCGGACACAGCTGCCGGCTACGGCTCCAGAATCAATTCCTTCGCGCGTTGCGTCGCCTTCATAACGGCTTTGATCAGCGTGACGCGCACTTTGCCATCCTCCAGCTCGAGGATGCCGTCCATGGTGGACCCGGCAGGAGTGGTCACCGCGTCTTTGAGGAGCGCGGGATGGTCCCCGGTATCAAGGACCATGCGCGCCGCTCCCATCATGGTCTGCGCGGCGAGCAGCGTGGATATATCACGAGGCAGGCCGACCTTCACCCCGCCCTCGGCAAGCGATTCCAGAAGGATATAAATGAATGCGGTTCCGCTGGCGGAAAGACCGGTTACCGCGTCGATCTGTTTCTCGTCCACGACGACCACGCGGCCCACTGCCTCGAACATGGCCTGCGCGATTTCCAGGTGTTCCTTGCTGGCGTGAATCCCCTTGGCAATGCCCGTCATGCCGCAGCCGATCGCGCAGGGCGTGTTCGGCATGGCCCGTACCACGGCGGCGCTGGCGCCGAGATGCTTCTCCATGAGCGCCGTGGGCACCGACGCAACGACGGAGACGATCAGCTTCCCTGGTTTCATCTCGGGTTTGATCTCTTCGAGGACTTCGCGCACGGCCTGGGGCTTCACCGCCAGCAGGATGATGTCTGCGTCGCGAACGGCCGCGCGATTGTCGGTGGAAGCCGTGATTCCGAGTTGCTTGGCGAGGGCGCGCGCCTTCTCGGCATGGCGCACGGTGGCGTGCACGCGTTTCGGCTGTACAAGTTTCTGCTCCAGAAACGCGCGCAACAGAATTCCGCCGATCTTGCCCGCGCCCAGCACAGCCAGTTTTTTGTTCCAAAGTGGTGTTTTCATGATAACTGCATTGTTGACGAGGCAGAGCCGTCCGTCAACATTCTTCCTTTGAAAGCATGGGGATAGAAAACTCGATACCCTATTTCTTCAGCGCGATAGCGACGATGTCCCGGCTTTCGAAGATGCGTTTTGGCGCACCGCGCCTGGCGACGCTTAGCATCGCGCGGCCGATCTGTTCGGTCGTACTGACGTACGCAGGAAACGCGCGCCGCAGCAGCGGCAACAGCGGCGTGGCAAGCGCATAAAGAATGCGATAGACGGCCGTCCTCGATCGTATGCCATGCAAAGGCTGAATGAGGGCAGGACGGAAAACATAGGCCGATGCAAATGGCAGGCGCAGCAGAGCATTTTCCGTTTTACCTCTGACTCGCGCCCACATGGTTCGCCCTCTTTCCGAACTATCGGCGCCTGCCCCAGATACATAGATGAAGGTCATCCCGGGGTTGAGCCGCGACAAAACACTCGCAGCGGCAAGCGTGAGGTCATACGTCACGTGCTCGTACTCTTGTTCCTTCATGCCGGACGACGTGACGCCCAGGCAGAAGAAGCAGGCGTCAAAACCGGACATTTTCGATTCAATTGACTCGTAGTTCCACAAATCTGCGTGCACAACTTCCCGCAATTTCGGGTTTTGTATCCCTGTGGCGGTTCGACCAATGGTCTGAACTAGCTTCACTTCGGGATCGAGAAGACATTCGCGCAGGACGCCCTGGCCCACCATGCCGGTTGCGCCAAATAAAAGTACGTTCATAGGCGTGCTTCACGACGGTTTGGGGAGACTTCGCAGCAGCGATTCCCTCGGAGAGGAAGGGGCAAACCACCGCGATGCCGACAGCAGTGAGCCTAAGTTTCACATCCCCGCCTACTAGGCAGGCTTTTATCACGCGCATTCAGTGAACGGGCCGGTTCGCGGAATCGCTATGCCGCCGAAGGCTTCAGCGCGTGCGCCGCCAGCACCAGAGCGGCGATGCCCAACACAAAGATGCCCCAGCCCCAGGAAAACGGACTCGGTACGTCCACGCCCATTCCTGAAAGAGGTTCGAGCGCCTTGTGAACCTGCATGTAGAGCGATCCGACCGCGATAAGCAGAAACGCCAGCGGCGCCGCGTTCAGGTATTTCGCCCACGGCGTCTTCACGAACGGAACAGCGACGGGAACAGCAATCGCGACGAGGCCGAGCAGTGCGAGCGCGCCATGATTGGCGGTGCCCTGTGCCAGCGTCATGGGATTGCTCAGATCAATTCCAAGAAGATTCCAGAACGTAAACGACATCGACCCGGCAAATCCCAGGGAAACTGTCGCCGCGGGAAGGAAAAACCACGCGATCCAAACAAGTACCGTGGCGCCGAGAGCCACTGCTCCCATCTTTCCGGCCAGCGCCCCGATCCCCTGCTGGGCCAGCTTCGCCGCTTCCTTGCCTTTTTCCTGCGCCACGCCGCCGAGTTGATTCAGGCGCTCTTTGTTGAGTTGCTGGGAATCGACGACCGTAATGCCGGCGATCGACCCGGAGCCGTCGAGATCCACATCCACCGTCATATTCGCGGCAGGAGCTACAGGAGATTTCCAAATGCCGTCAAGCGTGAATTGCTTCTGCTGCCCGTTCAGGAAAAGCAAACCGGGGGTGGCATCCGGCACTTTCACGATGGTAGACCTTACTCTTGAGCCAGGCTGTGCGTTCATATGCGTTCTCCTCCACGAGAGACAACTGGGCCTTCATGCCGGCGCCAACTTCGAGGGTGGCAGGATTCCCGACTTGGCCTCTCTATTGCGCACGCTTATACACCGCAAGGGCCTTTGCAGTAAACGAGATTATTCTTGTGGATTCGCTATCAAATGTGAGGTGCCGCTTGAATCAATTACTCAGTAAATACCGACTGAAAACGGTCTGGCGAACGCTCAAACAACCGGCTTAGGACGGCAATCGTGGCTGAAAAGACTCCGGCTAATCATGGCGAGCGCCGCGCAGCACATCGAGCGCGTGCGGGAGCAGTTCCGCCACGGCGTCGAGCGACTCCGTCGCGCCGCGCGGACTGCCGGGCAAATTGACGATCAGAGCGCGGCCGCGAACTCCGGCGAGGCCGCGCGAAAGCGCCGCGCGGGGATTTTTTTTCCGCCCGTATTCGCGCATCACTTCGGGGATTCCGGGGAGCAATTTCTGGCACGCTTCGGTTGTGGCTTCGGGGGTCGAATCCCTGGGACCGATTCCCGTGCCGCCTGTGGTGAGAATCAATTCCGCCACGCCGCCATCTGCGAGGGAACTAAGCTTCTCCCGAATCGAGACTGGGTCATCCTGCAACACTCCCTCCCACACGACTTCCCAGCCGAGTTGCAGGCAGCGCTCGCGCAGAGCGGGGCCGGAGGCATCCTGGCGAATGCCCCGCGAGACGGAATCGCTGATGGTGAGGATGGCAACGCGCATGGAGTCGGGTGCGGGCCAATACTTGCGGCCCGCTAAAATCAGTTAGCTTTCGACGCTCTGGTTGGCTTCGTCCATCAAGCGCATGGCCTCCATCAGCAGGCCGGTCGTGGAATGCGTGGTGGTCTCGCGTTCGGAGCTGGCGCCGAATTCGATTTCAAATTCGCCATCGGTCCAATTGACTGCCTGATACACCACGCCGTCGCCTTCGGCCGAGCCGAGTTGCGCGTGCTTGCATTGCCCGGCCGTAAAATAGAGCTCCGCGTGTTCGCCGTCATGGCGCAGCGTGAGCCGGCACGACTTTTGGCCCATCTCGAGCGACTGCATCAGCTCGGTGACGCTCATTTCTTCCAGGCGCCCTTGAATGACGCCCGGCCGCGACGCGTGTTTCTGCATTTTTTCCAGGTGCAGGCGGTCCACGATTTTCTTCGCCTGTCGGACCAGGTCGGCGATGAAAAATGGCTTGGGAATGAAATCCTCGACGCCGCCGCCCACCGAGGGGCGCAATTTCTCCTCGATGTCTCCCCGGCTGGCCACGAAAACAAAGGGAATGTTCCGCGTATTTTCGCGCCCGCGCAATTTCTCGAACAGTTGCCGCCCGTCCAGGCCGGGCATCCGGAAATCGGAGATGATCAAATCGGGCGGGTTGTCGATGGCTTTGAGCAGCGCGTCGGCGCCGTCGGTCGCGGAAATGACGGTGCAATGCGGTTCCATCCCGCGGCACATCAGATCGCGGATCAGCGGATTGTCGTCGACGATCAGCACCTGCACGTCATTTGAGGAAGTCTTCATCGAGAACCGCTATTTCTTGCGGCGCAGATAATGGCCGCTCTTGCCGCCGATTTTCTCCAGCAGGACGATATCGCGTGATTTCCATGCCCTTGTCCAGGGCCTTGCACATGTCGTAGACCGTCAGCGCCGCCGCCGACACTGCCACCAGCGCTTCCATTTCCACGCCGGTCTGGGCCGTGGCCGTGACGCGCGAAGTGATCTCCACGCCATTCTTGCATAGCCGCGCAGTCACATCAATGTGCGTCAGTGGCAGCGGGTGACAAAGAGGTATCCATTCCGCCGTGCGCTTGGCCGCCGCGATCCCCGCAATGCGCGCGATTTCCAGCGGATTGCCCTTGGGCAGCTTCTGCTGGCGCAACGCGCGCAAGACCTTCGGCGACATGCGCACAAATCCACGCGCAAGGGCGGTGCGCTCGGTGACCGCTTTCGGCGTCACGTCCACCATCGCCACTTCGCCGCGTTTCCGGAAATGGGTCAGTTTCGCCATTTGCGAAGGTCAGGGGATAAATCCCCTTCGTCTTGCGGTGCTATTGTCAGGGCTGAAGCCCTGACCCACAAATCGGACTTATTGCCCTACCTATCCGTTCGAAACGTTCACAGGCTAAATCATGTCATTCCGAGCGCAGCGAGGAATCCTCTTATCTTTCGCGGTGATCGACAAAAGATTCCTGTCTCTGCAGAACGACGCCTACCAGGCCGCTAAATCGCACCGCGGCGCGGGAGCACGTCCACCCATTCGCCGCGCCGATCTCGGGGCGTTCCGGGCCGATCACCAGGAAACCATTGGCCTGCGCCAGCGCAACGATATCCCCGGAGCCCTGCCAGCGCAATTGCGTGACGCGCGGTTCCCTGTCGTCCCATTCGATCCGCGCCGGCAGGAAATGAACCATCGGGCCCTTTTCATGGACCGGCGTCGCGAGCTTCGCGCGGAAAACCGGCAGAGGCCGGGGCACAGCGCCGCTGAGTACGTCGATCGCGGGCAGAACGAACAGTTCGAACGTCACCATCGTCGAGACAGGATTCCCCGGCAGACCGAAAACAAGCTTGTTGCGGCACGTCGCGAACACGGCGGGACGTCCCGGGCGAATCGCGACGCCCGTAAAATGAAACTCGGCGCCCAGTTCGGCGAGCACCTGCTCGACCAGATCGTACTTCCCCATCGACACGCCGCCGGAGAGAACCAGAATGTCCGCTTCGAGGCCGCGCTCGATGGCCTTTCTGAGCGCGATTTTTCTCGTCGGGAGCGTTTCCAAGCTGGATGGGTTGCGCGCCCGCGGTGCGCGCCAGCACTTCGAGGGAAATCCCGTTGCTGTTTCGGACCTGCAAAGGCCCGGGCGGCGTCCGCGCATCCACGACTTCATCGCCGGTGGAAAGAATCGCCACGCGCGGCGAGCGCAAACACTTCGAGGCGCGTGGCCCCCGCTTGCGCCGCGAGCGCCATTTCCGCATAGCCGATGCGCGCCCGGGCCGCGATCAGCAGAGTGCCCTTTCGCGCTTCGCTGCCGTGCGGAACGATGTGGTCGCCTGGCTTTGCGGCGCGATCGAGAGTGATCGTCCGTCCCTCGCGCTGCGTGTGCTCGATCATCACCACGGCGTCCGCGCCCGGCGGGACGCTTGCGCCGGTCATGATCTCGATGCATTGCTCCGGTCCGAGCGCGCCTTTAAAATCGCTCCCGGCGCGGAGTTCGCCGATGCATGTCGAGTTGCGCGCCGCGCCGGGACGCGTCCGCGGAGCGCACGGCGAAACCATCGCGCGTGGAACGGTCAAAGGGAGGATAGTCGCGGTCGGCAAGAACGGGCTCGGCAAGGATGCGGCCGAAGGCCTGCTCAATTTCGATGGTTTCGCGGCGAAGGGGCCTGTCGATCGTCCCGGCCACCTCGATTATTTTTCGCCGCGCGTCAGTGTAGGACAGCATCATGCGTTGGGAATCAAATCCACGAGGCCAGTTGCGTGCCGGCGCAGACGATCGTGGCATCGCGCTCGGGACCGGTCGAAATCATGCCGATTTCGACGCCCAGAAAATCGGAGATGAATTTCAGGTAATCCACGGCCGCGCGCGGGAGTTTCGCCGCGTCCTGGACCCCGTAGGTGTCCGACTGCCAGCCCGGAAGCGTGCGATATTCGGGCGTGACTTCGGCCAGATCCTCGGCCGCGGCGGGCATTTCCTTTACCGGCGTGCCTTTGTAGCGGTAGCCGGTGCAAACCTGAATTTCTTTTTGCGTGTCGAACACGTCCAGCTTGGTAACGACCAGCGAGGAAATCCCGTTGATGCGCACCGCGTACTTCAGCACGACCAGGTCCAGCCAGCCGCAACGCCGCGGACGGCCGGTAACCGCGCCGTATTCCTTGCCGCGGTCGCGCACTTCGGTCGCTTCGAGGTCGGGCATTTCCGTGGGGAACGGGCCGCTGCCCACGCGCGTCGTGTAGGCCTTGGTCACCCCCGCCACTGCGTTGATTCGAGTGGGGCCGACGCCCAGACCCGTACAGGCGCCGCCGGAAATTGCATTCGATGACGTCACGTAGGGATAGGTGCCGAAATCGATGTCGAGCATCGTGCCCTGCGCGCCTTCGAACAAAACCGAATGCCCGGCGTCGAGCGCGTCGTTGATCAATTCTGAAGCATCCCCGATAAAACGCTGGAGGTACTGCGCCCAGCGCCAGGTATTGGTCCGCCATGCCGGCCGTGTCGAGCGGCACGCCATATGTCGCGCGGCAGACGGCATTCTTTTCGGCGATCACGCGTTCCAGTTTTTCGCGGAACCGCGCCGGATTCAGGAGATCGCCGACGCGGATTCCATGCCGCGCCATCTTGTCTTCGTATGCCGGGCCGATGCCGCGCGAGGTGGTGCCGATTTTCGCCGCGCCGCGCGCCGCTTCGGCGGCCTTTTCCATCTGCCGGTGATAGGGAAAAATCAGGTGCGCGCGGTTCGAAAGATGCAGACGCCCGGTAACGTCGATTCCGTTTTTCGCGAGCGTATCGAGTTCGCCGACCAGCGCCGCGGGGTCCACCACAACGCCCGAGCCGATCACGGCGTGTTTGCCGGGGCGCAAAATTCCGCACGGGATCAGTTGCAGCACGAAGCGTTCACCGTTGAAGATCACCGTATGGCCGGCGTTGTGGCCGCCCGCGCATCGCGCGATGTAATCGAACGAAGCGGCAAGATAGTCCACGACTTTGCCTTTGCCTTCGTCGCCCCACTGCGCGCCTACGACTACGATCGACTTCATCAGTCGTTCACTCCTCTATAATTCTTTCGGCGTCCTGCAGCGCTGGCCGATCATCAACATTGGGCCGCACAACTCCGCGCCACTCCAAAACAACGGATTCTCAAGGAGGGATCTAGATGAACCGCGGAAGAACCATGCTACATGGGGGAAACGGAGAAGGCAAGCTCGGACCGGAATGGTCCTGGGTCAGCACCCGAAAATCATGCCAATCAAATGGTACCGGTCGAGCCACTCGTGATTGAGTCCGGTCGCCACCGCCAGATTCTGCCGGTGAGAGTGGCCAGGTTTCGTGACAAATCCACCCCCCACCGCGCAGCCCTGGGTATTGTGGGAGCATTCAGTCCGCTCCCACATGATCGGCAGCCGATCTTCCTCTGAGTACCAATTGCCGTTTGAGCCTGTTTAGAACCTCGACTACTGCGCGACCCATTGGTCGAGGCGCGAGGCGTACAAGTTGGCAAGATAAACGTGCTTTTCATCCGGGCAGGCTATGCCGTGAATGGAGTCGATCGTGCCTGGCATTTTGCCGGGCCGGCCAAAGACGCCCAGAATCTTGCCGGTGAGGTCCATCTTATAAACATGGCCCACGCTGCCCACGAACATCACCTGACTGGGTCCATTGGTGAGGCAGAGCGCCCAGGGCGCGGTCGGAAGGTTCCAAACCGCTTTCCGATTGCCATCGGTGTCGAAAACCTGGATGCGGCTGTTGCCGCGGTCGGCCACATAGACCACATCGTTATTGTCCACGACAAGGCTGTGAGGAGTGTTGAAATCTCCGGCTCGTTGCCGCGCTCGCCCCAGGCCTTCACGAAGTTGCCGTCTTTGTCGAACTTGACGACGCGTGAATTTCCATATCCGTCGGAAACATACATGCTGCCGTCCTTGGCCCAGCCGATGTCCGTCTCCTGATAAAAGGACGACTTGCCGGGCGCGGCGTGTTCGATCACATGGGTCAGCCAAGTCCAGGGCTCCGGGTTTGTTCCCAGCGTTCCCACCGTGCGGCCTTTTGAATCGAAGCGGTAAATGATGTCATCGGCTGCATCCACATACCAGAGATTGCCCTCGGGATCGAAGCGCACAGCATGGGCACCCACGAACATCGTGGAGCCCTCGCCCCAGGAGCGCACGAATGAGCCCTCCGAAGTAAACTCCTGCACGGGGTGATAGCCGCGATTGAGCGCGACGATGTTCCCCTTAGGGCCGACCGCGATACCGCTAATGCGGCCCACGATGGAGTTGGCAGGATAGTTGAAAAAGTCTGCATTCAGATGGAATGGCAGTTGCGGTATCGACGCCAAGTCCGGGCCGCCGCGCTGGGCTTTCATCGGGGCGACGGCGCAGAGCGAAAACGCCGCAGCACAAACTGCCGAAATCAAAAAGCGTTTCTTCATTGAATCCTCCCTAGGCGTACGTGATGGCCGCAATCTTACGCTCGGTTCCCGAATCTGGCAAGCACTGTGCATCCGTGGGAGAGCCTACGCACATCGTATCCCCCTGGCGGAATTGAAGCGAACGCGACACGATGACCACAAAGACGTGTTATCGTACCTAAAATCATGACTGAGACGATTGCATTTGTGACCGGCGCGAACAAAGGAATCGGAAGAGAAATCTCCCGGCAACTCGCAGCGAAAGGAATTCTCGTGCTGATGGGCGCCCGCGATCGCGAACGCGGAGAAAAAGCCGTGGCGGATCTTCGGGCCCAGAGCCTTCCCGTCGAATTCGTTCAAATCGATGTGACTTCACAGCCAAGCGTGGACAGGGCAGCAGCCGAGGTCGAGCACCGCTACGGGCGGCTCGATATCCTGGTGAACAATGCCGGGATCGCCCTGGATTGGTTCCCCGGTTCGGAACTGACCGTCGAGACACTTCAGAAAACTTTCGATACCAACGTTTTTGGCGTGTTCCGTGTCACGAAAGCCTTCCTCCCGCTGCTCAAGAAATCCAGGAGCGGGCGGATCGTCAATCTGTCGAGCGGCTTGGGCTCCCTCACCCGCAGCGCGGACCCGAAAAGCCCGCTGGCGAACCGAAAGATGTTGCTCGCATATTGTTCGTCGAAAGCCGCTCTCAATATGATGACCGTTCAGTTCGCGAACGAACTGAAGGATTCAGGAATCAAGGTAAACTCAGCCAATCCGGGATTCACAGCAACCGACATGAATCAGCATCGAGGACCCAGGACAGTCGAGCAGGGAGCGGCAACGCCGGTTCGGCTCGCGTTGCTTCCCGATGATGGCCCCACGGCCGGAGTTTTCAGCGATGATGGCCCCGAGCCATGGTAGGTGAACTCTTCATCGCGCTCGGAGACCCGGCTCTATTACGCTGACTTCCGCAGCCGTCCCAACATGCGGTGTCTTACCATCCCCAGACAGCGATTCAAGAAATGCTCCCGCTCAAGGAAAGGCAAGACCGAGGTGGCTCGTTTTCCAAGATTGGCGCGCGCTTGCCTGATTCGAGCATCAACCTTGAAGCTAGCCATCCCTCTATCCAGTACTGCTACTGCGTCATCGCGTCGTCCGGCGGACTCATAGACCTCAGCTAAGTTAAGGTAGAGTTGCGCCTCATTTCTTTTCAAGCTCAGCGCCTTCTCGCAAAGTGTCACTGCCGGAACCCACTTCCGCTGGCCACGCGCCACGGAGAGCCCCAGAAACGAAAGATAATAAGGGTTTTCCTTCTCTAACTCGGCAGCGTGCCGCAGGTATTCGCAGGCGTCCACAGGAAGACCGTCTCGCAAAAGCTTGATTCCTTGCTTAAATTCCGTCAGGGCAAGATTTTCCGACATGATCTGTATCCTATCCTTTCTCGGGCGGGTCGATTAGCAACGACGACGAGAATCCCCTGTGATGAGACCCAATTTACGCAATGATCTCTGGGTTATCTACTGGCCTAGAGGACAGTTAGGAGACAGGGGACCTGTGGTCCGATTGCTGCGAAATTGCGGCTTTCTCGACTCTTGGATTTGGTCCCCATTCAGCCAAGGAAAGCTAAGCCATCTGGAGGGAAGAAGTACTAGAACTGGGGTACTGCGCCACTCTGGTACGGGGCATCCATTGTGCCAATCTGCCAGAACTGCAATCATTTGCGTATGAGCAGGATTTACGAAGCGATCAGACAAGCTGAGGAATCGCGCTCTAGAAGCGAATTGGCATCAGGAGGCAGCCTTGGCGTGATGGATCTGCCGAATCGAAGGTCCGGCCCCCGCTGGGAACTCGGCATCCATATCACTGTCTACGGCCGCACGTTGGACGCACGTGTGTTCTACGAAGAGGTCAAAGCCTTCAGCGTCAACTCAGTCGGCGGTCTCGTATTGCTGAGCTTCCCCGTCCGTGACGGCGAAGATTTGCTGCTGTTCAATAATCGGACGTCGCGTGAACAAATCTGCCGAGTCGTCCGCACTCGTATCCGGGATGAGCGAACCTGTGAGGTCGCGGTGGCGTTCCCGTCCCCGAATCCTGATTTTTGGCAGATCCCCGAAATGCCCGTGGAATTGGATCAATACTAAGCGCATAAGCGAACTCCGTCTTTCGAATTGAGCGCAATTCAAATCAAGCAGGACATCAATTCGCGGCGAAAGGATCGGCGCCGATTACCAATGGGAAGCAAACTAGCGTTAACTGTAGTGAATGATTTTGCGCCGGTGCGAGAACGCCGGCGGAAATCGCGAGTCAAGCTCTCGTGTTTTATTCTTGTGCGGCCCTTTGATCCTGATCCCGAATACTTCGAGCGAATCATCCTCACAAAAAACTCAAGCCGAGATGGACTCTCATTCGAGACCGACGACGCTTACTACTACCAGCGTATGCGTCTGCTGGTTAGTTATCCCTACTCCCTTCATCCTTGCGCTATCAATCGAGATTACATCGGCGAAGTGGTGCGGAGAGACGCCCTCGCCGATGGCCGTTACAGCATCGCCCTTCGCTTCCTCACAACCGCCAAACTCAGCGTTCCTGCTGCTTCCAAGCTGCGTTCGAGCAACGTCTGGAACGACCTGTGGCAAAAAGCAAGAGTCCATTCCCATACAGCAAAATCGAATTGCATTGATTTGGTGAACAGCTCCCGATAGGCGCTGCCAAGGTATCCAACTGAGTACAGGACCGGTGAGACGTGCTAGACTCACCGCGTTTGCGGAATGAAGTCCCTACGACAGTGCACGGTGACGATGGTGCTGTTTGCGCTGCTCGCGCCGCTCGGCGGATGCAGCAGTTTTCGCGGACTTGTGGGCGACCTCCAGCAAGTCATGCAGCTACAACAGCAACTCCAGCAGCAAACCGGACAAACCGGCCTGACTGTCAATCTGAATAATGGCCGCTATCTGCTCGTCAACTTTGTCAATTCTCCGCTGGCAAAACTTCCGGCGGATCAGAAGAAGAGCAAGGCCCTTGAGGTCGCACGCCTCGCCTACCGCGATTGGCCCAAACGGACCGATTTAGCCAGCGTTACTGTGGCGTTCGTGTCAAATTACGATGTTGGTCCGGTTCATTACAGCAATTCGATGGACAATTTTCGGTTTGAAATTCCAGAGCTCGCGCAGGATGACGCCTCACCTCCCGGTACTGCAGGATCCGCACATTAAGCGCCTTTCTCGATCAGCTGTTTGGGTTGCGTGACCCACTTTACCGGACGCGCAATTGCGCCGGCGCAAGGCTATTAGGTACGCTGTGAGCCATGACGGGCCACAATATTCTCATCAATCGTGCGCCTGTCCTGACTCTCTAGGCAGCTACCGTTGCCGAACGGCTCGGATTTGACCGGGACGAGGCGCTGACACTGGGCAAGGCCGTGGCCGGGTTGAATGCTCAATCCAAAGGCCAGCGACTGGGCATATTCAAGCCCGCACCAAAAGAGATCAAAGAGGCGCGCGCACGAAAACGGGGAGAGGAGTTCTTTATTGAGATTTGCGGGCGGCACGTGCCGGCAATCAATACGCCGGATGGGGTGCGCGCGGTGATCAAGAACAAACCCGTTGAAGCGGACAGCGTGGAACGATACCTGGAGAACAAGTTCGGCGACTCGCTTGAGACCGCAAGAACGGCGATGCGAAACCTCGCAAAAATCTTCCGACCAGAGCAGCTGATGACGAACGCCTTCAGTCTTTATGAGAAGTTTCGCCCGGCGATTCCGGAAGGAGTCCAAGGCTGGGGCGCCAGAGGGAACTTGGATATTGGCCTTATCCGATCCCTTGCACCCGAAAAGTGACGGTCTCGACGGCGACGATTGACGATCCTGAGAAGAGGGGAGTCCTTCGGTAGCTTCTACGTAAGGACTCCGGGATTTTCGCACAACGAGGAATTTGAATTACGGCGGAAGAAGTATGCTAAATGGGGCAAACGGAGAAGGCAAGCCCAGGCCTCCAACGCGGCAAAGCCAGCTTCCGATAAATAGGTGATCTGACTAGGTTAAGGGCGAAATTCTTCTACATATTTCGGTTCACCAATCAGTTCCAATTCGGCGCTATTACCAGCGATCAAAACCACTTCATCGTTCCAGGATTCCAAGCGAAGCTCGACGGTTCCTTTGTAACTTAGGGGTATTGGAATCTTATTTCTGAGAACTTCGTCACCTAGCTTGATGTATCCGTCCAATAAGTCTGCTGGAAGTTTGGAAAACGACCTTGTGACAGCCGGGTCGAATATCCGCAACTGAGCATGCTGTACCCAGCTGCTTCCCGCGTCCACGCCCGGTGTACCCATGGACTCATGGATGTAAACGCAGGGGAAATGGAGCACGGCCGCTCCGTCACGAACGGAAATAGCGTCAAGTGTGGAATCGTGCATTTCGATAGCCCTATTTTTGATTCCATCTACTGAACATCGGTCACAGATGCCGCGTTCATCGAGCTTCATTTCCCCGATATGCCTTTCCAGTTGGACTCGACCATGGAATTTCGGCGGCGCATCGGAACGGTACCCACACCGTTTGCAGGCTACGCACTGCACCATCCACTTTCGAATGCGTGGGTCCCGTAGGTACCACTCGGAATCATGCTCTTGGTTCTTCATGCTCACCTCGGTCGGGACAAGCAGACTACTCCGTGAGCAATCTACAACGCCAGTACTTGATATGGACATTATCGTTAACTGCCCCGCCGACCATCATTTCCTCGCAGCGTGCAAGACGAGCGTATTCCCTCCCATCAAGACGGCATCCGAGGCCAGTTCATCCGTCCAGCGGTCGCGGCGCTTGCGTTCGGGCGTTAGCTTGCTGACCAGGCGAATCATCGCGACGATGGGCCAGTAGAGCCAGATGTTCGGCTTGGGTTTGTCGCGATACGCGCCCAGGACTTCGAAGCCGTACTTTTCGAGGATGTAGCGCAGTTCCGTGTAGGCGATGGGATTGATGTGCAGGACGACTTCCTCTTTTTCGCCCCACCGTTCGTGACGCATGCGCAGGTGCTCCTGCGAAATCGGTTTGAAGTGCGAGGTATAGCCGTTCATCAGCCACTTGATGCGCTCTTCGATATTCAGAATGTTGGGCACGCTGATCACGATGTGGCCGCCGGGCGCCAGCATGCGCGCGAATTCGCGGATGGCCTGGTGCGGGTTTTCGATGTGTTCGAGGCCTTCGAGGCAAGTGATGTATTGAAACTCGGCATCGCCGTACGGCAGCGTTCCGGAAAGATCGCCGCGGCGCACTTCAATGCCGGACACCCTGAAAATCTCAGGATACAGATCGCACGCCCGCACGTCGAATCCCGCTTCGGAGAGGCGCGCCGAGAGCGCTCCCTCCCCGGCGGGAACGTCGAGCAATTTCCCGCGCGGCAGCGGATCGAGAATTCCCGCCACGGTTTTGTGGATTTCGGGACGCGCGATCGGAACCGGCGCGCGGTCGGCGTCGGCCTGAGCGGCGGCTGCCTTACCTTGTTGTGAGGGTGTTAGTGGAGTAGCGTTCACAATTGTGGACGATAACACGGATTGGGTAGCGTAGGCTTCAGCCTGCGCGGTTTTGGGTTTCCAAAGTCAAATGCGCGCAGACTGAAGTCTACGCTACTGGAGGCCCGACCTGAAGCAACTGCGAAGGTGATCATCCACCATGCCTGTCGCCTGCATCAGGGCATAGCAGATGGTCGAGCCCACGAACCGAAAGCCGCGTTTCTTCAAATCCTTGCTCATCGCGTCGGATTCGGCCGTTCGAGCGGGGATATCTTTTGGCCCGCGGCGCGTCCGTCGCAACGTCTTCCCTCCCGTGAACTGCCAGAGGTAAGCATCGAAGCTCCCGAATTCGCGCTGCACCGCGAGAAAGGCCTTTGCGTTCGAAATGGTCGCGGAAATTTTCAGCCGGTTGCGAATGATGCCGGGATCGGCGAGCAAGGCGCGCGTTTTCTTCGCGTCATAGCGCGCGATCTTTGCGGCGTCGAAGTCATCAAAGACTTCGCGGTACCTGTCGCGCTTGCGCAGGACCGTTTCCCAGCTCAGCCCGGCCTGCGCGCCTTCCAGGATCAGGAATTCGAACAGCGCACGGTCGTCGTGAACGGGCACGCCCCATTCCTCATCGTGGTACCGAATCATGAGGTCGCTTTGCGCCCAAGGGCAACGCCGCCGGGACCCTCGCGGCGCCCCGGCGTGATCTCGCACCGGCATGGAGGCTTACACGAGGTGGCGCTGAACGGCTTTCTCAATCTGGTCGCGCGGGACTGCGCCGACGACCTGCTCGGCCACTTGTCCGCCCTTGAAGATGAGCAAGGTAGGGATGCCGCGGATGTTGAACTTGCCCGCCGAATTCGTATTCTCGTCGACGTTTAGTTTCACAACCTTGATTTTTCCGGCGTACGCCGTGGCGATCTCGGCCACTGTGGGCGCAAGCATCAGGCAGGGCCTGCACCATTCCGCCCAGAAATCCACCATCACCGGCTGGGTCTTGCTCGCGTCGATCACCTCAGCCTGAAACGTGCTGTCCGTTACATTGTTGACATTATCTGCCATGAGAACCCTTTCCTAGGGGAGCTGTTACGGAAATTCTAGCCCGCTTTGCCCCGGGTTGATTAGATGTGGTTACCGCTTTTCGGTTTCTGGATTTCCATGCCACCTCGTACAGCCTGGCGTATTCTATCGCGGAAGCCTGCCAGGAGAAATCCTTAGCCATTCCATTCATCTGGATGCGCCGCCACACCGCCGGCTCATTTCGAAAAACGGCCAGCGCCTCGTGGATCGCTGCAAGCAGCGCAGTTTCATCATACGCCTGAAACTTGAATCCCGTCCCCCGCCCCGTTCCAGGATCGAAAGACTCGATGGTATCGTCGAGGCCACCCGTGGCGCGGACCACGGGAACGGTACCGTACTTCAAACTGTAGATCTGATTCAAGCCGCAAGGCTCATACCGCGAAGGCATGAGGAACAAGTCCGCTCCGGCTTCGATCTTGTGCGCGATGGCATTATCGTACCCTGTTTTCAGGGCGAGCTTTCCGGGATTCGCCTGCTCCAGTTCCCGGAAGAGCGTTTCGTATTTCGGCTCACCGGCGCCAAGAATGGCCATGGCGAGGTCCTCGGCGAGCAATTGGGGGGCGACTTTCTCGATCAGGTCGAATCCTTTTTGGCCGGCAAATCGCGAAACGATGCCGATGATCGGCGTGTTCACGCATTCCGGAGGCAGGCCAAAGGTTTCGATCAGGTTTTTCTTGCAGATCAGCTTGCCCGAAAGGTCCTTCGGCGAATATCGCGCGGCGATCAGCTTGTCTTTCTCCGGATTCCAGACCGCGTAGTCCACGCCATTGAGGATTCCCGTCAAGCGGTCCGCGCGGTTTCGCACCACGCCGTCGAGGCCGTGGCCGTACTCAGGCGTCTGAATTTCCTCCGCGTACTTGGGGGAAACCGTCGTCAGGTAGTCGGAATAAATCAAAGCGCCCTTCAGGAAGTCGAGGCGCCCGTAAAATTCCATTGCGTCGATGGAGAATAAACTCTCGGGCAGGCCGATTTTGGCTATGGTTTCGGGCGGAAACGTGCCGTGGTAACCCATGTTGTGGATGGTGAAGACGACGGGCACGCCCTGGAACGTTTCGTCTCCGGCGTACTGCGTTCGCAACAGCACGGGTACCAGGCCCGATTGCCAATCGTGACAGTGGATCACGTCCGGCATCCAGACGCGCTTGCAAAACTCAATGGCCGCGCGGCAAAACTCGGCAAAGCGTTCCGCGTTGTCCGGGTAATCCTTCCCCGAGACACCGTAAGGCTGGTTGCGGTCGAAGTACTCGGCATCCTCCACGAAGTAGTAGCGAACTCCGTGCAAGGTGCTGCCTTCGACGATTGCCGGAAAGCGCAGTTCTTCCCCCTGGGGGATCGTCAGGCTCGGGACGACGACCGCATCGGCGCGAATATTCCGGTACCGGGGGAGCAGCACCGCCACTTCATGCCCCTGGGCGGCAAGCGCCCTCGGCAGCGCCTCGATCACGTCTGCAAGACCGCCCGTCTTCGAAAACGGCAGCCCCTCGGATGCTACAAAGAGTATCTTCATATCCCTTTCTTGACGCGCCGGTCCGAAGCTTCCAAGCTACTGAAAGGGTTCGCCGCCGTCAAGAACGGCTGCCCGCCTGCTGCGATTCCGCCAATATTATTGGGTCGTAACACAACTGGGTCAAATCGGATGTAGAATCGGCGCTTCTAGACCCAGCCGCCTTGGCGCGAGGATCGCTCGCGACCTGCGGTTTCAACCCAGATCGAACGAGGTGATGCAATGTCCAGCGTGAAACCAGTTCCCGATGGATATCACAATGTCACGCCGTATTTGTTCATTAGAGGTGCGGGCGCTGCAATTGACTTTTATAAGAAAGTATTTGGCGCAGCGGAGGTCGTGCGCATGGCCGGCCCGATCGGGCAGGTCCTGCATGCCGAAGTCAAGATTGGCGACTCGATTGTCATGCTGGCCGACGAGAATCCGAAGATCGGCGCCATGAGCCCGCAAACGGCCGGCGGCATTTCCGTCAGCCTGCACGTGTACGTTGAAAACGTGGACGGCGTGGTCCAGAAAGCCATCGACAGTGGAGCGAAGCTGCTGCGGCCCGTGCAGGATCAGTTTTATGGCGACCGCAGCGGGACCCTGATCGACCCGTTCGGGCATATGTGGTCTGTGGCCACGCACGTGGAAGACGTGGCGCCCGAAGAGATGAAAAAGCGCATGGCCGCGGCAGCAGGCCAATCGGCTCACTGAACGAGTGCGCGAGCTGGCTTCATCATTGAATAACGACGAGGAGTGTGGACATGAGCGCGATATCGCTGATTCTTGTGTTTTTTGGAAGCGTGGTAGCGATCCTGGCTTTGGGCATCATCTTCGGTTCGTTCTTCACCGTGGAGACGGCGCAAGTGGCCATCGTTCAGCGGCTCGGAAAATTCGCGCGCGTTGCCGGCCCCGGCTTGAATTGGAAAATGCCGTACATCGAGTCGGTGGTTCGCCGCCTGAGCATGAAGGTCCAGCAATTCGACGTGCAGGTCGAAACCAAGACGCAGGACAACGTCTTCGTTCAAATCCCCGTGTCGATCCAATACAAGGTCATTCCGGATTCGGTGGAAGCGGCGTTCTACAAGTTGTCCGACCCGGTCAAGCAGATTGAATCCATGGTTTACAACGTGGTCCTGGGCCACGTCCCGAAGATGACGCTGGACAATACATTCCTGAACCAGGCCGACATCGCGAATGACTTGCGCGACAGCCTGGATGCGTCCATGAAGGAGTACGGCTACTCCATCGTGAAAGTCCTGATCTCCGACATCGTTCCGGACCAAAAGGTGAAGGCGGCGATGAACGACATCAACGCGGCCGCGCGCGAACGGGAAGCGACGGTCTCCCGCGCCGAGACGAATAAACTACTGCTGGTCAAGCAGGCGGAAGCGGAGGCGGAGTCCAAGCGTCTGCAAGGCGAAGGCATCGCGAATCAGCGGAAGGCGATCATCTCCGGCCTGAAAGATTCCGTCGAGGATTTTGCCAAAACCGTGCCGGGCTCGACCCCGCAGGACGTGATGCAACTCGTTCTGATGACGCAATATTTCGACACGCTCAAAGACATCGCGGCGAACGACCACACCAACACGGTCCTGATCCCGCACTCGCCGAACACGTTGACCGATCTGTTCGGCCAACTCCGTAACGCAATCGTTACGGGCGTGGAGCTGACAAATCATCCCGCCATTTCCGCGCCCCCGGCGGAAAAGCAGCCATGAAAATGTGCGCCGGGGTTTAACGACGGACCTTACAAACGCCATTTTGTGATTTGAGATATTCCTTTTATGGACTTCGGGGTGTGACTTAGGACTTCTTCATGCCGCCCAATCACCCATGCTCCGCATGCGGCGTAAATTTCGTCCGTTATTTCGAGGCGCGAAGATGTTGGCTCGTCTTCCTCACGTGTTCAAGGACGCAAATTTACTGTAACCCCGCTTGCGTCATTTTGACGGCCGAGTTCGTCGCGCCGGTCCCCGTCAGCGTGCCGAAATAAATGTTGGCCTCCCCCTGACCTGAACCCCCGTTATCGACAACGATTCCGCTGGTGCCGGTCGGCTCCGGCGCCGTCGTCTGGCCATTGCTGGCCACTTGGTACGCCCAAGTTAGAGGGCTCGTTCCGCCCGCAAGGTGGCCGTTCGGATTCCAAGTGAAACCGGTCAGTGTGCCGCCGATGGCGACGCTGTTGCCGGGCGCGCCTGCATTGATACCCGTGCCGGTCGCCGTGAAGGCATTGCCCGAAACATACGTGAGCGTCACGTTGGCCGAGTTGCCAGCAGCCGCAGCCGAAATATTCGAGGCCAAAACGGAGGTGCTGACCGCGCTTGAACCCGACCAGTACTGAAAATTCGGGGCGGTGCTCGACCCGTCGGTTCCGAGCGTGCCGGTCCCGCCGCCGAGTTTAGTGGAGGCATTCGCGGCCCCGTTTATGTGAATGGCACCGCTGTTGGATGTGGAGAGCACATCCGCATTGGCTCCCGTGCCCGGCGTTTTGGCTGTCACGGTAACGCTGTTGCCCGAAACAGTCGCGGTAACGGTCGGGTCGGCGTGGACGCAGGTATTGAAGCAGGACGTCCCGTTGATCGCGTTAGCCAAATTCGTCGCGTCAGTCCCAAGAGTGGCCGAGCGGGCAATACAATTCTCACCGGCGTTACAGTTGCCCACACTCGTACGCCAGTCATATACGGTGCCATTGATGGTGATCGTATTGCCGCCGCCAGGTTCCGAATTGATAAGGATCGGGCTACTCGCTTGCGTTGGCGCGCTGGCGGTCAGAGTCAGCGATCCAATTGTGAGCGTAGCGCCCCCAGCGGCGGAATTCGCGGAAACGGTTCCGACGGAGCCGGCATTTGCGGTGGTCCCATCCGACGTGGTTGTCAACGTCCAGGATGGCGTGGCGGTCCCGCTCACTCCGCCGGTCGCGCCACAATACGTTCCGATGCATCTTTGGAGGTTTCCTTTGGTATCTACGATCTGGCTGTTTAATGCGAAAGCTGTGGAGGGCGTCCAAGGGCCGGGAGTCGTGGCCGTCAGAGCGGTGGTAATGTTGAAGCTGATGACGCAGCCGCCTGCCGTGGTAACAGACGCGCCGCATGAGTTGGCTCCGACGCCTCCGAAAAGCCAGTCTATGTTCGAGTTCGAGTTATAGAACTCGGTGAGCGGGGAGCATCCAACGTGACTGCTGGCGAGGGCCGGCCCGGTAACCACCGAACCCAGAACAGGTCCGCTGGAATAGGTGATGGGGATTACATACAGTGTGGGATTTCCACCAGTATTCCCACAGACGTACAGGTTTCCCCTAAACGTGGAAGATGAATAATAAGCGTTGTCGAAGGTCCCGTCGTACATCGGAACCGTGGTGCTTCCGGTTCCCACCGTGACGCTCGTCCCACTGCTGCCTCCTGTAATCCCCGCGGAAACATTAAATGCGAACACGGCGCTACCCGTGCCGGCGAAGTTTTCGCCAACGAAAACATAAAGGGTCTCGGCACTGGAATCCAGGAGCGGGGCGTCAACAATTCCGGATAAGGCGCTACCTAAATGTCCCGATTGGACAACGGCTCCCGTCGCACTTACGGAGTACAGGTATCCAGTCGAGTCCCCGACATAAGCCAAACCTTTACCTTCGTCGAAAACCGGAGCCGTCAGAATCTTGCTGATCTGAGTGGACACAGTCACGGGCCAGCCCCCGGTGGTTACCTCCGCCGGGGTCCCATTGAAGACCGGAGTAAATTTGTGAAGTTTCCCGCTGTCGTCGCCCACATACGCGACGTCGCTCGAATAGTCATAGTATGGGGAGGAACGCGTGACACTCACCGCTCCGTTCAGGGTTATCGACACGTCGCTTGCCGTGTTTCCGGTCCCCGGAACGGCCGGAGCGGCCGCGGTGCCGTTACTCGCACCTTTTCCCGCACCTTTAAGCACGTGAAACTTGGATCCACCGGCCACGCTCTCCACGTATGCAATTTCGCCTCCGCTGCCCCCTAGGACCGGTGAAGTTTGAACGGTTCCGGTGCCGACGAAATAAGAGAATAGCACAGTTGGCGCGGTGCCCGGACAGACACCCGTGCCCCCGGAGTTTACGTACAGGTTCTGATAAGCAACCAGGTTTGGCTGGCTCCCCAACACACCGGCTTTGTTCACAGGGAAAACGACGTAGTCACTGCAACTTGGCGTAGGAGTTGCAGTGAATTGCCACTTCGCGGGGAACATGTCCGGCGCAACCCCGGCTCCGCCGAGTGGGACGCTCCAATCCCGTGAAAGTGGTTTTTCTGGCGTCCCGGGATTATTTCCGTTTTGAATAGGTCGTTTCGAACCACGCTTGAGCTGTTGGAAAGTGAAGCGTGGACTGCTGACGACCCTGTACCACTTTCCGAAGGCTCCTTGTCCCGACGCCTCACCAAGGGACCCTGGATTGGAAAACACCACGTGGTGGTGGCTCCAGTCTTCGGGCAGGCCGGCGTCTCCTTTCTGAGCAAATAAAGGGCCTGACGAGAGGGCAGCTACAACGATCACCGACGAGAGTCGAAGGGCTGAGGTCAGCCTCCGGCGGTGCAGACGATGCGCGATTGGAGTCTTTTCCGACAGGTTCAATTTGGGAATCCGAGGTAGAAATTGGACCGATCGCGCACCCCAAGAGATAGATAATTTCATTATGATTCTCCCTATTTTTTAGGCAGGCCCTTCGACTTTGAGGTTAATTACTCCCGGGGGGAAATCCCATCCCTTCGGGACTTGGAGACGCGTCTCGCCTAATATTAAGGAGGGATCGTATTCAGGGATAAACTCGCTAACCTTGACACGTGTGATTCTTGGCACCTGGAATTTGGCGGGCGCTGCGATTCCTCAGCGCAAATTAACCTTCACCGCTGATTCTGCTAAACTTTCGTCGGTAATCAACCATGAAAAATTCGTTTTCGGTCTTTCAGCAGAAATTGATTGACATCGCGCAATTGAAATCCGCGTTTGCCGTTCTCAACTGGGATAAGGACGTCTTCATGCCCCCCAAGGGGAGCGGGCCGCGCGCCGCGATGCTGGGATACCTGGCGGGCGAACTGCACGACAAGGTGCTGTCCAAGGAATTTCGCGGTTTGCTGCGAGGCCAAGGCCGCCGCGGATGCAAACGAACTTGCCCCGGGCGACCGCGCCATCGTGCGCGAAGTCTGGCGCGACGTGAGCCGCGAAGAAAAGCTCCCGGTCGAATTCGTGAAGGAACTCACGCAAGTCACCTCCGAGGCGTATCACGTCTGGATGGACGCGCGTAAGAAAAAGGATTTCAAGCTCTTCGCGCCCCAACTGACGAAGATCGTCGGGCTGAAGCGCCGCGAAGCCGAACTGGTTGGATTCAAGCAGTCGCCCTACGACGCGCTGCTCGATACTTTTGAGCCCTATGCGACCACCGGGGAAATTGCCGCCGCCCTCGGCGATCTGAAGAATTTCCTCGCGCCCTTTCTCGTCAAGATCAAGAACTCAAAAGCAAAAGTATCGCGCGACGTGATCGCGGGCGATTTCGATATCGAGAAGCAGAAATCGTTTTGCGCGCTGGCCGCGAAACAAATCGGCTACGATTTCGACGCCGGGCGGCTGGACGTCAGCGCCCACCCCTTCAGCACCAGTTTTCATCCGCGGGACGCGCGCATCACCACGCGCTACAACCGCTCCGAATTTATGCAATCGATCGGCGGGGTGATCCACGAAACGGGCCATGCCCTTTATGAACAGGGCCTGCCTGCCGAACATTTCGGCACGCCGCTGGCCGAAGCGGTCTCGCTGGGCATCCATGAATCGCAATCGCGGCTGTGGGAAAATCTGGTGGGCAAGAGCCGCTCGTTCTGGATCTACTTTTATCCGCTGCTGCAAAAGGAATTTCCTGCGCCACTGCAAAAAGTTCCGCTCGAAACTTTTTACCGCGCGATTAATGCCGTGCAGCCGTCCTTCATTCGCGTGGAGGCCGACGAAGTCACCTACAATCTGCACATCATTTTGCGATTCGAGATTGAGAGAGCTTTGATCGAGGACGACCTCGCCGTCGAGGAACTTCCCCGCATTTGGAATTCCAAGATGAAGGAACTCCTCGGCTCGATGTGCCGGACGATTCGCTGGGCGTATTGCAGGACGTTCACTGGTCGGGCGGAATGATCGGCTACTTCCCCACCTATTCGCTGGGAAACCTGTACTCGGCGCAATTTTTCGCCGCTGCCAAGCGCGACCTTCCCGCCCTCAGTGACGAAATGGCGCGGGGTGAATTCGGCAAGCTGCTCCAGTGGCTCCGCGAAAAGATCCACGTCCACGGAAAATTTTATTCCGCGCAGGAGCTTGCGAAAAACGCCACGGGCGAGAAACTGAACAGCAAGTATTTCACTGAATACATTTCCAAGAAGTACGGAGAGATTTACGAACTATAAGCGTTATCGGCGGTCGCCAGACCCATCCATGCAGGAAGAATATTGCACGACTTACGCCATTGAGAGGGTCGTTTGCAGAGAATGCTTCCCCTTTGAAGCGCAGCCGGCGGCCCAAATCGGGTTTTGCAATGTGTTTTCTTGAAACTGATACGCTTGCATAGAAACACGCCGCTTGCGCAGTACCTACTATAGTGGTAATTTGCTCAGCAGGAACAAATTAATTCGCAGTCATAGGCCTTTGCTGACTGGCCGCAGTCGTGTAGGCGGGGACCGTCCGCAAGACCTCGTGCATGGAGGGCCATATGGGGGAAAAACCGCGCTATCCCGGAATTCGTGTAACCGCAAACGGAAACCAGCTGGTTTCCTATCACACCGAAACTCGCATCACCGACGCGGGAATCTTCTATCCGATCACGCCGTCCACCGAGGGCGGCGAACTCTACCAGCAGGCTTATGCGGAAGGCAAACTGAATGTCTTCGGGCATAACACCATCGCCGTGGAAGCAGAGGGCGAACACGCGGCGCAGGGCGGAGCCATCGCGCATTCGGTCTGCGGCAAGCGGGTCGTCAATTTCACCTCTGGCCAGGGAGTCGTATACGGTGTGGAGCAGTACTACCACGCCCCGGGCAAATGTTCCACGATGGTCCTCGAGGTGGCGGCTCGCGCCCTCACCAAGCATGCCCTGAATGTCCACTGCGGGCATGACGACGTTTACGGCGCGCTCGACACCGGGTGGATCATTCTCTTCGGCAAAGACGCCCAGCAGGCCGCCGACCAGGCGCTTATCTTGCGGCGCGTGACCGAACTCAGCCTGACTCCCGGCATGAACGTGCATGGACGGCTTCCTCACCTCACACCTTGAGCGCACCTTCTACAAGCACGAATCCGAACTGATGCGCGAATATCTGGGCGCGCCGGACGACATCATTGATTGCCCGACCGAGACCCAGCGCATTCTCTTTGGCCCCAAGCGCCGCCGAGTGCCGCGCATGATCGACCTGACGAACCCCGTCCTGCTGGGGCCGGTACAAAACCAGGAACATTACATGCAGGGCGTCGTGGCACGACGCAATAATTTCGTCGAGCCGATCCTCGAATTCCTGGAAGCCGCGTACAAAGACTTCGGTGCACTGACCGGTCGCTACTATGGCCTGGTCACGCAATACAAAACAGCAGACGCGGACACCGTATTCGTGTCGCTTGGTTCGGCCGCTGAAAATATCGAGGCGGGTGTCGATTACCTGCGCGAGAAGCGGAACGCGAAGGTTGGCTCGATTCACCTGAACGTCTTCCGGCCCTTCCCCGAAGCCGCCGTGATCCGGGCGCTGGCCGGCAAGCGCAACGTCATCGTTCTCGAACGTACGGACGAACCCATGGCGGGCGACAACCCCATGGGACGAGATATTCGAACGGCTTTGAGCAAGGCGCTCGTCACGCAGGGCCATGCCGCCGAAGCGGGCCTCCCTGCGATTACAGCCGAGCAGATGCCGAGACTCTTTAACGGCATTTACGGCCTGGGTTCTCGCGATTTCAGGCCGGAGCATATTCTGGGCGCCTACGAATTCGCGATGGGAACGCGGACACGCAAGGACGGCAAAGGCATTGCCGATGGAACCTCCTTCTTCGTCCTGGGCGTCGATCATCCCTATGAGGTGAAATCGGATGACACGCCGTCCCTGCTGCCCGAGAAGGCCGTGGCTGTTCGCTTCCACTCCATCGGGGGATGGGGCGCGATCACGACCGGAAAAAACCTGGGCGCGATCATCGGCGACCTGAACGATTTGCTCTACGACCGCGACAAGGTTGTGGACCAGATGGGCAATCCCAAGGAAATTATCCACGTCAGCGCCAATCCCAAATATGGTTCGGAGAAAAAGGGCGCGCCGACTTCCTACTTCATGGTCGCGGCGCCCGAACGCATTCGAGTGAACTGCGACCTGCGCCACGTAACCGTAGTGCTCTGCTGCGATCCCAAGGCATTCACGCACACCAACCCCCTCGACGGAATCCTGGAGGGCGGCGCCTTGATCTGGGAATCCGAGGAGGAAGGCGAGCAGGCCTGGGAGCGGCTGCCCCTGTGGGCGCGGCGGCAAATCATCGACAAGAAGATTCATGTTTACACGCTGCCCGGATTCGTGATCGCGCGAAACGCCACCGATCGTGCGGACCTGCAACTCAGAATGCAGGGAAACGCCTTCCTGGGCGCGTTCTTTTCCGTTTCGCCGATCTTGCAGGAGTTCGGAATTACGCCGGAACAGTTCCGGGAAGTGGTTCACAAGCAGTACGTCAAGAAATTCGGGAGGTTGGGCGAAGCCGTCGTAAATTCCAACATGGAAGTCATGACGCAGGGCTTCGAGCGCGTCCGTGAAATCCGCGTTGGTGAGATGGAAGCCCCGGATCGCTCCTCGCTCCGCGGCGAAGCGCTGCTGCCCGTTCTCGCCGACATGGCCGAAGGTGGTTGCGGCTCCGGATGCCGCTCTCATGTTGCGCCATCAGGCCAGGGTCCTCGCACGCCAGTTACTACCATCGCGATGTTCGATTCAGAGTTTCGCTCCAACTACGGCTACAATCAGCCGGCCTCGCCACTGGCTTCGCTGGGCGTCATGGCCGCCGGGAGTGGTGACACGGCCTCCAAATATGTCGCCCGGCGCGAAACGCCGCTGTACATTCCCGAAAATTGCACGCAGTGCATGGAGTGCATCGCGGTTTGCCCGGACACGGCGCTGCCGAATTGCTCCCAGGATTTGGATCTGGTCCTGCGAACGGCGATCGCCAACTACGTCACCGACCCCGAGGAACGCACGAAAATGTTCCGGTCGGTGCCTGAAATCGACAAGCGAACCCGCGCGTTGATGGTCGAAGCCGTCGCCTCCAAGACCCTGACTCCCCTTCCCGAGCTGCTTCGCAAGGTCACGAATGAAGTGGACGGGTTCTCGGACGAAGCGAAGCGGCAATTCTTCGCCGTCATCGACAAAGTTCCGATGGCGTTTCAGAAGACCACCGCGATCTTTGCGACGCCGGAACGGAAAACTCCCGGTGGCGGAGGGATTTTCTCGATCTTCGTTTCCGACCTCTGCAAAGGATGCGCCGCATGCGTCACCGCTTGTGGCGATCACCAGGCGTTGCGGATGGTGCAGGAAACCGAGGCAGTCAACGCGGAACACGAGACGGGAACTGCATTCCTGAACCTTTTGCCGGACACCTCCCAGAAGTACCTCGGCCTTTATAACGATACGCATCCCGATGAGTCCAAGACCGCCGCGCTGCGGAACATGCTGATGGTTCGCCGCAATTATGACGCCCTGGTCTCCGGCGACGGCGCGTGCGCCGGTTGCGGCGAAAAGAGCGTGCTGAAGGCGATCACTTCGGTCACGGAAGCGTACATGCGTCCGCTTTACCACGCGAAAGCAACCCGGTTGCGCTCCAAGGCCGGTGATCTCGAAAAGGTCGGCGTACAGAAGCTTGCTGAACTCAAGGCGCGAAATCCGCAAGAATATGATCTGATGCGCCAGGCGATCGCCCACCTGGTTATGGGCATGGGCGGTGAGGACGAAAAGGACACCAAGGCGCGTATCAAAGCGCAGGGCGAGATCTCCGACGCGGACCTGGTGCACGCCATGGCTACCGTCATGCTGCAAGAGGCTTTCAATCACATGAATCTCCAGGCCATTGACGGCCGGATCGCCAATGGCATGTCGGTAATGGCGATGGCTGCTCACACCGGATGCAATACCGTGTACGGTTCGACGCCCTCCAACAACCCGCATCCTTACCCATGGATGAACTCCCTGTTCCAGGACGGAATCACCGTGGGCTGGCTGCTTGGGGAGAGCTTCATCGTCGACCATGCCCAGCGGTCCGTCATCCCCGAACGGCTGGCCGATGCGCTGCTCCAACGAACCGAGAACGTCATCAATCCGCGCGAGTATTACGAGTACTCGCATTTCACGGATGCCGTAATGACCGACCAGGAGATTCTGGAGCTTCCGAAGGTGTGGGTAGTGGGCGGCGACGGCGGCATGGGCGACATCGGGTATCAGAACACTTCGAAGGTGATTCTGCAAAATCGCCCGAACGTTAAAGCCCTGATGCTTGACACGCAGGTTTACTCAAATACCGGCGGCCAGAACTCGGATTCGACGCCGATGCTGGGCGGGAACGACATGAACGTGTTCGGTGCGGCCACGCAGGGCAAGAACGTTGAGAAAAAGACCGTGGCCGAAACTTTCCTCGCCGGACACGGATCGCCCTTCATCGCCCAGGTCTCCATCGCGAATGCGCCGAAGCTCTACCGGGCCATCCTCGACGGGCTCGAGTATCGCGGAACGGCCTTCCTGCAATGCTTCACTACCTGCCAGCCCGAACATGGCGTTGCGGACGACATGGCCCTCACGCAGGCCCAGCGCGTGCGCGATTCTCGCGGAGCGCCGGAGTTCATCTTCAACCCGCGGCTTGGCGAAACCTACCAGGAAGCCCTCGACCTGAAGGGCAATCCCTCGATGGAGCGGGATTGGTATGAAACGAAGTTCAAGTCCACGAATGAGCCCTACCGTTTCACCGTGGCGCACTGGTGCTCCACTGAAGCCCGCTTCCGAAATCACTTGAAGAAAATCAAGAAGGAAGAGGCCGATAAACTGATTCCGCTTGAAAATATGCTGGTCCGGGTCACCCAGCAAGACGTCGTGTACCGGCGCTATCTGGTTCCTGAACACCTGTCCTACATTCCCGATTTCGGCGTTTACATCAAGGTCCAGGGCTCCAAGAACGACATCGAGTACCGCACGCTGTCGCGGCAATTGGTGTTGTTCTGCGTCGAACGGCGCAAAGCCTGGCGCATGCTGCAGAGCAAGGCGGGAATCGAGAACAAAGAATACAAAACTCAGCGCTCGATTCTGGCTGACGTGGACGCGGGCAAAATCTCCAGGCAGGATTTCTTCGCGCGCGCTGAGGAAATACTGAAGGAGAGGCTCGCTCCTCCCGTGGCGGCACCGACGGCGGCAAAGCCGACCCCGGGGGCTGCGGCAAAGCCAGCGGCAGCCCCCGTCAAGCCGGTTGTCAAGACTCCCGCGGCTGAGGCGCCGCAAACCAGTGTCGCGGTGTCAACCGTTGCCGTGGTGGCGCAAGTGACCAGGATTGAGGCTCAGGAAAAAGAGTCTGGCGACTGGGAAAAAAGCCTGCAAGTCCGCTTGATGGAACTGGATGTGGATCCCGGCCGCGATGGCAATGGCGGATCGCGCAAGGATTCCTGAACCTAAGGACTGCTCCACCGGTTGGACATTGGCCGCCCGAGCCCAGATCGTGTGGCTCGGGAGCCCCTGCCCGGCTGGCGTATGCGCAATCTCTGTTTGCTCGCGGTTCAGCCTGGATACTTGCTGGTGATGTAGTTATGCAGTTGGGATATGGTTTGCTGCTGGGCTGAGATCACCCACTTCACCAGATCGCCGATTGAAAGAACTCCCACTATTTTCTCATTTTCAACGACCGGTAAATGGCGGAAATGGTTTTCCGTCATGATTCTCATGCAGTCTTCGACCGTCTGCTCCGGCGTCACGAATATCGCCGGACTGGTCATGATTTCTTTCACCTGGGTTTGCCGGGAGGACTTCCCCTGCAAAATGACTTTTCGTGCGTAATCACGCTCGGAAACGACGCCAACCAGCTTGCCCTCGGAGACGACCATCAGGGCTCCCACGTACTTGCTGGCCATAATTGTGATCGCGTCGTAAACGTACTCTTCCGGCGAAACGTGCCAGACGTTATTGTCCTTCTGCTTTAAGACAAGTCGAACTGTATCGAGCAGGTCCATGAAAGTACCTATCTCGGAATCGGCTCTACGCGGATATTCCTGATTCCACTCTGCTTCAATCCTTGGGCAAGACCTTACGGCAGGTCCCTTGTGGTGTCAAGCTCAGATCGTCATATTCACCCCGACCGAGGGCCCCCAAATAATGGGCTTAATTGTTGATGGCCCGGGAAGTCGGTCTCTGGTTCCGTGACGTGATCGCCGTCACCCTGCTCGATGTCGGCCAGCACAGCAAGTAATCAAAAACGGGAGTATCTGTAAAGGTGGTCGAGGTTCCACCGAAAAAGGGGGAATTATGAACACCCAAGTCGAACGACCAAATACGGCAGCTCAAGGCAAATGCCAGGAATCGACAATCAAGTACCTCGTAGCCGGGCTGGGAGTCGGGGCGGCGCTCAGCGTATTCCTGGCTCCAAAATCCGGAGAAGAAACTCGAAAATGGATTGCGGGCAAATGCCTGAACGCGATCGACGCAACCAATAAGAGGGTTGAGCGATCCCGTGCGCAATTGAGGAAGATACTGGACCAGGGCCAGCAGCAAATCGACGAAGTGGTCGCAACAGGCAGAAAGGCAATGGTGACACCCAAGGCAGCTGAAAGCGTGGGAGCAACTCCTGCCACTCCGGCCCATGTATAGGTGAAGCCGTAAGAACTCTGCCCGAGTGAGATTCGATCTTCCCTCCGCGCAGAGAGTGGTTGGGAAGTGCTCTGGGTATCGTGACTACCGTCACAAAGAGGCGTGATCGCCGTTACTGCGCGCTTGCGCCCTGTAAAAGTAGTCTTGAGGCACAGAGAACGTAGATCCTCCAAGGGGCCGGATCAACACCCATCCGGCCCCAACTTCATTTTAGGCACTCGCATCGCGCGAAAGCCCCTCGCTCTTGGTACACTTCCCTCCCATGTCCCCCGAGAAGTTGGGCCAACATTTCCTTACCGATTCGAGCTGGCAGGAGCGGATTGCGAGGACGGTTCGCATCGACGGCGGCGTGTGGTTGGAAGTCGGTGCTGGACACGGTGAAATGACGGCTCGACTGGCGCAGCGCGCCAGCAAAGTGTTTGCCATCGAAATCGACCGGCAGCTCGCGAAGCGCCTGCGCGAAATCGTCGCGCCGTACAAGAATGTGGAAGTGGTGGAGGGCGACGTAATGGCCGTGAACTTTGCGGGGCTCACAAACGGCGAGCGTTTTTCAGTGTACGGAAATCTGCCGTACTACATCACTTCGCCGATCTTGCACCGGCTGTTCGAGCATGCGGATCGGATAGCGGCGATCCACATTGTGATTCAACTTGAAGTCGCGGCCCGGATCGTTGCTGTACCGGGGCGCCGCGACTATGGGTATCTTTCCGTAGTCTCCCAATGGTTTGGCCGCCCGGAAATCGCATTCCGGATTCCACCGGGAGCTTTCCGGCCTCCTCCGAAGGTTGCGTCCGCCTTGGTGAATTTTCGGATGCCCGGCGCGCGGACGGCCCATCTCCTCGATGACGAAGACGCGTTCCTCGATTTTGTGAAGGAATGTTTCGCGCAAAAAAGAAAGACGTTGCGAAATAACTTGCGCGCCAGGCTGGGGTCGCGTGCGGAGCAGGTGTTGCGCGAAGCGGGATTTGCCCCCGGCGCACGCGCGGAGGAACTATCGGTAGCGGAATTTGTGAGGCTATTTAAATTGGCCGCGGCAAACAATTCTTGACTCGAGAAAAGCTGGGTGGCGGCAGGAGCGGAAACCGCCAGACCTTCAGCTTTCCCCGCGCAAAACTGCGAATAGCCGATCCGGATAATTCGTAATGATGCCGTCAACACCCGCTGAAATGAGAATCTCCATCTGCCACGGCTCATTGATCGTCCAGGTCAAGACTTGCAGGCCCTCGTTGTGGGCTTTCTTAACCAAATCGGGAGTTACAAGGTCGCCTCGAGGAACAAGCTGCCGCGCTCCCACGCGGACGGCGCGTTCCACCAGGTCATTCGAAGGATGTTCGCAAAGAAAACCCGTCATCAACGCGCAGTTCAGCTTATGGACCGTCTCCAGCGTGCCGGGATCGAAGGAAAGAATGACCACCCGCGCCGCTTCCCCGGCCTCTTGCAGGGCGGCGACGACCGCGTGTTCCACTCCCCAGGCCGACCCCGTCTTAATTTCGAGGTAGAAAATGACATCGTGTTCCTTCGCGAACTGCACGATCTCCTCGATCGTGGGGACGCGTTCCCCGGCGTACGGGGTGGCCTCGCCGATGCGAAACCATGACCCCGCATCGAGCCTGCGAATCTCATCTCTCGACTTCAGGAGCACCGGTCCCTTCCCGTTGGTCGTGCGGTCCAGAGTGAGATCGTGGATTGCGATGACCCGGGCGTCCCGCGTCAATTGCAGATCCGTTTCGATGAACTTCGCTCCCAGCTCAACCGCGCGCCGAAACGCCGCCATCGTATTTTCCGGCGCGTGACCCGAGGCCCCGCGATGTGCCACGACCCACAAAGCTCCTTCGCGCCTCCGCTCTTCCAGTATTGCCCAGCGAAAGGACCCAATGCAGCGCCATCCTAGCAGACTTGGCGGGCGCGTTTGGGGCCTTCGAGGGTCTCTGTTTCCAGGCCGCCTTCTGCGTGGGCACCGCATCTAATTCTTTGTGAGAAGAAGTATCGACAGGCCGTCGTACACGGAAAGGAGAGTTCTATGAAGGCACTTTCACGTGCAGCTAAAGCCCTCATTGTCTCGAGTTTGCTCCTTCTGGGCGGGCTAACCCTTGGAGCCCCGAAAGCGAGTGCCGGAACACTGGTAAATCCAGACGCCTCAACAATTCAAAACCAGGTGAAGCGCGACCTGGCAACACTTCCCTGGTACGGGGTCTTCGACTATCTGGAATTTCAGGTGAACGGCAATGAAGTTACGTTGAGTGGCCAGGTGATCAGCGAACATGAACAAACGAAATACGACGCTGAAAATCAGGTCAAGCGAATCCCCGGCGTGACGAAGGTCGTCAACAACATCGAAATTCTGCCGCTCTCGACCATTGACAATCAAATTCGGCGGGCCGAGTATCGCACCATCTTTTCGCAGTCCGACCTGGGGCGCTACACGATGGGGGCGATTCCACCCGTCCACATTATTGTAAAAAACGGGCACGTGACTCTTTTGGGAGTTGTCATGGATCAGATGGATAAGACCGTTGCCGGGATCGCGGCAAATACAGTTCCCGGAGTTTTCTCGGTGACGAACAGCTTGCAAATCGGTTGAGTTAATCCGTTTCCCTCTCTGTTGCGGTGGGCCCGCTCGGTTTCGGGCTCACCGCATTTTTTCTTTCCGCGCAACCCTCGCCGCTTGACCTTCTGTCCGGAGCGGAATAGATTTTCCCCAACTTGCTTCTTGGATGCGGCGCCGGGGACCCGGGAAAAACTCAGGAGAGTGGGAAATGCAGACGGTGTTCGTGACTGGCGGCCCAGGATTCATGGGCCGCAACCTGATCATGGAGCTCGTCTGGAGGGGATACGCCTTCCGGGCGCTGGTCCGATCGGTGGAAAATCCAGCGCAGGGGATCCGAATACTAGGCGTTTCCGAGATACGGGGAACGATTACTTTTTCGAGCGGTCTTTCAGCAAGCCCTTCAACTCGGACATGAACTCCTTCACGTCCTTGAAGTCCAGATAGACGGAAGCGAAGCGGACATAGGCGACCTTGTCGAGCTTCTTGATGCGATTCATCAGAAGTTCGCCGATTTCGCTGGTCTTGCGCTCGCGTTCGGGGGCTTCGTGGACGAAGCGTTCGACCTCATCGACCAGGGATTCCAGCTTCGCGGTCGCAACGGGCCTTTTTTCGCAGGACTTGAGCAGCCCCTGCAGGATCTTCTGGCGGTCGAACCGTTCACGGCGGCCGTCTTTCTTGATCACCATGTAGGGGATTTCGTCGATGCGCTCGTATGTTGTGAATCGCCGCCCGCATTTCAGGCATTCGCGGCGGCGGCGAATCAAATCCCCGGCGCGCCCCTCGCGCGAGTCGATTACCTTGTCTTCTATGGTCGAGCAAAATGGGCACTTCAACGGGAAGAATCTCCAGGCAGCTTTTGCTTGAGTCCCTTGGAAATTGAGATGGGATTCGCAACGGGCACCGTAACGTGCTTGCCGGCCTCTTCCGCTTCGGCCTCGGCGCGCGCCAACTGCCTCAAGTCGCCCATGGACATGCCTTCGTGGATCAGCAGCGGAATGCCCACGAGGGTCGAACCCGCAAAGGTGATAATCCATAGCACGACCGCTACAGCCATGGCCGGCTCCGGTTGGACGCCAAAAATTTTGGTCAAGCCAATGAACGCAGCGATTTGCGCGCCGCCGCCGACGCCCGGCAGTTGCAGCACGGACCCCACCAGCGTGACCGCCAGCAAGAGCATCGCGCCGGCGAAATTCATGTCGGAATGCTGGAATGAGGCGGCGAAAGCCTTCGCCACCCCGAGAAAGATCAAGACAGCCAGGAACCAGTGCAGGGCCGTGTAAAGCAGGGCCGCAACCAAATCGGATGGCGTGCGTATGGCCTGCAGCCCCTCGCTGACCCCTGCTACTACGGAGGCGAACCGGCCACGAATCCCTCCTGCCTCATGCCAGCGTTCCAGGGCCCGTTCGACGGCACTTGCTCCATGTAATCGGAAATAAGTCAAAATCCCCACCATGCCGCACAGGGCGGCGAGCAGAAGCCATCCCCCACGCCTTGCGCCGCTGACCCAGCCCATGTCCGCGCCCGCGTCGGAGAGAAGGCCAGGAAAAACGAGCAGGCTCAAGCAGGCAAGCGTGGCAGCGGCGGCAAAGTCGCAAAAGCGCTCCAAGAAATAGATTCCAAACATACTTGACACGGGCAGGCGCTCTTTTCGAGCCAGCAATAGCGGCCGCACGGGCTCACCGGCCCGCCCGAGAACGAAAATCGAAGCGAAACCCATCAGCGTGCCCGAGTAAGTGTTGGAAAACGTAGTGGGACCGATATATCGGCAGAAACGCTGCCACCGGATCGCTCGGACGGCATAGCAAACGTAAATCAGAATCAGGGATAGCAATAATAGCCAGACGTTCGCCTGAAGGACGCTATTGGAGAAATTCTTCCAGGTGAAGTCTGCCAGGTGAATCTTATGCCGTGATTGATAGGCGAGCGCGACCAGGGCCGCCAATATCACGAGGGCAATGAAAAACTTGCGAAGGGTTGCACGCATCCGCAGGCGAGGTTAACCGTTGCGGCGACTGAGTGTCAAGAATGGAGGCAATGAAGCGTTCTAAATCGTATTCACGTCCGGGAGCCAATAACCGGGACCGCCACACTGGAAGGGCATGCGTTCCTCCGTTCAGGGGCGCCCGGCCGTAAACCAAGGGGCGCCCCAGACAAGTAGGCCCGGATCAGCCGAAGGGGTTCTCGTCGGCGCTCGGGCCATAGATGGAGGGAACCGGAACGTCGAGGAGCCGCAGATAGACCGAGAGCTGCCCGCGATGGTGGTAGATATGATTCAGAAGGATCGAACGAATGAATCCGGCCCGCGGGACGGACATTAGGACCTTGCCGTCTTTCTTCAACGTCCACATCCCCATGAACTTGGCGTCATCCATCTTCCCAAGGGTGGTTTTTGCGCTCTCAAGACTCGCGGAGAACGCGTCGAGGATTTCTTTACGGCTCGCCGGGGACGGCTGAGTAAAATTGGGAATCTCAAAACTGTCCATGGAAACGGCGGCTGCCAGGTTACCGGGCGCCGAGGCAATGTGCAGCGCTAATTGGCCCAGGGAGTAGGACTTCGGATGCGGCTTCCAGGCGAGTTTATCTTCCGGGACTCGTTCGAGCACGCGCTTGGTCGTCTGGCCTTCCTGGTCAAGCTCCATCAGTATCGGATCTACAAGTCTCATAAATTCCCCTTTCCCTACAATTTGGATTATGCGTCAGCCGCCGTCAGGCTCAACTTTCTTGAGAGAGTCGCGGGAATGAACCATCAATTCCCGATGAGAAACGGATTTGTCGCGCGCTCCCTGCCGATCGTCGTGGCTTCCCCATGGCCGGGGTACACCAAAGTGTCGTCAGGTAGCTCGAGGACCTTGCCCTTCAGTGAAGCGATGATCGATTCAAACGATCCTCCCCAAAGGTCGGTGCGGCCGATGCTCCCGGCAAATAACGTATCACCGGCGAACAGCCGCCCCGGCAGGCGTTCGGTGGATTTCGCCGCGATTGCGGCGGCGCGGGCGTCGGGAATTGCCGATGGCATGTACAAGCATATGCTGCCCAGTGTGTGGCCGGGGGTGTGAATCACTTGCGCTTCGTAAGGCCCCCAGCGGACCGAATCTCCCTCCCGCAACAATTGGTCGACCTTCACGCGTTCGGGCGATTTCCAACCGATCCAGGCGGCTTGCGCGTCAAGCATGCGGTACAGCTCCAAATCATCCGCATGCATGTAAACGGGGGCGCCCGTCGCGCGTTGAACATCGTGCAGCCCCGCGACGTGGTCAATGTGCGTGTGCGTAATGATGATCGCTCGAACCTTCAGATCATAGCGCCGTATGGTTTCAAGAATCTGCTCGGCATCGCCACCCGGATCGATGACCAGCGCTTCCAGCGTCCGCGGGTCTCCCACGATGTGGCAATTGCACTGCAGCATCCCCACGGGAAGGATTTCATGGATGAGCTTGCTGTGCGGCACGGACTTAAATATAGCATTGGATTTCGTGGAGCGCGCACCACCACAGTTCGCGGGAGTCCGCCTTCTGCTAACATGTGGAGGTCAATGCCGCTTGAGACTCCATTGCTCGATCTGCACCGGTCCGCCAAGGCGGAAATCGGGGAATATTTTGGAACGCTCTTGCCGGCGCGCTTCGGGGACTTCAGGGCTGAATATTCGGCGGCTCGAGAGTCACTGGCGCTGGTGGATACAAATTTCCGGGCGTCATTCAATTTCTCCGGGCCGGATGCGCAGCGCTACGTCAACGCGGTTCTGACTTCCAATGTGCGCGACCTCAAGCCTGGATTGGGAACCGTCGGATTGCTGTTGACGCCGCAAGGACACATCCTGGCCGAGGTTGAGACCCTGGCTCTGGAAAGCGGCATTCTTGCGGCCTCGCATGCCATGGTCCGCGAGCGGACGTTTTCGACGTTCGATAAATTCATCATCATGGACGACGTTGCGCTTGTGGATGTGACGCCCTCGACAGGAACGCTGGATCTGGTGGGGCCACGCGCCGCTGCCCTGATTTCGGAGTTGGCCGGAATAGAGTTTGCTGAACTGCCTGAGTTCTCTCATCGGGAGGTTACCCTGGGCTCAATTCCCTGCCGCGTCGTGCATCACAAATTTGCGGGCCACCCCGCGGCCATGCTGATCGCCCCGCGCGAGAACCTTGCGCGCTTGTGGCATGAACTGGAGATACGAGTGCGGGCGCACGGCGGTTCGCCCACGGGCATGGAAGCGATCAACTCCATTCGCCAGGAGTGCGGAACGCCATGGTTTGGCAGCGATTACGATGACAAGAATATTCCCCATGAAGCAGGACTGGAACATTCCCACATCAGCTACGAAAAAGGCTGCTACACGGGACAGGAGATCGTCGAGCGGGTTCGATCGCGCGGCCATGCCAACCGGCGGCTGACCTCTTTGCAATTTCTTGCCGGGGAACCACCCGCCGCCGGGACGAAGCTTTTTGCCGCGGGAAACAATGCCCCGAGCGAAGTTGGCTATGTCACCAGCACTGCCTTTTCCCCTGTTCTTGGCAGACCCATCGGCCTGGGCTACGTAAGGCGCGAGCATGCGGCGATCGGAACACGCCTCAATGCGGAAGGAACCGCCGTGGAAGTGATCTCGCCTCCTCTTCTTGTGAATTCTTCGCGCGCGTGAAGTCGAAACGTTGGCCGCATTTTAATTTTTGGCGACCCGGGTTCGTTGGCTAACAGGACAACCGCTTGCGCCTCGCACCCTCAAGGGATTTGTTCGCTAGTACGATGATTCAGGAAGATGATTTTGAGGGAGCTGAAATGGGATTGCTATTTTACATTGGTACGTTGGCGGCGGTTTTCACGACGGGTTCGTTTATTCCACAGGTGATCAAGATCAAAAAACAGGGTGGAGAAGACCTCTCCTATCCCATGCTGTTTATCTACTTGTGCGGCACTCTGCTCTGGCTGGCGTACGGACTGATCTTGCACGCAGCGGCAGTAATTTGGGCCAACGGCATCACTGCCATCCTCGTCGCTTTAGCCATTACCCTGAAAATGACATATTCCCCGCAAGGATCGAGCGTGCGCCGAAGCTCGGCCCCTGAATCGGCGGAGTAAGGTCGCCTCCCTTCCTGGGACCTGCCACATGCCGCCTCCACTGGGCGCGATCTGTTAAATTTCGGAAGCGGGCTGGACATGGAAAAATCGTCACGTTTGTCAATTCTCCGATGTTCTTGTATCTTTCTTCCACGGTGCGGAGCGTTCAGAACATTCGGTCGGGCATGATCCTCGTCTTCAGGCACGTTTCCGTTTTTTTACTTTTGAGCGGTTTGATTCTGGTCGCCAGCGCTCGGCCGGCCCGTGCGCAAGCCGGGCCGGAAGAAGGCGGACATGAGTTGGAGGTGTGGACGACAGGCGGGTATGGTGTGAAAGGGATTGCCTCCCACACGGGGGTTTGGACGGTGGGAGCGCGATACGGCTGGGTGCTGACGGGACCGCACGGACCGGGTTTTATCCGAGGCCGGTTCGAGTATGCAGTGGACGCGGTGCCAATTTTCTGGCTGTTTCAGCCCACCGGCACGGCGTATGGCGCCGCGATCAATCCCTTCGCACTGAAATGGGTTTTCGATACCCGCGGCCGCATCGTGCCTTACGCGGAACTTGGCGGCGGCGCTCTTTTTACGAACGTTCAGGCGCCCCCGGGGACTTCGCGGGTGAACTTCACCACCGCCGGCGCACTGGGAATTCATATCGTCGGTGAAAGATTCACCTGGAGCACCGACGTGCGATTCATGCACATCTCCAACGCGGGGATCAGTTCGGCAAACCCGGGAATCAATACGGTCCAGTTGCGCCTGGGGGTGGGACTATTTACAGGGGGTCGCCACAAGAATTGAAATAAAATTCGCTTGGGGAGATTTCGACTAGAGCTCGTCTCATAAATCCCCGCGACCGGTCTTTGCCTGCCACTTCAGGGGCTAAAGCCCGGCCTTTCTTGGCTCTTGATGTCGTGGCTGAAGCCGCGACCCACAAGGCCCATTTATGACACAGCTTCTAGGCGATGTTCAGAGCCCGCTTGAAGCTGCCGCGTTCGTTGGTGATTTTTTCCTGGAGTTGCAGGATCGCATAGAGCAGGGCTTCGGGGCGCGGCGGACATCCGGGGACGTAAATGTCCACGGGGATCACCTGGTTGACGCCCTGCACGATCGCGTAGTTATTGAAGACGCCGCCGGAAGTGGCGCAGGCTCCCATCGAGATCACCCATTTGGGTTCAGGCATCTGCTCGTGAAGCTGCTTGATGACCGGCGCCATCTTCTGCGACACACGGCCCGCGATAATCATCAGATCCGCCTGGCGCGGCGAAGGACGAAACACTTCCGAGCCGAAACGCGCCACGTCGAACCGCGCAGCCGCCATCGACATCATCTCAATCGCGCAGCACGCCAGGCCAAATCCGAGCGGCCAGATGGAACTTTTGCGCGCCCAGTTTACGGCCTTGTCGAGCTGCGTGAAAATAATTCCTTCGTCCTCCAGCAGCTTGCCGAAATCATCCGGCTTGTCGAGAGTCACGTTCTTGCCAATGGATGTGCTCATCGTTTCCGCCCTTCGATGACATTTTCTCACACTTGAAGCTCCCGTGCCACCTTGCTCCATGACCCGGCATCTACGAGGAAGTCTTACTCCCGCTTCACGGATGAACATTGGCTCAACGGGGAAGAATTTGCGAGAGGCGTCTGCGGGGGCTAGGGAACGGATCGTACTGGTATTCACAAAATTTCCATTCGGTACTTGCGAATCCCCAGGCGGTAGCTTATGCAAGTTAATGCCCGGATTCCTCAGTGGAAATCCCGGTCTAATTGATTTGAGGAGCCGAGGCGTAATTTGGTCCCCATGTTCATGAAATTCAGGTCTTTTCCAGGGGTTCGTGCGAAAGGTTTGATTCGCCTTTTGCTGGCTTTTGCGGTCACATTGGTTTTAGTGAACTGGTTCGATTCGGGTCACGGCAGTGTTGCGTTCGCTGCGGCGGCAACGCCAACCCTCGTGCAACACGTTTCCACGGGCCGGGAAAACACAGGGGGCACCAACCCCAGTTTAAAAGTGACCTTGCCCAATCCCACTCTTGGTGGAAACGCCCTGATATTGGGCGTGGAGGGGGATGCAAGTCTGTCGATAGGGTCACCGAGGGACGATAAGGGTAATACGTGGGTCGCCGGACCATCCATCTCGACCGGCGGCCTGACGGTCGCCAGTTTTTATGCGCTTAATGTTGCAGCCGGCACACAGGTCATCACGATTACCTATACGGGAACGTCTTCACCGTCGCGTATCTCCGCGGTCCTTTCCGAGTTCAATAACATTCAAACCTCGGGTCCAATTGGACCAACTGGATCGGTTGGCCAAGCGAGTCCAGTAAGTATCACGATGTCCAGCAGCCCCGCGCTTGGCGACCTGGTTTGGATGTGGGGAGCAGACACAGTAACCATTGACCCTGTCTTAACAAACCTTACCGCAGGCGCGAATTTCACGCTGCTTTCGGCCAATCGTGAGGCCGGAAAGATAGCGCAGTATTCGACCAGCACATCGAGTCCGACCGCGAGTTTCACAGCATCCGGGACGGATACTTTTAACGCAGTGGCATTGACGCTGCACGCTGCGTCCGCCGGCAGCGCCCCCGGGCCGGGGATCAGGATCGTGCACATGCAGGGCGAGTGGTACGATGTCGCTTCCCATCCGGCTCAATTTCCCTGTACGGGAAATCTTCTGGTTATATCGCTGGCAAGCACAGGTGTCACGATCAGCACAATTTCGGATAGCAACGGGAATGCCTGGTCTCTGGGAGCCGTCAGTTCAACGGGTGGTGAAACGTCGCAGATCATGTATGCGGCCAACGCGAAGACCAGCCCTGACATGACCATCAACCTTACTTACAGCGGGGCTTCCCAAGGCCTCAATTTCGTTGATTTTTACGACATCAGTGGCGCGCTTGCGTCCCCCCACGATGTGGATACGACAGCAACCGGAAACCAGACGACGACTGGGAATCTCGCTTCCGGAATGATCACGCCAAGCCAAGCGAATAGCCTGGTGCTGAACATGACCACGATCGAATGGCACACGATCACTGGAACTGTGACCGATGCCAATGGGCACACGCCTACTTTAAACCAGGCAGTTGATTCCGTGGATGATAATACTACTGTTGGAACGCCGCCCTCCCATTTAAATGACGATGACGGGCGTTCTAGTTTTTATAACAGCGATACGAGACCCATTTCATTTATTTACTCTGCAACCTCCGCCAACTCCCCTGCTGGCGTCGGCAACTGGGCATCGGCGACTTCCGTATTTGATGGGGCCACCAATTTGACGGTCATCACCGGCTTGACGCCTGAAATGACCAACACGGGGTCGTCGGCCATCACCCTGGTTGTGAACGGAAACAATTTTGCATCGGGCGCGACTGTTCTGTGGAACGGGACCAGCCTTGTTACACCTCAGGGGAGCGCGTCGCAGTTGAACGCCTCTATTCCCTCTACGGATCTCAGTTCGGCAGGGATCGTGAACATTACAGTTGCCAACCCCGCGAGCACCGGGGGCGGGACGTCCGGGACTTACAACTTCGTGATCGACACGGCACCTGGCACACCCGGGGCCTTCACGGTTGGATCCGCCAATACATCGGTGATTGTGCAGCATGGCCTGTCAGCTCAATTACAGGTAACGTTCACCGGGCTCGCATCCGGCGCGACCCTATCCGCAACCTGCGTGAATCTGCCGTCAGGAGCGTCCTGCGGTTACGCCAACGGCGTAGTGACGATTTCGACTTCCGGCGCCACGGTCACGGGCGTATATCCGTCCCTCGTAGTATTCACGGTCACGCAGCAGATTGCGGCGTTGGCTGCCAGCGGGAACTTTTTCTTTGCAACGTTGCTGGGATTCGCAGGCCTGCCGCTGGGCTTGATCTGGCTGGGCGCCGGCCGAAAGAAAGCCATTCGCTATTCTTTGGTCTTTCTGTTCGGGTTGTTGCTGTTCCTGCCATTGGCCGGCTGTGGTGGAGGGAGTTCTTCCCCGCCATCTCAGACGACCACCACAACGCAATCGTCATTGGCGTTCACCGTGACGGTCAACTGATCACCTGAGCTTTTGAAGGATATCCTGCCACAATCCGCCATTCGCGATTCTGGGCGGTTACGCGAACCTGTCTCCGTTGACTTGGCGGGCGAAGAGTCGGAGAATCGACCTGCCGCGTTCGATTCCAGTCCGTAACTGGAACCGCGGCTCCAGCCGAAGAAAACTCAGGAGGTCGTCATGTCAGCTCAAGTGAAACCTGTTCCCGACAATTTGCACGCAATTACGCCGAATCTGGTTTGTCGTGACGCAGCCGGCGCCATCGAGTTTTACAAGTCCGTATTCGGAGCCACGGAAATCGCCCGCGTGCCGGGCCCCGGTGGAAAAATCATGCATGCCGTATTGAAAATTGCCGATTCGACGATTTTTCTGAACGATGCGATGGGCAAGCTTTTGCCGGCTTTACCGGAGCCCGGCGCCAGCAACCCCATGTATATCCATTTGTATGTGCCAAACGTGGATACGATTTTCAACGCCGCGGTCGCCGGCGGAGCGCGTGTCGATATGCCTGTGCAGGACATGTTCTGGGGAGACCGCTACGGCAAGTTGACCGATCCCTTCGGCCAGCAATGGGGCATCGCCACGCACGTGGAGGACGTTGCGCCGGAGGAAGTGAAACGGCGGCAGGATGCTTTCTTCGCCAGGGCGGCGGGCCAGCACTGAGAAATCTGAGAATTCTTGAAATTTTCCGGCCCGTTGCGCGTATACAAATTGTTGTACCCATTTAAGTGTTCCTTAAGGCCGGCAGTGCGAAGGTGACCGGGTGTCCATCCGCCCCGTCGGATGGACCCGACGGACTGCTTGAAGGAGGACATTCCCATGACGGCTGAATCTTCCATGAAACGCTGGCGACCATTCATTGCGGGGCTGGTGGTGATTGGCGTCGCTGCCCTGGTCTTGATTCTCCCGGCGGGACGCGGGCTGGTGGGGCAATTTTTCAGGTCCCTCCGCGTGCAGAAGGTCCAGGCCGTGAACGTGGACCTTTCCTCCTTCACCGATCCCAATGCCAATCCGGCGCTGCATGAAATGGTCGCCAAGATGATCTCCGACAAAGTTGTTGTGACAAAAGCGGAAAAGGACCAGCAGCCGTCCGATCCGTCCGCGGCCGCTCAACTCGCGGGTTTTCCGGTGCAGCTATTGGCGAATCGCAAGGACGCGCCGAAATTGGTCGTGACCGGCGAGCACGACATCAACCTGACAGTCGATCGTTCCCGATTGCAAGCCATCTTCGATGAGGCGGGCCACGCGAACCTGATCGTGCCGCAATCGCTCGATGGAGCAGCCGTCAGCGTGCAGATGCCGAGAGCAGTCCAAGCTGCAGTACGGGACTTGCCCCCAGCCGACCACCGCGACGAACGCGATTGCCAGCAATGTCACGGGCCCGACGCCGTCCTCGACGGAATTCAGCGATTGCGTGAGATTGCGCGAAGGCCCCAGCCCCACCGTGAATGTCCCGCCGGGCCTGGACGTGAAGAACCTGGCCGAAATCGGGCTCGAGGTTGCGGGAATGTCTCCCACCCAGTCTCAGGATTTTCTCCAGACAGTTGATTGGAAATCGACTCTGAGCATGACCGTGCCGCGCTTCCTTCGCTCCTATCAGGGGGTAAAGGTCAACGGAGTGCAGGGGACGCTGCTAACGCTGGCTGGCAGGCGAGGTCCGGGTTACACATTGATCTGGGCGAAAAATGGAACGGTCTATTCGCTCGTCGGCTTCGGCGATTCCAGCGAAGCCGTCGATCTGGCAAATTCACTCAAGTAATGCATAACCCAAAACGTGGAGCAGCCCCTGGATCACTCCAATAACTTCGCGATTCAGACGCAAAATCTGCGGAAGGTCTTCAAGAACAAGGTCGCGGTCGGCAACCTTTCGCTATCGGTGCGCCGGGGAGAGATTTTTGGCTTCCTCGGGCCCAATGGCGCCGGCAAGAGTACCTCGATCAAAATGCTCCTCGGACTTGTGAAGCCAAGCGGGGGCGAAGCGTTCGTGCTGGGCGTGCCCGCCGGAAACGTCGAAATTCGGCGGAAGATCGGATTTCTGCCGGAAGATTTCAGATTCTACCACTGGCTTACCGCCGCGGAGCTCCTCGCACTGCACGGTCGACTCTCCGGCGTGCCATCGGACACGCTTCGCGAACGCGTTCCGGCTTATCTCGACCTCGTCGGCCTCACACCCCATCGCGACAAGCGCCTGCAAGCGTTCTCGAAAGGGATGCTGCAACGAATCGGACTCGCGCAGGCGCTGATTCACGAGCCGGAACTGATCTTCCTCGATGAGCCGACGTCAGGCCTCGATCCGATGGGCCGCCGCCTGGTGCGGGATATCGTCCGCGCCCAGCGCGAGCGCGGCGCGACCGTCTTCCTCAACTCCCATATCCTGAGCGAAATTGAAATCACTTGCGACGAGGTGGTTTTCATCCGCGACGGCGAAGTGGTGACCAGCCGCGACCTCCGGACGCCAGCATGCAGAAGAGCTTCGCGTCGTTGTCCGCGCGCGGAAGCTTACCCAGGAAACGATCGCGGGGCTTGCTCCGTGGGCCACTTCCACGCTAGTCGAGGAGGAACAACTTACGCTGGCGACGCGTTCGCAGGATTTTCTGCCGGACATCCTGCGCCATCTGGTCGCGGCGGGCGCCGATGTCTACCAGTTCACCCCGCAGCGGCTATCGCTGGAAGATGTATTCCTGAAAATCATGGGCGAAGATCGAGGACTTTGATGGCTCTCTGGATCATCGCCGGAATGACGTTTCGCGAGGCCGCGCGGAAGAAGATCCTGTGGACCGCGCTCATCGCGGGACTCGGCTTTTTTGTTGTGTTCGGCATCGGCTTGCATTACCAGATGGCGGATTTCAGCAGGGGCTCGATTCCGCCGTTTTTGCAATACCAGATCGTGAGCGGCATGCTCATGATCGGGCTCTATACGGTGGATTTGCTGGCCGTGGTCATGACCATTCTGACTTCGGTGGACACCATCTCCGGCGAAATCGATTCCGGCACGATTCACGCCATCGCTACCAAGCCCGTCGCGCGCTGGCAAGTCCTTGTGGGCAAGTGGATGGGTTTCATCGGTATGCTGGCGATTTACGTGGCGCTCATGTTTAGCGGGACACTCGCAGAGGCTCACTGGATCGGAGGAGTCGTCCCGCAGAATCCGGTCCAAGGCGCGCTCCTGGTATTTTTGGAGTGCGTCCTGGCCCTGACCGTCACGTTCATGTTCGGGACTTGGTTTTCAACACTCACCAATGGCGTGATCGTCCTGGGCCTGCACGGATTGGCGTTCCTGGGCGGATGGCTCGAGCAGATGAGCGGGTTTGTCGAAGGCTCGCGTCTCGTAACACTGGGCATCATTTCAAGCCTCGTCATGCCGAGCGAGGCCATCTGGCGGCGCGCCGCCTTCGAGATGGAGTCGCCCCTCGCGGGCTCCCTGCAATTTTCTCCGTTCGCGGACATCTCCGTGCCGAGCCTGACCATGATCGGTTACGCAGGCGTCTTCATGGTCGGCGCGCTAGCCGTGGCGATTTACCACTTTCAGAACCGCGATCTGTGACGTGGACCAAGCCGAGTGACCGGACTTGCCGAACAGTTGCTGACCTGACTTGCCTGACTGAACTCCGTTCACCTTTCCGCCGATTGAATTGATCTGGGTCTGTTCCGAATCGGGAATCTCCTGGTTCGCGATGCAGGGATTGCCGTTAGGCACTTTACGTGACAATTCGGAACCAGAAGGATCAGTGAGAAAACAATTCGGTTCCTCCGACGGGTGCCGAGGTGTATAAGGGTACCGGCACTGTGGTTCCGGTCTCTAGTTATAAGCTCGCAGAACACGCGGCATGCTCAATTGTTCTGAGCCTGCGCGGAGAGGCCATGAATAACGCACCCCGCCCCAAGACATCTGCTCCTGCGCAGCCGGAAGAAACTACTGCTTCCAAGTCAGAGGATTTTTTTCCCAGGGGAGCGATTGCTTTTTTTGTGAGCCTTATTATTGGTTTCGGCCTGATCTGGGCGGGGCTTTTTTATCTGATGGTCCAGCGGCAGTTTCATCCCTAGAAGAAATTTCACGAGAGCAAAAGACCGATGTCCGATGGCACGCGAAAAAATGATCGAGTAGACGGAATTGAGAAGCGCGTCATCCTGACGGCCTTCCTCGTTTCCTGCCTGGGTATTGGAATGATCGGATACGCGGCCTGGGGGATGGGAATTTCGGTTCCTGATTGTGTTCCCAACTCCAAGATTTTTGAGCACGGCGCGATCGTGAAACACGACGGCAAGAACTATGAAATCCATTTCCTCGCCGCCATGTGGGCATTTGAACCCAGCCGCGTTACGGTTCCTGTCGGATCCACACTGGATCTGTTCGTGATCAGCAAGGACGTGACTCATGGATTCAATGTCCTGGGAACGAACGTCAATCTGATGGTGGAACCCGCCGTCGTTAACGAGGCTCGCGTTCATTTCGACCGGCCCGGCGTTTACCCCATCATTTGCCATGAATACTGCGGCGTGGGGCATCAGGCCATGAACGCCGCAATCGTGGTGAGTGATACTGCCTCCGACATCTCCGCCGAAGGCCTGCCGTCGTCTGAGACGCCTTCGGCCGGGGGAGTCCCCAGCGGACCCGGCAAGGCGATCCTCGATGCAAAAGGCTGCCTCGCCTGTCACACACTGGACGGGACGCCGAGCGTGGGTCCGACGTTCAAGGGCCTCTGGGGCAGCAAAGTGGAATTCACCGACGGAACCACGCAAACCGCGGACGAGAACTACATCGAGGAAATGATCGAGTCGCCGGGCCGGAAAGTTGTGAAGGGATTCAATCCCATCATGCCGAAGCTTCCTGTGACGCATGAGGAGATCGAGACCATTATCGATTACCTGAAAGCGTTGAAATAAATCATGGAACAGCAAAAAGCCCTGCGCGGAATCGTCCTGGCGGAACTGCTAATTCCGCTCCTGCTGCTTCTTTTCGGAATTTATCACGGGGTTCTGCAGGTGATGTACCGCGCGGGCGTGATCCGCGCTTCGTCATTTGCCGGAATCGATTACTACCAGGGCCTCACGGCGCACGGCGTGATCAATGCGCTGGTTCTCACGACTTTTTTTGCCGTGGCATTTGGACACGCGGTGGTCGCGCAGGAATTGAAACTCCCCCTTTCCACGCTGGGCGCGGGACTTTCCATGGCGCTCATGCTGGTCGGGGCGGTGATGGCGGCGGCCATGATCTTCGCCGGTAAAGCCACGGTTCTTTACACGTTCTATCCGCCGCTCAAGGCGAGTCCGATTTTTTACATTGGCCTCGCCCTCTTTATCGTGGGCTCGTGGATTGCGCTCTATACTTGGATCCCTCCGTACCTTCGCTGGCGCAAGCAGAATCCCGGCAAGAAAACTCCCATGGCCGTAGTGGGAATACTGGCGACATTTATCATGTGGCAGATTGCCACCCTCCCGGTGGCATTTGAAGTCCTGGTTCTGCTGCTGCCCTGGTCGTTGGGATGGACTCCGGGTGTGAACGTCGTTTTGAGCCGCACGCTGTTCTGGTTCTTCGGTCACCCGCTGGTTTATTTCTGGCTGCTTCCCACCTACACCATGTATTACGCGGTCTTGCCGAAATTAGCCGGGGGCAAGCTCTACAGCGACTTCGCGGGAAGGTTCACCTTTCTGATGTTTATTGTACTTTCTTCTCCGCTGGGCTTGCATCACCAGTTCGCCGATCCCGGAATTCCGAATAATTGGAAGGGGCTTCAAGCGGTCCTCACTCTCCTGATCGTCGTGCCAAGCCTGGTGACGGCGTTTACGGTTTCCGCTTCCCTGGAATACGCGGCGCGGCTGAAAGGAGGAAGCGGATTATTCGCGTGGTGGAAAAAGCTGCCCTATTTCGATCGTGAGAACTGGCTTTTTCCGTATCTTTTTTGCGGCCTGGTGATTTTCATTTTTGGCGGAATCACGGGGATTATTAACGCCTCCTATGCCATGAACAATGTCGTTCACAACACGGCGTGGCTTCCGGCCCATTTTCATTTGACCGTTGGCGGCCCGGTTTTCCTCGGAATTCTGGGAATGAGTCTTTTCCTGATTACCGGAATTTTGAAAAAGCCGGTGATTTCGCGCGGACTTGCGGTTGCTGTTCCCTACCTGTGGATGCTTGGAACGTTCACTTTTTCCGGAGGTCTCTTTGCCGGGGGCCTGCGAGGAGAGCCGCGGCGGACCAATTTAGGGCTGACGTACCTGAATCCTCAATCCTCCAGCTTCCGGCCGGACTGGGTAATCACCACGCACCTGGCTCTCATCGGCGGAATCGTGATGGCCTTTGCCGTTCTCGTTTTTATGGTGGTTCTCATCCTCAGCCTGGCCGCAACGCCCGAGCCGGCAAAAGAAAACGTGCCGTTCTCGATTCCGATGAGCGAGCCCTATCACGATGAAAACATTCCTGGCGTCAGGAATTTCACGCCCTGGATAGCCGCCGCGGTTCTGGCGGTGGTTCTGGCCTATTACCCGCCATTGAACGATATCGTGAAGAGCCATTTCCAGCTGGTCCCGGGCTATCACCCTGATAGTCCTGTTGCGGTAAAACCGGGGGAATGATGTCTGTTGGACTCCTCACCGGAATGAAGCGAGTCTGCCTGTTCTTTGCGCTCCTTGCAGCCGCGTCCGCCCACGCGCGCGTCATTCCCGCCGCTGACAATTCCGCCGAGGTCCCTGATATCGAAGTAATGGATGACGGCGGAGGCGCCGTGTCCCTGCGCTCGATGCTGGCGGCGATGGGCGGCGGACCGGTAGTGGTCTTGCCCATTTACACCAATTGCGCGGTAAGTTGTCCGCTCCAAACCCGGAAGCTCAAGCAGGCCCTGGCAAGCCTCAACTCCGGCGGCGCTCTGCGGATTCTCGTGTTCTCCTTCGATGCGGCGGATACCTCAACGACAATCGAGCAATATCGAAAACGGGAAGGCGTGCCGGAAAACTGGAAGGTTGTCACTGCTCGGGAAGATGAAATCCTTGACTTCTTTCGATTCTTCCAATATTCGATCATGGACGACAAGGGCCAATTCATTCATCCGGATCAAATCTTTTTGTTGGACCCCTCCCTGCGGTGGCGCTTCACCTTAACCGGAGTGATTTGGAGTCCTTCGGAACTCGGGCACGCCATCGATCAGGCTCGATCGCCGGGCATCCTTGGGTGGATTTCGTCACACCCCAGCGCGCTTGCGTGGGCGGGATTCTTATGCGTTCTGCTCAGCATCGGTTCCCTATGGATTTGGCTCATTCGCTTCAAAACGGGAGAGCGGTCCGTCGCGCTCTGAACCTGGACCGATATTACGACGCCACTCAATAGATTGATTAGACGCCCTTGGAAATGCGCTGTGTCAGAGTGGGTCATATGAGAGTCACAACTGTGATTTGGATCACAGCATCCAAATGCATCTTCGACGTAAAAGATGACTAAGAAATCATCCGCCGGTAATGATTTCCAGGTTTGTTTAGCGGGGAGTTGGGGAAGCGCACATGCACTCGGGCCACATATGGTCCACTCAATGACGAAAGTTGGAGGTATGTGATGAAAAAGTCGGTCATTCAGACAGCTGTCCTGGTGTTCGCATTGGTATTTTCAACTGCAACGCTTGCCTTAGCGCAGGATTCCCAAACGAAAGTCAAGAAGGAATCGATCAAGCCGATGTCCACGACGTCCGGTGAACAGATGTACAAAGCCTATTGTGCCGTTTGCCATGGAACGACCGGCAAGGGCGATGGTCCGGCCGCAGCGGAATTCAAGACTCCGCCTAGCAACTTGACCCTCCTAGCCCAAACCCACAATGGAAAATATCCGGATGCTTACGTCACACAAGTAATTCAAACCGGGCCTCAGAACGCTAAAGCGCATGGATCGAAAGACATGCCAGTGTGGGGAACTACGTTCAGTGCCATTGACAACTCGACTACCAAGGGTGAGTCCACGCAGCGAATCTACAACCTGAATAAATATATCGAATCTTTGCAAGCGAAATAAACGAGATGACACGCGGGCGGCTCTCCCCTTGGAGTTGCCGCCCGCAGGCGACCTTCTGGGTTGGCGTTTTTGGATGGCAAACGACCTTACCGGGATTCGCGGGCTGATCGCGAATTAGCCGACTTGGAAGCAGGAGTCGGCGGGCGAGCACAACCATGTCAACGGCGGGCCTGTGGTCTTCGGAGTGGGTCGCGCGCATTTCATGGATTGGAACAAAAGGCATCCTCCCAAGAATAATCTTCCGAAACCCTTCCTACGTGGATTCGATTGAATTTATTTTGAAGGCAACGACGAAGGTCAAGTCAGCGGGGTCAACCGGAAGTTTATCGCGGAACTTTTTAGGTAGTCCCGCAAGCAAGTCTGCGTAATTCCTTGGATGCGCGGGTAGAACGGCATCGAATCCCAGTGTATCCGCGAGCATGCAACTGGCCTGGATGATCGCCAGCAGGCCAATTTCTCCCGCGTTCATGGGGTCATGGTGCCGCGATGTAATCTCCACGAAGGTTTGGGGAAGGTTCCAGCGCGTCACCAGTTCGCGCCCTGCCTGGCAATGATCGATTGCGAACATTTCGCGTTCGCTATCGAGATGGTCGCAAGAATCTCTCGGCCCGGCAGTCAGAAATCCGGGGTAGCGATAGGGATATGCCACTGACCTGATCCCCCCAATCCGCACGAACCTGAGTATGATTTCGCAGTTCGGAAAGGGGGACAAGCATGTCCAGAACGAGGCACACAGAAGCCGAGATCATCGCCGTGCTGAAGCAGGTGGAGGCGGGGCGGAAGAGCGGAGGACGTGGCGCGGGAAGCGGGAGTATCGAAGCACACGATCTACGCTTGGAAAGCGAAATATGGCGGGATGGACGTAAACGAGGCGCAAGAAGTGAAGCAGTTGCGGGAAGAGAACGGGCGACTCAAGAAACTCGTGGCGGATCTGAGCTTGGACAAGGACGCGTTGCAATCGGTGATTCGAAAAAACGGATGGAGCTCGCAGTCATGAAGGCGGCTGTGGGGCAAGTGCGCCAGCAGTATGCCTTCAGCCAGCGGCGGGCCTGCCGACTGCTGACGATGTCGGTATCGAGTTACCGCTACCAGACCAAGCGCAGCGATGAAGGGTTGCGAGCGCGCCTGGTGGAACTGGCGCGGGAGAAGCCGCGGTTCGGCTATCGGCGCTTGCATGTTTTGCTGCAACGCAAGGGAGAGACGGTGAATCACAAGCGCGTGCATCGGGTGTATCGGGAGGCGGGATTGAGTATTCGGCGCAAGAAGCGCAAACACTGCGTGCGCACCGGACAGCCGCTACGAGCCTGCACCGCAGGGAATCAGGAATGGGCACTGGACTTCGTGCATGACGCGGTGCAAAGCGGGCGAGCGATCCGGGTGCTGAGCGTGGTGGACGCGTATACGCGGGAGTGCCTGGCACTGGAAGTGGACACCAGCTTCGCGAGTCGACGCGTGACGCGGGTGTTGGAGAGGATTGTGACGGAACGAGGGGTGCCGCAGGCGATTCGCTGCGATAACGGGCCGGAGCTGACGAGCCGGCATTTTCTGGCCTGGTGCATCGAGCGGAAGATTGAGTTGGTGCACATTCAACCGGGCCGCCCGATGCAGAACGGACGGGTGGAAAGTTTTAACGGGCGGATGCGGGAGGAGTGCTTGAACGTGAGCTGGTTTGAGAATCTGTTCCAGGCGCGGGAGAAGATCGCAGTGTGGCAGCGAGAGTATAACGAAGAGCGCCCGCACAGCAGCCTGGGATACCGAACGCCGGAGGAATTTGCGCGGGAAGCGGGCGGAGAGAAGGGCTGTGGAAAAGGCGCTGCGTGGAAAAGTAAAGACAACTTTTCCACTCCGCTTGGGAATCCCGCAGAAGGCGCGGGATTCCCACTTTCCCACAGCCCTGGCGGTGACGGGATCACCACCGTTGAGCAAGTGAATAGTCCGGATGTCGTATTATGAAGTGTGCGGTGTTGGGGGGCAGGTCACCACGGCCAGGGCCAGCCTGCCGATGTCGTGAATGACCCCCGCGGTAAAAGCAATGTCTTCCTTGACCTCACTGCCGCGCGCCAGTTCACGGCCAATGATGGCGCACGCTAGACTGTGCCGCCAGCATCCTTTTATCGCCGGGACCTCCAACGTATCCTGCAAGTAGGTTCGGATTCCGATCGTCAGGGCTACGCCCTTAATGCGCTCCAGGCCCAGAAGCACCGTTGCATCAAATACGCTGGCGATTTGCTTGCGCATTCCGAAGAGGGGCGAGTTGACGATGCGCAGGACGGCCCCGGAAAACGCGGGGTCGGAACCAATCAGATTGCTGAGAGCCTTCAGTTCGCTGAAATCGCTGGAAACTAACTGGAGCACCTTCACTGCCACCGTTGAGAACGGCGGAAGTTCAAGCAGCGCGATGGGAATTTCCGGGCAGTTCAGGTGTCGGGATGCGGTCATCGAGTTTAATATCGGCAGTGCGAGGAGAAACCTTGAGCGCACCAATATTCGCGCGAAAACTGGATTCGGCGAGTTCCCCATCCCTCAAACGGCGAAGAACACTAGAAACCGCGCTTTCCGCGTGACAATATGTGTCTGCCCACGCGAAGGAATCAGGGGCAACTCAGGGGAGGGATTCCAGATGAGCACGCTTTCCATTGATCCAAAGACGACGGCGCTCGTTCTGATCGACCTACAGCAAGGAATCGTCGCCCGGCCGGGAGCGCCGCGTTCAGGCGCAGAGGTGGTACGCAATGCCGTGCGCCTCGCGACTAAATTTCGAGAGCAGGGAGCGGTCGTTGCGCTGGTGCGGGTCTCCTTCGCGGCCGATCGCAAAGACGCGGTCAGCACCCAAGTGGACGCGCCGATTCAGATGAGCGGACCTCTGCCGCCGAACTGGTCGGAAATTGTGCCCGAAGTCGGCCCCCGAGAAGGCGACCTGGTCATTACGAAGCGCCAGTGGGGAGCGTTCTACGGCACGGACCTCGATCTGCACCTGCGGCGGCGCGGCATTCGTACCATCGTCCTCGGCGGGATTGCCACGAACTTCGGGGTTGAATCCACCGCCCGGGACGCCTTCGAGCGCGCCTATCAACTGATTTTCACCGAAGACGCGATGACCAGCCTCACCGCCGAGGGGCACGCCTTCGTGATTCAAAACATTTTTCCCCGGATCGGCCAGGTGCGTTCCACCGATGCCGTGCTTCAAGCATTAGGGTAGAGACCGCGATTACCGTGGCAGCGCCGGATCGCCGTGCGTAAAATACTTCGAGACGAAAATCACGATTGCTGCGGCCAGATACCCGAATGCGAAGTGCCACGGGATCAGCGAACCAGCGCGCCACGGCAACACGAACGTGCCATCGGCGGTGGGCGAGTGGATTACTCCAAACAGGCAAGCCAGCGCGCCCAGTACCAAGCACCAGGCACTACGCCGGAATCGCCCATCGAGAAGCTCCGCGGTGGCCGCTCCCCAAATCAACGCTGAAATAATGAAGCCGTTGCCGAGCAGGATGACGGTTCGGATCGTTTCGCCAACGTCGCCAGTCAACTGCGCGGCGTGAGCGCCGACGGCTCCCAGGGCCGCGGTCACTTCGAGGGCGACCAGAAACGCCAGGGAAGGCAAAAGCGAAACCGCGACGGCCAGGCCGTGGCGCGCCGGCGTCGCCAGGAAGGCCTGGGAAATGACTTCGAGACCGATGTACACGAGGATCGGCGCAATCGCTGCCGCCGGAATCCACGCCACAAAAAATGGCAAGTAGCCAAGTATCCCGCCGAGCCCGATGAATAATCCGGTCAGGATCACGTAGCCGGCCCCGGCGCCCATCGCTTTGTAGGCCGGATGGCCAATGTAGGGCGTGCTCTCCACAACACCGCCGCATAGGCCGGCCAACAGCGTGCAAAATCCTTCCGTGAGCAGAATGGCGCGCGTGTCGTACACGTCGCCCGCGGCCGCGGCGCTTTCGGTATTGTCGATTCCTCCCACCACAGTCGCGAGCGAAAATGGCAACATGATTGGCAGGTAAATCCACGCGAGAGATAGGCCGCCGAGGAACGCCACGGTCGGCCATGGGAAGGCCAGATGAAATGCGGCCTGGCCGCCCGTCGGAGGCGCGGCAATCGGACTCATGATGTGAACCGCGCGGAGAATGTGAAACGCCGCGATGCCGATCAGCGCAGATGCGAGCGCCCCCGGAACTTTTCCGGGAATTTTTACATTGCCGACAAGCGTGACCAGAATAACTCCAAAAGCAAGCAGCCCCGGAATTGGATCGGCGAACATTTTCAGCATCGGGAGCACGGCGATCAGCGCCAGCCCCGCCCCGCCAATCGACCCCAGCAGCGCCGCTCGCGGAACAGCTCGCCGAACCGCGTTGCCGCCAAACGAAAGCACAATCTTGAACAGACCCACAAGGACCGTCACGGCCATGCCCGCTTTCCAGGCCAGGTACGCGTCGTGGGTTGCGAGATACGCGGGGCCCAAAACGCCGAACGACATTCCGAAGATGCTGGGCGCGTTCAATCCAAGCGGCATCGCCGTCACGTCTCCGCGGCCGGTCTGGTTCGCAAGGCGCGCCGCCATCCACGCGTAGACGAGATCGCCCGCGAGCACTCCAATGGCTGTGCCCGGAATCATGCGATAAAGCACGATTGAGGAAGGAAAACCGAACGCGCCGGTCAGGATGCCGGCAAGAATCACCAGGTTCGCCACGTTGTCAAACATCAGCGCGAAGAAACCGTTCAAGTCCCCTGCCCGGAACCACCGATAACCCGTTGTCATGTCTTTATTCTCCGTCTGCCCGTGCGTAAGTCCGGCGTGCTGGCGCCGTTGATACTACAGGTCGGTACGCGGAGCGAAGAGAATTTAGGCCCGACTGACGGCATCGCTGTCGAGGGGCCGGCCATGCGATAATTCGCCTCATGGCCGCTTCCAAGAATCGCCCCGGGAGGAAATCGTCCCGGCGCTCTCGGCGAATAACATCGACGGACCGATTTCACGATCTGGCACTGGCCCTTGCGGAAACGGGAAGAAATTTCTATCAACACGGATGGGTATTTGGAACGAGCGGAAACCTCAGCGCGGTAGTAAATGTGAAACCGCTGCGCCTGGCGATTACACCTACGGGGCTGGACAAGGGCGCTCTCGACTCGGCTCAACTCCTGGAAATCGACGAGTCAGCGAACGTCGTCCGCGGCACCGGACGGCCCTCCGCTGAGACCGGGTTACACCTCGCCATCGTGCGTGCTCGCAAAGCAGGAGCTGTGCTGCACACGCACTCTCTCTGGAGCACCTTGCTCTCTGATATTTATGCAGCCGATGGCGCCGTTGTGCTCGAAAGCTATGAGATGCTCAAGGGTCTGCGGGGCGTCCACACCCATGAGCATCGGGAAGTCCTCCCCATCTTCGAGAATCGGCAGGACATTGGTCAACTCGCGGAACAGATTGAGGCAATGCTTCAATCGGAGCCGGCCGTCCACGGCTTCCTTCTTCGCCGCCATGGACTCTACACATGGGGGCAGGATCTCGCGGAGGCTAAGCGCCATATCGAAGTTCTGGAGTTCCTGCTGGAAGTGTTGGCGCGGTCCCGAACCGGAGTATAATCAAAATAGTTCCGCAGCAATTTGCGCAAGAGGCAGGCCAAATGGCTCGTATCAGGATTCCGGACGAGAAGCGTTCCATCAGTGAGCCGGGAGAAATCAGCCGATACCTCGCCGGGATTGGCATCCACTACGAGCACTGGGAATGCGCCACGTCGCTTCCGTCCACGGCTACCGCTGAAGAAATCCTTGCGGCATACTCCCCGCAAATTGAAAAACTCAAAGCGCGCGGAGGATACGTGACGGCAGATGTAATTGACGTTCATCCTCAGACTCCCGGTCTCGACGCGATGTTGGCGAGATTCAACGTCGAGCATTGGCACGATGAGGACGAAATTCGTTTCATCGTGGCTGGCCGTGGCATTTTTCACCTTCATCCCAAACAAGGGCCGGTCATCGCCGTCGAGGTCGAATCCGGGGACTTGATTCGCGTGCCGCTGGGAACTCACCACTGGTTCGATCTGTGCTCCGACCGGCGAATTCGAGCGATTCGCCTTTTTCAGGATCCCGCCGGATGGACTCCGCACTACACCGAGAGCGGCGTCGATCGCGGTTACGAGCCGGTTTGCTTCGGTCCAACCTACATTCCCGTTCGCCCTTCGGTGAGCTAGTGGCAACAGTGCCGCCCGGCGGCAATTCAATTCGCGCGATTCTTCTGGACATTGAAGGCACAACGACTCCCGTCAATTTTGTCTACCGGACGCTGTTTCCGTATGCGCGCACGCGGCTAGGCCAATTCCTGCTGCGGCACCGCGACGATCCGGCCGTTCGCCAAGATATCGAGGCTCTCCGCTTACAGAACCGGGCCGCGGACCTTTCCGGCCAGCCGCAGTGGGTGGATCTAACGCCCGAATTCGAGTTGGCCTCCGTCACTCAGTTCGGGCTCTGGTTAATGGATCGCGACAGCAAGTGCACCGCATTGAAATCGCTTCAGGGGAAGATCTGGCATGACGGGTATCAGCTTGGAGAATTACACGGCGAAGTGTATCCCGATGTGCCGACGGCCATGGCTCGGTGGTCGCGCCGGGGAAAGACCGTCTGCATATTTTCATCCGGCAGCGTCCTCGCGCAGAAATTGCTCTTCGGCAGCACGAATTTCGGCGACTTGACCGGATTCATTCGAGCCTACTTCGATACCACGACCGGTGCCAAGAACGCGTCGCCTAGCTATTTACGGATTGCGGAGACGCTGGCTCTTGAGGCATCGAATATCCTGTTTATTTCGGATGTTGGAATGGAATTGGATGCGGCCCACGGCGCTGGAATGCAAACAGCGCTCTGCGTACGGGAGGGAACGACGGACCCGGTTGGCATTGAACACCGCGTGATTCATTCCTTCGACGACATATCTGCAGATAGCTAGGCCCCATTTCGAAATCCGGTCGCGCATTTCTGCGCGGGAACCCCATCGCTTTTCGTCGACCAGTTTTGAATAAACGGTCTCATATCCATGCGCGGGGAAGTTCCGCCACCACCCGCCACGCCAATGGTAGACTGTGAGCCTCGATGGTCGCTTGGACACTCGTCGCGCATGTCTTTGGTTTCGTTTTTTGGGTGAGTGGTCTGCTTGTAGCCACCATTGTGCTGATGCGGCAAACGGAGGAAACCTCCGTCGAAGCTCTAGAAGCTCTTGTGCGATTGAATCGAATATTCTTGCGGGGCATGGCGGATCCAGGGGCTCTTCTTGCGGTGCTTGCTGGGATCGTGATTGCTGCGGGTAACCCGACGTACTATCTTCATGCCCGTTGGCTCCATATAAAATTGATATTTGTCGCGATCCTGATCGGCTTGCACGTCGTGGTGGCTATGCGAAGCAAATCGTTCGCGACGGGCCAGAGCTCCTTACAAAGGGGCCAGGTCCAAATCCTGCAGGCTGCAATTGTGCTTGTCTTCCTTCTGATTCTCATCTCGACGCTCCCCGGGGAAGTCTTTCTAACTTGAAAGCCCGCGACGGCCGAACGGCCCCATGCTGCTCCTCAAACGTGTGGCGCGGTTGACTAAATGGACCGCGCGCCGTACTCTGATTTCGGACCCTCTTCTATGGATCTCTTCGAAGAAGTCATCAAACTCCGACGCTCGGGAAAGCGCGGGGCCTTGGCGACCATCGTCCACACCAACGGCTCGATTCCGAGCTACGAAAGCTCTCGCATGCTAGTGCGGGAAGACGGCTCGATCGCCGGCACGATCGGCGGCGGCTGCGTCGAGGCGGAAGTCTGGGCCGCGGCAAAGGAAGTCATGCACGAGGAGGCCCCTCGCAAAATGACCTTCAGTCTGAATAACGAAGCCAACTACGACAACGGCTTGATCTGCGGCGGCACTCTCGAGATTTTCGTCGAGCCGATCCTGCCGCAGCCCATGCTCTATATTTTCGGAGGCGGCCACGTCTCGATTGCGCTCGCCAATGCGGCGCACACGGCCGGGTTCGGTATCAGTGTCATCGATGACCGCGAATCGTTCGCCAACCGCGAACGATTTCCAATGGCGCAGGAAATACATACCAGCTTCGAGGAAGCGTTTGAAAAGATCCAGCCGACCGCCGCAACGTACATGGTAATCGTCACGCGCGGACATAAAGACGACATGCGAGTGCTGGCCTGGGCCATCAACACGTCGCCCCGGTACATCGGTATGATCGGAAGCAAGCGAAAAGTCCTTTCCGTCTATCGCGCGCTGGAAAAGGACGGCGTCGCGCCGGAAAAGTTTAATAGCGTCCATGCGCCCGTGGGCCTCGACATCGGAGCGTTGACGCCGGAAGAGATCGCCATCAGCATCACGGCGGAGTTGATTGCGATCCGGCGCGGCGCGAAAAATGTCCTGCACAAATCGGTCAAGGCTGACAACGATATCTCGAATGTAATACCGGTCTCGACTCAATACAGAGAATAGATTGCTCGCCGCCATCATTCTTTCCGCCGGTGCATCCAGCCGGATGGGACGGCCAAAGGCGCTGCTTCCCTACCGCGAAGGCACATTCCTCGAACACTTGATTCAAGTCACTCGCCACCCGCGCGTTGGCGTCACCCGCGTCGTGCTCGGTTCAGGCGCGGAGGATATTCGAACGATCGCAAAGCTAAGTCCCCACATGGTGGTTTTGAATCCCAATTGGCAGCAAGGCCAGCTTTCGTCCATCTGCGAGGGGATCAGAAGCCTGGAGGGGATGGCCACGGACGGAATTGTGCTCTGTCCGGTCGATCACCCACTTGTGAGCGCCTCTTTGGTCGGCGACTTAATCGGGCAATTTTATTCGGAAGGAAAGGCAATTGTCTTGCCCACTTATAGGGGGCGCCGCGGCCACCCCGTCATTTTCTCAAGCGCTCTGTTCGGTGAATTGCTCGCAGCCCCTCCGGAAAAAGGCGCGCGCGCGGTTGTCTGGGCCCACGCCGCCGACGTTCTCGAAGTCACCACGGATGAAGAAGGCGTGGTCCTCAACATTAACGACCCCGACATGCTGCGGCATGTTCTAGAGCCGGAGAAAGAATAGCCACGATGCGTGAATGAATTATTCCAGGCGCGAGGCCACGGCCACGATGGCATCGCGCGCCAGCTGCGCGGCATGGAAAGTCGCCGGCGGGAGGCCGCCAAGCGCTTCCGAAATTTGCTCGGGGGTGAGGCTCCGCGCTTCCGCCGGAGTCTTTCCTTGGAGCAGCTCCGTCAGGAGAGACGAACACGCCATGGCCGTAACGCACCCGCGCGTTCTGAAACGCGCCTCGACGATGCGCCCCTGTTCCACACGGACGGAGAGTTCAAGGATATCGCCGCAGACGGGATTCTCGACCGAGACCGTAGCCGTCGCGCCGTCCAGAGTCCCAGCATTGCGAGGATTCTGGAAGTGGTCGAGAACGGCATCGCTGTACATGACGGAAGTATCGCCCGAGACCCGCGAAACATCAATGCATGCGGTGGAAGGGTACGCCCCCTCGCCTGAATTTTTTTGATGCCACCAGAAAAAATATACGCACGCAAAATGTATGGCTGTCTTGCCTGTGCGTATTGCATCTGAGTTGTTCGTTGGAGGGAGTACTTCGGAGTTCGTCCTGATTTGAATATTTATGCGGCCCCGCCAAGCAGCGAAACCGAACTCCGGAAACGTCCATTTCGGCCAGTGGCGCATCGCTGTCCCCGCTCAAGATTAGGTTTGCCCGGCGCGCCGATTCCGGGCATTATCAAACGGCGGCAATCCTCATATTTCGCCGATCGAGCACAGGTCGGCACAGATAGATGCGGCGGTGAAAACCGAATGGGGCCCCGCGGCATCTAGTGTATGACCCAGGAAGGACGGTCCGATGAATCATTCCCGGCTCTCTTTTGCATTCCGATCCCTTTTTGTGTCGACACTGGCCGCGCTTGGAACCCTCGCCTGGGGCACACCCTTGCCTGAAAAGGATCCGGGCATCCTGCTGGGAACCATGCAAACGGAGCTCAATCGGGCGAAAACGTCGCTGGCAAAGTCCGACCCCGCGCCTTACTTCCTCAGCTACGAAGTTTATGACGAGCACACGATGGTGATCGCGGGAACGTACGGGACGATCGTTCAGTCGTCGGCGGGAAATCGTCGCTGGGCCGACGTGACGATGCGCGTGGGCAGTCCGGCCCTGGACAACACGCACAACGAAAATCGCGAGTCGGGAATGTCTTCCGGCGCCTTGCCCCTGGCGGACGACCGCGATGCCATCGCGAGAAGCCTGTGGGAGCTCACCAACCAGCGAATACCGCCGCGCCGCGCCCGCTTACGCCAAAGTCCTGACCAGCACGGCCGTGCAGGCCGCCGAAGAAGACAAATCTCCCGATTTTTCTCAAGAAACGCCGCAAACAGAAATCGATCCGCCATCCGCTCCCGTCAATTTCAATCAGAAGGACTGGGAAGATAAGGTCCGGAAATTTTCGGCGGCGTTTCGAAAATATCCCGAAGTGTACACTTCCACGGTGACCGTGCAATTCGAACAGACGACTTCCTACTTTGTTTCAAGCGAAGGAAGCGAAGTCGAGACGCCGGGCCTGATGGCGCGGCTGGTCGTTGAAGCCGACACGCGCGCGGACGATGGAATGGACCTGATGCGCGTCGAGACGTTCGAATCCTCGAAACCGGACGGACTGCCATCGGAGAAAGAAGTGGCCGCCAAGGAAGAAAAAATGGCTTCCGATCTGGAAGCATTGCGGAATGCGCCACTGGCCGAGCCTTTCGATGGACCCGCGCTGCTTTCCGGACGCGCGGCGGCGGTATTCTTCCATGAAGTGCTGGGGCACCGCCTCGAGGGTCACCGCCAGCGGGGAGAAACCGAAGGGCAGACGTTCACGAAGAAAGTAAATCAACCCATTCTGCCGGATTTCCTGAGCGTCTACGATGACCCAACTCTGGGGACCATGAATGGCACGCCTCTCGCGGGAACTTACTCGCACGATGATGAGGGAGTTCCCGCGCAGCGCGTCTCGCTGATGCAGGACGGAATTCTAAAGAATTTTCTGATGTCTCGCATGCCGATCACGAACTTTGCCCAGTCGAATGGCCACGGAAGACACCAGCCCGGGTTCCATGCCCACAGGGCGGCAGGGGAACCTGATCGTCGAATCGACCAAGACCGTGAAGGATTCCGAACTGCGCAGCAAGCTGATCGAGGAAATCAAGAAAGCCGGAAAACCGTATGGACTTTATTTCGAAGACGTCCAGGGCGGATTCACACTGACCACGCGCGAATTGCCGCAGGCGTTCCAGGTGCTGCCGGTAATCGTCTGGCGCGTCTACGCCGACGGACGCCCGGACCAATTGGTGCGCGGCGTGGATATCGTCGGCACGCCGCTGGCCTCCTTGAACCGAATCGTGCTGACCGGAGACACGACGGAAGTTTTCAACGGAATCTGCGGCGCTGAATCCGGCAGCGTTCCGGTTTCGGCTTCGGCGCCGGCAATGCTGTTCAGCGAACTCGAAGTGCAGAAGCGCATGGCATCGCACGAGCGTCCTCCGATCCTGCCCCCTCCCGGATTTGAGGAGCAGCCAGCCGGTGCAACGGGTGGTGCGCGATGACGACATTGCTCCGACGCCACGCTTCTTGGATTCTGGCTGCGGCGATTACTTTATTCTTTCTAATTTCTCCCTTGCCGGCGGGCGCGCAGGCCAAGAACACCGCATCCGATGCGGCGTCGGACCCCATCCTGCGCGCGTTGCAGGCGGAACTCGCCCGATCGAAGTCGCAGCTAAAAATGGAAAATGTCGATGCGCCGTTTCTACATCGAGTACCGCGTTTTCGACGTGGACCAATTTGAAGCGGGCGCGGCCTTCGGCGCGCTGCGGGACCAGAACCGCTCCCGGCTGCGATTGCTTCGCGCCGTCGTTCGCTTGGGCGATTACAAAGTCGACAGCTTCATCAATGCGGGACAGGGAATCAGCGATATCCTTCCGCTCGATAACGACGAATTGGCCATTCGCCACCAGGTCTGGATGGCCACCGACCAGGCGTATAAGCGCGCTGGCGAAGCCCTCGCCACGAAGAAATCCATGCTGAAGCAGCTCAACGTCGAGCAACCCGTGGACGATTTCGCAAAAGCCGACCCGGTCCAGTCCATCGGCCCCGTGGCAAAATTGGAAGTGGACCCGGCAAAATGGACCAAGATGCTGGAATCGGCCACTTCGGTTTACAAGAACGATCCGCAGATCCAATCTCTAACTGCCAGCCTGAGTTTTACTGCCCTCTCCGAATATTTTGTGAATACCGAAGGGACGGTGACGCGGCAAGGATCGACGCATTATCTGATCGCTCTGAGCGCCAGCGAACAAGCGCCGGACGGAATGCGCCTGGACCGGTCGCCGGCAATACACTTCGAGCCGCATCGAGGAAATGCCCACGCCCGAACAATTCCATGCGGACGCGCTCCAGCTGATCGACGGAATGAAGAAGCTGCGCGAGGCGCCGTCGTGGACGAGGAATATCGGGGCCCGGTTCTTTTTTCAAACGATGCCGCGGCCGACATGTTCTTCGACTTGGTTGTGCCCAACGTGCTGGGGCGCAGGCCCGCGCCGGGGCGTCCTGCGCGAACGACAGGGACATTTGCCAGCAGCTACAAGGCTCGAGTCCTTCCCGAATTTTATTTCGGTGGTGGATGATCCGACCGTGGAAACCTTCGAGGGCCACAGTCTGGGGGGAAGCTACAAAGTGGACGATGAAGGCGTGCCACGTCGCTCCCGTGACGGTCGTGGACAAAGGACAATTGGTGAACTTACCTGATCGGACGATTGCCCATCCGCGATTTCCCGACCTCGAATGGGCACGGCCGCGCCTCAGGAAGCGGCGGCACGCGGGCCGGCCCCGGGAAACGTGTTTATCCGGGCTGCCAAGACCAGCACGCGCTGAGGAACTCAAGAAGCAACTGATCGATCAGTGCCGCGACCGCGGTCTGAAGTACGGCTATTTCGTGGATACGCTCGGCCCGCGACTGACTCCGCGCCTGCTCTACCGGGTTTGGGCCGATGATGGACATGAGGAACTGGTGCGCGGCGCCATTTTCAATGAGCTGGACACGCGGGCGATGCGCAGCGATCTGGTCGCGGCCGGAAACGATCCTCTGGTCAGCAATCGCACCGGGATTCCTTTCATGTCCATCGTGAGTCCGTCGGTTCTGTTTGATGAACTCGAAGTGAAACGGGCGGACAACAGCAATGAGAAACTGCCCGACTACCCGGTGCCGGCACTGGTCTCGGGACGCAATTGAGTCAATCCCACGCGCCGAATGCAATTGCAGGATTTTCCGGAACTGCTAAGATGAATCTGTCCCACGGGACCTGCAACTATTCTACAGCGGCCAAGTTTGCTGCTGTTGTCCCGGGTAGCGCCGAACTTCGTTGATTCGGGCGCCTGCTGCCTCGATAAATTCAGATCGTGTCGCCCGCTAACGAGCCACGTTGACTTGTCAGCTGAATCTCAGGTTCTTGCCGATGTATAGCCCGGCGCCCCGGATCGGGCGTTAGTTTCAAGTTCGACCGCCATTCGAGCGTGGGGGCAAGTGAAAATGGAGAAAGATTCGGATATAAAAGTCCTCGGCATTGATGCCCAGGAAATGCAGGAGTGGATCGAGTCCTTCGATGCCATTTTGAAGCAGGAAGGCCGGGATTCGGCGAGCCCTCTGCTCGATCGGCTTCGCGCTCGCGCGGAGTCCCTGGGAGTTGGACACGCCTTCACCGCGAACACTCCGTACATCAATACCATTCCCGCGGACAAACAGCCCGTTTTTCCCGGCGACCAGGAAATCGAGCGCAGAATCAAGAGCCTGATTCGCTGGAACGCCCTGGCGATGGTCGTTCGCGCAAACCGCGTGGACCACAGCATCGGCGGGCATATTTCCACCTATGCTTCCGCCGCCACGCTGTTTGAAGTCGGCTTCAACCATTTCTTCCGCGGGCGCACGGAACAGTTCGAAGGCGACACAGTCTATCTCCAGGGACACGCCTCACCCGGCGTTTATGCCCGCGCGTTTCTCGAAGGCCGTCTTTCCGCAAAGCAACTTGAAAACTTCCGCCGTGAACTCAGGGAAGGCGGCGGGCTTTCTTCCTACCCGCACCCCTGGCTGATGCCTGACTTCTGGGAATACCCCACGGTTTCGATGGGCCTCAGCCCCCTCATGGCGATTTACCAGGCGCGCTTCAATCGCTATCTCGAAAACCGCGGCATCAAGCCCGTCACCGACGCCAAAGTCTGGGCGTTCCTGGGAGACGGCGAGACGGACGAGCCCGAAACGCTGGGCGCCATCACGCTGGCTTCGCGCGAAAATCTCGACAATCTGATCTTCGTCATCAATTGCAATTTGCAGCGCCTGGACGGCCCGGTTCGCGGCAACGGAAAAATCGTTCAGGAACTCGAAGCCGCCTTCCGGGGCGCCGGCTGGAACTGCATCAAGGTCCTGTGGGGAAGCGACTGGGACCCTCTGTTCGAACGCGACACCGAAGGCCTGCTGGTGAAGCGCCTGGGCGAAATGGTGGACGGCGAATCGCAGAAAATCAGCATCGAATCCGGCGCGTATGTTCGCGAACACGTTTTCGGATCGGACCCGCGCCTGCTGAAAATGGTCGAGGATGTTCCGGACGAGGCGCTGCGCACGCTGCGGCAGGGCGGGCACGACCCGCGCAAGGTGTACGCCGCCTATAAGACGGCGGTCGAACACAAGGGCTCTCCCACCGTCATCCTCGCGCGCACCATCAAGGGCTACGGGCTTGGCGAAAGCGGCGAGGGACGAAACATCACGCACCAGCAGAAGAAGCTCAATGAGGAAGAGCTTCGCGAGTTTCGATCGCGTTTCGGCATTCCGATCAGCGACGATCAGATCGCGGAAACGCCATTTTACCGCCCTCCCGAGGACAGCCACGAAATTCAGTATCTGCGCGCACGGCGTCAGGCCTTGGGCGGGTATGTGCCGACGCGCAAGGTGCGCTCCAAGCCGCTGGTCGCCGACCACGACGCGCTATTCCGTGAGTTCCATTCCGGCAGCGAGGGCCGCGAAGTTTCCACGACGATGGCCTTTGTCGGAATGTTGCGGCAGATGCTGCGCGATCCTGAAATCGGCAAGCTGGTCGTGCCCATCGTGCCCGACGAAGCCCGCACGTTCGGCATGGAATCGCTTGTTCCGGCAGGTCGGCATCTACAGCAGCCGCGGACAGCTCTACGAACCCGTCGACGTCCACACGCTGCTTTACTACAAGGAAGCCAAAGACGGCCAGATTCTCGAGGAAGGAATCACCGAAGCGGGATCGATGGGTTCGTTCATCGCCGCGGGGTCCGCGTACGCCACGCACGGAATCAACACGATTCCCTTCTTTATCTATTATTCGATGTTCGGCCTGCAGCGAATCAGCGACTTCATCTGGGCCGCGGCGGACATGCGCTGCCGCGGGTTCATGCTCGGCGGCACGGCGGGACGCACGACACTCGCCGGTGAAGGCCTGCAGCACCAGGACGGCAACAGCCATGTTCTGGCGCTTCCGATTCCCACGATGCGCGCCTACGATCCTGCGTTCGCCTATGAGATTGCCGTGATCATTCAGGACGGAATTCGCCGGATGTACAAGGAAGGCGAGAACGCTTTCTACTACATCACTGTCATGAATGAAGCATTACGCGATGCCCGCGATGCCCGCCGGCGTCGAAGAAGGCATTCTGAAGGGCATGTACAAGTATCGCGCGTCGGAAAATAAGAATCCGAAACTTGCGCGCGCAACTTTTCGGCAGCGGCGCGATTCTCCGCGAAGCCCTGAAAGCGCAGGAAATTCTCGAGGAAAAATACGGAGTCTCCGCCGACGTGTGGAGCGTAACCAGCTACAAGTCGCTCTACAGCGACGGCATCGATACCGAACGATGGAACCTGCTGCATCCCTCCGAAAAGCCACGCGTCCCGTACGTTTCGCAATGCCTCGCCGGTACCGAGGGAGTCCTGGTCGCTGCCTCGGATTACCTGAAGGCCTTGCCGAATCTGATCAGCCGCTGGACGCCGCGGCGTCTTGCGTCGCTGGGAACCGACGGGTTCGGGCGCAGCGAGTCCCGCGAATCGCTCCGTGACTTTTTCGAGGTCGACGCCAGATTCATCACTCTCGCCGCCCTCAATGAACTCCTGCGCGACGGAAAGATTGAATCCTCGCTGGTCGAAAAAGCGATCAAGGATCTGGACATCAATATCAACAAGCCCAATCCGCCCCAGTCCTGAAATATGGACAATTGCGCACCCCAGCTTGCGCGCCCTCAATCTCCGAAGCCTGAACTTACGGTCGTGGCGGCGCTGATCGTCCGAAATTCAAAACTTCTGGTCTGCCAGCGGCACCGCGACGATTCTCACGGCCTCGAATGGGAATTCCCCGGCGGCAAAGTCGAGCCCGGCGAATCACCCGCCGAGGCGCTGGTGCGCGAAATTCGTGAGGAATTGGGCGTGGAAGCCACGGTTGGCAAAGAACTCTATCGCACCAGCCATCGCTACGGAAATTCTCAAGCGGAGTTCCAACTGATCTTCTTTCGCACGAACGTGGAGGATTCCGCGACGCTCCGGAATCTGGTCTTCGAAAAATTCGAGTGGGCCGATATTTCCGCGCTGCCGCAATATGATTTCCTTGAAGCGGATAGAGAACTGATCGGCCTGCTCGCGTCGCGCACAATTCCGTTGGATGAGTAGCACTTATAGATTTGTGGATGAAGTGTTTCGCTCGTCATTCCGAACCCGCCTTAGCGGGTGAGGAATCCCTCATAGTTTACGGACGACAACAAAGAAAGAGGGATTCCTCGCCGCTTCGCTCTTCGGAATGACGCGGGGTGTATTTTTTCTGGACGGTGAAAGGGCAGGGTCACGTAAGGCTCCGTCCCCCATCGACCACGATGACCTGCCCGGTGATGAACGAAGACTGCGCGAGAAACACCACGGTATCTTCAATGTCCTGCGGCTTTCCGGTGCGGCCCAGCGGCGCGCGCCGAATATAATCCTCGGCAAGTCCGGGCGCATCCTCGGGAAACGAAATCGTTCCGGGGGCAATCGCGTTCACCGTGATCTCTGGCGCGAGTGCGCGTGCCATGCACCGCGTCAGCATGATCACGCCGGCCTTCGAGACGCAATGATGCGCGTACGAAGGCCATGCGAGAAATCCCGCCAGATCGGCCATATTGATGATCCGCCCCGCCCCGCTGCGGCGAAGCATCGACGCCGCCGCCTGCGAGCACAGAAACTGCGACTTCAGATTCACATCCAGAATCTTGTCCCACTGCTCCTCGGTCAGCTCATCAAATTTCGCCGAAAAAAACATCCCCGCGTTGTTAACCAGTATATCGAGCCGCCCGAATTCCTTTTCAATCGCATCGAATAGGGCAATCACATCCGCACGCTTCGCGACATCCGCCTGAATCGCGATCGCCCGCCGACCCATCCCCAAAATCTGCCCGACAACTTCCTCCGCCTCTGCTTTCGAGCCCCGGTAATTGACAACCACGTCCGCGCCTTCCGATGCCAAACGCAAGGCCACGCTCCGGCCTATACGTTTAGCCGCCCCCGTAACCAGCGCCACTTTTCCCGTCAGTGGTAATTGAGGCATCAGTTCCCTCTTCTTCCGAGCCGCCAACATCCTACCGCAGTTCCCTCAAAAGGCTGCCGGGGCTACTCAAATTGGAATCAAATGGAGGGTAAGTCTTTGATGAGGGTGAGAATCTTCCGGACGTTCCGCCATCCGAAAGAAAGTAACTGGGCGCAAGCCCTTAAACCCACTCTCCCGCGCGCATCACCGGCTCGGAAGCGCCCGACACGCTGATGCCGTCCACGTCGATGCGGTTCGATCCAATCATCCAGTCAACGTGAATCAGGCTGCTGTTTGCTCCGCGCGACGCAAGATGTTCGGGAGAAAGAGTGTCGCCATCCTTCAAACATGCGCTGTAGGCTTGCCCGAGGGCGATATGGCAGGCGGCGTTCTCATCGAAAAGCGTGTTCATGAACAGCAATCCGCTCAAGGCAATCGGCGAGGAGTGCGGCACCAGAGAAACTTCGCCCAGACGCCTCGCTCCTTCGTCGGTCGCGATCATCTGCTGCAGGACTTGCTCGCCGCGCGCGGCATGGGCATCCACAATTTTCCCGCCCTCGAAGCCCACGGAAATCCCTTCGATCAGTGTCCCCTGATACGAGAGAGGCTTCGTGCTGGTTACGTGTCCTTCAACGCGATCTTTGTGCGGCGTGGTGAATACCTCCTCGGTGGGCATGTTGGGGATGCAGTAGATGCCATTGTGCGCTGTAGTGCCTCCACCGAGCCAGAGATGGCCGTCGGAAAGGCCGACGCGGAGATCGGTGCCGGGCCCCCGGAAATGCAACGCGGAATAGCGCTTCTCATTCAGGCGGCTGGCGCTGGCGTGAAGGTTGGCGTCGTGCGACTTCCACGCGGCTACTGGATCGGGCTGGTCCGCGCGCGACGCCGCGAAGATGGCGTCCCACAGGCGGCCCACCGCTTCATCCTGCGGCAGATCGGGAAACACCGCCGCTGCCCACGCGGGAGAGGCGCTGGCCACGATGGTCCAGTTGATGTCGTGTCGCACGATCCGTTCAAGCGCAGGGCGATAGGCTTTCGAATTCGCGCGATTCGCGCGCCCCACCTTTTCAGGATCCTCCTTCGATAGCAAGGAAGGATCATTGCCCGTGATTGCCAGCCGCGCCGCGCCACTCTTATAGGCCTGTGCCATGCCTTCATAAAGCCATCCCGGGGCGGCGTCGAAGCTGGCGTCCGCGCCGTGACGGAATCGAAGCAACGCCGCCTCCTCGTCCGTAAACAGCATAGTGACAAGGGACGCGCCCGCTTTATAGGCATGCTCGGTGATGCGCCGCGCGAGCGGAACCGCGTCGAGCGTGGCGGTCATTACCAGCTCTTGTCCGGGAACGAGTCCCAATCCGGAGTGAACTGCGACTTGGGCGAGCTGGTCGAGCTTTTGTTCGAATTCGGATGTTTTGGCGGAGTGTTCTTTGGCGAACGCGTTTGTCGGATTCATGGCCAACATTATTGCGCGATGGACCGTGCGTTTACAATCCGTCTAAAGGTCAAATCGGCTTGTCAATCACCGCTCAAGTGGTGGAGGGAATATAGGCGGGGTAGGCGGGAGACCACTGAGAAGCCAGAATGCGGGAACGGAGCGAGGATGGCGTATCCGAAGCCGCGCCTGGCGCAACTCCAGAGCGCTCTGCCTCGGCGGCCACGGCAAATGCAATTTCAATGGCGACCTGGCGAATCTCTTTCAGCTCCGGCATCAGCGGCGCGTTCGGATTCTTGAGCGCGGGAGAATGTTCAGCCAGCGTGCGAGCGGCGGCAATCATCATGCGATCGGTGATGCGCGTGGCCCCGATGGAATCGGGGAAAGCACGCGAAGCGACCACGCCCAGCCCGACCGCTGGGAAGATGTATACGTTATTGCATTGCGAAATGGGGAATGTCCGGCCCCCGAAGTTCACGGGCGCAAACGGCGAACCGGTTGTAATTAGGGCGCGGCCGTCCGTCCAGCGAATTAGATCGGCGGGAATGGCTTCGGTGCGGTCGGTGGGATTCGAGAGCGGGAAGATGATGGGCCGTTCGACCTTGCGGGCCATTTCACGAACAATGGGCTCGGTAAACGAGTTCCCCACGGTCGAGAGGCCGATGAGTATCGTCGCACGGATCTGGTGAATGACCTCCGATAGGCCGATCGTACCCTTCGCTCCAAGAGGCCAGTCGGCGACGCGGCTCAAAGGTTGCGCGTAAAGGCGTTGCTCGGTCGTAAGATCCGTGCGGCCGGAGTGCAGCAGACCACCACGATTGACCATCCAGATCCGGCTCCGGGCCTCTTCGTCGGAAAGCCCTTCGGCAACCATCGCGCCTCGGAGGTAATCGGCGACGCCCGTGGTTGCCGCGCCGGCGCCGAAGAAAACGATCTGCTGCTCGCGAAATAGCGAACCGGCGATTCGAATCGAGGCCAGGATGGCTCCCAGCGCAACCGCGGCCGTGCCCTGAATGTCGTCATTAAAAGTGAGCAATTCGTCCCGGTAGCGATCGAGGATGGGACGCGCGTGGGCGCCTGCGAAGTCCTCCCATTGCAGAAGCGTCTTCGGTAGGACTTTCTTAACCGCCTGGACGAAGGAATCGATGAACTCGTCATACTCGGGTCCGGTGATTCGAGCGTGGCGCCACCCGAGATATTCCGGATCGCGAAGACGGTCTTCGTTGTTGGTGCCGACATCGAGCACGATCGGAAGAGTCCGCGCGGGATGAATGCCTCCGATGAGCGTGTACAATGCGAGCTTCCCGATGGGGATGCCGAGGCCGCCCACGCCCTGATCGCCGATGCCGAGAATGCGCTCGCCATCCGTCACAACAATAACGTCCACATCAGGATTGGGATGGTTCCGCAAGAGCGCCGGCATGACGTGGCGCATGGGGTACGAAATAAACAGACCGCGCGGGCGGCGATAGATGTGGCTGAATTCCTGACAGCCCAGAGCGACAACGGGGGTGTAGACGATAGGCAACATCTCTTCGATGTGGTCCAATAGCAGCCGGTAGAAGAGAACTTCGTTGGTATCTTGAAGTTGACGCAGATAGATATGCCGCTCAAGATCGTTCGGTTTCAGCGCGAAAGCTTTGTAGGCGCGCAAGACCTGATCGTCGAGCGATTCGACGATGGGCGGCAGGAGACCGTGGAGCCCGAAGGTTTCGCGCTCCTCTTCCGTGAAGGCGGTGCCTTTGTTCAACGCCGGATTGTTCAGCAGGTCCATACCGCGAAGGCGTACGGAACGGCTTGTGTTTCTCCGGACAATTTCCCTCAAAGGCATAACAATCGATTGAGGATACCACCAGGACGTTTCACGGAGCGGCCAAATTGAACGGTCTGTCTTGAATGACAACACGGCTTGCGTCCATCTTCCAAGGGACGCGAAGTACGAAATGGCACGGGTTTGCTTTGTGCTACTCTTCGATGTTTCGAGGGCCGATCGGGAGGAGCGATGAAACTCGACTTGCTGGCGATTGCGGCGCATCCGGACGACGTTGAGCTGACCTGCGGGGGCACTCTGCTGCGCGCCGCGGAGCAGGGATACAAGACCGGCATCATGGACTTGACCGCGGGAGAAATGGGCACGCGGGGCACGCCGGAAACGCGGTTGAAGGAGGCCGCCCGGGCGGGCAAGATTCTGCGCGTGGCGCACCGGGAAAACCTGCGCCTGCCGGATGCTCACCTGGAGGTCACTTTAGAGTACAAGCTCGCGGTCGCGAAGCGCATCCGGGCCCTCAAACCCCATACCGTGATTCTTCCCTATTGGGACGGGCGCCATCCGGACCACTACACGGCGGCCCGGCTCGGTTATGAAGGCTGCTTTCTTGCGGGGTTGAAGCAGTTGCCCATCGAGGGTGAAGCGTTTCGCCCGTTCAAGATCCTCTATTCAACGGTCTATTACAAAGAGGTGCGTCCGACCTTCGTGGTGGACATTTCGAAGTATTTCGACCGCCGGTACCGCGCGATTCTGGCCTACCACTCTCAATTCCGTCCGACGGCCAAGGAAAAAGCCAGGAACAAGAAATCAAAAGTGGATATCCCGCTCGACCGGCTGCAGCACGAGGTAAACCTTATCGCCCGATATTACGGGCATCTGGCCGGAGTGGAATATGCCGAGCCCTTCCTGGTGAAAGAAGTCATGCAGGTGGACGACGTCGTAGCGCTACCCGTGCGGTCGGTTTGAACGGAAAATTCGGCGGCTCGTTAGACGCGTTCGTTCTCTTGCGCCATGACATAGCCCGGAAGCCCATGACTGTCGCCCCGGCGCTCGACACGGACCCGGATCATGGATTGCAGTTGCCGCGTCCGTCGGCCGGAGCACCGCAATCGTGGTCAGCGCTTCGTTGTATAGCTTGGTAACGAGGAAAGTCTCCTCGGTTCCGACTTTCTTCCAGACTTGCCCGATTTGGATTCTCTGAGCCGACATTTGCACAATATGGATGGGTGTGGACTGCCCGCGTGCAGGCCGTTAGATACTTCCAGCCCGCCATTTCAAGGTTAGAGAGAACTTGCGCGGGTGTCAACCGCGGCCCCTGTCCAACTTTCCACCCCAGCCGAGGAAACCTTTTCTATCCCAACGCCATCCGATCCCGAAGAGATTATGCTGCACCTACCCAACTGTATTGTATACTGTAGGGAGTCGAGCGGTTTGGAGGAGCGATGAAAATCCTCTGCAACGCCATTCTTTTAGCAACTCTTGCGCTTTTCCTGGTGGTCCCGGCCGGGTTTGCGGCTCCCCAGCAGACTCAGCAGCAATCGCCCACTCAGGCGCCGCCACCGCCTCCGGAGGTGCAGCCGCAAGCGCAACCCCAGACGCAGGCCGAGCAACCGGCGGCAACGGACCAATCCGCGAAACCCCCGGCGACTGACCAGCAGACGACTTCGTCCGACGACGAAGACAAGGCTCCGACGAATGTGAAGCCCGGCTCCGAAAAGGACGTCAACTCCATCGGGAACCGCGGGGTTGGCAAGGGCGTGAATCTCTACTCCCTGGAGCGTGAAATCGCTCTTGGGAAAGAGGCCGCGATGGAGGTCGAAAAGTCCTCCAAGTTGATCAACGATCCGGTTGTCACGGAATACGTGAACCGCATCGGCCAAAACCTGGTGCGGAATTCCGACGCCAAGGTGCCGTTCACGATCAAGGTGATCGATTCGGACGAAGTCAACGCGATGGCCCTTCCCGGCGGGTTTTTCTATGTGAACACGGGACTGATTTTGCGCGCGGATGAAGAAGCGGAACTCGCGGCGGTGATGGGTCACGAAATTGCCCACGTGGCCGCGCGGCACGGCACGAAGACCGCAACCAAGGGCGAGATCGCGCAATTTGCGACGATTCCGCTGATTCTCCTGGGGCCGGGCGGCTGGGCTGGCTATGGCCTGTACGAGGGCCTCAATATTGCGCTTCCTCTCAGCTTCCTCAAGTTTTCCCGGGATCAGGAACGCGAAGCGGATTATCTTGGCCTGCAATATATGTATAAGGCCGGCTACGATCCCAACGCGTTCGTGAGCATGTTTGAAAAGATCGAGGCCGAGGAGAAGCGGCATCCCGGCAGCATTCCCAAGGTTTTCTCCACGCATCCGCCGACTCCGGACCGAATCCAGAAGATCCAGGAGGAAATCGCCACGATCCTCCCGGCGCGAGATGAATATATCGTGACGACTTCGGAGTTCGATCTGGTCAAGGCCCGGCTGCGCAATATTGAAAACAAGAACAAGCTCGATAACTCGAAATCCGGCGACAAGCCGACGCTGCGCACGCGCACCGAACAGCAACAGCAGGACAAGGCCAACAAGCAGCCTCAATCAGGCGACGATTCCGATCCGGACCGCCCCGTGCTCAAGAAGCGGCCGGACGACGATGACAGCACCAACTGACGCGCGGAATCCATCGATATAAAAAGGCCGTCCGGTTTTCCTCGGACGGCCTTTTTGCATGCACTTGGGCCCCGCCATTCATTTGAAATATCGGCTTACCGGGGGGAATCCACGTCGGAATGGTGTGGAAGACTCTTCAGTCCGCGCCGATCTAATTAGGCATTGAGTGCGCAGAAACCTTACGCGGAATCACTACGATCCCGGCGGCTGGTGGACAATTCCCATGCGGCGCATCTCCTCCGCGTAATACTTCCGGTAGAGCACGTCCCATTCCTCGCTTCCTTCGAGGATTTCCTTTTTCTGAGAACTGATCTTCTTGCGGACCTCCGCGTCCATGTTTTCTTCTTCCTTCAAAAGGTCCAGAAGAATCTGCAATGTCTTTTGCCGGATGGTGTCGCGGTCATCCAGGAATTCAACGTCGTCGCTCGCTACCAGAAGGTCCGTAATGATATGAGAAAGACGATTGGTTTTTTCGCGGGTCAATCGCATCGGCTGGTGGGTACTCTTCCCTTTCGCACTCCGCTGTTGCAGATCCGTGGCGGGAATCGCCGCCCCGGTTAGCGCAAAATCAATTTTCTCTGGCGCGCCAGCTCGCCCTTTACTTTCTTATACATCTCCTGATACTGGGCGCCCGTCCGCCGCATTTCTTCCGCGTGCTTGGTGAGGATTTCGCGGACCTCTTCATTCAGGCGGTCCTCGACGCTGATTTCTTCCTGCATGGCCACGCGCACTCGCTGAACCAGCGCGGGAGCCGCCGGCACCTCAATCATTTTGGCGGCCAGCAGCCGTTTGACCACCTCACCGGCCATGTAACCCACGTAATCCCGCGATAGCAGCAAGTGTTCGACCCCAATAAAATGTGAGCAAAGCAGTGTACTGTCCCGCGCGAAGATGTGTCAAGGCGCGCGAAGGCGGACGCATGCGAACGAGCGGACGCGAACGCTTCCCTATTCCGTTATGCTACACTGTGGCCGAAAAATTCGTCCGGCTGGCACGTAGATCGGGTGTTAATCCCGAGACGTAAATGTTCAATACCATAGGACTTGCAGGCACGCGGTTGGAATTTGGCGCGTCGCAATCGGATGTGAAAACCCAGGAGGAAATTCGATGAGTTTTCGGTTAACGAGCAACGATCTGAAAGAAGGGGCCAGGATGCCCGAAGCCCAGGTTTTCAACGGCATGGGATATTCAGGCGGCAACACTTCCCCGCATCTTGCGTGGGAAGGCGCGCCGGAAGGAACCAAGAGTTTCGTCGTGAACTGCTACGACCCCGACGCTCCCACCGGTTCCGGCTGGTGGCACTGGGTGGTCATCAACATTCCCGCCTCGGCGAAGGAACTTCCCACAGGCAGCGGCAGCGGAAAGGGACACTTGCCGGCAGGCGCCCTGCAAACACGCACTGATTTTGGAGCGCCCGGTTATGGCGGCGCCGCGCCGCCGCCGGGTCCGGCCCATCGCTACATCTTCACCATCTTCGCGCTGAAGGTGGACCGTCTTGACCTCAATGCCGACGTGAGTGCTGCGCTCGTCGGATACATGTGCAACATGAACAGCCTCGGCAAGGCAACGCTTACCGTGACCTACGGGAAGTAGGACGCCAGCATCCAGGCTCCATCGCGGCTCTAAAAAAGCATTGCTCGCGGCAGGACATGCTTTGAAATCGCAGCAGAGACCGTAAACATCGGCTCGTTTACGACTTGGCTCATGCGCAGGTTCATCGCCACGCTGCAGAGCAGGTAGGCGTGAACTTCGCTGAAACCCCATTTCGCGACGAGCAAATCGATCATGCGGGACGTAGCCGCGCGCGCCGCCGCTGAAGCGTCCGTCGCCGATTCGACCACGATCCAGGAACCTTCGTCCTCTTCTCGCTGCTTTCGCGGCGCAGCCGTTTCGACCATCGGTCCGGCAAGGGGACGATTCTTGTGCACGTGAAATCGCAGGGTCACGTCGGCGGGACATTCGATGCCGTTGATGCAGACTTCGCCGTCGCCCTGGGCCGCGTGCGCGTCCCCCGCGGAAAACAGAGCGCCGGAATTCAGGACGGGCAGATAAAGCGTCGCGCCGCCGCACAACTCCCTCACATCCATATTGCCGCCGAAAGGGCCGGGCGGACGCGTGCGAAATTCGCCGTCCTCCGCGCGCGCCACTCCCATCACGCCGCAGAACGGACGCAATGGCACGACAGCGGGCGCGAGCGAACGGCAAACCGCACCTTCAAGCTTCCAATGAAACAGATATGGCTCGGCAAAACGCTCCTTGAGAAAGCCCAGCCCTTGGACAACGCTCGACCAGCCCCAACCCTTGTGGGCTACTTCGACCACGTCAACTTGCAAGACGTCGCCGGGCTCGGCTCCCTGCACGAAGATCGGCCCGGTGAGCGCGTGAATCCGATTGCGGTCGATGGCCAGGTACTCCGGAAGCGTCATGGACGGATGAACTTGCGCGCCGCTCGAATCGACGCATTCCAGATGCACCGTGTCGCCGGAAGCGATATGCAGCCTCGGCGGCAGCGCGCGATTCCAGCGGGAATGTGTCGGCTCAGCGCTCAAATGGTGCTCGGCCATCGGTTCCGTGCCTCGATCACAAATTTTGAAATCAACGCGTTGCGCGGCATCCGCGCAACGTGTGAGATTGTACCAGCGGGAGCGACAGATGAGGAAATCGGGGAACGCGCTGAAAACCAGCATGTTTGGATGGAATGCATCCGCTATTGCAATCGGCTTCGCCGTTGACGCCGCCCTCTTCGAAGCCTATAGTTGCGCTCTTCTCAGGGGAACGCAAATTGCTCGAGCGGATCTTCCATCTCACAGAAAATAACACCACGGTCCGCCGCGAAATCGTCGGCGGCCTTACCACGTTCATGGCCATGGCCTACGTGGTGGTCGTAAACCCGCGCATTCTGGGAGAAGCCGGAATGCCCGTCGAAGGTGTGCTGTTCGCGACATGCGTTTCCGCGGCTGTGGCGACGCTCATCATGGGCCTATTGGCGAACTACCCGATTGCTCTTGCCCCCGGGATGTCGCTGAACGCCTACTTCACGTACTCCATCGTTCTTGGCCGCGGCGTGCCGTGGCAAACCGCGCTTGGCGTTGTCTTTTTGTCGGGATGTCTCTTTCTTCTCCTCACGCTTACCAATATCCGCGAGCGCATCGTCAACGATATTCCGGATTGCCTGAAACACGGGACCGCCGCGGGAATCGGATTCTTCATCGCGTTCATCGGACTGCGTAACGCCAAGATGATCGTGGCCAGCACTGCTACGTTTGTCACGCTCGGGAAGTCTTCCGACCATGAGGTGCAGCTGGCCGCTCTGGGATTGATGATCATCGCCATTCTGATGGCGCGCAAAGTCGGCGGCGCCATCCTGATCGGCATCGTCCTTGTCGCGCTTGCCGGAATCCCGTTTGGCCTGATGACCTGGCCGGCCCATATCTTCTCCTGGCCGCATCCATCAGGGACGTTCCTGAAGCTCGATTTTCTCGCCGCCACCAAGCTGGGGCTGGGCGAATTAGTCTTCGTCTTTTTCTTTGTGGACCTGTTTGACAACGTCGGCACGCTGGTCGGCGTGTGCGAACAAGGGGGTTTCCTGCGGGACGGCAAACTTCCGCGGGCCAGCCGCGCGCTTCTCGCCGACGCGCTTGGCACGATGACAGGTGCGCTGACCGGGACCTCCACGGTGACGGGCTACATTGAGAGCGCAGCGGGAGTTGCGGCCGGCGCGCGAACCGGCCTCGGCAATGTCGCCATCGCCGCCTTGTTCCTCGGCGCCATGTTTTGCGCGCCGCTGGTTGCCGCAATTCCGACGTACGCCACGGCCCCGGCCCTCATCCTGGTCGGCGCGCTCATGTGCAGTTCCGTGGCCAGAGTGCGCTGGAATGATTTCACGGACGGATTCCCCGCATTCATGACGATTGTCGCGACGCCGCTCACCTTCAGCATCGCCACAGGACTGAGCCTGGGGTTGCTCTCCTATACGTTTATTAAACTTGGGACGGGGAGAATTCGCGAAATCAGCCCGCTGATCTGGGTTCTGTCGGTCCTGTTCTTGCTGCGGTTTATTTTCCTCGGCGCGGAGTAGATCCCGCCGCTTTTAGAGGAAAACACCCTGGTTTCGGGTAAGGTCGATCACCTGCAGGCGATCGCTGGCGCCAACTCGCCGGAGCATCCTGTGGACGTGATTCTTCACCGTCTGCTCCGAAATATTGAAATGGCATGCGATTTCCTTATTGGTAAAACCCTGGGCGATCAGGGGAATCAGTTGCTGCTGCCGCCTCGTCAGGCCAAGCTTGATCCTGATCCTCGCGCTCGGGAAGGTAGTCCATTGTTCCGTTACCGTCCTGAAAAGCGACATGCACAGCTTTGAGGGGCAGACGGCTTCTCCCTGCCCCACCGACCGGACGGCCGAGATCACATCCGCCGCCGAGGCGTCTTTCAACAGGTACCCGACCGCCCCGGCTCGAACGCATTTCAGGAAAATCTCCGGATCATCCTCCATGTCGATGAGGATTATTTTGACATTCGGAGCTTGCGCGGTAATTTCGGGAATCAGCGCGTAGTCGGACAGTTGCACCGTGATCGCATCGAGAACCAGGACTTCGGCATTCAGCATTGCGGAGGAAGACGGGATTTCGGGCAGTAAAGAAGAGACGCCGCAAACCTCAACATCGCCCTTTCTGGTCAGAAGTCTGGCAAGTGCCTCACGTAGGAGGCGATTTCCTGCGACCAGGAAAACCGACATCTTGCTATTCATCTGACTCCCTCAACTGCGTTTCCCAACCAAACTCCGGAAGTGTCTTGACAATCGGAGCGCCGCTCCGCAGCGGATTCTGTAGATTTGAGATGCTGCGAAATTCTTGCGGAATTAGTTGGGAAACCCTCCACGATGCAAACTTTTCAAAACCGCAAAGTCACGCGGTCATCGACGAGAAGGGGAGAATTGAAAAGTGACTTACTCTTGCTGCAAGGGAAAACTATCATAACTTGCCTGTGGAAATCGATCTAATTGGAGCGGGTGAGTTAGCTTTGTTTCATTCTGGAACTGACACGTCATGTGACTGTTATATTTCCAAAATGTTAACCTCGAAGTTTCGTTAACGCTGTTTGTAATATTGCCGTGCACATTCGAAAGCACTTATCCAACCAAAGTATCCACCGCTCGTCGCCTTGGATAGCAACCACTTCTGTCATGCGCAGCGTATTTATGTGGATATTTCAAGCGCAACGCTTGGAGCGAAATTGTCGGATTTAGAACGAGTCTCTCTCCAACGAGACATGACGTGCTTCCGGACCTAAGCCGATCACGAACACTCCGATCAACACGACCACGGCTAGAACTCCAGCCATAGCTTCTCCGTAACTGAAATGGCGAGTTGCCCGGGCCTCGAGGGTCGGCGCCTGAGAGGCAAAGAGAACACCGAGCTGGTAGGCAAAACCCGGCAAAAGCGCCCGTGTCTTTCCGGGTACAAGTTCGTTGATGTGAGCGGGAATCACTCCCCATGCTCCTTGCACCATGAATTGCATGAGGAATGCGCCCACCGAAATCAGCAGGATACCGTGGCTGAATACCCAGAGCGGGATCAGCGCAACCCCAATCAGCATTGCCGCGATCATGATGCGCCTTCTGCCGTGCCGATCGGAGAAAACTCCGGCAACGATGCCACCCACGATCGCTCCAAGCATCGAGATCACTCCGACGATGGCAGTCAATTTCGGGCTGAAGTGAATCTGCCGCTGGAGAAACGTGGGATAAAGATCCTGCGTGCCATGCGAGAGAAAATTCATTACCGTCATTAACAAGACAAGATAAAAGAATCGCTTCCAGTTGGCGGCGATCGTGCGGAAATAGTCGACCCAATCCGGCTTGGCGACTGCGGCCGCCTTTCCCCCGCCGCTTTCTTTCACTTTCATGAGCAGCACGATCGTCAGGAGGGCTGGAACGACGCTCAAGAAAAACATCGGACGCCATCCCCAGTGCGGGAAAACGGTCCAGAACGCGACCGCTGCAAATAGATTGCCGAGGGCGTATCCTTCCTGGAGTATTCCCGAAAATATCCCGCGCTTCCCGGAGGGCACGGACTCCATGGCGAGTGAAGCGCCCAATCCCCATATTCCGCCCATCCCGATGCCAAAGAGGAACCGCAAGAGCAGCAGCGATCCGTATGTCGGCGCCAGACCTGAAAGCGCTTCAACGACCGCATAAAACAAAATATTGGCCATGAGAGGTTTGCGCCGGCCGTAGCGGTCTCCCAGCAGCCCGAAAAGAAACGCGCCGACCGGCCGCATCATCAGGCTTGCGGAAAGCAGGAATGCAATATCGGCGATAGGCCTCTTAAATTCGCTTGCAACCTGGCCCAGGACGTAGGTCAGGATGAAAAAATCGAAGGCGTCGAACGTCCAGCCCAGGAAGCCCGCGGAGAATGCATTGAGGGAGTTTGCGCGCTGCTCGACGGGGGAGGAGGCGCTCACGGTAATACATCCGGGCACGGCGAGGATCGTTTAACCCGGGCGCCAATCAAATATGCGGACACGAACCTGCCTTCCCACCAAAAATTGAAAATCCAAAATTCAGAGCGGAGAGCTTTAGGATTTTCGATTGTAGCGAGCTGGCGCCATGCTTCATGAAACCAGCACGCATTTCTTTTTCCCTCTCAGAAACAAGCTACGGGATGGCGCGAGTATACATCCCGCCGCCGGAAAAGGAAAAGTTCAAATTCGTTTGAACAAGAAAATTGATCGTTACGAGAGGAAGCGCGAGGCTAACATTTTTCGTTCAAACATGAGAGAATGTCGCTGCGCGGTAGTGGCGGAACTGGCAGACGCACCAGCTTGAGGGGCTGGCGGTAGCAATACCGTGGAGGTTCGAATCCTCTCTACCGCACCATCCAAATACTCCCAAATAAGTATGGCATGGGTAGGCTTATAGTTCGGGGATTGGTGCGTAGAGGCTCGACCAGATTCGAGAGCTTCTTCAAGCCCCGTCGTTTTACTTCGATTGTGCCGGCGCAGCTGGAGCAGGTATGGCTGGAGCAGGCGATGGAGCAGCAGGGGTCGCTGGAGCGGCTTGCTTCGACGGCTTTGAGAACTGCTGCAACACGGAGTGGCCGCTGACAACTCCGGCGACGGTGTTTTGGTGCATTGTCATGGCCATGGACGTAAGCATGAACATGATGGCGCACCAGGTAGTGGCCTTTGTGAGGAACGTCGCGGCGCCGCGCGGTCCGAACGCTGTCTGGCTACCAGCGCCGCCGAATGCGCCTGCCAGGTCCGCGGCCTCGCCACTTTGCAGCATGATAACGATAATCAACACGCCGCAGATCACAACGTACAACGTGACCAGCAGGAAATAAAACTTCCAGCCCAGCGCCAAAAGGCCCAGCCCGACCAGGATCGAAATTCCCCACTTTACTTCTCTTGGCATTTCACTTCCTGCCCTTCAGAAATTCACAATGGAGGCAAACGCCTCGGGTTTCAAGCTCGCGCCGCCGACCAGCGCCCCATCAATTTCCACTTGCGCCATCAAGCCTTTGATATTGTCCGGCTTGACGCTTCCGCCATACAGGATTCGCAATCCGGACGCGCGCTCCGGGGAAAATGCCGCGGCTGCTTGCTGCCGAAGGAACCGGTGCGCCTCGGACGCCAACTCGGGTGTCGCGGTGCGGCCGGTGCCAATCGCCCAAACGGGCTCGTAAGCAACAATGATACGCGAGAACTCAGCGGCGGTCAACGCGGCCACGCCGCCTTGAAATTGCCGCGCGAGGACCGCCTCCGTTTTCCCGCCCTCGCGATCGGCCAGCATCTCTCCGACGCAAAGAATCGGCGTAAGCCCGGCTGCCAGCGCCGCTTTGACCTTCACATTGGCGCTCTCGTCGGTCTCGCCAAAGAATTGCCGCCGCTCGGAATGCGCAATGATGACGGAGCGGCATCCCACCTCAACAAGCATCGGTGCGGAAACTTCGCCGGTAAACGCTCCTTCCGGCTCCCCGTGCATGTCCTGCGCCGCGATGGAAATCGCGGTTCCCTTCACTGCCTCCACGGAAGCGGCAAGCGCAGTGAACGGCGGAGCAACGATAATGTCACAGTGCGTTGAACCGGCCACCAGCGGCGCGAGCCCCGCAAAATAGGCTCGAGCCTCCGCCTGCGTCTTGTACATCTTCCAGTTTCCAGCGATCACCGGCCGCCGCATTCAACCTCTCTCATTCGGATCCAATGAAATATCGTGCGCATTCACTGTGTGAAGTCCTCTTACGACTTATCGGTCAGAGCCTCGACTCCCGGCAACTTTCTGCCGCCCAGAAATTCGAGCGAAGCGCCGCCGCCCGTCGAGATGTGCGACACCTTGTCCGCAAGCCCTGCCGCATGAATTGCGGCGACGGAATCTCCCCCGCCGACGATGGAAATCGCGCCACTCGCGGTCGCAGCGGCGACCGCGCGGGCAATTTCGAGCGTGCCCTTCGCGAATGCGGGCATCTCAAATACGCCCATCGGGCCATTCCAGACGATCGTTTTCGCGCGGGCAATTTCGGCGCCGAATTTTGCGACGGTGTCGGGTCCGATGTCGAGACCCATCCAGCCGCCTGGCGTGGCGTTCACGCTGGTGGTTTGCGTCTTCGTGTCCGCTTTGAATGCCTCGCCCAGAACGTGATCGGTCGGCAGCAGCAGCCGGAAGTTCCGCTGCTTCGCTTCGGCGATCAGCTTCCGCGCCAGGTCCAGCTTGTCTTCTTCCACGAGCGACTTCCCGATGGGCAGGCCTTGCGATTTCAGAAACGTGTAGGCCATTCCGCCGCCGATCAACATCGCGTCGGCGACGCGCATCAGGTTCTCGACGACTTCGATTTTATCGGAGACCTTCGCGCCGCCCAGCACCGCCACGAACGGCCGTTCCGGATTGGACAGCGCCTTGCCCAGATAGGCCAGCTCGCGCTCCATGAGCAGTCCCGCAGCGGCCTGCCGCACGAAGCGGGTAATTCCCACAACCGATGCGTGCGCTCGATGCGCCGAACCGAACGCGTCGCAAACAAACAGTCCGTCGCACAACGCGGCGAGTTGACCCGAGAATCGCTCGTCGTTGGCCTCTTCCTCCGCGTGGTAGCGGACATTTTCGAGCAGGAGCACGCCGCCGTTCGCGAGCGCGCGGCTTTTCGCTTCGGCGTCCGCTCCAATACAGTCCGAGGCAAATTCCACCGGCGCGCCCAGAAGTTCCGCGAGTTTCGCCGCCACCGGCCGCAGGCTGTATTTCGGATCCGGTTTGCCCTTGGGCCGGCCCAGGTGCGAAGCCAGCACAAGCCGCGCGCCTCGCGCGCGGGCAAATTCTAGAGTCGGGAGCGTCTCGCGAATGCGGGTATCGTCGGTAACTCGCGAGCCTTCGAGTGGAACATTGAAGTCCACACGAATGAATACGCGCTTGCCGCTCATTTCCAGATCGCGGATTGAAAGTTTGCTCATGATTGAAGGTCGGCAATCGAAAAAAATAACGTCGTCATTCCGAACCCGCTTCAGCGGGTGAGGAATCCCTCTGTTCCTAAAATTAGAACAAAGAGGGATTCCTCGCTCCGCTCGGAATGACAAACCGCGAATCGTCACCTTCAAGATGTGACACCGCGGACCGCCCAAATTCCCGCCCAGCAAGACAACGCAATTGAGACGCTATAATTTCGACGCCAGCAACTGGACCAGGTCCCGGCAGCGGCTCGAATAGCCCCACTCATTGTCATACCAGGCGAGGACCTTCGCGCAATTCGTCCCCACGACGCGCGTGTATCCGGAATCCACAATCGAGGAATGCGGATTGCCTTTGAAATCGGCCGAAACCAGCTCTTCTTCCGTGTATTCGAGGATGTTCTTCATCGGCCCTTCGGCCGCGCGGCGCAGGGCCGCGTTTACGGTCGCAACCGTGACCGGCTTCTCCGTCATGACCGTGAGGTCCACCACGCTTACATTGGGGGTGGGCACGCGAATCGAGTAGCCGTCCAGCTTCCCTTTGAGTTCCGGAATCACCAGGTGCAGCGCCTTGGCCGCTCCGGTGGACGTCGGAATCATCGAAAGAGCGGCGGCCCGCGCGCGGCGCAGATCCTTGTGCGGCAGGTCGAGCAATCGCTGGTCATTGGTGTAGGAATGAATCGTGGTCATCGTGCCGCAGACGATGCCGAACGAGTCCTGAATGACCTTGGCGACCGGCGCGAGGCAATTGGTCGTGCACGAGGCGTTGGAAATAATGTGGTGCTTCGCGGGATCGTACATTTTCTCATTCACGCCGAGAACGACGGTCAGGTCCTCCTCGGTCGCCGGCGCCGAGATGATTACTTTCTTGACGGGGCCGCGCTTGTGCTTTGCCGCGTCGGAACCTTTCGTGAATAGGCCCGTCGATTCGATGACGATCTCCGCCCCGACCGACGCCCAGTCGATCTCTCCGGGATCCTTCGTCTTGAATACGCGGAAACTTTTCCCGTCCACCGCGATCGAATCATCGGTGTGGGTCACCTGCTGATGAAGGTTCCCCAGAACCGAGTCGTACTTCAGCAGGTGCGCCAGGGTTTTCGAATCGGTGACGTCGTTGACCGCGACGAACTCGATCGCTGCGTTGCCCAGCGAGGCGCGCACAATGTTCCGCCCGATGCGGCCGAAACCGTTGATCCCTACTTTGATCGGCATGAACCCTCCGGAAATGTGAATAGCAATTTCACCGCTCGATATTCCACTGAGCCACAGTCTTTATTTGCGCACACGATCGTGGTGTGTCTCACTTGACGCGCAATCTCGAAATGCTAGGGTCCAAGGATTGAAAAGTCAAACCGATTCGCGCCTGTTGGTTCTCAAATGCGGGACTGTTCAATTTTGGGAATTCTTTGGCAAAATGCCCTGCAAAACTTGAAGCCTGCCATCGATCGGGCCCACACGAAGTCCAAGAATTTTGGCGATCAAGGGATACACATTGACGTTTTCGAATGGAGCGACGGTCACGCCGGCACGTATGTCGGGCCCTTCGGCATAGAAGATCGCCTTCATGGACGGCATCGTGAGCGCATCGTACCCGTGCTGGCCGCGACTGGGCGTTGAAGGACTGCCGTTGTGCATGGGTAGATGCGCGGCGATGTTGTAGGGTCCGGTGGGAACGACGATCGGATCACCCTCGCGTGGATTCGAATCGTAATGCAAGTCGTCTGGCATCCTCGACCGGCGATACACCTTGAAAGCATCGCTCACTCCGGACAAGGAGTTGTATGCCTTTTCAGCATCCTCTTCCGATTTCGCGTACAGCAGCGCGCCGACAGTTTCGAATTGTGACAGGTTAGCCCACTTGTCGAGAAGCACCCACCCGCCTGTCGTTGCTTCCATGCCGTGGTCGGAGACTACGATTAAATCAATCGGCAGACCAAGCGTTGCAATTCCTTCGGCCAATTTTCCGACCAGGTCATCCACATGGCGAACAGCCTCCGCAGTTTCGGGGGCGTCCGGGCCATAAGTGTGCCCGGCGTGGTCCACATTGGAGTAGTAGAGCGTAATAAAATGCGGTCTCCGCTCGGGCGGGAGCTTCAACCACGCGATGACCTGCTCGACGCGCTTCTCGTCAGGAAATTTATCGTCGAACGACAGGTAGTAGCTGGGCCGTTTCCCTTGAATCTCCGCTTCCGACCCTGGCCAGAAAAAGCTGGCCGCTCTCATCCCCTGTTTTTCCGCGAGCACCCAGAGCGGCGTGCCTCCATACCAACTCCCGTCCAACACTGTCTTGACGATCTGTGTATGCGAATCGCTCTTTCCGCGCTGGATCATAAAAGCTATTGGCGACCAGCCCGTGATGTTCGGGATAAAGGCCTGTCACTATCGTGTAGTGGTTGGGAAAAGTGACCGAAGGGTACGATGGAATCATTCCATCAGGGGCGCTCGCGCCGCGTGCAGCCACCTGCATCAGGTTCTTTGCGCCATATTTCGTCGCATAGTCATAACGGAATCCGTCCAGCGATACCAGGATCACGTAATGTTTGGCTTGCTGCTCTGCTGTGTTCGGCGGATTCCGGGCCTCGATGACGGGAGCAATAGATTGCGCTGCGCAAAAGCAGGCGGCGAAAATGCAGACGAGCAGCGCAGCACACGCTCTAGTTCGGAAACGATATAAGCTCATCGCAGCACTCCCGTCATTAGACCCCAATCTCAATCTTGTGGAGTCGCCTTCAGAACTCCCTGGAGAACGCGAAGTTTCCCGTCGATCTCGCCTACCCGCAAACCAAGGATATTCGCAATCAGGGGATATACGTTGACGTTTTCGAATGGAGCGACGGTCACGCCGGCGCGAATATCGGGCCCTTCCGCGTAAAAGATACCCTTCATCTCCGGAACCAGATGGGGATCGTATCCATGCTGGCCGGGATCGGTGTTCGGAGGATCACCGAACGAAAGCGCTTCATGCGCCCGGATGTAGGAGGGGCCCGTAGCCACGACAATTGGGTCGCCCTCACGCGGGTTGGCGTCATAATGCAAGCGGGCGGGAACATTCGCTCGCCGATACACGGTGAACTTGTCGCTCGCGCCACGCAATTCTTCGTAGGCCTTTTTCGCGTCGGCGTCGGAATCCGGATATAGGAGAGTCGTCACGACATCCCCGGCCACTGTGAAACGTGATAAGTCCGTGAACTTATCGAGGTAGGTCCACTCCTTCACCGCAGCGGCCTCCCCGTGATCGGAAACCACGATCAGGTCAACGGGCAGCTTCAGCGAAGCCAAACCAATAGCCAGGCGCCCGATCATATCGTCGAGATGCTTCACGGCTTCGGCGACTTCGGGACTGTCGGGACTATGCTTGTGGCCGGCATAGTCCACGTTCGGATAGTACAGGGTGATCACGTGTGGCCTCTGCTTCGGGGGAAGTTTCAGCCAGGAAAGAACGACGTCAACTCGCTTTTCGTCGGGATATGCGGCATCGTATTTCAGGTAATAGCTGGGCCGCTTTCCCTGGATTTCCGCTTCTGAAGCCACCCAAAAAAATGACGCGGATCGCATTCCCTGCTGCTCGGCCAGCACCCAAATCGGTGTGCCGCCGTACCAACTGCCGTCCACGGTGGCCTTGGGATCAAGGTACGAATATCGCTCCTTGCGAGCGGGATCGTAAAAGTTGTTGGCGACGATGCCGTGATGTTCGGGGTAAAGACCGGTCACCAGCGTATAGTGGTTGGAGAAAGTTACCGTGGGGTATGAGGGAATCATCCCTTGAGGCGCGCTTGCTCCGTGTGCGGCAATCTGTAATAAATTCTTGGCGCCGTATTTCACGGCATAGTCGTAACGGAATCCATCGAGCGACACCAGAACGACATAGTGCTTCGCTTGCTGCGCGGCCGTGTTCGGAGGGTTTGGAACCTCGATAACAGGCGCCGGAGACTGGGCAGCGTAAATCGTCGCGGACAATAGAAAGGCAAGCAGAGCCATCCACGTTCGAGGTCGAATTCGGATTTTACTCGGCCTTTCCATTTTGTCCTCCGCGCCGCCCTTCTGAAGGAGCAGATGAGACTGCATCTTAAACAAGATTGAAAATCAGAAACCAATATCAACATGCGGTGAAAACACTGTAGAAACTACTGCGGAAATTGCTCGACTTGCGTGACTTTGTCGCCTTCGAACTTCACAAAGATTGTCTTGGCAGGAGGCTTGCCGTAAATCCAGTCCTCGGTTTCGTTTCCGTCGGGGTCCCTTTCGCGGACCTTGCGATCCGGCCGGCCAAGCGCCGCAACAACCATGTCCCGGTCCATTCCCACCGCGGGCCGCTTATTTACAATTGCCTTCTGGATATCAGGTGGCAATGTGTCCAGCCACTGGACGGCTGCGGAGCGCTGCTTCGAAAAATCGAGCAGACCTGAGAGGTCATGCTTCAACTGATCGGGAGTCATTTCCGGTAATGGTCCGTCGAAATCCAGGAAGATCGACGCTCCCACGTTTGTATCCACGGGCGCGTCCGGATCGGTTTCCGTGATCGATGGGAGGCCGCCGACTTCCATGTGGATTCGGTCGCGCAACCGCTTTTTCCCGCGCCCGCCGCCGTTGACATCCACAATGATTGTCGCGCTCTTTGAATTCCAGACTGGTAATCGTAGCTTTATCACCCGGGTTAATCGCCGAGCCCGAAGATCCCAGGGCCATCCGAAGGGCCTTCTCGTCAAACGGCGCGCCGGCCTTGACATGAAATCCTTTCTTGCCCGCGGGAAGAGGTTCCACCACTCGCACCATTTCGCTGTCGATGTACCGGACCAGAGCCAAACGTGACTCTGGCTTTAGCGGCTCAACATTACTCGTGTCCGGACTCGTGTCTGGCGTTTTGCCGGATTTGGGAGCCGTCGATTTCGCCGGTGCGGATTGATCCCGATCGGTCGCTGGGGACATATCGGGCAAAACGGGCAGGTTTTCACTTGAGGGAATTTCAACAGGCCGCGCTGCGGGTGGGCGGAAGTGAATCACTCCGGACACATCTGCGCTCATCAGGAGCGCCGCCGTGGCCACCATGGATCCAAACCGGAGCATTCGGCACCTTCTCGCGGCATTTTACCACCAATCCCGGACGGGCACCACCTGCCTGTATTCGGAGGACAAAATGCAAGAATGCGGCCTGGACCTCCAGACAAAGTAGCCACTCAGTGCGCGTGCTGTGCGCTCAGTGCGGTTACGCGGCTAACTCTTGGGTTTCGGGACGGGCGTGTATGCAGCTCCCACCTGCTTCCAGGTGCCGCCGGCTTTGTGCCAGATCAACGTAAGCGTGAATGGCGTTGGTTCTCCGTTGCCTCTCTTGTTCATCTGGACGCCAACCATCGTGGCCGTATCGCCATAGACATGGATGATCAGCTGCGCGTTGGGCTCCCGATAGCTCTCCCGAGCGCTCTTGGCAAGAAATGCAAGATACCCCGCTTTGTCCATAATCGAGCCATCGGAGTGCACGTGAACGTAGTCGTCCGCAATGAGCGCCCCCACGGCATTAATGTCGGCGTTGCTAATCGCTTTCATTCGCTGCTCGTCAAGCTTCTTTAACTCCGCGACGGGATCCTGGGCATGCAACACACTCGCACCGGTCATGACCCCGATAACCAGAATGCAAACGCCGAGAATGATCTTGCGCATCTCTCCTCCAATCGGTTTAATCGATCGTCTATGGTTAGGACCGGCCAACTATACAGGAGTCATGCGCCAAATTGAATAACCAGAGTTGAGCAATCTCATTCAACGTTGAGCCTAGCTTGACAGGCTTCACCGGGAATTTTAGAGTCCCTATAATGCAGATCGAAGACGTATTTACGCGTTCGGGAGATGTCTCTGTTCGCGTTCATGGAAGTAGCGCAAGACATCGTAAGTGTCGTAGGGTCCCCGGTATGAAAGCCATCAGATGGACGCTGGCCCTGGCAGCCTACTTCAGTTTGTGCTCCTGCCTGCTGGCCCAAACCTCCGTCGTTGTTTCCAATGGCGGCTCTGTGATCGCGTTCGATGCCCCCGGCGCGGGAAAGAGCGGCGGCGAGGGTACGACGCCCAAGAGCATCAACGATGAAGGAGAAATAGCCGGCTACTACAAAGATTCAGCCAGCGTTGTGCACGGATTCATTCGGCACAAGGACGGCACCTATACGACTTTCGATGCCCCAGGCGCTAGCAAGAAAGCAACCTTGGGCACGATGCCACAAAGCATTAACAAGAATGGAGACGTCACCGGGTATTACTTCACGGACCCAAAGGGCGCCCGTCACGGCTTTGTCCGATACAGGAACGGCACGGTTGCTCGGTCGGACCCGCCCGGCAGCGCAGGAACGGTGATCCGCGGCATCGATGACCTGGGAGAGTTTGCCGGCAATTACGTCTCTTACGATGTTGCCCATGCATTCCTGGGCCAAACGGATAGAACCTTTAAGACATTCGATCCTCCCGGCAGCGCGAATACCGCCCCGCAAGGGATTAACCAAAAGGGCGACGTGGCGGGATATTACGCCGATGAGGCCAACGGACTTCATGGGTTCATCCGGCGCCATGACGGGACTTTTGTCAAATTTGACGTTCCGGGATCAAAGGCCAGCGACGGCAAAGGCACTCTGGCCATGGGCATCAATTCCGAGGACGACGTCGTCGGCTATTACCAAACGGGCCCGGACAACGGAATTCACGCTTTTCTGCGGCGCAGCGACGGCAGCTTCGAAAAGATCGATCCTCCCGGGACAATCGCTGACAACGCGATGCACGTGGATGAAGAGGGATACATTCTTCGCCCGGCCGCCGCCGCGGAGAGCGTCAATGATGCCGGCGAGATCGCGGGTTACTTTGGGGATACGAAGGGTGTCGTGCATGGCTTCGTCCGCGAAAAGGTCGGCACGTTCATTACTTTTGACGCTCCCGGCGCCGCGCACAGCGGCAACCTGGGCACATTTTCGGAGTGCATCAACAGCGATGGGGATGTCACAGGCTATTTCTATGCGGGGGAGGACGCGGTGCTTCGCGGGTACGTTTACTTGCGATCCCGGGGACCATCAGCATCCCCATCAGGCGTTCAGAAGAGAAAACCCTGAGTCAATCTTACCGGCCGGCACGCAAACTCCAGCTTTCAATCGGCTTCCCGCGGCATTCACTATTGCGGATGCTCCAGCATCCCAAGCTGCTTGCCGTCCTTGAACTGAATTCGCTGGAGGAAGCCCTTGGGCGATCCATCCTTCGCGGGACTGAAAGTGACGGTCACCCGGTCGCCGGGCTTTACGGCGTCCTGTGTCCAGCCGGCCCGGGCCAGTTTGCCGGGGCTCAGGGTTTCCACGGTCCAGTGCAGGACATTTCCTTTGCTGTCTTTGGCATCGAAGAAAATTAACGTGTGCGGATTGGCCCACATGAATTTGGTTACCGTTCCCTCCAAAGCGAGCGGGTTCTTTTCGTCGTAGGCGGCATTCCCGTGATGTGCCGCGGCGGGGATAGACAACATCAAAGCGCCGATCGTCAACATGATTAATGCAAGAGTCCGGGTCTTCATAGCGGGTAAAATAATAACACCTTTTGGACGATGAATATTCCTGCGCCTGTTGCCAGCCGTCAAATCCGGGAATGGACGGCTTGGTCCTCCCACCTTCGGGCTAATGTCTAACTCGTAGCTGGAAGCCAACTTGGAGCAAAAAAGTTCTTGTCAAACCATATCCCCCGTGGTAATTAAGCACTCACAAAATTAGGGATTCGGAGTGATCTATTAGAGCTAAGTAGTGCTCGTGGGTGAGTGAATTGGTTTTGTGGTGGGTGAATCCTAAAAATTGTTCATGTCGCAGGGGCTTTGCCTTGTATGCAACGGGTTCGGTTTATGGATTTACGACGCCTCGAATTATCATTTCGACTTTTCTCGACAATCGATTTGTAAGACAAGCACTTCGGGCCAATGAACTTTCAGTTTTGAGCTGTTGATCCAGCAAGTGAAAGTAAGGGACTCGCGGCGCGGTAACGTGGGGTTGTCCGTCGCGAGAACAAAACAGGAGGAATAATGAGTGGAAAGAAGTTCTTCAATGGGGTGTGTTGCGCAGTACTGGGGCTAACCGCGGTGTTGCTGTTGTCGCTGGTCGCCGTTCCAGCGTCCGCTCAGGAGGCTGGAACAATCTTGGGCGTGGTAAAGGATTCCTCCGGCGGAGCTGTGCCGCAGGCGAAAATCACGATTACCAACACGGACACAAATGATACGCGCGATGTCACCACAGGCGACGATGGCGCTTTTCGCGTTCCGGGTCTTCGTCCCGGCCACTACTCCGTAAAGGTCGAAAAAGAAGGATTCAAGACCTCTACACAAAGCGCCTTGACTTTGGACGTGGCGGCCCAGGTCGTTGTCAACCCGACCCTGGAGGTCGGTGCGTCAACGCAAGAAGTGACCGTCACCGGCGAGGCTCCGGTCGTGAATACGACCACCAGCACGCTCGGCGGCTTGGTTAACGATTCGCAAATTGCCGATTTGCCCCTGAACGGCACGGAACTTACATCGATCTTACGCTAATTCAACCGGGCATTAAATTAATACCAGCCCCTCGGGCGGCGGTTCCGGTTCCACCGGCACCTGGTTCAGCTCCAACGGCATGCCTCCGCGTTCGAATTACTTCTCTCTGGACGGCGCGAATATCGGAAACCAGTATGCCACCGGACCGAACTCCATTTCCGGCACCACGCTGGGAGTTGACGGAATCAAGGAATACAAGATCGTCACCAGCATGTTCGGCGCCGAATACGGCATGGAAATGGGCAGCCAGATGGTCATTGTCAGCAAGGGCGGCACGAACCAGTGGCACGGCGATGCGTTCGAATACCTACGCAACAACTCACCTGGATGCTCGGAACTTCTTTGAGGCGCAACCAGCAAACCTTGGTGGCGCGCGGAATTCCCAGTTTAAGAAGAACAATTTCGGCGCTTCCGTGGGCGGACCGATCAAGAAGGACAAGACATTTTTCTATCTCGTCTATGAAGGTCTAAGGCTGGCTCAGACGGACGCGATCCAGACCACGACGCTTCCAGCGGCTTGCCATTTCCTGTCAATCAATGGAGTTCCGACAATCGTCGGCGGCGGGACAATTACCCCCCAGGTAGCCGCGGAAATAGCATCAGCGACGAACAGCGCAATGTGGACGGGTGTGACCCCCACAATTCTCGATCATCGTCCGGTCGGAAACGTAACAGTCCTTGGACTTCCAACGGCAGCAGCCCCGACAAACACTCAATGCGGGGGAATAACCGCTGGATCGAATGCGGGAAACCTCACGAACCCCACGTCGCCGCTCAATACGAACCTGAACAATATGACTGTCCCGTGGATCGGGCAGTTCCCGTTCGCGAACGAGACCACGAGCGGCGGACCGAGTTCTGCGGCCCAGTCGAATTTCACGTTCCCCGGAGAAAGTGCTGGTCGTGAAGACTACGGACAAATCCGAATTGACCAGAACATTTCGAATTCGGACACATTCTTTGGCCGCTACACCTTTGACGACAACCGTCTATCCATTCCGTACGCCTCGCTCTCGACCAACGACACCGGTTCGGGCTATCCGCAGTTTTTTTCCATCGGCAACAGCCGGAACCAGTACGTCACCTTCGGCGAGAATCACATTTTCTCCGCCGACCGTATTGAACCAAGGGCGGCTTTCCTTTAGCCGGAGCAATGTCATTGCACGCCCGGGATCAATGACGTGGCCGGACTCAATCCAAATTTCACTTACATCGACACGGCCAGCACGCCGGGAAGCACCTGTTTTGCCATCAACCAATCCGGTTTGCGTCTGGTCGTTCCTGCCGGGGCAATTCGGTACCGGAGATTTTGGCCCCGGCGGACGGCGTCACAGGCCTGAGCTACAACGGCACGTTCCCGACGTACCATCCGCAAAACGTATGGACCCTTGGGGATGACGTGTTCATCACCAGCGGCAAACACGCTTTCAAATTTGGCATCCTGTTCAACAATTTCCAGGATCCCTCGGTCATGCAGAAGGGCGCGCAGGGTAGCACCAACTCGGAAACAGTATCGCAAATTGGATCAACGGCCTTACCACCAGCTATTCTGACCGTTACACCGACTCCACGCTCCGGTTAATGGCCAACGCTGGCATCTTGAGTCCTCAGTACAACAATTCTTTTTACCTTGACAAAGACTACATGTTCAAAACGTTCGGGTTCTACTTCGGGGACGACTACCGGGCCACTTCCAGACTGACTTTCAACCTGGGACTGCGGTACGAATTCATGACCATTCCCCATGAACTCTATGGCCGGAATTCGACGATTCCGAATCTGCTGGGAGGTTCCCCACAGGCAACGTGTCTCCGCTGTTCAATTACAACTGGTCCCTGAGGAACTGGAGCCCGCGCTTCGGGTTTGCGTATGACGTTTTCGGCAATGGCAAGACCGCGATCCGGGGCGGATTTGGTATCTACTATGACATCGCCAACCTCGGATCGATGCTGACCCAGTCGGCCAACGGAGTTCCGCCCTTCGGGGCGCAAACTCAAGTGGCATCAGCGCTGCGACCCCATATACCATTCCGTTTGTGATGCTCAACGGAATCCCCATTACCAGATTTCACGCTCTCCCAGTTCGGCCATGCTCTGCAGATGAATGACCCGAACTTCAATCCTCCACACTCGCTGCAGTACAATCTGACTGTGGAACAGCAACTTCCCGGCGGAATTGGCCTCTCGGTTTCGTACGTTGGCAACCGCGGTATCAATCTCCTCGATCTGGAAGAAGGAAATCCGGTCGTGCCGAGCAGTGTTCGTGAACGGCCATTCCGCGCTCAACTTGCAACTTTAACGCGGTCGCGGCTAACTGCGCCAAACAATGCGCTCTCTTATTCAAATGGGGTGACGGCGCCTCTGGTCTTCCCTTGGCGGCGTCCTACGACAATTAATCCCTGGCGATCCCCAGTTTCCCTGCCGTGTGAACCCATATTGGACGAGCGCGCTGTTCATCACGACCGCGTCAAATTCATGGTACAGCGGCCTCCAGGTCGTCGTGACCAAGCACCTCTCTCACGGCCTGGACTTCCAGGGATCCTACACGTACAGCCGGTCCATCGACACCACCGCCGGTCAGATGTACAACACGGACTGCGGCAATGGCGCATTTGGGACGGCGGTCGGCAACAACCCCTACAATCTGGCGCTAAACAAGGCAGTCTCCTGCCAGGACATCCCCCAATCGCTGCACTTGAGTGTGCTTTATCACTTGCCGAATATTTACGTCAGAACGCGTTCTGTCGAAAGTAACGAATGGCTGGTGGATGGGAAATATCGTGACCATCACGGGAGGATTCCCATTCACGCCGATCGTCGGGCAAGATCGTGCGCTTAGCGGCGTGATCACTCAAAGCCACTCAACTTATGCCAACCTGAATACGGCCGCGGTGAGCAATCAATTTACGCTTTCCGGCCAGAGCGTTCCGTACAACTGGATCCCCTATGATCCGAATACGGTTATTCTCGGGCACTCCCACGAACTGGTTCAATCCCCTGATGTTCGGCGAGCAGCAGCTTGGGAGCTGAGCCCAATGGCCCCGCGCGATATTCTGCGCGGCCCCGGCGTTGGGACATGGAACCTTAGCATCAACAAAGATACCAAGCTGGGATTCCTGGGAGAGCAAGGAGTGATTGAATTCCGCGCCGAAATCTTCAACCTTCTGAACCGGGCAAATTTTGGTCCGCCGTCTAATACAGTGTTCGCCGGCAACATTAGCTTGAATAACTTGGCGGTGAACACCCTAAACTCACAGGCGGGCGGCAATATTCAGACTCCCACCGGTGCCACTCCAACTAGCCCTCTAGGCACTGTGGGACAAATCACTACGACCGCAACCACATCCCGCCAAATTCAGTTGGCGCTGAAGGTCATCTTCTAACCAAAACCTAAACCAGAGGAGTCGCAAGACTCTCGTGAAGGGGGTGACCGAAACATGGTCACCCCTTTTCATTTTTGCTGGACAATAATATTTTGGAATTCCAGAGGAATTCTGGCCGAAGCTAACATGTCATGGTAGAATTTTTCTCGCCGCTCTGCACCCGCAGTTCTGCCGGATCGAGCCTGCGTGCGGCACCCGCCCCCGATAAGATCGCAAGCGGGAACCGAAGCAGAGGGGCTTCAGAATGAAGCAAAGCGCCCGTAGCTCAGCTGGATAGAGCGTCTGGCTACGAACCAGAAGGTCGGGAGTTCGAATCTCTCCGGGCGCACCACTTTATAGCCGCAGCGTTCACCCGAACTATAATTGAAGAACTCTACCGCGCCGCCGCTGCCATGGCGATAGCCGGCCTCAGCTCACGCATCATTTTCGCGAACGCAGGCAGATCGAGCGATTGAGGCCCATCGGACAGCGCGCGCTCCGGGCAGGGATGGACTTCGATGATCAGGCCGTCCGCGCCGATGGCCACCGCCGCGCGAGCCGCCGCGGGCACCAGGCTTCTCCGGCCGGTTGCGTGCGAAGGATCGACGACGACGGGCAAATGGCACAGTTCCTTCGCCAGAGCGACCGCGGCCAGGTCCATCGTGTTCCGCAGTTCCGAGTCGAAGGTCTTGATTCCCCGCTCGCACAGGACCACGTTGGGGTTGCCTCCCGACAGCAGATACTCGGCGGCCAGCAGCCATTCCTTGATTGTGGCCGATGGGCCGCGCTTGAGGAGGACAGGACGCGGCACGGTGGCCAGTCGGCGGAGCAGCGGATAATTCTGCATGTTGCGCGCGCCGACTTGCATCATGTCGGCGTACTCCACGACGGCGTCCAGGTCTTCGACCCCCATGACTTCGGTCACCACGGGAAGGCCGGTTTCCTCGCTCGCTTCCTTCAGGATCTTCAGGCCTTCGAGGCCCAGCCCCTGGAAGTCGTACGGCGAAGTCCGGGGCTTGTAGGCGCCGCCGCGGAGAATGTCGGCTCCGGCGGCCTTGACTCCGCGCGCCGTTTCCATCAATTGCTCGCGCGACTCGACCGAGCAGGGTCCTGCCATCACTACAAGTTTCGGCCCGCCGATCTTCACGCCTCTGACGTCCACGACGGTGCGCTCCGGGCGTAATTCGAGGGCGACCAGCGTATAGGGCTGCGAGATGGAAATGATGTCTTCCACTCCCGGCGCGACGCGGAGAGCTTCGACCTCGGTGCGTCGGCCCCGATTTTTTCCGACCACGCCGATTACGGTTCTCTCGGCGCCTCGAATCAGGTGGGGCAAGAAGCCGCATTCCTTGATTCTGCCCATGACGTGTTGGATTTGCTCCTCCGTCGCGTTTGCCGACATATTGACGATCATCGAAAGTCTCCTTTTATTTGGCGGGCTCCAAGTCGCCGACGCGCCAGAGCGCTCTGGCGACGGCGCGTAGAGCCCGCATCCTTGATTGACGCGGGCTCCAAGTAGAGCCCGCACCCGGGGCAACAATAAAAAAGCCGCGAATCCTGTGGGATTTCGCGGCCAGTTCGGGAATCTTTTCGCGCTGTCTAGCTCGTCTCTTTACCTCGACTCACGCGCGATCCGCCCCTGGCCGCTTCCCACCATGGGAAGCGGTACGTAAAGGCGAACCAGGAATAATAGCGCGTTTGCATGATCGAGAGAATTCCTTACACCCGCAACTGTAGCAAAATGGAGCCAAATGTCAAGGTTATTGCTCGCAGATCCAGACAGGAAGCAGGCGCGTAGCGCTAATCGTTCAGGCCGCGCTTCACGTCTTCGCTGAGGACGATGGCTTCCGCCACTTCCTTCATCGATTTGCGGCGCTGGCGGCTCTGGCGCTGAATCGTGAGGTAGGCCTCCTCTTCCGTGATCTTGAGTTCGCGCTGGAGGATGCCCTTGGCGCGTTCCACCAGCTTGCGGGTTTCGAGCTTTTCGGAAAGATGGACGTTCTCGGTTTCCAGTCGCGCCATTTCGATTTCCGCTCCGACCAGAAACCCGATCGTTGAAATCAATTTGATTTCGCGCTCGGTATATTCGTGCGGATCGCGATTCTGCAGGTTGATGACGCCGACGATCCGGCCGCGGCAGCGCACCGGCACGGACAGAAATGCCTCGAATCGATCCTCGGGCAGGTCCTTGAATAATTGGAAGCGGGGATCCTGCGAAGCGTTAAGCGCCACGGCGACCGGCTCACCATGTTCCGCCACCCAGCCCGTAATTCCCTGCCCAAGCCTCAGCTTGAGACGGTCCACGACGTCGGCGTGCGCGTTCTTGGACGCGCGAAGAATCAATTCGCCTTCCTCCAGCGCGTACAGGAAGCAGGAATCGCAGCTCACCACCGCCGCGGCGAAATCCACAATGTGCGTCAGCACTTCCTGCAACGGGTCGGCGGAGGCCATGCTGCTGGCCATCTTGTGAAGGAAATCTACTTCCTGGCTATCACCCATCGGCATTTTGAATGGTTCCGTACTCACACTACAAACCTATGTGCGAACGCGGCCCATGTCCAATTCTTCCTATGGATGTGTACGATAAGGCTTTGCTTGTTGTCACACGCCGTTCACAATCTTTCCCGGCGGAAAGAGGTGGTACGAAAAAGAAACTAGGTTGCGGCGGTTCTTTTCTGGCGCAAGATTTCAGCGCTGCGTTGAGCTGTTTCACTGACCAGATAACCCATCTTGGGATGCGAAGGCTCAAAGTCCGCCGCGATGCCGTATTCGCGAAGCCTCTCCGAAGTTGTCGGCCCCACGGACGCGATCAGCATTTGTGCCAAGGCGCGGCGCACGGCTTCTTCCTTGTTCATTTCCGCCGCGATTTGCATGAGGTGATTCACCTGCATCGCCGTCGTAAACAGGATGACATCGATCTCCCCGCGCGCGATGGCCTCGACGGCGGCTCGCAGCGGGCCGGTATCCTCGGGCAAACCCCATTCGTAGACAGGAACAGAGGTAACCTGCGCGCCGCGCTCTTTGAGGCCGGCAAGCAAATCCGGATTCGAGACGCCATATTCCTGCACGGCCACGCGGCGTCCTCTTAACGGCACAATCGCGGAATTTTCGTCCAGCGCGCGCAGGACTTCCCGCCACGTGTTCGGTTCAGGCGCGGCCAGCGCGATGGGAACTTCCCACTCCTTGAGTACGGCCACGGGTTTGGGCCCCCGCGCAATGACATGTATCTTGCGCAATGCCGCCACGAATTGATCGAAAGGAACGGTCGTTTCCACGACGCGCGAAAGGGCGCGCGCGCCCACTCCCGTCAGAAAAATGACCGCATCAAATCCGCCCTCCGAAAGCTTTCGGGCAAACGCAAGCGCTTCGACGTTGGATTCTCGCGGTATCTCGCGCATGGAGGGAGCGACCGTGGGAAGGCCGCCGTAGTTCGCGATCAGCTTCGCCATCTCCGCTGCGCGCCGGCTTTCGAGTGTGAGCACGCGCAGACCATTGAAGCCCTGTACCGAATTTCCACTCCCCATGATGATAATGATGCCGCATTCGGGAACTTTCTTCCATCGTCCATCATGGGTGGGTGCGGATTGTTATCTTCTCGCATTTATGGGCGATTCTGACGGGGACACCTGCCGTTTCTGTGTTCTACTTGACTGTGGGAGTCGTTCTCCCCGGGAGCGCTTTATACAAATCTTGAAACTCTCTCGAAGGCGTTCCGTCCTGATTCAATTCGTCGCTGCGCTCGCTACTGCGTTCAATCCTTACCTCGCGTTCGCCTACGAGCATGCCTTGAGTGATGAGGCAATTCGCGACGCGTATTTCATCGGACAGGACGTCAAGAACGTCAACACATTTTTGTCCCGATACCTGCGCGGACTCCCGGTGCCACCAAGCGGCCCGCACGTATCGGAAATCCAGCTGAGCACCCCTTACGCGCAAGTGGTCGAAGCCTCTGCCCTGCATTCGGTTGGTTACAGCAGCCAGCAGGCAGCAGAGGACTACCGGAAGCGCGGTGACTCCATCGCCGTTCGCGTGAAGGTCCTTTTCACACCGGCATATCCGGGCGGCGCAATTGATTTCTGGCGCCTCGTTTCCGTCGGACTTATCCAGAGAGGGAAGCATATGGCTGCCACGAGCGTCAGCGGCCAGCCAATCTATGCGTCAGACATCGACGGAGGCAGTTGGGCCATTGGCGCGGATGTTTTCGTCACGTTCAGCGTTGCCGGGGTGAAATCGGATAACGTGCAGGTCGAAGTTATTCCGCCCGAGGGAGCGCCGGTGCATGCCACATTTGACCTGAACAGTTTGAAATGAACCCGTGGGCGACTCGTCTACACGATCGATTCGATGCGCCGGTCGGGGATGAACCAGATCAGCGCGACCACAACGTAGAGAGAGATCGCGATCCCCGGACGAACGAATGCCACGGGAATCGAAAGCACATAAATTCCCAGGGACACCATCCCTTTTCGATCGGTCCCGATTGCGCGCTCCAACTTCGAGCCTGGTCCATTGCATGCAATGATGGCGCGCTCTAGGAAAAGATATGCAATCGCGCACATCAGGAGCACCACGCCATAGGACGAAGTGGGCATCGGCGCGAAATGAGTTTCGTCCATCCACCGAATCGCGAACGGCACCAGCGACAACCAGAACAACAAGAAGAGATTGGCCCACAAGACCATCCCGTTAATGCGCTCGGTCACGTGAAGCATGTGGTGGTGGTTGTTCCAAAAGATCCCCACGTTGGCAAAGCTGAGGGCATAGGCCAGGAAGGTCGGCAGGCCGGCCTTGAGCGCGGCGAGATTGGTCCCACCGGGGACTTTCAACTCGAGCACCATGATCGTGATGATGATGGCGATCACTCCATCGGTGAACGCCTCGAGCCGCTGCTTACTCACCGCCGCCCTCGATCCGCAATTTCCCCTCCGAACCGGCGCCAAAGCGCTTCGAAATATCGCGATAGAGCAGCACCGCGCAAAATGTTGCCAGCGAGAAAAGCGCGATGCCTTCGATGGTCTGCCCGAAGCACAATTTCCCCGTGCCGAACAGAACCGCGTACACCATCGCGCATCCCAGCGCCCAGGACAGCAAATTCTGCCCGAGGTCCCGCGTTTGTGGCAACTCCGGCGCGAGCGCCGCGACGCGCCGCCACCCTGCGGCATGCGGCCGGACCTTCCGGTAGAAACGCAGCAAGACTTCGTCCGGCTCAGCCGGCGTGAGCAGCGTGACCACCACCCACACCGCCGTGGTGACCGCGGTTGTCATCAACGTAGTCTTTGCAAAGACCACCGGAGCGCTTCCCGCAAAAATGAGCCAGTGGTGCAGGGCCAGCGTCATGACCAGAGCGGTCGCCATAGCGGAAATTTCGCTCCACGCGTTGATCCGCCACCAGTACCATCGCAGCAAATACACGCCGCCGGTCCCCGCGCCGACTTCGAGCACCGCTTCCCAGCCCTGGCCGATCGTGGCAAGCTGCGCCGAAACGTAAGCCGACGCGGCCACGAGCAGCAGCGTCGCGACCCTCGAAACATTCACGTAATGCTTCTCGGAGGCGGCGCGCCGGATGAACCGCCGGTAAAGATCCTCGACCAGATACGAACTTCCCCAATTGAGCTGCGTGGCAATCGTGGACATGAATGCGGCCATGAAACCGGCGATCAAAATTCCGCGCAGCGCGTGCGGCATGTACGTCGTTGCGACGAGCATGTAGCCCGATTCCGGATGCGCCAGGCCCGGATACAGCGCGGCGGCCGCGAGCGCCGTCAGGATCCACGGCCAGGGTCGCACAGCGTAGTGCGCGACGTTGAACCACAGCACGGAAAGCAGTCCGTGCCGTTCATCGCGAGCGCTGAAAATCCGCTGCGCGATGTATCCGCCGCCGCCCGGCTCCGCTCCCGGATACCAGAACGCCCACCACTGAATTCCCAGATGCACGATGAAAGTGAGCACCGGCAGCGTCCAGAGCGCCTCTCCCGTGAGGCCCCGCGAAAAATCAGGAAACATCGCTGTAATGTCCGCGGCGTCCGGTCCCGAAGCGGTTCGCATGACTGCCAGCCTTGCCAGCAAGATGTGCATCCCGCCGGCAGCCTTCACGCCGTAATACGCAACCGCGATCACGATCGACATTTTCAGGACGAATTGAAACAGATCGGTCCACAAAACGCCCCACAGCCCCCCGAGCGAAACGTAGAGTCCGGTGAACGGAATCAGGAAGAAAATGCAAATCGTCAGGCTCACTTTCTCGTTTGTGCCGAGCGCGACCCCCACGATGCTCGTCATTGCTTTCGTTACCCAGCCCAGGATCAGGCAATTCATCAGCAAGCCAAGATAAACGGCGCGAAAACCGCGCAAAAACGCGGCCGGTTTTCCCGCGTAGCGCATTTCGGCGAATTGCACGTCGGTGAGCAGACCGGAGCGTCTCCACAGCCGGGCGAACAAAAACACCGTCATCATTCCCGACGGCAGAAAACTCCACCATAGCCAGTTCCCCGCAATGCCCTGCGTGTAGACCAGGCCCGTCACCACCAGCGGCGTGTCGGCTGCGAACGTGGTGGCAACCATCGAGGTCCCCGCCAGCCACCACGTGACCTGCCGCCCGGATACGAAATATTCTTCCGTGTTCTGGCCGGAACGCCGGCGGAAATAAATTCCGAGCGCGAGCATCAGCAGGAGGTATCCCGCGATTACGGCCCAGTCGAGCGGCGTCAGCGTCATCGATCTCCAATCCACGAACGGCCCAGGGAGTGTGCGGCGAACAGTGTCGTCACAGCGAGCCAGCCTGTCAAATTAAAATCTTCAACGCGCAATCGCGCGCGGACATCGTGGAGTACAATCTCTGCCGCCATGTCCAAGCCCCCGCCAAGAGCGCTCCAGCCGCCTCGCGTCGTCAACATCAGCGATCTGCGTCGCGCAGCGCAGCGGCGTCTGCCCGCTGCCGTGTTCGATTATCTTGATGGAGGCGCCGAGGGCGAGGTCACCCTGCGGGAAAACTGCCAGGCCTTTGAAGAAGTGAAGTTTCGCCCGCGCCATGCTGTGGCGGTCGCGAACGTCGATCTGCGCACGCAAGTCCTGGGCGCGGAGCTTTCGCTTCCGGCGATCCTCGCGCCAATTGGCTACAGCCGGATGATGCACCCCGACGGTGAATGCGCCGCGGCACGCGGAGCGGGCGCTGCCGGCATCGCATACATTCTTTCCACAATTTCCGGACACAAACTGGAAGACGTGAAGGCCGCAACGCCGGGCCCCGTCTGGTACCAGCTTTATCTGGTCGGCGGCCGTCCGGCTGCCGAAGCCGCGCTCGATCGCGCCGCACGGGCGGGGTTTTCAGTCTTGGCGATCACGATTGATACGGCAACGGCAGGGAACCGCGAGCGCGACATACGTAACGGGACGGCGCAACTCATGAGCGGCAACGTATTGAGAATGATTCCCTTCCTTCCTCAATTTCTGTCCCGGCCGGGCTGGCTAACGGCTTTCCTGATGGATGGCGGCCTCCACAAACTTCCCAACGTGGTGATCCCGGGTCAGGGACCGATGGCTCTGATCGACGTTGCCACTGCGCTGACCGAATCCGTGGTGACCTGGAACGATCTGGGATGGCTGCGCAAAGCATGGGCGGGCCCGATTGTCGTGAAAGGGGTCTTGACGGCCGAAGACGCTCGCCGCGCCGTGGACGCAGGCGCCGCCGGGGTGATTGTTTCCAATCACGGTGGCCGTCAACTCGATGGCGTCTCCGCAACTCTGCGAGTGCTTCCGGAAGTTGTGAAAGCTGTGAATGGCCAAGTCGTTGTCTTAATGGATGGCGGCGTGCGTCGCGGCGGCGACATCGTAAAAGCAATCTGCCTGGGAGCGCGCGCCGTGCTCGTTGGCCGCGCTTATGCGTATGGACTTGCCGCCGCCGGAGAAGCTGGCGTTTCACGGGCCATCGAGATTTTGCGCGCAGATTTGGAACGAACGATGAAGCTGCTCGGTTGTGGATCGGTGGCTTAGCTCGACCGATCTTACGTGGATGTCCCGCGGAGCTGGCAGATTTAAAAAGCTGGTCTCAATCGCTGTCGCTATTGATTTTTCTGCGCAAATTCCGTCAGCGGAGCCAGCCCTTTGACCAGAACCCCGGAATGCGCGAAGGCCAGCGCCTTCACGTCAGTCCCATCCTGAAGCAGGCGCTTGTCCAGGCGGATGAGCGAGGCACGATCCTGCGACTGGCTGTCGGTGAAGATCCATGGTGCCAGCTTGAGCGTGCCGTCACTGCTCGTATCAGCCGCGTCTCCGAGAAACAACACACCGTCGATCAAGTAGGCAGCGCTGCCCGCTGTATGGCCGGGCACGCCAAACACACGGACGGGGACTTGATTGAGCATATAGGTCTCACCGTCCATGAAGGCGTGGGCCACTTTCACGTCCGTGGGCGCCACGGGCATGAAACGCGTCAAGGGGCCATGAGCCCCGACGAGTCCTTCGATCAGCGCCACGTCGGGACCCAGCGACATCACCTGCGCCTTTGGAAACAGAGGAATTGCGGCAGTATGGTCGGGGTGCCCATGCGTGAGCAGGATAAACTTCACAGCGTCCGGACCAAGTTGCTCGCGGGAAAGTTCAGCGAGAATTGCCTTCCCAGTCTTGTCATTCCCCGCGTCGATAAGAGCCACTTCACCGGCCCCGACCGGCACGACGGCCACGCTGACAATCCCGTCCTTTACGATTCGAATGCCGTTGATCTCGAATCCGTCGGTGATGGGCTGCCGGCCGATGAACGCGCTTGCCACTGTGCCCACGGCCGCAAGGACAAGCAGAATAATCACGAGTCCGACAACTTTGAGAACACGCTTCATCGGAGATGCCTTTCTTGGGGAAAGTTCCAATTGAAACTAGCCCCATTCGGGATTACCAGCGTCACCCGTCGCCAGAAAATCCAGAAGAACGGGGACTTGCACCGAGCAGAGCCTAATTCAACCGCTCCCTACCCAACAGCGAGGTTTACTTCCCGGGCGTCATGCCGCACACCTTGTAGTCGGCGGCCGCTTCGGGCCCGGATAGGAATTTCAGCAGGGCCCGCGCGGTATCGGGCGAGATGGCGTGGGCCGACACGAAACCCACAAGCGCGGTCGGCGTAGAAATCGACCTCGGCAATTGACCCACCACGTCCACATCCGGGTTGTCACCGATTTCGCTCGCGAAGGTGATGGCCATGTCAATGTCGCCATTCGTGACCAATTTCATCAGGCTGACGCCCTGTATGCGCTTGATCTTGGGCTTCATTTCGTCGTAAATGCCAAGCTGGCGTTGCGTTGCGTCGAAACTGACTCCCGCGGCGCCTCCCGCGCCATTGGCGCCGTCGGGATAGGAAATAAATCTGGCGGCGAGCAGCGCTTTCTTGACCGCCTCGGGCGTGGAGATATCGGGACGCGGGTTGCCTTTTCTCACGACGACCATCATCGGCACTGTCGCAAGAGGCGTTTCCGTACTGGCGATAACGTTGCCGGAGTTGATTACGTCCTGGTAAGGCGGCTGCACGATCGGCACATCGAATGGCTCGCCTGCCACGATCTGCTTGTGAGTTCCGCCGCCGGAGCCGATCGTCGCTTGGACGGCATGGCCGGTTGCTTTCTCGAACTCCGGCGCGATCTTATTAATCGGGCAACGCATGCCGCCAGGCGCAATCAAAGTGACCTCTTGGGCGCGCATAACTTTTGGGCTGAACAGAATCAGCCCAACAACGGCACTCAAAAGCAAGTCTTTCACGGCTTCTTCCTCCAGTCGAACGGCGATTCAAATGTGACGGGCAGCGCCGGGCGCCACATCTCGATCTCCCCACGCCAAGAGTTACTTTACGGCTTCGGGGCCAGATCAGCAGCCGTCAGAGCGTTCGGCGGCATGGTTGATGAAAACCCCTTAAAGTTAAATTTCTGGGCGCGCGCTCCCGGGGCCACTTCGGCAGCGTAAATGTTCCCCATCGAATCTGTCGCAATGTGATGGATGCCCTGGAAATTGCCCGGTTCGGCGCCGCGTTTCCCAAATTGATAGAGGATTTCGAGCTTCTTGCGGTCGACCACGACGATATGTGAATTGCCGTAGTCAGAAATGTAAAGGTACTTCTGATCCTTGTCGGGAGAGAAGGCCAGTCCGGACGCTGATCCAGATGCCGGACCCGCGCGGTTGATAAATATCTGGGTTAGATACTTGCCCTCGGGCGTAAACAGCTGCACACGACGATTGGAGCGATCCACAACGTACACGATATTATCGTTCGACACGAGCACGCCGTGAACCGGACTCGCAAATCTCGGTGACCCGTCGCCCTCCGTATCCAGAACCCTCTTCGCCCCGACGCCTTCCGCTGTATCGGCAGTTCCTCCGTGACCACCTGACGGGCCGGGACCACCGGAGTTCTCGTCGTCTTCCGGAGGTTTGCCGAACGCGCCCCACATGCGCTTAAACGCGCCCGTGTCCGCGTCGAACACGATAAGGCGTCGATTTCCATATCCATCGGAAACAAAGAGTTCGTTCGACTTGGGCCAGACGTACAAGTCGCCCGGCTTGTTCACGCTCTTGGGATCCGTGCTGCCTTTGCTTGCGGATCGGCCGCCAATCTCTAATATGAATTTCCCGGCATTTGTAAACTTGAGGACCATGTCGTCGGATCGCTTCGTCTTCGATTGACCGCTGGGGCTGCTGCCGCTGATCCAGACGTTATCCTTGTAGTCGACAAAAACATTGTGCTCGGCGTCCGGCCAGTCGTAGCCTTCGCCTTCTCCGCCCCACGCTTGAACAAACTTCCCATTCTTATCAAGTTCCACCACGGGCGGGGCAGGTGTCTTGCTTGCAGGGACGGTCCGAGGCCGGTGAATAAGCCACACATTATCGTGCTTATCGACCACGATCTTGGAAACGTTGCCCATTGCCCAACCATTCGGCAGAACCGGCCAGTTGGTGTCCACTTCAAAGACGGGATACTGCACGCCACTTGAAGTTTGCGCGGTCACGATCCGCCCAGGCATCCGCTGGCTCAAGCCAACAAAAATCAGGAATGCGGCCATGGCACAGCCCGCCAGCCAATTATATGTTTTTGTCATTGGTTTTCTCCTTAGAGCCCTGCGGCATAACTTGCTTCACCCATGCCATTGCCCCAAGCCGAAGGTGGCGGCATTGTAACCCTACCCTGCACCGTAAAGCCAGCTTCGACTAAGTATCGAAACAGAAATGACGATAGCACTATTGGAAGCCGTCCGAATCAGAGTATGCTTTTCTGGAAGTCGCACGACGGAGCCCATCGGTGGGGATAGCCAGGCCGGCCACAACCATTTTGCTCGCTGCATGGATGGTCGCTGGCTTGGCGGCGCCGTCCGCGCAAGCAACCGAACTACGCCAGGTAACTGTTGACGCCTTTAACCACTATGTCAGTTTGACGGAAAAGCGGATGGACGATGACCTCCGCGATGGAAATTTTCTTTACATCGACAGTTTCGCCCCCGACCGCCGCGCTGCGATCATTGCGCAGCTGCACGGGGGTGATCAATACATCGAACAACTTCATACCTGGGAGGACGGGCAGCCGATTCGCATTCCAGGCGGCTTGATCAATCACTGGATCGGCATCGCCTTCATTCCCCATGAGGTTTATTCCCAAGTCCTCGACGTCCTTGAAGATTACCCGGAATATGCTCAGGTCTATAAGCCGGACGTCCAAAAGTCGAAGCTGCTCGGGACTGACGGGAGTACGGAAAAAATCTTTCTGCAGCTTTACAAGAAATCGTTGGTTACTGTCTTCCTGAACGCCAATTTCGACGCGAATTACCGCACGTTTGGCAGCACGCGCACCGAATACTGGTCCTACTCCACTCGAATCGTCGAGATAAAGGACCCCGGCGGGCCGGACGAGCAGGAGCTTCCCGAGGGAAATGACCATGGCTATATGTGGCGGCTCTACAGCTACTGGAAGATCGAAAAAAAAGATGGCGGGGTATATTTGCAGGTCGAGTCCATCGCGCTAAGCCGCCCGGTCCCCGTGGCGATAGCCTGGCTGGTTAACCCGATCGTTCGCAGTCTTGCCAAGGGGGTTATCGCCAACCTCCTGAATCAAACGATCAATGCGGTGACCGGCGGCAATACTCCCACTGCCGCATCGGTCCTGGGTGGGGAACAGAATCGGGACCAGTCGCTGATGTTGCAAAAAGCCGCCGGCCCTTGACTCATTCAATTCGGTGGTTTGTCAAACAAGAACGGCTGCGGGACTCATCCAGTTATTTCTGATCCGGTTACACAATCAACGTCATGGTCCTTTACATCCCCCGAATTTCAGCAGCCCACGCAACGTTGCGTTGGAGGCGTCGATCCAAGAGCACCGCGATATACCGAGAGCAGGTAGCCATCTCGGTTTGCGACCAGTTCGCCATCGAAGGAACGAGTCGCCCGAGCGATTCGATTACAAAGTAATAAGCCCGAATGGCCTTGAAACCATTCGTGGACCCGCGCAGGCCGGGAGCCATCCTAAGCAGGCTTAGAATGGTCTTGAAATCTTGCTTATTCGATCCTGCAGGCGTACTCCCGATTGCCACCTGCAAATGCTCTGAGATCGTCTGCGCGGCAACTCTCGAAATCATGGCGCGCCAGTAGCGAACACCAAATTGGCAAGCCATGGCCGTCGAGATGCAGAGAATGATCGCGGCCATCACCGGCTCCCTACCGCTAGAGTCAGGGTCATTCGGGGATGCGCATCTGCTTGTCTGCCTTCCCCGATCTTTACCCGTTGGTGAATTGTGTCAAACATCGCAGCCTTAGATTGCACGATCATTGCCTTTTGACCGCCTCTTTTTAGCCATTAGAATCAGTAGGATAGGACCATACCGGCTCAAACAAGGGCAGGCGTGTCTGCCAGGAAGATGGGCTGTACGCCAAAAACACGGTCATTTGGCCTGGGTTTTCGCACCGCAGCCTGCTGCGTCCGTATGAGTTGTGGATTGCTATGCCGGGGAAACTTAATCAGAGCGAGCGGGTCTTCAAGGATTGCGGGGATAGGCCTTGTGAGGAGCGCCTATTGATGCGCATGAATGAACCTAGTTCGAGCGACTTGCCTTGCGAAACTTCGAGTCCCGATGATTCGGCGTCCAATCACAGGGCGGGAACATGATGCGCCAGAACTCAGGATGAGGCTCCATGAACTGAACCCTGACATTTGCGTATCCGGATTCGCAGGGATCGACGAAGACAACAATGCATTGCTCTTGTTGCCCGGTCTTGCTATTGAGCAGCGTCAGGAGCTGGCCCTTTCTGACGCTTTGCGGCAGCGGAAGCAGGGCGCCATTGGGATTAACCGCGACAGTGAAAGTTGATTCCTGGATCGACACTTTGCCGCTCATGCGTCCCGTGACGTGTACAGGGATCCTTGCAAGAACGCGCTGTGTTCTGCCAGTCGTGGAGAACTCGGATATTGACGTCGCGATGGACATGTAATTCGCTCCTAATTCGGGGTCAAATGCCCCGTTTACTGCTGAAATTCCGTTGCCGGGATGCTCAAGCTATCCTGGTCAACGCCATTTAGTTGCCGAAGCAGCGCCCTGCATTTTGTGTCAGGCAAAATCCCTTGCCGCATGAGTTCGATAATGAGTTCGTTGACGACGTAATATGGATCGCATTTCGAGGACTTGACTGAAGCCTGCTGCTCAGCGGGCTGTTCAACCTCGGGTTCGTGCGGCAGTTCGCCGCTTAGAACTCCGATCCACTTTTCGAGCAGGCTCGTCTGTTCCGGCGCCGCCTGAACGAACTTCACTCCCATGCCCATGCCGTCCAGGGAGTACGTCACTCGGGCCTGCGCTTCGAAGGATCGATTATCTTTCTTCAGGCATACATCCACATCGGTATCAAATGGGAAGGAACTGATTGCATCGATATAGCAGCCGCCGCGGCTTAGGTCGCTCGTGCGTCCCTGTATACGCGTCTTGGATTTGGGTTCGACAACTTCCACCGTTGCAGTGAACGGGAAGCGCGCCTCCCGGCGACGATCGATTGGAGTCAGTTCGTTTTGACTATCCGTGAGATTGATCGTCTCTTTTAGCATGGCTGCTCCTCAATCCTCTCGTGTGGTTAACTTCGCCTATATATATGGCAAGCGGCTTGCCATTATCAGCACATTTTGTACCTTTAGAATCAATAGGATAGAGGCGACCATTTGACGGCGGAATGCTCCCCTGTTCACGCTGCGGATTGACTGTATTCCATGAATACAGTGGCTGGCAGGCGCCTCCGGGGAACCAGTTCCCTCTCCCGTTTACAGCCCGGTACCCTGACAGGAACCTGGGGGCTTGACGTAGACATCGAAGATTTGAGGTTAGACAGCCGGGGACCAACTTCAGTGCATCAACAAGGAATGAATTCGGAAGGAAAGGGGAACGCGCTATGAATTCTTGGTTGTGGGCGCCCTGGATGACTCATCCGCGGGACTCGAATCTGTTTGACCTTCACTCGGCGCGCCCTTCTTCAAAAGTTCGTAAAGATATGTCCGGCTAATCCCCAGGATTTCCGCGGCGCGCACCTTGTTCCCTCCGGCATGGGCAAGAACGCGTTGGGCATGCAGGCGCGCAATTTCGTCCATCGACAGGAGTTCTTCGCTCTGTCTGTTCTCCGCAGGAATTTGAATACGTTCCGGCAAATCCCGCACATCGATTACATCGGATTCCGCCATCATGCACGCATGGCCGATGATATTTTCGAGTTCCCGAATATTGCCGGGCCATGCGTAGCGCGCCAGCAGCGCCTGTGCCCGCCGCGTCAGCCCGGAGAAAGGCTTATTGTAAAGCGCCGAAAATTGCTTCAGGAAATAGCGCTCCAGCATGGGCAAATCCTCGAGCCGCTCCGAGAGAGACGGAAGTTTCAGTTCGACCATGCACAACCTGAAATACAAATCCTCTCGAAACTTGCCTTGCCTTACCATTTCAGGGAGATCCCTGTTGGTGGCGGCGACCACGCGGACGTCCACTTTTCGGGTCGCGGGTGATCCAACTCGCTGGATCTCATGGCTCTGCAAGACCCGCAGGAGTTTCGCCTGCATCGCCAGCGGCATTTCACCGATTTCGTCCAAGAGGGCCGTTCCGCCATTGGCATATTCGAAGATTCCGACTTTGTCCTGCTGCGCCCCTGTGAAGGCGCCCTTGACGTGGCCGAACAATTCGCTCTCTGCGAGCGCTTCCGTAATCGAGGAGCAATTCAAAGCTACAAACTGTCCGTCGTGCGCCGGGCTCAATCGGTGCAGGGCTTTGGCGGCCAGTTCTTTGCCGGTCCCCGTCGCGCCGGTGACAAGCACGCTTCGGAAGTGCGGCGCGACACGGCGAATTTTCAGGAACAAATCAAGCATGAGCGGACTGTGGCCCACCATTCCTTCAAACTCAAAGTTTTCCAGGAGATCATTTTCAAGCTTCGTGCTCCGCTGCCTCTTCTTGGAGTCTTCCACAAACTGCCGGATTCTCTGGCGAAGCACGTCCGGGGAAAACGGTTTCGGAAGATAGTCGGAGGCGCCTTTCTGGATCGCCTCCACGGCTGACTCGGTGGAGTAATAGCCGGTCATCAGGATCACGTCGATTCCGGCGTCAAATTCCAAGATCTTTTGCAGAAATTCCATTCCATGCACGCCGGGCATCACCAGGTCCAGAAGGACAATATGCGGGCGCACCTGACGGATCAATTCCATGCCCTTCTGCGGATCGGAGGCGGAATGGATTTCAAGGCCCTCGTTCGCCAAGACAAACCGCGCGAGCTTCAGGTTCGCCGGGTCGTCATCAATGACAACGAGCTTTATATTCAAATTGCGTTTCGACCCTGTCGTCGTTTCGTTTACGGTTTCCAGTTCGGCCATCTTGACCTTTCGTTTGCGCCGGAGATCATGAAAATCAACCGGGACCTGCGTTGATCCTTCGATATTACTGGAGAACGCCGAACAAGACTTCTTCGACTCGCCGGGTTAGTTCATCTTTCGTAAAGGGCTTGCGAAGGACTGAGATTCCCGGCTCCAGAACACCCTGTTTGGCGATGGCCCCGTCGGAATACCCTGACATGTAAAGCACCTTCATTTGCGGACGGAGGGGCGACAAGCTGTCCGCCAGCGTTCGCCCGCTCATTCCCGGCATGATCACGTCCGTCAGGAGCAGATCAATGTGACCCTGTGTTTGCTTCGAAATTTCGAGCGCTTGAAACGCGTCCTTTGCCTCCAGAACCGTGTGGCCCAGGTCCCTGAGCGTCGAGCGAGTTAGTTTCAGAAGTGCCTGCTCATCCTCGACCAGAAGGACAGTCCGCGGCTCGTGGTTAAGACTTGTTGGAGTCTTGCTTTCGGGGGCGACTTTCGGAGCCTCCATCGCGTGGGGAAAATAGATCCTGAAAGTGGTCCCTTCCCCTGGCTGGCTCCCCACCGAAATGTACCCGTTGCTTTGCTTGACGACCCCGTAGACGGTGGCCAGCCCGAGGCCGGTGCCTTTTTCCTTCGTCGTGAAAAAGGGCTCAAAGATGTGGGATCGCAGTTCGGCGTCCATGCCGCATCCTGTATCGGTGGCCCGGAGCATGACATAGGGACCGGGTACTACGCTGGTGTGGAATTTGTGGTTCGAAGTTTCGTCCAATTCGGCATCGGCGACTTCGATCGTCACCTTCCCGCCGTTCGGCATCGCGTCTCGCGCGTTGACGACCAGATTCAGAATGACGCGCTCGATTTGGCTCCGATCTGCTTTTATGGTTCCGACTCGTGGGGAAGAGATGACTTCCAGTTTGATATCTTCTCCAATCACTCGTTCCAGCATTCTCACCGCTTCGTTAACAATCGTGGTCAGGTCGAGCAAACAGGGCTCAAGAACTTGCTTGCGGCTGAATGCCAAGAGATGCTGAGTTAAAGCGGCCCCACGCTTTCCGGCATTCTGAATCTCATCGACGGCTTCCCGGTAAGGATCATCGGGTCCGATTCGCTGCCGCAGTTCCTCGCTGTAGCCAATGATGACGCCCAGCAGGTTGTTGAAGTCGTGGGCTACGCCCCCCGACAGTCTTCCGATCGCTTCGAGTTTTTGGGAAATCAGAATCTGCCCTTCGAGCTGCTTGCGCTCCGTGATGTCCCGATTCACAATGACGAGCTTCTCGACTTCTCCCGAACTGTTCCTGACCGCGCTGGCCGTGGATTCCAATAAGAGCCAATGTCCGTCTTTGTGGCGGATGCGATATTCCACACGTCGTCCGTACCCCGATTGCCTGGCTTCCTTGGCTGCCTCCATCACTTTTTCCCGATCATCCGGATGGATCTGCTCAAAGCCGGAAGTCTCCCTCAATTCCTGGAGAGAGTATCCAAGGAGCCGCTGATAGGAGGGGCTGTTGTACATCCGGCGGCCGTTCACGTCCACGACCGCAATCATGTCCGCTGCGTTTTCGCTGATCAGCCGGAATAGCTCCTCGCGTTCCGCCGCCTGTTTATGGAACCGGTAGATCTGGACCTGCTGGAATATCACATAAAGATCGAACAGTAACACCAAGCCGACCAGGGCATGGACCGCCAAACTGGTGTCAACCGAGTAGTAAGAATGCAGCGCTGGAATGAATGCCGGAAGCACAAAAGAAACGATGGCTAGCGTCAATAGCAGGGAGACAATGATCCCGCTGAAAGAAAGCCACAGTTGACGGCCTTCAACATATCGCCAGTCAGCTGAAATGGGCTCCGAAGGGCTGGATAAGGCCAGTGTCGTTGCGAGCTTTTTCCACATGGTTTCGGAATTCATAATCCTGAGACCTACAATGTTGCATCAAGAATCGAGGCCGGGAGGCCCGCATTCTTTTGGTGGTGCTTTCGAAGTTATCAGTTAGAAGCCGGGCAACATAAACTCCGCTTCTCGGGTGGGCTGACAACGAAGAATGATTTAGTTTCACTCGATAGGAGGTAGGCGGTATAAGTGTGCCTATCCGGGCATCTGAAATCCGGAGGGGAAACCCCGACATCCACGGGCGCGATTTGTAACCTTCGAGAGGTGATTCATGAAAATAAGGATTCGCGTGGTCATGCTCATTCTGGCTATCGCGTTACCCGCGATATTTTCGTTCAACGCGCGCGCAGGGAGGCAACCTGAGGCCGCTCCTCAATCTACTGGATCGATTATCACGGGCAAGGTTTACACGTTCGAAAAAATAGCGGAGGGCGTCTATTATGCAACCTCCAGTGGACCGATGAACACCGGAGGCAACCACCCGATCATCGTGGGCGAGCGCAATGTGCTGCTCGTGGACGATGGGACAACGCCTGCCGCCGCCCGCGCGCTTTTAGAGGATATGAAAAAGATCACCGACAAACCCGTCCGTTGGGTAATCAATACGCATTTTCATTATGATCACACCGACGGCAATTCTGTCTTCGGACCCGATGTCGAAATCATCGGCCACGAATACGTTCGTCACGCGATCGCGGACCTTGATGTCGTCCATCGCGAACCGTTTAAGACGGCTCTGACAAACATGCCCGTCCAAATCGAATCGCTCAAAAAGCAAATCGGCGATGAGAAAGACTCTGAAAAGCGGGGGACGCTCCAGAAGCAGCTCGCAGCGGCGCAAGCGGATTTAGAAGAACTGAAGATGATCAAGCCGACACCGCCAAACGTGACGTACTCTTCGAAAATGACGTTGTATCAGGGCCAGCGTGAAATACAGCTTCTCTTTCTCGGGCGTGGCCATACGCAGGGCGACACTGTCGTGTTTCTTCCCAAGGAGCGGATCGTGTGCTCCGGGGATTTGATGGAATCCCGAATCGCTTATATGGGCGATGCCGTGTTTGACGAATGGATCAGCACACTCGATGCGCTCAAGGAATTGGATTTCGACACGGTTTTACCGGGGCACGGCGTGCCGTTCCATGAGAAGTCGTTGATCACCGCGTTTCAAAGCTATCTGAGTGATTTCATGACCAAGGTCGCTGAGCTTCGTCAACAGGGGTTGTCTGCTGAAGAAGCAGCCCAAAAAGTGGACCTGACATCCCACAAGGCCGATTTTCCACAAATCCAAGGACCCGGCGCTGAAGTTCGAGGAGTACGGCGGATGTATGAATGGATGGACGAACGCGCCAAGTCCCGCTGAGTCCCACCATTCGTAATTGGCATTTGGGTCCGATGGTTCTTGATCAGGTCTTACACCGGAACCGCTGTGGGCAGAGCCGCATGGCCTAGCACTATTTCAATGTCTTTGTCTTTTTTTGCGCAATCTCGAACGAATAGTGGAGGAGTTCGATGGCGCGTTCCACGTCTGCGGCTTGCCTCAGGTAGACGCTCACCCAACCGCTTTGGGGAAGAATGTGGTGGGGTTCCGCGCGGCCAGCCGAAACCAATGCGTCGCGGACATCTTTCGGAAATGGAATGTCGACGAGGTAGTCCCCATGCACGTGACCTATTTCTCGCCTTCCCAGGCGATATTCGGTCCCGCCAAAGCGGTGCGGCCGGGCCTCGATACCCGCCCGATCCTGCATGGCAGTTTCGATTCTTTTCTTAGCGCCTGAAATCGGCATTCAATCCTCGTGCACTTCGCATCGGTCGACCTTACAAATTTAGATGTTCGTGATCGGGTGATCGTTTCATAGCCCGAAATCCGTCCAATTACAGTCGGGCGGATTTTCACACGCGGGCAAGCTGAGGCCTTGTGGAGTTCGCCTACGCTCAGTTTCGACCGGAAGACGGGTCCGGCGAGGTCGCAGTATCCACATCGACGTACACGCCGCCTGGTCCTTGCAATGTGGGCGCATAGCAGTTGCCATCGTAAGCATATTGGGAGGGGCAAGCACCTGTCAGAGCGCGCCGCCTGGGCGATTGAGCAAATTGCCAGATCATCGCAAACGGGACGCCACTCTGCCCCGGTGGTGGCGGGTTGCCGGGAAATGCGCAGCCGATCGAAGCCGGACACGCGTCGTTGTAGACGAAGAATACGATTTCTCTAGCGCCCCCGTTATCCCGAATATCGTTCGCGGTGACGATCGCCGTTCCGCCTCGTTCTTTTGCAGGGATCCCGGAACAATAAATCCCCGCCCGAAATCCGGCCGCATTCACGCCGCCCACCCAGGCGTAAATATAGGACTGTTGTTCGGAGAGCATTCGTCCGCCTTCCTCTTGATCAAGAAAGATGATCGCCTTCGATGGAAACCCCTCCTTCCTGGCAGCCTCCACAGCCGCGGCGGCGTCGCGCGTGCCGAGCAAACTTGCGCCCGATGGAGACTTGAGTTCGCGGTCCAGCCGTCCGTTGAACAAGATCAGAAATCCAAAGCCATTCGAACTTAGTATCTCCCGCTTGCCGTGCCAGCTATTCGAGGTCTCTCCCGGCGGGGGATTGAGCCAGTATCCGGCAAAGGAAAAGGTCTTTCGAAGCCGCCCGAGAACGTCGCCGCCGGGATAATCGTTCCGGTCAAACCCAAGGTAAGCGTGGGAACGTGCTTCCAGAGGCCCCGGTCCTTGAGAACCTTCCGGGATTCCTCCACTGCGTAAGATCAGCCCGCACACGAAAAATATCGCGATCGTAAGCGGTGGGAGGGGCTTTCGCATGACTGGGTGAATATGGTGCCAGAAAGAAGAAGCGTGCTGCAAATATTGGCGGATATGGGAGATAAAATCTCTAGGCTTGAAGATCGCTAACCTGCGGCACCCGCATCTGAAAATTCAAAAGCTGTCGCACCCGCTCTATTTACTTCTTATGCAACGTCGCGAGGGGAGTTCCCGGCGGGCAAGTTAATGATCCATCGTCGTGGGCGGTCAAGGTCATGCTGTCATCATAACCTTCGCAGGTCAGAGTGATGTCGGACCCGTTCAGGGTGTATGTGCACTGTGACGTCACATGCGCGACCGTGAGATCCGCTTTGCCGCCGGACTTTAGCACAAGCTCGTAGTTGCCCCCGGATTCGGTGTAGGTTCCTTGAATCTTCGACCCACATCCGCTGATCGCACAGATCAGACAAACCATGACCGCCGCCAAAACGACAGTGCGAAGCAGACCGTTCTTCATCGGATTCTTCCCTCAATCGATTCTTATGCCCGAGCCACCCTTGCCGCTGCACCCGGGAGCGGCTCTGTTGCAAACGTTTCATGCGACAAGCCCCCGTGTGCGCTAATCCCGTCTTCTGGGAGGCCCCAAAATATTGTTCTGTATCACGCAGTGAGAAAAATGAAAAGAAAAACCTTCGCGCCGCCGAGGAATCCTCTGAATATCCGCGGATTCCTTCGCGAGAATTGGGATTTTGGCGGGGCCGACGAGACTCGAACTCGCGACCTCCTGCGTGACAGGCAGGCGTTCTAACCGACTGAACTACGGCCCCGCTTGGGCGAAACCTGAATGGTGGGCGGTCAGCGATTTGAACGCTGGACCTTCCGGGTGTAAACCGGATGCTCTAACCGCTGAGCTAACCGCCCTTTTATTTTGGTGCTGATACTGTCACAGCTTACGCGAGTCGTCTCGTCCCGTCAAATTCGTTTCCGTCCCAACAGGAATTCTACTCAACAGGATGGCAGCGCAAGATCTGCGTTGTTTCCGTAATCGGCCGCAGCTATGCGCACTTCTTCACGATCGATTTCATTGCATGGGCGACGGACTCCCTTTCTTTTCCGGCTTATTTCCTCACATTCGTCCCCGCGGCCGGCTGGGGCAATTCCGACAAGTGCAAATTTCCGGACTTATATACTTGACAAACCCACGCCTCTTTGAGAGAATGTCTTTGAGAGGACGCCATGAACTTCAACGACATCACAAAGTACGCTGAAACCGAAGATAAAGCCCGCGAGTTCCTAGAATCCGAACGCTGGCCGAAGGGTGCAATATGCCCACACTGCGGCGTAGAGGGCGAATCCTACCGATTGAAGGCAAAGCCTGATTCCAAGCATCCCGTGCGTCCTGGCGTCTGGAAATGCGGTGGATGCCGCAAGCAATTCACGGTCAAGGTTGGGACGATCTTCGAGGACAGCCACATCCCACTGACTACTTGGCTGAAAGCGATTCACCTGTTATGTGCTTCGAAAAAGGGTATGAGCGCACATCAACTCCATCGGATGCTAGGCGTCACCTATAAGAGCGCATGGTTCATGGCGCATCGGATTCGTTACGCCATGACGCAGGAGCCTTTATCATCAAAGCTCACGGGCATAGTTGAAGTAGACGAAACCTACGTTGGCGGAAAGATTCGCACCGGGCCGCACGCTGTGAGACAAGGCCAAAGGCCGCAGGATCGAGTAATGAATACCTCGAACAAGGCAATTGTGGTGTCTGTGCTCCAGCGTGGCGGGCGAGTCCAATCTCAGCACATCGACAAAGTAACCGCAAAGAATCTCAGGCCGATTATTGACCAAATGGTTGATGAGAAGGCGCACGTTATGACCGACACGTCCGCAACCCTAAAAACGGTGGGAATGACTCGTAGGCTTTCTCAGGTGAATCACAGTCGGAAGGAATATGTTCGCCGGGAGAAGGGTGTCACAATCACGACGAACACTGTGGAAGGCTACTTTGCCAATCTCAAGCGCGGCCTGAACGGAGTTTATCACCACGTTGGGAAACAGCACTTGCATCGCTATTTGAGCGAATTTGACTTCCGCTATAATGCAAGGAAGATGAAAGATGGTGAAAGGGCTTTACTTGCAATCAAAGGTACGGCGGGTAAGCGACTACGACTACGGGACTCAAGAAATTGAAAACTACCTGCTTTTAGGCCTTGACATAACAAACGCTATGCATGGCATTCTTGTTTCATCATGGAGCGGACAAAGAAAATTAGCCAAAGGAAAGCTGCGGAACAAATCGCAAAGCTAATGTACACCTCTTTGCAGCAGTTTTCTCCCGAAGAACAAGAAAAAAGGATAGAAGACATCAATAGAATTTCGCTTACTTCCGTCGCAAAGAGTCGCGGTAAAGCTCCCAAGCTTTCTTCCACACATCGGAATCTTCGGAAACGCCAGACCGCTTAAGTTCCATACTAAACGCACGAGTGTCCCCTGTCTTTTGCACCCGCTGAACGGCGCGTATGATCCTCTTTTGATTCCGTCGTTCTTCGGCTGCATCCCGGGCTGCCTTCGGGCGAAGGGCCATTTCGTCGCTACGGGATTGCTCAATTTCTTCTTTGCGCTTGTCGCCTTCCGCCATATCCTCCCCAAAAGGTCAACATAGCCTACCATAATCATGAGCACCTGGAAACCAACTTTCTGTAGCAATGAAAATGCGTATGTGCATTGCAAGTATTGACAAACCTCCATTGCTGTATACAATCTTTAGCTTAGGTTTGGAGGCGACTCTATGAGAGATATTTCCGAAGCCATCAATGAGAAGATCGAGCAGATCAAGAGATTGGAAAAAGATGTTGCGGCTCTACAGAGAGCTCAGGAAATCCTTGCAGGCAATGAGCAAACTACAGGAAAGCCCAAGAGCCAACCAGAGATGGTTTATTCCATTCTAGAAGAAGTTGGAAAGCCAATGCATGTGGCTCAAATTGTAGAGCGGATTAGGAAGATATTCGGAACTCCTGTCAAAACTGCCAATCTCGGTGTGATGCTTTACCGCTATGCTCAGCGGGAGAAGAATTTCTATAAGGTTGAAGGAAAACCAAACACGTACGGTCTCATAAAATGGGAGTCCGAAAAAAAATTGAGATCAGACCAAATGAAATTAGGTGCAGCCTAATAAAATAATGGGCTCGCAGCCGCGCTAACGGCCCGAGCCCCAGAAAGCGTGTCCCGATGCACTTGCTCAGTACAAGGGGTGGCTTCGTGTGTATTTTCATCCGTTCGCCGTCACAAGTCAAGCGGGGCTTCGGCCCCATTGTCGTGTGTGGTAGACTGCGGCCTATGCAACGCGAAAAGAAAGCTCCTCTGTCTCTGGCCCCCTTAAAATTCAAGGAAGCCGTCTCCGATCTACTGAAGATCAAGCCTGAAACAAAGGCGCAATCGAAGCCGAAAGCGAAGCGGAAGGCGAAGAAATAATCTCATCCTCGCCAAGACTAGAGAAAATACTTGGGTTTGTCAAAGGGATAATTCCGCAAATTTCGCTTGACTTTATCGCGGGTGGACGGTCTATTGTGTTATTCCGCTAAGTGCAGGCGACACAATGATGCGAGCCCGCATCTATGCCTCGCGGGGAATGTAAGTCTGTCCAGCTTCCTGGCACCTTGCGAACTGGCTTGTCGCGGGTGTGCTGACTTGGAGTCTATAAATAAGGTCGAGCTGATAAGCTGTCTTCAAGGGACAAGTTTATACGGATGAACGGGAACATTTTTCTGCGTCCGAACGGAAACGATTGCGTGGTTCGAAGTGGGGGCTCCTTCCAGGGATGGGAGCATTCGAACTTCGCTAACGAAAATCAGCATCGGTCAGGCCGGGGGGATTTCTAGTGTTCCAATCAAATGGCTACATGTGCGCCCAGAAGACGCGCTGGCAGTATGCTCTCTTCCTCTTTGCGCTGCTCCCCGCGCTGCTGGCCCTGAATTCCTGTGGTTCCAGCAGCACACCTGCCGCTACTCCGGCCATTTCGGCGAGTTGCACAAGCACGTCAGTGAATGCAAGCGCGACCTCTCAATGCAGTGCGTTCATATCGAACCTGAGCAGCACCCTGGTGACATGGGAAGTCAACAGCGTAACGAGTGGAAACTCCACATTTGGCACAATTGATACAAACGGGATCTACACTGCCCCGACAACCGTCCCTTCAAATAATATCGTGACGATTACAGCGATCGCCCAGGCACAGACCAGCCTCACTGCGACGGTGAGCATCACCATCCTGCCGCCGGCGGCGATCAGCGCAATCACATGCCTGGACCAGAATAAGGTATCGGCGCAGACAGTAGCGTCAGGCAGCACGTTGCTCTGTACCCCGACGGTGACCGGCGGCGGAAATATCGCTGTATTTTGGTACGTCAACGGCACCCCCACGTGTAGTTCAACGCTCGGAACACCCATCGGAAACGGCGGCATATTTCCCTTCGGCACAGTGACTCCCACTGGTAATCAATTGACATTCCAAGCACCGCAGATTCCTCCACCGGGCGGGACCGTCGCCGTGACTGCCGTTTCCCAGGCGAACTCCGCTCAAACCCTGTGCATACCAATCACGCTCACATTTGGAAGCGGTTCGCTGACAGGGTCGTATGCATTTTCGATGAATGGAAGAATAACTTCGGGAAATTCGTTTCGTGCGCGGGCGGGCAGCTTTACGGCGGCCAATGGCCTGATCACTGGTGGGTACGAGGATATCAACCCGCTGCCCCCAGGGCTTTCGGCTCCAATTCAATTTTCCGGCACGTATACGATCGGACCGGACGGCCGCGGCACGATGGCATTTTGCGAGCCATCCACCAGTAATATTTGTTCGACGCCGACCAGCCAGTTCCATATTTTAATTGACTCCGCCCAACAGGCCCAGATCATAGACTTCCCCTCAACGACCCCCCAGACGGTGGCGAGCGGTGAAATGGTCCTTCAGGCGGACGCCAGCTCTTTCAACAACGCCGGCTTGAATGGAACTTATTCCTTTAATTTCACCGGGCTATCTTCGGCAACGGCGGCACAGTCGTTGATTGGAGAATTCTCCGCCAACGGGAACAAGGGCATTACGTCGGGCGAAATGGACATCAACAATGGCGGAGGACTGACCATTCTCGGCGGTTCAAGTTATTCGATCAGTTCCAATGGGCGAGGCACCGCGACAATTGTTACCTCCGGCGGGACTTTCAATTTCAGTTTCTACATGATTTCCGCCAGCCGAGCGAAATTCATTGAAACAGATTCGCCGTTTCCGATTTTGACCGGCGACGCTTTCAAGCAGCAGTCGATCGTTCCGTGGGCCGCAAATTCATTGAGCGGCGCTTATGTATTCCAGACGGCGGGTTCGAGTTCCGCCGGCGAGGTGACCGATTTGGTCAGCTTCGCGTCCAACGGCGACGGCACCCTCGCGCCCGGCTCGGTCATGATCGACGACAACAATGCCGGGACCGTTACGCCGCCATCGCCCCTCAATGGCAGCTACACATTTGATGCCAGCGGCAACGGCCGGGGAACGCTCACCCTCCCCGGCCATTCTTATGTCTTTTACATGATTTCAACAGGCAGCGCAGTGATCCAGGAAACCACTTCCGGGATCGTCGCCAGCGGTTCTCTGCTCCAGCCCCAAGGAGGACCGTTTACATTGGCGTCCATGCAAACCAGCGACGCGCTCAGCCTCTCTGGAACGAATTCGACGGGTAATGAAGAAGGCTTTGTGGGGCAATTGACGACGGACCGCGCGGGCAAGGTGACCTCCGGCTTGCTGGACATCAACAATTTTGGCGCGACGCAATCGGGCGTCTCAAATATCGGAACGTACAACACGGTTCAATCGAACGGCCGGACGACGATGCAGCTCACCCAGCCGCAGAACCTCGTCCTGTATCTTGTAAACCCGACGCGGGCGTTCGCCATGGTGGGATCCGACAGCAATCACACGGTCGCGAGCGGATCACTTTACTTCCAGTATTAGAGAATGCTCCTCCGCGCGCGCAGGAACGACTGAACTGGGAATTCGTTGAAGGGGTTTGCGAGCTGTGGGTTTACATTATTATTTTTAGTTTTAGGGACGGGGTCGAGGTTGAGCTACGCGATTACGGCATCATCGAAATTGAAGCCCGGGCTTTCAGAACGATACGCCGCTGGACTGCTTCTGAGTCTTGCGTTGCTGTTCGCCCTGATCGGCCTGTCCTCGTGCGGCGCAGCCCCGGCGACCACCACGGGAGTCTCCTGTTCGATTACAACGTCGACGACAACGCAAACCACTTCGCAATCGGCGTCCTCAAACACTTGCATCGACAATGCCACCGGAATTGGGGTTACGATTTCGCCCGCCAACCTATCCATTAACATAGTGACGACTTTGCAGATGGTTGCAGCCGTCGGGGGAGCCACGGATATCACGATTCGATGGCAGGTGAATGGCATAGCTGGCGGCAATGACACGGTGGGAACAATCGATTCAAACGGTCTTTACCGCGCCCCCTCAGCAGTTCCCTCCCCTGCTACCGTCAATGTGACCGCGGCATCCTATGACGATCCAACCGCGGCTGCATCAGCCGCCGTCACCATCCTTCCCGCGCCAACAGTGGCGATTTCTCCGACCTCTTGGACAATGAATGCGGGCGCCGCAAATAAGAAAACTTTCTCAGCGACGGTAACCGGGGCAACGTCCAGCACCGGCTCGGTGAGTACAACGGTCAACTGGTACGTGGGAAATTCCGCCGGAAACGTCCTGGGTGGAAACTCGACTTTCGGTACCATCGATGCGAACGGCGTTTATAGTGCTCCAGCTACGCCGCCGATCGGGTCGACCGTAATCGTCACGGCCGCTTCGACTGATTTCCCGCTCGCCACGTCGAACGCCCCCGTCACCATTTCGGGGTACACGCTCTCTTCGCTCAAGGGACCGTTCGCGTTTTCCATGGGCGGGCAGATTCTCTCGGGCGCTTCCGCAGGTCCTTTCTACCGTGCGGGAAGTTTCTCGGCGGATGGGGCGGGCAATTTGTTCGGGGGAATCGAAGACATTAATGAAACCTCCGGCGTAACCTCGGGATTTTCTTTTATCGGGACTTATACGATTTCCGCGGACGGCAGAGGTACCTTGAAATTAAGCGACAGCCGCGCGCCTTCGAATCTTCCCGCGATTTTCGACTTCGTCCTGGTGAATGGCAACCAGTTGCAAATCACCGGCTTCGATAGTTCGGGGACGGCTACCTTCTCCGGAACGGCCGCCGGGCAAGCCAATGCGCAGGACGTGACTGCCTTCACCAGCAATCCTCAGTCAGCGTTGATCGGAAACTACGTTTTTGATTTTTCCGGCGTCCACGGCGCGAACGGTCTTTCGCTGATCGGAGAATTCACGGCCGATGGTGCGGGCGATATTACGGGCGGCTCAGTTGATGTCAACGACGGCGGAACTGCGAGCCCATCAAATCCTTTTCAGATCACGGGAAACACGGCCGCTCCCTTCACCACGCCGGTGTACCCGTCGTTTTATACCCTCAGTTCGAATGGCAGAGGTACTCTGACGTTCGCCACGAACGACCCGGCGTTTCCAACACTGACGTTCGGCATTTACATCGTTTCGCGCGGCACGGCAAAATTCGTTGAGCTGGATACAGCGCAAGCCGTTGCCGGCGCAACGATACTGCAGCAGTCTCCGAACGTACCATTCGGTCCAAGCACCCTCAATGCAAGTTACGCGTTCCTGCTTACAGGCGCGGGGGCAAATGGGGCAACCACCTCCGCAACGGCCGGAAGCTTCACGGCAGGCGGGAACAGCCTGATTTCAGCGGGCACGATGGATGAAAACATCGCCGGGACTCCGACCACGGGTGTCACGTTCGGAGGATCTTACACGGCTATTTCGAACGGGCGAGGAACTCTGGCCTTCACCGGAGGGCGTACCTATGTCTTCTATTTTGGTCCTGCCGGGACTGGAGTATTCCAGGAAACGGATTCGCTCCACGCAAATATCGCGGCCCACGGAATCTTCATGCAACAGCAGTCGGCTGCATTCACTCTGTCATCGATCCAGGGAAATTACGCGATCGGAACGTCCGGCCTCTCCGGATCTAACACCCAGGTGATCTCCGGCCAATTTGGCGTCGAATGGCGCGGGGCTCGTGACTTCCGCCGGAGCGATTGATATCAACACTGCGGGAACGCTGACCCCAGCGGAGCCCGTCGCCAGCGGATCATACCTCACGCCAGCGACCAGCGGGCGCACAATGCTCACGCTGAATCCTTCGACCGACAACCGCAATTTCGCGGCATATATTGTGAACTCCGCGGTGAATGGCCAGTTGCAGCAGATCTTCGTGGTCGGGATTGATAGCGGGCGCGTTGCTGCCGGGACATTGTTCCGGCAATTCTGATTTTCACCTTTTCAAGTCTTCACGGAAAGCGGAAGCTGTCACTCGTGGGTTGATTTTCGCAGCAATTCCTCGACGCGAGCCACATCTTCCGGCACGTCCACGCTCACCGAATCGTGCGGCGTTTCCGCGACGCGAATCTTGTAGCCGTTTTCCATCCAGCGCAGTTGCTCGAGCTGTTCGATGCGCTCGAGGTCTCCCAGCGGCAGCGTGGGAAAATCGAGCAAGCGCGGCGCGGCGAAATGCGTAGAGGCCGAGATGCTTCATGTGTTGCACATGAACCGGAGCATCGCGGTCGCGCACCCACGGAATCGGCGCGCGCGAAAAATACAGCGCGTTGCCGTCGAAATCGAGAACGACTTTAACGACATTGGGGTCCATAATGTCGGCGGGCTTCGCGATCGGGACCATGAGCGTCGCGACCGAAACGCTTTCGTCCGATTCCAGGCCTCGACGAGCGGTATCGATCGCCGCAGGCTCGACCAGCGGCTCATCCCCCTGCACGTTGAAATAAATCTCTTCCGCCTTCGATGGCCGCGGTCGCGGCGACCTCGGCAATGCGTTCGGTGCCGGAGCGGTGCTCGGAGCGCGTCATCACCGCCTCCGCCCCGAAAGCCCTGGCCGCCTGCATGATGCGCTCGTCATCGGTGGCGATGATCACCCGTGATATTTTTTTGGCGCGGCGCGTCCGCTCCCAAACGCGCTCGATCATGGGTTTGCCGGCAAGGGAGACCAGCGGCTTGCCCGGCAAGCGGGTGGAGGCGTAGCGGGCAGGAATGACGGCGATGGCCATGAAGGTCTATTCGAATCCTCGATACGCATTGCTTTCGAACCTCAAAATGCTACCACAGGAAGAATCCGAAACTTTAAATTCACGTCCAAAGGTAAACAAATTGTCAAAAGATACGATGGGCCTTGTGTTGACGATCACGGGTGGTAGAATGGACCTAGGTTTGAAGTCGGAACGGCCTCGACCGCCCGGGCAGCGCCGGCGAAGGCAGGCAATGCGGTGATGGCAGGACGCAACCAGATTTGGCCACGCGCAGCCGCTTTAGTTGTGTGCGCTCTGATTGCGGGCCTAGCGTTCAGCCAATCTCAAGGTCCCGTTCAACCCCCCAAACAACCCGCCGACACGTCAAATCAAGCCGGCCGAAGGAATCAAGGTCGACGTCGATCTGGCCCTGGTAAACGTCACGGTCACCGATCCGCTGAACCGGCTGGTTACGGGCTTGGAGAAAGAAAATTTCCGCGTCTTATGAAGACGGCGTCGAGCAGGAAATCGTGACGATGTCGAGCGAGGATGTCCCGGTTTCCATCGGCCTGATTTTTGACATGAGCGGCAGCATGTCCGACAAAGTGGACAAAGCGCGCCAGGCCGCCGTGGAATTCATGCGGACCGCGAATCCGCTCGATCAATTTTTCCTGGTGAGCTTCAACGATCGCGCCGAATTGAACCAGCGGATTTACCAATAGCGTGGAAGAACTGCAAAACCGGATGATGTTCACCGCCTCGCGCGGGCGCACTGCATTGCTGGATGCCGTCTACCTGGGACTCAGCCAGATGAGGGGTGCACACAACGGCAAACGGGCCTTGCTCATCATATCTGATGGGGGAGATAATCATAGTCGGTACAATGAGAACGACGTAAAGAACTTCCTGAAAGAGGCCGACTGCCAGTTGTACGCAATCGGTATCTACGATCCGATCGGCATTCGCTCCAGGACCAGCGAAGAACTCAACGGGCCCTCGCTGCTCTCGGAAATGACGGAGATGACCGGAGGGCGAGTTTTTCCTGTCGGGAACATGAGCGAACTGCCCGACATAGCCGCAAAGATCGGGATGGAGCTGCGAAACCAATATGTCCTGGGATATAAACCAAGCAACGCACAAGCACGACGGCGTCTGGCGAAAAATCAAGGTCAAGCTCAGGCCACCCAAAGGGCTCCCTCCCCTTAATGTTTACGCGAAGACCGGCTACTACGCCCCCAACCAGTAGCGGCGGCCGGGTTGACGGCTTTTCTCCTGACATTTTTTCTGGCGGCTTTCGCGGCGACTCCTCGCCACGGGCGCGTTCGCGCAGCAACAGCAGACAGCCCATTTCGCCCTCCACGCAGCCGGCGGCTCCGAATGCTCCCCCGGCAGAGCCCCCGGAGGGGACGTACAAGATTCAATCGCAGGTCAGCCTGGTCGTCCTGCATGCGTCCGTGCTCAACGACCGCAGCGTCTTTGTGCCGGGCCTGAAAGAGGAAAATTTCCGGGTGTTCGAAGACAAGGTCGAACAAAAGCTTTCCGTCTTCAAGCAGGAAGATGTCCCGGTCAGCTTCGGCCTGGTCGTCGACAACAGCGGAAGCATGCGGGACAAGCGGCCCCAAGTGAATGCGGCGGCGCTGACGTTCGTCAAGACCTCCAATCCGCAGGATGAAGGCTTCGTCGTCAATTTTAACGACGACTACTACCTCGATACCGAACATGATTTCACCAGCGACCTGGATGAAATGAAGACGGCGCTCGAACGCATCGACGCGCGTGGCAGCACGGCGCTCTACGATGCCGTCATCGGATCGCTCGATCACCTGAAAAAAGGCTCGCGCGACAAGAAGGTCATCCTGGTCGTGACCGATGGCGAGGACAACGCCAGCCGCCACAGCCTGAGAATACCGTCGAGCAGGCCCAGCGGAATGATGCCCTGATTTACGCCGTGGGCCTGTTCAGCGATGACGATATGAAGCACAACCACCGCGCCATGAAAAAAGCGCGCGGCGCGCTAACCCAGCTCGCCAATGCCACTGGCGGCCTGGCCTTTTTCCCGGAAGACGTCAATGACACCGAGGCCATCTGCACGCAGATCGCGCACGATATCCGCAATCAGTACACCCTGGCATATTATCCGACCAATGCGGCCCGCGACGGCTCTTTCCGGACCGTGCAAGTGGAAGTCATTCCTCCGCGTGGAGCGGGAAAGCTCAGCGTGCGCACGCGCACTGGATATTACGCACCTCGCGCGCCGTCCTCGGGAAACTGACGCGACTCGCCTGCCCCGGCCTCTCGCGGGCGAAGCGTCTCTCGCAAACCATAATTCGGAAAAGCCATTCCATCGCTGCTAGCTCCGGCGCTACGAACTACGTTCCATGCGCGAGCGTATGTGGGAATGCGCGATCTAGTTCGCGGAAATCATCGGCAGGAAACTCTTCCCGTGCGGAATTGTGCCCCCGAAATTTTCAGCGATGGTCTGGCCCATGTCCGCCAGCGTGTCCCGGACGCCGAGGTTCACGCCGCGCTTCCCTGCCGGGCTGAACGTCACGATGGGCACGTATTCGCGCGAATGATCCGTGGTCGGCCATGCCGGATCGGGATCGCAACCATGATCGGCGGTGATCATCAGCAAGTCGCGCGGCGCCATGGCGCGCAAGCAACGGCGCGAGCAGCACGTCAAATTCTTCCAGTGATTTTGCGAATCCCTCCACGTCCTTCCGGTGCCCGTAGAGCATGTCGAAATCCACCAGGTTCGCGAAGACCAGGCCGGTCTTCTGCTCGCCGAGCGTCGCGTGCAGCTTTTGCATGCCGTCGGCATTGTTTTTTGTGGTGACGTAGCGATCCGACGCCCCGGCCGTTGTAGATATCGTGAATCTTGCCGATCCCGAAAATCGGGACTTTGCGCTCGACCAGTACATCCATCAGCATCGGATCGCGGCGGCTCGACCGCGTAATCGTGGCGGCGTTCGGTGCGCCGGAAATTTCCGGGCGTCCCGGTGAAGGGCCGGGCGATCACGCGCCCAACCTTGTTCGGCCCGTCGAGCATTTTGCGCGCGATCTCGCACATGCGGTACAGCTCGGCGATGGGAATCACGTCCTCGTGCGCCGCAATCTGGAATACGCTGTCGCCCGAGGTGTACACGATCGGAAAACCCGTTCGGACGTGCTCCTCGCCCAGTTCCTTGATGATTTCCGTGCCGGAGGCGGGCTTGTTGCCGATGGTCTTGCGGCCGATGGCTCGTTCGAACTGCTCGATCAACTCGCGCGGGAAGCCCGTGCTTGTAAACTGGAAACGCCTGCGGCAGCCAGATTCCCGCCATCTCCCAGTGCCCCGTCGTCGTGTCCTTTCCCGGGGAATGCGTGGCGCCCTTGCCGTAGCAGCCTTGCGGGGCGGCGCTGGGCGGCAGGTGATCGAGTGGCGCGATGTTCGCCAGACCCAGGCGCATCAGATTTGGCAGCGCCAGCGCCCGCGATCTTGCAATGTGGCCGAGCGTGTTGCGGCCCACGTCGCCATATTCGGCCGCGTCGGGCAGTTCGCCGATCCCCACGCTATCCAGCACGATCCAGATGATCCGTTCGAATGCTGCCATGACTGGCCTCGGAAGAAAGTATACAACCAAGCGCCAACAAGAGACTTCTTAAGGTTGCCTTAAGGTTGGGTAGAATATTCACCACGTATATACACTGGCTATGTATATAGGGTGATTGACATTCCTCATAATCCCAGTGCGGACGGCCGCTCCTCCCGGTACATCCTTCAAAAGATTACTCAGAGAACTTTCGGTCCACACCTCCTCGATGATCAGGCTCTTGGAGTGCATTCACATTTTATTTATATAACTATTGAGGGACTGATGGAAACATGGTAAGAACAGTCACCTTTGATGTCACACGAGATTGCCAAATGACGTGCGCAGGTACCTGCCCCTGAAATTTACGTGGGCTCAAGAGGATGCGCTCCGTTCATCGTCGGAGATGATCGTTGCGGGAGAGGAAATCAACATGGACGTAACCAGCAAATTACCGGAGTGGGCAACCAACATCTTCAATCTACGAAAGCGTCTCGGGTTGAGCCAGTCCGCTTTCGGATCGATCCTTCACTATTCCGCAATGGCCGTTTCCCGATGGGAAACCGGCAAAATCGAGCCTTCCGGTCGTGACCTGCCCCCCAACACCGCACACTTCATAATACGACATCCGGACTATTCACTTGCTCAACGGTGGTGATCCCGTCGCCGCCAGGGCTGTGGGAAAGTGGGAATCCCGCGCCTTCTGCGGGATTCCCAAGCGGAGTGGAAAAGTTGTCTTTACTTTTCCACGCAGCGCCTTTTCCACAGCCCTTCTCTCCGCCCGCTTCCCGCGCAAATTCCTCCGGCGTTCGGTATCCCAGGCTGCTGTGCGGGCGCTCTTCGTTATACTCTCGCTGCCACACTGCGATCTTCTCCCGCGCCTGGAACAGATTCTCAAACCAGCTCACGTTCAAGCACTCCTCCCGCATCCGCCCGTTAAAACTTTCCACCCGTCCGTTCTGCATCGGGCGGCCCGGTTGAATGTGCACCAACTCAATCTTCCGCTCGATGCACCAGGCCAGAAAATGCCGGCTCGTCAGCTCCGGCCCGTTATCGCAGCGAATCGCCTGCGGCACCCCTCGTTCCGTCACAATCCTCTCCAACACCCGCGTCACGCGTCGACTCGCGAAGCTGGTGTCCACTTCCAGTGCCAGGCACTCCCGCGTATACGCGTCCACCACGCTCAGCACCCGGATCGCTCGCCCGCTTTGCACCGCGTCATGCACGAAGTCCAGTGCCCATTCCTGATTCCCTGCGGTGCAGGCTCGTAGCGGCTGTCCGGTGCGCACGCAGTGTTTGCGCTTCTTGCGCCGAATACTCAATCCCGCCTCCCGATACACCCGATGCACGCGCTTGTGATTCACCGTCTCTCCCTTGCGTTGCAGCAAAACATGCAAGCGCCGATAGCCGAACCGCGGCTTCTCCCGCGCCAGTTCCACCAGGCGCGCTCGCAACCCTTCATCGCTGCGCTTGGTCTGGTAGCGGTAACTCGATACCGACATCGTCAGCAGTCGGCAGGCCCGCCGCTGGCTGAAGGCATACTGCTGGCGCACTTGCCCCACAGCCGCCTTCATGACTGCGAGCTCCATCCGTTTTTTCGAATCACCGATTGCAACGCGTCCTTGTCCAAGCTCAGATCCGCCACGAGTTTCTTGAGTCGCCCGTTCTCTTCCCGCAACTGCTTCACTTCTTGCGCCTCGTTTACGTCCATCCCGCCATATTTCGCTTTCCAAGCGTAGATCGTGTGCTTCGATACTCCCGCTTCCCGCGCCACGTCCTCCGCCTTCCGCCCCGCCTCCACCTGCTTCAGCACGGCGATGATCTCGGCTTCTGTGTGCCTCGTTCTGGACATGCTTGTCCCCCTTTCCGAACTGCGAAATCATACTCAGGTTCGTGCGGATTGGGGGGATCAGGTCAGTCGCTGCTACATTCAGCTTGGAAATCTGGCAGGCAATCCGGAAGGGTGGCAATTCTGGTCCCGGGCTGGACTGAAGAGAACGGATGTCGGCCAGCCTTCTCCAAGTGATGCGTCCAAGGTCCACAATAAATCATGGCCCGACTTCGAAATTATCCGCGCGGGAAGCGGCGTTTACAAAGGGAAACGCAAAGCGGGTGCGAAGGCGAAACTGATTGCCATCCCTTTGCTGCAAGTATACGCAGGCGCGATCGGCGAGGGGGGAAGCCATTTGACGGATTTTGCAAGCGCCGAAGTCCAGGAAATGATTGGGGCGCCCGCATCCTGGTGCCCCAATCCCGAGCAGACATTTTGCTTGCGAGTGAAGGGCGCCTCCATGAGCCCGCTGATCAATCACGATGATGTCATCGCGTTGGATACTTCCGAAACAAAACCGGATCGACTGAACGGCAAAATTGTTGTGTCATGGCACCGGGAAGCGGGCCTATCGCTGGCCAGGTTATTTGTCGCCAACGGCGTCCAATTATTGGAATCGGAAAGTCACGCATCATTACCGATCCACGTCGAAAAAGATCGGAAGTGGCAAATTATCGGGAAGGCCATTTGGTGGATTCGGCAAGCGCCCATAATGGCTTGAAGACGATTTTCACACGGTGATCTCGCGCACGCCGGCTCGGCTGATTGGACTGCTCGCTGCCCGCGATTCTATACTGCTTGTGTGAATCCTGAGCCAGACCTGCTTACGCCACTGAGGCGTTACTGGGGATACGACGCCTTCCGGCCCTTGCAGGAACGCATTGTGCGGAGTCTTCTGGGCGGGCGCGACACTTGCGTCGTGATGCCGACCGGCGGCGGGAAGTCGCTGTGCTATCAGTTGCCGGGCGCGATGCTGGCGGGCAAAACCGTCATCGTGGTTTCGCCGCTGATCGCGTTGATGCAGGATCAAGTGACCCAGCTCGGCCAGATGGGCATTCCGTCCGCGCTGCTCAACAGTTCCCTCGCGACCGGCGAGCAATCGCGAGTGATCCGCATGGCGCGCGCGGGCGAATACCGCCTGCTCTATCTTTCGCCGGAGCGTCTGGCGCGCGAGGATACGCTCGAGTGGCTGCAAGGCGTCCCGGTCTCTTTCTTCGCCATCGACGAAGCGCACTGCATTTCCGAGTGGGGCCATGAGTTCCGCCCCGATTACCGCCAGCTAAGCCGCCTGCGTGTCCATTTTCCCGATCGCCCCATCGCCGCATTCACCGCGAGCGCCACCCGGCGCGTCCGGCATGACATCATTCATCAGCTTCAGTTGCGCGATCCCCACAAATACATCGCCAGCTTCCACCGGCCGAACCTTCGCTATGTGGTGAGGATATGCGACGGACGCTCGCAGCCGGAATTGCTCGTAAGCGCGCTCAGGAGCTACGAAGACGGGAACATCATCGTCTACGCGCCCACCATCGCGAAGGTGGAAGCGACGGCGGCATTTCTGGGGGAAAAAGGCATTCCTGCCATCGCGTATCACGGCCAGATGGAATCGGGTGAACGGCAGCGCAATCAGGAGCGCTGGATGGCGGACGAGGTTCGCGTGCTGGTGGGAACGATCGCGTTCGGCCTGGGAATCAATAAAGCCGCCGTGCGCGCGGTGATTCATCTCTCCTTGCCGAAATCGGTCGAGCAATATTACCAGGAGGCGGGACGCGCTGGGCGCGACGGGTTGCCGGCCGATTGCGTGCTGCTTTGGCAGAAGCGCGACGCGGGCTTACTCGCGCACTTCATCGAGCAGATCAACGATCCCGCGGAAAAGCAGCGCGCGTGGCAGCGCTATCATGAGATTCGCGGCTTCGCCCAATCAAATCGGTGCCGCCATTTGCAAATTTGCCGTCATTTTGGGGAGACGCCAAAGTGGGAAACTTGCGACGCGTGCGACGTCTGCGGCTCGGAACCTGAGTGGCTTTCGGCGCCAGTCGAGCCGGCACATATTTCTTCCCGCAAATCAAAATCGCAGCCCGCTATCACAGTGAATATAGCCCCGCGTTCGACGCGCCGGAAAGATCCAGTGCCGGATGTGGATCCTCACCTGCGCGAGTTTCTTCGCGAGTGGAGAAGAGAAACCGCGAAACGTCAGAACGTTCCGGCATTCGTCGTCATGCACGACACAACCCTCGACGAAATCTGCCGGTTCCGGCCCGGAACTCTTAGTTCCCTTCTGCAGATTTCCGGGATCGGAGAGCGTAAAGCGGAACTCTACGGCGAACAAATCCTCGCCGCGCTTCGCCAATTTCGCGCGGGCGCGCGCGCCGCGGGAATGGGCCGCTAGGCATCCTCACTTGGGCTCCCGTTGTGTCAAGACCCAGATCGGAACGAAGGGATCGAATTTCGTCCCGCAATGACACTCGGCCGAATGCGTTTTCCTCATTAGGACCCCCTCTATGTCTCGACTCCGTCTTGAATTCGTATCGGTCAATTACATTGGCTCTGAACGTGCTCCGGTTCATCACCTCAAATGGTTCCTCAAAGCTTAATCGTTGAGCTTGGCCATATTCGACCGGATCGACGGAGTTCATATCATGTTCCTAAGCTGCGCAAACCCCGCATGCAGGAATTCATTTGAATACAAGGAAGGCCGGCTTTTTCGCTTTCAAGAGAATCCGTTGGACGGCCAGCATCCTGCAAATGGCCATTCCGTACGACACTTCTGGCTGTGCGGAGAGTGCTCCGAGAGCTACATGCTGAAGAAACACGGGAACCGCGGCGTAATCCTGGTTGACCGAATCGGCCGTGCCTGCGAACCTATCCCCGTTCCAAACACATAAGCAAAATTCTGGCGCGCCCGGAGGGATTCGAACCCCCGACCCTCTGCTTAGAAGGCAGACGCTCTATCCACCTGAGCTACGGGCGCGTTGGGTGATTCTAAAAGAGTTCCCGCCTTTGCGACCATCCATTTGTAACCTTTCGTTTCACAACTGTGCCAGAACTGTGCCAGAACCCCCACTTTCGGGCACAGGTGTTACCGTCTGTGCGGTCATTTCGTTCGCTTGACGATTGAGTTTTTCCAGAGCTTCTCTTTGCATCTTCAACTTCATTTGCGAGTATTTCTTGAAGACCTGAGAGTCACCCTGGCGAAGCAACTGCGTGACCCACTCGTCCGCGACGCCGCCCGCACTCAAGCGGGTGGCGTATGTCGAGCGGAGATCATAGATTCTGAAATAGGGGACCTTCGCCCTCTTCAGAGTGAGTCGCCATGCTGTTCGCAACGAGTATTGATATCCCGTCGTGCTTAGCTCGCTTGGGAACAAATAATCTCCTTTTCCGGCAAGAGCGATTTGATCCCGAAATGCCTGGAGAGCGAGGTTCGTCAGCGGGAGTTCCCCAACACCATTTGGAGTCTTGGAATCGGGAATCCAGACGACGGCATTTGCTAGGTCTACTTGTTCCTTTTTCATAGACAGTAATTCCTTGTAGACCCGGAGTCCCGTTTCCGTGATGATGCGAACGACGTTGCACAGATAACGCGGCGCATTACCCTCGATGGCCTGCTGCTCCGACCAAGTCACGTAATGCGGTCGGAACAGCCCTTTAATTGCCACCGGGAATTCGACGCCGGAGCATGGATTCGAAGGGAGCAGTCTCTTTCGCACGGCCACGTTGAGTATGCGTCGGAGCACCCTAAGCTCCTGATGGACGGTAGATGGTTTCAACCTCCCTCTTTCATGATATCCGAGAGCAGTCTTGAATCGGGCTGGCTGGTGAAGTCGTTCTCGGAGGTACAGTTCAACGTTGTCGGCGGTAATATCGGTCAACCTACGAGTCGCAAAAGCAGATTTCAGATACTTCGCGGCCCGCAGATTGGCACTGTGGGTTTTAACGGCACGTACAGGCGGTTTAGAATAGTTTTCCAAAAAGAGATCCGTCCATTGCCCGAAAGTAAAACTCTCACCCTTTCGGACTATATCAAGGACATTTTCGTCTCTGGCACGAAGCCGCTGCCGAAGTTTCTGTTGCGCTTCTTGCCAGTCATTAGTGAAAGTGGACTCCCTCCGGCGGCTTCCGTCTCTGTCCCTATACCGAATCCACCAGAATTTCGTCCCATTCCGTTTAAATACAACACCATCATGCTCAATCGGTCTCGTCA
>CAVWSJ010000003.1:0-38573 GCA_963757625.1 Terriglobia bacterium | reverse complement strand
CGTCGGCGACGGACTAGATCAAAATGTTCAGATGGGGCCGGTCATCACTCCGCAGAGCAAGACAAGAATCGAAGGCCTCATCGGCCGCGGCGCGAAAGACGGCGCGAAAGTCATCGTCGATGGCCGCAACACGAAAATCGCCAATCGCGAGTCCGGCAATTTCATCCGGCCAACGATCCTAGATGGTCTGCCGTCAACAAGCGCTCTGGTGGATACCGAAATCTTTGGTCCCGTGCTGAGCCTGATGCACGCGGCAGACATGGACGAAGCGCTCGCCATCCTCGAGCGCAGCCCTTTTGGCAATCAAGCTTCGATCTTCACTTCGAGTGGCGCAGCGGCGCGCCGCTTCAAATACGAAGCCCCCGCAGGAAATATCGGCATCAATATCGGCGTAGCCGCCCCGATGGCCTATTTCCCGTTCACCGGATGGAAGGACAGTTTCTTCGGCGATCTTCACGGACAAAGCCGCGATTCCGTAGAATTTTACACCGACAAAAAAGTCGTGGTAGAGCGCTGGGCCAAAGAACACTCCCGAAAGTTCTAAGTCGACCTTCGGCGTGCCGCGAATACGCCATGATTCTCGCACGTGCCAAAATTCTTCGTAGGGGCGGGGCTTGCTCCGCCCGCTCCGTGTAACCCCCACCCGTATGTCCACCGAGATCGCCGCCGCGCAAATCGATTACGGTTCCCGGCGCTCCATTGGCCTAATAACTCGCACGATTCATTCCCGGCCAATGGACCTCAACTCACTTACACATCGGCGCCACCTTATTAATTTCGCGCAGCGGCGCCTCCCACGGAAATTCCATCCCATCGCTGAAAATGTAATAAGTCACTCCATCCGGCAGCAGCATCACAATATTTCCGCCATATCCCGCCATGGATGAAGTCCAGAAGTCGCACGAATACTCCGGAAACTCCGCACTGGTGATTTTTCTGCCCCAAAATCCGTGGCTATACCGGCGCACATTTTCATCGCCCGATTTCCCGTGCCCGGCCGGCGGCGCACCCAGCAAAGACGCGGTGCTGCGCCCTTCAATCGCCACTCCGGCTGAGTCAACATTCGCCGAACGGAAGAGCGCCTCGTGGAGCCGCGACGGCTCGAGCACCTGCTTGCCGTCGATCATCCCGCCGCCGGTATTCAGGAAATTCCCGATCTTCGCGATATCATCCTGATTGAAGAAAAGCCCGTAGTATCCCGTCGGCGCCCCCGCGGCGCTGTCGTCGGTGCGAATGGTAGTCAATCCGCCTGCATTCACGTGCAGCGGCTTGTAAATATCATCGCGAACCATGGTGAAAATATCGCCGCGCCCTCCGCGTTGATGAAAGTAGGCGTTCATCGCCTGCGTCACGATATAAGTCGCCGCGCTCTGATACACCCACTTGGTTCCCGGCGGCGCGGAATGATCCTTGAAATCAAATGCGTCCGCCAACTTCGCCGCGAACGCTTCATCAACCAGGAATTTGTCGTTGACCGGGCTGTCTTCATCGGCCTCATAGTCTCCGGAATTGAAATTTCCCGTAGCCATATCCAAAGTATTGCCGAGTGTCGTCGCGTCCCACTTCCCGCGGATCACCGACGCTGGAATGAAATCCTTGATCTTCAAACTGTAGACTTCCACGCCGTAAAGCTCGCCAAGCCTCATCAACGCCACTCCCGCAAACACCGACTTGGCAATCGAGTACGACGGCACGCGCATCTCCGCACAGAATGCATACTCGCCAAAGCGCGTCGGGCATCCGGAAACGTAATTCGTGCCGCGAATCATCAGGCCGTACGTCGTGACATTCTCGGGGTGCTTATACGCAGCAGTGAATGCCGCGAAATCGATGTGCGCATCTGGAAAATCCTTCGCCAAATCCGAAAATGGCTTCGTCGGAATGCGCTGCGCCAGCTCGGCTTTGTGATTGGCCTTGATCGCCGCAGCGTCCGCAACCGCGCCGGGCGTATATGTCGCGGAAATCATGCCCCACAAATTGAACTTCATCGGGTAGCAAGTTTCCTGTGTGATCTGGTAGTAGACGTTCGAAATGTTGGGCGCGCCCCCATTTTTGAAAAGAAATGTCATCTCGCCGTTGTGCACGCAATTCTGATTGCGCTGCACCAGCGCAAAGGGAAACGCCGCCCGCGCGTAGCCCTCATCGCTCTTTTCACTCCACACCCGGCCGGGGCCAACAATGTAATTCCACACGGGACTGCTGCCTACGATCGCCAGTCCCTGCTGCGCGGGAATCAAGTAGCTGCCGGATTGCACGAATTGAAATTGAAACGGCGCCAAATGCTTCCATGGCGAATCGATCGCCGGAATCAATCTGAAGATATCCGCTAGCGGGCTGAAATCGCCGTTGCCCGCTACATCGTTCAGCGTCAGCGTTCCTTCAAATGATTGCCCCGCCTCCGCGGCATCCGCAGGAATCGCAAACCCCGCAGTGTCGTCCACAGGCTTCGAAGGCGATTTCTTCGCAAACATTTGGCTGCGCGTCAGCACCGCGCGCGCTACATCGCCTTTCCCGGCCGGTTCTCGCGCGGGCGTTACCGCGCCGCGAGCCCCGAAAGCAGAAAAGCTCGCGATCGAATTCGGCGGCGTCAAACAAAGAGCCCAAACGCCCAGAAACCAAAGCGTTGATAAAAAGATTTTGGTGAGACGACTAGTTGGTCTCGATATTCGTGGCATGCGCACCCGCCGGGAAGCGGCTGGAATTATACGCGCCACACGTGTCAAATCAATTTGGCCGCGCCGTGAATCGAGCTTCGGGATCCTCCGGGCGTCGTCCTCGGCGTTGCGAGGCCTTTGACTCTGCTTCCAACGCGATAGCGAGTTCTTGAACGCCGCGCCGGATTTCCCGCGCGTCCACCGCCGCAAAACCCAACTGCAATCCCTCTCGCGCAACTCTGCCTCGCGTGTACCGGCTCAGCGGAAATACGTCTACGCCGCGCACCGCCGCCGCCCGCATAGCCGATTCGCCGTCGATCCCGTCGCGCAGCCATCCGACAGTTTGCAGGCCAGCTTCGATCGCTGAAATTTCCAGCAAGCCGCCTAATTTTTCTCGAGCGGCTTCCAGCAGCACCGCCAATCTCTCCGCGTAAACTTCGCGCATGCGCCGCAAGTGCCGGCCGAAGTGCCCCTCAGTAATAAAATCGCACAGCACCGCCTGCTCCAGCACCGGCGCGTGCCGCGTAGTCAGCGAAATTGTCGCCGCGTAACGAGCGAGCAGATGCGGCGGAATCACCAGATATCCCAGCCGCAGCGATGGGAACAATACTTTGCTGAAGCTCCCGGCAAAGATCACCAGCCCGTGGCGATCAAATCCCTGCATCGCTGGAATGGGCGGCCCCGAGTAGCGGTACTCGCTGTCATAATCATCTTCAAAAATCAGCGCGCCGGATTTTCGCGCCCACTCCAATAGCTCCAGCCTCCGCGCCAAGCTCATGGTAATTCCCAGAGGAAACTGGTGGCCTGGCGTGACGTAAATCAACCTCGAGCCACGCAGACTCTCGCCGCGCACTTTCATTCCCTCGTCGTCCAAACTCACGTCGGAAATCTTTGCACCTGCAGCTTCGAACACCAACCGCGCGCCGATGTATCCCGGATTTTCCATGCACACGCGATCCCCGGGATTCAAAAGCAGCCTCGCCGTGAGATCAAGCGCCTCCTGCGCCCCGGATACAATGGCAATCTGCTCGGCACGGCAATTCACGCCGCGCGACGTGCTCAGGTAGTTGGCCACCGCATCCCGCAGCGGTGCGTACCCCATCGCATCGCAACCCAGAAAAAGTTGCATCGAAGCGCGCCGCAATCGCCGTGCCGTGATCTGCGCCCATAAAGTAGTAGGAAATAAATCGAGTGCCGGAACATTCGAGCGGAAAGCCCGGCTGGCGCGAATTTCAAACCCAGAAAACAATTTCACCCGCTTGCCGTAATCCGAAACGCTAGATTTCTTTTTTCGCAGCGTTGATCGTCTCGGGCCGGGCGCGCCAGTCACCTGCAGCAATGCCTCGGGCAAAACTTTGCTCACGTAAGTGCCCGATCCGATTGAACCTTGCAAGTAGCCCTCGGACTTCAGCAATTCGAAGGCGCTCACGATTGTTCCCCGCGACAATCCGTATTGCCGCGCCAGATCGCGCGTGGCAGGAAGCCGCGCCCCGGATCGCAGCCGGCTCTCCAGAATCTCCGCGCGCAAGGACGCATACAGCCAGCGGTAGGCGGAAATCTTCGAATGCCGCGGCGGCAGCACCAAGCCGAAGCCAGAGGCTCGTTTCGCCATAAAAGTGGTACACCTAGAATATGATAAGTGGACCTTTGTGACAGGTCCACTCTATCGTACATTGACGTCCGGAGGGAGCCCAATGATGAAACCCATTCATGTATGTGCTGGTCTGGCGCTCGTGATTTCGTGCGCCACGTTGGCCGGCAACCACGTCGTCACAGCGCGCGCCGCCGCCCATACCGCTCAGGAAAAAACCGAACGCTCTCGCGTCGCCATCGCCCACGATTTGCCGCCGATGAATGGCGACAAGCTCACCGTCACAATCGTCGAAGTCAACTACGGCCCCGGCGAGTCCTCCATGCCTCACTCTCACCCGTGCCCGGTCATCGGCTACGTCCTCGAAGGCACGCTGCGCACGCAAGTGAAGGGCGAACCCGAGGCCATCTACAAACCCGGCGAGAGTTTCTACGAAGCTCCCAACGGCGTTCATCAAGTCTCCGCCAACGCCAGCGACAAAGTGCCCGCGAAGTTCCTGGCCTATTTTGTTTGCGACCACCAAACGCCGCTCAGCGTCGACGCCCCGGCAAGCACACCGGAAAGCGAGAAGTAATCATGGCCAACGCATCGCACGCCGAATTGCAATCCGCGCCGGATCCCGCGGCGTCACAAAAGCGCGCTCAAACTTTCGAGCGCCTCGCAATTCTCTACGCCCGCATCGCTCTCGGCGCTGCCTTCCTCTCCGGCATCGCCGACCGCTTCGGCCTCTACCGGGGCCGCAACGTCGGCTACGGAAATTTCGCCGGCTTCGTGCGCTACACCGCCCAGGTAAATTCCTTCATGCCTCCTTACACAATTCCATTTCTCGCCTGGGCCGCGACCGCGGCCGAATTTTTCCTCGGAGTCGCGCTGATTCTCGGCATCTGGCCGCGCTGGGCGGCACTCGGCAGCGCCGCATTGCTCATATTGTTCGGCATCGCCATGGCCATTTCCTTCGGGATCAAATCCCCGATGGACTATTCCGTTTTTTCCGCATCTGCAGGCGCTGTGCTGCTCGCGTTGTATCAGGACCGCAAGTTTGGAGTGAAATCATGAAGAATTTCTCAGGAGGAAACATGCGTCGCATAAACTCGATTGCCGTGGCAGTGGCTGGTGTGCTGATGATGTTGCTAGCGTCCGGTTCGGCAGCAAGGCCGGACGACCGGGCGGAACTGATGAAGGCGCGCGAAGCAGTTTGGCGCGCCTGGTTCGCCAACGATACGAAAACTCTCGAAGCGATGGTCCCGCCAGACACGATCGTCATCGGTTCCGGCCAGGAACAATGGCGAAACCAGGCCGACATTTTTAGATCCGCTGCGAAATTTCACGAAGCAGGCAGCAAGTTGATCCGCCTGGAATTCCCGCGCACCGAAATTCAGCGCTTCGGCGACGTCGCCATTTTCTATAGTCAGTATTTGTATGAGACGGAAGAAGACGGCAAGCGCTCGGTCACGTCCGGCCGCGTCACCGAAATTTTCGTCCGACGAAACGGCCAGTGGACCAATCCCGGCTGGCATACTGACACCGAAAAATGAGCACGGGAGCTGCGCGGCTACCGGATAGGCTCCTCCTTTCGATTCTTATTCGCGCCGCCATTTTTCTAACCGAAACAAGGGTTCATTTAAATTTTCCGTAAGTTCAAGAAAACAAACGACGGAATTTTATCTAACCGAAACAAAAATCAAAGGTGCCGTTTCCGTTGTAGGGGTTCTAGGGGAGGGCCGGGTTAGCCCTCCCGCGAGCGGCGATTCCCAGCCGCTCCCCACCACGCGCTCAGCGCGTGGCCCCGTCACAGCCAAGGCCTCAAACCAAGACCGATTGTAAAGCCCGCCAAAACCGGGCGGCGCGGGAGGGCTAACCCGGCCCTCCCCTACAAAACCAACCCGATCGCCGCGAGCGCGATCTCTGCCGGCGTTGAAGCCAAGCATTTTACCTAGACTCCTATTCCTCATTGATTTTGCGCGAACTTCCAGCAGGCTCAGAAGAGCCAGCCCCGCGCTTAGGGACTGCGCACTACTCGAACCCTTGTATCACAAGAGTACCAACTTGTCAACAGTTTTGTGAGGGGCACTAGTGAGAATTGATCCGGCGTAAAGCAGATCGGGAAGGAACACGGGGAGTCGGATGGCCGAAAAAATCACAGCGGGGCCGAAATCCCCACCCTTCCCAACAAACCGGGAAGGAACGGGGCACCTACGGCAAACCCTCGGAAAAGGCTGTGCCACCCATCTGGTTCAGATGGCCAGAATTAGATGGGGCTTATCGCCCCTCGTGAGGCCTAATCACGTTTACGGTGATGGCGTCAGCCGGAAGGTAGATCGGCACATAACCCTCCACTCCCAGTGCCGCTGTAAAGATGCACCCGGATTGCTGTGCGTCCTGAATTTCAGAGGAGTCCATTTGGGCCAGGTCATTGCCATCATTCCACTCATTTCGGCCCCGCGCCCAATTCGTCAATGACGCAACGTTTCCACCATCCATTTCCATGTTGAACACAAACAGTATGTGATACACGCCGGCTTGCGAAGGTAAGCGCTCGCGAATCTGTGCCGTAAGGGTCTGCTGTCCCGGACTGACATTCGAGATTAGCCTCCAGGCGGATTGCGGGTCGCCCCAGGAGGGCGTTTGAATCAAAGGCGTCGAGGCGAATGCCGGTCCGAGGTCGATCGCTCGAAGCGTGACAGTGCCGTCAAGAAGCGATCCCGCGTCGGCACTAAGAGCCTTGTTTTTCGACGTCAACTCAGAGAAGGCACCCTCTCCTGACTGGATCCGGAGAGTACCCAAGGACGCCGGGTCGGAGATCGAGCGCAAGCCGCCGCCGAGACATTGATTTTCTCTTGTAACGTCCGGATTGCCAACCGGTCTCGGCGCGGAAGCAATTTCAGCAGCTGTTGCCGGCGCGGACCCGAAGACGAACGCCCCTATGACGTCAACCATGTCCTCGCTCGGCTGACCAAGGGAAGCAGAGCTGCTTTCAGTGACCATGTACGCGCCAGCCGGAAGGTACACGTGTCCAATTATCATGGCCTCAGTTCCGTCGCCACTGCTCCACGCATCTGTCGAGAATGCCGGCAAGCCCTCAATGCTGATGTATTGCTGCCCCGAAGCGGCGCCAACAATCACTACAAGCGAGTCCGAGGCGAGGGTGAAGCTCACAGCGGCGAAGTGCGCAGCCCGCTGTTGATTTGAGCCTGAAAAGACATCGAAGCTTTGCCACGAGCCGGCAATCGAAACGCCGCCGATTACATGTGTTTTTGTGTGTGTGCCGAAGCCATTTTTTGAAACCGGACCATAGGCAAGCGCTGCGCTGAGCTGGCCCGCTCGATCGATCGTATTGGCGTACTGCCCGTTCACAAATGGCGTCGTGGGGTCTACTCCGTCGGTCGCTAGAGCATAGAGGTACATCTTTTCTCCGGAGGGCAGTTGGAGTGAAGTTTGGTCTTTACGGACAAGCGCTTGGACCACCGACGCTCGAGACATGGACTCAGGCGGCCAGGGCCCCTTGCCGCCGGAGTTGGAAACACCGGGGGGCGGCCCGACGACGCCGACTGGATTTTTGGCCGTGCCATGGGCCAAAAAGCCGCGCGCCACCAGAAATGCCAGCAGAGTACACGAAACTGCCGCGGCAACAACACCAACGATTCGGCGAACTCTGCGCAGCGTCGGCGGTGCAGCCGCAGGAGAGATGGTTGGGGCTGCCGTGGACCGTGTCGAGGAGGGCTCGCCGATTTGAGCGTCGAATTGCTGTGGATGCGGAGACGGGATGGAGTTCCCATTCCCTGAGCGGCCGGAGGTCTTCAACCAGGCATCAATCTCCGACGCATAGGCATAAACGCAAGCGCGGCCGCCCCCTGGGACGCGATGAACGGGAAGGTCGCGTTCCTTTTCCCACCGGCGGACTGTGCGGAGGTCGCGGTCAAGATAGGAAGCGATCTCCTTCCATGAGCCGAAACGAGTGTCTTCCGCGCGGGACACACGACCCTCCCGTGAGGTCGCCCCTCCCTCGACCTTTGCCTATTATCGCCCTGCAATGACCGCTAGCGCCTGTCGACAGTAGTCAGAGCATAGCGCAGAGTCACCCAGCCCAGCAACTACCGGATTGTTAAATTCCGGCTGCTGCCGCGAAGTTCAAACGAGGACTGTGAGGAGACACCAAACATGAGAGTCAATAGCCTTGTAGCACTTCTAGTACTCGTACTCTTAGCTCCGCTTCCTGGAGCCGCGCAGAGTAAACCAGCGTCGTGCTATAGCTCGCTGCTTTCCGGATCGCCGCCCACGCTTTCCGCCTACGTCCAGAGTGTGAACAGCAATGGAACGGTCGAGGTGAACGGAGGCGATACCGCCCAGCCTACGACGCCATTCGAATTCGCTTGGGGTGACGGCGAGACGACATCGGGGTTCTTTCCACAACAGCATGTTTACGCAAGCGCCGCTCAAAACCACGTCGTCGCTATAACTGCGACCGAGAACAATGGGACAACTCAGAAATACTCGATGCCTGTGTTCTTCATAAGTCCCAACGTCACAAAGAAGCTTTTCCCAGGAATCTCATTTCAAATTCCATCCAGCCCAGTACAGTTTCAGTCGCACTGGCCCGGCGCCACACCGCCGACGGATGTAACCGAGTTCCCGAATAGTTCGTTCCCGCTCTACTCACGGAGTGCGACGACGAATATCCTGCAGGCAGTGTCATCAATCGACTACACGTTCGCAAATAGAAACAGCTTTCTGGTAAACGGACAATTTTCTATCGACATGCTGGAGATCACGGACTTTAGCGGCGGTACGTCGTATTGGTATACGACGCCGATGTCGGTCGGCTACGGATCATCCATCCTGAACGCACCGATCGCTTGGTACATTCTTCTGAATGAAATCGGGAAGGATACGACGCTCAATACACCCACGAGATTGACTTACGGTGGGAACACCAACGGTGCCGCGAGCGAGATCTATTCCGAGACCATGGGAGACATATTCAGTTACGCGTCCGGGTGCCAGCTCGTCAGCAACGCCTCGACCTACGGACTGGATCCAGTCGTAGCCGTGGATATTGGAAATAACATGCTTAGCGGAGCGGCTGCGCTGCAGCAGGCGTATAACAACTACGTCGCCGCCGGCGCGCCGTTCAGTTCTTGGAATCCTGGAGGAGGAGGGCCGGACCCGACGCTTGGCACTATTTCGGCGCTCGCGTGGAAGTTCATCCAGCATGCGGAACAGCAGGGACAAGGTTATCAAGTCCCGGCACAGCGCATGATGAACCTGCTGCAACTATTCAATTCCTCTATGCTCGCCAGTTACGATCCCTCGGAAAACACCGAGTCGGCGAGCACTTTCCGATCCACGCTGATGGTTACGGCGCTCTCGTACGCGTTCTCTGAGGATCTGCGGAGCGAGTTCCAAGATCTGAATTTTCCTATCGACAACCAAACCTTCGAGCAGCTTTATGAGATGGCGACAGGCGGGGGCGCCAAGGTGTCTCCGGCGACGGAGGCGTTTGGCGTCGTGTCCGTAGGGTCCACCAGCGCCGGAAGGACGATCACACTGACGAACTACCTGCTGACACCGCTGACCATCACGGCGTCGTTCAGCGGCGCCAATTCGAAGGATTTTCCGGTGCAATCCTCAAGCACATGCCCGCACCCGGGAGGCACGCTGGCGGCGAATTCGAGCTGCTCATACGTGATCGCGTTTAAGCCGTCGGTACGGAGCGCGGAAAGCGCGACATTCACCGTAGCGGAAACGGCGCAGGATATTTCGGAACCTCTGTCCAATTCACCGCAGGCCGTGCATCTGAGCGGCACCGGGAAGAAGTAAGCCGGCGGGTGGGCCAGCCTTTACCGACGGATTTGGGTGCCGAGGTGCCCCATCCTTTTCGGGTTTGGTGTTTGGAAAGGGTGGGGCTTTCGGCCACGCCATTGAGTTTTCAGCGCATTCTAGAGGCTGGAGGCTTGAGGCTGAAAGATACTGCGCGGCGGGCTTGGCCCTTTTCCAATTTCTAATTCTTAACCTCCAGCCTCTAGTACTCTATAGTACTTCATTACTATTGACAATTGGTAACTGCCGTGCTATGCTGAGCGCGGTTGTGCGCAGTCCCTAAGCGCGGGGTGGCTTTCCTGACGCTGCTGCAGGTGCGCGCAAAATACGTAAGGCAGCCGCCACACGAAATCCCAAACCTTCGAGAAATGGTGCGCCAGCGGCGCCATTCACGGCGATCTTTGCAGGATCCAATCTAAAAGGAGACGTCCCAGATTCCGGCGGCTTGCTCGAGCGCGACTAGTGCGTGAGCGTGGTCGACTAGAGCTTGCGAGTAGGAGAGATACACATCTGCGGAAGTGCGTTCGGCATCGATGACTTCGAGAAGAGTTGCGCCGCCGCGCTGATAGGCGTAGAGACGGGCTTCCAGCACGCGGTCGGCGTCTTTGAGCATGCCGCCGCGGTACAACTCGAGACGCTGGACGCTGGCTTGATAGCGCGAATAGGCATCGCGAACTTCGGCTTCCACGCGCAATTGAACAGAGCGAAGCTGAAGTTCCGCCTGCGTGTTGGTAGCGCGAGCAGCCTCGACCTCTCCCTGATTGCGCAGACGTGAAGCGGGCAGGTTCACCGAAAGGCCAAAGCTGAGCGTACTGTCCGCAGGTTGCGCGAAACCGCCGGTCCCGACTCCGGTGTGAGCGTAAACGCCGCCCAAACTCACATCCGGAATCAGATTTGTCCTGGCGAGAGCGATGCGCAGCTCCGCGGCTTTGAGAGCGCGCGTTTTGGAAATTACGTCCGCGCGCTGCTGAAAAGCGGCGGCGACCAGTTCTTCGACGTTAAAAGTGCGATTGGGAATTTCCAGGCGGCCCAGCGGAACCGGCAATTGCGAAGAAAGTTTCTCCGGTTGACCTAATTGTTGACCGAGCGCCAAGTCCGCGCCGATTACGTCGGCTTGCGCCGTGATTACGGCAGCCCGGAACTGGTCGCGATCGACCCGCGATTGCGTGAGCTCGATCTCGCCGATGTCGCCGACACGCTGGCGCTCCTCGTTGACCTTGACGATGCGATCGAATTCTCCGAGGCTCTTCTGCTTGGATTGAAGAATCTCGCGAGAACCGAGAGAGTCGATGAAGGCGCCAGCGGCCGCAGCCCGGGACTGGCGAAGCGCGTCGTCGTAATCAGAATTGGCCGTTGCAACATCTGCTGAAGCGGCGCGCAGACGCGCACCACGCTTGCCGCCGAGTTCGACGGGAACATTCAAACCCGTGCTCCAAGTCACCGGCGATCCTTGATTCGATAAGTCGGCGGAGGGAAAGTCGAGATTCGCGGTCCAGTCAGGGCGCGCCTTGGCGGTCGTAACGCTGGCCTGAGAAATCGCGATTGCGGAGCGCTGGATCGCGAGGTCGAGATTGTGCCGCACTACCGCATTGATGTAATCGTTGAAGGCAATCTTCGGACGCTGGTCTTCGGATGACTGGGCCGGGGCAGGAGCCGCCTCCTGGGCAAGGGCCAGCCTTGCGCTCGGGAGGCCGAGAATGGAAATGCACAGCACGGAGATGCAGTGGATCGTTCTCATCACGAATTCTCCCATTCGTCGGGTATCGCTGGATGCGCTCGCTGGGCGCGGAATTCGAGCAGAAGATAGATGGTGGGGACAACGAGAAGCGTCAGCAGGGTTGCTGTAATCAGACCGCCGACAATCACTGTGGCGAGCGGCCTCTGGACGTCGCTGCCCACGCCACGAGCCAGCGCGGCGGGGAGAAGTCCGAGCGAGGCGACGGTGGCCGTCATGAGCACGGGACGGAAGCGGCGGGTAGCGCCGATCACGACAGCGCGATGCAGATTCTTTTGTTGGTGCCGCTGATAGTTCAGGCTGGCGACCATGATGACGCCGTTTTGCACGGCGACTCCAAACAGGGCTATGAATCCGACGGCGCTCGAAACGTTGAGCGTCATGCCCCGCAGCATGAGGGCGATTAAGCCGCCGAGCAGCGCGGCGGGAACAATCGTGAGAATCAACCCGGCGTGCCGCAGCGTTCCGAAGGCGGCATAGAGCAAAATAAAAATCAGGGCGAGCACTGCGGGAACAATGACCGCGAGCCGATGCTGAGCGCGCTGCTGGTTTTCAAATTGGCCGCCCCATTCGATCTGGTATTTGGTGGAGTCAAATTTCAACTGAGTAGCGATTTTCCCTTGGGCTTCCTCCAGGAAGCTCGAGAGGTCCCGGCCTCGCAGATTCAAGCGAACGGTGAGGTGCCGGCGATTCATCTCGCGAGTGATGCTGCTTTCGCCGGTGGCCGTTTCGATCTGCGCGAGTTGCGAGAGAGGAATTCGCGCGCCGGTGGGAAGAGTGACGGTCAGGCTTCCGATGGCATCCGGACTACCGCGAACAGATTCCGGGAAGCGGACGGCGATATCGTACTTTCGCTCACCGAGGAAGAGAGTGGAGATCGCTTTGCCTCCGATCCCGGATTCAATGATGGCGGCGATGTCGGCGATGTTGATGCCAAAGCGGGCAGCAGCTTCGCGGTCCACTTTGACGAGAATCTGCGGAAGCGGCGGCTCTTGGTCGATGGTGACGTCGGAAGCTCCGGGCACCTTCTCGAGCACTTCCACGAGTTCGGCGGCGATGCGGCGCATTTCGCCGAAGTCGTGGCCAAACACCTTAACGACAAGATCGCTGTGGGCGCCGGAGATTTTGTCATTCACGCCGTCGATCATGGGTTGGGAAAAACCGACGGTTACCCCCGGCACGCGAGCGTATCGATCGCTCAAGCGCTTGATAAGCGCGAGTTTGTCGCCGCCGTCCGGCCAGGTGGAGTAAGGCTTGAGTCCGACGAAACACTCGATGTGCGAAGGCGTCCAAGGATCGGTACCGTCATCGTTGCGTCCGAGCTGGCTGACGATGGTGGAGACTTCAGGAAACTCGAGTGTGGCGGCGCGAAGTTCGTCGGCCATGGCCGCAGCCTTGGGAAGTGAGAGGCCCGGCGGCAGTTGAACTTGGAGCCACAGCGAGCCCTCATCGAGGTAGGGGAGAAACTCCTTGCCGATGGTAATGGAGAGAACGACCGCCAACCCCGCGGCGAGAACCGCGGGAATGATGGCGTGAAGCGGATGGTGCGTCAGATGGTGAACGGCGCGTTCATACGCGTGGCCGAGCGCGACCAAAGCTTTGTTGTGGAAAGGACGGCGGGGACGCCTGTAAGTGACATACGCCAAGCCGGGGATGACGCCAAGCGCGAATAGCAGCGCGCCTACCAGTGAATAGCCGACAACATACGCCATAGGAGAAAAGAGTTTCTTCTCCACGCGCTGAAAGGCGAAAAGAGGAAGATACGCGGTGATGATGATCAGCGTGGCGAAGAAAATAGGACGCGCGACGCGCACGACCGGGGCCAGGGCATCCGATTCGATGAGGGTCTTTTCCGCATCTTCTTCGCGGCGGCGAAGAACGTTCTCCATCACAACGATGGACGCGTCCACGATGATTCCGAAGTCAATCGCGCCCAGGGAAAGGAGGTTGGCGGGAATATTCGTGAAGCGCATGCAGATGAAAGCGAACAGGAGCGAAAAAGGAACCGTGAGGGCGACCATAAAAGCGCCGCGCGTGCTGCCAAGAAACAGGAGAAGGACCAGCACGACCAGGCCGATGCCCTCGAGAAGAGTCTGCGACACTCGGTGCACTGTGGTGTGCACAAGCTCCGTTCGGTCGAGATACGGCACGACCTTTACATCGGGCGGAAGGATGCCGCCATTTAGCGCGCTAATCTGTGCATGTACTCCTTCGAGAACTTCAGAGGGATTCATCCCGCGCAGCAGAAGGACGATGCCCGAAACGGTGTCCGGATTTTTGTCTTTGCCGAGAATTCCGCGGCGCTCGAGCGCACCAAGCTGCAGAGTGCCGAGGTTTTTCAGAAAGACCGGCGTCCCATTCTTGGCGAGAATCACGATGTTGCCGAGATCCTGCAGCGAGCGAATCAGGCCGATGCCCCGCACGACGTAGCCCTGTTCGCCGCGGTTGACGATGCTGCCGCCGGCGTTGGCATTGTTGGCTTGTACCGCCGCGGTTACCTGCACGAGCGATACGTTGTATTGAGCGAGTTTTGCCGGATCGACGATGAGTTGAAACTGCGTCGTTTCGCCGCCGAAGTTGGTGACGTCGGCAACGCCGGTCACCTGCTTCAGGCGCGGGATAACCACCCATTCCTGGAATTCGCGGAGTTCGCGCTGATCGCGAAAGGTGGATTGCAGCGTGTAGCGGTAGATTTCGCCAATCGGAGATGTGAGCGGGTCCAAACCGGGGTTGGCGCTCGGCGGAAGATCGACGCCCGCGATGCGTTCCTGAATGCGCTGGCGCGCCCAGTAGTCGTCGACTCCATCGCGGAACACCAGCGTGATCAGCGACAATCCAAAAGTGCTGTGCGAGCGCATCACTTGCAAACCGGGAATGCCGTTGAGCTCGCGTTCCAGTGGAATGGTCACCTGCTCTTCGATTTCTTCCGCCGCATGACCCGGATACTGAGTAATGACTTGTGACGTCACGTCGGCAATATCGGGATAGGCCTCTATCTGGAGGGCCTTCCACGATAGGTAGCCGAAAATGGCTACCACGATAACGATGAGCCAGACGAGTTGCCGGCGATGCAGGCAAAGAGCGACGAAACGGTCGATCATTGGAGTAGAGCTCCCTCGCGAATGAGGACCTTTTCACCTGCCTGCACTCCGCTCTTGATGATGGTGCGATCCCCGTGCTGCTCTCCAGCGACCACGGCCCGCTGTTCGTACGTGTTCGCCGCCACTTGGATGAACACCGTCGTGCGATCCCCGGACATGACCAGGGCTGTGGTTGGGACCGTCAGTTCCTGCGTATCCCACGTTTTCAGAATCACGTTGGCGAACATCGCCGGCCGCAGACGACCGTCTTTATTGGGATAGGCGATGCGCACTTTAGCCGTGCGTGTGTCGGGGTCGAGAACATCGGCCACGAAAAGCACGTTGCCTTGAAAAGATTCGGTGGGATACGCGGCAAACGTCGCGACCGCCGAATCACCTCGATGCACGTAGTGAATGTCCTTTTCCTGCACGTTGGCGGTCACCCAGATGTCCGAAAGATCCGCGACCGTCATGAGCGGAGCCGTCGGATCGTTGCGGAATTCACCGGTTGCGGTCAGCACATCCAAAACCTTGCCGGAAACAGGAGAACGCACGATGAGCGGCGCGCCGAGTTCCGTTTTCTCGGGGTCCATTCCCAGCAGACGAAGACGATCCTTAGTTCGATTGAAATCGCTCAGAGCGGTGTCGCGATCGGTTCTCGCCTGGTCCACATCGCGTTGCCCGATGATTCCATGCGCAGCCAAATCCTCTTGGCGCGTCAGCGCACGCTCGGCCTGAGCCAGTACGCTGCGAGCCTTCGCATAATCCGTCTGGGCGCCGACAAAATCGGGCGCGTCGATGGACAGAAGCTGCTGTCCTTTGGTCACGGAGTCGCCAGGATGGACGAAGAGCTGCAACACACGGCCGCTGAGAGGAGGCAGGATTCTCGCGTAGCGCGCCGGGTCCGCCTCGACAGACGCCGGGGCCGTGACCTCGCGGTGGATGGTGGTCGTCTGCGTGGGCTCGACTTCCAGCCTGCTGGCCAGCGGAGATTTCGGCGGCACAATGATGTGGTTCGCCTCGTGCACAATCGCTGTGGTATCGTCGGACTTCACGGGCTTGTCGAGCTGGCCGCATCCAACGAAGGCGAATAGCAAGGGCAGGAACAACGAAGTTGCGGGGCAGCCGCGCAGGCGAGGTCGATTCATTTTGCACTTCCATCCGCCGGATTTCCTGGGGTCATTTGAACTCAGGAAGATGAACGGCTTGTAACAACACGTTTGTGATACTATACTGGGTATAGTATGTCAAGGAGGAATCGTCCATGGCTCATACCACCGCGGAGAAGAAAAAACTTCTCGCCCGGGTGAACCGCATTCAGGGGCAGCTGCAGAGCATTCGTGAGTCCATCGAAGAAGAGAAGGAATGCGCGGACGTACTGCAACAAATCGCTGCTTGCCGGGGAGCTGTGAACGGCCTACTGGTGGAGATCGTCGAAGGTGAGATCAAATTTCACGTGTTAAGCAAGGATGCGAAAATCGGCTCGCGTGAATCCAAGGCTGCCGAGAGTTTGGTGGAAATCCTCCATCGCTATATCAAATAGATTCTATCTGCTCTGCAAAGAATTGAGGATGATGAACACATTCATCAGCTGCAGGACTGCCGCAAAAATCCGGTCACAGAGCAAATCTTCTGAAAAGTCCCCACGGATTGAGGGATGAGAGGTTGGCTCCCCGGGCTAGATTCGAACTGGCAATTCGCCGCGGCGAAACAACAGCTTTGAGACGAACTTAATCACAAGCTGCCGGAGCCGAGCAAAATCGAGAGGAAGCAGCAAGTTCTGATCAAATGGGGCTAACTCAGATTCACGTTCTCTTTTCAGTTTTTGCCGTCATTTGCCGCCATTCATAACCATTCGCATGACACCTGCATGACACCGCGCATGTTGGCAGCTTCCAATTAAATAGCAGCGTTGTTCCGCGTAGCCCGTAATCTGTCCAGGATCGATGCCAAGCGCGGAGATCGCTTCCTACAACCCGACTTATCGTTACTGATCGGCCCGACCTGGATAACTTCCGGGTTGCCGACAATACGTCCGGAATGTGAACTCGGCTTGGGGTGTATGTACTTCAGGCCCTCTGTCCGCTTCCCGGCGCTCCACACATTTCAAGCCTTTAGGAATTCTGAAAAGCCCCACGCAACAACGGCTTGCGGGGCGCCCTCGCGGTCGAGTGCCCCCAAACCTCTAATATCCGGTGTGACAGAGAATGGGAGCGGTTCAAAAGGATTAGACGCCGTATAATCTCGCGCGCGCAACTGGGGAGCAGAACATATGAACGTACAAGAACAAATCAAGAAGTATATTGCCAGCCAACCGGAGCCAAAATGCAGTGACATGCAAGAGTTGCATCGGCTCACACTTCAAGTGTCACCAGAATGCAAATTATGGTTCTTCGATGGTAAAGACAGCAAAAATCATACTGTTTCCAACCCTACGATTGGATATGGATTTCAGACAATAAAATATGCCGATGGAAAAAGTAGAGAGTTTTTTCAAATTGGTGTGAGCGGAAACAAAACCGGAATCTCTGTCTATATTCTTGGTCTCAAAGATAAGAAGTACTTAGCCAAAACGTATGGAAAAAAACTAGGCAAGGCGAGCGTGACCGGATATTGCATTCGGTTTAAAGCTCTAAAGGATATAAACATCGATACGCTTGAAGCGGCAATACGACATGGGCTTGCAGCTCAGAATTAAAAAGGCAAGCTGACGAAATAATTCCAGCGTTAAAGGCAAGCAGTTATCGATGTAAAGGCGCTCCAGTATACGACCCCTACAGCCCTGACCTGCGCCACAAAGCCATTCTCTATAAAACGGGTCTCCCGCGATAGTCGTGCGGCTCTCTGTCAGCGCTTCTTGCCTTTCTCTGTTTGCCGTTGCCCACTGCGGAAGTATCACGGGCAACCCGGAAGTTATCGGTTCGTCCGCCGGATTAGTACCGAGAAACGCGCTTGTATTGAGTGATCTGGCTAATTTCCGGGTGGGAAGCAAGCGCGGCCCCCTACCTGCATGCCAGCCAGCAAGCATCCGGTCGCGAGCCGAGTGCTTGGTTTGAGCGCGATTGACCGCGATTGATCTGATCGACCTGAGAGACCCCTGCTTTAGTTGATTTTCTTTCGTCTACATTGATCGAGATCAATCGCGATTCGTGCCCTTAACATTTCGTCAAGCGAGGGGGCAGAGTTTCTTGAAAATGTTCGTAACTCTCTGCCCGACAAGAGAGTTGGCTGCCCGGGCCATAAGATTTGCGAACTCTGAGTCTTGAGATATTCAAAACCTCTCGCAATTGAAACTGTGTCCCCCCACGCCTGTAGTCTCTCGCGCTCCAGCCTGGGTCGCTTCGGATGTGCAGGAACCCTGGAGTGCTAACTTATGACTGGACCAAAAACGGGGAGCAGCTCAATAGCATCAGCATGTAAAGCCCGTCTTTCCACCATCGAAATTCGGTAAACATGGGCCGCTGAGCGCATTGGCCTGAAGGCGACAGTTGAGCCAAGGGTCAGTTAGCCGGAAATGCGGCTATTCGGCCGAGCGGCGAGAAGCCCGTTCTAACTAAGCCTCCGCCGCCAGCCTTAGCTGTGTCTCGCGCATGACGATCATCAAGACTCCAACTTCTTATTTCGCCTGCGCTAGCCCCGCAACAACTGCGGCAACTTTTTCGAGCATCTCATTCCAGCCCTCTAGTTGCCCGCTGTTTTTTGCTTCCTCCATGGGTTCATTTCCAATGAGGGTGAGTTTGGTCTGGCCGTTTCCAAAATCCTCAAAAATAACCACGTCGTGCGCATCCTCTATGGCCTCATGTTCACTTCCATACTGCGCAGGGTCAACCTTGTTTCCCTTCGAGTCGCAAAAGTACATGGAGTAAACGATCTTCTGGTGCAGAACAATCTCGTGGTATTCCCCGCCATTCCAGCCCTCCTGCCCATCCGGCGTTCTCATGCAACAGAGAAATTTTCCTCCCACGCGGAAATCAATCTTGCAAACAGGCGCAGTAAAACCCTTCGGCCCCCACCACTGCATCACATATTTGGGGTTTGTCCACGCTTCCCAAACCAATGCGCGTGGGGCATCAAAAACTCGAGTGACAACCATCCGCTCTTTCTCGTTAACCGTGTTTTTTGCCATCTCTGACCTCCGCTTTTTTCATTTGATTCAGAACCACATCCAACTTGTCGAAACGCTCTTCCCAGAATCGGCGATAGCTAATGGCCCAGTCGCTGACTGTCTTTATCGCCTCTGGCCTGAGCCTGCAGACGCTCTCTCTTCCACGCTTGGTCTTGATCACAATCCGCGCGCGCACCAGGCAGGCAATATGTTTTGAAATCATCTGCTGCGAGAGTGCAAACGGTTCCGTCAATCCATGCACAGAGGCAGGCCCACGGGAGAGTCGTTCGATCATCGCCCGGCGGGTTGGATCAGACAGAGCCGCAAATGTTGTGTCTAACTTATCCACAACCATATGGTAGTGGATTAATCGTCGATGTCAAGTGTGGATTTTGGAGTTCCCGATTTCTATTTCCTGATCTCTGAACCCTGACACCTGCGCTAATTTATGCTTCCCGATGCGCCGCGTATCGCAGCTGGGTGCATGGTTTAACAAATGGGCTTCCTTGAGCAATTACTCATTATCCTGACGAGTGCCACCGCAACCTGCGCAGGAGCGCGAGCCGTCACGGCGGAGGCCCTGGCATCAGGGGCCGGGGGATGCGGATTGCCGATGGAACCTGTTCTCGATGTATTGCCGGCCCGTTGGGCAAGTGATCTTTGCCAATTGGCTTGCTACGACCTCCGCGATGAGTGGTAAATCGCCAATCCACTCATCGAGGAGATTAGTACCGGGAAGTCGGCTTGTAGGAAGTGATCTCAGCGCCTGCTGCCAATTCTGGAAGGATTACGGGCTAACCGGAAGTTATTGCGGGCCAGAAGTCCGGTTGTGGAAAGTTTGAGATTCGCCGGATTCGCGGCGAAGAGATCGTCCGTAACGTCGCTGCTCCCATGATTTCCAGGAAACTAGATTCTCAGTCGTGCGCTCAGAGGCCAGAGGCTCCCCGGCCAGAAATGGTCTTTTGAAACCATTCGGTAGTCTGCCGAGTGCTCTGTCGTTTTCCAACTCATTGAGGAAATTAAGGTTGGGTCTTCGACGGATGCCTGCCCAGAGTCTGAAATTGGCCAATCGAATTTGGCGAATTCTAAACACACTGTTTCCTGCTGATTACGAGAGGATCGAATCTACAATTGTGGCGCCAAGAATAGAAGTTGCACCCAACTGCACCCAAAGTGAGTTGTTATCAGCTTCCCTGTAAGGAACTGAAATTAAAGAGGAAGAATGGCTCCCCGGGCCAGATTCGAACTGGCAACCCTTCGGTTAACGGCCGAGGAGATCAAAAAATCTAAGTGCCCTATCTGGTGTCGCTTGCAAGAAACTGGGAGCCATTTTCCCTTCTCTACTTGCACCCCCTGTTACGCCCGCGCCTATTTCGCGTCCTGTTCAATATCGAGGTGCAGACGATCACCCCGATACTGATACAAGGTCCTGGCCTGGACTGCAATTATGGAGTGATCATCAGCGACATTCAGAGTGGGAGCCCCGCCGAAAGGAATGGATTGCAGGTGCGGGAGATCGCCAGTGCGTACTTATCGGCATGGTCCACACTGAAGTGTTCCAAGGAAGGCATCGCGTTATGAGCATCCGGTGTGACGGTCTGCCCCGAAGAAACTCCAACTGCGACAGGCGCGGTAAGAATAATAGACATCAAACGCATGCGCATCTCTCCCCAAAGTAGTTAAGATTACTTAAACGTTGCAGAGCCGGACAGCTGACGCGCTCGACTTATCTCAACCGGCGATTTATCGCTCGGAGGATGAGACCTGAACAAGTCTCGAAACAACCAGAGAGAGTAACGCATTGAATACACCGTATTTACTTCTTTATGACCGGTCCCATCGTAAATCTGGCGTCCGATTGCCCCGCAGTCATCGTCCCCGTCCCACGCGGCCACGTGACTCCTTCGAGGGCCGGATCATCGCATGCGATCCAGAAATAGAAATCGGTCTCCGGGACGTACACTTTCCAAGTCAGTACTTTTCTGCCAAAAAGACCCAAGATTTCTTCCTTCCCGATAACCTCGTAGGACATGCGACCGACATAGCACGGCCCTATGAAGCAGGCTGACATTCCGGAGGGAGACCCCGTGATCACCGGCACCGATCCCTCTAGCCCTTCGTGCAAGGGCACTCCGAACAGGACCAGTGTCCCCGCTCCTTCGGCCCATGCGAATGCCGGCTCGGGCAGATCAAACTTCGCTGTCACGATCTCCGGTTTCTCGCCCGGAGACAGGGGCTTCCGAAAATCCCCACTGGTTCGAGTTTCCGTCACGTGCACTCCGTCGAAGTCATGGCGCAAAAAGCGACCATCCGCGACTCGAAACTCGGTGGAGTAAGGCATCAATGTAATCTCATCGCAAATGAGGATGGCCCACCGGGTGAATTTCGTTTCCCCAGGTTTGGTCGTAGCAACCGTACGACGCATTGCTTTGTGTCCGTGCCATTCGATCTCTTCCAGGGTGTCGTGAAATATCGTCGGAGGATCCAGAGTGCCATCGTTCTTTTTAGGAGTACCCATCATGTCCAAGACAAACGGCTTCAGCGGCCCTTGTGGTTTCGGACCGGACCACATTGAAGTTTCGCCCGCAGGGGCGCCAAGGGGCGGAACCGCTCGAGAACTGAATAGTCCGGCCACTAGTAAAATTGCGATTAGTGTTGGTTTCATTCCCATTTTTCCCTTCATGGAAAACCGGGGCCGCGCGGACCCGCTTGTCCGGCTAGTTTGATGTACACAACTATAAGGTGCATGCAATTCATAACCACGTCAGGCTTTTTCCTTTTGCAAAACGCCGGAACGAGATCTCCCCCAATAACCGCCCGATCGAAGATAGACGGGTGCGGGAATTCCCTTCGCCAATCTTGGGTCCGGTACGGGCTGGTCTGCGATGAGGGAGAGCGGAAGCAGTCCAGCCCAGTGCGGCAATGCGTAGTCGTCCTCGTCGTCTTCAGGAGGGCCGAGCCGGATCTTTGTGGATGCCTCTTCGATCGACACTTCCAGTACAGTTGTGACATTCAATTCTTTTTCACTCGGTCGGCGCACGTCTGCCCAGCGGCCTGGAACCAAATGCTCCGAAATCACCCGCAAGGCCTCAGTTTTTCGGGCGGGATCGTCGAGCGCGCGCGCGATCCCGAATACCACCACGGAACGGTAATTCATTGAATGATTAAACGCGGAGCGCGCCAGCACGATTCCACCGACCAAAGTCACGTTCAAGCACACGGCGACACCGTTTTCGAGCGCACGCAACATTCCTCGTGCGGCCGAGCCATGGATATAGATTTTCCCGTGCGCGCACCCATACAGAGTAGGAAAGACGAACGGCTGCACATGAACGCGACGTGGGCAAGAAATCCCGCGTCCAGAATCTCGTTGACCACGGCGGCGTCGTGCGAGCCGCGCTCCGGTATCCGGCGCAGCTTGCTTCGGCTTGCTAACGATGAATTCATCCTGAAAGTAACTTCCGATTCCATTGGTGGATTGGCGTGCATGCGGAAATTAGCAGAGATCATGGTATTATGAAACGTCCAAAAATAGTGCTTATGACCAGACCAAAAATCTCCGCTCTAACGGGAAGGAAAAGAGGCTCTCCACCCCCGCTCATTAATGTGGACCGCGGCGACCGAATACCAATTTTTCGGCAGATATACCGCTCGTTGCAGCAATCAATCATGTCGGGACGTCTCTCGTCGGGACACCGCCTTCCTTCGTCAAGATCACTCGCCGAAGATCTTGGCGTCGCGCGAACTACGGTAGTGTTGGCCTACGAGCACCTTGAAGCCGAGGGATATGTGAACGGTAGCGGATCCGCGGGCACCATCGTTGCGGACCTACACTTGCCGACGCAAATGCAAAGAGCAGCACCCCAACCTCAAGGTGCTACTTCGTCTCGCTCCGATTTGGCGGAATTCAGCAATGCCCCGAGAGCATTCCGAATCGGCGAGCCAGCCCTTGATGTTTTTCCCCACATACTGTGGTCACGCCTTTATGCACGGCGCGCGCGAAGTTCGGGGCCTGCCTTACTCGGCTACGGCGACACCGCCGGGTATTTGCCGCTCCGCCGCGCCATCGCTGAGTACGTCGGGGTCTCCCGCAGCGTGCGAGCAATCGCCGAGCAAGTGATTCTGACCAGGGGAGCCCAGCAGGCGATGGACCTGGTAGCACGGATACTTTTGCGCGCCGGTGACCGGGTGTGGGTGGAAGATCCCGGATATTTGGCGGTGCGGGAACTGATTCAGCTGGCCGGTGCTGTTCCAGTTCCTGTACCTGTCGACGAATCTGGGCTGAACGTGGAAACAGGAATTATCAGGGCCCCGAAAGCAAAAATGGTGTGCGTTGCTCCTTCTCACCACTTCCCGCTCGGATGGACGCTTTGCTTGCCTCGCCGTCTCGCCCTCCTCGAATGGGCCCGCCGGTCCGCGGCCTGGATCATCGAGGATGATTTTGACAGCGAGTTCCGGTACTCCGGCGCCCCCATTGCGTCCTTACAAGGCCTGGATCGCGCCGACCGGGTCATTTATATCGGCACCTTTAGTAAGACGGTGCATCCGGCGCTGCGATTGGGATATTTGATTTTGCCTCCAGAACTACTAGGCCGATTTAACGCTGCAAAGGCGACCGTCGATTGTCAGTCTCCAACAATTGAGCAAGCAACCTTAGCGGATTTTATAGAGGAGGGCCACTTTACGCGCCATGTTCGCCGGATGCGTGCCATCTACCGCCAGCGCCAGGAAGCCGTGCTGGCGGCTAGCCGGGAACTCGCAGGCACCCTCCAGGTGCAGGCCGCCGAGACTGGTATGCATGTGATGGGGTTCTTGATGGGCCGGGGAATCGATGACCGCAGCGTTTCCAACCGGGCACGAGCGCACGGAATCGAGACTCAGCCGCTGTCAAGATATTGCTTGCGCGCGACCCTGCCTCCGGCGTTGTTGCTGGGCTTTGGCACCGTACCTCCGCGAGATCTGGTCTCGGGTATCCGTAAGCTTCACAGTATTCTGACCGGCCGAACGTAATTTTTATTCGTTTAGCCATGCTTTGAGAAGGTGTTTCATCGCAACAACCTCAGAACTCCAAACTCCGACTGAATGTTGGTATGGTTGGAAATGAATATCTTGGCCCTTTCAACAGACCATCCCCTTTACTAAACTCCGGCCTCCGAATCTTGCAGTGCGCTGTTCGCCTGATTGTTGTGCCGGTTTGAAAGGAGGGTTTTATGAGACGAAGTTTCTCTCTGGTCCTTATTGTCATTGTTGTCGCCAGTTTCGGTTCCGTATTTTCGGGCGTGGTGGCAGCCCAGGACTCTGCAGGAGCGAAGCCTCCCGCATTAGATCTGACCTCCCACGGCGCAGGGACGTGGGGCCTCGGCCTTGCCGATCAGGATCGTTCGATAAAGCCCGGCGACAATTTTTTCATGTATCAGAATGGCGGCTGGTTTACTCGAACCGAACTGAATCCGCAAGTTCCCTTTGCCGCCTATTGGAATGATCTGCGTAAGCTCTCTCCTCGCCGATTAATCGACATTTTGACGACGGTTGCCGCCGACAAGAACGCCTCCCCTGAGAGCGCGGCGGGCAAGGCCGGCGCCTTTTACCGCGCATTCATGGATGAAAAGACGGCCGAAGAAAGGGGCATGACTCCGCTCTACCCACGACTCAAGATGATCTGGGCGGCAAAGACCAAGGAGCAAATGGCAGTACTCATGGGAACCGCCGCGGGACCCTGGACCCAACGAAACGCAAATCCGACTCTGCAACCTACGCACAGGGCACTTTTCGCTCTGAACATTAACCAGAGCCAGACCGACCCAATCGATATGCGGTGTATGTCGGTCAGGCGGGACTCGGCCTACCCGGGCCGGAGTACTACTCAGATCCCAAATTAGCCGACATTAAGGCTGCCTATGCAAGTTATGTCGGCAGGGCCCTGTCCCTGATCGGATGGCCGAACGCTGAGGCACGCGCCAAAGACGTATTGAATCTGGAGACCCGCATTGCGGAGGCCAGTTGGACGCACGAACAGATGCTCGATCCAGTGAAGACCTTCAACCGAATGAGCGTAGAAGACCTGTCAAAACTCGCTCCGGAGTTTTATTGGCGCGGATTTCTAAGGGGAGCGGATCTGGGCAATGTGAACGACGTAGTGATCGACGCGAAAGATGCTTTCCCCAAGTTAGCTTATATCTATGATGAAACACCTATCGAGGTTCTGCAGGCGCAGCAAGCTTTTGTGCTGGTGGATAACGGCGGGCTCATTCTCAACTCCGATGCTTTCAAAGCGAATTTCGATTTCCGGGTGCGCATGTTCAACAGTCAATCCATCGCACCGAGACCTCGCTCATTTACTGCATGGGTCACCTTGGAGCTGTATATCGGCGACGCCCTGGGAGCATTGTTTGTGGACCGGTATTTCTCGCCGGAATCTAAAGCAGCCGTGCTAGAGATCGCCGCCAACCTCAAGAAGGCCTTCGACACCCGGCTGCAGAATGCGACTTGGATGAGTCCAGACACAAAGATTAAAGCAAGAGATAAGCTAGCTAAGTTGACGGTAAACATCGGCTACCCGGACAAGTTGGAAGACTATAAGGGACTGGATATCAAAGATACGGACCTTTACGGCGACGTGGCACGCGCTGCCGCCTTTAACTGGCATACTCAGGTGAGCCGCCTCGACCGCCCCTTTGATCGTTCCTATTGGTTCTTCACTCCCCAGACGGTGAACTATCAATACATTTTGACCGCGAACACACTTGAGATCCCAGCCGGCACGCTTCAGCCACCCTTCTTCGATCTCAACGCCGACCCGGCATTGAACTATGGAGCTATCGGGACTTTGATTGCTGCAACCATGGCGAATGCTTTTGACAATCAGGGACGGCATTATGATGCCGTAGGTCGGCTGCACGATTGGTGGACCGCTGAAGAAGTCAAGACCTTTCAGGCAATGACTGCGAAAATCAGCGGTCAGTACTCAGCGGTCAAGCCGCTACCCGGTCTTGCTCTCAAAGGTGATTTGGTGGCGGACGAAGCGATCGACGACCTGACCGGTTGGGAGATTGCGTTAGATGCCTATCACCTCTCGTTGAAGGGCCAGCCCGCACCGGTCCTGGACGGCATTACTAGCGACCAGCGGGTGTTTCTCGGGCGCGCTCAGATGTGGAGAGCTAAGTTTCCTCCCGAAGTTGTAAGAAACCAGATCGCCACAGGCGCGAATGCCATGCCCTTCATGCGGGTCAATGGGCCGATACGCAATATGGACGCGTGGTATGAAGTTTTCGATGTCAAGCCCGGCGACAAGATGTACCTGGCCCCCGGTGACCGCGTACATATCTGGTGAGGATGAGCGTATTGGGGTCGCACTGAATTCACGCCAGTGCAATCCTTCGCGCTGTATTGAGAACGCTCCACCCGATTCAACCAACCCCTCCAATCGACTGTGAATGCATCTGAGGTGGACACTGCGAGCCACGGCGGAAGGTTCAAAGGAAGGGGCTTTGGTGTGGTGAAGGGCTTTGCCAATCCCGGGTCCCAAACTTACTGTTGGAGCGCCCGAGTAGGAAACGGGTGCTCCAGCGCGGTCTCTGCGAGACTGGGCCCGAGCATTCGGATCAGGACCGAATGTTCTCGCGACATCCAAATGACTGAGAAATCGGAGGTTGGCTCCCCGGGCTAGATTCGAACTAGCAACCCTTCGGTTAACAGCCGAATGCTCTACCGTTGAGCTACCGGGGAGTAGAGGGCGCGCGTGTGAAGAGATGCTGAGCGCCGCGAGAATCGAGTGTAAACAAATGGGTGGGCTGAGTCAACGCGACGGGGTGAAGGACTGTATTGTAATTTCGGGGCGGGGCGGATGGGACGGTCTGCGATTAATTTGGATTCGCGGAGAGCGCCGGAGGAAAGATTCGGGGCCCGATGAAAATGCAACGCCACAAAAGGCCCAGCGCTAAAGCGCATTTTCATGGCGAAGCTTTTTCGGAGCGCTGAAGCGCTCCTCCCCCTCATGAATGAGGGGGCTGCCACCAAAAATCTGGCTGGCAGGCCCATCAAAATGCGGGGCTGCGTATGGGAAAGATGCTACGGCGCTGTGCGGCGTTTCGACGGGGCCGCGCGACTTTGGAGCGTATTGACACCTTGCGCCGCGGTGATATCATCCGCGAACCTGCTTCGTTGACTCCCCGCTACCAGAAGCAGGCGGCCTGTTACTTGGGTTTGCGCCGGCGCCGAAGATGTATGTTGAATCCGTGATCGCTTCCGATGCAGCGCGCCTCGTTTCCGCGATGCTTGTCATGGCGGGGATGAGAGCCGGCAATCCGCCGTGTGTCCGCAGAGGTTTCTTGCGCTTTCAAAATGAGGTTTGGACATGAGCCCATACAAGGCACTTAAACTCGCAATGGCACTGCTTCCGACTTTGGTGCTGGCGCCTGGCGCGCAGGCGCAGGTCAGCTTTCCTGGCGCGGAGCTTTTGGGGCGCCCGACGGACACGTCGGTCACGGTAAACGTAGTGGCCAATGCGGCGATTGACGCCTACTTCGAATATGGCACGCAGTCGGGGGGACCGTACACGCTGACGAGTCCTGCAGCGGGAGCTGCAGGACCGGTCTCGGCGGCGGCAAATGCGCCGCTGGTAGTCGTGCTGAGCGGTCTCACTGCCAACACACATTATTTTTACCGGATGATCTACCGCAAGACGGGCACGACTTCCTGGACCACTAGGGCGGAGCATTCTTTCTGGACGCAGAGGCCGCCGGGCAGCACGTTCATGTTCACGGTGGCCGCCGATTCGCATATCAATATTGTGTTTGGGAACGCGGCTCTGTATCAGCAAACGCTGACAAACATCGCCAGTGAGAGCCCGGACTTCCATTTCGATTTGGGCGACACGTTTGCGATGGACAACGTGACCCTGCAATCTACGGCGAACAGCAATTATCTCAACCTGCGATCGTACTTTGGATTGATCAGCGCTTCCGCGCCAATTTTCCTGGCGCTCGGAAATCACGAGCAGGAAGAGGGCTGGCATCTCGACGATACGGGGAATGTCGCGACGAGTCCGCCGGTGATGAGCGCCAACGCGCGCAACCTTTATTATCTCAATCCCGATCCACTGCTCACGCCGTTCTACACGGGCAATACGGACACTTCGATTTCAGCCATCAGCGGCGATCATGCAATTGGGGATTACTACGCGTTTACATGGGGCGATGCGCTCTTCGTGGTCATCGATCCCTATTGGTACACGACCGTCAAAGCATACCTGGGAAATGAAGGCGGAGGAGAATCGAGCGATCCGGGGAACGGCGTGCGCTGGGATTGGACGCTGGGAGTGAATCAATACCAGTGGCTCGAGAAGACGCTGCAAGGAAGCTCCGCTAAGTACAAATTTATTTTTGCGCACCAGGTGGCCGGGGGCATTGACGACTACGGCCGCGGCGGCGCGAATGCGGTGCCTTTTGTGGAGTGGGGCGGATATAACGACGACGGAACCACTTGGGCGTTTGATACGCAGCGCGCGGGATGGGATAGCCCGGTTCACCAGCTAATGGTGAAATACAACGTGACGGCTTTTTTCCACGCGCATGATCATGAATTCGCGTATGAGAAACGCGATGGCGTCGTCTATCAGCTTCTCCCGATGGCCGCGGACGCCACTTACGGGTATGGATTCGCGGAATACCATACAACCGATCCATATACGCTGAGCGTTCTGCCCAACTCGGGCCACTTGCGCGTGACGGTTACTCCATCGCAGGTGACTGTGGATTACGTGCGCGCTTTCACAGCGGGCGCGGGCACGAATGGGCAAATCGCTTACACCTACACGATGGGTCCGGCAACTACCGGTGGAGTTTCGGTTTCGTCGGTTTCGCTGAGTCCCACGAGAGTGATCGGCGGCATCGCCAATTCGACCGGGACGTTGACGCTTTCTGCCGCGGCGCCTGCGGGCGGCATCGTCGTGAATCTATCGAGCAGTAACACGGCCGCAGCATCGGTTCCTGCGACAGTAACGGTGGCGGCGAATGCGACTTCCGCGACGTTCTCGGTTACGTCCAAAGCGGTCAGTTCGTCGACGACCTCTACGATCACAGCCTCTTATAACGGCTCGGCTGCCGCGAATTTGACCGTCACTTCGCTTGTGGTTTCGTCGGTTGCGCTGAATCCCGCGACATTGATTGGCGGCTCCGCGAATTCAACCGCTACAGTGACGCTCAGCAATCCCGCGCCCGCGGGCGGCGTTTCGGTCGCGCTCTCGAGCGGCAACACTGCCGCCGCGACGGTTCCGGCATCCGTGATGGTCGCGGCCAACGCGACATCGGCTACCTTTACTGTTACTTCGAATGCGGTCACTACTTCGGCGACGGCGGTCATCACGGCGACATACAACGGTTCCACCTCGGCCACGCTGACGGTGAACCCGGCGGCCACTGGCTTGACGTCGTTGACGCTCAACCCAACGAGTGTGGTGGGCGGCAGCGCAAATTCTACCGGCACCGTCACGCTTAACGGCTCCGCGCCTTCTGGCGGTACGGTTGTGACGCTGAGCAGCAGCAATACTGCCGCCGCGACAGTACCCGCGAGCGTGACGGTTCCAGCCAATGCCAGCTCGGCCACTTTCACGGTGACGTCGCATGCTGTGACTGCGTCGGCTTCTGTGACGATTACCGCTACGTTCGGCGGCGCGAAAACCGCGACTCTTACAGTCACTCCGCCGGCGAGCTTCAAGCCTGTGCGGATCAATTCCGGCGGACCGGCATACACGGATTCACTGGGGCAAGCCTGGGTCGCGGATACTTCCTATACGGGAGGCAGTGTTTATACGACGACCTCTACGATCACGAATACGGCGGATCCGACGCTGTACAAGACTTCGCGATACGGATCATTGTTCAAGTATGTGATCACCGCGCCGGCGGGCTCGTACTCGGTGACGCTCAAGTTCGCTGAGCTTTACTGGACGTCAGCGGGGAAACGCGTTTTCAATGTGGCCATCAACGGGACGACCGTGCTGTCGAATTTCGACATATTTGCCGCGGCCGGGGCGTCGCTCAAAGCGGTGGACAAGACATTTACCGTCACCAGCACCGGTACGATCACGATCCAGTTTTCAACCGGTTTTGCCGGCAATCCTCTGGTCAACGCGATTCAGGTGGTGGCCACCGATCAGTCAGGGTGTTCTACTACGAGGAATCCTGCTGAGAAAACTCGGTGAAAGGTGAGCGGTTACTGCAGGGGCTGGCCGCCGGAGGAATCGTGATCTACCAGGGTGTCGAAAATTGCCAGGACATGGCGGCGATATTCGACTACGCGCTCTAGGACGGCGCGGAGTTCGGGCTCGCGGGCGGTCTCGCGGTCCCATTTGGCTAGGACTTCGACCGGGATTCTGATGTCGCGGCGGAGCTGCTCGGCGGAGTGGCCGCGGAGGAAGAGGCCGTAAAAGAAGGCGGCTTCGCGCTGGGGGAATTCGTAATCCCTTAGCGCCTCTGGAGGAGCGGCCGGCAGCGAGTTGGGTTGAGTCGCCATAGCAAGAAAAATGCAGTTTACGGATTTTTGGCGCTCCGTCAAGAGTACGTGTGTCAAAGTTAGGGATTCATGCGTACTAGCCCATTCGTGTCACGACGCAGTGACAAAATGGGACCGAAAAGGCGACGAACCTGCACAGGGGTCGCGACCTGGAATTCGACGGGATGGGCGAAATTGCGAGCCGGAAGCAGGGCGTCTGAGACCGCGATCTGTGGCAAAGATCAGCGCCGATTAGAAGCGCGAACGAGTGGCACGCAGGAATTCGCGCAGCGTCGAAACGTTCGGGCTGTAAGAACCTACCCTGCCCGCATCTACTGGCAAACCAAGGGCTTCCGCCGATTCTACGCTGATGCCGGCATCATCCAATTCCGCCAGGCTATAGCCTTCGACGGGCACGAGGCGATTGAGGATGGAGCAGTCCAGAGGACGGGGCGGACGCTGCGAGTGCCAGCGTCGCTGAACGATATGAAAGAACTCATCCCAATCTCGCCGGTTCCACACATAGCCCCCCTCCAACTGCCTTGGCTCATGAACTTTGATGCACATTGGATGCCAAAAGTTCCTTGGCGGTGTCCCCCAGTGCAGGCGCCGCGGGTTGCGCGGGTGCTACGGATTCTAACGCTGCGGCAAATCTGTGCTCGGCGATTCGGGAGCTGTGTCACGATCTGGTTAATGACCAACAGGAAGCATCGCGAGGGCGGTTGCAGGGGGTCGCGTCCTGATTTCCAGACTGGGCGCGATTGCTGAGTGGCACGATTCATCATCGGCTCGATTGGTTTGATGCGCGGATTCGGATTCTGGCGCATGCCTGCACGAAGAGGCCCGGCTGAAGACCAGGCCCTACAGGGTGCTCGCGGATTGGTATACTGCATCTATCGAAATTTCTACAGTGTGAATTCTACGTAAAATGGCGAACCCGGTAATCGTCGCGCACTATCACGAATTGTGGCTGAAGGGCCGCAACCGGCGATTTTTCACGCGCAAATTGGCTACGGCGCTGCGGCAAAGCCTCGAGGGGATTGCGGTGGAGCGCATCGAGCAGCCGGGGCACCGATTCTTGGTGCGGCTTGGCGACGGCGCGGCGGTGGAGGCCGCGATTGAGCGGGTGCGGCGCGTTTTCTCGGCATCGTGAACTTTGCGGTGGCGCGGCCTGTGGAGCAGGATCTTGATGCCTTGTGCGAAGCTGCTTGGCAGGAAGTTGCGCCGCTGCAGTTTTCAGCTTTGCGGTGCGGGCGAAGCGCAGCGACAAGGCGTTTCCGCATCCTGTGATGGAGATTGAGGCGAAGGTCGGGCGCTATCTTCTCGATAAGCTCCGCGCTGCAGGGCGCGACGTGCGCGTTGATTTGAACGAGCCGGAACTTACTTGCCGGATTGAAATTACGCCTGGGCCGGCGCTGGTCTATGCGCGGAAGATTCCTGGGGCCGGCGGATTGCCGGCGAAAACCGGCGGGCGGATGCTGTGCCTGCTTTCCGGCGGGTACGATTCGGCGGTGGCGGCTTATCAGATGATGAAGCGCGGGGCGCATTTGAGCTTCGTGCATTTTTATGGCACGGGATCGCGGCCGGGCGAATCTTCGTTTCATGTGGCGAGGGAACTGGCGCGGCGGCTGACGCTTTATCAGTTCAGCGCGAAGTTGTATCGCGTGCCGTTTGAGGGCATCCAGCGGGAAATCGTCAGCGCAGCGCCGGAGAAGTACCGGATTTTGCTCTATCGGCGGATGATGATGAGGATTGCGGAGCAGATTGCGCGGCGCGGTCATGCGCTGGCGCTGGTGACTGGCGACAGCCTTGGGCAGGTGGCCTCGCAGACTTTGCAGAACATGGTGGCGGTGGGCGATGCGGTGAAAATGCCGGTGTTCCGGCCGCTGGCGGGGACCGACAAACTCGAGATCATGGCTTTGGCGCGGGAAATCGGAACTTACGATATTTCCTCGGAGCCGTTTCACGATTGCTGCCCTACGTTCATGCCGCGCTTGCCGGCGCTTTATGCGAAGCCGAAGGAGTTGGTTGCGGCCGAGGCTGGGCTCGATGTTGGCGAGCTGGTGCGCGGAGGCGTGAAGTCGGCGGTTTGCGAGCGATTCCGGTTTGTGGCCGGGCGCGTTGAGGACGTGGCGCCGAGCGAAGCGGTCGAGACGTCTGGCGAAGCGAAATCGCGAGTGGCGGTGGCTTGCAGCGCGCCGCGGCCGGCGAGCGGCGCCTAAAAGGACACGTTTTTCGTGCGATTAGAAATGACGTGGGCCTTTTATTTTCAGCAACTTACAGCGATTCCTAATGATTTCGCGTGCGATTAGAAAACCGCCCATCAGACAGCCCGATTTCTTCGAGAACCGCCAAATATTCACCAGAGACTGTCCGCTGGCCCTAACTACCCGCTACCCTCGAGGCTTCCGCCAACTCCTTGCGGCCCGGCTGGTCCGCGTGCTCGCACACTTTTAGGAGTTGACGGAAATACGTGCGGCTGGTATCGCGATCGCCCTTGAGCTGTGCGGCGCGCGCGGCGCCGTAGAGCGGGCGAAAGCGATTGGGCTTGCGTTTTAGTGTGGCTTCGAACTGCTCCAGGGCCTGTCCTGGCTGATTCTTCTGCAGCAGCATCTCGCCGAGCAGTTCGCGCGAGGTGGCCAGCGGTCCCGGGGTGACTGCGCTTTTTTCTGTGGCGTCTTCGAGCTCCGCGGCGGATCTCATCTCGCGTAGAGCGTCCTCTGTGCGTCCCTCGGCGAGCGCCGTCCACGCCGAGACGGCGCGGCGCTGAATCTCGACTTGTTCCGCCCAGTAGGCTTCGTTCGCTTTCGCGAGCCGCTCGTGGATTCTTGCGAGCGCGTCGGATGAAGCTCGCGCACTCGAAATATCTCCGAGATGCGCGGCCGCGAGACCGCGGGCGAAATAGGTGATTGCCTCGGTGTAAGGGAACGCGGTTTCGCGCACTTCGAGGTTTGCTGCCGCCTTCCAGTCCTGGCGCTCGAGCGCATAGCGGGCGGGAATGGCCGCGAGAGCAAAGAAACCTGCAGAAGGCGGCGCGGCGCCGCTGCTAAGCGTGTTGGGGTTGAAACGCGACAGGAGCTCAGGGAGCGATTGCACCAGGCGCCGCGCCGCTTCGTCCTGCGCCGTCTGCAGATAGGCGTAAGTCTCGTAATCGAGCGCGTGCAATTCTTCCGCGGTCTGGCCCTCACGCCGTGCTGCCGCGGAGGCGGCCAGATTGCTGTTTATGGATTCTTGCCAGTAACCGACGCGGGTGAAGGTGTGCGACGGCATGTGCAGTGCATGCGGGGCATCGGGCGCGATCGCGGAATACCGCTGCGCAGCCACTAGTGCGCGCGATGCCAAGGGCGGCACATCGTAAGTGTGAATAATGTAGTGCGCGAGGCCGGGATGATCAGGTTGCTCGGCGAACAGGGCTTCGAGGATTGCGCCCGCCTTGAGCCGGCTGGCGTAGGTCTTGTCCGTCGGGTCCTCCGATGCAGCGAGCGCCAGCGCATAGAAGATGGAGGCCTCATGATCCTGCGGGTAATGCGCGGCGATCTCGGCCATGGCATCGCGATAAGCTAAAAGGCGGACTTGCTGCGGCGTTTTCTCGAAATCTGCGTACAGCTTTGAGGCCGCGGCGATGTACGCGCGCTCGCGCTCCGTTTTGGCGCCAATCGCCCGGCCGCGTTCTGCGGCTTGCCGGCCGTCCTGCAATTGCGATGCAGACTTCAGCCCTGTAGCAAACGGATTGCTCCAGAAGCTCAGCGCGATACCCCATTCGGCCATGGCGCACGAGGGATCGGCTTTCAACGCGGTGTTGAAACCATCGATGGCGCGACTGAATTGGAAGGAATGCAGGAGGGCAACGGCACGATCAAAGTGCTGTTGCGCTGCGGGATTGCAGGAGGTCGTGAAGTGCACCGTGCCGAGTCTTTCGCCCGCCGCGGGATGCTGATGCTCCTGAGCGATGCTGCTTACTGCCAGGATCAGAAAGCAGGCGCTGAAGATTTGGACGCGGAAGAGAGTCAGGGTATGGCGCTTCTTCCAAAAGGATTGGGGCGCGTGGAAGAAATTGTGATGATGTTGGCGTTGCCGCAAGAGATTGTTTCGAATCGGTGATTGCGTATTAGCGAATTTTCGCGCGCATTGCTATTCGGCTGCGGGCTAAGTTATTACGGGCGCTCGGAGGACACAACGTGCGTTGTCGCGGCGCCGGCGCTTTACGGGTGAGCGCCGAATTGCCCAGAGCTAAAGCGCGGGAAGGGAGGTGGGCTCTGCCCGGAGCGCTGAAGCGCTCCTTCCCCCGCATGAATTTCTCAGTCCCATGACATCCTTTACAGAGCGTCTCTAGACATCCTTTACACTTGCGCGCCGTCGAGTCACCACTGAGACTGCGCCGGCCTAAAAGGGCGATGCTACAAATACCTGCGGCTATTCGATGCTCCTCCGGGTAAACCGCGGGCTTGCAGGCTGTTCGTTGACTTGGATTTGGTCGCAACCTAAGATGTGCGCCAATCGTGGATTCCTCGTCTTTGATCGGCCGGACCATCTCCCACTACCGCATCATCGAGAAGTTGGGCGGAGGCGGGATGGGTGTGGTGTACAAGGCCGAAGACGTCAATCTGGGGCGCCTCGTGGCCCTCAAGTTTCTCGCCCCCGAAGTCGCCAACGACCCCTCGGCTCTCGAGCGCTTCCGGCGCGAAGCGCGCGCCGCCTCCGCCCTGAACCATCCCGGCATTTGCACCATCTATGAGATCGGCGAGGACGGGGGGCGGACCTTCATCGCCATGGAGCATCTCGAAGGTCAGACGCTCAAGCATCGAATTGCGGGCAAGTGCTTGCCGATTGATGAATCGCTCGATCTGGGGATCCAGATCGCAGATGCGCTGGATGCGGCGCACGCGAAGGGCATCATCCATCGCGACATCAAGCCCGCGAACATCTTCGTGACGTCTCGCGGCCAGGCGAAGATTCTCGATTTCGGACTGGCCAAACTTTCTTTGAAGCCGGAGATCGGTGCTGCCGCCAACGCTCCCACTCTGGACATGGAGGAGCCTCTCACCAGTCCGGGCGCGGCGCTCGGTCGGTCTCCTACATGTCCCCGGAACAGGTCAGGGGAAAGGAACTCGACACGCGCACCGACCTGTTCTCGTTCGGGGCCGTCCTGTACAGATGGCGACAGGGCAGCTTCCATTTCGTGGCGATACATCCGGGGTGATCTTCGAGTCGATTCTGAATCGGGCGCCAGCTCCGGCAGTGAGGTTGAACCCCGACGTGCCTCCCAAGTTCGAGGAGATTATCAACAAGGCGCTGGAGAAAGACCGCGACGTTCGTTGTCAATCCGCCGGAGAGCTAAGGGCCGATCTGAAGCGGCTGAAGCGCGACACAGAATCGGGAAAGACCGTGAGCACTGGCCGGGAAGATTCGGCTAAACGGCCTGGCTGGGGGCGCCGGAAAATCGTTGTGAGCGTGGTGAGTCTGACGGTTGTTCTCGCGGGTGTGGCCGCCGCAGGAGTGCTCTATTTCCGCGGCTCTACGAGCCGCATAGATTCCATAGCCGTACTTCCGTTTACCAACGCCAGCGGCGATCCGAATGCAGAATACCTAAGCGATGGGATCACGGAAGGATTGATCGACTCTCTTTCCCAAGTGCCCGATCTTCGCGTGGTCTCGCGCACCTCGGTATTTCATTACAAAGGAAAAGACACCGCGCCGCGGACGGTAGGCCGCGAGCTGGGTGTGACAGCCATCGTGTCCGGCAGAGTGACGCAGCGTGGGGACACGCTCCTGGTCAGCGCGGAACTCATTGATGCCCGGGATGACCGGCAGATTTGGGGAGAGCAGTATAGCCGAAGGCTTAGCGAAGTTTTGACGCTGCAGCAAGAAATCGCCGGAAATATTTCGGAGAAGCTGCGCAGGTTGACGGGCGTCGAGAAGGAACGAATCACTAGAACATATACCGACAACAGTGAAGCTTACCAGGCGTTCCTCAAAGGCAGATATCACTGGGACAGAAGTTCAGAGGACGATCTTAAACAGGCGATCCATTATTTTGAAGAGGCCGTCCGATTAGATCCCTCTTACGCGCCTGCATATGCCGGGATGGCGGATGCCTACGACGAGCTTGCTGATCTCACCTATCTGGCGCCGACAGAGGCTTTTCCCAAAGCAAAGACCGCGGCGCTCAAGGCTCTTGAAATCGATCCCACGCTCTCGGAAGCTCACACCGTGCTGGGAGAAATCAGTTGGTGGTACGACTGGGACTGGGCGACCGCGGAGAAAGAATATCGCCGCGCTATCGAGCTCAACCCGAGCAGCGCTGTGGCCCATTTGCGCTACGCCTATCTGCTAGCGACCGTCTTTGGCCGCTTCGATCAAGCGGCTGCAGAAGGGAGACGAGCACAGGAGCTGGAGCCACTCTCGCTGATCATGAACACGTACCTCGGGTACATCTATACGTTGGCACACCGGTACGACGAATCTTTCCCCTGGTACCAGAAAGGGATCGAGCTCGATCCCAGCAGCAACATCGCGCATGCCGAACTGGCTTGGACCTACGCATACAAAGGAATGCTCGCCGAGGCCGTGGCGGAGAATAGCAAGATAGGCAAAACGCCGACTCCAGCGGACGGCTCACTGATCTCGGCGGGGATTGCCTATGTTTATGCGATCTCAGGGAGGCGCGACGAAGCAGTCAAAATCGTCACTCAGTTCAAGGATCTGGCCAAGGAACGCTACGTCGACGGATCCAACATCGCGATAATTTATTCAGGTCTAGGAGACAAGGACCAGGCTTTCTATTGGTTGAATCGCGGTATCGAGCAGCGCTCCTGCAGCATGGTTTTTGTCAAATACGATCCCTTCCAGGACCGTTTGCATTCTGACCCGCGATTTTCCGATCTGCTGCGCCGGATCGGATTGCCGCAGTGACGGCTGCTTCGCCCGCATGAACGCGGGAACTTCCTCAAACCTCAGCGGCAGGCGCCGGATGGCAGCTGGCGGCTCGGTTCGGTGAGTGCGGAGCCAGAAATTTATTTGCGGGAAAACTTTTGAGGCGGAATTTCTGTTTTAGGCTAAGAATTGTTCGGGGACGACGGTTGGGTTGAGGTTAAACCATGAAGAGATTTTTTTCGGCGTTGGCGATATTGCTTTTGAGTGGCGCTGCGGCAGCGGGGCAACAGAATAGCGCGAGCGATGAGGGTGGGCGAGTCTTGGCGCTTGAGAATGCTTGGGATCATGCGCTGGAAGAAAAAGACACCAAGGCATTGGGCATGCTTTGGCAAACACATTTTTGTCCGTGGATATCGACGGAAGCGTTGCGTCGAAGAGCGAATTTCTGGCGAGCATCAAGGCGCCTGACTACCAGCCGTCGCAAGCGGTGACGGAGCAGAGCACGGTGCAAGTGTATGGAGATGCCGCAGTGGTCGTCGGAGTGTTTCGAGTAAAGGGGATGGAGAAGGGGAAGGCTTATATGCACGCGAAAGATTCGTGGACACGTGGATCAAGCTGAATGGGTCGTGGCAGTGTGTGGCTACGACGAGCACTTTGATGACGGCGAAGTAGGATGGGGAGGCGCGCGGCTTAAGCGCGTGAGGGTGCGGCTCTTACCGGAGCGCTTGCCAATACAAAACATCGGGACGCAAAAGGCGCGGAAGCGCTCCTTCCCGCGCATAAAATTGTTAGGGGCTCCCACAGAAATGCGAAGACCTCTACGGAAACGCTTAGGCGCTTGCTGCCTTATGGCTCCACAAAACCTCAGCGGTTAAAGCCGCGTTAATTTGGCGACATTAGCGGCATGACTGAAGTCATGCCCTGACGAACCGGAAGAAGCCGTTTGATCTCCGGGCACGACGAAACCGACACACACAGGAGTTACGCAAGAAGAAGAGGTTGTGGCGGGTTTGGTATTTGACGTAACTTGGGCGGGCGCGGCAAGCGGCGCCCCTACGAGGAAAAAACAACGGAGAATGCAGGAGTAGCCCACTTCGTTTCGGGATGACGGCAAGAGACGCTGCGCTCGGGATTGCACCCAGAATGCACTTCGTTTCGGGAAGACCGCCAAAAGACGCTGCGCTCTGGACGACCGCCAAGAGACACTGCATTCAGGTCAAGACAACGA
>CAVWSJ010000002.1:0-94088 GCA_963757625.1 Terriglobia bacterium | reverse complement strand
CAATGTGATTTAGTCGTGCTACACGCCCACTGAACTTGGGATTTTAGCAGGGCACTGCCAGGATTCCAAACACACTACCCCTCAAAATTGAAATTAATCCTTGCGGTTATTATTGCTGCTGTGCTCCGGATCCTACGTTGCGCTGGGCGATAATCTTTCTCGCATTTTCGTACAGCGCCCGCGCCTGCGGCAGGGACTCGATGGCCTTTTGAAGTTGCGCGTCGTCTTCCAGATCGACTTTGTACCCCTCGGTCAGGCCGAATACCGAAATGAACGCTTCTTTCCTGATTTCCCGCTTGATCCAGGGGAGGTTTTGAGCGATGTCCGCCTCGGTGTACTTGATCTTTTCCTTGATCGAGGTAGGTCGTGAATTTCTTCATCACGGCATCGTCGGCGACGAATTCCTTGGTGATTTCAGGTTTCGACCCCAGGAAATAAGTCGTGAAATCCGCCCACGCCGCCCTGATACCCGAAGAACACTTCGCGCCGCAGCAGCATTTCCTGGAACGGGTTGAGCTTGGTTGGCTCCACGGGCACGTCCGGAGTGATGCCTCCGCCGCCAGTCACCTGCCGGCCGCTGTCGGTCAGCTTGACTTCGGTGGGAGTCGGGTTCTTGTGATTGTAGAGATAATCGTAGAGCGAAGTATCTTTGTAATCGCGCTGGATCAATCGGCCGCTGGGCGTGTAATACCGGGCCGTCGTCAGCGCCAGACCTGTGTTTTCGCTCAGGCCGGAGACGGTCTGCACCAGGCCCTTTCCAAAGCTCTGTTCGCCGACCACCAGGCCGCGGTCATGATCCTGAATCGCGCCGGTAACGATTTCCGAGGCCGAAGCGGACCCGCCATTGACGATCACCACCAGCGGGCACGGTGACGCCGCGGTTCCCGCGCACCGCGTAATAACGCCGCTCCTGCGACGCGCGCCCGTGATGGGACACGATCAGTTGGTTCTTGTCCAGGAACATGTCGGAAACCGCCACGGCTTCGTTCAGCAAGCCGCCCGGGATTTCCGCGCAGATCGAGCACTAATCCGTCGAGATTCGTCGCATCCAGTCTGCTTGAGCGCCGCGGAGAGTTCGGTATCGGTGGTCTCATTGAACCCGGAAAGCTTGATGTATCCGATGCCGGGTTTGACCTCGAAAGCGATGTCCACCGAATGCTTGGGAATCTCGTCCCGCGTCACGGTGAAATTGAGCGGGTCGTCATATCCGACGCGCTTCATCGCGATATGAACGACCGTGCCTTTGGGCCCTTTCAGCATGTCCGCAACTTCCGAACTGCTCAGTCCTTCGGCGGATTTGCCGTCCACGGCCATGATCACATCGCCGGGACGAATGCCCGCGCGAAATGCCGGCGCGCCCGGCATGGGCGCCAGAACGTAGGTAAAGTTTTCGCGCGGCACAATGGTCATGCCGACGCCGTAGTAGCGTCCGCGCTGGTCTTCTCGCAGGCTGGCGTATGCGCGAGGATCAAAAAAGCTGGAGTGCGGGTCGAGCACGCGCAGCATGCCCGGAATCGCGCCGGAATACAGCGCATGATCGGTGTCCACCGGGGTCGCGTAATTTTTCTCGACGACGGAAAGCACTCGGGTGAAGGATTTCACCGAGTCCTGCAGGTTGTTTACATCCGAGGAGGTCGCGCGAACCGAGGGACCGTAAATCCCCCCCAGGATCGCGGAAACAACCAAAACACCAATGACGAGTAGCGCCCCACGCCTCTCACCCTTCATTTCGCCCTCGCTTTCCTGCCGTCCGGCACTTGGCTCATAGTATAGCATAGTCCGCTGAATTGACACCCCTCCGGCTGTCCACTATGATTCCACTTGAGCATGGAAGCGGGCTGTTAAGCGGGTCAGGCTCGCTTGGAGCCGTTCTGTTGAGCTCCCGGACACTCTCAACATCTGCTTTCGAACAAAAAGGCGTGGATTACTGGCAATGTTGAGCCTGCCGCATCTGATCGTTCTTTTCGTCATTGCCCTGGTTATCTTCGGCCCTCAGAAGCTGCCGGAATTGGCTCGCATGCTGGGCAAGGCGACTGCGGAATTTCGGAAGATGACCAATGATTTTCGCTATGCGCTGGAAGATGAAGTGCGCGACCTTGAGCGCCAGATCGCGTATCCGTCGAAGAGGAAATCGCGGCGGCAGCCCGGGCGGTTCAGCCTTCCCCAGCCCCTCCGGAAGGCGCCATGCCAAGAGAGTTACCCACGAATGCGCCAGTCGACTCCGACCTTCCGGTCCCGACGAATGCTCAGGTCCAGGCGGCGCCCGAGGAACCCTCTGAAGCAGCCCCCGAGCCGTTCAAACCTGAAACCGTGACCGCTCCTCAAGAGAAACCTTCTGATGACAACACCGCAGTCTGACGAACCCACACCCGAGCGTCGAAAAGGAAGCGGGCGGCAAGATGTCGTTTTTCGACCATCTTGTGGACCTGCGAAAGCGGCTCATCAACTCCGCAATTGCGATTGGCCTTGGCGCGCTCATCGGCGTCACCGTCGCCGAGAAAGTCTTCGGATTCATCGCCCATCCCATGCAGGCCGCTTTACGCCAGATACCATCTGGACGACAAGCTGATCTTCACAAGCCCCGCCGGAATGATCAACATCATCATTACGTTCGGCATTTATCTCGGCGTTGTGCTTGCCGCGCCTTACGTGCTTGTACCAGGTGTGGCTCTTTATCGCGCCGGGCCTCTACAAACATGAGCGAAAGGCCGTGTCGACTTTCGTGCTTTCGTCCTTTATTTTATTCGTGGCGGGGATTTCCTTTGGCTATTTCATCATGCTTCCGTACATGCTCAATTTCCTGATCGGGTTTCAAGGGCCCTTCCAGCCCGCTGATCACCATCAACGAATATCTGGATTTCATCCTGGTCGTTCTCCTTGGCCTTGGCATCATCTTTGAACTGCCGATGCTGATTTTCTTGCTGGCGCTATTCAATATCGTGACGCCCAAATTTCTCTGGAAAAATCTGCGTTATGCGATCCTGATCATCGCAATCGTCGCGGCCATCGTGACTCCCACGCCGGATGCGTCAGACCATGCTTATTTTCATGGCCCCCATGCTCGCGTTGTATTTTGTCGGGATCGGCGTCGCCTGGATGGTCGCTCCGGAACAAAGCCAAAAAGGCCGCCACGGCAGGGGAGGGAGCGAGCTAAATGCAAACGCGAGACCGCAAAGCCTTTTTCCGCGCCGCGATAGCCGCCGTACTTTGCCTCGCTGCCTGCGGGCAGTCCGCTTCAACCTCCAGCGGGACGCCAGGATACGCATCCTCGCAGGCGGCGACTTTTCCTCCGGCTCCGCCCGCGGATACCACGGGCGGCTTTGACGGCGCGCGCGCCTACAAACACGTCGAGCAACTTGTAGCCATCGGCCCGCATTCGGCCGGCTCCGAGGGAATTCATAAGCGCGCAGGCCTACATCATCGATCAACTCAAGAGCTTCGGTTGCCCTGTCGAGGAAGAAAATTTCCACGCACCGTCGACGCCGGTCGGCGATGTGGCCATGGACAACATCCTGGTGAAAATCCCGTCCTCAAATCCCAGCATCATCATGTACGCGTCGCATTACGACACAAAACGGCTCGATAATTTTGTGGGAGCGAACGATGGCGGCTCAAGCACGGGAGTCTTGCTAGAACTCGCGCGACTGTTGTGCGCGCGGAAAAACGCGGAGACCATCTGGCTGGTGTTTTTCGACGGCGAAGAGGCTTTCAATATGCAATGGGCCGATCCCGACCACACGTATGGCAGCAAGGAACTCGCCGCCAGCCTGGCCCTTTCCAACGACCTTCGCCGCATCAAAGCCTTGATTCTGGTCGATATGGTCGGGCCGACAAATCCGATTTACAGGCGCGAATCCAGCTCCACTCCGTGGCTGACCGACATCGTTTGGGCAACCGCGGCGCGTCTGGGCTACGGCAAGATATTTATCAATTCCGCGAACGCGATAGAAGATGATCACACCTCCTTTCTTGAGCGCAACGTTCCCGCGACCGATATCATTGATTTCGAGAGTCCTGTTCTGGACTACTGGCACACCAGCCGCGATACGCTCGACAAAATCGACCCCCGCACTCTGGCAATCACCGGACATGTCCTGATTGCGTCGCTTCCCGAATTGGAAAAGCAAATCAAGTAGGGAATTATTTCAGGAAGCTTCTTTTCACGGATAACACGCCCTGAACCACGGTGCAGTAGAAGATCCAATTCATGACGAACATAACGGCGTATTCGGTCCGATTATGAGGCCCGCGCCCGAGAAATGGGCGCACCCAACTGGCGACAACGACGCCCGGCAGGCCGAACGCGCCGGTCCACATCCCGGCTGTCGAATGCAGTCCGGGGGAGTGAGCGACGACTCCAAGTGTGACCGTCCAAGCAGCGGCAAGCAGTAAGGCCCAGAGCGCAACTTTCATCCCGGCACCAACGAAAGAAATTTCGCGCGCGGCTCGATCATGCTGGATTCGATCGTTTTTCGCTGTCGAGCCAGCGCATCTGCTCCTCGGCGTATCGCGTTCCAGCCACGGCGCCGTCAGGAATCGCCGATTCGATTCTCGCGAGGTCCTCCGCCGTCAGCCTGAGTTCGAGTGCTTTCAGAGATTCCGCCAGTTGGCTCCGGCGGCGCGCGCCGATCAATGGAACAATATCCGCGCCCCGCGATATCACCCACGCGATCGCGATTTGGGCGGCCGTTGCGTCCAAACTTTTCGCAACATCGTTCAACGCACCAATCAGGGCGCGGTTTTTCTCGTAATTCTCCCCCTGAAAACGGGGGAAATGCCTGCGGAAATCTCTCGGAGAGGTAAGCGGCGATCCCGTGAGCAGGCCTCGGGAGACCACTCCATATGCCGTAACGCTGCTCCCGAGTTCGCGCGCAGCGGGCAGAATTTCGGCCTCAATGCCGCGGCTCGCCAGCGAGTACTCGATCTGGAGAGCCGCGATCGGATGGACGGTCAGGGCCTTACGGATCGAGGCTGCGGACGCTTCCGAAACTCCGATGTGGCGCACGTAGCCGGCTTTCACCAGATCAGCAATTGCCCCGATGGTCTCTTCGTAAGGCGTGCGCGCATCCACGCGGCACGGCTGGTAAAGATCGATGTAGTCGGTCCCCAGGCGGCGCAGGCTGTAGGCCAGGAAATTCTTCACCGCGACTGGGCGCATGTCATTGCCCGAGAACATGCCGTCTGGCCCGCGCATGGCGCCAAATTTCACGCAGAGAAAAACATCCTGCCGGCGGCCTTCAATGGCCCGGCGAATCAGCATCTCATTGTGACCCATGCCGTAGAAATCGCCGGTGTCGAGCAAATTAATTCCGGCGTCGAGCGCGGCGTGAATTGTCGCGATGCTCTCGGATTCGTCCGAAGGCCCGTAGATGTCGGACATCGCCATGCACCCCAGCCCGACTTGCGAGACGAGGGGCCCGTTGCGTCCTAGTTGCGTCATTTTCATAATTTAGGAGTCCCTGCGGGCAAACTCGTACGATACGTCCCTACTCTGGAGGAAGCCAGCATCTATCTCTTGTGTGTTTGCGCGTAATCGACCGCGAATTGCTTGAGCGTCGGGCTCGACATTCCCAGTTCGGTCGCTTCCTTGGCAGCGCGGTCGACGTCCCAGTGGTCGATCACCATTCGCTTGATGAACCACATCGTGGCCGCGCGTCCGCCGCCCGCGCAGTGGATAAACGCGGGGTCGCTCCCCTTAGCGGTAATTGCATCCAAGAATTTATCGACGGCGGCCGGGTCGGGCGAAGTGGCGCTGAAGGGAACCGAATAATAACGCATGTCGGCGGCTTTCGCGGCTGCGGCCTCTCCTTCGATATCAGCCCCCTCCTCGGTTGGCTCGCGCAGATTGATGATCGATACAAAGCCGTACTTCTTGATCTCCGGTACGGCTGTGGCCTTAATCGCGCCGGTGCAGGCGACGGTCGTCTCCAGGCGATGAAAGTTCTTGATCCCGTCAACGGTTTCCTGCGTTACTTCCTGAGCGCGAACCGGCATCGACGCCAGACACGCGCTTGCAATCAAACCCACTGCGATCAGGAATTTTGATTTCACGGCAAGCCTCCTCAAGTCCGACTCGCATTATGAAACGATCCGGCCATGGAAAGCTAGTCCCAGGACCCGGGCGGCAGCATCGCCAAGTATGTTACATTTTTCGTTGGATGGATCGATATCACACTGAAGAGAATCAATGAAGAAAATCAAAGTCCAGGCTGCGAACGGCGCATACGAAGTCCTGTGCGGGCGAGGCGCGCTTGCGCGGCTGCCGCGAGTGGTGGCTCGCGTCGCAAAAGAAGGCGATGTGTTCGTGGTCTCTTCGCCGCGCGTCTGGCGGCATTGGGGCGTGAGCATTGCAAAGATTCTTGGCACGCGCCGCCGCGCAACGATTCTGATGGACGACGGTGAGGCGGCAAAAAATCTTTCCACGGTCGAGCGGACCTGCCGCCAGCTTGTTCGAGCGGGCGCCGATCGGTGCGCGTTGCTGGTCGCGGTCGGCGGAGGAGTCGTCGGCGACGTCGCCGGATATGTTGCCGCGAGCTATGGGCGAGGGATCGCGCTCATCCACGTCCCCACAACCGTCGTTGCGCAGGTCGACAGCGCAATTGGAGGGAAAACCGGAGTGAACCTCCCGGAAGGGAAGAACCTGGTCGGCGCGTTCTATCCTCCGAAAGCCGTAGTGGCCGATCCCGAGATTTTGCGGACACTCCCGCAGCGCGAATTTCGCTCGGGAATCTTTGAGGTCATCAAGTACGGGGTGATTGGTGATCCGCGGCTGTTCGAGTTCCTGGAACGCAAAATGGAAAAACTTCTGCACCGCGATCGTGCTGCCCTCGATTATGTAATTGAGCGATCCATCATGCAAAAGGCGCGCGTGGTTTCCGCCGATGAACGCGAATCCGGCTTGCGCGAAATTCTAAACTTCGGGCACACGTTCGCGCACTCTCTTGAAAGCGTGACGCGTTATCGGAAATATTTGCATGGCGAAGCCGTGGGCTGGGGAATGATGGCAGCGGTAAGGCTCGCCAACGCAAACCTTATGATCTCGCCGAAGGAAGCCTGCAATATAATGAACCTGATCGCGCGCGTCGGCACACTCCCGCCATGGCCGAAGGTTTCCGCGGAACGCTTAATTGCGGCTATGCAGGCCGACAAGAAAACGCGTGCGGGGCGATTGCGCTTCGTCCTCCCCGAACGCATCGGCAAAGTCCGATGCGGAGTGGAAGTCGATCCGGGCTTGTTGCTTCAGGTGCTGCGTGAATGCGCTTCTGCGGGCCCTGGGAAATGACCTCGGCGTCGCCGCGCGGCTTGCAGGGCACGCGACCCGAAGGAGCGCGGGATGAGCAAGAAGCCGCCGCGCACGTCCGGGAAATGTTTGGCCGCATCGCCCCCCGATATGATCTTCTGAATCATCTCCTCTCGCTCGACATCGACAAACTTTGGAGGAAGCGCGTCGCAAAGAAATTTTGCTCAATTTTGCGCGATGAGAACGCGCGCGTGCTTGACTTGTGCTGCGGCACGGGCGATCTGGCCTTCGCCTTTCGCAGAGAAGCCACGGCAGGCGCCGTAATTATTGGCTCCGATTTCGTTCCGGAGATGCTTGTCCGGGCGCGCGCCAAGAGCGCGGCCACAGGCGCGAACGTGGAATTTGTGGAAGCGGATGCGTTATCGCTTCCGTTCGGCGATGCGAGCTTCGACCTGGTATCGTGCGCCTTCGGGTTCCGCAACCTTGCGAACTATGAGCGCGGTTTGCGGGAAATCTTTCGCGTCCTCAAGCCCGGCGGCGCGATCGCGATTCTGGAATTTGCCGAGCCGCGCGGAAAAATGTTCGGAACGCTCTACCGATTTTATTTCAGACGGGTACTTCCACGCCTCGGGGGCTTGATTTCCGGCAATTCGCAGGCGTACACCTATCTCCCCAGCTCAGTCAGCAAATTTCCAAATCCCGAAGAATTAGCGAAACAAATTGAGAGTGCCGGGTTCACCAGCGTTCGATACGAAAGTTGGACCGGCGGAATTGTGACGCTGCATGCGGGCCGAAAGCCTTAGGTAGGCGTGTAAATCCGGAACTTAATTCTCCAGTCCCAGCAGCCGAATCTTGTTCAGAAGAGTCTTGTACGAAACGCCAAGCTGTTCCGCGGCGCGCGTCTTATTCCACTTGGTTGATTTGAGCGCAGACTCGATCTTGAATCGTTCGACATGTTGCAGCGCGCGGTCGCCCACTTCCTGCAGCGTGCCGCCCCAGTCGAACGCGGGTTGCACCATGCCTTCGGGCATCAGGCCCTCGGGGGGGCGCGGCGCGGGGAGCTGCAAAGCGGACGCCGTGATGACCACGGAGTCCGAAAGAATGGCGGCGCGTTCGATCGTGTTTTGAAGTTCCCGGACGTTTCCCGGCCACGCGTATCCTCGAAGCGCCGTGTTGGCGCTGGGCAGCAAGTTTCAAGTTCGGCTTTCGGAATTCGCGGCGGAAACGGTCCAGGAAATGTTCCGCCAGCATCAGCACATCGTCCCCGCGTTCGCTCAGCGGCGGAATCGTGATGGGCACGGCCGCGATGCGGAAGTATAAATCCTCGCGAAACGTCTTCGCTTCCACGGCTTCGCGCAGATCCTTGTTCGTGGCCGCCAGAATACGCACATCAATTTCAACCAGCTGCGTGCCGCCAACGCGCTCAAAGCTTCGTTCTTCGAGGACGCGCAGCAGCTTGGCCTGCGTGGTGAGCGGCAACTCCGCGATTTCATCCAGAAAAATGGTGCCGCGATTGGCGAGTTCCATTTTTCCGACTTTACGCGATCCCGCGCCGGTATAAGCGCCGCGCTCGTGCCCGAAGAGTTCGTTCTCCACCAGACCTTCGGGGATCGCGGCGCAATTGAGCGCCACGAACGGATGCTGTCGCCGGGGAGACAAGTGATGGATGGCGCGGGCGAAGAGTTCCTTGCCGGTCCCGCTTTGTCCGAGCAGTAAGACGGTGGAATCGGTCGCCGCCACGCGCTGCACCTGGTGGGTCGCTTCCTGCATGGTCTTGTGCTCGCCGACGATCCGCGGGAATCCGTACCGCTCCGTGTACTCTTCGCGGAGCAAGAGATTCTCGCGCTGCAATTCCTGCTGCTGGGCCGCGCGCTCGACGAGAAGATTCAGATGTTCCAGGTCCACGGGCTTCTGGATGAAATCGTACGCGCCCTCTTTCATCGCGGTCACGGCTTCTTCCACCGAGCCGTAGGCTGTAATCAGAATCACGGGAATCGTGGGATCGGCCTGCTTGGTTTCCCGCAGCACATCGAGTCCGGAACACCCGGGGAGTTTCAAATCGGTGAGAACGAGCATGTAGCGCCGCGCGCGAACCTTGGCGACCGCGGACGATCCGTCCGGCGCCTCGTCCACGGCATGTCCGGCGCGCTCCAGAGCCTTGCGGAGCATGGCGCGCAGTTCAGGTTTATCTTCGACCAGGAGAAGGGGTTCCATCAAATTTGTTTACCCTGATCGCAGGGAGGGCCCGCTCTGACACGCAGAAGTCGCAGGCTGCCAAGAATTCGCAAAAAACCGCGGCGCGGTCCTCGATATCTACTGTCCTGACTGCGACTCCGCCGGCGGCTGGGGTAAGCGGTGTCTCCCATCCGGGTTCGCCGCCCGCTTTGCGTAACTCGTCTTCAAGGTCGGAGATCGACTGCTTGTCGGCCGCGACTTTCGCCGTCATGTCGTCAATCTTCGCCTTCGTATCGTTCAAATCCTGGCGGGTGTAATCCTCTTTCATCGCCGTATTCGGGTCGCTGTAGTATTGCTGCTGTTTCAGATTGTACTCTCGCTGCAAGATGTCGAGCTCATGCGCATCGTCCGTCATTTTTTTGTTCGCATCGTCGAATGTTTTGCGCCAGTACGCTTCGTCTTTCACTGCAGGCTTTTCCGCCAGCGGGCGCCTTGGCATTATCGGCCGCAGCCTTGGTCTGGTCCGCCGCCGGGGCGGGTTCCTGGCCGACGACGTTGACTGTCCCCTTTAGGGTAGTCAAGGTTGTCGTTATCGATGACCATTTTGGACTTCTGAGCTGTCTTCTTTTCGGCCTGCGCCTTCCGCGCGGCATCGGCGACACTTTCCTGGCTTTGGGCTTGGTTTTGGTCCTGGCGCGCCTGAGCCAAGGCCGGGGCGAACAATAGAGCGCTCCCCAAGGTCACAACGATTAATTGTTTTGTATTCATGGGTTTTCCCCGCCTTTCCGAGAGGTTTCGGCGGATCCTTACACAACTAGTTTAGATGCGCGCGTCGGCCGAATCAATCTCCCTTATGGCTGTCGCGTACAAAGGGTAACCATACGATGAATTCAGCGCCTCCCTGGGACTGGTTTCGCGCTTCGACGGTGCCGCCATGCTGGACCACGATCTTTTGCACGACCGCGAGCCCCAGGCCGGTTCCATTCATCTTCGTCGTGTAAAAGGGCATGAAAATCTTGCCGAGTGCTTCCGGGGGAATTCCGGGGCCATTGTCCGGATATGGATATCCGCTGGCCCTGCATCGGTCCGGATGTGGTCGATTTCTCCCCGGATGATGACGCGCCCGCCGCTCGGATTTTCAGCGACAGCTTCGGCGGCGTTGCGGGCCAGGTTCAGGATGGCCTGGCGCAACAGGGCATCGTCGCCGGACACATCCGCAAATTCTCCCATGGTCGATAATCGAGACTTCGGGCAGGGCCTCCGTGACTTCCGCCAGAACTCTGCTCGATCATGGGCCGCAGGGCCACCTGCTCGTCGGCGAGCTCCAGCGGCCGGGCGAATTTCAGGAATTCCGTCACCACGTGAGTCAGCGCCCGCGTCTGTTGCAGAATTAATTCACCGTGCTCGCGCAAGCTCCGTGCCCGGTTGGGCCTCGCTTCGAATCATCTGCGCGTAACCTGAAATCGTGGCCAGGGCATTTTTGAATTCGTGCGCGATGCCCGCGGAAAGCTCGCCGAGCGCGGCCAGATTTTCCTTCATGTGAATCTGTTTCTGCAGGGCGGCGAGTTCGGTCAAATCGCTGAGCAGGCAAATGGCGCCGGTCACGTCGTTCGTGCTGTTCAAAATCGGAGAAATCGTCACGCCGAGCTGGCGCAATTCGTGCGACGGCGTCAGATACTCCACTTCTTCGCGGCGGAACGTTCGTCCCTGCTCGAGGCATCCGGCGAGGAGTTGCGTCAAGCGCGATCCAGCGCCCAGGACCTCGCTATAGCGGCGGTAGACCAGGGCCTTCACTCCCAGGGCCAGTTCGGCGGCCGGATTCGCGCTGGTAATCAATCCGGCGGAATTCAGCAGGAGCAATCCCGCGGGCATGTTGCGTGTGACGGCTTCGCTGAGGCGTTCGGTCTGCTGCGCGCGTTCGCGCTCGGCGCGGTGCAGGGTCTTCAAGTTCCTTCTCCTGCTCCTTCAACTTCTGAATCACGGCCTGCATGGACGCGGTCATGAACGCGGCCGGATTGTCGCTCCGCGGCCTGGGATCGCTGAATCCGCTGGAGGAATTTGCGCTCCGGCGCGAACATCCGCCGCGCCACCAGGATCAGCAACAATTGCGATCCGCGAGCAGAAATGACAAACAGAGTCTCCGGAAAGCACCCAGAGCGTGTCCGGCGCTTGGTGCAAGCATCGCGGCTAGAATTCCGACTATTCACGATTCACTTCACCGCAGCAACGACTGATACCAGTGGAGAGCGGGAGTTCCGAAAAAAAGGACCAGCAGGGCTCCGGCTCCCAGAAATGTACCAAATGGCAATTCGTAATCGCGTCCTTTTTTCGATATTGCAATCAAAAGGATACCGATCACGCTGCCCAGCAGCGATCCGGCCAGGATCGTCATCAGCGTGCGCTGCAATCCCAGAAACGCGCCGACCGCCGCCATCATCTTCACGTCGCCAAGACCCATGCCTTCGCGCCCTCGCAGCCGGAAATATCCCTCCGCGACAACCCATAACAATCCGCTGCCAACCACGGCGCCGAGAACGGAATCCGCAAACGAAAGCACCGGCGCGGGGGAGGAAATTCAAACCATCGGTTGGCGATCCACAGAGCGGTTCCATCGATCGGCTTGGTGAAAAAACTGAAGAGCAGGCCCGCGCCCAGGCCGAAGAAATTAACTTCGTCGGGGAGGATGCGTTCGCGCAAATCGGTGATCGTCAGCACCACGAGCAACGCCGCGAATACGGCCCACTTGGCGGCATCCACCGTCAGGCCGAAGACGAAATAGCAGGCCAGAAATAGCAACCCGGTCAGCAATTCCACGGCCGGGTACATGGCCGAAATTCTTGTTTTACAGTTCGCGGCATTTTCCGCCGAGGATAAGCCAGCTCAGAACGGGAATATTGTCGTACGGCGCAATCGCCTTGTCCGCATTTCGGGCAGCTCGACGCCGGCAGGACGATGGATTTGTCCGCGGGAATGCGAAGAATGCAGACGTTCAGAAAACTTCCGATAATCAGGCCAAATAAAAACGCGCCGAGAGGGATCACTCTCTGACTTTGCCACACGCCTTGCATGCCGACAATGATTGCTCTTCGCGGTGTGAAGCAAACAGGTAACAGAGCCAAAAACCACTGCCACGGTGCGTGTTGCGCCCGCTGATCCCGTATGTTAGCTTCTCAATCAAGCGCGCGCATCGCGTTTCGGCTGCACGCATCTCGGAAAGCGCGGCGCCCGCCCGGCAAATGATGTCTCACCAGCCTCAATCCGCTTCACGGAACCTTCAGGAATAAGGGTGTGAAAGTACCCGACTCGCTCAAATCACCCAGCCGAGATGAGGAACGCCTCCTCGGTGAGCTTGACGAAGACCGCCTCCCACAGCACATCGCCGTTATCATGGACGGCAATGGGCGCTGGGCGAAGCGGCGCCACCTTCCCCGCGTCGCGGGGCATCGGGCGGGCGTCCAATCCGCGCGAACCATCATTGAGACCTGCGCCCGGCTGCATATTCCCGCGCTGACGCTGTATGCCTTTTCCATGGAAAACTGGCGACGCCCGAAAGCGGAAATTGATTTTCTGATGCGCCTTCTTCGCGAATACCTGCGCAAGGAACTGCCCGTCATTCATCGAAATAACATCCGCCTCCTGGTGATCGGCCGTTCGGACCAGTTGCCCGACGCCGTGCGGAACGACGTCGAGAAGGCCATGGAATTGACGGCGGGAAACACGGGGATGAAACTGGCGGTGGCGCTGAATTATGGCGGGCGCGCCGAGCTTGTGGACGCTTTCAATCGCATCCTGGATCGCGTGCGGCACAATGGTCTCGCCGATGCCCGCGTCGACGAGGAAATGATTTCGCAGCACCTTTACACGGCCGGACTACCCGACCCCGACTTGCTGATTCGCACCAGCGGTGAAATGCGCGTCAGCAATTTTCTTCTTTGGCAGATTGCCTACGCCGAAATTTATGTCACCGAAACCCTGTGGCCCGACTTCACGCGCGTCCAGTTATATGAGGCGCTTCTCGATTTTCAGAAGCGCGAGCGCCGCTATGGAGGCCTGACGGAGACCCGGCGTCGGGTCACGGCCTGATTGCAGCGCGCCATCTTTCGCGATCTCAAGTTTCCTAAAGGGTCACACGGGGATTTTTTCCTGAGCGATTCGCTCCCGGAATGCGAGAAAGTGGAGTGAACTGCCACGGATCAGGAAGACCTGCGGAAACTGAGGGATAAACGGAATGAGCTCCGGCACGCCAGCGCGTATACTGACAGCAGCGATACTGATTCCAATCATTGTGGCGGCGGATTGGTTCGGGCCCAACTGGCTGATTGCGGCCATGGCCGCAATTGTCGGAGTCCTGGCTCTGCGGGAATTTTTTGCGTTGGCCGATGGCGCGGGATCCCGGGTGTACCAGTTCTGGACTTGCCTGACCGCTGTGGCAATTTTCGCGCAGCAATGGTATGCGGCGCGATTAGCGAGCGTTGCCAGGCTGGGCGACCTGCTTTACCAGGCTCGGGCTCCGCGAATTACGCTTGATCTGGTCTTATTTGGATTTCTTCTTGGTCTCGCGGTGATCGTCCTCGCAAGCCGCCGTCCGCTGTCTGAGGTTTTCTCGTCGGTTTCGATCAGCGCGGCGGGAATTGTCGTCGTGATCTTGCCGTTCAGCGCGGTTGTGCGAATCCATGGATTGGACGTCATTGGTCCGGAACTCCTCCTTTTTACGCTGGTTATGGTTTGGGTGGGAGATTCAGCGGCCTATTTTGTGGGCAAGGGGATTGGCCGGTGGAAAATGTCGCCACAGCTTAGTCCGAATAAGACCTGGGAAGGCGCGATTGCAAATCTCCTCGGGGCATTGCTGGTGGGCGCTGTATTCGGTTATTGGACGAAGACTCCTCCGGCGCATATTCTTGCGATGTCCGTTTTCGGCAGCGTAGCCGGACAGGTGGGAGATCTTTTCGAGTCGGGCTTTAAGCGCAGCGCGGGCGTGAAGGATTCCGGTGCGATCCTGCCGGGACACGGTGGAATGCTGGACCGCATCGACGCTCTGATATTTGCCGCTCCTGCAGTCTGGTACTATTTCGAATGGGTAGTGTTGAAGAAATACTGAAAGACGGGTGCGGGCTCTACTTATACGCTGAACGCTTCAAGTGAAACGCGGAGCCTGACGGATGAAAGGACCGGCACTTTTTGAAGCAAATTGCCATTCTTGGTTCCACTGGGTCCATCGGACGGCAAACCCTCTCCGTGGTGGAAGCCATGCCGGAGGACCGTTTCGGCGTCGTGGCGCTGGCTGCCGGAAATAATCTCGAGGAGCTGGCAAAGCAGGTTGCTCGGCACCGTCCTGAAGTGGTTTCGGTCGGAAGCGCCGCGCTGGCGGAGGATCTCGCGGAGCGCCTCCGCGCTGCAGGACTTTCCAAACTACCGGAGATTCATCATGGCCCCGCGGGGCTGGTCGCGGTTGCCACCCATCCGGACGCCGCGATGGTGGTCTCCGCAGCCGTCGGAGTCGTTGGCCTGGAGGCGACATACGCCGCGGTAAGAGCCGGCAAGCAGGTCGCGCTATCGAACAAGGAGGTTCTTGTCGCCGCCGGTGAAATCGTCATGGCGGCGTCGCGCGAGGCGAACGTGGAACTTCTTCCCGTGGATAGCGAACACAACGCGATCCATCAGTGTTTGAGGGCAGGGCGCCGTAGCGAGGTGAAGCGCCTCGTTCTGACCGCATCCGGCGGACCCTTCCGGAAAAAGTCCCTGGCGGAAATGGCCTCCGCCACGCCCGAGCAAGCGCTCGCCCATCCCAACTGGCGCATGGGGCGCAGGATCACAATTGATTCCGCGACGCTGGTGAACAAAGGATTCGAAGTGATTGAGGCCCATTGGCTGTTCGACGTCCGGCCGGACCAAATCGAAGTCGTCATTCATCCTCAATCGACGATTCATTCCATGGTCGAGTACGTCGATGGATCGATCCTGGCGCAACTCGGGCCCACGGACATGCGCATGCCGATCCAATATGCGCTAACCTACCCGGAGCGGGCTGCATCCAATGACATAGCGCTCGATTGGGGGAAGCTGCGGCGCCTCGATTTTGAGAAGGTTTCAACTCGGCGTTTCCCATCTCTGCGGCTGGCGCGGGAGGCATTGCGCAAGAAAGGGAGTTTTTCCCTGCGCCTTCAACGCCGCGGATGAAGTGGCGGTCGAGGCGTTTCTTGAGCGTCGGTTGCCTTTCACGGGAATTCCGGAGGTCATTGAAAGAGTTCTCGCTCGCACGCCGAAATTGAAAATATCGGCGATCGGCGACGTGCTCGCGGCCGACTCGGAAGCGCGCCGAATTGCACGCGAAGAAATTGGCCGGATGGCGGCGCGAACCGCCGTAGCGTAGAATTAGTGTCAGGTTCGCAGGACGTTGGGTCGGAAACGCGCGCAAAATTTCAGTTTCGCGCCGGGACGTCGGGAGAAACGAAAGTGTCGGATTTTCTAGTCATGGCTGGTTCGGTGGCCGTCGTGCTCGGGATTATGGTTCTTGTCCACGAGTGGGGCCACTTTATTGTCGCCAAATCGTTTGGCGTTCGTGTCGAGATTTTCTCGATCGGATTCGGGACCAGGCTCTGGGGATGGAAGCGCGGCGACACGGACTATCGCATCAGCGCGTTGCCGCTGGGCGGCTATGTGAAGATGGCGGGGGACAACCCTCTCGAAGAACGCAAAGGCGAGCCGGATGAGTTCCTTTCCAAACCGCGCTGGCAGCGCGTTCTGATCGCCCTGGCAGGGCCGGCCATGAACATTGTCCTGGCGCTTGTGCTGGTTGCAGGCATTTACATGCACGGCAGCAAGGAACCCGCGTTTTTGGACAAGCCGATGGTCTTGGGTGGCGTATTGCCGGATTCGACGGCTCAAAAGGCTGGACTGACTGCCGGAGACCACGTCGTCAAAATCAATGATGTAAGCAATCCCACTTGGGACTCTGCCTATTCCGTATTGGGTTCGAGCGTGCCCGGACGTTCGATTTCGCTGGTCGTCGATCGGGGCGGACAGCAAATTCCTGTGACTGTTCCGGCGAGCCAGTCGCCTGAAGACATATTGGGTTATCCCGTGGATCGCCTCGTGATTGCTTCGGTTTCTCCGGGAATGCCTGCCGAACGAGCCGGCTTGCTCGCCGGCGACCGGGTCACGAAAGTCAATGGGACTCCGCTGGCCAGTACGATCGAATTCCCGCCCATCGTCCAGCAGTCGAATGGTGGCCCTCTCGACCTGGAAATTCAGCGGGGCGACCGGACTTTGCACCTGCAAGTCCGTCCGCAGAAGGTGGGCGTCAGAAATGGCGTCCCTCGCTGGCAGATTGGTGTAGGCCTGCAATCCGGCGACATGGTGGAGCGGCGCTTGGCCTTTGGCCCGGCGATCATGGAATCCATCCGGGCGAACGCACTCATGACCCGGCAGGTTGCCTATGTGGTGGTCGAGCTATTCAGTGGCAATATTTCGCTGAAGGAACTGCAGGGACCCCTGGGAATCGCACGTGCTTCCGGAGAGGCGGCGCGTGAGGGAATCACGGAATTGCTCAAGCTGATGGCCATGATTGGCGTGAACCTCGCTGTGTTGAACTTGCTTCCGATTCCTCCGCTCGATGGCGGGCACATCCTTCTCCTGTTCATTGAGGGAACGATCCGGCAGGATTTGAGCATTCGCTTCAAAGAGCGCTTCGTCACCGTCAGCATGGTGTTTCTGTTGCTGGTCTTCGCCATCGTTATGTACAATGACGTTCTGCGGCTCATTCCGCACCACTAAGTCCGCGCTGCAAGAGCGTTGCAGATGGCGCGCGATGCGCCTTCACATCGAGGATTTCCGCAACGAGTCATGCACACGACCGCACATCGAGTTTCCGCCGGAGAGCGCATCAACGCCCACGAACGCCCCGGGCGCCTGCAAGCCGCCCTGGAAAAGCGCGGCGTTCGCCTGACGCGTCAGCGCAAAATCCTGCTCGACGTCATGGACAACGCCGAGCGCCACCTGGACGCGGGAGCCATTCTGGAGCGCGCGCAGAAGCTGGACCCGCGCGTGCACCGCGTCACCGTCTACCGGACTCTCGACCTGCTCAAGCGCAACGGCCTGATCGATGAACTCGACTTGCTTCACCTGCGCGGCGACCAGCATTTCTACGAAAGCCACGGGCCGCGCGATCACATTCACGTTGCCTGCTTGAAGTGCGGAAAAGTGCGCGAGTTTGAGTCGCTGCTTTACGAAAAGCTGAAGAAGCAGATCGAGAAGGATTGCGGGATCGAAATCACGATGGCCCGCACGGAAGTCGGCGGGTACTGCGAAAAATGCCGAAAGTAAATCTTGCCCCTGTTTTCAGCTTGTAATCTTTCAAGCCTGAAATCTCAAATCTCAAATCTGAAATTGGTTCTCTCCCTTCAAGTCCCCTGCAGCACGCCCGGCCGTGAAAAATATTTCTGTGCGGCCTCGATATCGCGGGCAATCTGGGCGCGCAATTCATCCACTCCGGAAAATCTCTTCTCGTCGCGCAGTCGAGTGCGGAACCGGATCTCCATCGGCCCGCTCGTAATCTGCTCCCTGAAATCAAATAAATGGCTCTCAACGGTGATGCCCTGCCCGTCGAACGTGGGCCTGGTGCCCACATTGGTCACCGAGGGATATGCCTTCCTATTCAATACGGACTCGGTCGCGTAGACGCCGAGTTTCGGGAGCAGTTCCTGTTCCGGGACAAGATTGAGGGTAGGGAACAGGATCATGCGTCCCCTGCCCGCGCCCGTCCGGATTTCTCCCGTCAGCGAAAACGGCCTGCCGAGGAACGCCGCTGCTTCCGCAACATCCCCGGTCTCAACCGCGTTGCGAATGGCCGTGCTCGAAACGACCTGCCCGTGAATTTCGACGGGAGAAACGATCTCCACCTCGAACCCGCTCCGCTTTCCAAAATCGGAAAGCAGTTCCACGTGACCCGCGCCGTGATGCCCGAAACGGAAATTCGCGCCGACCAGCATGATGCCCACGTGCAGGCAATCGATCAGATATCAGCCGAATGAAATCTTCGGCGGAAACCAGCGACAGCGCGCGATCGAAGCGCAAAACCAACGCTGCGTCAAGCCCGATCTTCTCGAATCCCGCCAGGCGCTGCGCGAGCGTCTCGATCATTCGCGGCGCTCGATCGGGCTGCAGCAGCCGGAGAGGATGCGGATCAAATGTAATCGCCGCAGCGCGCTCCGAATGAGCGCGGGCGCGTTCCATCACCGAGCGCAGGATTTTTTGATGGCCCAGATGAAGTCCGTCGAAATTCCCGACGGAGAGCGCCGTCCGGCCCGATGCTCCGAATCGCGCCTTCCACTCTTCCGGGGAATGGAGAATGGTGATCGCCATCAGACGCGGACCTCAATCCGGAGCCCATCGTACGCGAGGGCGACATTTGGAAAGCCTTCGCCGATCAGCCGGGCATTGGTTTCCTCATGGGGCAAGTTCGTGCGCGATGTGCGTAAACCACGCCCGGCGCGGCTGCAGCTCCCGGACCAGAGCCAGCGCCTGCTCAACCGTTTGATGCATGGGATGAGGCTCGTCACGAAGCGCGTCGAGCACCAGATCGTCCAGGCCAGCCAGCAGCGGCTTCGAGGACTCGGGGATCTGGCTGAAGTCGGTGAGATAAGCGGCCGAGCCGAAACGGAAGCCAAGCACTCCAATTTCCCCGTGCTGCGCAGGGACCGGCACGATGCGCGTCCCGATCACCTCAAACGGACCGTCGATCGGATGAAGCTGTAACGCGAGGGATCGCGTTGACGGTTGGCGTCTCGTCGAACACGTATGCGAATGTCTGCTTCAGTCTTGCGATGGTATCCTGCGGACCCGTAAACCGGCATCGACGATCTTTGCTTGATGTTGAAAGGGCGGATATCGTCGAAGCCCATAATGTGGTCCGCGTGGGCATGGGTGAATAGAATCGCGTCGAGCCGGTCGAGTCCCACGCGAAGCGCCTGAGTCCGGAAATCGGGGGTCGTATCGATCACCGCGGTTTTTCCTTCGTGGGCGAGCAGAATCGAAGGCACGCATGCGATTGTCGCGAGGATCCTCGGACGTGCATACTCGACACTGGCACGTCAGCGTGGGTACGCCCATGGAGGTGCCGGAGCCAAGCACGGTGAGTTCAAGCACGGAGTTGGATCTCGCGGGCAGGTAAATCCTCTCCTCAAGCCTCAAATCTGAAATTTCAAATTTGAAATTTAGTCTCCGGCCCCGGAAGTTTCAAATCGCGAAATCAAATTTGAAATTGCGCTACAAGCCCTCGATTATGGCCGGGTTTTCACTTTGTCCTGCATGGCCGCGGCGGTGGCGGCTTTGGTCATTTCCATGAAGGCCAGCTTCAGATTTCCGAGCACGTCGAGAAGAAGCGTGTCCTCCTCCGGCGCCAGGTTCCCAATTGTTTTTTCGCGGAGGACGTCCAGCATATCGATCATCTCGCGAGCTCCCTCCAGGTCCAGCATGGGCTGGCCGGTGCGCGGGTCCGCGTACCCTCCCAGGAGCATGGCCGCATTCTGCCCGAGGGATCGAATGAGATTTTCAAACGCGGGCGAGCGCTTCGGCGTTTCGGGCCCAGGTTGCGCGGCAGGCGCCGCGCCTTGCGGAGACAGCTTGGCGGGACCCGGCCCCGGCATTGCGGCTGGCGCATTACGCGCCGTCTTGTCGGCGGCCACGGTAGCCGCTTCGCGCTCGCGGTCCTGCTGCTCCGCGACTTCCTTGCGCAGCTCGCCTTCGGCCGTAAACAGCCGGCGATCAACCACCTTAAAAGTTTCGTCGTGTTTGGAGTCGGACAAAGGTTTTCCCTCAGGCAATCATCGAACAAGTGATTTGAACGCTAAGTTTAGCACCGCCACGCACGCGCTCACAAGTGCCCACTCGACATGCCCCTTGTGAATTGCAACGGCGTGCCGTAGAGTTTTTGTTTGTCGTTCTTCCAAAATGCCAGGAGTTGAGAAGCCACCGTGCCTCACTCGCATCCGAAAAGAAAGAAAACGAAAACGAGGAAGACGAAGGCCTTGGCCGGGGCCAAGCACGTCTCCACAAAGTCTGCGCGTCGACAAAGTGCAAAATCCCCGCGGGCCGTCAGGCGCCCCATCGGCCAACTCTTTGGGGAATTAGTCGCCGTGCAGGCGCGGCTGCGCGCCCCCGGCGGATGCCCGTGGGACCGGGAACAGACACACTCCACGCTCAAGACGTACCTGATCGAAGAGGCCTACGAAGTTCTCGACGCCATCGAAAATGGCGCACCTTCGGAATTGAAAGAGGAGCTGGGCGATTTGCTCCTTCAAGTCTTGTTTCACGCGGACTTGGCCCTCGAAGCAGGCCATTTTGATATTTCAGATGTTGTGACCGGGATCCACGACAAAATGATTCGCCGCCACCCGCACGTGTTTGGCGATGTGAAGGTCAACTCCTCGCGTGAAGTCCTCAAAAATTGGGCGCAGCTGAAGGCGGCGGAAAAGCAAGCGAACGCAAGTGAAGGCGAAGCTTCAAAACCGCTCGTTCCATCCGTTCTGGAAGGAATTCCGCGAAGTCTTCCGGCGTTACTTGAAGCCTACCAGCTGACCCGCCGGGCATCTCAGGTTGGTTTTGACTGGGAGCATGTTGATGGGATTTTCGACAAATTAGTTGAAGAAACGGCTGAACTCCGCGAGGCTCTCGCGACGTCTGATCGGCAAAACGCCGAGGAAGAGATCGGGGACATCCTTTTCGCTGCCGTCAATCTGGCCCGGTTCCTTGCATTTGATCCTGAGGTAGCGCTTAAGCATTCAAACCTGAAATTCAAGTCTCGCTTTCAGGATATGGAGAATGAGGCCGTCCGTTCCGGACAGCGCCTGGCTCAATTATCTAAGGCAGAACTGGAAGTTCTCTGGGAAGCGGCAAAGGCGCGCAGGAGAGTGCCCGACGCTGCCGGAAGAAAGACATGAAATCGCGGCGCAAGGAGGGTGCCGCCCGCGCACGTCGGATGCCTAAGGATGCGCACTATGGAATCCGGATTCGGCATTGCCACGGAATCGCGGAGTTCGAAGCCTGCGTCCGATTGGAGCGTGCGGTCTGGCAATCCGCGGACATCGACATCGTTCCAATTCCTTTGTTTGTCGTCGCGTCGGAAACCGGCGGGCAAGTCCTCGGCGCATTTCACGGAGACGATCTTGTCGGCTTTACCATTGCGATTGCCGGCTGGCGCCATCGTAAGCCATTCCTCCATTCGCATATGACAGCCGTCCATGATAAGTACCGCGATCGCGGCATTGGCCGGAGGCTGAAAGCGTTTCAAAGAGAAGATGCCCTCGCACGCGGCATTCGCCTGATCGAATGGACCTTCGATCCCCTTGTTACGAAGAACGCTTACTTTAACTTTATCCGCCTAGGGGCCATTGCCCGGCGGTATCTCCCCAATGCTTACGGGATCACGACCAGCCCGTTGCACTCCGCGCTGCCCACGGACAGGCTGGTCGCGGAGTGGCACCTCCGCTCCGCGCGCGTCCGGCGAGCGCTCGCCGGAAAGAGTACGATGATTCCAATTTCAAAAAAGGCCGCGCGAATCACGGTTCCCGAAGCCATCGAAATACAAAAAGGGACCGCTCCCGCGAAAGCGAAGCATGCGCAATCCGAGATACGCGCTGAATTTTTGAAGTGGCTTGGCAAGGGCTACGCCGCAACGGCCATCGCGCCGGGCAAATCGGGCGTAGATTACGTTCTGGAACCCTGGAGCAGGGCATGAAGATCCAGAAAATCACGCTCCGGGAGATTCATATGCCGCTGGTAACTCCTTTTGAGACCAGTTTCGGCAGGGTGATCCATCGTCGCATCTTGTTGGTCGAAGCCGAAGCGGATGGCGCCTCGGGCTGGGGCGAGTCGGTAGCGGGCGAGGGTCCATTCTACGCGCCTGAAACGGTGGAAACCGCCTGGCACATCATCCGCGATTTCATCTGGCCCATCCTGAATAGAAGAGAATTGGCTTCGGCTTCCGAGGTCTGGGAAATACTGTCGCCAATTCGCGGCCACAACATGGCCAAGGGCGCGGTCGAGGCGGCCCTTTGGGACGCCGAGGCCAAGCAAAAGGGAATCCCGCTCTGGAAACTCCTCGGAGGGGTGCGAACGGAAATCCCATGCGGTGTTTCGATTGGAATTAAAGGAACACTCGAGGAGCTTCTCGCCACCGTTGAGAGCGAACTGGCGGCGGGATATCAGCGGATCAAGATCAAAATCAAGCCGGGGTACGACATCGCACCCGTCGAGCTATTGCGCCAGAGATTCCCGGGAATTCGCCTCATGGTGGACGCCAATTCCGCGTACCGCCTGGAGGACTGGCCGCACCTGAAGCGTCTGGAAGCCTATTACCTGATGATGATTGAACAGCCGCTCGGCTGGGACGACATTTACAGCCATGCGGAACTCCAACGCAAGCTCGATACCCCGATCTGTCTTGACGAATGCATTCACTCCGAGGAGCACGCACGCGCAGCCATTGAGCTGGGGGCCTGCCGCATCATCAATATCAAGCTGGGGCGCGTGGGTGGTTACAGTCCCGCGCGGCGGATTCATGACCTTTGCAAGTCCAGGCAGGTTCCGGTATGGTGCGGCGGGATGCTCGAATCGGGGATTGGCCGGGCTCATAATATCGCGCTTTCGACCCTGGAGAATTTTTCGCTTCCCGGTGATGTAACCGCGAGCCGCCGCTATTGGGCCGAAGACGTCATCGAGCCGGAAGTGACCGTCACGCCGCAGGGCACAATCCGAGTTCCGGAAAGTCCCGGAATCGGCTACATGCCGCGCCTGGATCGAATCGAAAGGCTCACGGTCAGGAAAGAAGTCCTCAGCTAGCCTCGCGCCCGGCGCATCAGGCGGCAGCACGGCGCAGCTTGGGCCGCTCACCCACAATCAGGATTGCCCCTAAGAGAAATCCTCCCACATGGGCCCACCAGGCGACGCCTCCCTGGTCGGCCACACCCAGCGACGCCACGCCGCTGAAGAATTGAAGGAAGAACCAGTATCCGAGCATCAGGACGGCAGGAATCCGTATCGTGAAAAACAGAAATAGAGCGGGGATGAGCGTCGTTACGCGGGCTCGGGGATACAGAACGATAAAGGCTCCCATGACGCCGGAGATTGCGCCGCTTGCGCCGATCGTGGGAACCTTCGAGCCCCAGTTGAAGGCCGTATGGGCCACAGCCGATCCGATTCCGCATATAAAGTAAAAAATGAAATATTGAATGTGCCCCAGCGTTTCCTCGACGCTCCCCCCAAAGACCCAAAGAAAGAGCATATTGCCCAACAGGTGCATCCAGCCGCCGTGCAGGAACATGCTGGTCACAAAAGGGAGGGCGGCCTGTCCGAAGCTGATGCCGCCCCGCGTAAACAGCAGTTGCGCGTGGGACGGAACAAGCCCGAACGTGTACACCAGGGCTTGACCAGCCTTGGGGCGCAGGGACAACTCGTAAATGAAAGCGATAAAATTCACGATGATGAGCAGGCCATTGCAGATTGCGGCTCTGGTTCGCAGGATGTCGACGCGGAGCGGAATCATTTTGCAGACCGGGCGGCCTCGAGCTGTTCGTGCGAATAGGCGGAAGGCCGGCGGTTACCAGTCCGAATCAGCCGAGATATCTCCTCCAGGGGCGCGATGCCGCCCCGCGCCCCCACCCCCATGCAGGACAGTCCGGCCGCCGCGCAGCTGAATTCCAGAATCCGTTGCAGATCGTCGCCTCGCAAGAGAGCAAAAGCGAACGCCGCGTGAAAAATATCGCCGGCGCCGGTGGTATCGAGGGCCTTGATCTCAAACGCCGGAGAATAATGGAACCCTGCGCCATCCCAGGCCAGCACGCCATCTGAACCGAGCGTGGCTGCGGCCAACCGGCTTCCGAAACGCGCGGCCATGCGCGGGAGGGAAACGAATAGGTCCTCAACTCTGGAGATGCGCGCCGGGAAATCGCGGGAGGTGATCGCGTAATCCACATTCTCAAGTAAAGCTTCGACTCCCGCGTAAAGGTTATCCAGGTCGGCTGTCACGGGAATGTGAGCCTCGCGAGCCCACCTTGCTGCCGCTGCTGCCGCGGAGCAATCGTGGCCATCCACATGAAGTAGCCTGGACCGGACGATCCAATCCCTCTGAATCTCTTGAGGAAGAAGCTCTAGGCGCGGATCGCGTTTCCAGAGCACCGTTCGCTCACCGGACGCCTCGTCGACCAGAATGCAAGCGGACTGGCTTTGACAATCCGGGACGACGGTCCAATGGGCTTCCACGCCCGCCTTTTCCATTTCACTCTTCTGCAGCAGGCCAAACGAATCATCCCCGACCTTTCCCACATACCGCGTCGTCAGACCCCATTTGGCGCACGCATAGACGGCGCTGGCCACCTGGCCACCGGGAAGGGTTTCGGACAAACGGAATTCAACCTTGGAACCAAAGGCAGGGAAGTGCGGGAGCCGGATGATGGTGTCGGTGGCATTAAGGCCAACGCCGACGATGTCCACGAGTGGAATGGATTCAGGCACCCAGACACTCTACGAAAAAACGGGGCCGCCGCAAAAGGAAAATAGCAGAAATGAACGTCCGATAATTTTTCTCTCCCTGGTTTCTGGTAAACATATTATGAAGGTCCTTGTAAGGTGCGCCATTCTTATGTCTTGGAGTCTTGCAATGATTTATTTGTAGCGCCTGCTCCATCGAAATGGTAGAAGGAATAGAACTGAAATATTTCGCCGGCGAAGGCCGGTTCTTAATTGCTTCAGGGCGCTTGCTGTGGTAAGTAACAAATCTGCGAAAGATTGTCGATCGAGTGTGCAGGTTTTTTTGAACGGTCGGCGCGTCGACAATCAACTGCGGGCGCTACGCGCTGTGGCCAGAGCCCGCCCGTGGAGCGAATGCCAGTCAAGGAATCTGAAGCGATTGTGCTTCGAACTTATCCTCTCGGTGAGGGCGACCGGCTGGTCAGCTTCCTCGATCGCAAGGTCGGACGCGTGCGTGGGGTCGCGCGGGGCGCAAGGCTCCCCAAGAGCCGTTTTGGCTCCACTCTCGAAATGTTTTCCTATATCCGGATCTGGTATTTCGAGCGTGAGAACAGGGAATTGGTTCGCATCAATCAATGTGAACTGATCGAATCATTCTTGGACGTACAGAAGAATTATGAGGCTGGCATCAGTCTGGCCCTGATTAGCGAGATCACTGAGGCGGTTTTGGGTGAGCGGGAGCCTGCCGAAGCTCAGTTTCGGTTATTGTTGCTGACGGCAAGGGCGGTCCGAATCCATGGTGCATCCCCGGCGGTGCTCGCTTACTTTTGTTTATGGACCGTCCGGCTTGGAGGCTGGCTGGGCCCTATGGATCGTTGCGCCCGGTGCTCCAGGTTAATCGAAAGCGAATCTTTGTTTACTTCGTCGGGTTTCGCGGAGCTCTACTGTTTAAATTGCCGCGACATTCGAATGGTTGAAGTATCTAAAGCAGCGCTTTCAGTTGGCAGAATGGCGATTTCTGGAACCCTTGAACGGCTGCTTAGTTCTAATCCTTCGGTTGCAGGGTCCGGTGAAATCTTAGGTTATGGATTAGATATTTTGGAGCGGCACATCGAGAAGAGGCTGGTGTCGAGAAAGATGCTGGAAGCAGCGGAGAGGCCATAAGTTGAAGGAACACTTGAAGAAGATTAAAAAGGGACCGACGTTTCAGAACCTCATCCTGCAGCTTCAACGTTATTGGGGTGATCGCGGCTGCGTGGTTCAGCAACCCTACGACGTGGAGGTGGGCGCCGGAACCATGCACCCGGAAACATACCTTCGTGTCCTAGGGCCCGACCCATACCGGGTCGCTTATGTCCAACCCTCACGTCGGCCCGCCGACGGACGGTATGGTGAGAATCCCAACCGTCTATTCAAGCACCATCAACTTCAGGTAATTCTAAAACCTTCACCCGCCGATGTTCAGGACCTCTATCTGCGGAGCCTGGCGGCGATTGGCTTGAATCTCTCCGAACACGATGTTCGATTTGAGGAAGACAACTGGGAAGCTCCAACGCTTGGCGCGTGGGGAATGGGATGGCAGGTTCTCCTGGATGGGCTCGAAATTACTCAGTTCACCTATTTTCAACAGAGCGGGGGAATCGATCTCGATCCGGTTTCTGTTGAGCTAACCTATGGTCTCGACCGAATTTGCGCCTACCTGCAGGGCGTGGATAGCGTCTATGACGTGCGCTGGTCGGATGACTTCACGTATGGCCAGGTCCGGCTGCTCGAGGAACAGGAATTTTCAGCCTACAATTTTGAATATGCCGATCCTGTAATCGCGAGAAAGCTGTTTGAACTCCATGAGAAGGAAGCCACTCAGCTGCTCGATCGTTTCGATAAGCGCGCTCCGGGTCAGGACCGGCGCTTCCCGCTTTTGGCCGCCTATGATCATTGCCTCAAGTGCTCACACCAATTCAACTTGCTTGACTCGCGGGGCGTCATTTCGACAACTGAACGGGCCCAGCTGATCGGTAGGGTTCGCACAATCGCCTGCCGCATTGCGGTGGACTTCCTGGCTCAGCAGGGGCTGCTTGCCAGCGCCGAGGCCGTATCCGAGGTCGGACGATGAAGCTCACTGGAGACTTCGTTCTCGAAATCGGCTGTGAGGAAATCCCGGCGGGGATGCTTTCCGGGGCAATTCGAGAGCTTCAGGTAATACTTGAGAAATACTTGAAAGCTTATAACTTGCTTCAGGGCCCCCCAGTAGAGACTCTAGGAGCGCCTCGACGGCTTGCGGGAATGTGCGCAAGCGTTCTTCTAAAGCAGCCGGATGAAGTCAAGGAAATTACCGGTCCGCCGAAGTCGGTCGCATACGACTCTGCCGGAAAACCCACGCGTGCGGCCGAGAGCTTCGCGCAAAAAGTTGGCCTTCCTCTGTCCAAGATATCCATCGTAATGACTCCCAAGGGCGAGTACCTGGCTGCCAAGCAAGTGATTCACGGAAGAGCGGCAAGAGAGATTCTGGAGGAACTCCTCCCGCGGGCGGTGGCAGAAATTCCGTGGCCGCGCACAATGTACTGGACTGGAATTTCAGGCCTGCACTTCATCCGCCCGATCCGATGGGTGGTCGCTTTACTCGACGGCAAGCCGCTGCGGTTCAAGCTGGGCGACGCGGCTGCAGGCAAATTCTCAGCAGGCCACCGGTTCCTGGGTAAGCCGAAAGTCCCCATAAGCGGCGCGAAAGATTACGTTCAGAAGCTGCAAGCGAACTACGTCCTGGTGCGTCCGGAGGAGCGCAGGAAAAAGATCGATGCGGAACTGAAGCGGCTGGCGGCGGGGAAGGGGCTCCGCATCCACGAAGACGCAAGTCTCCTCGATATGGTGACCTACCTGAACGAATATCCTACCGCGATCATGGGAGGGTTCGACCCTGCCTATCTGGAATTGCCGGACGAAATTCTGATTACGGTGATGCGTGATCACCAGAAATACTTCGCCCTCGAGCGGAAGGACGGATCCCTGGCGCCGCATTTCCTCGCGATCATCAATCTTGACAAAGACCGCGCGGGGCTGATTCGAGCGGGGCACGAACGAGTCTTGCGGGCACGGTTCGCCGATGCCCGCTTCTTTTGGGAGACCGATCAGAAATGTCGGCTCGCCGACTATCTGCCGAAACTGGGCGCTGTGACCTATCAGGCCAAGCTCGGAAGCTACGGCGACAAGGTCGAGAGCGTGCGCACGCTGGTACGCTGGATTGCGGAGCAGTGGTTCGCCAGCGGGATTCCGCAAGCCAGCGTGGCCGCTGCGGACCGGGCTGCCGAACTTTCCAAGTGCGATCTTGTCACCGATATGGTTCGAGAGTTTACGGAACTGCAGGGAATCGTCGGCGGCCTCTATGCAAAATCTCAAGGAGAACCTGAAGAAGTTGCCTGGGCCGTTTATGATCAGTACAGACCTGCCGGCCTTGACGATCCGATTCCGCGGAATATGACGGGGCAGGCGCTTGCCCTGGCCGACAAACTCGATTCCCTGGTCGGATGTTTCGCCGTCGGACTGATCCCTTCCGGGTCGAGTGACCCGTTTGCCCTGCGACGCGCGGCCATGGGAATCGTGAAGATTCTGGTGGAGACGAAACTCCCGGTGTCGCTCTCCCTGATCATTGCCCGTTCGGCCCGGGCATTCGCAAGTTCGCCTCAAAAGATTACCGTTACGACGGAAGTGGAAAAACAGGTCTTGGATTTCATCCTGGACCGCGCGAAGTTCTATTTGAAGGAGCACGGCAGGACTCGCGTACGACGAAATCAATGCCGCCTTTGCTGCCGGGTCGGACGATCTGGTGGATGCCGTGCGCAGAATTGAAGCCATCAAAGCGATCCGGAAGACGAAGAATTTCGAGCCGCTGGCGGTATCGTTCAAGAGAATCCGAAAGATTCTCGAAAAGGCGGGTCCGGAAGCTGCCTGGAAGCTTCCTGCGGTGCGATCGGAGTTGTTTGCCGAGCATGCCGAGCGCCAGCTTCACGCGCGCGCCACGACTGTGGTGAAAGCCGCCGAGCAGCATAAGCGGCAGGGGCGATACCGTGAAGCGTTGCAGGATATCGCCGGGCTGCGGCCTGATGTGGACCGTTTTTTTGACGATGTAATGGTCATGGCGGAAGACGAGGAGGTCCGGAAGAACCGGCTGACTCTACTCTCGGGGCTGCTGTCGGAGTTTTCAACGATTGCGGACTTCTCGGAGATCGTGACGGCGGAGAAATAGGCTATTCAACAAAAACTTTAAGTATTTGAATTGTCGGCTCGCCGACTGGACCACGGATTTGAACTTACTCGTTAGGAGAGGACAACATCGTGAAATACGTATATTTCTTTGGTGCGCGGAAGGCGGAAGGCGACGGCGACATGAAAGAGATACTGGGGGGCAAGGGCGCGGGCCTGGCCGAAATGACTCGCATCGGACTTCCTGTGCCGGCGGGCTTCACGATCAGCACGCAATGCTGCGATTACTATCTGAAACATGATCACAGCTACCCCAAATCGCTCGCCGCGGAAGTGAAGAAGAATCTCGCCCGGTTGGAGCGCGTAACGAAGAAGAAACTCGGCGATGCAAAGGATCCCCTTCTGGTCAGTGTGCGTTCCGGGTCAGCGCGGTCGATGCCGGGGATGATGGAAACGATCCTGAACCTCGGCCTTAATTCCAAATCTGTTGAAGCTCTGGCTCAAAACACCAAGAATGATCGGTTCGCCTGGGATGCCTACCGCCGGTTTGTCCAAATGTATTCCACGGTTGTGATTGGGCTTCCTAAGGAAGAGCTTGAAGACAAGCTTCGCGCCATGAAGACGCGGCAGGGCGTAAAGGATGACACGCAAGTCCCGGCGGGCGGATGGCGAGAACTGGTCGCAGAGTACAAGGAATATTTCAAGTCGAAGACCGGCAAGGATTTCCCCGAAGACCCGGAAGAACAGCTGTGGGGCGCAATCGGCGCTGTGTTCGGTTCGTGGATGGCTGAGAAGGCGGTGACCTATCGTCGCGTCGAGAAGATTACGGGATTGCTGGGGACCGCGGTGAACGTTGTCCAGATGGTTTTCGGAAATGCCGGAGAAAATTCCGGAACGGGCGTTTGCTTCACGCGCGATCCGTCGACCGGCGAAAAGAGCTTCTATGGAGATTTCCTGATTAATGCCCAGGGAGAAGATGTGGTCGCGGGGATACGCACGCCGATGCACTTGAAAGAAATGGCGAAGCGAATGCCCAAGGTCTACAAGCAGCTCGAGAAGGTCCGCAGCCTCCTGGAGAAGCACTACCGCGACATGCAGGACATGGAGTTCACCGTGGAAGACGGAACTTTGTATATGCTGCAAACCCGCACTGGCAAGCGCACGCCAGCGGCGACATTTCAGATCGCCGTGGACATGGCCAAGGAAGGGCTTATCTCCAAAGAGGAGGCAATTGAGCGCATCAAGGCAGAAGATATCGACAGGCTCTTTTATCCCGTGCTCGATCCTTCCGTGCCGAAATCCGATCTGGCCAATCGAAGAATCGCTTCAGGAATTAATGCGGTTCCCGGCGCTGCCTGCGGCAAAGCCGTTTTCCACGCCGAAGAGGCCGAAGCAATGGCGCTGAAAGGCGAAAAGGTTATTCTGATTCGCCGCGAAACCAGCCCCGAAGATGTCGGCGGGATGTTTGTTGCGCAAGGAATCGTTACGGCGACCGGCGGAAAAACCAGTCACGCGGCGGTTGTCGCCAGAGGCTGGGGGAAGTGCTGCATCGTGGGCTGCGACAAACTAAAGGTCGATCACGAAGCGCGGATGGCATACGCCGACGGAATTACGATCAAGAACGGCGACTGGATTACGCTGGATGGAAACGAAGGGATCGTCTACGAAGGTCAAGTAAAACTTTCAACTCCCGATCTGCCGAAGGCGTTCTACACGCTGTTGGGCTGGGCGGATAAAATCCGCAAAATTGGCGTCCGGACAAACGCGGACACACCGCATGATGCCAAGAAAGCTCGAGAGATGGGCGCGGAGGGAATCGGGCTCGTCCGAACCGAGCACATGTTCTTCAAGGATTTTGAACAGCCGGACAAAAGCGTCGAACGCCAGCTCGCCATACAGGAGATGATCGTCGCTGAAAATCGGGAAGGAAGGCGCAAGGCCCTGAGCAAGCTTTTGCCCTATCAGCGCCGGGATTTTGTCGGGATCTTCAAGGCCATGGACGGATTGCCGGTCACCATTCGTCTGATCGATCCGCCCTTGCATGAGTTCGTCCCTCACGACCGTGAAAAGCAGGAGGAACTGGCGAGGAAGATCGGCGTGGATGTGGAGGTTGTGGCCAGAAGAATTGAGCAATTGCACGAGACGAATCCAATGCTGGGCCTGCGAGGATGCCGGCTGGCGATCATCTATCCGGCAATTCAGGACATGCAGGTTCGAGCGATCATGGAGGCTGCGTGTGCGTGCAAGAAAGAGGGAATTAAAGTAATACCTGAGATCATGATTCCCTTGATCATGGACAAGAAAGAACTTCAGATTCTGACGGATGCCGTGAACCGAGTCGCTGACGAAGTCATGAAGGAATCGGGAGTAAAAGTTGAATACTTGGTTGGAACGATGATCGAGATTCCGCGGGCCGCCTTGCTGGCGGATGAAATCGCGGAAGTAGCCGAATTCTTCTCGTTTGGAACAAATGACCTGACGCAGATGGTTATGGGGCTTTCGCGAGATGACGCGGGCCGCTTCCTGCCAGAATACGTGGATCAAGACAAGACCGGGATTTTTCAGGAAGATCCCTTCCAAACCCTGGATATACCGGGGGTCGGACTGATGACTCGCTGGGGCATTGAACGCGGGCGGGCGACCCGGCCGAACCTGAAAATCGGGATTTGCGGAGAGCATGGCGGCGATGTCGCCAGCGTGAAGTTCTGTCATCAAGTCAAGATGGATTACGTCAGCGCTTCGCCATTCCGCGTGCCTATCGCTCGACTCGCCGCAGCGCAAGCTGTGATCGAAGAGCGCGCGGCAAAGGGGCGCGGCAAGAAGAAATCCAAGAAGCGGTAGAGCGCGTCGCGAACTCCCGATTACCCGGTCGCCAAAGTCGGCTCGCCGACGTCAGGCCCTCGAAGATTCTGGATCACCCAGGAGAGATTGTGGCTGAAGGGCTCGTCATTGGGATTTGCGGAGGCACGGGCTCCGGCAAGACGACCGTTACCGAGCGAATTATCTCCGCTCTCTCACTTGAAAGCGTTCTGGTGCTTCAGCAGGACCACTACTACAGGGATTTGCCGCGCCTTCCGGTGGAGGAACGCGCGCGTCAGAATTTCGATCATCCCGACTCTCTCGACACCCCGCTGCTGGTCGAGCACATCAGGCAACTCCGGCAGGGAACGCCGATCGAACGCCCCACTTATAATTTCTCGCGGCACGAACGTGAATCGCGGACGCTCCGGATGGAGCCGCGTCCTGCCATCATCGTCGAAGGCATCCTCATCTTTGAAAGCAAGGCCCTGCGCGATTTGATGCATATAAAAATTTTTGTCGACACCGACGCCGACCTGCGCTTTATACGCCGCTTGAGCCGCGACATCCGCGAGAGGGGAAGGACAGTGGATTCGGTTGTCGATCAATACCTGGCGACCGTTCGGCCCATGCACATGGAATTTATTGAGCCTTCCAAACGGCACGCGGACGTAATCATCCCCGAAGGCGGGCATAACGAGGTTGGAATCGACCTCGTGATCCAGAAGATTCGCTCATTGGTCGGAGTTGGCGAGCGCTCAAGGTCAAACGAGTGATTACGCGTTGACTTCAGAATCAAAGGGCATGAAGCGAATACATTCAAATCAGAGTAATATCGGACCCGCTTGCGTTGACACTTCTACTCACAGGAGAGCGCATACGCGTCCGAAACCCCACTGGAAGGCGTGTCTGGTTGCACTCCTGGGACTCGCCTGCCTCATTCCTTTAGGGGGGAGCGCTCAATCAGGGCCCAGCCCTGTTGACCTGCATGGGCAGGTGATTGATGAAGACGGGCAACCCGTCCCCCGAGTCGAGATCACCCAACATCTTTCCAATGCCAATACGCGCACTGTCTATTCGGATGCGGCCGGTAAGTTTGAACTTTCAAACCTGACCGAGGCTCAGGTTCACTTGACGATATCAAAGCCGGGCTTCTTTCGCCTTGAGGACCGGGTGGTGGATTTATCTGGAGGGTCATCCGAGGTTACGATCACTTTGAACCATGAAACAGAAATTCAACAACAACTTGAAGTAAAATCATCGCCCGTACAAATTGATCCTGATACAACAAGCCACCAGGAATCTATGGTGCAACATGAGATATTGAACACGCCCACTCCCTCAAGTCACGATCTCCAGCAAAGCATGAGAGCGATTCCTCAGGTTGTGGCCGACATTAGCGGAAGGCTCCACGTCGCCGGCGCTCGGCAGGGACAAACGGAGATTCTGCTCGATGGTTTTGAGATTAATGATCCCGTTACGGGCGGCTTCACGTCCCGCGTCAATGTGGACGCCGTAAGGCAGGTTACGATCGAAACGGGGGGATTCGGCGCCCAATATTCACACGCCGCGGGAGGAATCATCGTCCTGGACACTCAATCGGGCGATGACAAATTCCGGTTCGGGATCACGAATTTTATCCCCGATGTCAGTTTTCAGCAGGGCGTGCATTTCGGCGACTTTTATCCAAGGATGACCTTTTCAGGACCGCTGAAGAAGGGGAAGGCCTGGTTTTCGGAAGCCTTGACCCTTGAACATTCTTTTGAATTTGTGAGCGAGCTGCCGCGCGGACAAAACACGGACTCGCAATGGACCGGCGATAACCTGATCCGGCTGCAGGTCAACCTGACGCCTAAAAATATTCTTCAAGGGAGCTTTCTTTACAATGGATTGGAGGACCCGAGAGGCGGACTGGGGCCCTTCACGCCGCTTTCGACCACCGTACAAAATCATTCGCGGCGGTATTTCGTTTCTCTAAAGGATCAAATTTGGATCGGTCGCACGCTGATTGACATTGGCGCGGCATTGGACACGGGAAATTCCAGCAGCACGCCCCTGGGGAGCAGTCCTTACGTTGTGACTCCCACCACCGCCACTGGGAATTACTTTCAATCGCTGTCACGGCAATCTCGACGAGTGCAGACAGTTGGCGATATTACGACGGCCTCCCTCAACTGGTTTGGTTCCCACACCCTTTCCGCGGGGTGGAACGTCGCGGGTTTGGATTTTTCGCAACAAGCCGCGAGAAGCGAAATCGATTTTGACCGCGCCGACGCCACCGCCAGCTTATCCGAGGTCGCCACGTTCAGCGGTCCGTCGGCGTTTCGCCTGGCCAATACGCAAGTGGGCGGATACGCGCAAGATCTCTGGCGGCCGATGAAACTCGTCGTATTTTCCGTGGGCTTGCGTACGGATTGGGACCGCTTGATTCACAAGGATGTTGTCGAACCGCGATTTGCGATGAACTGGGTTCTCTCGGAGGACGGGCGAATGAAGCTCACCCTCGCCTGGGGAGAACATTACCAGCCTCTGGACATGTCGATTCTCGGACAAGGATTTGACCAGACGCGCACGGATCAGTTTTACAATCCCCCGTCGCCGTCGAATCCGAATGGTCCGCCGATTCCCAGCGGCCCGCCCGTGTTGACTGCTTTCGTCGTGCCTCTCGCCACGCTCACTCAGACGCGTTCCTACAATACAACGGCAGAGTGGGATGAAAGATTTTTCGATCACACTTTCGCCGGGGTGTCGTTTCTTCTTCGGGAATCGCGCAACGGGGATGCCTGGAATTATCAGCCATCCGGCGCACTTCAGCTGACCAGCGACCGCAATGACCGGTACGTCGCGGGCGAGGTTTGGGTGCGCCACGCCTTCAATGAGAACGCCCAGATCGAAGTAGACTATACGCGGTCTCGCGCCAGTTCCAACGCGGTGCTCGATCCGACTTTAGCGCAGCTGATCCTGTCGCCTCAGCAGTCGGGACCATTGATGTGGGACACTCCCAACCGGTTTGTTTCCACGGGTTGGACCCCGCTGCCGATTTGGAGCCTCCTGCTGAGCGAGTTCCTGGAATATCACACGGGATTCCCGTTCAGCATCGTGAACGAGCAGCAGCAGCTGGTGGGCGGTCCGAACAGTGCGCGATATCCAAATTATTTCAGCCTGAATCTAGGACTTGAAAAGCGATTTCGATTCAGAGGGCATGAATGGGCCATTCGGCTGACCGGAGTCAACATTACAGGGCATAACAATCCGAATTCTGTGATCAATAACATAGACGCCGGAGCGAGTTTCCTGACCTATGGCGGAGGGCAGCACCGGGCGTTTACGGTTCGATTGCGGCTGGTGACGCAGCATTGAGGGACGTGATTCGTGACCCGTGAGAGCTCGGAGGCGGGACCGCGACCCAAGCATGTCCTGCGAATCACGGGTCACAAATCACGAGTCACTCCGTTCACGTTGGCATCTTCAGGAAGAAATAGAGGCCCAGGAACCCGAAGATCGTGTCCGGAGCCCACCCCGCCAGGAATGGCGGCAGTTGTCCGACGGCGCCCATTGCTTCCGTGAGCGCGGAAGCCGCCCAGTAAACGATCGCGATGCCCACTCCCAGAGCGAGGCCTCCCACAGCGCCGCGCGTTCCGACGAGAATTGAAAAGGGAATGGCCAGCAGGATAATAATGGGGGCGATTAGAGGGAAAGAGAGTTTCTTCTGCAACTGAACGGATAGTCGCGCGACATCAAATCCCGCCTGGCGAAGATCGCCGATATACCGCTCGAGCTCCCACCAGGTCATTTGGTAGGACTGGCGCACCTCCCGATTGAAGTAGGATGGGGGCTCGTCGATTTCATTCAAGGCGGTGGCCAGGAACGGCTGGTAGTGGGAGACTTGGCCGTGGTCGAAATCGCGAACCCAACCCGATTCGAGAACCCAAATCTGCTGTTGCCTGTCCCAGTGAGCGCGGGCCGCATAAATACGGCGCCGGATTTCGAAGGTCCCGGGGTCCAGTTCGAAAACATTCAACCCGCCGAATAATTCGTGGTCCGGATCAAAGAGCTCATAGTTATAAACTTTGGATTTTTCGCCGAAGATCCACTGCCGGCTGGGCTGGTAATACGTCTGCGCAGGGCGGCCTTTGATCTCATTTCGCAGTGCGTCCTGGCGCTGATTGGCATAGGGCAGGTAGGTATCGTCGAGGACGACCAGCCCCGTCGCCAGGGCCAGTCCGGCGAGCAGGAGCGGCAGGGAAATACGATAGAGGCTGACGCCGCCGGCCTTGAAAGCAACGAGCTCATTGTTCTTCGTCATAATGCCGAGGGTGACGAGCACGGCCACCAAGGCGGCAAGGGGAGCGAGCTGATAGAAAAGATAGCTGGCGAGGTATATAAAATAGTTAATAACATCAATGAGGCCGGTGCGATGCTGCGCGATGTCGTCGAGCAGCTCGAAAAATGTGAAGACTTCAAAGAGCACGATGAATCCGACGGTCAGTAGAACGAAGTAAAAAAAGAAGCTGCGCAGAAGGTACATGTCCAGCAATTGAGGGATCCCCCCCCGGCCTTTTTTCCGGGCGGAATGGCTTCGATACGGCGCCGCGCCGTTTTGGACAGCTTGCGTCTTCTCATTTCCCCGGAAGGAAATCTTCCAGAGGCGCCAGCCAGCGATCCAGGAAAGCACGGCGCTCGACCGGCTGCTCCCCGGCATGCGTTCCAGGCGGGGCAGGAGATAAATACCCAGTCCTGCCGTGACAACGTTTGCCGACCAGATCCCAAGCCAGATTGGAATCGTGCCCTGGCGCGCCAGGCCCGCGCCGATTGTAAACATCAGATAGTAGCCGCTGACGAGCAGCAGGGTGATCAGGAACCCAGCCGCGCGCCCGCCGCGCCGGGGACGCGCGCCGAGAGGCATAGCCAACAGGGCAAACGAAATACAAGCGAATGGAAAAGACAGCCGGCGTTGCAGCTCCACATTTGCGTCGCGCTCCGCGGTCCTTTCGCGGACCAAGGCTTTCGTAGTGCGGCCGGGGATGCTCGGTTCGGAGATGCCGCCGGCTTCCTCGTCGCCTTTGACGTCGACGGGAAAGTCGCGCTGCCCGAACGCGGAAAGTGAATAGTGCCCCGGATCGCTCGGTGAGAACTCGTGCACACTGCCGTTGCGAAGGTACAACTCCAGCTTGCCCTCACTGCGATCGGCAATTACAATCGCATTCTCCGCCAAAGTCAGGCGGGAAACGCCTTTCAGGTCGGTGCTTGCCAGGAAGACCCCCTTCCAGCGCGTGCCGGAAGAGTCGATGTCATTCACGTAGAGCACCATCCGGGGAAACCTCTCGTCGAAAACCCGGGGCGCCACTTGTTCCGACGCCTGTCCGGCGCGCAACTGGTCCTCAATCGACCGGAATGTGCGCACGGAAAGAGGAGTAAGCCAGAGAGTCATGACAAATGTAATCAAGGTGGCGCCGATGGCCAGGACACCGACCGGAACCAGCAATCGGCTTCGCCCCATGCCGAGCGCGCTCATGGCGATGAGTTCACTATCGGCTGACAATCTCCCGAGGGCAATCAGCACGCCGACCAGGACACCGATCGGCAACGTAAAGCTGAGAATGCCGGGAAGTGTGGCCAGGAAGAGCACGCCAATGGCCGACCAGGTGGCCGGGTGGCGCACTACCAGATCCATCAGCCGCACCAGTTGCGGCACAAAAAAGACAAACGTGAAAATCCCCAGACCCAGCAACGCGTGGGAGAATATCTGGCGAGCGATATACCGGTCGATTAAGCGCATGGGACGAAGCCGCCATTCTAGCACGCTCGCCTGGTTCGGGCTGCCCTCCTGTCCGTGCGGCGGCTACGTGCAGCTCGTCGGGAAAATACCCTTCAGGGCCGCGCGATGAATCGCGTCCACCTGATGACGCTGTGGCATATGCACCAGCCCCAGTATCGCGATCCCACGACGGGCCGATATGTGCTTCCCTGGACACGGCTGCACGCGCTCAAGGACTACTGGGGCATGGTGCGGGTGCTCGAGGAATTTCCTCGCATTCACGCGACATTCAATGTCGTGCCGTCGCTGGGCGCGCAACTCGAGGAATATGCCAGCGGGAAATTCGACGAGCCGTGGTTCACGATCGCCTTCCGTCCGACGGCAAGCCTGACCACCGAAGATAAATCTGAAATCCTGCTGCGCGCTTTTCAGCTCAATTACGATCATCTGCTCGCCAGATGGCCGCGATTCATCGAGCTCCATCAATGGGTGAGTTCACAGGGCGCCGACCGAGCGATTCAATCATTCGGGGAGCGTGACTGGCGCGACCTTCAAGTGCTTTCCCAACTTGCCTGGATGGATGAAGAATATCTGGCGGTCGATCCGGTCGTGTCGCGCCTGGCAAAGAAAGGCACCGACTTTACGGAGCAGGACAAGCAGCAGTTGAGTGAAAAACAAATCGAACTTCTCGGCCGCGTGTTGCCGGAATACAGAAAGGCGGCGGCCACCGGACAGATTGAAATCTCAGCCACGCCGTTCTATCACCCGATTCTTCCCCTGCTGTGCGATACGGATATTGCGCGGGTTTCCAATTTCTACACTCCGCTGCCTGTGCCGTCCTTTCGCCACCCGGAGGACGCGCGTGAACAACTGGCACGGGCGCGCCGTTATCACGAGCGCGTCTTCGGGAAAGTTCCGGACGGGCTCTGGCCATCGGAGGGTTCTGTCTCCGAGGAATCGCTCTCGATCGCAGCCGAACTCGGATTTAAATGGTTTGCCACCGATGAAGGCGTGCTCGGCCACACGCTCGGCGCTGGATTTGGCCGCGATGGCGCGGGCGTCCCGGCGAACGCGGATAAGCTCTACTCTCCCCTGCGCGTTCGTGTCGGAAGCCGCGATATGGTGGGCTTTTTTCGGGACCACTATCTATCCGACCTTGTTGGATTCGTTTACAGCCGCATGGATTCCGGGGCCGCGGCTGAAGATCTATACCAGCGCATCCGCGCCATCGGTGAACGCGTTCAGATCGGCCGTCCTCTGACGGTTTCTTTGATTCTCGACGGAGAGAATGCGTGGGAATATTTCCCGGGCAACGGACGCGAATTCCTTCGACAGTTTTACCGCCGGATCGACAACGATCCCGATATTCTGGCTCTAACGGCGAGCGAAGCGGCCGCCGCGGCCGGAGATATTCCCAGGAATATGGGCATATTCCCCGCGTCCTGGATCAACGCGAATTTCGATGTGTGGATCGGGTCGGGGGAAGACGTTGTAGCATGGGATCACCTCCGGCGCGCGCGCGATTTTTATTCACAGCAGGCGGACAGCGCCGCCAAGGGATTTCCCAATGCGCCGACGGCCAAGCAGCTTGCCGCTTCGTACGAGGCATTGCTGGCAGCGGAAGGAAGCGATTGGTGCTGGTGGTATGGCCCCGAGCATAGTTCGGCGAACGATGCGGAGTTCGACGCGTTCTACCGGAAACTGCTCACTGAAGTATACCGGTCGCTGGGCGGCGAGGCCCCCGACGTTCTGGCCGAGCCGATCAAACGCCAGCCCGAGCGCGCTCTCATTCTTCCGCCATCGGCATTTCTCAAAGTGAAAGTGGATGGTCGCGAATCAACATACTTTGAATGGATGGGCGCGGGGCTCTATTCGGCCGACCGCCGCAGCAGCGCCATGCACGGGCGTTTGACGATCCTCCACGAGCTGCGTTACGGATTTGATGAAAAGCAATTTCACCTGCGCACGGATGTGTTTTGCCGAAGCGCTGGCCGAAGTGCACGACGCTGAATTCCGAATTACCCTGCGGGCCGAGCAGGAACTTCGCGTCGTGATCCGCCTCGAGGAAGGCCGCGTCAGCGGCTATCTGATCGAGTCGCGCGATCTTTGCCTGCTTGGCCCGGATGAAGTCGTGAAAGTGGCGTATGACAAAATTCTCGAAGTGTCCGTGGCGAAAGAAATGTTCCAGCTTGGCAACCGGAAATCCATTTCGCTGGGCGTGGCCGTGTGGGAAGGCGGTTTGCCCGTGGATCTTCTTCCCACGGAAGGCATGCTGGAAATTCAACTGGGCGAAGACAACTTCGCCTGGACCGTCTGACAAGGCGATTTCGAGGATTCGCCTACCAGGTGCATTCATCGTGAATTGAGCTGAGGCAGCACGACACGTGAGTTTTCGTATTCGGGAATAGTGATGGATCCGACGGCATTGGACCCTCGGTCAAAAACAATAATGCGAAATTGCTGTCCACTTTTCCCGATCGGCACGTCCCGCACGAAGTCGATGCCATCTTTCAGCGCTTCCTCGCGCTGCGGGCGGTTGTAGTGAAGGTCGATGGGAATTATGGGCAGAATCTCCGTCTGGCCGTTCGCCAGATAGTGGACCACTGCCAGCCGCAGTTGTCCGATATAATCTTCCCCTTCGCGAACCCAGGCGACATCGTTGGCGTCGATGTGCAGATCGAAGCGCGTCACGCGCCCATCCGTGGGATCGGTTGAAACCTTCGCGCGCAACCCGATTTCCGCGGCATCGAACGTGTTGCATCTGGCCGAATGGCAATGCCTGTTGGGCGTGGGTTCCCGGAGCCTCCGGCAAGCGTAATAGCCTGTCTTGGCCTGGATGCGGACTCCCTTGCGTTTGCATGTCACGCGGAGTCTTGTGGAATTTGTTGTCCCAATTCTCCGGGGAAGCGTAATATCCCATCTGGTAGCTGGTGCGCACGTCGTTCATGGCCTGCTTGACGGCGGCAGCAATGTCCTTTCCCGCGTTGGGCCGGCCTCCGGTCATGCCCGCAAATTCATTGAGAGTCTCTATGCTTTCTATCGCCGGTTCCGGCACCGCCTGTTTGTCCGCTGTCGGAAGTGTCCCCGATGGCATCCGGGGCGCCATAGATTACCTGCCGTACTGGATAGATGGCCATGCCGGAGCGATCGAGTCCTTCGCTCAGCTCCCGATCTGAGAGGTGAAGTCGACAACTTCACCGGTATCGGAACGCTCCGGACCAAGGGCGATCGGCACGCCATCGGTAACCCAAACGATGTTCTTGCGGCCGGGAACCCTCGAAAGTTGCACCGCCAGCGTTTCCAGTGCTTGGAAGGTGATTGCGACTCGGCCCGGCGACATCAATGTCGACCGGCCTTTGCGCGTCACCTTTCGCATGGCATCGTCCATCAGAGGCTTGATCTGGCGGGTCCAAGGCGCATCACTTGCCGGCTGAGTTGTTTCATCCGGGGCGGGGCAAACCGTGGACCGCGAACAGCCGGCCATCCACCGTCATCATATATAAATAGAGGTAGTCGGCCGATTCCAGGTTCTGGAGGTCTGAACGATTTGGGTCCGCGGCATATCCCCGCGTCGCCAAAGCCTTCGTTCATCAAATCGAAAAGTATGACTGTGGCGTAAGGAATTCTAGCGCCGCCACGATTCGAGAATTCGTTCGGCCCCAGTGGTGCCGATTGCCACCGCGAGCGTCGCTGTGGTGAAAGAAAGCGATCTTCTGCTCCTTCCCGGCGTCAGACACCTGGAAGTCGTCGCTGGTGAGATCGGTTACCGGCTGACCGTGGCTGTCGATCGCGACGACATTGAGGTCGATGAGCCTGGGTTCCGGTTGGGAGATGTCAGCACCTTGCAAGGGGCACGACGGCAAGGGGAAACAGGAGAGAGAAGCATAGGACAGCGCGAGCAATTCGGAGTTGAGACTCTTGGCCGGGCAGCGTTATTTTCGCGAGTAATAGGCGCGGCAAACCCTCCACGAGAACAGGCCCGTGTGTGACCGCCAGCGTACGCAGAAGTCTGCTGTGACCCTCCCACTACACCTCTTGGTTTGCCTTATTTGAGGTCAAACCTGAAATTACTTAATGATGCCCCCCGCCGCTGCCGGAACTCCCACTGGAGGAAGAACTTCCTCCGCGGGCTCCTCCCCCGGCACTGCCACTAGAAGAACCGGAACGCATGCCGCCGCTTCCCGGCATCCCAATCGAGCCGCCCCCATTGTGCGATCCAAATCCACCCATGGAATGCGAAGAACCGCCGTTTGAGTTATGAGAGAGAATCTGCGGTCCCCCGACCATGGACGTCGAGCCGGGGCCTCGAACTCCTCTTCCGATACCGGAACCGGACGCCAGGCTACCCACATTTCGCGGCGGGGAATTGGCCTCCCATCGTGCCGCCTAGCCGGACGCGAACCGGCGCCCTACCCCCGAAGAATGTTCCCACGCGCGCGGAATGTCCCGCGAACGCGTCCGGGCTGAACGCTCCTCCCATGATAATGCTGGAAGGGGCCGCGTCACGACCGCGTGAAAACCCAGATGCTGAAAAACCAGCGGCGGGAGTTCGCAACAAATCCTCCGGTGCGATTGCCCGGAGAACTCTACAGCCCGGGAGAATGATTCCCGGGAAAGCGCCGTCGAACGGCCGGGGACAATATCGGGATGCGCGATTCGCCGTGACCGCGTCAGTCGAAGCTGGACGGAGCAGAGTGGGCTTCCTGGCCGGATTGGTTCGCGATTCGCCAAAGCACCCGGTGGCACCGCCGTCAGGCAGCCTGCCACTGCGGCGGTGCACGGGGCGGCGCCCCCGACTCCCGCGGCGCCGACCGGCGTCCAGCCAATCCATCCGGGGCCGGAATACCAATTGACCAATGCGGGGTTCCAGGCGGCAAACGACCCGGGCATCCAGAACCATCCCATTCCAGGATTGAAATTCCAGAATCCGTAATGAAATGGCAACCAGCCCCAGGGCTCTCCAGAAATCCAGGTGTATCCCATGCCTGGATACCAATCCCACATTCCGGCGGAGTATGGCGACCAGCCCAAAGGCTCATAAGGAGCCCACCCATTTCCATATCCCGGGAAATAGCTCCATTCGCCATATACATCCAAATCGTCCCAGCCGAAAAGGGCGGAAGTTGGGGCTACGGCTGAATCGTTAAAAGCCAATGTTGACTGTTGCTCCCTCGCGTCCGCCCATTTGTCCCAATCATCTTTCTGAATCTTTTCGGTTACCTGGAAAGGCGCGTTGAGGTCGGAGTCACGGACAGGGCATGATTTTTCGCCAGCGTCTCGGTTTGATTGGAGCCAGTCGCTTCGCACATGGCCGTCAAACACTTCCACGCGCAAGCGATCCTCATTCAGATCCGTGCGAAATTCTGTTTTCCCGCGGGGCGCCAGGCTGACGCCGGAGGCACTCAAAAGGTATTCGTCCTTGTGTTCCGGACTGATGTGGAAAGTCGCGTAGCCGTCCTTCAGGGTCAGATGATTGATGTGGCCGCCCTGCGGAGTGAGCGCCAGTTGGGTGAAATCAATTTCGGATTTGCTGACCGATGCGCAGTGTCGAGCCGTTCTCAAACTCCACTTCGGCGAAACCCTTCGGATCCGTGGCGAGGGAATATCCTTCCTGGATTGGCGAGTTCACCAGTGCGCTGGTCCATTTGTCGGATCCTGGCGATTCGTACCGCGACCATGCCCTCTACGAAGCTCAGGCGCACCACGCGCGCGTGAGAGAGCCCCGCCGAAGGGGGCGTTAGCTGCGTGTCTTTAGCGCCGGAAAACGCGGGAACCGCGAATGACGATCCAAGAAGCAGGAACCCAAAAATAGCGAGGAAAATCGAACGGTCGTGCCGCATGTACACCCCCCTTGCAGGCCCGGGCGCATTCGCCTAAGTAGTTGGATGACATCGGGCGAGAAAGGTTGTGGTGAGACCTTGTATTTTTTATATGCTGGCCGGATACAGGACGAGGACGCCGCGCCCGTGTGAAATCGGGAACTTGAACCAGATCATGAGCGCGAGGATCTCCAATCAAAACAGCTTGATCGCGAGCGAGCGCGGGCCCGAGCCGACCGGAATCATGGTGATCAGGCTCTGCGTGCGAACCCGGATCACGGCGAGGTCGTTGGAGGCTTCATTGGCGACCAGGAGGAGGTCGCCGCTGGGGTCAAGGGCGCACGGGCCGGGGTGACGCCCGGTCATAATGGGCGGCATGAGATGGCGCGTTGCCATGTCGATGGGAGTGACGCTGTTTGCGGAAGAGTCGTCGATATACACCAGCGAGGCGTCGCTTGTCATTGTTCCGTCGGTCGGGGTCGAGCCAAGGATCATTGATCCTGAGATCTCGGTCCTCCACGTGTCGATGATTTCAATGCCGTGTGAGGTGGGGATGCTGACATAGAGCTCTCCTCCGTCGGGTTTGACCAGTAGAGCCGCGGGCGTGCCGCTCATCTTTAAGTTCGTGATCAGGCCGAGACGGCGAAGGTCCACCGCGGAAACTTCATCAGCGCCCGTGGCCGATACAAATGCGACGGAATTATCCGGAAGGACGGCGATCTGCTCGGGGTGAGAGGCCACGTCGATTGTGGCCAGCAAAGCCAGGGTGGTAGCGTCAAAAACTCGGAGCGTGGAGTCCTCGCGGTCGGGCACCAGCACCTGTTTGCCGTCGGGCGTCGCTCGCGCGAGCCACGGACGGCGGCCTGTCCGCGCGCGTCCGATGATCTGTCCCGTCCGGCAGTCGATTTCGACCAGCGAGGACGAGCCCGATGCGGCGACGTAAGCGCGGCTTCCATCGGGAGAGAAATCCACAGCGAAAGGCGAATTGCCAACGGGTATGCGGGCGGAAACCCGGCCGGCTCGCACATCGATAACGAACGCGTAACCTCCTTGCGTGGATACGCCCCAGATCTGATCAAGTTTTGGATTCGCCCGGAGTCCTGAGGGGGTTGGGCCCACCGGAATCGTGGCGATATTTCCCATTCGAATCAGGTCGATGACCGATACGGTCCCGTCATCCGAGTTGCCGACGTACGCGTAGAGGTGCAAACCCGGGCGCAGAAAAGAAGGCCGGTATTCCCGGGCGATCTCTATACCTGCCGAGCCCAAAATCAAGATAACGGTGACTAACAACCGGTAATTGAGGCGTCGAGGCATCGCGAACTAGAGATTCTGCCACAGAGAGACGCAGCTGGAGAGAAGAAACCCGGAAGAATTCGTGAGCAATCTCACGATCGTCGGGTTTCTCAATCAGCGGATGTGATTGCCGGTTAAGCAGGCATCCGCTAGAATGAAGAACTTAGCGCTCACCTGAATGCGTTGCTGAAGGAATGGCCGATCCATTGATCGATGCAGAACCCGCCTACGACGTAAACGACGAATATCGCCCGGAGCCTGAACCCATTCCTGGTCCGCCCGCCTGGCAGGATGGCAGCTTTCGCATCGGCATTCACACTTCCATCGCGGGAGATATCGCTGGCGCGCTCGATACTGCTTCGAAGCTCGGTGCGAACGCGCTGCAGATATTTTCCGCCAGCCCGCGGATGTGGCCGCGCGGCGGAACGCGCATCGCGGACGCGGATGCCGCGAGATTCCGGGCGCGGCGCGCCGAGTTGGGACTCGGGCCGCTGGTCATCCACGACAATTATTTGATCAATCTGGCGTCGCCGGATCGCGTGATGCGCACGCGTTCGATTCAGGCGTTTCATGATGAACTGGTGCGCGCCGTATCGCTGGGCGCGGATTTTCTGGTTGCGCATCCGGGTGCGGGACTGGGGAATGAGAAATCCCAGGCCATTGCCGAAATTGCCGAGGGGATGCGGCAGGCGGCGAGAGGGATGAAGCTTGGCGGGCTGCGCATCCTGGTCGAGAACACGGCGGGGATGGGATCGGCGGTGGGCGCGCGATTCGAAGAACTCAAGGCGATCCTGGATCAGACGCCGGATTTGCCGATGGGAGTATGCCTCGATACGGCGCACACGTTTGAAGCGGGCTACGACATTACGACCGAGGAGGGCCTGGCCCGGACGATCGACGCGCTGGAGACGAACCGTGGGACTCGATCGCGTGTATGTGCTGCACGTGAACGATTCGAAGACGCCGCTGGGCTCGCGCGTCGACCGGCACGAGAACATTGGGCAAGGAAAGATCGGCAGCGCGGCGTTGGGCAGAATCCTGAATCATCCGCGGCTGGGGCCCGGGGCGCAGGGATTGCCGGGGCGCGCGTTTATTCTTGAGACGCCCATCGACAAGCCGGGCGATGATCGGCGCAATGTGCGCGCGCTGTGGGATCTGGTCGGCATCAGCGTAAAGCAGGCGCCGAAGGCGGAGAATGGATTTTCCATGGTGCGACGGAAGAAGAAATCTTCGCCACAGAGAACACAGAGGGCGCGCGGCAAGAAGAAGGCAGGGACGAAGCCGAAGAGAAAGGCTCGGAAACAAAAGAAGCGGTAGAATTTCGCAATTTGAAATATCAAATTTCAGATTCGAAATTTGGCCGGAGCGGCCAGCGAACGTGGCGGAATACGATCCACAAGCGATTGAACAGAAGTGGCAGGCGCGCTGGAACGCGGACCGCGCGTTCGAGGCCGATGCCGATCCTTCGAAGCCGAAATACTACGTGCTCGAAATGCTGCCGTATCCTTCCGGCACGATGCACATGGGGCACATGCGCAATTACACCATCGGCGACGTGGTGGCGCGGTTACCGGCGCATGCAGGGATTTCATGTGATCCATCCGATGGGGTGGGACGCGTTCGGACTGCCGGCGGAAAACGCGGCGATCCAGCGGGGCATTCATCCGCGCGAGTGGACCAATACGAATATCGAGTCGTTTAAGCGCGTGCTGCGGCGGTTTGGATTCAGCTACGACTGGCGGCGGGAAATTTCCACCTGCGAGCCGGAATATTACCGCTGGAACCAGTGGTTTTTCCTGCGCATGCTCGAAAAGGGCATCGCCTACCGCAAACGCAGCCGCGTGAATTGGTGCCCGAAATGCGAGACGGTGCTGGCGAACGAGCAGGTGGTGAACGGGTGCTGCTGGCGGCACGAAGACACGCCGGTCGAAGCGAAAGAGATCGAGCAGTGGTTCCTGCGCATCACGCAATACGCCGACGAATTGCTCGAGACGCTCGATCAACTCGAAGGCGGCTGGCCCGAGCGCGTTCTGACGATGCAGCGCAACTGGATCGGGAAGTCGCGCGGCACGCGCGTACGATTTGACGTGGATGGGCGTCGCAGGCACTTCGATCGAAGTATTTACGACGCGCGTCGATACGATTTATGGCGCATCGGCGCTGATCCTGGCGCCGGAGCATCCGCTGCTGAGCACGCTGGTAGCGGGCGTGAAGGATCAAGCCGAAATTGAAGAGAACGTGCAGAGACTGCGGCGAGCGTTGACTCGCGCGGCGGATATTGCCACGGCGGAGAAGGAAGGATTCTTTGTCGGGCGGTACGCGGTGAATCCGTTCAATGGCGAAAAGATTCCCATCTGGGTGGGGAATTTCGTCCTGATGGAATACGGGACGGGCGCGGTGATGTGCGTTCCGGCGCACGACGAGCGCGATTTTGAATTTGCGACCAAGTACGGTCTGGCGATTCCGATTGTCGTCCAACCGGCGGAGGGAGAAGCGCTCACGGAGGAAACGCTTCGCGCGGCGTTTACGGATTACGGAAAGTCGGTGAACTCGGGGCCGTACTCAGGTCTCACCTCCGAAAAGGCGATCGAAAAAATGACTGCGGATGCCGAAGCGCGCGGCTTCGGCAAGGGCGAAATTATTTTTCGCCTGAAGGACTGGGGCATTTCGCGGCAGCGCTACTGGGGCACGCCAATCCCCGTGATCTATTGCGAGAAGTGCGGAATGGTTCCCGTGCCGGACAAGGACTTGCCGGTTGTCCTTCCCGCCGATGGCGAAATTTTCCGGCGTCGGGCAATCGCCGCTGGCGAGCGTGCCGGAATTCGTGAATGTGAAGTGTCCGAAGTGCGGCGGGCCAGGGCAACGCGAAACCGACACGATGGATACGTTCATCGATTCCTCGTGGTACTTCTACCGCTATGCCGACGCGCACAACGACAAGGCGCCGTTCGATCCGGCGCTGGTCCGCTACTGGCTGCCGGTGGACCAGTACATCGGCGGGATCGTTCACGCGATTCTGCATCTGCTGTACACGCGGTTTTTCTGCAAGGTGATGCGCGATCTGGGACTCGTGAATCACGACGAGCCGGTGAAGAGGCTGTTCACGCAGGGGCTGGTGCTCAAGGGCGGCACGGCCATGTCGAAATCGAAGGGCAACGTCGTCGGGGCCGAGGACATGGCGCGAGAAATACGGCTGCGATACGGGCCGCCTGTACACGCTGTTTGCGGCGCCGCCGGAAAAAGATCTCGAATGGAGCGAGCAGGCGATCGAAGGCTGCGCGCGTTTCCTGCAGCGCGTGCTACCGTCTGGTTTCCAAGACACGCGGAACGATTGCGCAAGGCGCTGCGACGGCGGCGCGGGAGGTTTCGCTCGATTCGGCGACGCCGAAAGAAAAGGCCCTGCTGCGCAAAGCGCATCAGGTGCTGCGGCGCGTGACGAACGACTTTGATACGCGCTGGCATTTCAATAGCGCCACGGCGCTGCTGATGGAGCTGGTCAACGAGATTCAGGCGCAGGAGCCGCTGGAAGAGGGCGTGCGTCCCGAAGTTGCCAGGGAAGTCTTCGAGCTGCTGACTCTGATGCTGGCGCCGATGGTGCCGCATCTGGCGGAGGAGCTTTGGGAAATCCTCGGCCACACGCAGGACACGCTGGCGCACGCGTCATGGCCCAAGTTTGTGCCGGAACTGGCCGCGGAAGATCAGGTGGAAATTGTGGTGCAGGTGAACGGCCGCGTGAGAGGCAAGGTTTCCGTCGAGGCCGGCCTGGACAAGGTTGAACTAGAGAAACGAGTGCTTTCCGACCCGAAGATCGCGAAACTTCTGGATGGACAGCGGATAGTTAAGAGTAATCGCGGTGCCGGACAAGCTGGTCAACGTGGTGGTGGGATGAGATTTCAAATTTGAAATGTGAGAATTGAAATAGTTTTGCGCGCGAGCGAGTTTTACAGGGAATTGCGTAACCAATATAGTTCGGTGTTGGGGATCAGGGAACGAGATTTCAAATTTGAGATTTTTGATTTGAAATGGCTTGGCGGGGAAGTTGTGCTTCACACTGAAGTTGCGGAAAAGGCAAAACAAAGCTAGGCAGAGCAAGACAGAGCGAGACAGAGCAAAACAGGGCAAGCGACTCGGCCCGATGAGGACATTAAGAGGAAACGATGAGTGAGCGCGGCGGCATCGTGGTGCTTGATTTTGGCGGGCAGTATACGCAGTTGATCGCGCGGCGAATCCGCGAGCAGCAGGTGTTCAGCGCGATTCTGCCTTGCACGGCGAGCGTCGAGCAAATCCGCAAGTTCGAGCCGACCGGCATCGTTCTTTCCGGCGGACCGAATTCCGTGTACGACGCCGGGGCGCCGCCCTGCGACCCCGGCGTGTTGTCGATGGGCGTGCCGGTGCTGGGAATTTGCTATGGATTGCAATGGATGGCGCACATTCTGGGCGGGCGCGTGGAGCGGGCCGACCGGCGGGAATATGGCCGGGCCGAGCTCGTGGTGAAGAACGGCTCGCTTTGTTCGCGGGGCTTCCGCACAAGCTGCGAATCTGGAACAGCCACGGCGATCACGTGCGCGCGCTTCCTGCCGGATTCCACGTGACCGGAGAAACCGGCAACGCCGTATCCGCGGCCGAGGACCCGGCGCAGAAAGCTTTACGCGGTTCAATTTCATCCGGAAGTGCGGCACACCGATTGCGGCTCCGAAATCCTGCGCAATTTTGTTTTTGATATTTGCCATGCGCGGCCGCTCTGGAGCGGCGCGGCCTTTATTGCGGAAACGGTGGAATCGATCCGCAAGCAAGTAGGCGAAGCGCAGAGCGATCTGCGCGTTGAGCGGGGGAGTGGATTCGGCTGTGGCGGCGGTGCTGGTGCACCGCGCCATCGGCGACCGGCTGACGAATATTTTCGTGGATAACGGATTGCTTCAGGAAGAATGAATTTCGCGAGACCCTGGAACTGCTGCGCGATAGGATGGGACTCAAGGTCGAGGGGGTGGACGCATCGAAGCGCTTTCTGGCGCGTCTAAAGGGTGTAACGGACCCGGAAGACAAGCGGAAGCGGATCGGTGGGGAGTTTATCGCCGTGTTTGATGAGCAGGCCCGCCAGATGGCCAGCGGTCCCAACCGGGCCAGCTTTCCTGGTGCAGGGAACTCTTTACCCGGATGTGATCGAATCCGTCGCGGTTCGAGGCCCCTCGCAGACCATCAAGACGCATCATAATGTGGGAGGCCTTCCGAAGGATCTGCCGTTTGCGCTGATCGAGCCGCTGCGCGAGCTGTTCAAGGATGAGGTGCAGGAGCATCGGACGCGAGCTGGGACTGCCGGAAGAGATGCTGACCAAGCATCCGTTTCCCGGGCCGGGATTAGCGGTGCGGTTGCTGGGCGAAGTGACCGAAGAGCGGCTGTCGCTGCTCCGGGATGCGGATGCCATTGTCGTGGAGGAAATTCGGCGCGCCGGACTTTATGAGAAAGTGTGGCAGGCGTTTGCCGTGCTGCTTCCGGTGCGAAGCGTGGGCGTCATGGGCGACGAGCGAAGCTACGGGTTCACGGTCGCGGTGCGGGTCGTGGATTCCGAAGACGCCATGACGGCGGATTGGACGCGCCTTGCCCGCGGAAGTTCTGGAGCGCATCTCGACGCGGATCGTGAATGAAGTCAGCGGGATTAACCGGGTGGTGTACGACATCAGTTCGAAGCCGCCCAGCACGATCGAGTGGGAATAGGAAAAACAGGCAAGGAGGGGACCGAGCTTGCCTGTTCACAGTATGAAACATACACTCAGAATGTACAGCTTGGCCTCGGCCCGGGTGGAATCACCTTCGCGGCAGAACCTTCGCGGTGACGCCCGGGCCTATAAGCCTGTATGGCGGGAATTGCCGTCCCGATGGACCCGGGAGACCGCTGGACTTAGCGGTTGGCCATCTTCTGAGCCATGTAAAGCAGGAGACGACGGTCGCCTTCTTCAATGCGACCCATCAGCCTGCGAAACTTGTTCAGAAGACGTGCCTCTTTCCCGGAACTGCCCCACACGATATCGTCGGCGCTTTTGCGCTTCGGAAGATTGGGGAGTTCGGGTGGCTCTTCTCCGTCATAGAAGAGTTGATAAAGTGGGACTTCCAAAGCGCGCGCCATTTTCTCCAGCGTTTCAATGGCCGGAACGGTATGGCCATTTTCCACGCGGGAAATATAGCAACGAAGCAGTCCGGTGCGCTTTTCGATGTCCCCTTGGGAAAACTTCTTTTCTTCGCGCAGTGCGCGAAGACGGTCACCTATGATCATGTCGGCATTGTTCCATAGAGTTATAGTGCCTGCAAGCGAAAAAAGTTGACTATATCGGGAAGGCGGTGTAACCGGAAATCGATGGCAAACGTCACAAAATCAGACATTAGCCCGCGGAACGCCGGCGGGCAAAGCGAAGGAACCGTTGACGCCCGCGGAAGAGGAAAAGCTGCTGGTGCGGCGCGCCCAAGGCAGGCGACGTTACGCGCCTATGAGGAACTGGTAAGAATCCACCAACACCGGGTGCTGGCGGTCGTGGGAGGAATCTTGCGGGGCAGCGGGGATGTGGAGGATGTGGCGCAGCAGGCGCTTGCGAAGGCGTATTTTTCGATCCGGCGCTTTGATCTGCGGTCCGCATTCGGCACCTGGCTCTACAAGATTGCGGTCAATGAGTGCTGGGATTATCTGAGAAAGAAGAAAGTGCGGCGGCTGGTGTACGAGTCGGATTTGAGCGAAGAACAAGTGCGGAAATTGGAGTCGGTGCCGGAGCAAAGTTTTGGCGGCCACCAGCACCGCGAGGACGCGGGACGCCGGGTCGAGCAGCGCCAATTGATCGAGCGGCTGCTCGGCGAACTGGAGGAAAAAGACCAGCTGATGCTGGTCATGAAAGAAGTCGAGGGGTTTTCGGTTGAGGAAATCGGGGAGGTTCTGGGCCTGAACGTCAATACGGTCAAGGTGCGGTTATTTCGAGCGCGAGGCCGGCTCGTGGAGATGTATCGGAAGCGGATGCAGAAGCGGCCGCTTCATGCGTCCCGGGCTCAGGCAGGGAAGGAGCGACAAAGGTGTTTAACAAAACGAAAGTTCCGATGCGGATGTCGAAAATACGAAGCACGCCTCGAGGATTACCTGAGGGGCCTCGGACCCCGAACTCGACGAACACCTGGCACAGTGCGCGAATTGCCGCGCGGCTCTGGAGAATTCGCGGCTGGCGGGAGATCTGATCCGCCAGGCCTGGGAACCGGCCGCGGAGCCGCGCCAGGCGTTTCTGGCGGGCGTCCTGGCGAAAATTCGCGAGGAGAAAATGCGCGCGGAATCGCCGGCGGCGTTCTGGAGTCCGCTCGAATTCCTGGCGTCGCGGTTGTCGCTGACGGCAGCCGTGCTGCTGCTCGCTCTGTCCGTGTATCTTGTCGGGTTTGCGCCGCGCCGTACACCGCGCCGCCACTGCCTAGCAGAACCGAACTGAGTGCCAGCGATTTTCCGCAACCGCCGGGGGACCCGGTGAGTAACGAAGAAGTGCTGCAATCGCTGGCGGAGAGGCACTATGGACGCTAGCCAAGGCAGTCGCAAGGCAGTCTTGCTCGTTGTTCTGGTCTTTGTGCTGGGCATTGCTCTGGGCTCCGTGGGGACCTATGTGGTGACCACACGTGTGCTTGCCGCGCACTCGCAGGTTGCGCCGCACCCCAGCCAACACGATGGCGATCTTCACCAGAGATTTGAATCTGACTCCGGACCAGCAGAAGCAGATCCAGGCGATCCTGAACGACACCCGCGCGCAGCTACGCGGAGATTCACAAGCGCGACGATCCCGAATACGAAAAGACCCGGCAAGAGGGCCGGGACCGAATCCGGCAAGTCCTGACGCCGGAGCAGGGACCAAAGTTCGAAGAATTGCTCCTGAGAATGGATGCGGAACGCCGAAAACAGGAGTAATGAAGGGCACGATTAGACTCAGAGGTGTGCGCCCAACATGGGAAGAATTCATTGACATTCTGTTGAAAAGTGAAAGATTGTGGCAGCGGTCGATGATGCACCGCGCCATGCTGGTGGCTCCCCCAGTCGCCCTGATCCTCTGGGCTGCGCTATGTATCCGTTGGCGCGCGCAGTCCAGCGCGCAATATTTCACTGCAAAAGTCGACCAGGGCGATATTTCCCAAGTCGTGCAAGCCACGGGGACGATCAATCCTGTCAACACCGTCCCGGTCGGCTCGGTGGTGTCGGGCAACGTCGTGGCCATCAATGTCGACTTCAATTCGAAAGTGAAGAAAGGCGACATCCTGGCGCAGATTGATCCCGTCCCGTTCCAGAATGCGCTCGCGCAGGCCCAGGCGGACTATCAAAATGCAGTGGCCAACGTGACAAATCTGGAGGCGCAGATCGAGACGGCCGCGCCAACGTGGCGACCATGAAGGCCAACATTGCCAAGGCGCATGCGACAACCATTGATATGGAAACACAGCTGACACGCACGAAGGCTCTGGCGGACCAGGGCGTTCTTTCCGCCCAGCAGAGGGATGATGCCCAGGCGAACTATGACGAAGCGCGTCGCGGCTGAGCACGCGACCGCAGCGCAGGAGAAGCAGGCCGAGGCGCAACTGGCCGCCACGATCGCCCAGCGGGATCAAGCCAAGGCGCAGGTGCTCATGAAGAAGGCCGCCGTGAATTCCGCAAAACTGCAGCTGAGTTATTGCACGATCCGCGCGCCCATCGATGGTACGGTGATCAATCGCACGGTGAACGTCGGCCAGCCGGTCGCGGCCAGCCTGCAAGCGCCAAACCTGTTCAGCATCGGGCAGGACCTGACTCATATGCTGGTCTATACGAACACCGACGAGGCGGACGTTGGCCGCATCCGGGTCGGCGCGCAGGCTACGTTTCCGCGTGGACACGTTTCCGCGGGAGACGTTTTACGGACACGTCGACGCAGGTCGCATGAACGCCACCACGATTCAGAACGTCGTAACGTATAACACGACGATCGCGTTCGATAATCCCGACTTGAGGCTGTTTCCGGGCATGACCGCGTACGCCTCCATCCCTGTCGCGACGGCCAACAATGTGGTGAAGATTCCCAACGGCGCGCTGCGATTCAAGCCAGATTTGACTGACAGCGAGCGCAAGGCGCTCTATGCGAAGTACAACATCATCGATAATGCCGTGGCGACCGCCGCTGCGCGGGTCGCTGCAGGCAGCGGTTCCGGCGCTGCGGCTGGTGGCGCTACCGGCGGAGCGCAGGGAGCCGCTGGGGGCGGCCCAGCCGCGCCGGCGGGCAATGCCGGCGGCGGGGCCCCGGCGGGAGCGAAGCCAAGGCGGGCGGCCAGGGAGCTGGCAATGGCGCCCGGACGGGTGGCGGCCAGAACGGCGGGCGCGGAGCGGGCGCAAACAGCCAACGCGAGGACACAGGCATTGTCTGGAAGCTGCTTCCGGACAAGACTCTCGAGCCGGTACAAGTGGGACTCGGCGTGACCGACTTCACCTTTACGGCGATGACCAGCGGAAATCTGAAACCGGGAGACGAACTCGTCATTGGCCAGTCGACCAGCGGTACGACGACAGCGCAGAATCAGGCCCGCAGCCCCTAGACCGGAGGCGGGCCAGGTGGCCCCGGCGCCATGCGCAGGTTCTAGTTGATTATCGACTTCCCTGACAATCAACATGGCCGAACAAACTTCACACTGCAGTGGATACGAACCCAGGCATCCACCGATGCGAAGCCAGTCATCCGGCTTGAAAACGTCTACAAGACCTACGATTTGGGTGAAATTCAAGTTCAGGCGCTGCGCGGGGTTTCGCTTGGAGATCTACGAAGGAGAATTTGTCGCCGTGATGGGGCCATCGGGTTCCGGCAAATCCACGATCATGAATATCCTGGGATGTCTGGACCGCCCGACAAAAGGGCACTACTACCTCGATGGCGTGGATGTTTCGGGGATGTCGAAGACGCAGCTGGCGCGAATACGGAACCGGAAGCTGGGATTTGTGTTCCAGCAATTCAATCTGCTGTCGCGCACTTCGGCGCTTGAAAATGTCGAGTTGCCGACGGTTTATGCGGGAATCAGCCCGGAAGAACGGACCAAGCGGGCCATGGAGTCTCTGACGCGCGTGGGGCTTGCCGACCGCGCCGGGCATCATCCCTCGCAGCTTTCCGGAGGACAGCAGCAGCGCGTCGCGATTGCGCGGGGGCTGGTGAACCGGCCTTCGATCCTGCTTGCCGATGAGCCCACCGGGAACCTCGACAGCCGGACTTCGGTCGAGATCATGGACATCCTGCAAGACCTGAATGATGAGCAAGGCCTGACCATCGTGCTGGTCACGCACGAGCCGGACATCGCTCAATATGCCAAACGGACACTGGAGTTCCGCGACGGCAAACTGCGCCGGGACAACATCGTCCGCGATCGTTTCATTGCCCGCGAAGTGTTGCAAACGCTTCCCACACCGGAGGAGCAGGCCGCCGAAGACGCGGAAGATAATGCCCGTCGAGGAAAAAATGGCGGCAGCCGACGCGGCCAAGTAACCGCTTCGTAGTCTGGAGAAGAATCATGGATTTCATGAACACATTCCGGCTGGCGCTGCGGGCGCTGGCCCGAAACAAGATGCGCTCGGCGCTGACCATGCTGGGCATCATCATCGGCGTGGGGGCCGTGATCGCCGTGGTGAGCATCGGCCAGGGCGCAAATTACAAGGTCCAGCAGGGCATTGCGGCCATGGGAACCAATGCCGTGTTCATCGCGGCGGGAAGCAACCGGGCGGGCGGCGTGCGGCAGGGATACGGCGGAGTGAAGACCCTCACGATCGACGACATGAACGCCATCCTGCGAGAGATTCCTCTCATCAAGCAGGCCGCGCCGTCTTTGACGAACCGCCAGCAGGTCGTGTACGGGAATCAAAACTGGAACACGATGGTCACGGGCACAACGCCAAACTATTTCGATATCCGGACTTGGCCCGTGCAATCAGGCTCGGTCTTTAGCGATGAGGAAGTCGATCTCGCCGCGAATGTCTGCGTGATCGGAACCACGGTCGAGAAAATTCTGTTCGTGGATGAGGATCCGATCGGGAAAACCATTCGCATCGGAAACCTGCCGTTCCGCGTGGACGGCGTGCTCGCATCGAAGGGGCAGAGCGTCGTGGGGCAGGATCAGGACGACGTGATCTTCGCGCCGTACACCACCGTGCAACGCAAGATCCAAGGCATCACCTGGCTGCAGTTCATCAACGCATCCGCGGTCTCCCAAGAGGCGTCCCTGGCGGCAGTCGCTCCCATTACCAGTTTGCTGCGCGAGCGGCACCGCATCCGGCCCGGCACTGACGACGACTTTTTGATCCGCACGCAAGCGGACATCGAGGACCTGGCGAACCAGACGGCGTCCATCGATGACGATACTGCTTGGAGGCATCGCCTCGGTTTCATTGCTGGTGGGCGGCATCGGGATCATGAACATCATGCTGGTGTCGGTGACCGAGCGGACCCGCGAAATCGGCGTGCGCATGGCCGTGGGCGCGACCGAAAACGACGTGCAGCGTCAATTCCTGGTGGAAGCAGTCACGCTCAGCATGATGGGAGGGGCGATCGGAATCGTATTCGGGCTGATTGGTTCGGCGCTTGATCAGCAATTTCCTCTCCTGGCCGACGCTGATTTCCGGCAAGGCCATCATCGCTGCGGTCATTTTCTCCGCTGCCGTGGGCATCTTCTTCGGATATTACCCCGCGCGCAAAGGCCGCGCAGCTCGATCCCGATCGAAGCGCTGCGGTACGAATAACAGGACACAGGCTTCAGCCTGTTGAATTGTGCTCGCATGAGCATGCACACGCGCCCTCAAAGCGTGCACGGTACCGACTTAAAACGGAATATCTTCGTCGGTGACTTCCGGACCGGCCTGGTCGTCCGCCGGAGGGGCGGGAGCCTCGGCGTCGAAATGCCCAGCCGGGGCGCTGCTGCGTGCGGCCGCCGCCCATCGAATCCGACGCGCGAGCCCAGCATGCGGAAATTGGTGGCGACGATTTCGTAGCTGGTGCGCTTTTGCCCTTCCTTGTCGGTCCACTCGCGCGACTGGATGCGGCCTTCCAGATAAATTTGCGAGCCTTTTTTCAGGTACTGCTGGGCAATCTCCGCCTGCTTTCCCCAAACCACGATCTTGTGCCATTCGGTGCGCTTCTGGCGCTCGCCGTAGCGGTCCTTGAAGGTTTCATCGGTGGCGAGTGAAAAGTTGCAGACGGCCTGGCCGGCGCCCGTGTATCGGGTCTCCGGATCGCGGCCCAAACGTCCCACCAGAATCACTTTGTTGACAGACATGTTTTTCTCCCTGAGCGGGCGAAGATAACACGGCAGCGAGCGCCGTGCAAACGTGAGACGGGCCGAAGCGATAATCACGGGATGTGAAGATTCGTCAGAGTTTATGCGAACTTGTACGGAGTCAATGCTCGCAGGACTTGAAGCCGCAGGACACCAGCAGATGACAGCGCGGGAAAGACAGAACTGGAATCGGCGCCGAAGTCTTAGCCGGCCGTGGCGCCCATTTCGCGCAATTTTGCGGCGGAGCGCTTTGCTTCGTCGGTTCCCGGATACTGGCGGACGACCGTGCGGAGTTCGCGGATGGCGGCAGCCTTCTGGCCGAGTTCCGCCAGGCAGAAGCCCTTCCTCATTCGCGCGGAAGCCGTCTTGAAGCTCTTCGGATAGTTTTCGATCACCTTGTTGTAGGCGTCCAAAGCCTGCTGGAACTGGTTCTGCATGAAGGCGATTTCGCCGAGGTAGAACTGCGCGTTCGAAGCCAGATCGGTATCGCCGTAATATTTGAGGTAATCCTGAAATTCCTGAGTTGCCAGATCATAGTGTTTGCCGTTGATGTCCCGCAGCCCGTTCGAATACAGCACGTCGGCCGAAGGCGGGAGGCGCGGCGGCCATCGGAGGCGCCGCCGGGTCCGGGCGCCGGTCCTGAAGCGGACGCGGAGCCGCGGAGGAACCGCAGCCGGGGCAGGCGCCGCCAGCTTCGAGTCCACATTCTGCAACGTGTTCTGGATGTCGGTGAGCTTCTGGTCGAGCTTGCCCAGGCGCGCCTGCAGGTCCGCAACGTTATCCGAAAGCCCTTGCACCTGAGTGCCCATCGTGTCGAGGCGCGCGCCGGAAGCCGCCGAGAAATCCTGCGTATTCTTCTGGACCGCGGCCATGCCGACGCTGAGCTTATTGACCGCGTCGAGCGACTGCTCGATCAAGGTCCGCTCCACGGCGTTGTTTTGCGTGATCGCCGTTTGCATGGCCTGCTGGCCCTGAATCAACTGGTTCACGCCGGTTTGCAGTTCAATGATCTCACGCGCCACGGCCCCAGCCGGCGCGGGTCCAAGCAGGGCGCCGCCAAGGGCTCCCGCGAGCATGGCAGCACCGAAAAATAGAATCCATCGGGTACGCAAGGTGTTCCTCCTTTTGAGGGCAGGCTCCTCGACGTCTGGGCCGTCACGCTTCACTCATCCGAGGGCACGCCACAGCGGGCTCGCACCCGTCATACATTTAGCGTAAGAGCAGAGCCCGCGTCCGTCAAGGGTGAGGATCGCCATCCGTAAACTCGTGCTTCGCGGGACCCGCTCTGATTGGGCGAGTCCCACGAGGTTCCCGAGCTATTTCCCCATTACAAAGTGTGCCCGGCGATTCTGCTGCCAGCACTCTTCGGTGGAAGCGCTGCAGAACGGCTTTTCCTTGCCGTAGCTGACCGTTTCCATCCGGTCGGCCGGGATTCCCAGCGAAACCAGGAATTGCTTGGCTGCCGCCGCGCGCCGGTCGCCCAGAGCCAGATTGTACTCCGTGGAACCGCGCTCGTCGCAATGTCCTTCGATGACGACCTTCACCTGCGGATAGGAGCGCAAGAACTGAGCCGTCTGCGAGAGGGCATCGCGGGCGTCCGTGCGTATATCCGCCTTGTCATAATCAAAGATAGGCGTCTTTCACTTCCTTGTCGAACAACTCCTGCATCGTCGGCTCGTGAGCTTACACGGGGCAGGCGGAGGAGGAGCGCGTGACGGAAATGTGCACGCTGGCATCCGCCGTGCCGCCGGGTCCGGTGGCGGTAATCGTGTAGGTGGTGGAATCCGGTGGGGTCACGCGTTGTGTGCCTTCCGCCGTGACCATTTCCGATCCCTGGCGAGAGGCTGAGCGAGGTGGCGTTGGTCGATGACCAAGTCAGGGTCACCGACTCACCTCTCTGGATGAGGGTCGATGAGGCCTGCAGATTCACCGTCGGTCGTGCAGGCGGCGCCACTGCAGGGGGTGGGGGTGGCGGTGGCGCTTGTAGCGCAGGCTTCTTTGCAAGGCTGCGCCCAGAGCGACGACAACGAGCAAAGTGCTGAACAGAGCCCTGGCGTACGTACGAGTCCGCATCTTTTCTTCTTCCTCCTTTAGGAATTTACCGGAGCATGTGTAGTGAGTGCAAATACACGATCTCAGACCTTTCCAAAACAAACGTTGCTGATCGTGAATCACGAAATCCTCCGGAACTCGAATCATTTCGGCGACCAGTTGGGGGATTCATTCTGTCCCTGCTTGGTCAGCTGCCGGGCCTCGGTTCCGTCCGCGAGCATGGACCAGATTTGCCGCGTTCCCGTGCGGGTGGATTCGAAAACGATATGGCGCCCGTCCGGCGCCCAGCTCGGGCGTTCGTTGCGCCCGGCATCGCGCGTCAGTTCCACCAGTTGGTGCGTGACGATTTCCATCACGTAGAGATCGTAATTTCCGTTTGGGCGCCGCCAACTGAATGCCAGCAACTGGCCGTTGGGGGACCACGCCGGATCAATGACGTATCCCATGTCGGGCAAGTCCACTTTCGTCTGGCTCGATCCGTCCGCGTTCATGGTGTAGAGCTGCGGAATGCCGCCGCGGTCGCTGACAAACGCGACCTGCTGGCCGGTCTTCGGATTCCAGGACGGAGAAGTGTTCGCGCCGTTGGAATACGTGAGGCGCTTGGGGTGGCCGCCCGAGGCATCGGTCATGAACAATTCCGGATTGCCGTACATGCTGGACATGAACATGATTTGCGATCCGTCCGGCGACCAGGCGGGCGAGGAGTTTGTGCCCTGAAAGCGCGGCCAGGAAATCAGATGGTTGGTCAGCATCGATTGGATGCAAATCTGAGCGGTCAGCACGCTGCCGCTGCGCGGCGCATAACAGGTGAAGGCAATGCGCGAGGCGTCGGGCGACCAGCGCGGCGTGAGCGAGATCGTGTGGAGCTGCGTCAATCTGGTGCTGGTTTTCGCCGTCGTAATCCATCGCCCAGATTTCCTTGTTGCCGCTTCGATTGCTCACAAACGCGATCTGCGTGCTGGCGATGCCCGGCAAACCGCCGGATAGCTTGCCGATGATCTCGTCAGCGAACTGGTGCGCGAAGATGCGGACCTGCGCGTCGCTTGACTTCGCCGCGATAAACTTTTCCGATGACCGGAGGCAGGGAGGAATTGCGCACATCGTTCAGCCAGGCTTGAATCTCCAGGCTGTTGCCGCTTGCGGAGAGGTTGCCGAAGGCCAGAAGTTGCGCGGACGCGGGACGCGTCGGACCAGGCCTTGAAGTCCACTTCCGCCGGAGAACGCCGGGGACTGCAGCGGATTAAAGCTCTTGCTCACCAGTTCGAGGATGCCGCTGTAATCAAGGTCGGCGCGCACGACATCGCTGAATTCGACTGCCAAGCGGCTGCGAGGTCGGGGACTTGGGCGCAAAATCCGCCACGGCGACGCGCGGTTTCGTAACGCCCAGTCCCGTGCCGGTTCGGAACCAATCTTGCGCGGACGCAGGCCGGAGCGGAAAGAAGGGAAACGAAACCACAGATGAACACAGATAGACACAGATAAAGCCACAGACCGATTTTTCTCAGGGAATCTTTGCGACGCCCGAATCTTGTCCGATCATTCATCCACCTTCTGTGTCAGACCCGAGCCAGCTCTACCACCGGGTCGTGATGCTACCGGCGAAACTCAAACCAAAACTCGACGGTTACGCTGCTCCCGGAATAATTCGACGGAAGTGCCGACACCGGGCTCGAACTCAAAATGGCGCGCAGAGCCGAGTTGTCCACCGAACGGTTGCCGCTGGATTGCGTGAGCTGCACGTTCGTGACCGTGCCGTCGCGCAGGATCTGGAACGTAAATTGCGTCGCGCGGCGCCCAGCGAACCGACGGGTCCATCGTGGACTGCAGCCAATTGCTGCTGATGCGGTTGCGCACGGCATCCACGTAGGCGGGGAATCTCCCGGCGAAATCTCCGCCTCCCGGGCCAGTGAATCCCATCCCTCCCTGCGTCGCGCCGTTCATCGTGAACTGCGAGTACGGCAGCGCGGGCGCGCCGCCCTGCACCGTAGGGAACGGCATTCGGGGGAGGAGGGGTCGTGTCCTCAAGTATCTTGGATGGGCGTGTGACGTAATGGGGCGCCTTTTCCTTGGTGAATTCCGGAATTTTTTTTGCGTTCGTGTCTCGATTTCCTTTGGTTTCGGCGGCGGTTCGGACTTTGTATAGACCCTTGCTGGTATCGACCACGCGGCTTGTGCGTTACGGCTTCGGGGCGGGGCAGATTGACTCCCGGAAGCTTGCCGACCAGCCCGACCGACACTGCGTTGTCGCCGCCGAGGCCTCCCCAGGAATCCCCGCGCTGCGAAAGCAATGTGGAAACCAGCAGCGAGCTGAACAGAATCACATGGAACCCGAGCGACCACACCAAGGGCTTCTTCAGGCTTTCGGCGCCGGGATGGGCGGGGGCATAGGACATAAGGTCTTAGTGCGGAGTTTCGTCCAGCGGCTCCGTGACGACGCTGATATTTTGGATGCCGGATTGCCGCAACGTGTCCACCACCAGCGCGAACGAACCGAAGGGAACGGTCTTATCGCAGCGCAGGTAAATAGGTTCGCCCTGCGGATTGTGCATTTGCGCGTGCACCTTGTCTCCCAGTTCGTGGATATTGACCGGATCGTCGCCAATGTAAATTCGCTGCGCGCGGTCGATCGAAACCACCACGCGCGATTCGGAAATTTCCTTGACCGTCTTTGTTTTCGGGACGTCCACCTCGATGCCGGACTGCAGAATCGGCGCGGTGATCATGAAAATCACCAGCAGAACCAGCATGACGTCCACGAAAGGGACAATATTGATGTCCGAAAGGGAAGTCCCGGTTTGGCGAGAAAGCTGCGGCATATTCGTTTACTTTATCGCGAGCAGAATATCCGCGAAGTCCATTTCACATTACCCCCGCTGAATTCGGGATATAGTTTTTCAACCAGCGGACGACTTCCATCGTGAAGCCATCCATTCGCGCGCCCAGATCCTTGATGTCGTGCAAAAAGTGGTTGTAGGCGATCACGGCGGGAACCGCGGTGAATAGCCCCGCCGCCGTTGTGATCAAGGCTTCGGCAATGCCGGGAGCAACCGCGCGCAAACTCGCCGCCCCGGCGGTTCCCAGGCCGGTAAATGCATCCATCACGCCCCACACCGTGCCGAACAGGCCGATGAAAGGCGTAACCGAGCCCGTGGTCGCCAGCCAGGACATATATTTTTCGGCTTTGCGGACTTCTTCGGCGGCGGCCAGCTGCATGCTCACGGTCACGGCGTTCAGGCTGGTAATTTTGCCGTGCGGATTTCCGGTGCGCAGTCTGGCTTTCCACTTCGCGATATCCGGCGGTGTAGACGGGTTCGAGCGGAGAACCGCCTGCACCCATCTGTTTCGGGTCGGGAAGAATCCGATTGGAGCGGAAAATTCGCAGGAAAAGCGCGGTTTGCTGATTCATTCGCGAGAACATGCGCGACTTCTGAAAAATCAGCGCCCAGGAAAAAAGCGAAAAACCCAACAGCATGGCGAGCACGACGCGAGCAACCCATCCCGTTTGCTCCAGCAGCGTGCCCAGTTGGCCCACGAACAGCAAAAACCCAGGTAGTGGAATTGTCTCCCCCTCAGAAAGCCGATCGATAGCCCCAACGGGCAACCTAGCACACGCTCAAAATGGGGTCAAACAATTACAGGCACGAAAGTGCTCGATTGTGTCTCAACTGAATGATACATCGTATTACGATGTATTGTCAAGGCGAGCGTTGGCTGCGGCGCGCCCGCCTCGATGGGCTCCTTATGTGTACCTTATTTTCATATTCTATTGTCTTAGATGATCGGCGCCGGTACGAGGGTTTGCTCAGCGACTAAGTTTGATGAAACTGGAATCGCAGCCGCGAGGAGATTGTACTTCGTGGAGAACCCCGATTCCTCGGGGAATAATTGTACAAGCGACGGCGACGCCCGCGAATCGACCTCCATCGACTGTGATACTATTTGGAGCAGAGATCATGCCGCAACCATTCGATTTCCGCGTCGACGATTTGACCGGTCCGGACTTGCGATCCGCAGAATGGCGCGAGTGCAGCCGCGCCCCCGGCGGAAGATCGCACGTTCTACATCGAGACATTCGGCTGCCAGATGAACGATCACGACTCCGAGAAAGTCGCCGGAGTCCTGCTCGGGCGCGGGTACCGGCAAATGGACAGCGTCGACGCGGCAAAGCTGGTGCTCTACAACACGTGCAGCATCCGGGAAAAGGCCGCGCAAAAGGTTTTCTCGCGGCTGGGGACGTATCGGAAACATCCGGACCATCGGAAAAATCATCGGCGTCCTGGGTTGCGTCGCGCAGCAGGAAGGCGAAGAAATCTTCGAGCGCGCGCCCTGGGTGAGCCTGGTCTGCGGCTCGGCCAGCTACAGCAAACTGCCGGAACTTATCGCCGAACTCGAATCGGGGAATCGCCGCGTGATGGGCCTCGACAACGATACCGACGAAACCTTTGAGACGGAAATGACGCGGCGCGACAATCCGTTCCGCGCCTATCTGACCATCATCGAAGGCTGCGACAAATCCTGCTCCTACTGCGTCGTGCCGTACACGCGAGGGCCGGAGCGCAGCCGTTCGAGCGCGTCTGATTCTGGAAGAAGTGCGCAAACTGGCGGACGCGGGATACTCGGAAATTCAGCTCCTCGGGCAGACCGTCAATTCCTACCGGGACCCGTCGCCAAAGCGAATGAGTTTCGCGGAACTTCTCGTCGCCGTGGCGGCGGTGCCCGGAATTCGGCGCGTGCGCTTCACGACGTCGCACCCGCGAGACTTCGGGCAGGACATTGTCGAGGCGATCGATTCCGTGCCGGAGCTGTGCGATCACATCCACCTGCCGGTGCAATCCGGATCGACGCGCATTCTGCGCGCGATGCAACGCACGTACACGCGCGAGGAATATCTCGAAAAGATTGCCATGATCCGCGCGGCCCGGCGTCCCATCAGCGTGACCTCCGACATCATCGTGGGTTTCCCGGAGAGACCGAGCAGGATGTTGAGGAGACTCTCAGCCTGCTCGATGCCGCGCAGTACGACGGCGTGTTTGCATTCCAGTATTCGCCGCGGCCGAATACGACCGCGCTGCACATGCCCGATGCGATTCCCGAAGAAGAGAAGGGGCGCAGGCTGGCCGTGCTGCAAGATCGCCAGCGCGAAATTCAGATCGCGCGCAATGAGGCGCTGGTCGGCGAAACGTTTGAAGTGCTGGTGGATGGGGCATCCCGGCGCCCTGCCTCGCCGGCAGGCGCCCGGCCAATGGTCAGGTCGCAGTTCCAGCAACCGCATCCTAAATTTCACTTCGCCGCGCTCGGACCTTTTGGGACAATATGTTCATGTGCGCGTGACCGGCGCAGCTCCCAACAGCCTGGTCGGTGAGCAAGTAGTATGAAAGAGAAAGTCCGGGAGGCATCCATGGAAGTGGAAATGAAAATCCGCGGACTCATGATGGACCCGGTCACCAACATGCCCATCGTTGTGCTCAAGGATGCGCAGGGCACCGCGGTGCTTCCGATCTGGGTGGGCATCTATGAAGCCAATGCCATCGCGCTCGAAATTGAAAAAGTGCAGACGCCGCGCCCGATGACGCACGATCTGCTGCGCAACGTTTTCCTGGGTCTCGATGTGCGCGTGCAGAAAGTGGTCGTCAACGATTTGAAGGACGACACGTTCTACGCGCTGATCTGGGTGGAGCGCAACGGCGAGATCATGTCCATCGATTCGCGCCCCAGCGACGCCCTGGCGCTGGCCCTGCGCGTCGATTGCCCCATTTTCGTCGAGGACGAAGTTCTGAAAAGCTCCAAAATTTCCAGCGCCATCTCCGAAAAATCCACCAGCGAAGAACTCCGCAAATGGCTCGAAGGCCTCTCCGACGAGGACCTCGGGCGATATAAGATGTAAGACTGATTAATACAGTCTTAAGTGTGTCTAGTCTTGAGTTTTCGTTTGGGTGCATAAGTCAAAGGAAGGTTGCCTGAATACAATCCAGCCTGACACTTTGGCTTCAACGCAAAGGCGTTTGTCCTTTTCCCGGAGGGAAGTGGGCCGGATGCTCAGCCGTGTCCGAAGGAGGAAGTCGAATTCTTGCCTTCAGGTAAGCTCGCCAAACTTACGCTCGTAAACCTTTTTGATTTCGGCAGGACAAAGGAACTTAACTACGATCCCGCATTCGAACAGGGCGGTCCTGCATCCCCACCATTTCGAATCGGTCGCCTGCAATATGGACGGGTTTTCCGGGTGCGCGGTAGCCACCGCGACAAACTTTCGGTCGGAAGGGTCAAATTCAGCTAAGTCATCGTGCGTTGGGAATTCGGCGAAATTGGTTGGATCGTCCGCTAGGGGGGTGATCGCAACGGTTTGAACCAGATCATATTTGCCCTGGTTGTCATGAGCCCATTTGACAAAGGCGTTTCCCATTCCGGGTTTTGCAAAGGGTGCGCAAATCCGGAAATATTCGCTAAGAATCCTACGTCCTTCGTCCAATACTAAGACCCCGGAACTGCGGATCTTAAGCAATGCCTGACTGCACGCGCTGGCGCAGCCGTAGGATTCACCTCCGGTTCTGTTGGCGACTACGGCCACATTAGTGTCAACGACGTACGGAGTTCGGCCCCGGGGTATCGTCACTGTTTATTCGCTTCCTCACTTCGGGCCGCAGCTTCCATGCGAGCAGCGAGTTCACCCATCTCGTCGCCAAAGAAATTTTCTGGCCAATTCTTGACTTCACCATAGAGATCGACTTCGAGTGGGCGTAATGATGCGCCTTGATCACCTACCTCACAGAAATAAAGGGCCACGTCCTCGGGTTTAACAACTTTTTCGGCAAGCCGCCGCTGAAGCCTTCTGAGGAAGTGCTCCGAGTGGCTTTCAACGATAAGTTGAATCCGGCGGTCTGCTCCGCCTTCTCGCGACTGCATTGTTTCAATGAATAGGTCCGCAAGGGCTGTTTGCACGCTCGGGTGCAGGTGGATCTCGGGCTGTTCGAGAATAATAGTGGTGTTCGGCTCCGCATAAAAACACTCTACGATAACAGGCAAGACCTGGGAGACCCCGAACCCGACGTCGGGTAGGGGGACTGTGTGCTCGGCTCCATGTGTTCGCACTCCCACCTCGTATTCTTTTCGGTGTTCCGCAATGGGGCGTACTTCGAAGGAGTCCAGCAACCCCAGCTGTTGCAGCCAACGAGCAATCACTGCCTGAAACGGGCGCGCTTGACGGTGATAGCCTGGGCTGATATGCCGTGACGCCGCAGCTAGCATCGCTTCTACAGCTCTTTCGCCGCGCCAGCCGACGTGCTCCGGTACTTCTCCCGACCAGACGTAGGAACGCTCGGGATACTCTCGAAGTGGACCGAGATATTGTAGTCGCTTAAGCTGCTGCTCAAGCGCCAATGCGAGATCGCTCGTAAAGCCAGCGTTTTGGAAGTGAGCACCGACTTCGTCGGGAAAGCCGTAGTAACGAATTGGGCCAGGGAGCTTCCAAACCCGACCCTGATTTCGAACCAGTTTGTAGTTCGTGGCGGAAAGCTCATATTTAGTGCTGCTCTTGTCGTCCGCCACACCAAACTTCACACCGATTGGCGGCTTGCCCGCGTCCCTAAGAGTATATTGAAACTCTCGGACCCATTGTCGTGCGCCTTTCGCGTCCGCAGCTATAGTCGCAGAAAAACTAACTGACCTTCCTGTGAAACTCTCTCGACTAAGGGGATCCCAGACAAACAGAGAGTCCGGCAACAGCCATTCGAGGCTAAATCGAATTTCCTGAGATATGTCGTGATTGAATACTAGGTCACGATAAGTTCCAAGTTCAACCGGCGTGTTCCGATCCCCTGGGTGAAGTGCACGGTGGCGGTCGGGCGATTCTGCAGTTTGCTTCAGCATGAGAAGATATTGAAGCAGGCTGCTCTTACCTGAACTGTTGTTACCGAAGAATACGGTTATCGGTGCGAGGCGCACCGGTCCCGTATCCCTCCAGGCCTTGAAATTCGCTAGGCTCAACCCTGTTAGCATCGGTAGTTTGTCCTTACGGAAAGAGGTATCATTACTGAATGGATCAATTTCGGCAAGTGGGTAAGGTCCCTGGGAAGACTGACTGTGAACGAGAGTCTCGTTTTGCCCGCTTCTAGGAATCGCTTTGTCGTCCTGGAAATTCAGCAACTGCTTTTTTGCTTGCACTCAAGCAACCGGACGAGTAGATTGTCTTACGCTGGGGGTTGAGCGGATTCGCCTTCGCCTTCACTTTTCTTGGTGTTGACGTCGGCATCGTCCCGAACATTGGTCTTGGCCGACGAGATGGTGCTGCATCCAAGAGTGGCTTCGGCGAACATGTTCCCGCTCTAGGAGGCTTTTAGCCCGTGCTGAAATGCCCGGGCCGTTTATGACCGCCATCCTGACCATTGCCAATCAGAAAGGCGGCGTGGGGAAGACCACCACTGCCATCAACCTCGCTGCCGCCATCGCTCAACGCAAAAAGAAAACTCTCCTGATCGACCTCGACCCGCAAGCCAACGCCAGCATTTCTTTTTTTGAGACCGCCGACATTCAGGGTTCCATGTTTGACGTGCTGGGCGACCATCGCGCCGAACTCGCGGGCGTCATCAAGGTGACGAAAGACCCGATGCTTTCGGTGGCTCCGGCGCGGCTGGCGCTGGCGAAGCTCGAGCAGCAGCTGGCCGGGCAGTTTGACGCGCCTTTCAAGTTGAAAGACGCGCTCGCGCCCATCGCGAAGGATTACGACTATATTGTCATCGACACGCCCCCGGCGCTGGGCATCATCACCGTGAATGCCATGGTGGCGTCGACGCACCTGCTGGTCCCTATTCAGGCCGCCTATTTTGCGATCGAGGGCACCGACGATTTGCTGGAAACCTACGAGAGAATTCGCGCGCGCCCTAATCCTGGGCTGAAAGTTCTCGGCGTGCTCATCACGCTGTTCGACAAGCGAACCAACATCTCCCGCGATACGCATGAGCAAATACGCTCTGTGTTCGGCTCGGTGCTGTTCAAGACGCGGATCGGCAAGAATGTGCGACTGGAGGAGAGCCCAGCCTACAAAGAAACGATCATGACCTTTGCGCCCAAATCACCCGGCGCGAAGGAGTACGGGAAGCTGGCCCTGGAGGTTATCCAACGTGTCGAAGAGGATCGGATTGCCCGTCACGCTGAAGATGCGGCATGACGCGCACTACGTAGAACAACTCGCAAGTTTCAGCGGCGCGGCCGTCGGCCGCATGGTCCCGGTCGATAAAATCCGGCCCAACCCCGATCAGCCCCGGAAAATGCTGGGCGATCTGCGCGAACTCACGGACTCCATCAAGGAAAAGGGCGTGCTGGAGCCGCTGCTGGTGCGATTCATCCCGCGCGACGATTGCTACCACATCATTTCCGGCGAACGCCGTTACCACGCTTCGCGCGCCGCGGGCCTGCGCGAAGTCCCCTGCATCGAGAAAATTGCCGACGACGCCGAAACCCTGGAACTCGCTCTGATCGAAAACCTGCAGCGCAAGGACCTGACGCCATTTGAAGAAGCCGACGGCCTTCAGCGCCTCGCCGAGCATTTTGACTATACCCACGACGACATCGCCCGCAAGATCGCCAAGGCGCGCTCCTCGGTTACCGAAACAATGTCCCTGCGCGTGATCCCGGAAGCGCTGCGCAAGCTTTGCATTGACAACGGCATCGTCTCCAAATCGCTGCTGCTGCAAATCGCGCGGCAGCCCAGCGAAAAGAAAATGGTCGAAGCCATCCAGCGCATCGCTCAGGCCGGTCTGACCCGCGACGAGGCCCGCCGCGAACGCCAGGAAGAGAAGAACGCCGGCCCGCGGCCGCAGCCCTTCATCTTCAATTTCCATCCGGAGAACGAGGCGTTCAAGCTGCGAATCCAGTTCCGGAAGAGCAACGTCTCACGCGCCGAACTGATCGAGACTCTCCATAACCTGATCGAATTGCTCGAGCAGAATGAGCACTCGCCCGATGAAGGCGGCACTGCCAAGCCCGCCGTGGCGTAAGCGATTCAAGACGCAATACAAAGACTTTCAACACAGAGGACCCCGCGAGGGCTGAGAAATGCGTGTCCCGGAATCGTATTCCGCGCGGCCCTTTGTGTTCTTTCCGCTGAATCTTTTTCTTCCCGCCATGGACCGCGACCATCTAAGATCGTACCCTCATGAATGAACTTACCTCGCAACAGATGGCGATTCTGGAGCGCCTCATATCGGAGGGATACGTTCCGGTCGCGTTTCCTCTGTATGCAAACACGGTCGGCATCCGAAAGGGAGACTGCGCGGCCCTTCTCGATCCCGTTTCAGCGGGCGGATTCCGATTGTTCGGCGAGCCTTGCATGTTGCTCGACGGGAACCTGACCGTACGCGTTAAGGACAAGGGCCAATCGTGGTTTGTATGGAAGAAGCAGCGAATGGAAGCGACTCCCGAGCGCCTCTCGGAACTCGATCGCTTCGTGGCCGAACTCAGGATTCTTCTTGAACCTCGCTCGTGAATGAAACCTGGCCGGGTCCTGCATAAGTTCCCAAGTCGGCGGGCAGCGAGGGTTCGAATTCGTAATCGGCGGTGGTGGAGCTGTCGCGGACGCCGCTGCGTTTCCACTCTCTGACCCAGCACAAAACATAGGCGGTGAGGCAGAAGGGCATGATCCATGCCACACGGCTCTGGTAACGGTCAAATACTCCGGCGAACGTGGCGCAAATTGCCGCATTGATCGCGAGGAATAGAATCGACGAATAGAAGAGCATGTTTATGCGACTGAACCCGCTGATCCCGGCGAGCAGCAGGCAGGCTGCGGCGCTGAGCCAGAATGCCCCGGTGTCCACTTTCGATGCGGCGTCGGCCAGAGGAAGCAAGCGGTCGCGAAATTGCCTGCCCTTCCGGAAGTCCTGAATTTCGCCGGGGAAGACGCTTTGCAGCGCGTGATTATTCCAGTCTTTGGCGCCGTAGGAGCGTATTTCGTCCGCCGTCCGCAGGGAAGCTATCTGAAAGAACGTCTGCCTGGCGCTGCTCTCCAGAAACTGCTGCGGGTAGGCGGAGAGTGTCCCGCGCACAATTTTGTCTATCTCCGCGGGGTGCTTCCGGAGTTCGATATACAACGGATGCCGAAACAAGAATTCCTCCGCCGACTGCGGAAGCCTGGAAAGATCGCGGCACGAAACAAGACGATCCTTCGGACAATCCTGCTTCAAGTAGTCGGCCGCCAGGCTGTCACCAAACAGATTTGCCAGCATGAAATCATTTCGCGACGGTGAAACCGTGAATCCGAGGCCCATCTCGCGATTCAACGTGGCGGTGAAAATTCCGGAAGCGATGACCGGGACGAGCACCCAGCCCAGGATCGACTTCGCCGATGGCGCGGGTTGCGTCCGGCGCGCTGCAAATTTCATGGCGAGAAGGACGGGAATAAATAGCCCCGCGATCGGCAGAAATGACATGTGAGAGCTAACCGAGATCCATAAAATTGCAGCGAGCGCGATTCGCCGGGTGCGGAGCAGATCATCGTTGAACACCAGCAAAAATGCCGACAGAAATATCACTCCCGCGAAAACGTCAGGCATGAGCAGCGAAACCAGCCACGGGAGGCTGGTAAAGGCCGCGAGGATTGAAACGCCGGCAAGCAGGCAAAGATCGCGGATCTTTGCGTCACCCTCAATCAAGTAATTGCAGGTTTCCTGCAGCACATAGACGACAGTGAGCGCCTGCGCCAGAATGATGAACCAGGCGCTGGTTTCGAGACTAGCGAGCCTGGTGAATACGCTGTAGCCAGGGGCGCGGAACGGCGGGAATGCAACAAAAGTTGTCCCGGTCAAAAGATAGCCGCCAGTATCCGAGAAAACGGTCGGATAACCGTTGTATAAGGCGACCGAAACAAGCAGGCAGACCGCTGCTGCACCAACCAAGAGGGGCCGTGCGCGGTTCAGACGTTTTCCTATCGCTGACAACGAATAGCGGCTTGCGTGCTCCAAGGTCGAGTCTCCGGAGGTGGGGTTGTAATCTCATGGGTCTGGTGCGATGGAATTTTACAGGACCCGCCGCCTCCTCCAAACCTCAAAAATGTGATGAGTCCGATCATCGGAAAGTGAAGGAGAATCCGCGCGGAGCCCCGGTCCGGAAACGTTGAATCGGCCTAAATCCCAGACTATTTGCCGAGAAGGCGAAGCGTGCTGGGGGGATAAAGGGCCAGCAATTGGCCCTGCGGCGGCGAAATCCGCTCCAGGTCCAGGCAGGCAACGCCTGCTTTTTTCAGCTCCGTGATCTGGACGCTGGTATGCAGAATCTGCCAGATGACCAGGTGCAGGTGCGGTTCGTGGCCGAAGCAGATCACTTCCTTGGCCTTCAGCTTCGACAGATCGCGAAGCAACTCGGCGGGAGTGCTCGTTCCCTTGAGCGCATCCGAGTGGATGATTTTTCGGGAAGGGAAGCCGATCACTTCGCAGAAGATTTCCGCGGTTTGCACGGCCCGCAGCCACGGACTAGTCAGCACGGCATCAGGCTTTACCTTCATCGCAAGCAAACCGAGCGCGGCGGCATGCGTCCGCTTCATTCCTCGCGGCGTCAGCGGGCGCTCCGTGTCGGGCGGACAGTTGGGATCCTCGCGGTCCATCGCGATACCGTGACGGACAAGATAAAGAAGCATCATTACGCCACCCTTTCCTTCTCCACCACGAGAACGCGGTGGAAGGACAGGCGAAGGTTCAACTCGCGCTCGAGCAGCCGCGCCTTCCGCTCGATTCCGGCAAGATTCAGGCGAGAGGAGTCCCGCAGCTCCACGTGAATGCGAACGTCGCGCGGTCCGCCTTCGATGGATAATTTCGCGATCGCCTGGCTGTGGTCGCTTTCGAGGCGCTCCGCCAGCCGGAGCATCCCGGCCAGAATGCGCGCTTCCTTTCTTTGATCCCGATTGAGAGAGGCGAAGACTTTGTGCGCCGCGCTGGGCTCGGATTTTTTGTTGTGGTAGCGCACCAGGCAGGCCGTCATATTCTTTGCCCAGCCGCTGAGGCCCGGAATTTTTGCATTCCGGATCAGATATTCGCCGTGACGATGGTGCCCCTTGCGATTGATCAACTCCCCCGAATCGTGAAGCACCGCGGCTGCCTCCAGCACGGTCCTCAGCTCAAAATCCATGTGATGATAGGGCCACAGCTTGTCGAAAAGCTGCAGGGCCAGCAGACGAACCTGCTCGGCGTGTTTCAAATCGCAGCGCACGCGGCAGGCGAAGGACTCCGCCCCCGCCATCATGACCTGCGCTTGTTTTCGCTGCTCTTCGGTTGGGGCGGGAGGCGCGAGCTGCGCGGCGGCAAGTTCCTGGAGCAGGCCTTCGCGTACGCCCACGCGCGGCGTAATCATATGCCGAAGCCGCAACCACCGCGCCACCGTGACCAGAATTATCGCCGCGACACCCATAACTTCCGCGCGATCCCGGCGCACCCCAAATGTCTTCATGCGCCCCTCGACGTCGAGCTGGAGAATTCTCCAGAGCCTGTCGCTCAGCAGCCGGGCATTCAGCGTGCCCAATCCGCCCATTCTTGGGCCCGGCGCAAGCGCGGCAAGCGTTTCCGCGTTTCCTCCACAAGCAACGGCAATCGCCGCCGTGGACCTCGGACGATTCGCCAGGGCGCTCTGCAGCACGGACAATACGTGCAGCCAGATATCGTTCGCGCAGTGTTCGTGGATCACGCCCTGGACGTGAAACGCCTCCATCAAGCGCACAGTCCCGAGGGGCAGACCAATGCTTCTCTGCAGTACTCCTTTCCTCAATTCGCTGAGTTCCAGGCTTCCCCCTCCCAGATCGAGGATGAACCGAGGCGGCTCGAAATTGCGAAGCGCCCGCAGTGTTGCCACGCGCACCAGGCGCGCTTCTTCCTCCCCGGAGATGACTTCGAGGTTGATCCTGGCCTGGTGATGAATGCGTTCGATCAGAACGTGGCGATTGGCTGCCTCGCGGGCCGCGCTGGTGGCCACCGCGCGATATGCAACGACGCCGTGGCGGTCCATGATCGTTCGGAACTCGCGAAACGCGGCGGTGGCGTCGCGCAAAGTCTTGCGGTCAAATTTTCCGGACGTAAACGCGGAATGGCCCAGGCGGACGGGAGCGCGAACCGATTCGACAATCTCCCATTCGTCGGCGGAACGCACACGGGCAATGATCAGCCGGAAAGCGTTCGAGCCGGCGTCAATCGCGGCCAGGTGAATGGGTTTGGGTAGTCTCAGCGCCACAAGGGAGCCAGGGCGGAGGAGGGCCGGTAATGCGTCCGTTGAATGCCCAGATGAGCGGCAATTCGCTTCCGGAGTTCCGCATTCACCGTGGCCACACTCGCCTCGCCATCCATCGCGAGAAAATTCTGTTTCTCGGCGAGCGCTTCAAATTCTTTCTTGATCTTGGCTTGATACATGATGAATGACTGAAATAAATCATTGGAGAGGGACATGTCGCGCCCCGACTCCCAATAGCTGATCGCATGAGACTTGCGAAACTCGCGCTCGAACGCCGCCTCGGGCCGGACGTTGAGCCAGAACGTGAGATCCGGGCGCAAGGCCATTTCGTAAAGGCCGTGCAAATATTCGCGCTCGATGCCGCGCACGGCCGCGCGGGCGATCAGTGTATAAAAATAGCGGTCGGCCAGCACCACAAAATCGGAGCGCAGCGCCGGAATGATGCGGTGCTCGAGCTGATCGTAGAAATCGGTCGCGTACATCAGCGTCAGCGTCATTCGGGTGATCGTGTTTTCGGCGAGCAGCGCGTCGATATCTTTCGCCACCAGTCCCGAACGGCGCAGCCCCATCGTCTGGACCGCGAAGCCTTCCGATTCGAGCCATTCGGTGAGCAGTGAAATCTGCGTCGAGCGGCCCGAGCCGTCCATCCCCTCGATCACGATCAGCGATCCGCCGAATTCCTCGTCGTTCACGCCCGGAAGCGGCAGCCCGTAATTGCGCGGCGACGACCCCGGAGTGCGACGAAGCCAGTTTGGCAGCGGCCATTCTTGCGACCGGACCGGGAGGGCTTCATCGAGGCCTCCGCGCGGCCTTCTTGGGAGCGAACCGCGATAAATCGATGCGCGATTTCACGATCTGGCGCATCTGCTTTTGCAGGTTGTTCACGGGAAGCGTCCCGTCCATCACCACGAATTTGTCGGATTCGATCATCTCATCGTACTGCGCCAGGATGCGCCCCTGAAAAATCCGGAAGCTTTCCGCCCGGTCGAGAGACAGATTCAAATCCATCCCGGCTTCGTAATACTTGAACTTTGGCCTGCCGCTCATGATCCGGTTGACGGCCACGTCCAGCGGCGCGCGAAAATAAAAAGTGATGTCCGGAACCGGCGCAAAACGGTATAGATTTCGCAGCCAGCGCGGCGAGCAGTTCCGCGCCACGTCGCGCGCAAATGCCGTGTAAATGTAACGGTCGGCGAGGACCAGATATCCGCCGTGAAGCAGAGGCAGGATCTGCCGCTCGCAGCGGTCCGCAAAGTCAGCGGCGTGCAGAAGCGAAAACGTGGTGGGCGTCAGCAACCGTCGTTGTTTCCCGCGCCGCGTCGCCGATTTCACCAGAGGGGAGGAGTTCCATTCCGTGAAATGCAGGCGATACCCGCCGATTTCGAGCCACCTCTTGAGCAGGTAGAGTTGCGTGCTCTTTCCCGAGCCATCGATCCCTTCCACGACGATCAGCGCTCCCGGATACGCGCGGAGGGTTCAAGAGGCTTTCGTAGTCTCAAGAGGCAGTTCAGGCGGGTTCGATGGAGATGGTTTCAGCTGGCCGTCATAGGCTCATTTGCGAAGGTGAATCTCGCACCAGCCCAAGATTATACGCGCAGATTGTAAAAATTTGGTTACAAGATCGTGAGCCGACGGATGAACGGACGACGACGGGCCGTTGCAAAACAATCTTTCCCGAGGCAAACTGCTTTCGTGAGCACATACGACCTGATCTGCATTGGAGCGGGACCCACGGGCCTGGCCTGCGCCATTGAGGCCAAACGCGCCGGGATGCGCCCCCTGGTGATCGACAAGGGCTGCCTGTGCAACTCCCTGTATCACTATCCGGTCAACATGGTCTTTTTTACGACGCCGGAACTTCTCGAAATTGGCGATCTTGCCGCTGACGAGCACCGACCGAGAAGCCCAATCGCACGCGAAGCGCTCAAGTATTACCGCAAATGCGTGGAACATTATTCGCTGGATCTGCGTCTGGGCCATCGCGTCGAGCGCGTCGAAGGGAGCGATGGCCGTTTCAGCGTGCACACGCGCAACGAGCAGGGAATTGCCGCGCAATTTGCCGCGCGAAAAATAGTCGTCGCCACGGGCTACTATGATCTTCCGAATCGCCTTGGCGTCCCCGGCGAAGATTTGCCGCACGTCTCTCATTACTACACCGAGCCGCATCCGTTTTGGCGGCAAGATGTCATTGTCATTGGCGGAAAGAATTCGGCCGCGGAAGCGGCGCTCGACCTCTACCGCGTCGGGAGCGAACGTGACATTGATCCATCGCCGGGCGGAGTTGGGTTCCACAATCAAGTATTGGGTTCGGCCCGATATCGAAAATCGAATCAAGGCGGGCCAGATCCATGCGCTGTTCGAGACGGAAGTGAAACGCATCGAGCCGGGCCGGGTTTGGGTTTCAACCCGTGGTGAGTGAAAGAGTGCTCTCCGCGGATCAGGTATTTGCTCTGACCGGCTACCATCCTGACTTCGAATTCTTGCGCTCCCTGGGCATTTCGCTCGACCCGGATACCAATAAGCCGGCGATGGATCCGCAAACCCATGAAAGCAATGTGCCGGGCATTTTCTTAGCCGGAGTCGTGATCGGCGGAAATCACACCAGCGAAATCTTCATCGAAAACGGCCGTTTCCACGGCAAACAGATCGTCGCCGCTCTTTCCGGCGGGAGAACGAGTTCAAACCTTTCTTAACCGCGCGCCGGTTCATCGTGAAGATAACCCGCACGTCCATCGCATTTGCTGCGCATCAGCCGACTTTGTTAGACTGAATGCCGATGCCATCGATGATCAAGGAAGCGGGCGAAACGCTCGCCACGCTGGTAAAGGGTTTCAGCGTGACGTTCCGCAATATGCTGCGGAAAACCGTTACGGAAAATTATCCCGAAGAACCCGTCCACTTTCAACCGCGCTACCGCGGAATTCATGTTCTGCATCGCGACGAAAACGGCCTGGAAAAATGCGTCGGATGCTTCTTGTGTGCCGCCGCATGCCCCGCCCGTTGCATTTATATCGAAGCCGCCGAAAATACCGACGCGCAGCGAATTTCCGCCGGTGAGCGCTACGCGAGCGTTTACAATATTGATTATTCCCGCTGTATTTTTTGCGGCTATTGCGTGGAGGCCTGCCCAACCGACGCCATCACGCATGGCCATGGCTTCGAGCTTGCCACGTCAAACATCAACGCCCTGATTTATCGCAAGGAAAAACTGCTCGAAAAGGCCCCGGTGGCCCCGTAATTCCAGATATCAATCCGCCTCAAACGATTCGACGATCCTCGTGTTCTTGGGTCCGACTCGCCCGCTCAAATCTGCAATTCAAATTTCAAGGCGAGGGTTCCTGCCCACGTTGCCTCCCGTTGGGAGATTTGGACCTTACCGAATTGAGGTGTCCGATCTTATTGGGGAGCACTGCAAGATTGTTTCTCGGCCTGCTCATTCAGATCTGATACCTCTAATTGCACCGCTCCCGGTCCGTTTTCCGAAATCTGAAATCTCAAATTTCGATTTCTTTACTCAAACCTGTGCATGTCTCACCGGAACTCACGGATGCTTCGTCTTTATTGGTCCCTTGCCTGCCTTTCGAATAGGCGCAGTTGGGGAAGTCATTCGCATCGGATCAAGAATTTTCCCAATCGTCCCTATGTCCAGAAGTTTCCGTTCAAGCGCTATTTCCGTAACTGGCTTTCCAGTCCTCACGCTTTCCTTTGCGATCTCGGCCGCTGCCGCATAGCCGATGTAGGGGTTCAAGGCGGCAGCGATCGAAATCGTGGCGTTGCGTAATAGGCGCATCGCTCCTCGTTCGCAGTAATACCCTCGACGCACTTTGTAGCCAGCACCTTCATCGTGTTTTTCAAAATTTCCGCGGCGTGGAGGACGTTCCAAGCCATCGCAGGCATCATTACGTTCAATTCAAGCTGGCCTGCTTGCACAGCCATCGCCGTGACTGCATCCGCGCCAAACACCTGAAACCCCACCATCGCTGTCAATTCGGCCATCACCGGATTGACCTTGCCGGGCATGATCGATGAACCCGGTTGCAACGCGGGCAATCGAATTTCCGCGAACCCGGTATTTGGCCCGCTCGATAAAAGCCTCAAATCATTGCTAATTCGTATCAATTCAAGCGCCAGATTGCGCAGAGCGGAAGATGCCACGCTCATGGCGAGATTGGACTGCATGGCGTACCGCAAATCGTCAGTTGGTCGAAGGTCGCATCCCGAAATCTTCTTCAAGTATTTGACCACGAGTTTCTGATATTTCGGATGCGTGTTCACCCCCGTTCCTACCGCCGAACCGCCGAGTCCTATCTCGCGCAGCAAATCCTGCAGATTGCTTCAGAAGGACGGCGACACGTCGCATCGCCGTGGCATAAGCGCGCAAATTCCTGCCCCAATCGAATGGGCACCGCATCCATCATGTGCGTACGCCCGGACTTGAGAACGTGATCAAATAATTCCGCTTCCCGTGCAAAGGATCGCTTGAGGTCCTTCAGCGCGATGAGGACTTCGCCGAATAGAAATAAAGTGGCCAGGCGCATGGCAGTCGGAAACACATCATTTGTCGATTGCGAACAGTTAACATGATCGTTCGGATGGCAAATTTGATATTCTCCTCGCTTGCCTCCGAGCAACTCGATGGCTCGATTTGCGATGACCTCATTCGCATTCATGTGGAACGAAACGCCAGCTCCAGCCTGATAAACGTCCACCACAAATTGATCATTCCACCTCCCGGCGATCACCTCCTCCGCGGCACGAACGATCGCGCGTGCTCGCCTGATATCGAGCAATTTCAATTCCCGATTTGCCGCCGCGGCGGCCTCTTTGATCATCCCCATCGCGCGAATCAATTGTGCATGTGCGCGGATACCGCTGATCGGGAAATTATCCATCGCACGCTGTGTTTGAATGCCATAATACGCGGCAAAAGGTACTTCGCGCTGGCCCAGAGAATCCTTTTCCGTCCGCATCTTCATCTGCGATTCCTTTTCCCGGTGTCTTATTCTACTATCTGCACAAGGTGTCAAGATCCCTCAATCGTTGGGCCCTGCTCCGGTCTCGGCCCAACGGAAGTCATCTCATAGAATCACCGCCATCGTTAGTCATCGCCTTCACGCCGGCCGATCAAATATCTCCGCCAAACTCATTCTCCGCGATTCAAGTATGATTATCTCATTAAGTTGCTAGAAGTTATCTCATAATCACATTTAAGTCTTTCCGAGCTTGCGAGTTATGCAAACAAGAGTAAATCAGGAACATGGACCTAACTGCGGCGCAGTGGGAGAAACTCAAGCCACTGCTTGCTCCGAAGCGACGTTCCGACGGTCGAGGTCGGCCTTGGCGCGATACGCAAGCCGTGCTGAACGGTGTTCTTTGGGTTTTGCGCACGGGTGCTCCTTGGCACGATCTGCCCGACCGCTATCCTCCCTATCAAACCTGCCACCGGCGCTTTCAGCAGTGGCAGCGCGACGGTACGCTGGACCGGCTCTTGCACGCGCTCGCCGAAGACCTGCGGGCGCGCGGCAAACTGGATCTGTCGGAAACGTTCATCGACGCCAGCTTCAGTTCGGCGAAAAAAGGGGCGCTGCTGTCGGCCCGACTCGCCGAGGAAAAGGCAGTAAAATCATGGCGATCGCAGACCGCCATGGTCTTCCTGTCGCCTGCTGCGTCACCAGCGCTTCGCCTCATGAAACGAGACTCGTCGAAGCGACCGTCGCGCAGCGTTTCACGCGAGCCAAACCAAAACGAATGATCGGCGACCGCGCCTACGACAGCGATCCGCTTGATCAGCGCCTCCGGCAAAAACACGGCATTCGGCTTATCGCGCCTCACAAGTACAACCGCTGCCGCAAGAGCACCCAGGACGGTCGCGAACTTCGTCGCTATTGTCGGCGCTGGAAAATCGAGCGCCTCTTTGCCTGGCTCCATAATTTCCGCCGACTTGTCAGCCGCTGGGAATATCACGAAGCCAATTTCCTCGGCATGCTCCAACTCGGTGCCTCATTATCCTCCTGAGGCATTTATGAGATGGCTTCTAAACTTCTTGGGCGACTTATCGATTCGCATTATTTCTAGTCCCAACATGACACATCCTAACCATATAGTAAGTACTCAGTGAGATACATAAGTTATAAACATCCCTTAGAACATATAAGTATTCTATGGAAGATTCTTGCAAATATGATTGCGACGGATACGGGAGATTGTTCGGGATTGGAAAGGCAATTGAGTGGGCGGCATTGCAATTGAATGTCCTTAGTCGGAATTGAATTGTAAGGATTATTCGCAAACGGCGGTTGCTGACGGGTGATCCATTTCTACCGAAGACGGAGCATGTTGACTGGGTGCTTTCGGTCAGTTAGGAGAGGGGAGTTGTCAGAACGGAATCAATGGCATGTGCCTGGCAGGGTTGATGTCGGACCTGTTGAGAGCGGATTCGTCGCAGTGCGCGGGCTTCCGTATGCGGCAATGCCGAAGGAATTGAAGGGAGCATCCGCACTCGGGAGAAGTGAAGCGTCGCTTGGAAGATCGTCGCGGGGCGGGCGGTTGAGGCTACGCGCTACGGGGAAGCGTCGATCTCGGCACAATTGAGACATTTGCGCAAGATGGAAAACGGCGGATACGAGGTGGTGAAACGCCATCGCGAAGGCGCGATCGTGGCGCGGTCCGTGACTGACGGTCGCGGCGAATGCGTGTGGGAATATCACATGGCGCGATTGGTCGATACCGGACAAGACGCTGTGTCGATCTCAAGCTGAGCACGGGCTCCATCCCCCGCGAAGCGCGCGATTCGAGGGGCGCTCTGACCGATGGCGACGGCACGCGCTCGACGCCTGAAAATAGTGGGCCGCACTGGAAACGATTTGAAAACTGAGATTTGAAATTTGAGAAGGAAAATGTTGTGCGGGAACCAGGTGCGCGGTTTTTGCCATTCGCGTCAGGCCCCGCCGGCGTGAAGTGTCCGCCCGCGTACGGATTCTGGTTTACGGAGGCGCTCTTGTAAGCGCTCTTTAAGAGCCGAGGTGGAACATGCCGAAACGCGTAATTGATTTCGATGCGATGTGGGGTTCGGACAAGCTGGCCTCGTGCGCGGAATGGGCGCAGGCCGAGTACGCGTGGCTCTATGGCCTGGCGGATGCTTCGGGCTGCTTTGAAGTGACGAATCTGCGCGTCATCTGGGGACGCGTCGCCGCGATCCGGCACAACCTGACGATCGAACGGCTCGAGCAGATCTTCGACGAGTTCCAGGACAAAGGATTGCTGTTTGTTTGGGAGCACGAGGGCAAACGGTACGGGCACTGGACCGGCAGCGATGTACCCGGGCGTCTTCCTCCGCCTTCCTGGCGAATGCGGCTGGAGCGGCTGGCGCCTCCGGTGCCGAAACAGCAGTTTGCCGAATATGTGTCGCGATTTGCGCGCGGACGGGCGGCGCTGCCGGGAGGAGGATTTCGCGCGGAGCCGGTAGAGAATGCAGTAAAGAATCAATTTGAAAGTTCAGATTTGAAATTTGAAAGTCAGAGGACTGCATCGAGCCCTGGAAGATCCGCTAATTTGTGCCAGCTCAACCGGTCGATGCAACACCATCTGGTATAAATCTTTTTTCTAAAGGTGGTGTTTATGACAGTCAGGAGACGGGTGAAGCTCTCCGCCATGCAGAGGAGCGAGATGTGGGGCCGATGGAAGTTGGGACAGTCGTTGCATGAGATTGGGCGGGCCTTCGGCAAGGAACATGGGGTCATTCACTTCATGTTGGCGCAGCGGGGCGGGATTGCTCCTGCCGTGCATCATCGCTCGCTGCGAACGCTCACACTGGCGGAGCGAGAGGACATCTCACGAGGGATTGCTTCGGGTTCATCGATTCGTGGGATCGCCAAAGGTCTCAAGCGGGCTGTATCGACGGTGAGCAGAGAAGTCGCCCGCCATGGCGGGCAACTTCTCTATCGAGCCAATGAAGCGGATCACCAGGCCTGGGATTCGGCCTTGCGCCCCAAGGTCTGCCTTCTTGCCATCCACAGGAAGTTGCAGAGGATCGTTGCGAGTAAACTGATCCTGGACTGGTCGCCGGAGCAGATTTCCGGATGGCTGAAGAACCAGTATCGCAACGACGAGAGTATGCGCGTGTCCCACGAGACCATTTACCGCAGCCTGTTCATCCAGGCACGAGGAGTGCTGAAAAAGGAGCTGATTCAGCACCTGCGAACCAAGAGGCAGATCCGCCGGTCGCGGCACTCCAGTGTCCACGGGCACTCTCGCGGCAAGATCGTCGATGCTATTTCCATCCGGGAAAGGCCCGCCGAGATCGAGGACCGCGCCATCCCCGGCCATTGGGAGGGCGACCTGCTGCGCGGCACCAACAACAGCCATATCGCCACCCTGGTGGAACGTCATTCGCGTTTTACCATGCTGGTCAAGGTGCCCGGCAAAGACACGGCGACTGTGGTGGCGGCATTGAGCCAGCACGTTCGCGGACTCCCCGCATCGCTGCGGCGCTCGTTGACCTGGGATCGAGGGCTGGAGATGGCCCAACACAAGAACTTCACGGTGGCCACGAATGTGAAAGTTTACTTCTGCGATCCGCAGAGCCCCTGGCAGCGCGGCAGCAACGAAAACACCAACGGTCTGCTGCGACAGTATTTTCCTAAGAGAACCGATCTGTCAGTCCACACGCAAGCCGAACTCGACAAGGTCGCGCTGCGCTTAAATCAACGCCCGAGAAAAACTTTGGGTTTTGAAACTCCGGCGAGTAAGCTTCAGGCTAGTGTTGCAGTGACCCATTGAGACCACCTGGATTTTCGGACAACGGCAAAGGCGGGTTGGAGTTCGCTCAAGGACGGGGTTGAGGAGGGTCAAGCACAGGATTGGAATTGGGATAGGGAATTGGAAAGGAAAGAGAATCCGAACGCGCCGGTCAATCGCGCCGCTTGCGGACAACCTCCGGGAGGACGAACAGAATTACCAGAAACCTGTTTTTCAAATCCGAATGCAAACCCAAAAACCGAGCACACCTTCGCCGCTACGGCAGGCCCCGAGACGCCAGCGTTTCGGCAGCACGACAAATCGCTTCTGGTGGCGCGTGAACTGATGGTGGGACAAGGGCCCTCCTGCGGGCCCGTGAAGGTGAAGCCCGAAGCGCTGGAACGGATTCGGGCGCGGAACGGATTGCGGTCACCGTAGTCAGCGAACGGAAGTAACGGGGCGCTCAGGCAGTCGTAGTCGTCAAACCAATCGCAATTGCACGTCAGAGCGTATGGAGGAGAGACCATGCTTGCAACGTTTGCATTCGATGTTTGTCATGATGTGTACCGGGCGGCGCGGGAAGTGATCGACTACGAAGATTGCGACGCTCAATATGGAATCTTCGGGGAAATACATGTGGCATCCGGACCGCATGCCGCGGCTGGGTGAGTACGTCTGCGATTTTGCCAGGGCCGGCGAGCGGGCGCTGGGAGACCGGGCAAGGTGAGGGCGAGCCCTTCCTGCGTTCAGGGCAAGCCGCATGGCGATGTTCCGCGTGTATTATCTGGGGGGCGCGGATTATCAGGCGGCGCGGCGGCATCTGGGAATCAGCGAACTGACCTGGGCGGATTGGGCGGAGGAAATTCGCACGCGAGTCGGGCGCGAACTTACTCGTTCAGGAATGTTTCCACCATCGAAGTATTTTCATGAGTCTTCGGTTTCGGTGCCGGAAAATGCGGCGTAATGCGAAATGGCTTCCTAGACGCAGGTCGGGCTTCTCTAACGGGGCAGCTTGAAGAAATATGACTAGGTCTATGTTGCCAAGAATTTATCTCTCTCTAGCTGCCTTTGTGCTGTGGACATGGGGCTATCCAATGAATCGCCCCATTTTCTTGCAGTTCCACCGCCTCGATAACGCCTCCAACTTTTCCGCTCGTGTCGTATTGGATTATCCACCTCACAAGTTGCACTACCCATTGATGGTTGAATTCCTCGACATTTTTAACCTTAGCCGTCGCCTGCCAAGCTCGAATGTCTTTTCTGGCTCGCTCAGTAGTACCTCCGTTATCGAATTCTTTTATGATTTCGTCACCGCGAGCCAAGCTGAAGATCTGGCCCGTTGGAAATCCAATTGGGGGGATTACGGCCTTAAAATCGTGCGATGCTTTGTCATAAGTGATTTGTGTGCCATAGGCATGATTTTCCATCCTCGGTGAGACCACTAAACAGGATTGCGGGCCCAGAAAAACCATGGTCCGCAACCTGGTCTCTATCTTCGACGGGAATCGTGTTAAACAATTGTCTCGCCAATTGACCCCACCGAGTTGCGATTCCTGCAATGCTTTTTACACCCGAGGTGTCCACTCTCTCGCCGTCGAAAGCCCTACGAGCTACTTTACCGGAATTCCAAGCCAAAGATGGCCTTCCCGGAATAGAAATGTCAACGTTGGTGGTTCCGAAAGCGACGAAAAACAATTCGTTGCTGAGTGCGGATATTTTACAGTCATCGTCACGATATCTTCCAGTGATCGGATTCAGTAACGCGGGAGTCGGAAGCTACGGTGATCTTGTCCTCATCCACTCTAAACACCACAGCAGTCCCATCTTGGACTTTCACTTGGGGCCATGTAGGAGTAGCCAGTATAAGCCCGCAGATCAAGGCACGCCCGATCAATTTGACTTGGAATTCAGGGCGGCTAGAGGTTCGTTTATTTCCTTTGAAGAAACGAAGAGCCTTAGAGAGCATCAGACCATCCGCGTATATCAAAACGATGTTTTTATGAAGTTACCAAAAGATAAGTGGTATAGGCTCGTTGATATTGTGCCTCAACGGCGGGCCAATTATCAATGCCGAGGAATCACTGGCGCGGTTTGCTAAAAGGTAAGTAAATACTTTGAACTGGGGGATCGCTTGGCTGAAAGAGCTGACAGAGAACAGAGTGTTAAATCTGTCGACTGGCATCCCTCAGACGATGCGCATGCACGGCCATTCTTGGCCTCGCTCCCGTTTAGGATTTGGAAGTAAAGAGGCGGAGATCGAAGACAAACTGCGCTCACTTCTCCTGGAGCGACGCGATGTAGTCGCAGAGGTTTTTGATGCGCTTCTGGACGACGGGCTGGTTGTAGTTGTCCATGTACTGGAAAATGCCGCCCCAGGTGGGCATGTCGGACGAGCCATGGGCGGCGACGCCGGGGCCGAACCTCAGGATGTTGGAGACGTAGTCGTAAGGGAATTCGCCGCCATGGCGTTTGGTGAGAGTGGTCAGGTCGGCGGCGGGAACTTTAAGAGCGGATCGGGCGGGGCCGTGGCCCTTGGCGTCGAGGCCGTGGCAAGCGGCGCAGTATTGCTTGAACATCTCCTTGCCGGTGGGCACAAAGTTTATGGGGAGCTGGTCTTGCGCGCCAGACTGCTTCGTCTGGGCGGCGGCGCCGCCGGCGAAGAGGAGCAGAAGGCTCAGCAGAAGTGTGTAGCGCATTTTCAATCTCCTTCCAATAGGGGGCGGCTGCAAAAAGGCCCGCTCGCGACGTAGGAATTATTTTTATACAAATGTCTTGACAAATAAATACCGCTTATGCTATTCTCACTCTCGCAGAATTTCAGTTACTCGAATCCGTTTCGTTGTGCCCGCCACCGTTCGACCTCCGGCGGGCGCTTTTAATTTAGGGGCGCTTTCTCCCACCGGACGAGCGATGGCCAAATCTCGAATTTGAGAATTCAAATTTGAAGTCATTTCTCTTCGACCCTGCGCCCCGCGCCGGCTACTTCACGAGCTGAACGGATCGCCTCAGGACCGGCAATTAGCACACGTACTTTAGACCTCGCGGTCAGCAAGCACCCCGCCCCGAATCTTCAGGAGGGCTCATGCCCGCTTATAATAACGCAACGCCGCCTCTTTCCCTATTTCCCGGCGACGTCGGATTCAGTTTCAACGCCGAAAGTTTTCCGGCCAACGGAACGGCCGGCTCCCAATTCGCGATTCCCGAACCCGCCGGGCTGCCCGACCAGGGCCACACGGTGCGCTGGCAAACCATTTTCGGCACCGCCCCCACCGCGATCAATATTCTCTTGCAGGGCGCGGCGGCGGACGTTGACGCCGAGTACACCACGGTTGATACATCCACGGCGACCGCCGGGGAAGCGCGAACCGTGATAGGCGTGCGCGCTCGATTCCTGCGCGCCAAAGTTGTTTCCTCCACTGGCGGCGCCTCGCTGACGGCGAAGATCCTGCCGTAGTCGTGAATGACAAAGGGAGATTGTGATGCGCCTAAGACCAATCCAGCTCGCATTATTCGCGATGTTCATGCTGTTGTGCGCCCAGATCCACGCGCAAGCGCACTCCGTCAGCCTCACCTGGACGGCCTCAACCGACAGCGTTGCCGGCTACTATATCTACCGCGCCGCTGGACCGTGTCCGACGACCGGAACAAGCGGCTTCACGCGAATCACGGCGACGATCGTTACGGCAACCACATACACCGACGCGGCCGTCGCCCCGGGATCCTATTGCTATTACGCCACGTCGGTATTGAACAGCGTCGAAAGCGTTCCAAGCAATCTTGCTTCAGCGGTGATTCTTCCCGCGGCCCCAACGGCCCTGTCCGTTACCGGGACAAATTAGAAACGGGAAAGGGAACTGCGTTTCTCGCCGTCGTCGATTAGGTCCCGCGTTATAGTAATTCCGCCTGCGGCGTGATCCGTGACCCGCATAGACCAAGAGCCGCCATCGGCAAATTCCGCCGAACCTTGGCCGATAAATGTCGAACTTCTCTCATAAATCCCCGTTGCCGGTGTTTGCCCGTCACTTTAGGGGCTAAAGCCCAGTTTTTCTTGGCTCTTGATGTCGCGGCTGAAGCCGCAACCCACGAGGCCCATGCTTGAGACAGGTTCTCGGCATTCCACGAGTCACGAATCACGCGTCACCATTCAAGGCGCGTCAGCCCTTCTTGCCGCGGAAACCGCGCGGGGGATGTTTTCGCACTTCGTGTTCCTTGTGAGAAAACTCTACGCCGTGCTGGGAGAGCTTCTTTCCCCCGCGGTGTTCCAGATTTCCCAGGAATGCGTTTTTGTTGAATTTCGGTTTCATGTGGGCCTCCTGCTGCAATTTCAAGCTAGCGAAAGCCTGACCCAATGTCTGTGACCCGGATCACCTTGTTCCCATGGCCTCCAATCCAAACTACGTAAAGATGCAGCTCACGGTTGACACCGTGTCCTGGACCGCGATTGTCGCGCCCATTGATTGCATGGGCGTGTCGATCAGGAATTCCGCGCTGGTGAATCTCTACATCCGCACCGACTCCGCCGATGCAACCACGCAAGACACTCTATCGGCCGGGAGCGTGGAAACGATAGCCGTGCCGCGCCACTCCGGCGGCGTGCAGGATGCCGGCTCGGGCGTGCGGTTCCATGCGGGCGACACGATCGCGTATCTTCAGGCCGCCAGCGGCACAGGCCCGGTGCAATTGACGTTCGTGCGGTGAGAAACCTAAGCAACCACGGATGCACACGGATTCACACAGATAAAATCAAAAAGATAAACCGAACATTAGAGCTTAACCTGAAGTAACGCGGATCGGTTCTCCTGCATGGATTTTGCTTCATCCGTGTTCATCTGTGTGCATCCGTGGTTCCGTATTTGTTTTCAATTCAAACTATCATGCGAATCAAAATCATTGGCGATAACAACTGCGCGCGCGCGACCCGGCACTTGCTGCGAATGGCGGGATTTGCGGTGACGGAATTCCTTCCGGCCGAGGCGATTACGCAGGCGCCGCACCATGGCTATGCCATCACGATCGAGCTTGCCCCGGCCGCACACCCCCCGACACACTCCTCAACGCCGGACCACTCCACGCACGCCCATTCCGCCTCAGTCCACGAGGAAACGTCTACCAAAGCAAAAGCTGACGCGGGCGTTTCCTCTCCCTTCGCCCCGAAAGGCGGGGCTACGGCGGGCGGGCCCTCTTCTCAGTCCAAGGCGGAGGACGCGGCGGGCTTGCCCGCTTCGGACTTCGGCGAGAGCAATGGGAGCGCAGGCTTTAGCCTGCGCGGGGTTAGTTCGGAAGCTGCGGGACGGAAAGGCGCGCAGGCTGAAGCCTATGCTACTGGCTCCCACATATGTTTTGATTCGGTGGATGGCGCGCTGGAAGGGGCCATTTTACGGCACGTCACGCAGCTTGCCGCCGCGCCGGTAATTGTGGATCGTCCCGGCGGGGTGGTGCATTCGGAGCGCGAACTGAGAATTGTCGTTCCCTTCGCCATAAACGCTCAGGGCAATGCCTAGATGGACGAAGCGGCAGCGGTGGCCGTCGAATTCGGCGTATTGCGCGGATTGCTGGACCTGGTTTCGCCGCCTTCGCCTTCGGCTTCGGCGGACAGGTCCGCCTTTTCCGGCGATGGCTTCGCCAATTCCAGCATGACTTCCAATTCCGCCATCACAGCCAATGCCACCAAGATGAAACGGAAATGGTGGATCTTCGGCATCGGCCATGCTCGCGGGCGCTGCTGGCGCTTTCGCGGGGACCTCGCATGCTTCGCCGCGGGCCGTGGTCGAGGAACGCGGCGCGGATGGCGCATTCTTGCACCTGGAAGCGGCGCTGGCGCCGGCGCAAGGACAATTCGCGCACCGGCAGATGGACCTCGCGCTGATCGGAGGCGCGGCGGTGTCGAGCTCGCTCTACGACTCGGGCAACACGGCGCTCAAAGTGAATTGCGTGGTGGGATGCAGCGCGACATCGGGCTTCAGCGACAACGCGGCGTTCACGGCAGGCTCGACGGCAGTAAATAACATTTCGGCGGTGTTCAATGATTCGATTACAGCGCTTACTAGCGGCGATGCTGGTGCTCTTCGCTCTACTTCTGACCGTATGCTTTACGTCAACCTTGGCAAACTTGGGGGCACCGCTCTTTCTGGTGCTAACGTCGTTGATAGCGGCAATACTGCTTTTCGTGTCAATTGTGTTGTTGGGTGTTCCTCTTCCGCAGGATTCACCGACAACTCCGCCTTCACCGCGGGCACGACGGCGGAAAGCAACGTCGGCGGGGTATACAACGACGGACTCTCGGCGCTCTCATCGGGCAACGCCGCGGCCGCACGTATGACGTCATCGCGGGCGCTCCACGTAAATTTGCGCAATGCGTCCGGCACGGAAATCGGCACGGCATCGAATCCTGTGCGCATCGATCCTGTGGGGACTACAACCCAGCCGGTGTCTCTCGCTTCGCTGCCGGCGCTGGCGTCGGGCACGAACACGATTGGCAGCGTGAAGGCTACTGACGGCACGAACACGCTGGTCGTGGATCCGTGCAAGGGGCAGACGAAACTTTACGTCAGCATCAATCAGACGGCGAACACGCAACTGGCTGCCGGGAACAGCGTCGAAGAAAATTTATATTTGCTCGATTCACGTGGTGGTGGCGGCGGCCACGAACGTGGCGCTGGTCGAAGGGACTGGCTCGGTGTGCGCGACGGGCACGGCGGGCGTGAGCGGCTTTGGCGGCGCGACGGCGGCGACGGGATGGAATTTTGCGGCGAATGGCGGAATCGCTCTGGGCAACGGGGACGCGGCGGTGGGCGCGGAAGGAACCAGCGGGGACAATTTGTGCCTGTATAATTCCGGCTCGGGACAGGTTTCCGGCGGCATCAGCTATGTGGTGCAGTAGGGATCAGTAGCACAGGCTTCAGCCTGTCGTGGTTTTGCGATGCACTGCATGGCTGGCAAGAGTGCGCCGGGATGCATAGCGCGGTGAGGCTGAGGTTGGTCAGGAAGTCAAAAGCACGCACAGGCTGAAGCCTATGCTACTGGTGGCTGATCTGCTGCGGTCTTCTTTTGTGTTTTTCTCTTGGTTGCGCTTCCTGCGCGGGCGACTACGTACTATGTCGCGGCGTGCGGGGAGCGATTCCAATAGCGGGACCAGTACCGGAGCATCCCTGGCAGACGATCGCGCAAGTGAATGCGTCGACATTTTCCGCGGGGGATTCGATTCTGTTTCAATCGCGGCGACGTGTGGTACGGGACGGCGCTGATCGCGCCGTCGAGCGGATCGAGCGGATCGCCGATCACGTTTGGCGCGTACGGCAGCGGGGCGAATCCGATCATCAAGGGCTCGACGCTGCTGAGCACCAGCGGGTACACGCTGGCGCCGCAACACCAGCGACCACGATTTTTTCGCTGCCGCGATTCCGGGACTTCCAGCACCGACAGCGCGACGCGCAACTGGCGCGAGCAGGTCGCGCACGCTGGACATCACCAGCCAGCGCCACGAAGATCACCATCACGCGTTAAGGCTTCGGCCACCGCGGCACTTGAATATTACCGGGGCGGGGATCGGCCCGGCCAGCGACCGCGCCGAACGCCAGCTCGATCACGCGCATCACCTGGGGCGGCGGGAACAACGGCACGACTGTCACCGCGGGAACTACGGCGACTTCCGATCAGATTACCTACAGCTTGAACAACACCGTCGATCAGATGGTGACGATCTACACCACGGCGCGCAACGTCGAGTACTACAGCAACAACAACGAAACGCTGTGGTCGAATTTCTCCGGCGCCGGACCAATCGCAGAGCGCGATCGGTCAGCGGGTATTCCACCGGCGGCAACAGCGTGATCGGAAATATCGTCAGCGATCAACGACGACGCATACACCTACTACGCAGCGCGCTGGGATCAACGCCGGTGGCGGTGTGGGAAAACGGGGCGCTGATGACAAGCCGGAGCTTCCGCGCTGGCGGTGGAACAGACGCCGGGCTCCTGGTATTACGACGGGACGTATCTTTACTTGCACGCTTCGGACGGATCGAATGTTTCGACGCAACGGCAAGACGTATAGCTACGTGACCGCATCGAGCCCGTCGTTACACCGCCTGGGACAACGCGCAAAACGTGGCTGATCTTCGATTCGCTCGACCAGGCGGAAACCTACAACACCAGCAGCGCGACGCTGGGCGGGCTTTACCTTACGGGCAGCAACACATCGTGCGGAATCTTTCGGTGCACGATACGTTTCGCCATCCGATTTCGATTTACATCGGGCGCGACCAATAACATCGTCACGAACGTCACGGCCTACAACTCGTACGGCACGTCGCCGCTGGCGATTTACGGCTCGGGCACGACCGGAAACCTGGTCCAGAATTCGACGTTTTATAACGACACTACTTGCAGTCCGCGTATGTGTCCGGGCGGTGTGGGGCGTCGTCGTGGCGCACGGCGGCTCGCACGGACAATACCGTCGACAGCTGCCTGATTTACAGCACGGCGGCGAGCGCCGCGGCGGATATGGCGTTCTGGTGGGCGACTCGGGCACGACGCTGACGGTCTCGCACAATCTGACATCTACGGCACGTTTGCGTACGGCGTGGACGTGGGCAGCGGAGGCGGCGACGGGCTCGGCTACGGGCAGCTCGATCACGTTGTGGGGCAACCTGCTCGATATTTCGCAGGCGAATAACATCGGGCATGTCTGTTTACCGGGAGCGCCGGCAACATCGTCTACAACAACACGGTTTACGGTCCGGCGAACACGAACGCGGCGATCAGCCAGGCGTCCACGTCCACGGGCGCGCTGGTGAAGAACAATATTTTTTGTACGGGCGCTATGCGAGCGTGGATGCGTCTTCGGAAACCAGCACGGCGTACGACTACAACGATTATTTTTCGGCGTCGGGAACGCCGTTCAGCTGGGGCGGGACGGCGTACACTTTTGCGAATTGGAAAACGAACAGCGCGCAGGATGCGCATTCGCTGAATTCCGATCCGACGCTGACCAATGCGCGTCCGAGCAGGGAATTTTACGCTGCTCGCCGGATCTCCGGCGATCGATGCGGGCGCGAATCTGGGATCCACGTATCAGCAGGGGCTTTCGCCGTCGTCTTCGTGGCCCGGCGGAGTGGTCTCGTTGAATCAAAACAGTTTCGGCGAGCGGGTGGGAGATGGGCGCGTATGTGTTTCCGGCGAACGGGTCGACGCTGCCGCTGATGGGTGCTGCGATTAGGTGGCTTTTGTAGCGCAGGCTTCAGCCTGTGTGGTTTTGAGTTTCGCGATTCTGAGAAAAGGCAAAACCAAATGCACGCAAGCTAAAGCTTACGCTACTGGAGATCCGCTTTCTAGCGATTACGGGGAGGACATGAAGTCATGAGCACAACACCACACCATCGCCAGCGGCAACAACACAATCGAAGTCGTCGCAGTCGATCGGGCTGTACGTGGAGCTCGCGGGAGCGGGCGCGTTTGTCGCGGGAGCGATTCTGAGCATGCATCACTACGCGATCGGGGTTTGCTTTATCGCGGGGGCGGCGGCGTTTTATGTCGGGAAGAAGATGCGCGGGGCGTAGAAGATCTGGATGGACAGGATTAACGCACGTGATGCACGAGCTTAGAGTTTGCACGCGGATCAAGAAGTCTGACGTCTAACTTGGCAGTCGAAACCTGGACAAGCAGGAATGCCTGTCACTACTGGGCTGATGCCGTTCGTCTTTGATCCGTGTCCATCTGTGTGCATCCGTGGCTTCCAACTCCCATGGGGATTCGAAGCCGACAAACCGAAGGCGCGGAAACGCCCGTACAAGATCGAGGATTTCTACGAGCCATTTCCTCGGCAAAAGGAATTTCACGATTCGCGGCGCAAAATATCGGCTGTTTGGCGGGGCGGCGGGGCCGGGAAAAACCAAGGCGCTGCTGTACGAAGCGATCCACCAGGCGCACAAGCATCCGGGCGTGGACACGCTGCTGCTGCGGCGGACGTTTCCGGAGCTGGAAGCTTCGCTGATCACTTATTTTCGGCGCGATGTGCCGCGCGAGCTGTACGAGAAGTACAACGAAGCCAAGCACATCGTCACGTGGCTGAACGGCTCGACGACGCGGTTTGCCTACTGCGACACCGAAAACGATGTGTACCGCTATCAGGGCGCGGAATATCTTTTCATCGGCGTCGATGAGCTGACGCACTTCACGCTGAAGCAGTGGCAATTTCTGACCAGCCGGAATCGCTGCCGCATCAAGAGGCGCGAAGCCGTGCATGGCGGGAGCGACCAACCCCGGCAACATCGGCCACGCCTGGGTGAAGGCGCTGTGGGTGGACCGCGTTCCCGCGCCGGGGATGGATCGTCCCGATCAGTACGACGCGGACGACTACGAGTTCATTCGCGCGACGATTGCCGACAATCCGTTGTTCAAGGACGACGCGCAGTATCACAAGACGCTGGGGCAATTGCCGGAGGCGCTGCGGCGCGCGTTTCTGGACGGCGAATGGGACGTTTACGCGGGGCAGTACTTCGATATTTTTGCGCCGGGGCGGCACACGGTGCGTCCCGAGCAGGTGCAGCTCGAGCCGTGGACGCCGCGGTGGATCTCGATTGACTGGGGATTCGAGCATCCCAGCGCGGTGTACTGGCACGCGACGCGCAACGACGGCGTGGTGGTGACCTACCGCGAATTTGTGCAGAACCGCCTCTCGCCGCGCATGCTGGCGGCGGCCATCGCCGAACGCAGCGTCGACCGCCTGGGCCGCGCCGAGCGCATTCGCGACGTGTTTCTCTCGCCCGACGCGTTTGCGCAACGCACCGCGGACGCTTCGATCGCCGAGCAACTGGGCGATGGGCTCGCCGCCGCGGGCCTGCCGCGTCCCGCGCCCGCGGACAACGACCGCGTGGGCGGCTGGATGCTGATGTACCAGGCGCTGGAGAGCGATCACTGGCTGATCGCCGAAAATTGCACGCGCCTGATTGAGAATTTGCCGACGCTGACGCGCGATCCCGCGAACGTCGAGGACGTGCTGAAGTGCGATGGCGACGATCCCGCCGACGCCGCGCGGTACGGGCTGAAGTCGGCGCTCGAACCGGGCCGCGCTCCCGCCGATGTGGTGGCCGCCGAGCGCGTCACGGCCGTCGATCCGACTTCGCGCGCGATCTGGCTGAAGAAATTTTCGGCGGAGGAGTCGCGCAGGGTGGCGCCGGTGGTGCCGCGAAGATGGCGGCCGCAGGGGTGGTAGGGGTTTGGTAGCGTAAACTTTAGTCTGCGCGGGGTTGGTTTTCGCGAAACTAAAGTCAAATGCACGCAGGCTGAAGCCTACGCTACTGGAGGCGGGGTTGAATTGAGTAGCGTAGACTTTAGTCTGCGCGCTGGCAGAAGTTCAAACGCTACTCGATCGGGCGCGAGGCGCTTGACCATGGCCAGTGCTCCGGCCTTTGAACGAGGCCGGCTTTCACGGGATTTTGCACGATGTAGGTCCGAATTCGTTGCCATTCCTGGGGAGTGCGAATCCAATGATCGAATGATTCTGTCTGCCAGAACCTGGCATTTGCCCGGCCCAGAATATCGTTTGCTTCGTGTGCGGTGTGGCCCTTTATGGACCTTGTGATTCGGGCGAGTGATGAATGCGGCTCAATAAGAATGTGGACGTGATTGGCCATTACGACGTACGAGTGAACGCGAAACATTTTTTGGTGGTGTCCTCTTACCAGCGCGGCGATGATGCATTCGGCGACGCGGGGAACTTTGAGCCAAAGCGGACCAGTAGTCGCGGCATCCAAATTGGGTCGTAGTGGCGGAACTTCTTGCCAGCGGAATCTGCTGCTTTGGGGATCTTGAGACAGGCTGGAAGGGAACCGTATAGCCGCCAGGTGATGAAGACGACTTGTCCAGGCGGCTGCCAGTGCGGAAGATTGCGCGCGTAGTAAGTCACGGTTCGTGACACAGTAGCACAGACTTATACTTGCGTGGAGTTAACTTACGTGAAAGTCAAATGCGCGCAGGCTGAAGCCTACGCTACTGGAGGCAGGGTTGAATTTAGTAGCGTAGACTTTAGTCTGCGCGGTTTGATGATTGGTCAAAGGCAAAATCGCATAAACTG
>CAVWSJ010000001.1:0-87871 GCA_963757625.1 Terriglobia bacterium | reverse complement strand
GTACTCTATCAAGAATTGGTTAGGAATTAAACGCCCGTCGTGATAGAAATACGGGAAAAGGGTGAATGTGCTCAGGATTATTTGCATAACCGGTAGAATAAAGCCAGGTTTCTTGTCAGTGGGTTTGGCGTCTTCATCATGGAAGGGAGCGGAGCCCATGCGAGTACTTGTTGGTGGAGGACGAGCGGCGGTTGGCGGATAACGTCGCGCGATCCTTACGCGAGAGTGCGGGCTATGCCGTGGATATCGCAGGCGACGGCCAAGAGGGTTATACCTGGCGAATCCGGTCCGTACGATCTGCTGGTGTTGGACCTGATGTTGCCGAAACTGGACGGCCAGACTCTGCTGATCCGCTTTCGCGAACAGGGCCATGCAAACGCCGGTCTGGTTCTGACCGCGCGGGACGAGAAGCAATCGGTGGTCCGGCTGCTGAATGCCGGCGCGGACGACTACGTGGCGAAGCCCTTTGACCTGGGCGAGTTTCTGGCGCGTGCCAAGGCCTTGGTCCGGCGAGGCACGGGCCAGCATGTCGCCGGTCATTGCTGTCGCCGACCTCCATTTGGATACCAGTCGAGCGCTCCGTGCGCCGGGGACAACAGGATATCGCGCTGACGCCCATGGAATACCGCGTGCTGGAATATCTGGCGCACCGCCCGCGCGCGGTGATGTCCAAAACCGAGCTTCTCGAACACCTGTACGACTATAATTGGGAAAAATTCAGCAACGTGATCGAAGTGTACATTTCCGGATCTGCGGCGCAAGCTGGACGACGCGCTATCCGGTGAAGCTGATTCACACGGTCAGGGGGCATGGATATGTGTTGCGGCCCAGCCGTTCGTGATCGGTCCGATCCAAAGGTAGAGTTATGAATGTCTTCGTAAGCGGTTCTCCTGCCGAAAAGAAACGCCAGCCATCGGAAAGCAAAGAAACGGAATCTTCGCAAAATTCAGCTCCCGATTCGGGCGGTTCGGGCGTTAAAACTTTTTCTCTGACGCGCCGCATCATCATTTCGGTGGTGACCTGCCAGTTGCTGCTTACTCTTGGCCTGATTCTCGTGGCCGTACTTTACGCTCGAGAGCAGCTCCGCGGAACCTTCGATGCCGGGCTGGACGGGGACGCCCGGGCCGCACTGGCCTTGGTCCGATATACCGAGATGAAGCCCTACGTTCTTATGTTCGATTCGGAACTCTTGCCACCTGTGCTCGATCAAGCCCATCAAGATCTTTATGAAATTCGGGGCGAGGACGGCCATCTGATCGCCCGGTCCAAGGGTTGGCAGGCTGTTCCGCCGGAGCTTGCGCGAACTTCCGAGCAGTACCTTGACTTTACGATGAATGGCGCTCCTTATCGGGCCGCGATCATGAGAAATGCTCCAGTGCTCGATTCAGAGAGTGAGGGCGACGAGGATGACGGACCTCCGGCGAAGGTAACACTTTTCTATGCCGAGTCACTTGTGGATAACCATGCGCGGTTGACGAAGCTTGCGGTTTACGTCGGATTGACGAGCCTGCTTCTCCTGGGGATAGCGAATTCTTTCGCAATTTCCAGCATTCGGCGCGGCCTTTACCCGTTGCACGAGTTGGCGGACCGAGCCGGCGCAATTTCCGTCCATCATTGGGATTTCCGGGCTTTGCCGGACACTCAGCTGGCGAGTGAGCTTGCACCGCTCGCCACCGCCATCGAGACTGTGCTTTCCCGCCTGAAGACCTCCTTCGGCCAGCAGCGCAATTTCACCAACGATGCGGCCCATGAATTGAAAACCTCCGTCGCCATCTTAAAATCCACGCTGCAGTCCTTGCTTCATCGGCCGCGCACCCAAAGGGAATACGAAATCGGACTCGAGGGAGTACTGGATGACTGCGCCCGGCTGGAAGATCTGATCGAGCGTATGCTGCGTTTGGCGCGGATCGAACAGTTGACCGAAAACGGTGCCCCCAGGAAACACGCCATGACGGAGCTCACCTCCACGTGTGAAGCTGCGATCGCGCGGATACGGGCGTTGGCGGAGGAGCGCAACGTCTCGTTGGAGTTTGAAGGTCCCCTTTCCATTCCGATCCATGCGGACCCGGAGGATCTCGAACTGATCTGGCTTAATCTGCTGGAAAACGCGGTTCAATATAGCCCCGCCGGGGTCGAAGGTAGGCATGCGAGCGAGCCTCAATGGCGGCGCCATGGCCGAGGTTTCCGTTTTGGATTCCGGACCGGGAATTCCCGCTTCAGAGCTGCCTCATATTTTTGAACGGTTCCGTCGCGGCGATCCTTCCCGGGCGCGATCGACGGGCGGTTTTGGGCTGGGCCTGGCCATTTGCAAGGCCCTGGTGGACGCCTACGGAGGGACCATCGAGGCCGTTAATCTGCCCGATCACGGAACACAGGTGCGCATACATCTGCCGGTTTAGTACGGGAATTCGTCTTCCCGATAAGTGTCTTTTTCCCCCATTTTACGGTTCCCTTCCGAGTGGAAGTTACTAGACGATAAGAAGGTCAAATTTGCGTCCTGGAAATTTGTTCTGTGCGCGAGGGAAGAAATTGCTTGCGCGGCATTGTCCTGCTGCGTAAGATAACCGCGGGTTTGGAAGGTGTGGAACCCGTGCCGAAAGAAAAACCGAAAGTAAATATTGGTGAAGTGATCCGGAGTTATCGGGGGCAGCGAGGACTTTCGCAGGGCGATATCGAGCGGCGAACGGGTTTACTGCGCTGCTACCTGTCCCGCGTCGAGAACGGCCATACCGTGCCGTCCCTCGAGACTCTCGCGAAAATCGCCGAGGCCATGGAAATCGCGCTGGCCGATTTCTTTCCCGGCGCGGAGACGCCCCGCGACCGCGACACGCAGAAAATGCTGGGCGAACTTTCCGAAGACGAAATCCGTTTCCTTTCGGAAATCAAGAAATACAGCACCACGCTTTCCGACGGCGACAAACGCCTGGTCCTGGCCATGATTCGCAAGATGGCTACGGTAATCCCTCCTCCCGCGCGCAAAGCCTGCCGCCCGGCGCTCCGCGTACTAAACAACTACGTGATTCGTGATTTGTGAATCGTGATTCGTGCCTCGTGATGGCTGTTTGCAAATTTAGTCGGCGAGCCCGCGATTCAAGTGCTGAAGTACGAGTATGGCGGACAATCGTGGAGCAATGGTTTTCACGAATCACGATTCACAAATCACAAATCACGATTCCCGAGTCACGGAAACGCTCTTCGCCAGCGCCGGCTGGCTCTTCATCAAGCTTCCGACCACTTCGGTGAGCGTTGTGCCGCACTGCGCCCACAGACGGCGTTTCAAGCTGCAATAATCCTGCGAGCCGCCGAACACGTCGGCCATCAAGGCGCGGAACGTCGGGCTGCGCTCGATGAACTGAATCATGCGCGTAGCGACCGCCCCGCCCAGAAACCGGCCGCGATAGAAACGGCGCGCGATGCGCGTGGCAAATTCGCAGATCGGTCGAAAACGCTTTGCGAATCCGGGCGGGATATTCGGAGGCTTCCTGGCAATCAACGCTCCGGCCAGCAGATCTCCCGAGCGCAACGCGTAGTAAAGGCCTTCGCCGGTAATCGGATCCACCCAGGCGGCTGCATCGCCGACCAGCGCCCAATTGCGTCCGACGACACGCCGCGCGGAAAGCGTCTGCTGCTGCGGAGACGGCAGCACGTGGCTGTAGAAAGTCGCGCCTTCGCGGGGAATCTTTTCGTCGGCCATGAATTCATGCAGATGCCGCCGAAGTTCCTGGCTGGTGTGCCGCGCCATACTGCCGCAGATCCCCACGGAAAGATGATCGCAGCGGGGGAACGACCACAGATAACCCTCGAAGCGGTGCAGAAATTTCACGCGAATCCCCTCAGCCTGCGCCGGGCACGAAATAGCCGAGGGTCATTTCCAGGTCGCTGCGGGACAGTGGCCGCGTATTCGGCAGCAGGGAATTGCGCGCGCCCGCCGCAATGACCACGAAGTCCGCCTCCACGCGAGACTCGCCGATCGACAGTCTGGCGCGCTCGCCCGACAGTATCGATCTGGTTCACACGCGAACGCACGACGCGGCAACCCGCCGCCTCGGCGCGATCGAGGAGAAGTCCATTGAGCACGGTCCTCGAATAGATGACGATGGGCTGATCGAGCGCCAGGTGCGCTCGATGGCCCTTGCTGGAAATCAACTCCACGGTGCGGATCAGTTTCTTGGGATGAGGGCCGCTGAGAAGGAACGGATATGCTTGATGGCCTTGTGCGTCAGGCCGCCGCCGCAGGGCTTTTCCCAGGCGAGATGCTCGTCATAAATCGTGACGCTGTATCCCGCCCGCGCCAGCCGCTCCCCGCACATTGCGCCGGCCGGCCCGCCACCCACGATCGCGATTTCACGCATCGAAAAGCCTCGATGAAAAGGGCAGAGCCTGGCAAACACCCGGCGCTGGGGAAAATGATTCAAATCATGCCGATCGGAATAGCTCGCCGTATCGAATCAAGCGGCGAGTATAGCAGAAAACAGCCCGTTGGCTGCGACCGTTCCAACGGGCTGTGGCTGATTGAAACAGGCTGGTGGTCAGCGAGGAAGGCGAGCGCCAGGTGCCCCGCTGAACCAGAAAGAGCGACTCAAGCCTTCTGTTCCGTTGGAGGCGTCGCAACCGGGCCGCAGCGCCCACGGAACCCTTCGCGGAATTTCTCGCGTTCTTCCGGAGTCATCTGTTCCCAGCGCTCCATCATGCGGCGGCGCCATTGCATTCCCGGGCCGAACCGCGGCCGGAATCCGCCAAACAGGATCTTGCTCAGGACCAGGACTCCCACGGCTTGCCAGAAACTGATCACGTGCAAGCCGAAAAGCGCGGGCATCAGCCAGTTCCACAGGCGCATGATCACAAAGCTGAACACAGCTGAATGCCGCCACCGCAATCAGAACGAATTTCAATACTCTCAGAAATCTTCTCGGTTTCATCTTCTTACCCTCATCCTTTCGTGAATTCATCGTGAATCGCCTGGAGCCGCTCGCGGAGATGGAGCACCGCGTAATGCTTTCGCGACAGCAGGGTGTTCACGCTCACTCCTGTTTCCAGTGCAAGTTCTTTGAAACTTTTGCCCTCGATTTCGTGGGCGATGAATACTTCACGCTGCTCTTCCGGAAGCTCCTCCAGGGCCAGCTCCAGTTCCTCGAGCAGCACTTCCCGCGTGATAGGCCGCCTCGGGCCCGGCGTCCGGCGAAGGCAGCAGGTCCTCCAGCGACGACGGCTCGCCGTCCTCATTCTCCGGCTCGGCCGTGCAAATGCCTCCGGTTTTTTCTTCCGGAAAAGATCGACGATTTTGTTTCTCGCCACGCGGAACAGCCACGCGCTGGTGTGCTCCACGGGCACCATCGCGCGATACGCCTCCACGAGTTCGTAGAAGACATCCTGCAGGATGTCCTCCGCGTCGCCCGAGTCGGCGACCCTTTTCCGGATGAATTCCGAAGCCGGCCCTGCTCCCGTGAGAAAGCTTCGGAGATCCGTTGGTCTTGGTCGGCCATCCAGCCTATGCTCAGCGATTGTTTCATCCACTCTTGTAGTCGGATGAGCGGTGAAAATATTGTACCGAAATTGCAAACGTCACGAGATAAGCAGGATTCAGCGGCCGGAGGGCGCACCGGTGCCTATCCCGCCGATAGTGTGCACTTTGGCTGGGGCATTCTATAGGTTAGGCCTTGCGAGTATGCCAATCGGGTCGTCTGCGGATATGCAACACATCCCGATAATCGATTAGATTTGAAGGGTCAGCGAGGATTTGGCCACTGTGTCGACGACAAGACAAGATGCAAGTTGTCGGGAAGCTTATCGGCATCGATCTGGATACGGACGCTGTAGTGAGGTTGATCCGAGTTTAACGTAGCTGAAGCCCTCCGCCAATAGGCGAATCCGTGAATCACCAAACACGCGGAGGTTCGCAAGCCCATCCTGATCGGTTTTTTGGCTCACACTAGCGCCCCTGGGCTTGGCAAATCCCAACGTGTGTTCATATGCAACGTAGATTGTGGCGTCTTTTGCCGGACTGCCGTCCGGCCAGATCACTTTCACCGCCAGGTTACGGCTGGTAAGACGGTGAAACACATAATTAAGATTCTTGATGTGTTCTCCCTGCTCAATTTGCAATATCCCTTCATCCTCGATATCGTTCATGAAGGCAACGAGAAATGATCATAAGGATGGTCTTTGTCCGCACCATATGGATTGATCTCCAGCCTGTAGCGTCCGGGCGGAATCTTGTCCATACGGAAGGACCCATCTTTGTCGTTCTCGACAAAGGACCGCGTATCACCTCCCAAAGCGGTTCCGTCCGGTCCCGCCAGCAAGACCCATGCCCAGCCGCGCCGCCAGCCTGATCCATGATTTTCCCCTCTATCGTTCCATTCCACCGGAAAGTCCCTTTCGATAATTGCGGTTGAGAGCATCGTCTGCTATTCCGATCTTCTGGATCGGCGCCGTACTGGGTATCTGGCAAATCCAATTCCAGCGTGTAATTATCAGTGGGCAGATCGCTAATTTCATAAAAGCCCTCTTGATCTGTGACAACGACTCTGGTCCCAGACGGATCCCTTATATCGTGATCTTGCCTCCGGGGAACGGCGTGTGCGCGTACCGGGGGCGTCAAAATGTTTCGAAAAGCTTCTGGCTTCCGGACATACCCGACAATCCTGACGCTGCCAACAGGTTGGGGATTCCTTCCTGAAGCGATTCGAAGTTCGAGGCCCGCATCGGCGACGAGCTATGGACCGGCTGCAGGGGCCGGCCACAATGATTGGTAGCCTCCCCACTTAAAAAACCGGCTTTGCGGTCTCCGTCAATGAAATAGGTTTCGCCCTCCCAGAAAAAGGAGTTCGTCAGAAGCACATAGTGAAAAGATGAGCGCGGGAAGACCCCAGAATCGTCTTTGGACCACGCCAATCGCCCATTCACCAATCCACTTTCCCGATACCTGTCGAACGTGTTGGGCACGGATGACCCTTGCGGTGAATACGGTGTGCTCCGGCGCCACGGGTTGCGCAAAGAGTCTTCTCATTCCACAATCAAGCTCCTTGGTCGTCGACATCGCGGCAGCCAACGCAAAAGTTGCGACCATATCCGAGACCATTAGCAAGAGAAGGCCCAGAACAACTGTTGCAAGCCGTCTGCCTAATGGTCTTGGACGCGCGGCGACCATGGGCGGCCATCCTCGCTTACTTGTTCCTAGCCAAAACCACCCAAATATGACGAACAAGGCTGACCAAGCCGCGAGCTCCGGAAGCAAAGAAACGGTCCACCGGGAGTAGACGAACACAGGCGCGACCGCGGCCGCGGATATCAGAAACAGGACAAGCGCGCGCCTCCTGTTGCGAATTGCCAATAGCGCGACAAGAAAAGGAAGAAAGAATAGGACAGCAATTCCCAAACCCGTTAATAGGAATGGAGAGAGGAAATACCCTCCGCCATCCGGGCGCCATTCCAAGAATCCTGCGTCCGGGTAAGCCAGACAGAAGCCCGCGACCGGCGCACTCAGGAGAAAAATCCATCCTGCATGCCGCCTACTTCGGAGGGCAACCAGCGAGGCACAAAAGAAAATCAGTCCGAGGAGAGGGATCGCTATGATTGAGACGATCTCCTTCGGCCAATAAGCGGAGCTGTCGGGCGTGGGAAGGTCGGCGTAGCCGACAAGGACGAGAACTGAAAAACCGGCTGCGATGCCGAGGCCCGTCATGAACCAACTGGCGGCTTTTCGTAGGACAGACCCATTTAGAGGCACGGAAGGGACCCCGCTGGACCTATTTCTTGTATTCTTTTCTTTTGGACGTGGTCACTACTTTATATTAGACACCCAAGTTCCCAGGGAAGTTCCTTGAATACATGCGCCACGATTGAATCCGCTAACACACATCGTGTTCAAGGCGTTCACCCCTTTCCGCGTGTTAATATGAATGTGCTCATAAAATCATCGAGGGTTCCACATTCTCCATGGGAAAAATCGTTTCGCAAGACGAACTCATTCAGATCACCGCGCGGGAAAAGGCCGCGGGCGCCGCGTCGTGTTCACAAACGGCTGCTTTGATTTATTGCATCCGGGCCACGTGCGTTGTCTGGCGGAAGCGCGCGCCCTCGGGGATCTGCTGGTCGTCGCGGTCAATAGCGATCGCAGCGTTCGCGGCAACAAGGGCCCCGAACGTCCGCTGGTGCCGCAGCAGGATCGCGCCGAGGTTCTGGCCGCGCTTTCCTCGGTGGATTATGTGACGATTTTTGATGAGCCAACGCCTCGCGAGCTGATCTCGCGCGTGCTCCCAAGCATTCTCGTCAAAGGCGCGGACTGGGCCGCTGGACCAGGTCGTCGGACGCGAGGAAGTCGAAGCAGCCGGCGGCCGGGTGATTTCAATTCCGCTCGCGCCGGGATATTCCACCACGAATCTTCTGGAAAAAATTCGCAAGGCAGCCGCAGCCCCCGGGAGACGCGGCATCGCACCGCCACATCCTAAGTATGATTCTGCCCTCGGTTTCGGAAACCCTGGCGTCGGTGAGCCGCCATCCCGCGCTGGAATCCGCGATTTCGGCGCTTCGCCAGGGAACGGCGCGCGAGCGGCTGGCGGGGCTCACGGAAACGGCCAAGGCTCTGATCGCGGGCCAGGTCGCCGCTGAACTTCGCCGCCCCGTCGTCGTGCTGGTCGCGTCGGGAGCGCAAGCGGAGTCGCTGGCCGCTTCCTTGCAATTCTTCTACAGCGCCCTCGCGGGACAGGAGGCCACCGAAGTGGCCGTCCTTCCGGCCGTGGACGCGCTGCCCTGGCAGGACGTCTCGCCTCATGCGGAAATCCTCGAAACTCGCGCGGTCACTTTGTGGCGATATGCCACCGGACTGACTCGCGTGGTGGTTGCGCCCATTGCCGCCGCGCGCATGCGGCTTGCCGACGCGGCGTTTTATGCGCGACAGGCCCGGACGCTTGCGCGGGAAGATAACGTCTCGCTTGACGATCTGGTTTCGCATCTCCGGCGCGTGGGCTACGAACTCCACGACATGGTGGAAATGCCCGGCCAATTCACGGTTCGCGGAGGAATCGTCGATGTGTTTCCGGCGGAGGCCGACCGTCCGGTGCGTCTCGAATTTTTTGGCGATTCGGTCGAATCCCTGCGCGAGTTTGATCCGAACACGCAGCGCTCGGTTCGTCCGATCGAGCGCGTGACCCTTCCGCCGCTGCTGGAACATCCGATCGAACGGTTTTCGATTCGGAAACGGAGATTCCGCGGACCAGGAAGACGGCTCCCCTCGCACACTCCCTGCTCGATTTGCGCGAGGATACCGTCGTCATCCTCGATGAGCCGGAAGCCATCGAAGAAGCAGCCCGGGAATTTCTGGAGAACGCGGAAGAAAGTTTTCAGCGCAGGCGATGCTCCGCCGGAGACGTGTCCTCCTATTTTTTCACCGAGGATTGGGATCAGCATCCTCTCGCGCCACGCGCGTCTGGAACTCGAACACCTGGACGTTGCGCGCGAGGGAATCGAAACGCGCACGATTCAAACGCAAGCCACCACGCGCTATCACGGCAATGTGCCCGCATTCATGGCCGAAGCGCGCGCGCGCATCGCCGCCGGAGAGCGCGTCCTGCTGGCGGCCGGAAATCTTGGCGAACTCGAGCGGTACGTCGATCTCTGCCATGAATATGAAATTCCTTACCGCCTGGGCGAGATTGAAGAAAATCGCCACCAGCTCGCGCCTGGCGGAAGATTCCACGGCCGGCAGCGTTCCCGCGATCGTTCTGTGCCGCGCGCCGTTCACCGATGGCGTCGTTTTTCTGGACGCCCGCCTGGCGATCTACGGAACCGGGGATTTGTTTGAAACGATGCCGGCGGGCGCGGCGTCGCGGCGGCGGCCCAAGACCGGCAGTTTTTTCAGCGATTTTTCGGAGCTGAAGCCCGGGGATTACGTCGTGCACGTGGATCACGGAATCGGCCAGTTTGAGGGATTGCACCAGATTGAAAATGGCGGCGCCCGCGGCGAGTTCATGCGCCTGCGCTACGCGGACGACGCGCGCCTGTATGTGCCTCTCGAACGGCTCGATCTGGTGCAGAGCTATCGGGCCGTCGAAGGAGCGAAGCCCGCCCTCGACAAGCTCGGCGGCACAACCTGGACGGCGCGCAAGGCTCGCGTCCGCAAGTCGGTCGAGGACATGGCCGACAAATTGTTGAAACTCTATGCCGAACGGAAGGCCGGGCAAGGCTTCGCATTTTCGCCGGACGGCGCGTTCCAGCGTGAATTTGAAGATGCCTTTGAATTTGACGAAACGCCCGACCAGGCCATCGCCATCGCGGACGTGAAGCGCGACATGGAGCGCCCGCAGCCCATGGACCGCCTGCTTTGCGGCGACGTGGGTTACGGCAAGACGGAAGTGGCCATGCGCGCGGCGTTCAAAGCGGTCACCGATTCGAAGCAAGTCGCCGTGCTCGCGCCCACGACCGTGCTGGCATTCCAGCATTTCGAGACATTTCGCCGGCGCTTTGCGGCGTTCCCCGTAAAGATCGACATGCTCAGCCGGTTTCGCACCGCGCGCGAGCAGAAGGACGTCCTGGCGGAAGTGGAAACGGGCAAAGTGGACATCGTCATCGGCACGCACCGGCTGCTTTCGCGCGACGTCAAGTTTCACGACCTCGGCCTGCTGATCGTGGACGAAGAACAGCGCTTCGGCGTGGCGCACAAGGAACGCCTGAAAGAGCTGAAGCACAACGTCGATGTTCTGACGCTTTCGGCGACGCCCATCCCGCGCACGCTCAACATGTCGCTGGTCGGGCTTGCGCGACATGAGCGTGATCGAGACGCCGCCGAAAGACCGCCTGGCGATTCAAACCGTGGTCGCTCCATTTTCCGAGTCGCTGGTCCGGCGCGCGATCGAGGAAGAATTGGCGCGCCAGGGGCAGGTATTTCTGGTGCACAACCGCGTCGAGACGATCTATTCGCTCGCCGACCTGGTCAGCAAGCTGGTTCCGAAAGCGCGCGTCGTGGTGGGGCACGGCCAGATGAACGAGAAGGAACTCGAATCCGTCATGCTGAAATTCGTGCGCGACGAGGCCGATGTGCTCGTCTCCACGACGATCGTCGAAAACGGCCTCGATATTCCGCGCGCCAACACGATTCTCATCAATCGTGCCGACCGGTTCGGCCTGTCCGAGTTGTATCAACTGCGCGGGCGCGTGGGGCGCTCGAACCAGCGCGCCTATGCGTACCTGCTGGTTCCCGAGGATGTGTCGCTCACGCCGCTGGCCACGCGCAGGCTCGCGGCGCTCAAAGAATTCAGCGCGCTGGGAGCGGGGTTCCGCGTTGCCGCGCTCGATCTGGAACTTCGCGGCGCGGGAAACTTGCTGGGCGGGCAGCAGCACGGGCATATCAACGCCATTGGCTTTGATTTGTACTGCCAGATGATGGAGCGGGCGGTGGCGGCGCTGAAGGGCGAAGAGGCCAAGCCGGAAATGCGCGCCACGATCAACCTCGGACTCGATATTCGCATCCCACAGGAGTACATCCCCAACGAGAATTTGCGCTTGAGGACGTACAAACGCATCGCGGGCATCGCCAATGAGGCCGAAAGGGAAGAAGTCAACCAGCGAACTCGCGGACCGGTTTGGGCCGCCGCCTCCCGCCGTGGGCAATCTTCTCGATTACGCCCTGCTGAAAGGGCTGGCCGAGGGGCTTCTGGTTTCTTCGATCGAGCGGCGGGCCAACGAAGTGGCCATCAAATTTCACCCGGAGACGCCTCTGTCACCGGAAAAACTGGTTGGGCTGATCCGGTCAAAGGGGGAAGGCTTGCGGCTGGACCCCAGCGGCACGCTCTGGATGCGCATCGAGCGGCGAGGCCGGATCGCCGAAAGCGTCAGAAACGTGTTGCTTCCTCTGGAAATGAAGCGATAAACTGTCAAGTGAGAGTGAATCCCATGAAACCAAGTAAATGGCTGATTTTCCCGCTGCTTTTTGCCGGCGTAACGCTGTACGCGCAAACCAAGAGCGTTGTCGTCGAGGAAATTGTTGCGCGCGTGAACAATGACATCATCACGCGCGAAGACCTGGCGCACGCCCGCGAGCAAGCCTGGAAGGCGAAGTCCAGGACGAATGCCAGAACTGCACTCCGGAACAAATGCAAGAGCGAAGTCGGCGGACAAGGACAAAGAACCTGCTTCGCGATTTGATCGATCAATCTTTGCTCGTGCAGCGCGCGAAGGATGACGGCATTAACGTCGACGCCGATGTCATCAAGCGGCTGGATGCGATCCGCCAGCAATACAAGCTGCCCGCCATGGAAGCCCTGGAAGCAGAAGTCAACAAGACCGGGCAGGATTTCGAGGACTTTAAGGGCCAGATTCGGGACCAATTGCTGACGCAGGAATTGATTCGCAAGGAAGTGGGTTCGCGGATCATTATCAGCCACGAAGAAGTCGTGAAATATTACGACGAACACAAGAGCGATTTCGTGCGCCCGGAAACGGTCGTGCTCCGCGAAATCTTTGTCTCCACCGATGGCAAAGCCCGCGGCGGACATCCCCGCCTTGCGGAAGAAGGCCGAAAATTTGCGCGACCGCGTTCTGAAGAACGGCGACGATTTTGGCGATATGGCCAAGCACTTTTCGGACAGTTCCACTGCGCAGCAATCGGGCGAACTCGGCTCCTTTGAGAGGTCGCAGCTCGACCCGAACATCGCCGAGAAGGTGTTCGCGCTCAATCGCGGACAAATGACCGATGTGATCGAGACCAAGACGGGTTTGAGATCCTGCAGGTCCGAGAACGCTACGAGGCCGGCGAGCAGCCGCTCGAAAAAGTCGAACCGGAAATCACCAATCGCCTCTACGAACAGAAAATGGAGCCGGCGCTGCGCGCCTATCTCGCAACTTTGCGGGAAGACAGCTACGTTCAGATCAAGCCCGGTTATACCGATACCGCGGCCGTGAAGAGCGATCCGATCGAGGAAGTTGCCGCGACACCCGATAAGGACGACGACGAAAAAGAAATCCGGCAGGAAATTTCTGATCTTCCCAAAAAGAAATCCGGACATGAAACAGTGTTTTCGTCTCCCGCCTGCAGGCCGACCAGAACATTACCTCCCATTTTCTTGTCTGTGAAAAAGAGATCCGCGCCACGCGCGAAGGAAAATCCTACCTGCGCCTGGAATTGGGCGACGCCACGGGCAGGGTCGAAGCGCGCATGTGGGATGGTTTCGACCAGTCCGCGGCCACGTTTGAGCGCGACGATTTTGTGAAAGTCCAGGCGCGCGTTGAAAATTACCGCAACAAACTCCAGCTTTCCATCGAGAAAATCCGCCGCGCCGGACGAAACGGAAGTGGACGCCGCGGATTTCTTCGCCGCACACCCAGGAAGATGTGGAGCAGCTTTATCGCCAAGCTGCTCGAAATCGTCGCTTCGGTTGGCAATCCCTGGCTGCGGCAGCTTCTTGAAAGCGTTGTGCAGGACCCGGAAATTGTTCCGCGCCTGAAGCGCGCGCCCGCGGCCAAAGTCATGCATCATGCGTATTTCGGCGGTCTGCTCGAGCACGTCATCAGCCTGTGCGGTTTGTGCCGCGTGGTCCTGGCGCATTATCCCGAAGCCGATGCGGACCTGCTGCTGACCGGCGCCGTGCTTCACGACATCGGAAAATTGGAAGAATTGAGCTACGAGCGCTCCCTCGGCTACACCGATGAAGGCCAGTTGCTCGGGCACATCCTGATCGAGTATGAGCTCATTTCCAAGAAAGATCGACGCCATCGAAGGATTTCCGCACGCGCTTGAAGATGCTGGTGCAGCATATGCTGATCGCCATCACGGGCAATATGAATTTGGTTCGCCCAAGCTTCCGATGTTTCGCGAAGCCCTGATGCTGCATTATCTGGACGATCTGGATTCCAAGATGGCCGCGGTCCGCTCGGCGCTCGATTCCGACAAAGGCGAAGGCAACTGGACGGCGTATAACGGCGCTCTGGAACGGCGAATCCTGCGCGTCGATCTGTTTCGGCGCGACGAGAGCGAAGCGGCGCAAACGCCTGCGGACCTCGGCGCCAGCCGGCCAGTGCAAAGCAGGCAGGCGGGAAGGGATAGAGCATGGAACGCGCGTCGCATCCTCGGCCAATGATATGGTGCAATCGCGGCGCGGGCCCTCGGCATTCCATTCTCGATCTCGCGCCGCTCGAACTCGAATGCATGAGCGCCCTCTGGCCGATGGGCGAAGGCACGGTGCGCGACATCCACCGGAACTGGCCGCGGCGCGGCCTCGCGCCTACACGACGTTCTTACCATCATGGACCGGCTGGCGCAGAAGGGAATCGTCACGCGCCGCAAAGTGGGCCGCGCGTACCTGTATCGGGCGAATCTGAGCGCCGATGAAGCGCGTGCGAAAGCGGTGGAGAAAATCGTGGCGGGATTTTTTGACGGTTCCGCCGACGCGCTCGCCGCGCATCTTGCAGCCCAGGGCGGGACGACCCGGCCATTTTCCGTCTCCGGCAACGGTTGCAGGTTGACGCGCCCGGCGCGGCGGTCGAAGAATCAGAAGCTCAGTAAGCTCGACGAGACTTTACTGTAAATGAATATGTTGCCCGCACAATTCACGATCCGCGACAAATCGATTTCTCCCGGCACGGTCCTCGCGCCCATGGCCGGCGTGACCGATACTGTCTTTCGCCGCATGATTCGCGGCCTCGGCGGCTGCGGCCTGATCATGACCGAATTCACCAGCGCCGAATGCATTACGCGGAATGCCGCGCGGACTTCGCGGTATCTTTTCTTTGAGCCGGATGAGCATCCCATCACCGGCCAGTTGTTCGGCGCGGATCCCGCAAGTGATGGCGCGCGCGGCCGGCGATGGTCGAGGAACTCGGCTTCGATATCGTGGACATTAATCTGGGCTGCCCGGCGAAAAAAGTGATCAAGTGCGGCGGCTCGGGGCTGCTGCGCGATCTGAAAGCGCTCGAGCAGGTGTTGCGCGCGGTGCGGGCGGCGGTGCGAATCCCGCTGACCATCAAGATCCGCGCCGGATGGGATGAGAACAGCATCGTCGCGGTGGATGTGGCGCGCATGGCCGAACAGATCGGCATCGAAGCGATCGCCGTTCACCCGCGCACTCGCCTGCAGGGATACACGGGACGCGCCGATTGGAGTATCATCCGCGCGGTGAAGCAGGCCGTGCGCATGCCCGTGATTGGCAATGGCGACATCAACACGCCGGAAGACGCCATGCGCATGGTGCGGGAAACCGGTTGCGACGCCGTGATGATCGGCCGCGCCGCCTCGAACAATCCCTGGATTTTTCGCCAAATCGCGCAATATGCCGAAACCGGATCCTTTCAGGAACCCAGATGATCTGGACCGATATCGCCTTCTGTCCGCCTATTTCCGCAATCTGGTGGATACCGAATGGCCCGATGCGATCGGCAAGATGAAGCAGTTTGCGTGCTATTTTACGCACGGAGTTCCCAACGGCAGCGTGTTGCGCAGAGACGTGCACACGGCCCGCACACCCGCTGAAATTCTGGATCGAGTGGATTCGTTTTTTGCCGATACTGTCAATGCAGGAGGTAGTTTCATGACCGCTGCTACCGCGACGAACCCAGCTCTCGAACGCCGCCGGGAACGAAGAGTCCCGGTCCATCTTCCGATGCTGGTTCGCGGCACAGACCGCACGGGGAGTAGTTTCGAGGAACGTACCTCCAGCGAAAATCTTTGCCGCGGCGGCGCCGCGTTCGCGACGCGCTACGCGCTCGACCTCGGCAGCCAGATTAGAGATCAATATCCCGCTTCGCCGTCAGCGGGTGAACCCGATACGGAATTTTCGACGCATGGCCGCATTGTCCACCTTGCCCCGGGAAAGAACGAACGGGAATCGATTGTGGGCGTCGAGTTCACGGGGCCGCGGTTTCACCGCATGTTTGTTTCGGAATCGACTTCGTAGAAGCTGGGGCGGGGATTACCGTCTCCAGCAGAAGTTGTTTGTAGGCCTCGCGCTTTGCCAGGCCTCGTTCCCGCGCGGCCTGTTTGAGCGCCGCTTTGCGGTCGAGTCCGGATTCCGCTTCGAGTTGCTCGACGCTCTGTCTGAGCGACTGGCCGGATCCACGGTCTGCGTGCACGGCTTCTCCCGGCCCGATCAGCAGAGTGATTTCGCCCTCGTGGAGTGCCGCTTGCGTGCGGCATCGCGCAGTTCGTTGAGATTTCCCCGCAGAAACTCCTCGTGAATCTTGGTGACTTCCCGCGCAACGACGGCGGGCCGCGGTCCCAGAATTTCCGCGGCATCGGCAAGAGTTTCCACAAGCCGGTGCGGAGCTTCGTAGAGGACGAGCGTCCGCGGTTCCGCCTTCAAGGCATCGAGAGCCTTCCGGCGGGCGCCAGCGCGCGACGGCAAAAATCCTACGAACAGAAATTCTTCGGTCGGAAGGCCGGAGGCCGCCAGCGCCGCGACGAACGCCGACGGGCCGGGAATCGGAACCACGGGAATGTGGTGCCGCAAGCAGAGCGTAACCAGGCGATGCCCGGATCGGAGACCACCGGAGTGCCCGCATCGCTGACCAGCGCGGCCTTGGCGCCCTGCTCCAGTTCGATCACCAACTCCGGCGCTCGGGTCAATTCATTGTGCGCGTGATAGCTGACCAACTCTTTCTGGATGCCGTAGTGTTGCAGCAATTTCTGGGTTTGGCGCGTGTCTTCGCAGGCGATCAGGTCGGCTTCCTTCAAGATGCGAATGGCACGCAGGGTTATATCTTCGAGGTTTCCGATCGGTGTCGCCACCAGGTACAGGCAACCGCTTCCGGTTTCGCCTTGGGCATCCGTCGTCATGATGTGCCCAGACTGAGAGTTTATCATGCGCCGCCAGCCAAAGTTGTCTCCACCGGGTCATCAAGGTGGCATCGCCGGCTTCGCGTCGTGGTAACATATTCCGTTCGAGGACAACACTGGAGGAGATCCGAATTGCCGCTCTACGAATACCGCTGTCTGAAGTGCAATCGCCACACCGAAAAGATCGAAAAACTGAACGGGCCGCATCTGAAAAAATGCCCGCATTGCGGCGGCAAAGTGGAATCGGTCATCACCGCTCCCGCGATCCAGTTCAAGGGCACGGGCTGGTACGTCACCGACTACGGCCGGAAAACATCGGGCGGTGATGGCTCGAAATCGGAAAAAAGTGAAAAATCCGGAAAAAACCGAAAAGTCGGAAAAGGCGGAATCCAAGCCGGCCTCCTCTGGCAAAGAAGAAAAGAAATCGGCTCCAAAGGCTAAAGAAAAGTAGCTCCCGGTAGCACAGGTCTCAGCCCCTATGATTTTGATTTTCCGCGCCGAAGCACGACGCACAGGCTTAAGAGGCTGCGGAAAAACACACAATCTGTCATCCCGAAGGGCGGGTTTCGCCCGAGGGATCTGCTCTTTTGCCCGAATTAGCGAAAAAGCAGATCCCTCGCTCCGTTCGGGATGACAACAAAGAGGGTTTTTCCGCAACCTGTTAAGCCTGCGCCGCTACAGCTTGAGCGAACGCAAATACTCCCGGAATTCGCCGCCAAATTCCTGGTTTTCAAGGCCGATCTCGACAGTAGCCTTCAGAAATCCTAGTTTGTCTCCCGCGTCGTAGGATTTCCCTTCGTAGATAAGCGCGAGGAGCCCGCGTTCCTTTGCCAGTAGGCGGAGCGCGTCGGTGAGCTGAATCTCGCCGCCGCGCCCTGGCTTGGTCCGTTCCAGACAATCGAAAATTTCCGGAGGAAGAAGATACCGCCCGGTAACGGCCAGATTGGAGGGAGCCTCGGCAGGGCTTGGTTTTTCGACCAGATCGCGAATTTTCAATGTCCGGCTTGCCGCGCCCGTGCCGCTCGGGGGTTCGACGTCCACGATGCCATACAGGCCCGGTCTTTGCGCGCGGCACTTCTTCGACCGCGATGGCGCCTTTGCCCGTGGCCTCGTACACTTCGACGAGTTGGCGGGTCGCGGGCCGCGGACCCGGAATGATCACGTCGCCGAGCAATACGGCGAACGGCTCGTTACCCACCAGTTCTTTCGCGACAAGCACGGCGTGCCCGAGTCCCAGTGGCTCCTTCTGCCGCGTATAGCTGAAGTGCACCATGTTGCCGATGTCGTGCACCATTTTGGCAAGTTCGGACTTTCCCTTGCTTTCCAGGAAACTTTCCAGTTCCGGCGAAGAATCGAAATGGTCTTCGATGGCGTTCTTGCCACGGCCGGTGACGATGATAATGTTTTCGATCCCGGAAGCGACGCATTCCTCGACGACGTATTGGATTAGAGGCTTATCGACCACGGGCAGCATTTCCTTGGGCTGCGCCTTGGTTGCGGGGAGGAAACGCGTGCCCAGACCTGCAGCGGGCAGGACAGCTTTGCGGACGCGTTGTGGCTTCTCGGCCATGTGGTTTTACCCTCGTGTCACCTTACGTGGCACTCTCAGGCGCTGTCAATCCACTGGGTAGCGTAGAAGTATCTAAAGCTCTATCGTTCACTTCAGCAAACGGCGCGGCCGCCCGTGCTAACATGGAACTTCCCTCAGGGCAGGGAAATCGTACATGTCAACGCGCATCCTTGGAATCGAATCTTCCTGTGACGAAACTGCGGCGGCGATTGTCGCGGACGGACGCGACATTCTGTCGAGTGTGGTTGCCTCACAGTTGGATATTCATCGCAAATACGGCGGCGTTGTGCCGGAGCTGGCCTCGCGCGAACATTTGCGGCAAATCGTGCCGGTCGTGCGCGAAGCGCTGCTGCAGGCGGGCCTTTCGTTTGCGGACATTGACGCCATTGGCGTCACGCAGGGGCCGGGCCTGGTCGGATCGCTCCTGGTCGGCGTGACGTACGGGAAAGTCCTGGCGACGGAACTCCGCAAGCCCTTGGTGCCTGTGAATCATCTGGAGGGCCACGTCCATGCCGTTTTTCTCGAAGCCCATCTTGCGGGGCGCACCCCGAGATTGCCCGCCGTTTGCCTGATTGTTTCCGGCGGGCACACGCTGCTCTATCACGTGCTGCCGGAAGGTGAGAATGGGGAAGTAACTAAGGGAGGATTTCGCTACCGGCGCCTCGGCGGCACGCGCGACGACGCGGCCGGCGAAGCTTACGACAAAGTCGCGAGGCTGCTGGCGCTCGGCTATCCCGGCGGCCCGGTCATCGACCAAATCGCCGCTCATGTGGCCGCCAAAGGCCTGAATTTCGTCGAGAAGGACAAGCTGACGTTCGCCCCGGTAAAAATCAAAGGCAATCCATACGACTTCAGTTTCAGCGGAATCAAGACTGCCGTGCTTTATTACGTTCGCGCGCATCCGGAATTCGAGGCGGAAATCGCGGCGCGCCAGGCGGCGCTCCAGCGGGGCCTGCGCAAGGCTGCGGAATTGCTGCCCCTGTGCAGCCCGCGTACGCTGTCCCTCATTTCCAATTTCCAATCCACGGTAGTTCGCGATCTAGTCTCGCGCACGCTCGCCGCGGCGGAAGAAACCGGATCAACCACTGTCCTGGTGTCCGGCGGCGTCGCTGCCAACTCCGAGCTGAGAGACCGCTTCATGTCCAAAGCCGCGTCGGAGGGCGTGGACGTCTATTTCCCCAGCGGCGCCCTGTCCACCGACAATGCCGCTATGATCGCCGCTGCCGCCTATCCGCATTTGCTCGCCGGAGATTTCGCGACGCCCGACTTGAACGCCGAACCCAACCTTCGCCTGGCGTAATTCTTCACGCTTGTTAATCAACTGAGAACCTGTCTCGAACTCCGATTAATCCACGTCCCGCGACGATCCTGAAGGGGAGCCTGTCATTTGATAGTTGACATTTGATTGGACTGCTTGGAGGATAGGCCCAATTTCGTAAGTACCCGGAGCCAGCCGGATGACGGGATATGGCGTTTCCGCAAAATTTGGGAGGCTCAAAATAGTTCGTCTCTTCGGAGGGACCAAAATGAACCGATTGATGTGGGCTTCATGCGCATCGGCCGTGTTGTTGATGGCGGCCTGCGGATCCAAGGATTCGAGCAAGGTTACGGTTGGTGCGCAGCCATCTAAGCCAGCGGCTACCGGCCCCGCGACCGCCGAAGAAGTCGCCAAGGAAATGCGCGGCGACGTCAAGTGCCCGGCCAAGGAGACGACCGCGCACCCCGCTGGCACGCCAGTCGATGACGTGGTCGGCGTACGGCCCGGCATGCCTCTGGACGAGGCCGCCAATTTCGTCATGTGTGATAACCCGATGCTGGTCGTGTCCGAGGACACCTCCCGCGGCTTCAATATCAACACGTTTGGCCAGCACATTCGCCAGGGCTTTGATGCGAAATTTGCCGAGCCGCGCGTCGTCAAATCGTCTCAGCAAATTCTGCAGGATATGCAAAACGAGGCCATGCAGCGGGGAGAAAACGCCTACGTCGCTCCGTTGAAGCCGGGACAGGCGCGTTACTTTGTCAGCTCAATGGGGCTGCCTGGGCAGGAACAGGTTATGTCGGTTGCGCGTGAGGAATACTACCCGGACGCCAAGCTGCCGACCGTCCAGAGCGTGCAGCAAGCCCTTGCTGGCAAATACGGGGAGCCGACGCTCGTCCAGACCAGCAGCTCGTATACGTATCTATCGTGGGAATACGATCCGTCCGGAGCCAAAATCACGCAGGCGTCGCCGCTCTACTCTGCCTGCCGGATTAACGTGTCGCCCGATGCTGCAACCTCGCTGTCTAGCCAGTGCGGTGTGACGGTCGGGGCGACAATTACGTCCACGGCCGCCAATCCCGGTCTGGCGCAAAGTCTTGCAGTAAGCTCGCAAAACGGGGCCGCGGATATGGCAGTGCTTCAAAACACAGAGGCAGCTCTCCAGCAAGGGGATGCGGCCCGCAAGGCCAAAGAGTTGAGTGACGCCTCCAAAAACTCGGCACAACCGAAGTTGTAGGCCAGCCCTGGCTCCCTGGGAGTGTAATCCGCACTCAGAGAGCCACGCAGAATGAGCAATTGGCGTTTTCTAACATTCTGTTAGACTTCTGCGGGGGTAAACTCCGTGGTCCCTGTCATTCTGGTTGGACATATTTTTGGCTTCGTATTTTGGGTGAGTGGCTTGCTGGTGACGTCGATGGCCCTTACGCGCCACACGCAGGAAGGATCGGCGGAGGTTCAGCACGCGCTCGCCCGTCTGGAACGCATCTACCTTCGTGGGCTGGCCGATCCGGGAGCGCTGCTGACGATCCTGGCCGGGGTCGGCCTGATCCTGACCAGGCCTTCCTACTATCTCCATGCGCCGTGGTTGCATATCAAACTCACGTTCGTGGTCTTCCTGATCGGCCTGCACGGATTTGTGGCCATGAGAACCAAAGCCTTCGCCTCCGGACGAATCGCGATGCAACGCAGCGAAGCACGAATGCTGGTGATCGCCACACTCCTTATTTTTCTGTCTATCCTCACGGCCACTTTGATTGGTCAAGTTTATCTGACCTGACGCCTGCGGCACTCTCTCCCCCCGGTCAAGATGCCGAACCAAACCTTCCGTTGGCTTAGCTCGACTTGCGCTACAATCCCGCCTTTCATGCGCATCGCTTTCGATACCGGGGGCACATTCACGGACTGCGTTTATCTCCGCGACGGACGCATTGAAATACTGAAGATTCCGTCGACTCCCCACCAGCCGGCCGACGCGATTGACCTGGCCCTTAGACAAATCCTGGCGTCCGGCGCAGAAGACTCATCGCTGGACCCCGTCTGCGGGACGACGGTTGGGACGAATGCGTTGCTCCAGCGGAAGGGCGGTCGCGTCGCGCTGGTCACTACGCGTGGCTTTGAAGATGTCCTCGAAATTGGGCGCCAGGCGCGGCCCCGGCTCTATGACTTGATGTTCGAAAAGCCGGAGCCGCTGGTTCCGCGCGCCCGACGTTTTGGCCTGCATGAGAGGCTGGATTACCGTGGACACGTCTTGGTGTCGCCTTCGCGCGCGGAAATCGCAAGAGTTGTTCGTGCCGTGATTCGTAGCGGCGCGGAGTCCGTGGCGGTTTGTCTCCTCTTTTCATTTGTGAATCCTGCACATGAAAAAGCAATCACTCGCGCGCTGACCCGAGCTGGGCTCGAAGTTTCATCGTCTTATCGGATTCTCCCCGAATACCGCGAGTTTGAACGGACCTCAACGACGGTAGTGAACGCCTACCTGGTTCCGGTGATGAGCGAATACCTCGGTCAAATTGAGAGAATCGCTAACACGTGGTTTCCTGTCAGTTCGGCGCAGCCACATCGAAATCGCCGTCCGCAAAGCCGCCCGGGAGTTCGCATCATGCAATCGAACGGCGGCATTCTCTCTGCCCGAGCGGCTGCCCGCGAACCGGTTCGAACGATCCTCTCAGGGCCCGCGGGAGGCGTCCTAGGAGGGAAGTACGTCTCCGAACTTGCCGGATTCGATCACGTCATCACCTTCGACATGGGCGGCACGTCGACCGATGTTTCGCTGATGGAAAGCGGAAGCCGGGGTTCCCTGGCGACGACCTCGGAATCCATCGTCTCGGGCGTCCCTGTCGCGGTCCCCATGCTGGATATTCACACGGTCGGCGCAGGCGGAGGATCAATCGCGCGATTCGACCGGGCCGGTGCGCTTCGCGTCGGCCCTGAAAGCGCGGGCGCTGATCCAGGACCGATCTGCTACGGCCGGGGAACTCAGTCAACCGTTACTGATGCGAATCTCGTGCTGGGAAGGCTACCCGCCTCAGGATTGCTCGGCGGCGCTTTCGCTCTCGACGCTAACCGCGCGCGAAAATACATGGATCGAGCGCGCGGCCCGATGCGTTCGGTCGAAGATTTTGCGCAGGGCATCGTGGATGTGGCCAACGCTGTCATGGAGAAAGCCGTGCGCGTGATCTCTGTCGAGCGCGGTCATGATCCGCGAGACTTCACGCTGGTGGCTTTTGGCGGGGCGGGAGCGCTCCACGCATGCGATCTTGCAGCGGCGCTCGAAATTCCGCGCGTCCTGGTCCCATGCTTTCCGGGCGCCCTCTCGGCCCTGGGAATCTTGCGCGCCGACGTGAGCAAAGACCTCACGCGCACGATTCGCCTGGACGTGATCGATCCTCATCAATTCAGTGCCAAACTCCGGGCTTCTTTTGCGGCGATCGAACGAGAAGGCCGCAGGCAGATGCGCGCCGAAGGCTTTTCCGTCGAGGCAATACGAATCGACCGCGCGCTGGATATGCGCTATTCCGGCCAGTCCTACGAGTTGACCGTGCCCTTCGCGGGCGATATCGTGGCCGCCTTCCACCGCGCGCATGAGCAACGCTATGGCTATTCCGACCGGGCGCGTTCCTGCGAGATTGTGAACATCCGCGCGCGGTTCACCGGACGGACCCCGAAGCCCAGCCTACCGAAGTTGAAAGCGGGCGGCCCCAGCGCAAAGGTCGCTGCGATTTCAAAAGGGGCGGTGATGTTTCAGGGACGCAAACACGCGGCCGCCCATTACGATCGATCCAAATTCGGGGCAGGGAATCGAATCGCCGGGCCTGCCGTCGTGACTGAATACAGCGCGACGACGTTCATTCCTCCCCGCTGGACCGGCCTCGTGGATTTCCACGGAAACATTATTCTGGAGCCAGTTCAATGAAAGTCGATCCGATTCGCCTGGAAATCTTTAAGAATTTGTTTCACTCGATTGCGGAAGAGATGGGCGCGGCTCTGCGTCGATCGGCTTTTTCGCCGAACATCAAGGAGCGCCGGGATTATTCCTGCGCGGTGTTCAACGATGCGGGAGAAGTTCTCGCCATGGGCGACCACATGCCTGTGCACCTGGGTTCCATGCCGATGTCGGTGGCTGCGGCACTCAGCGCCGTTGCCCTGGGTCCCACCGACGTCGCGCTCCTCAACGATCCGTACGCTGGAGGCACGCACCTTCCCGATCTGACGATGGTGATGCCCGTATATGTCTCCGGCGCTTCGCGGCCGCAGTTCTACATCGCCAACCGCGCTCACCATGCCGATATGGGTGGGGCGCATGCCGGATCCATGGGGCAATCGCGAGAGATTTTCCAGGAAGGGCTGCGCGTTCCCCCCGTGAAGATCATGGAGCGCGGGCGGATCGTGCCGGACGTAATGGTGCTTCTGCTCGCCAATGTACGGACCGCGCGCGAACGCGAGGGGGACTTGACCGCGCAGATCGCCGCGTGCCGCATTGGTGAACGCCGCCTGGTGGAGCTTGTTAAGAAATATGGAAGACGCGAAGTAATTGCCTACGGAGGTCACCTCCTCGATTATTCGGCAAAAATGATGGCCGCAACAATTGCCGCAATTCCCGACGGAGTCTTTCGCGCCTCGGATTTCCTGGACGACGATGGCGTCACCGGCAATCCGCTGCGAATCGCCGTGACAATTCGCATCCGCGGGGAAAGCGCGGTAGTGGATTTTACGGGCAGTGCGCCGCAATGCGCCGGAAGCGTCAACGCTGTTGCGGCCATCACGCAATCCGCGGCCTTTTACGTTTTCCGGTGCCTGCTGGACGAGCACGTGCCCGCCACCTCAGGGCTGATGAGATCGATATGCGTCATCGCTCCCGCCGGAACGATCGTCAACGCGCGGCCACCGGCAGCGGTCGCCGGCGGTAACGTGGAAACCTCGCAACGGATCGTGGACGTCCTGCTCCGCGCCCTCGCTCTTGCGATTCCTTCGCGCATACCGGCGGCGAGCCAGGGCACGATGAACAATTTATCGTTCGGAGGCACCGATTGGCGCCGCGGCGGCGTCCCTTTCGCCTACTATGAAACGATTGCCGGTGGAACGGGCGCGGGGCCGGGCCGCGAAGGCTCAAGTGCAACACAATCCCACATGACCAATACGCTCAATACGCCCAGCGAAGTTCTCGAGCATGACTGCCCAGTCCGCGTGGTCCGTTACGCCCTCCGCACCGGTTCGGGAGGACGCGGGCAATTTAACGGCGGCGACGGCATCGTTCGTGAAATTGAAATGCTGGCCGATGTCCAATTGGGCATTCTGTCCGACCGCAGAAAACTTTCGCCGTACGGTCTGTCGGGGGGCATGCCGGGCGCTAAGGGGAAAAATGAAATGACCATAAAGGGCCGCGTTCGAATGCTGCCATCAAAGTGCTCGCTTTATGCGCCTGCAGGAGCAGTGCTCCGCATTGAAACGCCGGGAGGAGGCGCGTGGGGCAGAGCCCGAAACGCTAAGAAGATCAAGCGGGCGAAAAGAAAAAGCCCCAAGGCGTGATGGCCTTGGGGCGTTCGAAATTCAGTTTCGAACTAAAATTCGACTGCCTCGGATTTTTCCAGTGGGGAAGGCATCTGCAACCGAGCCTTGGCAAGAGACCTAACCAGCGCGTCTTCCATGTTTTCCGTTGAGGTATTTCGAGCAGTAGCGAGTTCGCTTACCAGGAGGTACTTGGCCCGTTCCAGCATTTTCTTTTCCCGAAATGAAAGTGGCTTGGTGCGGCTCAATGAAACTAAACTCTTTAGTACCGCTGCTACTTCGATCAGCGCCCCGGTCCGCATACGTTCGGAATTTTCCTTGAACCGGTGTTTCCAATCGTGGTGGGAATTAGGCTTGCCCTTCTCCAGAAAGCTCAGTACTTTGAGCGTCTCACCGTTGCGAATGACGGGCCGCAATCCTACCGAAACTGCGTTGGTGGCCGGGACCATCACTTTCAGTCCGCTCGAATAAATCTTCAACATGTAATACTTTTCGGTACGTCCGTTGAGGATTCCAAAATTGATCTGCTCGATGATACCTACACCGTGGTTCGGATAGACGACTTTGTCTCCGATCTTATAATCCATGGTCGAAAGCCCCCTCGAGGTGATATCTAAGTCTCGATCCTTGCGTCCAAAAAGTCAAGATATTTCTTCTAGAATCAGCGAGTTAACGGAGATATTCATTGTAGATTGGTCATATAATTGCATACGATTTTTTACAGCGTTTTTACACGGTTCACCAACCAATCCTCCGGTCGGTTCTTTTCTCTGGGGCCCCACAATGATGAGATAGAATATAAATTCATGCTGATTCTAGCCATCGATACCAGCACCCGCACCGGGAGTCTTGCTCTTTTGCGTGATAGCCAAGTCGTGGACGAGGTTTCCGAGCTTGAGGGATCACCTTATTCCACAAGGCTTTTCAGCGATCTCGAACTCCTGCAATCCAGAACGCAATTCCGCATGGATCAGATCGATGTATTCGCGGTCGCTTCTGGTCCGGGGTCCTTTACAGGGCTAAGGGTGGGGCTGACGGCAGTCAAGGCCTGGTCCGAGGTCCACGGAAAGCCAATTGCCGCCATAAGCGGCCTAGAGGCGATTGCCGCCCAATCAAGGGCGCTGGAAGCGGTTTCCAATGGGGCTGACCCTATAATTTCGCCATTTCTCGATGGCAGAAGGGGGCAGCTTTTCGGGTCGTCCTACCGAAGGCGGGGGAATCCCCTGCACCTGCAACTGATAGGCGAAGAGTCGATCCAGTTCCCCGAGGAATTCCTGGAATCGGTGCGCGAAATCTCGGCCTCGGACCACCCGGTACTCGTGTCTCCAACTCCCGGTGTACTGCCATCCAATCTTGTCCGGGAGCTGCTTCCGGGGGCCCAGATAGAAGCCGTGTCCGGCGTTCTTGCACCTATGATCGGCCGGCTTGGGTTCGAACGTGCCAATCGAGGCGAACTCGTGGACGCACTCCACTTGGACGCCAACTACGTTCGCCGGAGCGACGCCGAGAAGGCTTGGAAGGACGGATGATGTCCGCCCCGGGGGAGAACGGCAGACCATCCTCGATAACCGTCCGCGAAATGGTTTCTTCGGACGTTCCCGCGGTATCGGCGATTCTCAAGGAGAGTCCGGAAGCGTCGAACTGGTCAGAAGTAAGCATTTTGGAATCGTCTCGTTCCGCGAAAGCATGGGTTGCCGAAGTGGACGGCAGCGTAATTGGTTTTCTGATCGGCAGGGGCGCCACGGACGAATTTGAGATCCTGAATTTAGCTGTTGCCAATTCACAACGCAGGCGCGGGGTAGCGACAAGGCTGCTGGAAACGATGAGCGCATGGTTGTGGACAACGCAAATCCGCCAGGCCTATTTGGAGGTGCGCGCCTCCAATCAAGCTGCAATCGCCCTTTACGAGCGACATGGATTTAATGCGTGCGGCCGGAGGATTCGGTATTACCAGTATCCCGTAGAGGACGCGATTGTGCTTTCATGGTCCAAGGGCGGGATGCCTGGAAAAATATCTTGAAATACTCTTGGCGTGGGATTTGCATTGTGCTAGGTTGAGGATGCATGTAACAATCCATTCACAAATCGGCGGATAAATCGAATCGATCAGGAGGTAGTCCATGCCAACTCTGACTCGAGAGATACGCGAGCAACTTTTAACATATGACGAGGAGTTTCAGAAGCTCGCAAAACAGCACTCAGAATACGAAGCCCAGCTTCGAAACCTCTCCCAATCCTCCTACCTGAACCTTGAAGACCTTCAGCGAGAAGCTACCCTCAAGAAATTGAAATTGCGCGTCAAAGATGCGATGGAACGTCACATTGCGCGACGCATGCACCAGCATACGGCACCGCACTAGCCTCCAGCCCCTCCGCGAATTGAGATAGAATATCGGCGACACGCTAGGAGTGTAACCCTTTTCCTCCTGCCAAGGACCCGCATGGTCAAGGAAGGCTACTAGTTTGCCGCCGCACCAATCGTCATTGGAATTGCAGCGCTCGTGGGGCATTGGTATTGGTTGGGCGGGATCCTGATTTTTGTGGGCCTGTTCATTCTGTTCTTTTTTCGAGATCCTGATAGAACACCCCCGGCCAACCCGGAAACGATCGTTTCTCCGGCCGACGGACGCGTGATGGAAGTGGTCGAAGAAGCCCGCGGCCAGCTCGCGGGGCGGCGGATCAGCATCTTCCTGTCCATCTTCGACGTTCATGTGAACCGGTCGCCGGTCGCGGGGCGCATCACGGCCATCGAGTATCGCACCGGAAAGTTCCATGCGGCCATGCGCGGCCGCGCGTCCTCGGAAAACGAGCAGAATGCCTTTTACGTATCCAGCGAAGAGGGTGACATCGTTTTCAAGCAGATCGCCGGATGGGTTGCCCGGCGCATTGTCTGTTGGAAAGCAGTGGGCGATTCCGTGACTCGCGGCGAACGAGTAGGTATGATACGTTTCGGTTCGCGCATGGATGTTTGGCTTCCGGATCGGGTGGACATCCTCGTTCGTCCCGGGCAGCATGTGGCTGCGGGGACCAGCATTCTGGCACGATGGAAATGAACGACGTCATACAACACGAACTTGGGTTTCCCGGCGCCCGCAAAGGCAATGGGCGCTTGCGTCGTGGCATTTACCTTTTGCCGAGCTCCCTGACGGTTGCCAACATGCTCTGCGGGTTCTACGCGGTCATGTCCACCCTCAAGGGCGGTGTTGTCGACCTGGACTACGCGGCCAAAGCCATCGGCCTTGCCATCGTGTTCGACTCGTTCGACGGGTTCGTAGCGCGCGCAACAAGAACCAGCAGCGAGTTTGGAAAACAATTTGACTCCCTTGCCGATATGGTGAGCTTCGGAATCGCTCCCGCGGTGCTTGCCTTTACCTGGGGCATACAGGGAATCTCGGCAAGCGAATACTTCGATATCCGAAAAATTCACGAAATCGGATGGTGGGTGGCGCTCAGCTTCGTGATCTGCTGCGCGTGGCGGCTGGCCCGGTTCAATATCCAGGGCATGGCGCCGGGAGGCGGATCGCGCTTTTTTGTCGGTTTGCCGTGTCCTGCCGCCGCGGGCCTGATTGCAGCCACCGTGCACGCGATCAAGAACCCGATTGAAGATTGGCGTTGGGCGGTCGTGTGGCTCATCGTTGTAGCCGCTGATGCGGCGCTGATGTCGAGCACCGTGAAATTCAGAAGCTTCAAAGATCTGCCCATGTCTCGGCGCCAACCCTCCCAGATCATTATCTTGATCGCGCTCCTTGTCTTGCTCATTGTCTTGTATTCGGAAGTCGTCTTGATGATTCTTGCGACCAGTTATGTGGTAGCTGGAATCGTACTCCACCTCGTGCGCGTGTTTCGCCATCGAGCGGTGTCAGAACCCGCCAAGACATGAGCTCTCCCCAAGAAGCGGTCCGGGTAGCCATCGCGGGCGCATCGTCCCTGCGCGGCAAGGAATTGAAATTGTGGCTGGAGGAATCGGGATTCCCCGCATCTGAAATCCGCTTGCTGGATGACGAAATCATGGCCGGCACATTGACGGAAGCCGCCGGAGAGCCAGCCGTCATCGAAACGGTGACGGAAGAAAGTTTTGAGCGAGTGCGTTTTGCGTTTTTCACGGGGTCGGCTGGGTTTTCGGCCCGGCATGGAATGAAAGCGAGCCGCTCGGGCGCGACAGTGATTGATTTGAGCGGAGGCCTCAACGGAGAAACGGCCGCTAAACCCTGGATTCCAGCGCTCGATTCGGTTTTGCCTTCCCCGTCGGGGAAACCGGTGACCGGCGAGGCGCGGACCTTGTTTCTGGTCCCATCAACTCCCGCCCAGATTGCCATCTCAATTTCCGCGGCGCTCGCGCCGCTGGGGCTCGAACATCTGACGCTGACCATTTTTCAGCCCGCTTCCGAGCGCGGTTCGGAAGGCATCGAGGAACTCGAAAGTCAGGTAGTCAACCTCCTCTCCTTCCAGCCGATTTCGCAAGCCGTTTTTGACGCACAGGTAGGATTCAACATGCTTTCGAGATACGGTCCTGAGAGCGGCGATAAGCTGGCCGACGGTCGCACGAAAATCGTCAGCGAAGTCCGAACCTATCTCGGCGGCCGCGTTCCGATGCCGGCAATCGCCCTGGTGCAGGCGCCCGTATTCCACGCACACGCATTTACCGCATACGCCGGATTCAAGATCCCGCCGTCGCCGGAGGATCTCGCCGCCAGATTGCGAATCGCGGGACTGAAGATAACTCCCGCGAACGAGGAACCGCCCAATAATGTGAATGTCGCGGGCGAGGCAAGCCCCGTCCTCGGACAACCGGAGATCGATCCCGGCATCGAACACGGTGTCTGGTTGTGGGGTGCGGCGGACAACTTGCGCGTGCCCGTGACGGCCGCGGTCACGATCGCGGAGAAGCTCCTCGCGTCATAATCGAAACGGCCAAATGAGCGACATGCGCATTGGCGCGCGGAGAAAATCAAATCGGTGGCGACGCGTTTTCACACTTGTACTCGCCGACTGAGATTTAATCTCGCATTCCGTGGCTTGATATCGAATATGAAATCTCAGATTCCGGAACGTAGACGCACCCCGCGAGACTCCATTTCAAATTTCACATTTGAAATATCAAATTTCTTCCGTTCCCCTCTGCGGCTCTGCTTGTCAGCGGTAATCCTGCTCTCCTCGTGCGGCTACCACGTTGGGGGAACCGCGACGCGGTTGCCGGCCGGCCTTAAAGTGATCGCGGTGCCGGCGTTTGTGAACAAGACGAACCGGTACCGCATCGAGCAGCAAATGACCGAAGCCGTGGTCCACGAATTTCTCGCGCGAACGAAATATCGGATCGTTCCGACGGAACGTTCGGCGGACGCGGTCCTGCACGGAGAAATCACCAGCCTGGAGGCCACGCCCGCCGTATTCAACACGCCGACTTCGAATGCGCCTGTAAATTCAACGGTGAATACGACCACCGGACAAGCGACCGCGATGCTCGTTTCGGTCCATATCAAGGTCCTTCTGGAAGACCGGGAAACAAAACAGGTGCTCTACCGGAACGATAACTACTTGTTCCGCGAAACGTACGAAATTTCGACCGATCCAACGACGTTTTTCGACGAGCAGGGACCCGCGCTCGAGCGAATGGAGCGGGACGTCGCCTCCCGCCTGGTCGCCGATATTGTGGAGAACTTCTAATGGCAGCCGTGTCACCTGAAGATTTTCTGACGCTTTTGTCGAAGGGGAAGCCCGTCCCCGGGATTTTCCTGCTGGGTGGCGAGTCTTACCTCCGCGAGGTGTGTCGCCGGAAAATCATGGACGCCTTCGTGCCGGTGGGAGTCCGCGACTGGGGGATAACGCGTTTTTCCGCCGAGGACGACGACCTTACCGCGATTTTGGGGCAGGCGCAGACAATGCCAATGCTGGCCGCGCAGCAGGTCATATTTGTCAGCGGAGTGGAAGCATGGGAACGTCTGGGTGAGGATTCGCGCGACGCGCTGGTCAAACAGCTTTCAGAATACCTCGACGATCCCGCTCCATTTTCCACCGTCGTGTTTGAGGCGGCCGCGCTCGATCAGCGCATGCGGCTTGCGAAAACGCTGGCCGAAAAGGCCCTGACGGTTTCCGTGGAGCTTTCAGATGATCCGGCGGAGCGGTCAAAATTGGCTGTGCCGCTGGCGTTAGAAATGGCGCGCGAACTCGGAGTGAAACTCGAAGGCGACGCGGCCGAGGAATTATGCGAGATTCTCAACGGGGAACTTGCGTCCATTCACACGGAACTTGAAAAACTGTCCGCATATGCAGGCGAGCGCCGAACGATTACTCGGGCGGACGTCGATTTGCTGGTCGTCTCGGCCCGAAAATATTCCGTCTGGGAACTTGCGGACATGCTCTGCGCGCGTCAGCCGGAGCGCGCGCTGAAATTCTTGAACGGCCTTCTGGTGGACGGCGAAGCTCCGGCCCAGTTGCTGGGCGCGCTGGCATGGACGTTCCGCAGGCTGCTCGAGGCGCAGGAATTGCCCGCAAGCACGACAGGGTGGCAGGCGGCCAGCCGTTTGAAGATGCGTCAATCGGCGGCTGAACTCGCGATGCGTCAATCACGGAAATTTCCGAGATCGCAATTGACCGGAGGTCTCGAAGCTTTGTACGAAGCGGATAGCCGTTTGAAGTCGGGAGGAACCAGCCAACAGGCCGTGATGGAATTCCTCGTGGTGCGGCTGGCCTCGCCGGCTCCGGGTTAGTTCGTAAAAAAATGCCCGGGAAACTTGTCTCCCGGGCATTCCTTTTCAAACTCCAGAAATTCCAGCGACGTTGATTCCCGGTCAGGCTTTTGCCGTCGCATGCATGCCGTTGATGGCCAGCGTCAAGCGCGACTTGTAGCGGTTGCCGGTGTTTTCTTCCAGAACGCCCTTGCTGATCGCCCGGTCGATCGCGGAAAGCGTCGGCTGGAGCAAATTTCCAGCCGTAACCGCGTCCTTCGACGTAATCGCCGAGCGGAGCTGCTTCATGATGGTCCGCACGCGGGTGCGGTTTGCGCGGTTGATCGCGGCTCGTACATGAGACTGCTTGGCCCGCTTCAATACGGACTTCTTGCGCTTCTTAATCTTTGTAGCTGCGCCTTGCGCCATTCAACTCTCCTCTTGTAATTCGATAAAATACACTAACGGAGGCGTGTTGCTTTGTCAACGAAGGCCCCGAACAGGGCACCGGAATTCCCCATCATCTACGGTCGTAGTCCGTTGTATAGTACGGCCAATCGGCGTGCTCAGGAGCGCAACATGTCCTCATTGAATTTCAGATGGGCAGGTTATTTCTCGATCATCGCGATCTTGTCAGGCGCAATCGCAGCTTCGCCCGCTTATGCGCAAGGGAAGTGGACAACCCTGGCGCCATTTCCGGAGCCTTCCGAGGAAATCCTGGGAACCGCGGCGGCGGGGAAAATGTACGTGTTCGCGGGCCTCGCGCCGGTTTGGAAGCCGATCGGCCTGGTATACGAATACGATCCGGCCACGAATCGGTGGACAAAGAAAAAGCCCATGGCGCTCCCATCCCATCACGTGGCATTCACGGAATATCACGGAAAGATCTACGGATTTGGCGGGTTCACCTACCCCCAATCCGCCCCGCCGCTATGGGTGCCCATCAATAACGCATGGGAATATGATCCTTCAACTGACGTCTGGAAAGCTCTTGCGCCAATGCCATCGAAGCGAGGCTCGGCTGTGGCGGCAGTTGTTGGGGATAAGATTTACGTCATCGGAGGAGTCAGCACGATCCCGGGATCAAACGATCCGGGTCTGAGTCAAACGGTGCCCCAGGCGTCGGTGGGAACCGTCGAGGAATATGACCCCAAGGAAAATACCTGGCGCGAGCGAAGTCCCATGCCGACTCCTCGCAACCATGCGACAGCAGGAGCGGTCAATGGGAAGATTTACGTGATCGGCGGGCGTGTTGGAGCCGCGTTCATCGGCCTCGCGTCCGATATCTCGGTCGTAGAGGAATACGATCCGGCGACGGACAAATGGAGCGCCCCGAAAGCGCGAATGCCTACGACCCGCAGTGCCACGGCGTCCGGGGTATATAACGGGCGAATCTACGTCGCGGGCGGGGAATACCAGGACACGCGTATGATGGCCACATTCCGCGCCGTCGAAGCGTACGATCCTGCCAGCAACACGTGGTCGGTATTGCCGTCGATGCCGGTCAGTCGGCACGGGCTGGCCGCCGGGATCATCGGTAACCGGTTCATCGTAGTTGGCGGGGATGTGCAGTCTGCCGGAAACGGGATTGCCGCATCGACCGGTGAGGTGGATGCGTTCGAATTTTCCGAGGGCAGCAAGTAGCGCCCAATTTTTCAAAGTCCGCGGCATGGCTATCCTACTGTTACTTCATAGTTTATACGCATGATTGACCACCCAGCCTGTTTCGAGTACGCTGTTGTGGACGATTCCTCTCGGAATCTGGAGGTGTAGACCCCATCGGCGGGCTCCCTAAGGCTTTTGCGAGCACCTGCCGAATCTTCCATGCGACGCACCGTACAAATTGCTGGGGGAATTGAGTCCCTGTTTGGCACACTGGACGAGAATGTCAAACTGCTGGAATCCGCGCTGCACGTAACTACACAATTGCACGATGGCCATCTTGCCATCGAAGGCGAAGCCCCGCAGGTCGACCGGGCCGTCCGGTTGATCGATGAATACAACCAGCTCGTCCGTGAAGGGCGCCGCATGAACCACGGCGACGTGAAGGCCATGATCCGCGTCGCCACGCAGGACTCCAAGACTACGCTGAGGCAGGTTTTGGAACCGGGCGCGCCGGCGCGGCCGCGCATTTTCGGCAAGAAGAACGTCACCCCCAAGAGTCCGAACCAGCGTCTGTACATGGAGTCCATCGAAAGGCACGACATGGTATTTGCCGTTGGGCCGGGTGGATCGGGAAAGACCTACCTCGCGGTTGCCATGGCCGTTTCCGCTCTTCTTACCAAGCAAGTGGATCGCATCATTCTGGCGCGCCCGGCGGTGGAAGCGGGCGAGAAACTGGGCTTTCTTCCCGGCACGCTGCAGCAGAAGATCGATCCGTACATGCGGCCACTTTACGACGCGCTGTACGACATGCTCGACGCGGACAAGCTCGAAAGATTTCTCGAGAAGGGAATCGTGGAGGTGGCGCCGCTGGCGTTCATGCGCGGCCGGACGCTGAACGATTCGTTCGTCATTCTCGATGAGGCGCAAAACACGACCAGCGAACAGATGAAGATGTTCCTCACGCGGCTGGGATTCAATTCCAAAGCCGTCATTACGGGCGACGTTACGCAAATTGACTTGCCCGCCGGGCGGCGTTCCGGCCTGGTGGAAGCGCTCGAAGTCGTCGGACGAATCGAGGGGATCGATTTCATCAAGTTTGATGAGCGCGATGTCGTCCGGCATAATCTGGTGCAGGAAATCATCAAGGCCTACGAAGAGTTCGGAGGCGGCGAAGGGCGGCGTCCGACTTCACCCGAGAACGGCAAGTCCGAGCCGGCCAATTAGCCGGGTGCGGGCTGTACTTGCAGCCCGCTTAGAAATTGTCATTACCTCGATGATCGTCAACCGCCAGCGCCGTGTTCCCGTAGCCGTTCAGCCCCTCCGGGATTTCTACGAGCGCGCGCGGCAAGAACTTCATTTTCGGCCCGACTCCGTGACTGTCCAGCTGGTCAGCGATGACGCCATGGCGCGCCTGAATCAAACGTACCGGAAAAAGCGAGGCCCCACGGACGTACTCTCATTTCCCGCGCAGCGGGCCAAACCAGGTGAGAATGCGTATGTCGGGGATATTGCTATTTCACCAGAAACAGCACGTCGTAATGCGCGACGGTTTTCGCGCGGGCTGGGCGAGGAAATGCGCATCCTGATTCTGCACGGCATGATCCACCTCGCCGGATTCGACCATGAAACCGATAAGGGCGAGATGGATCGGCTGGAGCGCCGCCTGCGCAGGCGTTTGGGGATTTCAGGACGCGCCAGGGCAGTTCCGCGATGATGACTTTCTTTTATGTGCTGGGTGTCTCGGCCCTCGGCGTAGGGCTGGTCGTCTTTTCCTACATTGACCGCATCTACCGCGAGCTGGGCCGGGTGACAACGAGCCATGTCCACCAGAACCTGGAAATATTTGAAGCGGAGATCGAACCGCACTTTCATATCGGGCGCACCGAGGCCGTCACGGGATTTCGATTGCTCGCCAATCTGTGGCTCGTCCTGGTCACCGCGGAAACCGCGCGCGGAGTCATCGTTTTTGTTCCCGGGACCTGGGACGCGCTGGTTCAGGCGCTCATTTATGTGATGGTCGAAGTGCTCCTGCTCTCGCAGTTCATTCCGGACTTCCTGCTGGCGAGAACGAAGGGCCGATGGCTGATCCGCGTGGCGCTGATCATCCGGGCATTCCTCTGGATCGTGTGGCCATTTCGCGTATTGCTGGAAACCGCCATTTCGCTCGCGCGCATTTCCGATGAACCTTCGCCGGATGGATCGACCCCAGAGCAGAATGGAATCGAAGCGCTCGTGGACGCCGCCGAGCAGGAAGGCATTCTCGAGCCCGGCGAAGCGCAGATGATCGAACAGGTCGTCGAGTTCAGCGACAAGCGCGTCCTGGAATTCATGACGCCGCGGCCCGACGTGGTTGCGATCCAGGCGAGCGCCACGGTCGAGGACCTCCGTAAACTGTTAATTGAGTCCAAATTCTCCCGCATCCCCGTGTATGAAGGAGCTCTCGATAATTTGATCGGAGTAGTTTTCGCAACGGACCTGCTGAAGGTTCCCGAGAGCGAAGTCAGAAGCCGGAAGGTGCGCGATCTGGCGCGGCCCGCGCTTTTTGTTCCGGAAACCAAGCACGGCTCCGATCTGCTGAAAGAAATGCAGAGCCGAAACCAGCAGATGGCCATGGTGGTGGACGAACACGGCTCCGTCGCGGGTATCGTCACCGTCGAGGATCTGGTCGAGGAAATTATCGGTGAAATCGGCGAAGATGACCGTGTGCCCTATCCCGACGCGGTGCGGGAGCCGGATGGAAGCCTGATTCTTCGCGGCAGCGTGTCGCTTGAAAAGGTGCAGGAACTGTTCGGCGTTGAATGGAACGTGACGGGGGAAGAATCCGCCACGACGATCGCCGGGCTGATCAATCACATTGCGGGACGCGTGCCTTCGGGGGGAGACCACTTTGATTATGGCGGGGTCCGATTCGAAATTCTGGAAGCCAATCAGAGGAAAGTCTTGCGACTGCGCGCGCGGCGGATTTCTACTTCGGTTTCAGCGAATTGACCCGCGTCTATACGGGCAGTCCACTCAACGCCTCGCTTAACGGCTGATAAGCTTGGCGATGAAGAACGCCGCGCCCGCGGCGAGGCCTCCGGTTACTACCGTTTGCAGTCCTCCCTTGAACGGATTGATCCCCGTGAAGTGTCCCTTGATCCATCCGAACACAGCGAGCGCCAGCAGAGTGACCCCCACGGAGTACCACAGGCCGGTCTGGACGTCGGAAAGCAAAATATATGGAGCGAGAGGTATCAGTCCTCCAAAAATGTATGAGGCTGCGATGGTCAGCGCGCTCTTGCGCGCCCTGGTTGGTTGAGGCTCCTCCAGTCCCAGTTCAAACCGCATCATGAAATCGACCCAACTCTTCTGATTTCCGGTAATCGCCTGTACGACGGGCTCCATCTGGGCTTCCGTGAGGCCGTAGTCGCGAAAGACCTTGGCAACCTCCTCGATTTCAACCTCGCGCAGCTCGACGGTCTCGCGAATTTCTCGTTCACGCTCCGAGGCGTAATGTTCCTCGTCTGTCTTGGCGGCAAGATATCCGCCAAGTCCCATGGCAATCGATCCGGCGGCAATCTCCGCGAATCCCGCGGTGACCACGAGAGCCGACGCGTGTGGGCTTGAGGCGAGCGCGCCGGATATTCCAGCCGCAAGCGCGAACGGAACCGTCAATCCGTCCGACATGCCGATGACAACGTCGCGGACCGATTCCGGCGCTGTAAAGTGGTGCTCGGTATGGGGCGTAGCAGGCATCGAGTTTCCTCCGGCGTATTTAATTCGCTCACGTGAATTTCAGATTCTACCGGGAAAGTGGATAACTTTGGCGAAATTACATTAGTTTGCTAAATTCGGATGCGGCCAGCTCCGGGGATTCAGACCGTGTGGTTCCGAAGACAACAGGTTATGATCCAGATGTAATTACCGGGCGGGATGCCGCGCGCTTTTCAGACATATTCGCGCCGAGAAAATGGACGGATGGCACAGGAATTCAAATCCGGTTTTGTGGCGATCGTGGGCCGCCCCAACGCGGGGAAATCCACGCTCGTGAATAGGCTGGTCGGGGAAAAAGTGGCCATCGTTACTTCTCGTCCGCAGACCACCCGCAACCGGATTCAAGGAATCGTGAACCGTGCGAATGCGCAGGTCGTCCTGATCGATACTCCCGGCCTGCACCGCCCTGACTCCGCACTGGGGCGGCAGATGATGGGAGAAGTCGAGGCTGCGGTTGACGCCGTCGACGTGCTGGCTTTGATATTGGACGCCAGCGAAAAATTCGGCCAGGGTGACCAGCGCGCCCTCGAGCGGGTGAAACGATTTCAAGGAACGCGGATCCTATTGCTGAACAAAATCGATCGAGTCGCCAAGGCTGATTTGCTCCCCATGATCGAAGCCGCGGGAAAAACCGGGGAGTTCGCGGAGATCATCCCGATTTCGGCTCTTATGGGCGATGGCGTGGACCGTGTATTGGAAAAATTCATCGAGTATCTTCCCGAAGGAACTCCGCACTTTCCAGCCGATCAATACACCGACCAGCCCGAGCGGTTTCTCGCGGGAGAGATTGTCCGCGAAAAGGCCATGGCCGGAACCACGCAGGAAGTTCCTCACGCCGTCGCTGTTTTGGTGGATTCGTTCGAGGAGAGCGCAAAGCTGATTCGCATCCGCGCGACGATCTACGTCGAGCGGGAAGGGCAGAAAGGCATCCTGATCGGCCGCGCGGGCGCGTCCCTGAAACGGATTGGAACCGAGGCGCGCAAGGAGCTCGAAGCCATCTTGGGCACGAAGATTTTTTTGGAGCTCTATGTGAAGGTGCAAAAAGACTGGCGCGATAATCCCCAGATCGTGCGCCAGATTGACTGGCACTGGCAACTCGACCATATGCCGGATAAGTAGACGCTCAGGCTCCGCGAGGAAGGGCCGCTTGTCGGGACTAAGGAGCCTGAGTGATAACCTCAGAATCAAGACCTCAGCGGCTAAAGAGGCTGCGGAAAAACCCACAATCTGTCATCCCGAAGGGCGGGTTTCGCCCGAGGGATCTGCTTTTTTTGCCCGAATTAGCGAAAAAGCAGATCCCTCGCTCCGCTCGGGATGACAACAAAGAGGATTTTTCCGCAACCTGTAAAGCCGGACTGATTCTGCTGACCTTATGTCGTGGCTAAAGCCACGACCCACAAGGATTTTATAGTTCTCACAAAGACTCAAAGATACTGACCTCCAAAAAGGGAGGACTTCGTTGTATTCGCGCTTCTACTCTTCTGCTGTGATTCCCAGCGATCGCATGCGGCGGTACAGATGGCTGCGTTCGAGCCCCAGCGCTTCGGCGGTGCGCGTCATGTGCCACTGATTTTCTTCGAGCTTGCGGAGAATAAATTCCCTCTCATAGGCGTCTCGGGCTTCGTGAAGCGTGGCGTTGGGTTGTTGCGCCATGCGCGAGCTGGCGCGGAACAGCTCCGCGGGAAGATGCAGAGGCTCGATCCGATCCTGCGGCACCACGATCATCAGGCGCTCGATCAGGTTGCGCAATTCGCGGACATTGCCGGGCCAGTGGTAACGCAGCATAACGCCATTGGCGGCTTCGCTGAGCTCTTTCGGTTTGCGGCCGTAAGCGGCGGCAAATTCCGACATGAAATGGCGCGCCAGAACCGGAACATCCTCGATGCGTTCTCGAAGCGGCGGAAGATTGACGGGAATCACATTCAGTCGATAGAAAAGATCTTCGCGGAATCGGCCGTGCGAGATCTCGTCTTCGAGCCGCTTGTTGGTCGCGGCAATGACGCGCACGTCCACGCTGATCGTCTGGTTGGAACCTACCGGTTCGAGCCTTTGTTCCTCAAGGACACGCAAGACTTTGGATTGCGTCCGCAGACTCATGTCTCCGACTTCGTCCAGGAACAGCGTGCCGCCGTCGGCTTTTTCAAATTTCCCGACCTTGCTTTCGCTCGCGCCCGTGAAGCTGCCCTTGGAGTGCCCGAACAATTCGGATTCGATCAGCTCCTCCGGGATCGCGGCGCAATTGACTTCGACGAAAGCGCGGTCGCTTCGCAGGCTTGCGGCATGTAGCGCCCGGGCGACGAGTTCCTTTCCCGTGCCGCTTTCACCGTAAATCAAGACGCGGCCATTGGTGGGAGCCGTCAGGGTAATCTGCTGGCGCAAGGCCCGCATCGGAACCGTGTCTCCGTGCAACTGGGCCCGGCCGCCGAGTTCTTCCCGAAGCCGACGATTTTCCTGCCCGAGCCGATGAACTTCCAGGGCATTCTTGATGACCAGGATGACTTTTTCCAGCGAGAGAGGCTTCTCGATAAAATCAAAGGCGCCGAGTTTCGTGGCGCGCACAGCCGTTTCGATGCTGGCATGCCCGGAAATCATCACGACCATCGGATCCATGCCGCTCTTGCGCATCCGGTCGAGCGTTTCGAGGCCGTCGATTCCGTCGAGCCACACGTCGAGCAGGACAAGGTCGACCGAGCGCTGTTCGAGCAGCGCGAGGCACTCTTCGCCCGAGGAGACTGACGCGGATTCGTACCCCTCATCCTTGAGGATGGAGGTCAGCGCCTCGCGGATGCCTTGCTCGTCGTCCACAATGAGGATGGAATTTGGCATGACCGTGGGCCGTTACACGACTTTCTGCGCGGCGGGCACCGAGGCGGGCTCCGCCATGGGCAGCTGAAGGATGAATCGAGCCCCGATCGGGAAATTATCCTCGACACGGATCGACCCGTGATGTTCGGCCATGATCCGGCTGGCGATGGCAAGACCGAGCCCCGTACCGCGGTCCTTCGTTGAAAAATGAGGGAGGAACAATCTGTCCTTGTCCTCGGGCGAAATTCCATGGCCGCTGTCGGCTACGATGATTTCGACGGTTTCACGGTCCGCGTTGAATCGCGTCCGAAGCTCCAGTTCCTTTACCGGGGAGCCTTCCATGGACTCCGCCGCGTTATCGATGAGATTCACGATCACGCGGCGCAGAAGTTCGCCATCGGCGCGAATCGACGGCAAGCCGGACGCCAGATCCGTGCGCACCTGAATTCCTTCGAGGCGCCCGCCAAAGACCGCAAGCGCATCGGTAACGATTTCGTTCGGCAACGCGGCGGAAAGTCTTAGCGGTCGGGAAACGGGCGAACTGGGAGAATTCCCCGACCAGCGTTTCGAGCGCGCCGACTTCGCGTTCAATCAGGCTGGAACATTCCCCGACCAGCCGCACCAGATCGGGCGGGTCGTTCTTCGCCGGATGGGCGCGGTTGCGCTCCAGATAGCGGGACAATCGCTGCGAAGAGAGCTGAATCGGCGTGAGCGGATTCTTGATTTCGTGGGCGATTCGCTGGGCGACTTCCTGCCAGGCGGCGGCCTTCTGCGCATGAAGCAGATCGGTCAGGTCGTCCACCACGATGACATAGCCGCGATTCGAGCGGCGCGGCCCCAGCGAGCTCACCGTGACGGCCGCATGCAGGAGGCGCCCGGAGGCCGCGAACTCGAGCTCCTGCGTGGAGGTGCCCAGACGGAGCGAACGGCGCATCAGAGTGTGCACCGTGCGGGCAGTTTCCTCGCCCAGCAATTGCGCAAAGTTGGTGGCCTGCTTGGCATTTTCACCGAACATCCGCACGGCAGCGGGATTGATTCGCCGGATGGTTTCATTCTCATCGACGGAAATCACGGCGGTGGGAATGTTCTCGAGAATCGTTTCCATCAGCGTGCGCCGGCGTTCCAGTTCCTGCACCGCCTGCTGAAGATTTTGAGTGAACACGTCGATCTGCCGGCGGCTGTCGCTGAGTTGCCCCGTCATTCGGTTGAAGGAACGGACGAGCGTCTCGAGTTCGTCCTGGGCCTGAACGTTCACTCGAGTCTCGAAATTCCCGGCGATGATTTCCTGCGTCGCCTCCGCCAGAGCCTGTATCGGGACCGTAACCTGCTTCGACAGGAAAAGCGCGGACCACGTGGCGGAGAACATCAGGAGAATCGTGCACAGCAGGAGTATGCTCAGCAGTTGCGTTTTGTAGGTGCGCAACTTCTGGCGCTGCAATCCGTAGGCCTGCGTTTGCGCCTCGATTTCCCGGATACGCGTCCGGGAAATCGTCCGGAACGTTTCGCCCGGCCAATAGAAAACTGATTTCCAGCTATTGCGCGGCCCGCCAGAAAGTACTTGCCTCCATATTTCCACAATTCGGTTCCGCCCGGCATGCGTCGAACCAGGCTCGGCAATTCGGGCGGCGGAGTCCCACCGGCAACGGGACGGACTCGGATCCGGATCGAAATTGGATTAACGCCGACAGCCACGGGCTGGCCTGCCTCGTTAATTTCCCATGCCAGGTCCGCCCCTCGCTCGAAAGCCAGGTCGAATGAGTGGATCGTATCTCGCGCTGTGTCTTGACCGCCGGCGGCGGCAACTTCCTTGGCGATTTGCTGTCATTCGATCGGAGTCGGCGCGATCAATTTCATCGAGCAGATCCCTGCTGGATTGCGTGGCCACTTCGAGCGGACGTGGAAACCAAAGCACCAGCGTGCGGTTCAGCAAGGCGTAGCTGACGAAGAACAAAAAAACGACGGGCAGGAACGAAACCGCGATAGCGCCCTAAAACCATTTTCGTCTTGAAGCGGGAGCCGGGCTTATGCGCGCGCCGTTCCGCCCCAGTCGCACCAGGCTGCGACGTCGAGGATGAAGCCGAAAACCAGCAGCGCAGCGAAGATGAACGTCGACAGAGCGTATAGGACCAGGGTCTGGCCCCAGTCCTGGGGCTGGATGGGAAGCGTCAGAGAGCCGAGCGTAAAAACCGCCGCAAGCAACAGCATAATCGCCACGCCGCCGAGGGCAAGCAAGAGCTGCGATTTGCGGCTCGTGCTCATGCGGATGCCTTCGTTGTCGTAGGGAGTTCCCGCGGAGCCGAAATGAATTTCAAGAGCGGCGACGTGGCTGGCAGCAGGGAGCGCAAGGGACACTCACGGCAGCGCGGAACGCTCTTGCGGCACCAGTTCTTCCCCGTATTCACGATCAACGCGTGGAATTCATTCCAAAGTTGCGGACTGGCGGGGAAGTGCCGCTTCGAATAGCGCGCGGACCTTTTCGTAGTCCGGCTTGCCGTTCGTGATTCCGTGGCGCGCGAAAATCCGATGCGTGTAGGCATCCACCACGAATACGGGGTGATTTCCAGCGTACAGCAAGATGGAGTCCGCTGTTTCCGGGCCGATTCCATGGACCGACAAGAGCTTTTCGCGCAACTCGGTGTGGGGGTTTGGAACATGCGCTTCAGAGAACCGCCATACTCATTCTGCAAGAATTGAACGAAAGCTTTCAGTTTTTTTGCCTTCTGCCGGAAGTAGCCCGAGGGCCGCACCAGCGCGGCGAGCCGCGATATCGCGCCCTCAGGATGGCCCGGCGGCGTAAGCATCTGTGCGGAGCGCAGGTTGCCGATCGCGCGTTCGACATTCCCCCACGAAGTGCTCTGGGTCAGAATCGCGCCGACGATCACTTCAAATGGCGTTTTTGCAGGCCACCAGTGCATGGGGCCAAGCGCCCCAGACATTGCTTCATAGTAACGCACTAATTCGCCGGATAGTCTTGTCGAAGCCCTGCCGGCGTCATGGCGGGAAAATCCCGCCAGTACCCATACGCGAATCGGCCCGCGCGCCGCTGCCACCCTGATCTTGGCCGCATGCTTTCCATTGCTTCGGAAGATAACGGGCGCGGTAGTTCCAGTCAAGAGCAAGGTGTTGCCGATGCGTCCAATCCTACTGTACCGGAAGTACAGGTGGCGTCGTATTGCCCTTTCAGTACGACCGGAAAAAATGGCACCGATTGGTAGTCCTCGCCGCTATCTGCTACTTTAATCTTTCCGGGGGTGTCTACGCCCCCGGGGAGTCCTCGTCCCATGTCGTCCCGATTAGGCGAAATACTGATCAAAGAGAGCCTGATCACGTCCGACCAGCTCCGGCAAGCCCTGGACCATCAAAAGGCGAACGGTGGAAGGCTGGGGACGTGCCTGATGAAGCTCGGCTTCATCACCGATGATGAAATTACAGGTGTGCTTTCCCGCCAGTACGGAATCCCTTCCATCAATTTGAAGTATTACGAGGTGGACGCCTCCGTCATCAAGCTGATTCCCCAAGATACGGCGATCCGTTACCAGATTGTTCCGCTCTCTCGCGTCGGTTCCACGCTGACCATCGCGATGACCGATCCCACCAACGTCTTCGCGATGGACGACATCAAGTTCATGACGGGCTTCAATGTAGAGCCGGTCGTGGCCTCCGAGACGGCGATTGCCGAGGCGATTTCGAAATTCTACGGAGAAGCGCACAGCGAAGAAGAACTCAGCAAAGTAATGAAGGACCTCACCGGCGACGAAACAGCCGACCTGGAACTCGCCGCCGAAGAACAGGAGATGAACCTCGCCGAACTGGAAAAAGCGGCAGAGGAAGCCCCCATCATCAAATTGGTGAACCTGATCCTGACCGACGCGGTTAAACGGGGCGCGAGCGATATCCACATCGAGCCTTATGAAAAGGAAGTCCGGGTACGGTTTCGAATTGACGGCGTCCTGCAGCCGGTGATGGCGCCGCCGATGAAGTTGCGTGACGCGATCATCAGCCGCGTCAAGATCATGGCCAAATTGGATATCAGCGAAAAGCGGCTGCCGCAAGACGGCCGCATCATGATCAAGTACCGCAAGGAAGGGCGGATTAAAGACCTCGACTTCCGCGTTTCCACGATTCCGACCCTGTTCGGCGAAAAGATCGTCATGCGCTTGCTCGACAAAGAGAATCTGCGCCTGGACATGACCAAGCTGGGATTCGAGCAGGAGTCGCTGACGAAATTCGAGCGCGCGATCCTGCGGCCTTACGGAATGGTCCTGGTGACCGGCCCTACGGGCTCCGGCAAAACGAATACCCTGTATTCCTCGATTGCGCGCCTGAATACCCTGGAAACCAACATCATGACGGCGGAGGATCCCGTCGAATTCCAGTTGGCCGGCGTCAACCAGGTCCAGATGAAGGACCAGATCGGGCTTAACTTTGCCGCTGCATTGCGCGCCTTCCTCCGGCAGGATCCGAACATCATTCTGGTCGGCGAAATTCGCGACTTTGAGACGGCGGAAATTGCAGTGAAAGCCGCGCTGACCGGCCACCTGGTCCTCTCCACGCTGCACACGAATGACGCCCCGTCGACCATCAGCCGATTAATGAACATGGGAATTGAGCCCTTCCTGGTCGCCACGTCGGTCAACCTGATTTGTGCGCAGCGCCTGGTTCGTAGAATCTGCCAGAACTGCAAGGAGCCTTTGGATTTGCCCGAGCAAGCCATGCTTGATGCGGGATTCAGCCCGGAGGAAGTGAAGACGACGCAGATCTCCATCGGCAAGGGCTGCGGCATATGCAACAAGACCGGGTACAAAGGACGCGTGGGCCTCTATGAAGTGATGGAAATCAATGACGAGTTGCGGGAGCTGATCCTGGTGGGAGCCTCGGCGCTGGAGCTTAAGAAGAAGGCGATGGATCAGGGAATGCTCACGCTGCGCAAGAGCGGATTGATCAAAGCGGCGGCGGGACTGACCACAATTGAGGAAGTTGTTCGGGAAACCGTACTATAGGAAAGGGTAAACAATGCCAGGGATTACTTTAAGTGAATTGCTGAAAAAGATGATCGAGCTGGGCGGGAGCGATCTCCACATCACCACGAATAGCGCGCCCCGCGTCCGAGTGCACGGGAAGCTGCGCCCCATGGACATGGCGCCCTTGACCGCGGCGGACACCAAGGCGCTGGCCTACAGTGTCCTGACCGACGCCCAGAAGCACCGGTTCGAGGAAAATCTGGAACTGGACTTTTCTTTCGGATTGAAAAACCTCGCCCGCTTCCGCGGCAATCTGTTTCAACAGCGCGGCGCCGTGGGAGCCGTCTTCCGGACGATTCCCTGGGAAATCAAGGGCTTCGACGCCCTCGGACTTCCGCCGGTTGTGCGGGGTCTTTGCGACAAGCCTCGCGGCCTGGTTCTGGTCACCGGACCGACCGGCTCGGGGAAATCCACGACGCTCGCCGCCATGCTGGACAAGATCAATTCCGAACGTGAAGAGCATATGATCACGATCGAGGACCCCATCGAATTCCTTCACAACCACAAGCGATGCCTGGTGAACCAGCGGGAAGTTCACTCAGATACGCATTCGTTTGCTAGCTCTCTTCGCGCGGCCCTTCGAGAAGACCCGGACGTGGTGCTCATCGGCGAAATGCGCGACCTCGAAACGATCGAGTCCGCGCTCCGGATCGCCGAAACGGGGCACCTGACTTTCGCCACGCTGCATACGAACTCCGCGATTTCGACGATCAACCGTATCGTGGACGTATTCCCCTCTTACCAGCAGCCGCAGATTCGCGCGCAGCTTTCGATGGTTCTCGAGGGGGTCCTCTGCCAGTCGTTGCTGCCGCGGGTGGACGGGCGGGGGCGCGTCATGGTGATGGAGGTTTTGGTTCCGAATCCGGCGATCCGCAACTTGATTCGCGAGGACAAGATTCACCAGATCTACTCGGCCATGCAGACCGGAACTTCGACGAGCGGAATGCAAACCTTCAATCAGAGCCTGGCGAACGCGTATTTCGCGCAAGTTAATCACTTTGGAAATCGCGCTTTCACGCTCGTCGAATCCGGAGGAATTGCAGGATATGATTAATCGGGGAGTCACCTCGCCCACATCGGGAGTGCGCGCGCCCGCGCCGGTTCGACGTTGACAACGGGCTGATTTTTGCCCCGAATGCGCTGTCCTTCCAAGAAGGAAAGGGAAGCGTTCAGATCGATTCTAAGAGTTAAGCGGAACGATTTTCGAGGAGGACTAGGACGATGCCGGTTTTCACTTTTCGCGGTACGAACCGAGCTGGAGCCACGGTAACCGGAGAGCAAGCGGCCGCCAGCAAGACGGAACTCGTCAACACGCTGCGCCGCCAGCAGATCAACGTCACCAAAATGTCGGAAAAGGGCAAGGAATTTAACCTGCCCACTTTCGGCGGAGGCGTGGATTCCAAGGAACTCGCGGTATTCACTCGCCAGTTTTCGGTGATGATCGACGCCGGATTGCCGCTGGTGCAGTGCCTGGAAATTCTGGCGAACCAGCAGGAAAACAAGGTGTTCCAGAAGGTGCTGACCGGGACGCGATCGGCGGTGGAAGGCGGATCGACGCTTTCCGCGTCGATGCGCCAGTACGACAAGGTGTTTGACGCACTATATGTGAACCTGGTGGAAGCGGGGGAGACCGGCGGTATTCTCGACACGATTCTGCAGCGCCTTTCCGCCTACATCGAGAAGAACGTCAAACTGAAGCGCGCAGTGAAATCCGCCATGGTGTATCCCATCGCCGTGTTGAGCGTCGCCGCCGCCGTCATCGTTCTCCTGCTGTGGAAAGTTGTGCCGATTTTTGCGACGTTGTTTGCCGGCCTGGGAGTGAATCTGCCTCTGCCCACGCGAATCGTCATCGGTTTGAGCAACTTTATTGGGAGCATATTCGGGCTCTTGATCTTCTTCGCTTTGGTCGGCGCCATCGTTGGGCTGAAAGTATGGTACGGAACGCCCACGGGCAGGATGGCCATCGATGGCATTCTGCTCAAACTCCCGCTGCTTGGCATTTTGCTTCGAAAGATTGCCGTTGCCCGGTTTACGCGGACGCTAGGGACGCTGATATCGAGCGGCGTTCCGATCCTGGAAGGCTTGGATATCACGGCGAGGACGGCCGGCAATGCGGTCATTGAAAAGGCGCTCCTCGAAGTGCGCAAGGCCCTGGAAGCGGGGCGAAACCTGGCCGATCCTTTAACGATACAGGCGTGTTCCCGGGCATGGTCACGCAAATGATTGGTGTCGGAGAACAGACGGGTGCCATGGACGCAATGCTCCAGAAGATCGCCGATTTCTATGAGGATGAAGTCGATGCGGCCGTGAAGGACCTGCTCGCAGCCATGGAGCCAATGATGATTGTGATCCTGGGCCTCGTGGTGGGCGGAATCGTAATTTCCATGTACTTGCCGCTGTTCTCGTTGATCGGACAATTGAGCAGCGCCCATTAGAACGCCAAAGGGGCGAGCTGCACGAGTCCTTTTGGGAGGGCGGTTCGAACTGAATCGCCCGGGCACTTTCCCCGGTTCGCGACTGATAAAACTTTTCAGAATCCGAAAGGCTGCTAGCCGACAAGTACGCCTCGAATGGACCTGACACAAAATGTCGCTGCCTGGCTCAACTGGCTCTCGCGAGTCCGTTTTTTTCTCATCACTCTTCTTCTCGCTCTTGTCCTGGTGTTAGGAAAGACCAGTCAGCTTGAAGTTTCGACGCGCCTGTTTATTCCCCTGATTATCCTGTGGTACACGCTCGCGATCGTCTACACGATCCTGTTGCGCTGGATGCCGGTCGCCTCATGGCATGGGCCGGTTCAAATGGTCTTCGACCTGTTGATGGTTACGGGTTTGATCTACCTGACCGGAACCCAGGACAGTTATTTCATCTGGCTCTATCCGCTCGCAATTATTGTCGCGAGCATTTTGTTTTCCCGGGAAGCGACTTTTATCGTGGCGGGATTGAGCTTCATCTTGCTCGGTGGATTGGCGGAACTGATTTTTTACGACATTCTTCCGCGGATGCAGGTTGCGGTCCCCAGCAGCAGGCAACTGCAGACCTGGATTTTCAGCAACCTGTTCTATTTCATGGCCGTCGCCTACCTCTCGAGCCTGCTGGCGCAGAGCTTGCGGCGGCAAGGCGCGGAACTGGAAGTCAAGCGCGGCGAACTGCAGGACCTTCAGGCATTTAACGAAGACATCATTCACTCCATGCGTGGGGGGTTGCTCACCACGGATATCGAAGGGCGCATCCTCTTGCTTAACCGGACCGGGGAAGAAATTACAGGTTGCCGGTTCCAGGCCGTGCGCGGAATATTGCTGCAGTCCTTATGGCCCGTCTTTTGGTTGCCCGGGGATGCGACCGAAGATGGCAGGCTGCCCCAGCGACGCGAAGTCGATTTCCTGACGCCGGATGGACAGCAACGCTTCATTGGAATCTCGGTTTCCCTTTTGCGCACCGGCGAACGCCGCACGACGGGCTATGTTTTCAACTTTCAGGATCTGACCGAGCTGAAGCGCTTGGAACAAGAAGTCGCCACGAAGGAGCGGATGGCGGCTCTCGGGCGGCTGTCAGCGGCGATCGCCCATGAAATTCGCCAGCCGCTGACCGCGATGGCGGGAGCGGTGAAGGAACTCGGTCGCCTGGTGCCGTTGCAGGAAGACGAGCAGCATCTGGTCGGGATCGTAAGCCGCGAATCCGAGCGGCTCAATAAGATCATTACCGAGTTTCTGAATTATTCGCGTGAAAAGACATATGACTTCTCGGAAGAAGACGTCTCATGCCTCCTCGATGAAACTCTGACTTTACTCGAACGCAATCCCCAATTGGATGGCCGGTACCGAATCGAGAAGAACTTTAAGGGGTCGGAAATCCGTGCCCGCGTCGACCGCAACCGGATCAAGCAGGTTTTCTGGAATTTGTCGGACAACGCGCTGCGAGCGATGCCCACGGGAGGAGTCTTGACCGTTTCGCTTGAAGTCGTGCCCTTTTGGGTTCGTATCCGGTTTCGCGACACGGGGATGGGATTCGACCCGAGGCAGAGCGCCAAAATATTTGAACCGTTGCAGTCGACTTTTGTCGGCGGCACGGGTCTGGGTCTCGCGATTGTGTATCAGATCGTTCAGGCCCATAGCGGAAGGATCAGCGTCATTTCTGAAAAAGATCGCGGCGCGGAATTTACCGTGGAATTGCCCCGCGTCGCTTAAAGCGCCGGCTGTCGAAGGAAGAAGCTTCCCATGGCTCATATATTGATCGTGGATGACGAACGATCGATCTGCGAATTGCTTGAGATTACTTTCCGCAAGGAAGGGCATCGCGTCGAGGTGGCCATGAACGGGGAAACGGCCCGCCGCAAACTGGAATCTCAAATTTTTGACATCGTCATCTCCGATATTCGCATGCCGGATATGACGGGTGTCGAGATTCTGCAGTTTTGCAAGGAAATTTCCCCCTCCAGCTATTTCCTGCTCATCACCGGGGTTCCTACGGTCGAAACGGCCATTGCCGCAATCAATTCCGGCGCCGATCGATACGTGATCAAGGACCATGAACTGGTCGACCAGTTGCGGCGCGCCGTTCGCCAGGTGGACGAAACCCTTCGCCTGAAAGACGAAGCGGGATATTTGCGGCGGGAATTGCGCCGTCTGACCGGCCAGGACAACATGATCGGGCACAGCCCGAAAATGCGCGCCATTTTCGACATGATCACGACCATCGCGCCGCAATCCAGCCGCGTATTGATTACGGGAGAAACCGGAACAGGAAAGGAACTGGTGGCGCGCGCCATCCATGAAAACAGCCCGCGGAGCAAGGCGCCCTTCGTCACCATAAATTGCGGGGCCTTTCCGGAAACACTGCTGGAATCCGAACTATTTGGATACGTAAAAGGAGCCTTCACGGGCGCCAATGAGAACCGCGACGGTTTGTTCAAGTCCGCGAACGGAGGAACGCTTTTCCTCGACGAAATCGGGAATATGAGCCTCTCGATGCAGGTGAAACTGTTCCGCGTGCTTCAGGAGGGCAAGGTGCGTCCTGTTGGCTCGAGCGAAGAGACGGAGATTGACGTCCGGGTGATCGCCGCGACAAACAAGGACCTCGACAAAGCCATCGCCGATGGTGAGTTCAGGGAAGACCTGTTCTATCGACTGAGCGTTATCCCGATTCACTTGCCGGCGCTTCGCGAACGAAGAGAAGATATTCCGCTTCTGGCAAGGGCGTTTCTTGAAAGATTCCGCAAGTCAATGGAGAAACCCATCCAGGGGATTACGCCCGAAGCCATGAGCCTGCTCGAGTCCTATGACTGGCCGGGAAACGTTCGTGAACTCGAGAACACGATCGAACGGTCTGTCGCGCTGGAAACCGGGAACGTGATTTCCGCCGCGGTGCTCCCGGAAAAGGTAAGCCGCCGGGGCGCGGGCTCTCCCACCAGCGGCGCGGTGGATTCAAGCCCGGGCGCCAGCCAGGTCCAGTTGCCTGAAGGCGGGCTCGATCTTGAGAAGTACATCCAGAATCTCGAACGGGACTATATCGTGGCTGCCCTCGGAGCCTGTGACGGCGTGGGAACTCGCGCGGCGGAACTATTGAAGATGAGCTACCGGTCGTTCCGGCATTACTCCAAGAAGTACAACATCACCTGATATCCGTATCCAATTCAATCCGCGCGGAGTATCGGAGCGTGCGCAACTCTTTTCGTCGAGCGCGAAATGCGTCCGTGCGCCATCGAAACAAGATGCGCCACCGCGCCCGCCGCGAGGATGAGGATGATCGGGTCAATCGGGAAGCGGTAGCGCGGTGAAGAATGGGTCATGTAAAAGACCAGCGGAAAAACGACTAGAACCACGGCGTAAAGGGCGGCTTCAGGGCGACGAGTACGGTGGACAAACAGGGCTCCAAGCAGGCACAGCAAAGATAGCACAGCATTGAGAACCCAGAGGCCGCTCGCATTGAGGGTAACGCCGGGCAATAAGGCCTGAACATCGGTGGTGGCCAGCCAGGTGACCGCAAATCGGCCAAACATCAGGTTGACCGTGTCCAGCGGATGAGTGCGCATGAATTCAACGGCCTCATGTTGTTTCTCCGCCATGTAGGCGATTTCGCCCAGCCGAACATACTGTTCGGCCTCAGCCGGATTGTCATTGGGATGGGCCCATTGAGCCATGTTGTCGGCAACGTTCGGGTTGTTTCCGAGCCACAGCTCAAGTCCGAAATTGGAACGAAGGACGATGAATTTGCCGAAGACACGGTAGTTGCGAATCGTCCAGGGAACCAGACCAATTGTGAACACCAGTAGCGCTGCTCCCAGCGGTTTGGCCCACGGGGCGGCCGCTTGCCGGGTTTCCCAAACCAGCCACGCCAGGAAAAATGGGGACAACGAAAATATGGAGGGATTCACGAGGACACTGAAGGCCCACAGTGCCCCGTAACCCGCCCAGGGTAGCAGCCCCCGCTTTTCGGGTAACACCAGTGTGGCCCAAAAAATCAATGGGAGGAATAATCCGATCAGCGCTGTATCCCAGATCCACTCGATGGGGAAGAACAATGCGGTCGGAAGGAAGACCCAGGCCCAGGCGGCGCCGATTGCAACACCCTGACCAAAGGTCCTCTTGGCGATGCCATAGATGGGAATGATCGTTAGCGCGGCAAACACGCAGTTCAATGTCTGGAGGATAACTCGCGAAGTTTCGCTGTAGATTCCCCAAATCTTGAAAATTCCAGCCACAAAATAAGGGAAGATGGGGGTGAACCACGCCGTTGGGCCGGAATTTATTTTATCCAGCGGAGAGGAAAAGCCTTCGCCCGCCGCGATGGCTCTCGCCACACGGCCCAGTTCATATCCATATGGAAGGTTTGCTCTCACCGGAGCCGGTGCCGAAAGAGATTCCAGGTACATCAGGAGCATCCGTAGTGCGAACGCAAAGCAGGTGATGAAGACGGCCGACCCTAGAATGCGCTTCAATGAAAGCTTCATCGTTCCACGGCGTCCTTGAGGCAGCGTGAGCGGATATTCTTCAGCTCGAATATTTAAGTTTACGAATCGAACAGACGATGTGCAATCGGAACGGGCTAAATTGGAGCTGCTAATTGTCCTTCTGGTTAGCCGCAACAAGCCTTCCACGAACCAGGAGTACTTGATTCGGAAGCTCTTCCCTGACATGAACCGGCCAATTGAACATCCCGGTTATCCAACATCTTGTTTGGCAAAGCATTTGGAGCGACGCCAATTCCTGACTCCATCAACTGACAATTTTTGGCGTAAGACCGGCTGATGAACTTGATCTTCCCATTCTTATCCTCCGGCCGGGTATTCCCCTAAATAGTCAACCTCCGGCTTATCAGCGAGTTAGCGACGATGTGCCCTAATGTAAATCAGGCCGGGGCGTACTGGCCAGCAACATGCACTAACTAGCAGCGGACTGACGCTTCGGCGGCACCGATATCACTTGGATTTGAAATTAAAAGGAGCACCGTGCATGCGTACCGATAAACAGAAGGGTTTCTCACTGATTGAGTTGTTGATCGTCGTCGCGATTATCTTGATCATTGCGGCAATCGCGATTCCGAACTTACTGCGTTCGAAGATGGCGGCCAATGAAGCTTCGGCCGTTGCCTCCATGCGCACGCTGAATACTTCCATCGTGTCTTATTCGACCACTTACGGCACTGATCCCGGGCTCTTGGCCAATTTGGGACCAGGCGCCCCCGCGAGTTCCACGGCGGCAGACCTGGTTGACAACCTCTTGGGCGCCGATCCGGCGGTCAAGAGCGGCTATTCCATTGCCTACACGGCAGGGGCGGCCGATGCGACCACAGGAATCATCACGACGTACTCGATGGTTGCGACCCCGCTGTCAACATCGACGGGTCAGCGGTATTTCTTCACCGACCAGAGTGGTGTGATTCGCCAGACCACCGATGGTTCCACCCCGACGGCCAGCAGCACGCCAATCGGCTAAGGGCATTGTCGGAAAGATCCACTTGGGGGAGGAAGGCTAACACCTTTCTCCCCGTTTCATTCGGCAAAGGTTAGAAACAAGGTTAGGAAATGGTGGAGGCCGGTACATCAGGCAGGAGATCAAGTTATGATACGGCGCGAATCGACCAAAAATCCGAACGGAAACGGCAACTCCAACGCCGGTTTCTCTCTCATCGAACTGCTGGTGGTGGTTGCCGTGATTCTGATCATCGCTGCGATCGCAATACCGAATTACATGAAATCGAAAATGCGGGCGAACGAAGCCTCCGCGGTACAAAGCCTGCGAAATATTGCCACGGCTGAACTTGTTTATTCCACGACGTATGGAGTTGATTTTTCCAATGGCCTCACCCCGCTTTCAGGCAATGGAATCAACCCCGACCAGAATAATGCCGGGCTGATCGACGAAGTTCTGGCTGGCGGCATCAAGGGCGGATACGTGTTCGCATTCACCGCGCTCACGCTTGATCCGCAGGGAAACCCGAGCACGTATTCGGTGACTGCTGATCCCGAAGCCCCCGGAACCACGGGGCAACGCCACTTTTACACCGACCAAAGCTGTGTGATTCGCGTAAATGATTCTGTTCAGGCTGGTCCAAGCGACAACCCTATTCAGTGAGCGATCTCCAATTTCCCCTTATTTCGAATCGCCCGATTCGAGTTGGGATTAACGCTTTCTGCTGTAATCCAAACGCATATCAACAATTCAGGTTTAAGACAGTTCCCATTAGTTCCTGGTTGCGGGCCCTGCATTGTTGAGATTTCGCGTAAGGCTGGCCACATAACACCCGTCCGGTTCCTCGAGACTGGCAGCATCCCTGCCCTTCGATCTGCCCCTTCATTCCAGGTTAGGATCTTTCGTTATCTTTGTTAGTTGCAATGTTGCCAATTTCTGGCGCCGCCGGATGACAAAATGTGACCAAATCTCGTTCAGTTCTCGCTGGCTTTACATCGTTCCATGCCTCGGAAATGGTCTCTAGAAGCTCGCAACTCATTGAAAAATCTGGGAAATAGGGGAATTGTGCCCAATATTGAATCCCCTCCGCTCGCGCTGGCAAGAAAGATGCACCATTCTGGAACGTGTTGCCGGTCCATCGGGACGGACAAAGATTATCGTTTCAAAATCCAAAAGGAGCACCGTGCATGCGGAATAACAGACAGAGGGGTTTCTCACTGATTGAGTTGTTGATCGTCGTCGCGATTATCTTGATCATCGCGGCCATCGCGATTCCGAACTTACTGCGTTCGAAGATGGCGGCCAATGAAGCTTCGGCCGTTGCCTCCATGCGCACGCTGAATACTTCCATCGTGTCCTATTCGACCACTTATGGCACTGATCCCTCGCTTCTTGCCAATTTGGGACCAGGCGCCCCAGCAACCTCCACGGCGGCAGACCTGGTTGACAACCTCTTGGGCGCCGATCCGGCGGTCAAGAGCGGCTATTCCATTGCCTACACGGCAGGGGCGGCCGATGCGACCACAGGAATCATCACGACGTACACGATGGTTGCGACACCGTTGTCAACATCGACGGGTCAGCGGTATTTCTTCACCGACCAGAGTGGTGTGATTCGCCAGACCACGGATGGCTCCACCCCGACGGCTAGCAGCTCGCCAATCGGCTAATCGAAGTATTGGGTCAGTCCACTTGGGGGAGAGAGGCAAATGCCTTTCTCCCCCATTTCGTTTTTCACCCTCACAAACCGCCCGATGCAGTAGCGAATCCGGCATCCTGCTATAATTTTAATGTGCATCAAGGAATACGTCTGAAGATTGCCGCCGCGGTGTTGATGGTCGCGGCCTTCCGTCTGGCTAGCGCTTCGGAATCGGCTTCGCAGCAGCCGCCGAACGAAGCGAAATCGATTGCGAATCTCCTCGAACGCCACTATCGCAATGCGAGAACGCTTCGCGCCGTATTTCTCCAGCGCTATACGGAGGGCCCGAAGGAGTCGCGCGTGGAGTCGGGGACCGTGTTTTTCAGGCGTCCCGGTCAAATGCGATGGGAGTACGATTCGCCGGAACAGGAATTATTTCTCGTCGATGGCAAGAACGTGTGGTTCTACGTTCCCTATGACCGCACCGTGACAAAGGCGCCCGTGAAGGAAAGCTCGGATTGGCGCACGCCACTCGCGCTGTTGACGGGGAAAGTGGATCTTTCCCGGCTATGCGGCCGCCTGGAATTGACCGACCAGCGGGGAGTTCCGGAAACCCATGCGGTCCTCCGCTGCTTGCCGAAAGGCGAAAAGAAGACGCCACAAGCAGTCAAATCCGATGCCTCTCAGACAGAAGCCGGGCTTGCCGGGGATGTAGATTTCACCGAGGTGTTGCTGGAGGTTGACAGGTCGTCAGGGGAATTAGCGCGCATTGAAATTCGGCAGCCCGGAGGAATTGAGCTCGAGTACCGGTTCGGAGATTGGCAGCTAGACCCCCCGCTGACTGATGCCATGTTCCATTTTCAGGTGCCCGCAGGCGTTGCGATCGTCGAGGGGCCGTCCCCAGGCGGAGAATGACGCGGAAGCCCGCAGATTCACTCGGGGTGGAATTCTGAGGTCATTTCCGCTGTGTCGGGGACTCCCGGAAAATGAAGCGGCGTCCCGAAAGGCTCATCCGACGGAGGAACAGCCTGGGACGCCGCGAAACCGAACCGGAGATTTGCGTCTCCAGCTCGTGCGTGGGGGATCAATACCCGTAATGTTGTCTTCTAATTGAAAGACCCGAACTCTGATTTCGATGCCTCCGCCTTTGCGCTCAAACCACGGCTGCAAGATCCGATTCCGAGGGGCACATTGTAGTGAGATAAACCACGCAACGCAAGGCCTGCATTTCCATTTTGAGGATTTCGTCCGGGTCCTGCCCTGATCTAAATTTCACTCTAAATTAAAGACAAAAACACATCCGGACGGGTTAAGTTAAGTGTTGGCATTATCACCCTGCGCACGTGGCCTCCAGCCCGGCTTTTGGCATCTAGGTGGTTGAGGTACACTTAGAAAATGGCGGAGTTCCTCTGTAAGGTGGCGGACGCGAACGGCAGGGTCTTTTCACAGATCGAGGCGGCGGAGTCTGTCTCGGAAGCCCGCCAGAAACTGTCCGATCGCGGCCTGTTTGTCTATCAGGTTCGGCCGCGCGAGAGTCTGGTTGGCCAGGCGTTCAGGGGCCGCAGCCGCAAGTCGGTTGACGGCGACGAATTTCTCGTATTCAACCAGCAGTTCAATACCCTGATCAAAGCGGGAATCCCTATCCTCAAGGCTTTGGATCTGCTCGCGGAGAGAGCCGCGGCGCAAAAACTCAGGCCGGTGCTCGGGGAAGTTCGCCGGCTGGTTCGAGAGGGGACGACGCTCTCGGAAGCGCTTGAACAGCAGGGCGTTTTTCCCAAGGTGTACACGGTTTCCGTCCTGGCGGGGGAAAAGAGCGGCAATTTATCCGGCGTCCTCGATTATTACATCGCGTATCAGAGGGTCACCACGGGGCTCAAGAAGAAACTGATCTCGGTCCTGATTTATCCGACGATTCTGGTTTGCGCGGCCGCGGGGATCGTGACCTATCTGGTCAGTTACGTAATCCCGAAATTCGCTCAGCTCTACAACGACCTGAATATCAACCTGCCGAAAGCCACTCAAATTCTCCTGGCCATTACCGTGACGTACCGGCCCTATTTGCTGGGGACGATGGGATTGCTCGTGCTGGCGGCGATTGCCGCGTTTGGGTGGTCGCGGTCGGAGCAGGGCGGGCTTGCCCTGGAGCGGATCCGGATGCGGCTGCCCATGATCGGCGAGACGCTGACCAAGTTTCAGTTTGCCCAATTTTGCAGGACGCTCTCGACGCTGCTGGCGGGCGGCACTCCGCTCGTGCAAGCGATGGAAACGTCCGGCGGAGCGATCGGCGGCCGTCTGGTGTCGGGCGCCATCACTCGGGGGGCTCAGCTTGTTCGCGAAGGGCAATCGCTGCACGATGCGCTGGCTTCGACGGAACTGGTGCCCGAATTGGCGCTGGAGATGATTGAGGTCGGCGAGGCCAGCGGAGCGCTGGCCCCGATGCTCGGCAGCGTTGCCGAATTTTACGAAGAGGACGTGAATAACCAGCTCGCGAATCTTGTGGCTCTGGTTGAGCCGGCCGTATTGATTTTCATGGCAATTCTGATCGCTTTTATCCTGGTCGCGCTGTACCTGCCGATGTTTTCACTGTCGATGGGCGGCTCGGGGTAAGGTTAGGTTCCGATGAGCACAACCGATCAAAGTTTGAACACAGCAGTTTCCGATCCACAGGGCGAACGGGAGCGTTCGCGGCGTCTCGCGGAAAGATATCGCTGTCCCTTCGTTGATTTATTCGAGCAGCGCATCGATCCGGAATTGTTCCGCAGCATCCCCGCGGAATTGATGTTCCGATTCAACTTCGTCCCCATGGAGGCGCAAAACGGCGCCCTGGTCATCGCCGTTGCCGAACCCAGCCAGGTGCTGCTGAGCGATGAACTCCCGTTGCTGCTCGGCAAGAAATTGATTCTGAAGGTCGCGACTCCCGACGCAGATCGGCGATCTCCTGAAGCGCACCGAGCAATCCCAGCGCGTTCTCGACCAGGCCACCGAGGCGTTCACATTAACGGTGGTGGAAGAGGACGAGGAAATCGACTGCTAACATTTCCGCCGACAGCCTGACGCGGGATTCCGCGGTCAGCCCGGTGGTGCGCCTGGTGGACACGGTCATTTTCACGGCGCTGGAACGGCGCGCTTCCGACATTCATATCGAGGCGCGCGACATTGAGATTGCGGTCAAATATCGAATTGACGGCGTACTGGTCCACGCCATGGCGCCGATCTCGAAGGATTGGCTCTCCACGATTATTTCCCGCATCAAAGTGATGAGCGAACTGGATATCGCCGAGCGGCGCGTGCCGCAGGACGGGCGCTTCCGAGTCCGGTATAAGGGACGCTTCGTCGATTTCCGCGTTTCCATCATGCCTTCGATCCACGGCGAGGATGCGGTGCTTCGCGTGCTCGACAAGGAGACGCTTTCCGAGAAATTCCAGAATCTCAGCCTCGAAGTAGTAGGTTTTTCGGCAAGACGAGATGCGGAAGTTTCGCCGGTATATCCGCGAGCCCTACGGGATGGTGCTGGTCACCGGCCCCACCGGTTCGGGGAAGACGACGACGCTGTACGCGGCCATCAACGAGATCAAGACCGACGAGGACAAGATCATCACGATTGAAGACCCCGTCGAATACCAGGTCCGCGGGATCACGCAGATCCCCGTAAACGAAAAGAAGGGCCTGACGTTCGCGCGCGGATTGCGTTCCATTCTGCGCCACGATCCTGATAAGATCATGGTCGGCGAAATTCGCGACAATGAAACGGCCCAGATCGCCATCCAGTCGGCGCTCACCGGACACCTGGTTTTCACCACGGTTCACGCCAACAACGTGACCGACGTCATCGGACGGTTTATCAACATGGGCGTCGAGCCGTACAATTTCGTTTCGGCGCTGAATTGCATTCTCGCCCAGCGGCTGGTGCGAGTCGTTTGCGTGCATTGCAAGAAGGTCGTGCGGTATTCCCCGGATGTGCTGCGCGCCTCGGGCCTCGATCCGGAGGCCTGGGCAGGAGTGCAGTTTGTGGAAGGCGCGGGCTGCCTGGAATGTTCCGGCACGGGCTTCCGGGGCCGAAGCGCGATTTCCGAACTGCTCGATCTTTCCGACCATATCCGGGAAATGATTATCAGCCGGCGCCCCACGTCGGAAATCAAGCGGGTAGCGCGCGAAGAAGGCATGACGTTCCTGCGTGACTCGGCATTGGCGAAGGTGCGCGAGGGCATCACGACGCTCAAGGAAATCAACAAGGTGACCTTCATTGAATAGGGCAACAGCATCCGGCAGGGAATCTATCAGAGCCCATCTGTCCGGCGCCTGGCGCAATGGCTCGACGCCATTCCTCACCCTTTAATCGCCTGTGAGATTGCCACGAATTACGTGGCGGCCGCGCGGTGGACGCGCACCGGAATGGGCCTGGATGGATTTGCGGTCGAGCCGTTGCCCGAGGGCGCCATTTTCCCGACTGCGGCGGAATCGAATCTGATCGATGCCGCGGAGGTGCGCGCCGCCGTGGGACGAGTTTTTTCGCGGCTGCGGGCCAAGAATGAAGAGGTGGCTCTTCTGGTTCCTGACGCGGTGATCCGCGTATTCGTCCTCCATTTCGATGTTTTTCCGCGTAAGGCCGAAGAAGCCATCCCCATGCTTCGTTGGCGGCTGAAGAAAAGTGTCCCGTTCGAGGCCGAGGAAACCCTGATTTCCTATATGCGGCAGGCTCCGCGCGAGGATGGCGTGGATATCGTCACCGCGCTGGCGCGGCTCCGCATCGTCCGCGAATATGAATCATTGTTGGAGTCGGTTGGACTGTCGCCCGGGGTCGTTATGAGTTCAACCCTCGCCGCCCTGCCGCTGCTCTCGGATGGACGGCCATCGCTTCTGGCCCGGATTACGGGCACCACCTTGACAACGGCGATCGTCCGGGAAGGCGTGTTGTGCGGCTACCGGTGCATCACGCTGCCCGCCGATGCGCACCCACCTGACGCCGCAGGCCTTGCTGGATGAAATTTATCCGCTGGCGGCTTATTATCAGGATTCCTGGAGCGAGGGCATTGCGCAGGTTCACCTCGCCGGCCTTGCCGAACGCACAGCGGAATTTCGTGAGCCCCTGGAACGCGAGTTGAATTGTCCGGTCGGGCCGCTGCTGAAGTCCGCTGACGCGGAAGGTCGGATTCGCGCGGACGAACAGCCGCTGGCCGAACGCGGGCTGGAAGCTCTGATCGGATGGACTCTCAATCGTGGCGCGTGAAATGCAAAATCAGCGGGAAGGAACAGAAGCCTCATGAAAGTCCGTCTCAATCTGGCGACATCTCCCCTGGTGAGCAATCGCCGGTTCGCGCTGGGCGCGTCGCTCATCGGCGGAGTCGCCTTCATAGGCTTGCTTTTCCTTTCTCAGCATACCTACTCGGTCTGGAAGAGCGATCGAGACGCGCGCGCGCGGCAAACCTCCCTTGAAAGTCAGATCGCGGCTCTTCAAGTCGAGCGGACGAACCTGTCGTCGTTTTTCCAGGACGCGGAAACCGTGAAGCGGCGTCAGCGCGCCGCCTATCTGAATTCGCTGATTCAGCAGAGGGCGTTTCCGTGGATCAAGATTTTCATGGACCTGGAACGGATTCTTCCCGAAGGCGCGCGCGTCGTCAGCATCGAGCCCAAGCTGGTTGGCGACGACGTGCAGCTGAGATTCCTGGTGGGCGCGACAACGACGAAAGCAAGCTGAAATTCTTGAAGGCGCTGGAGACTTCGGCGGCAGTTCTCGCACATCGAATTGCTGAGCGAATCGCGGCCGACCAATGCCGGGCCAATTCGATCGCGTCCTGCTGGAATTGCAGGCGCAGTATTCGGTGATTTAGGCATGAAACTGACCACTCAACGCCGCAATGCGATTGTCCGCTGGGCCGTGATTGTCCTCCTGGCCGCGGATGTGATTCTGCTGGGCGTGAATTGGCGTCTGAACATCTCGCCGCACGTGCAGACGGGAGATCTGAAGCGCCTGGATATGCTTGAAAAATCCTACCGCGCGGACAATGCCCGGCTCGAAAGATTCCGGCGCGAATTGCCCGCCGATGAGAAGGATTGGGACGACTTTTTTACTTTGCACTTTCATCCCGCCGGGGAGGGCTATTCGGCGATTAGCGAAGACCTGGGACAATTGTCGAGCACGGCGGGGTTGCACTCGGACACGATTACATTTCATCAGCACAGTCCCGATGCGCGCGGCCTGGTGGAAGTCGACATCGCCACGGCCGTCGAAGGAGACTACGACAGCCTGATCCAATTTCTGAATAAGCTGGAGCATTCGGAAAACTTTTACGTTTTGGACAGCCTCGCTTTGGCTTCGAGCACGCGCCGGAAAGCTTCGATTGAATTTGCAATTGAGAACGTATTTCCGGACGACCTGATTTGAACTGACATGAAACGCCGAGCTGAATTGATCATTCTCGGAGCGCTGCTGGCGGCGCTGGCAGGAGTCGGGGTGTATCATTTTTACGGGCCTTCCTCGGAGGCTCCCAAGGCGATTGCCATCGATGAGCAAGTTTACGCCGCTGGACGTTGATAATCCCGCGTTGCGCACCGACATTCTCAAACGATTTCTGACGCTGGAATACAAGGGAGTCCATCGAAGTATTTTCAGCGCGACGTTGCCGCCTCCGCCGGCGCCGCCGCCTTCGAAGGTGCCGGTCAATACCGCGCCTCCGCGTGCCTGCCGGACCGCCTCCCCTGACCGTGGACGCAAAGTATTTTGGATACGTGAGCGACATGGGCGGGAATCATCGCCGGGCGTTTTTCGCAACGGCCAACAACGAAGATGTTTATATTGCCGGAGAAGGCGACACGCTCATGGGGCGGTTTCGCGTCGTGCGAATTACGAACACGACGGCGGACGTCGAGGAAGTTTCCTCGGGCCGCCGCGCAACGCTGACGCTGGAACAGCCCGGGCCGAACGGTTGATCGACATGATGATTTCGAGGCCAAACCCGTCAAAGAGAAAATGCCGCCACGGCGAGTCTGGCTACAGCCTTCTGATGGTCGTGTTTCTTGTAGCGACGACGCTGGTTCTGTCCGCTGCCGCTGTCCCCAATTTGCTGACCGAAGGCCGCCGCGAGCGCGAAGATGAAATGGTCTGGCGCGGGGAACAATACGAGCGCGCAATCGGAATGTATTTTCAAAAATTCGGGCGCTACCCCACCAAAATCGACGATCTGGTCAAGCAGACAAACGGAGTTCGCTTCCTCCGCCAGGCTTATACCGATCCGATGAACAAAGAGGACGGGTCCTGGCGATTCATCTATGTGGGGCCAAATGGGCAATTGATCGGCAGTGTTCACAGCCAGAGCCTGCTGCAGAGCGCGCTCAATCTGCCGAGTGTATCCTGGATTGACGTTGCCGGGCGGGCCGGGCAGCCGGCACCGCCTCCGGCGAATTCGGCCCCCGGCGGCGCCATCGGTCAATTTGGTCCGCAGGCGAGCCAGCAACCTGGGCAAACGCCGGGGCAGCAACCGGGCCAGCTGTCAGGGACCGGTTTATCCTCCAACCCATTGGAATCGCAAGCCGCAGCCGCTTATGGGCGATGTAATCGGAGGAAATATCATTGGAGTGGGAAGCAAGGTGAAGGAACCATCTCTGCGGGTTTATAAGGGCGGCGACACCTACGAGGAATGGGAGTTTATCTGGAACCCGATGCAGCAGGTCGGGATGCCCGGTCAGGCAGCCCCTGGGATCCCTGGAGCGCCGGCAGTGCCCGGGCAAGCGCCGCCGCAGAACCAACAAGGCCTGCCGGGAGTCCAATCCCCGTCACCGAATCCGGGCGGAACGACGCCAGGCACATTTCCTCAGGCAGTCATGTAAATTTGCAAGATTCGATTATTGAAGGTCCACAATCTGGCTCGAAGCTTTCGCCGTTTGCACGTATCTTTGCGTCACCCGACGGACGTAATCGCGAGTTTCGCGGTAGGGCGGCACGGAGCGGTATTGCTCGACGCGGTCCGGCCCCGCATTGTACGCCGCCAGAGTCAGCGCAAGGTCGCCGTTATACCTCAGCAGCAATTCCTTCAAGTAACGCGTGCCGGCGTCAATATTTTGCCGCGGATCAAAGACGTTTTTGACGCCGAGCCGCGCCGCTGTTTCCGGCATGAGCTGCATCAGCCCGCGCGCGATCTCTCCAGGATACGGCGTTCGGATTGAAATTGGACTCCACGGCAATCACGCTGGCCACCAGTTCGGGAGCGACTCCGTGCGTCCGCGCGGAATCGGCGATCAAGGAAGCATAGGGAACATCCAACAGCTTCACTTTGACGGGCAGGAACGTGTCCTCAGGATCGATTCGAAGCAGGTCGTCCGCGGGAATTTCCAGTGTGCCGCCCGCCATGGTCAGCCGCAGAGTGTCTCCCACGCGTTCGTATCCGGTGATGTGGATCCTCTGGCCCGATTGCAGGACGGCATAATCAGCGCGCGCAACAGGCGTTAAGCAGAACAAAGCGCCCGCAAGAGCGGCTGTCGCAAACGTCCAACGATTCGCGGCTGGGATTCGAATCAATTCACCTGTCCCCGAGGGCAAAGGCCTCGATCGCGGCGGCTACGCCGCCCTGATCATTCGTGAGCGTCTCATACCAACCCAGTGATTTCAACTCAGGCACGCTGTTTCCCATCACAATGGGGAGACCCGCGTATTCGAGCATCTCCCTGTCGTTCAGGTTGTCGCCGATGGCCATGACATCGTCGCGGGACCAGCCGCGGCTTGCGACCCATTTCGCCAGCGTCGCGCCCTTCGAGCATCCCGGAGAAATCACATCCACCAGGCCAAAATCGCGGCTCTCGTAAAGTGTTACGGCCACCGAATATTCGGAGGAAAAAGGCAGTTGAGCGAGGGCTGCCTCGACCTCGCGCATGCGGCCGACCGGCCCGGTGAACATGATCTGGATCGGGTCTTCGGTGAGGCAGTCGAGAATCGGCGATACTTCAGCGATGAATTCCCGGTTGCGCTCGAAATATCCGCGGCGCAGGGGATCGTTCCAGTCGATCCTTTCGAAAATCAACTGGTTTTCGCGGGGGCGGTCGAAGCATACCGAAGCCAGTTCGCGGAAATCCTGCATGGCCTCGAGGATGCGCGTCGCGACATCGCGGGAAATTTGATGCACCACGTGCGTATCTCCGGTGCTGGATTTCACCATGGCTCCGTTGTTCACGATCATGGTCAGCGGGCAAGGGAACTTCTTCGCGACGGGCAGGGCGAAATCGTAGCGCCGCCCCGTAACCAGAGCGACTTCAATCCCGCGCGCGGCAGCGTCGGCAACCGCTTTCCGGTTGATCTCGGGCAGTTGCGCCCGGTCGTCGAGAAGCGTGCCGTCAATATCGATGGCTATGAGGCGGACCGGCATCTCAATATTCTACTGTGCCGGCCCTGTCGCCGGCCACACGCCAATGGGACAGGTGTGCCCTCATGGAATCCTGGCCATTGCGACTGGACCCTTTGGAACGGGTTTGCGAGAACCCGTATGCGACTGAAGGGGTGTTCGAGCCTGAAACTAGGGTACCTTGGCAATGATCGGATCTGAAGAATGGCTCTCGGCTCCCTTGGCATCGACGGAAGTGATGGCGTAGGAGTAGGTTTGTCCGCTTTCCACGGTCTCATCGACGTATCGAGTCGCTTGAATCGGCTGCTCGTTCAATTTTTGGCGATGCCCATTCAGAAGCAAAGTCCGATACACGTTGTACCCTACGACCTCGGACTTGCTTGCTGTCCAAGACAGGGTCACGGAATGGGGCCTGACGTTCGACTTCCCGCATCCCTGCAGAGATAGAAGAATGGAAATCAACAACAAGCCAAGCGGGACCCTGCGACGCCGGGATGACTCGACCATAGATTTCAATTTGGAGCCGCGGCAAAAGCCAGTGACCGTGCTTTCAGATTTATCGTGCACAGATCTGCCCCAGCCTTAGAAAATCATCTTCACCAATGCCGGACCGTAAATTTTCAGCAGCAGAGAGAGTCCGGAAAGACCGAGCAGGAAAAATGAGATGCGCTTGAAATTCACATCGGAGATGCGCCGGTAGATCATCACGCCGCCAAAGGTCCCTGGGAGCACCGCCGGCAGCGTTACCAGAAGCAGCAGCCAGAACCTGTGATTCAGATAGGCCGGATGCAGCCAGGCAATCAATCCCAGGGAATAAATCTGGGACATGATGATGTAGGGCTGCACGATCGCCCGGTTTTGCGCCTTGTGCAGGTCGCGCAAGCCGGTCCACACAACCACCGCGGCGCCAGGAAACGCCGTGAAGCCGCCGATCACTCCCCCAATCAGGCCGACCAAGGCTCCGACCGCGGGCCCGCCGATGCCGTTGATCTTCACCCCAACGGGCTTAAACATGGAATAGATCGAATACACAACCAGCAGGGAGCCGAACACGGTCATCAACTGCGTCGCTGGGACGTGAGAAAGAACCCAGATCCCAAGAGGGACTCCAACCAGGCCGCCCATAATACAGGGGCCCGGTTGTTCCCAAAAATCCTTCCAGGATTTCGGCATGTCCGCGCGTAACTGCTCTACAGAAAGAAGCTGGTTTCCGGTTGAGAGCGTCTGCAGCAGCGGAACTTCCAGAATTGGCTGGATAAACAACAGGCACGCGGCGCCAACCGCGGAAAATCCAAATCCGGAAAGTCCGCTCATCAGGCCGGAAAGAAAAAGGATCAATTCGATGATGATAACGTGGTGCGTGCTGAATCCCGCCACCAGATTGGGATTGTCGGGCGTCAGATAGGCCGCCGCCAAAATCACCAGACACAACGCCCCGACGGCGAGCCACATGGTCGTGAGCGAAGTTTTCTTGGGAGCATCCAGCGCTTTTACGACATCTGCCATGGCAAAGCCTCCTTGTGAATAGAACGGTTCCGGCCTGACATTCTGATTGTCGTTTGCGAATGTGAGGCGCATTGTACACTGAATCGCCGAAATTGCAGCCGTGGACTTCTCAGTGAGAAAGTACAGGGAGATCTGCGTATCAGTTGAGGTCAAAGGCCCATCCTGGGAGGTGAGGTGTGGCGATTGCAGAACCGTCGGCCGCATTTCGGAGCTTCAGTTCGTCTGCAACCTTGAGATCATCGCCGGATGAGCTACGATGTATATTCAATTCAGGAGCATGGCATGATACGCCACCTCAAGACCGGTCAATCCGCCGAAACCAAAGCTGAAAACAGCGCGCAGGTCCGAACCACTGTCGAAGCCATTCTTGCCGGCGTCGCCGCTCGCGGCGAAGCCGCCGTGCGGGAATATTCGGAGAAGTTTGACAAGTGGTCGCCGCCATCCTTTAGGCTCTCCGAGAGCGAAATCGCCGAGTGCGTTCGCGCGTTGCCGCAAAGCGTGGTCGAGGATATCCAGTTCGCGCAGACACAGATCCGCAACTTCGCTCTAAAACAGCGCGCCGCGCTGCTCGATGTGGAGGTGCAAACGCTTCCCGGGGTGGTTCTGGGCCACAAGAATATCCCGGTGAATCGCGTGGGTTGTTACGTGCCGGGAGGCCGCTATCCGATGGTCGCCTCCGCCCACATGAGCGTGGTCACCGCGAGAGCGGCGGGCGTCAAGCGGATCATCGCCAGCGCGCCGCCCTTCGGAGGCAAGCCGCATCCGGCCATCGTTGCGGCCATGCATTTCGGGGGCGCTGATGAAATCTATTCGTTCGGGGGCGTGCAGGCCGTCGCGGCCATGGCTCTCGGCACCGAAAACATCGCGCCGGTCGATATGCTCGTGGGCCCCGGCAACGCTTATGTCGCCGAAGCGAAGCGGCAATTGTTCGGACGCGTTGGCATCGACTTGCTCGCAGGTCCCACGGAAACGCTGATCATCGCCGACGACTCCTGCGACGCCGAAATGGCCGCCGTCGATTTGATCGGCCAGGCCGAACATGGGCCCGGCAGTCCGGCCATCCTGCTCACGAACTCCGCAAAGCTCGCCGCGGAAACGCCCGCGGCCATCGAAAAGGAACTGTCCTGGCTCCCGACGGCGGAGATTGCGCGGCAGGCGTGGCAAAATTGCGGCGAGATCATACTTTGCGACACGCTCGACGAAATGGTTCAGGAGGCCGATCGCATCGCGTCGGAACACGTCCAGGTGCTCACCCGCGATCCGGATTATTTCCTGCAGCGCTTGACCAACTTCGGCGCGTTGTTCCTGGGGCACCGCACCAACGTGGCCTACGGGGACAAAGTGATCGGCACGAACCATACTCTGCCCACCATGAAGGCGGCGCGCTACACAGGCGGCCTGTGGGTCGGCAAGTTCATCAAGACCTGCACCTACCAGCGCGTTCTGACCGACGAAGCCGCCGCGATGGTGGGGGAGTATTGCTCGCGTCTGTGCGCGCTCGAAGGATTTGCCGCGCACAAGGAGCAGGCGGACCTGCGCGTACGCCGGTATGGAAGGAAGGTGGCCTAGCCGATGGGCTCGACACAGGAAAAACACGTGGCGGTCGTCACCGGGGGCGCTGGAGGGATTGGCAAGAGCATCTGCGCGGCTCTCGCCCGTGAGGGTATGCGTGTTGTCGTCGGCTATCACCGGTCCGCCGATAAAGCGCGGAAGATCGTCGAGAGTTTGCCGGGAGAAGGGCACGCCGCGCTTGCAGCGCCGGTGACCAGCAAAGCGGGGCTTGCGGCGCTTGCAGCGGCGATTACCGAGCGCTATGGGCAGTGCGACGTCCTGGTCAATTGCGCGGGCACGACGCGCTTCGTCCCCCATGGCGATCTCGACGGCCTCGACGACGACTTGATTGATCTGATCCTGGCAACCAATGTGCGCGGCCCATTCGCCACGCTGCGCGCGCTTCGGCCGCTGCTGGAGAAGAGCGCGCTGCCCGGAGGCGCCGTGGTCGTGAATATTTCCTCCATCGCCGCCGTCATCGCGATGGGCAGCAACGTGATGTACTGCGCGTCCAAGGCCGCGCTCGACAACATGACGAAGTCGCTCGCCCGCGCGCTCGCGCCCCGCATCCGCGTCGTTTCGGTTTCGCCCGGACTTGTCGAAACCGACTTCATCAAGTCGATGGATCAGCGCTGGCGCGACGATCAGTTGAGCCGCACGCCGCTCAAGAGGCTCGCGTCTCCCGACGTGGTTGCGGAGGCTGTCGTCGCGGCGGTTAAGCACCTGACGTTCACCACGGGCAGCGTCATCGCCGTGGATGGTGGAAGGCCTCTAAATTGAATGGGGGTGACGCCTGGTTTCGCTACCTGGAATTTCTTCACTTCACAGGCGGGACAAAGTAAGAGGCGCCCGGCAAACTCACAAGCGCCTCTTCTAAAGCTCAATCAAGGTAAACCGTTCCTCACTGGATCACCTCCTTCTCGGCAGAAAGTGCCGATACGGCAAAGATGCCGCTGGAGGAATTATGATCCTACCGTTTCCTCATCGCAATGGGCTTTTCGTTTCAATTTATCGATAGGAATAATGCAAGTCGCCGATTCATCCGCCGGTTCCCGCGTTACTTGATTGCAATCGGATTCACCGGCGAGCCCACCGCTTTGGTAATCGGCAGCGGCGGGGCGCAGAAGAAGAACTCATACACATGGTCTTTCGCGCAATCCTCGGCCAGGTCCTTCAAGTAATAAATTTCGCCCATGCTGATGCCGATCATAGGAATCACAATCCAGTGCCAGGGCTGGCTCGCGGCGCTCGATTCATTGGGCCGGACTTCGCAGCCCCAGGTGTCCGCGCAGATCGCGGCGATGTCGGTGCGGCGAATCCAATCGGCGGTTTCGAACTTCACGCCCGGCGCGTTGCCGCCCGCGTAGCCGCCCCAGGAGCCCGCCTTGAGGCAGCGTTCCATGTGACCCGTTCGAAAAATCACGAAGTCGCCTTTTCGAATTTCGACACCCTGCGCGGAGGCGCACTTTTCAAGCTCGTCCGTCCCGATACCGTAGCCGTCTTCGAGCGAGTCGAGTCCCTTAAACCGGGCCACGTCCAGCAGCACTCCCCGGCCCACCATCCTGTCTTTTACCTTTTCGATGCCGTTCTTCTGGGCGCCATTCGAGTCGACCAGGCGAGCGTCGTAGCCGTTCCACATTTTTTCGCCAAAAAAGATGTGGCCCAGCGCGTCCCACTGGGTGCCGCATTGCAGCGGCATGCTGACCATATCGTCGGCGTAGCGCAATCCACCGGCGTCCAGGTTGCCGGCGACCGCGTCAGTTCCCGTCGCGAGCATCGTGTGAATCGGATTGAAGCGATTGCCCCACAGACCGCTCTGCGGTCCCTTGTTGTCAAAGTTGAGCGCGAGCGAAAAAACCTTTCCTTTGCGGATCAGTTGCGCCGCGTGGATGATGTCCTGCGGCGCGATGTTGTTGAGCGTGCCGATTTCGTCGTCAGCGCCCCAGCGTCCCCAATTCTTGTTTCGCTCCGCCGCAGCGTGGATGTCATTGAGCGTCACTTTGTCATTGGGTTTCGTCATGGGCCGAGATCCTCGATCGAAAGGTTCGAATCAACCGCACAAACACCTACGCCGGCATCATAAAACAATTACAGACGGCCTGGCGTGCCGACTACCGGTTCTCTTCCGCGGTTTCGGCAGGGATTTCCGCCGGCCGGAAACCTGCCAGAGCCTGCTCGATGGATTCAAGAGATCTGCCCCGCGTCTCAATCCCAAAAATTAAATACGCCAGGCCAGCCAGGACGAACCACCCGGCATAATACGCGAATCCCGGCACGATCGCGGAAACCGTCGCCGCCGGCGTGATGACGTTCGAAGAGCCTACGAGGAGAGCAAGGCCCAGCGGCCCGATCACTTTCCCGATGCCTCCAAATCCGTAGGCTGAGCCCATCCCTGTGGTCCGCAGGGACGCGGGCCAGACTTCAGCGGAATAGGGCCCGACGACCGCGAAGCCGCCGTCGATAAAGATGTTGTTTGCTATTAACAGGAGCCAGAAAACGGACAGCGTTCCGAAAAACACGTTGCGGTACTCCGCGGCGGCAATCAGCAGCACGGCCGCGCCGAAGCTGGCAACCATTCCCGAAGCTTTCCTGCCGATCGCGTCCGACAAATAAGACAATGCGATGCGCCCCAGCAAACCGGCGATGCTTACGAAAATCATCAGGAACGCCGCTCGCTCGGGCTTGATTCGCAAAACCTGGACTAACAGGGTAGGGGCCCAGAGCAAAAAACCATAATAGCCGGTCTGCGCGCCAAGGTTCGTGATCCACGATAGCGCCAGACTTCTCGGATAACGGAAAATATCCGATAGGCGGGACTTCGGTTGTGCTTGGCCTTCCACCCCACTTAGTGGAAGATCGGCAGGATTCATTTCCAAGGCCCAGGCCAGGGACTCTCGCGCATCTTCCATGCGCCCCATGTGGATCAGCCAGCGAGGCGACTCCGGCACCCATGCCCTGATCACCAGGGTGAGCAGCCCCGGGACCATTCCGATCGCGAAGAGCCCGCGCCAGCCCACAAACGGAGTAGCGAAAGCGCCCAGCGCGGCTCCGACCAGCAGGCCCACGGGAACGGCCGCCGTGACCAGTCCGCCGACCATGCCGCGCTTCGAGGCCGGCACGAACTCCTGCACGAGCGGGAGATCAACGCAGTACAGGCCTCCCACACCAAATCCGATGAGAAAACGAAAGCTGGCGAGAAATACCCAGGCGTTGTCAGGCGTAAACGTCAGAATGCCGGTGGCAATCGAGAAATTGATCACCGTCATGAGGAAGACTTTGCGGCGGCCGATCTTGTCCGCCAGCCAACCGTAAAACACGGCGCCGAACATGGCCCCGAAACCGGAAGAGAGCAGGACGACAGCGGATTCTCCAAAAGTAAGCTTCCAGGGACCTGCGATGAAAGCCACCACGTAGCCAATGAGGAAGTAATCGAAAAACTCGAGCATGTCGCCGAGCACTGCCGCAAAAATGATCCGGCGCTGATTGCCGGTCAACCGCGTCTGCCGCTCGAGGTAGTTCAGCATTTCAAAAATATTTAAGAGAAGAGAGATGATACACCACGGGCGCAGGTGGATCACGCGGTCATTCGTCCGCGGCAATCGGCCGCTGGGCTCGGAGAGATTTTCTCAATCATTGGCTAGGACGTTTTTGTTTGGAGTTAAGATCAGACTTCGCAGGGGGAAGAATCAGATGAAACGTGCTTGGAAGCCGCTCAGCCTGACGGTTCAAATTGCGATGGAATCACTTGAAGGTGTGACCGCGGTCACATCATTGAATCGAAGATTATTGCATCCTCGGCGTCGATTTCAGTGCGGCAATCGTTTTCTGGCAATATCCATTTCAAGTCGAAGGATCATCATTCGTCGCATGAACATCTTTCGCTTCCAAATTCCCGCAAAAAATGATAAGCGGTACTTGAATCTCACCTCCGGAGGGTTGAGAAATGGCATCGAAACACGAACGCTACAAACGGTCCAGTCGTAGGGAATTTCTCAAGATGGCAGGGACTGCAGCGGGTGCAGCCGCGGGCGCCGCGATTGCCGCGCCTTCGCTGCTCGCGCATCATCATCCTCGGCCCATGCCCCAAAGTCTGACCTACCTTGATCAACGGGTCTATCTGAACAACATGGAGATTATTGCGCACATCCCCGGTCCCGGCCGCGCCGGCGGCGCGCAGATCATGTCAGCGGCGGGCGGGCAGCGTCTTCTCTTTCAGGGGAACACTGTATTTGACGTGACCGATCCCAGAAACCCCAAACCGATCAATAAGGGCAATTCCGTCGGCGGCCAGCTCGCCTACAACAAGGACCTGAAGAAGTGGATTATGATCACCGCTTCTCAAACGCCATATTTCACGACCGGCCCGGGACTTTCGGCCGATGGGAAATATGGCGAGGTCCGAAACTTCTTGACATGTTCAAGAAGTGGGATGGACTCCGCGGCATCCGCTTGTATGACGTGACCGATCCCGAAAAGCCCGTCAAAATTTCCGAGTATTCAACCGGCAAGACCGGCTCGGGCGTGCACGGAGATTCCTTCTTTTACGACGGAGGCAAATACGCGTACCTCGACGTTGCGCCCGACGAGACGTATACAGGGATGCTTCACAACCTCACCCCGTACTCCAACTCCCTGATGATTGTGGACGTGTCCGATCCCTCCAACGTCAAGGAAGTGTCGCGCTGGCATGTTCCCGGACAGCGCGCCGGCGTCCCCGGCGAGACTCAGATGCTCAAGAAGTGGAAGATTCTCGAAGGGCGCGGCGCGGAGAAAATTCCGGATAAGCCCTTGACCATGGAGGATGCGCGCCAATATTTCAAGGAGCTGAAGTTTCCAGCGCTCGACCGGCTGCCGTACAGCATGTCGCATCTCCCATTGTATGTGCCGAAGCGAGTCGAGGATGGAGGCACGATCGGTTATGGAACCTGGGCGGCGCTTCGGATTCATTATTCACGACCTCTCGGACATTAAGAATCCCAAGTTGCCATCGGACGTTTCGATCCCGCACCGAGCTACGGCATGGACGGCATTCCGTTCCATACCGTCTGGCTCGGCATGCTCGACCGCGGGTTCGTCATCACAAATCCTGAATCGATGAATCCGGACTGCAATGAGTCGTATTTGCCGAGCTGGGTCATTGACGTTCGCGACCCGACCAACCCGGTCGCGATTTCTCAACTGCCGCGGCCGAAACCACCAGCCGATGCGCCGTTTGACGATTTCTGTTTTGCGCGCGGCCGATTCAGCCCGCACATCGCGCCGGCGCTCACCGCGCCAGGGAAGCCTTCGCAGCATATCCATGTGCTTTCCTGGTTCAACGCCGGGCTTCGCGTATTCGACCTCAGCAACCCGTACAGTCCGCAAGAAGTCGCTTACTTCGTGGCTCCCCACGGCGGCGAACTCAGCCCGGAATGCGTCGCCCCGTTGGCCGGCGAAGGCAAACTTCTGGAAGGCGAGCTTGCCAAGAAGTGCGATGATCAGGCGAATAGTTACAACCGGCCCACCGATCAATGTTTCGTCGAATGGGACCGTAATCTGCTCTATGCGGGCTCGATACGGGCTTGTACATCCTATCGACCCCGGCGCTCGGCAAGCCCGTGTTGGGCGCGATGCCGGTAAGGGAATGGTCGCTGCCACAGTTGAATGTTGGCGCTGCGACGTAATGGAACAGCCGTTTCCCGACCCGATCATTCGATTCTTGAATGAATACCACACCGGGGGTGTGACCGAGGGAGACTGCCGCGCGTGTTCTTCTCCGTGCTGCAGTCTCGGCGGCTTCGCCATTCTGGAAAATGTGGTTCAGATCCACGAACTCTATCGGCAGGGCAAACTTCAAAGAGCCGACTACGAATATGAACCCGGCCTGAGTTTCGCCGACTTCGTTTTCAAATATTTCGATATTTACAAGAAAAAAGTGCCCGCCGATGGCGGCGAGCTGACCCTCATGCTTTTTCACATGCGGTCGCTTTCCCAGGATGGCCATCTGATCAGCATCCCGGCAAACGGCGATTATTGGGAGATCCGTGCAGAGCTTTTTCAGCAGAATCCCTGGCTCAATCGGGGTTGCGTGTTCCTGAGCCACAAAGTCGGGAACTGGCCCGAGGACGACCGGGACGCGAGCCGCCACTGCATTCTCCACACTCCGTCCAGCGGCACTAACGTAACGGCCAAGCCGATCGACTGCGTGTTCTACACGTGTAACAAGCCGATCGACGGGCGCGTGCCAACCGTAGAACAATCCGCGAACTGGTTTCGGCTGCTCGCGACGCACTTTCCCAACAGCCTGGAACGATTCGAAGCGTTGATTCGGGACGATCTGGGGGACGAGTGATCGTAGAGCGAGCGCGAGGCGGCCGATTCGCCGTGCAACTTATTTCGAAGGCATGGAAGGATGGAAGATCGCCCTTGGGTTCGAGTTGGCGGGAGCCGCCCTTGGGCAACGTGCGCAAACCTGAAATTCAGCAAAGCCGTCCATGGCAGGAGAGAAATTTGGTGGACGTGGGGGGGTTCGAACCCCCGGCCTCATCGTTGCGAACGATGCGCTCTCCCAGCTGAGCTACACGCCCATCTTTTCGACTAACTGATTTTGCCCTATGCTTTGCATTCTATGCAACTTGCTTATGCTTCGCGTTGGGACTAATTGGCACCTTTGGGACTAACAGACCACACTCCGCCACGATTTGCTGCTCGTACTCGGCGTCGAAATGCGTGTAAACGTCCGTCATCCTCAACGAGGAATGCCCTACCCATTTCTTGATAAGCGGATCGGGCACACCTAGCCGTCTAAGGTGACTCACTCTCGCATGGCGGAAACTATGCAGTGTTCCATGTGGGATGTTGAGCCGCTCCAAAAGCGGTCGAAGATGTTCGACGTTCACCGTGCCGTTGACCAAAGGTGTGCCGCGTGAAGTCTGAAAGACCCGGCCCGCCGCTCGTCCGTTGAGGTAATCCCTCAACAGTTGGATTACTTCCGGGTCAAGGGGAACATCACGGAACCCGGCTTTCGTCTTCACCGGACCCTCGATGTGTTTGAACGCGGAACGACTGCAATGGATCAATCCACGGTCAAACCAAATGTCCTCAACATGCAACGCAAAAGCCTCGCCTGACCGCAACCCGGACACCCCGAGAAGGTAGTACAAAATCCTGTACTGGCCCTTCGCGCCCTCAACGATGCGATGTATTTCGTCTTGCGTAAACCACCGCTGTTCCTTGTACGGGATTTCAGGAAGGTTAAGCTTCCACGTCCGTGTGACTCGTTCCTCTTGCTCCAGTATCAGCTTGAGGACTTTCCACACGTTGCTGATCGACTTTGGTGCCAACTCGCCCGCGTTGTCCAGGTCCGTGATCCATACCCGGACGACTTTGGCGTTGATGTCGTCCAGTGACATTTCGCCGAACCTCGGCAACAGATGTTTTTTCAAAATGTATCGGGCCGAGTTTTGTGAAGAAGGCCGCATTTTAGAAAGAAAATCGGACCCCCACACTTTAGCCGCCTGAGCAAACGTCACAACCGGCTTACTAGCCTTCACGAGACGGGCAGTGGTATTGATCTCCATTGCGGCGATCTTTTCCTTTGCCGTCCGTTTAGCTTCCGCCTTCGTGTGACCCTTGATTAGACAGATCGGGTGCCATTTCGCCACTCGCTGCCCATCTGCTTTGTCCTCGTATATCTTCACTCTGTACCAACGACCGTGAGCTTCCACGGTTCCATTCTGGCCGGATCGTGCCATAGGTCTCCGTTTCCGATCCGGCGTCGCGGGTCCAACGTTACCGTTGTTGACCGCCAATTTGCAAGGAGACGAGCGGGCAATTGGCGTATCCTCGCTTACGCCCATTTGCGAGGCTTCTGCTTCCGTACGAGTTGTAATGTCTCTGGCCACGTGACATCAATGTCTTGCTGATATCTATTTCTAGGATTTGCTCCCATCTTCCGGTGATTGGTTGACAAGAAAGCGGACGAGAAGAGCTAACAGCAAAACGATGCCAGCAATTGCTAACGCTCCGACGACTGTGATTTTCATTCTTTCGTTTTCCAAGGCACGACCTCCCCACAGCCCTTCGCGGGGCAGCGGAATCCCTTGAGGCTGCCGTCGAATAGGCTCGTCTTTGCAAGTTCGGGTTCAATCCAAAACTGGAATCCACACGCGGGGCATTTCAGGTGGTAACGCCACTCCATTTCGTCAAACCGAGTCCAGAGGTCTTTGCTCTCGCCCCGCTCACATAGCCTGTTGAGGGCCGCGATTCCAGCAGGACCCCTGACGAAAAGCTGAATCCCGCACGGATCGCAAATGATGTAAGGTTTATGTTTCTTAGTCATCCGCACCTCGCAGGGGTCCAGGCAGATAGGGCAAGGAAACTTCCTTTTGCCGTTTAATTCAACCATCACGCACGTCTCCTGTTGAGATAAACCAATGTGCGCGACAATAATAAACCCCATATGGAGAATGGCTTATGAGAGACATCGATTGAGGTTGGATTGGCCAAAAAGTCAGCGTATAATTACACGCATATGTGGCCATTCTTACGTATAATTAAAGTTCAAATCTGGGAGGTTTCCGCAAAAATGCCAAAACTTCAAAAGAGGGATCGAAAGACTGAAAAGGCTATTGACACGTTTTCCAAGAAAAGGGGCAGGGGAAGACCGCAAAGCATTCCACGGTCTTGGGTCATTGGACACGCAGACAATTGCCGGTTCAGCTTGGCTCAGGTGTGGCCGAAATTGTGCGATCCCCTTTTGGGCGCGCAAACGGAGGAAGAAGTCACCGCAGTTTTTGAGAATTACGGGCAACCCTATGCGGGAGACTTTGTCCCACGGCTGGTCCCAGACATCCTAGCTGTGATCAGCGATCCGAGTTTTCCGAAGAGAACAAAGGCGCGGATCGGTTTTCTTGCGGATTCCCTGGCGGGCAGGCCGAATGTTGGATTTCGCACGTCTCGCGACATTTGTATTAAGGAACGCGCAAAGCAGCGCGTCAAATCGCCGCATAAGATCATTCGTAAGGAATTCTACATCGAATGCGAGTGTGGCTACCAGGGTCCGGCCCGTGATGACGCTTGCCGAAAATGTGGCGCGGGAATTCCTATTGCCTTAGGTACGCTGTGGGGCAATCCGGAGTCTTTTTGAGTTTCGTCGCGTTACGTAACGTACGTACGTAACGTTAGGAGAGGGCCGTACCGGCGCTATCGCTAGCTTGTGGGCTTCAAATCCGAGGCGATCTGGGAAGATTGGTCGAGGGTGTAGGAATCGCCTTTGTCTCCTTCACCAACAATTTGGATTTGAGCACGCCTGGCGGGAGGCTGATGTTTAAAGCAATCGCAGCCGTGAGCGAGTTTGAACGTTTCCTGATCCAAGAGGGGGTACGCGCTGGGATGCGCAATGCCAAAGGTCGGCCCATTGAAAGGGCCAAGCCACCGCATGGCCACACTGACAGGAACATCGTGCCTGGCAGTCCGCGTTCGCACCATCCCGAAGAGATCAACTATTTTACTAGTGCCTTTGGCGCTAGAAAGCCGCGAAACAAGGTCGCGGAACTCGCACAATTGCAGACACCGCCAGGACGCGCCACCCGACCGAAACTTCAACTCCCTCAAATGGCCTGCAACCCGCCCACGTTTCGACTCCGCTTGCAAATCCCACACAAGATGCGGGATTCCCACTCTCCCACAGCTACGACGACGGCCTATCTTCATTCGTAAGCGTCCGGTGACTACATCTTGACGGAGTGTTTCGACGGCCATGGCAAGTACGAGTTTGCTGGTTAGGAATTGATCTCGTCTGTAAAGATCTCTTCGTCGTAGGCCTTGGCGATGGCCAAGTCGAGGCGGGTCAGCAATTGGGTCAAGGTCTCGCCTTTTCTTCGGACGAGCATGGCCAAGGTGCTGTCTGTGTCGCACGCTGTCGCGACACACCCGATCGGGCGAAGTACGCCCACCGTGATTTCACCGTCTTTGATCAGTTTCGCGATGTGGGGCAGATGCAAGAGATGACCTGCGGAGTCCTTCCCGGCGGCGTTTTTGTTTACGCCGCTTGGTGTCTTGCGGGCGGCAGGCTTGCGGCGACGTTCCATGGCAACAGTTCCTCGATGCGGTTGATCGGATGATCGGCGATGCGGGACAGCACGTTTCTCAGATACGCTTCGGGATCGAGGCCGTTGAGTTTGGCGGTGCCGATCAGGCCGTAGATCGCGGCGGCGCGTTCGCCTCCGACATCGGAGCCGGCGAACAAGTAGTTCTTGCGGCCCAGAGCGACGGTGCGTAGGGAGCGTTCGGCGGCGTTGTTGTCGATCTCGATGTGGCCGTCGTCCACGTAACGCAGCAACGCATCCCAGCGTGAGAGCGCGTAGCGCACCGCTAGCGCCGTGTCGGACTTTCTCGATAGTTTCGCTAACGTGTCTTCCAGCCATCGCTTCAGCGAGTCCAGTAACGGTCGCGCCCGCGCGTCGCGGACCGCGCGTCGCTCGTCCGCAGAGGAGCCGCGAATTTCTTCTTCGATGGCGTACAGCGTGGCGATGCGTTCCATCGCTTCGGCCGCGACCTGCGATTTATGCGCGAGGTGCAAGTCGTAAAACTTTCTGCGCACGTGCGCCCAACAGGCCGCTTCCTGAATGCGCCCGGTTTCGTACACCGCAGCGAATCCCGCGTACCCATCGGCCTGCAGCGTGCCCGTAAAATTGCCGAGGTGCGCTTGCGGATGTTCGCCCTTGCGATCCGGCGAGTACGCGAACCACACCGCCACCGGTGTCGTGTCTCCCGCGGGACGGTCGTCGCGCACGTAGGTCCAGAGCCGTCCGGTTTTTGTTTTTCCATTTCCCGGAGCCAGCACCGGAACCGGCGTGTCGTCGGCGTGCAGCTTGGCCGCGCTCAGCACGTGACGCCGCAGCGCTTCCACCAACGGCGCAAGCAACGCGCTGGTGCCGCCCACCCAGTCCGCCAGCGTCGAGCGTTCCAGCTCCACGCCCTCGCGCGCATAAATTTCCGACTGGCGATACAGCGGCAAGTGATCGCAATATTTCGAGACCAGCACGTGCGCCAACAAGCCCGGTCCGGCAATGCCGCGCTCGATGGGACGGCTCGGCGCTTCGGCTTGCACGATCCGTTCGCAGCATGCGCAGGCCAGCTTCGGCCGTACTTGCCGGATCACTTTGAATCGCGCCGGAACGTACTCCAGAATTTCCGAAACGTCTTCGCCCAGAGGTTTCAGCTTCCCGCCGCAGTCCGGACAGGCTGACGGCTTCGGCCAGTAGCTGCGCGTTTCGCGTGGCAGTTGCTCGGGCAGCGGCTTGCGTGCTGGTTTCACCGCGACGTTTGCAATGGGCGCGGCCACTGCCGGTGTGTGCGAGCCAGTTGTATGTTCCGCCTGCGTCGCCTGTAATTCGTCCAGCCGCAGCTCCAGTTGCTCGATCTGACGATCCAGCTTCTCCGACTTGCGCCCAAACTGCATCCGCCGCAGCTTGGCGATCAGCAGCTTCAAGTGCTCGATCTCTTGGTCCCGCGATTGTAGCTGTTCGTCTTTCGACAGCAGTTGCGCACGCTGCGAGAAGATGAGGGCCTTGAGTTCGTTGTGATTGAGTGCGTCGAGATCGGGGAGAGCGTGATTCGCGGCAACCATTGCTGCGAATCTAGCAGACTTTCGTTACAGCAAAATTAAAATGTTCGGGAAAATAAAAAATATTTCCCTCACACCGCCATCTGCGGCGCGTAACTGCGCACCGGCCGCCGCCAGTCGATCCCTTCCAGCAGCATCGACAGCTGCGCGGATGTGAGCGACACCGTGCCACTGGCGGCCTGCGGCCAGATGAACCGCCCGCGCTCCAGGCGCTTGGCGAACAAGCACAAACCATCACCATCCCACCAGAGAACTTTGATCAGATCGCCGCGCTTGCCGCGAAACACGAACACGTGCCCCGCAAACGGATTCTGCTCCAGCGCCGTCTGCACCATCCCGCTCAGCCCCACAAATCCCCGCCGCATGTCCGTCACGCCCGCCACGATCCAGATCTGCGTCCCTGCCGCCAGCCCGATCATCCCAGCAACTTCTCCAGCACCACGCGCAGCGCCTCCGCATCCACCCAGCCCGTCATGCGAAGATTTCCCTTCGGAAGTTCCACCTGGATCGTACCGGAAGGTGTGCTGTGTGAACCGTCGCAAGTTGCCCGCGCGGCTGGTCGCCTGACCTGTCGATTCGTTTTGCCTGCCGTCGCCCCGGTCACGTGAACCGGAAGCAATCTCACTGTTTCAGCATTGCCCAACAGCCCTTGCCGATACTGCCTGCGCCAGTGAAACACCTGATTGGCGTTCACTCCATGCGCCCGCGCAACCCTGGCTACTGATGCATCCGGCTCCAACGTCTCTTCGACGATTCGCCGCTTCTCCTCCAGCGAACGCCGCCTTCTTTGCGGTTCCCGCTTAACGATGGCTCGTTCCGAAGTGTCCACTTATTCTCCAAGTGGACACTTCCAATTGTGCCCACGAAGGGCCATCTTCCTCAACTACACAATCTTCGTCCACACGTCACAGACCGGACGCTTACCTTCATTCGAGGGGATTCTCACGCAAAAAAATGGACTCAAAAGCCAAGGAAGTGTCGCATGATCCAGTGCGCGGAGCCAGGGGGCAGATGACAGGATAGAGGAGCTGAACGACCTATCGGTTTTCTGCGGGATCGGGAACCATCTCAATCGATATAGAATTTGATTCCACTTCTCCTTTCCAAGCTGGATAAGGAAGGGATGAAATCTTGTCAAGATAAGCTCCAAGAGGATTATTCATGCCCTTGGAGGCGATATCGCTAACGGTGTATTTCGCTTTGACTCGATAGCGTCCTGGCTTTGTTACTTCCACATCGATGGCTGCGTCAACCGGCGCGCCTTGGGAATATCCAGGAGGAAGAACGATCCAGTTCTCAAGCAACAATTTCAGAAAATCATCATGCGGCGGCCCAAATCTGTCGAGAGCGCCTGAGCTCATAGGAAGATCCGTGCCTTGCGAATCCGTCCACCCAAACTGTATATACGAATATCCACTCCCTATCTCGCTAGGAACAAATATCCTATCCCTGCCCACGTTTTGTATTTCCACATTCAAAATCACTGGGCGCTTCAAAAGATACTGATGCTTTAGAGCGGAAATCTGTATCTCGATACGTGGTCCAGCATGCTCAGTAGATCTGCCCACTTGAGCAGTGCTGGCAAATAAATCCGTTAATGCACTTGAAGCCAGAGGAAAGATGCCCCAGACCACGCCACTGACAAGAATGATTGGGAAAAGACAGGCGAAGCAGATCTTGTAAGATCTCATGGAATATCAGTCCCGCAGGCATTATGAATCGTGTCAGCCCCATATTGCGTATCCACTTGTTCACCAGGTCCCTGAGTTAAGTTTGCATGCCCTGGATGGGCCATTTCGTGAATCCTGATGGTCATTTGTGCACTGGAAGAAAGGTTAAAGAAAGGCGTAGCTACATAGGTAGAGTAGGGGCCGTTATTCCACTTGGCGCCCGCGCCCTTTCCGGTGAAGAAGAATCGGGTATACGCTAAGGCATTCCCCGACTGAACAGCCCGAATAGCCCCCGCTGAAACAGAGGCCCTGTCCAAGGCCGTGGAAGGTTGCCATTCAGGATCAGAAACATCTTTGAGAACCATCTTCTGGAGCAAATTAGTAGCTTGCTTTTGCCCCCCTAGGAGTTGGGCGCAGGCATTGTTCGACTTGAATAGCAGAGAAAGGTCGCTGCTTACGCCACCACTACTCCCGCCACCACCTTGAGCGCCAAGCCCGCCGCCACCGCTTGAGTCCCAAGAGTCCCAGAGGAATTGTGAATCTTCGCCGACACTGCCTATAAAGCCACTGCCCAGCCACTGTATCCATCCCGAAACGTTACACAAAAAGCCGCAAGATCCCGCAGTCAAGGTTGAAGACGGGTTCGTCCACTCGGACATGTCAACGGGTTCACCTTCTAAATCGCCGTAGCAGCCATTATCCCCATTTCCATCCTCGTCAACGTAACCGCCTGGAGTACAAGCGGCAAGGCCATTCGGGTCTGTCAGACTCAAAGGGCTGTTTCTGACATATGCATAATGATTCCAGCTTTGCGGATCGGTTGGATCAGCAGCAGCGTTGCCAACGGGATCAGGAGTCATGAACCTTCCGTACGATGAAGAATAGTGCCGCGCACCAAAGTAATCGAGACCAGTTTCAGTTAAAGAGGTCCCGTCGCGTTCTTGCCCGGTAAACAGGTAGTTGTTCGTGCTGGACGGTGAGCAATTGGAAGCGCCGTAGGGATAATAGTAGCAGCGCTCAAGTGGGGAACCGGACGCGTTCGTTACCACACGTGTGCTACCGAGGTGGTCCGTCAGATAGTATTCAACGTTGATTGAGGAATCTCGCCGCGCGATCCGTTGGCCGTTGAAGAATATGTATTCATAGACGAGATTTCCGCTATTGTCCGTTTCCATCAAGGGCGCACCGTTCAGTCCATACCAGTAGGTTGTACCATTTGATTTCTGTACCCTATCACCGTCACCATCGTAGGAATAGGTAAGGCTGCTTCCCACCTGGCTAATTCGGTTTTCAGCATCAAACGTATAGCTATGGCTTGCGCCGTCGCTCGTCATATTTCCTGCGGCATCATATGCGATGCCTGTACCTGTAAGGTGATTTTGGTTGTTTGCGCTCAGGCCAAGATTCTCATTCGAGCATCCTGTACCTGAATATCCAGACTTCGTTGTGATGGTCGATAGATTTGACCACGGGTCAATCGTGAAGGTTTCGCCGGTGCAAAGTGACCCTGAAGTCGCATCGCTGTATGCAGCCGTGACCCGATTCAAGGTATCGTATCCGTAGTTGAAATTGGGAACGTTCGCGGTATTGTCCGTGACCTTCAGGATATTTCCGTTGTCCGCAGTGCCCGCGTTCAGATTGAACGTAAAATCCATCACATTGCCGCTGTGCGTTGAGTCAGTGCAAGAGCTTGGAGCAGTCCCGCTCGAATTTACAGCGAAACGGCACGGTTGCACCCGGCTGTTGAAATAGTTTGTTGAATGAAGATATGCACCATTATTCACCGAACTCAGGGCTCCCGCAGGATAGTATAGACCCGACGTGGCGTAGTTAATGCTATTTGAGGTGTCTTGCGCTGCAGTGAGTTGCTCTGCTCCGTTGATCCCATATGTGATTGTCCGCCCACTGGGATAGCCTACTGACGCCACGCTGCTGTCGAAATTGTACGTATAAGTGAAAGTTTTCGTAACGCTACCAGTCGTTCTTTGGTCGCTGAGCGCCCGACCCAACTTGTCGTAACTCCAGGCTTCGCTGCCAGCTGCATCGCACATTGCTGTCTGGTGGAGATTCGTATAGCTGCCGTAGCTGAAAGACCCCACAGAACACCCAGAAGGCAGTGATCCGGCGTCATAGACATAGCTAGCATCGGGTGAACTGAGAGGACAACTCCCGGACGAATATTTCTTCTGTGTCAGGCGGCTTAATGCGTCATAGCAATAGCTCGTGATCGTCGTATTGGATGTGCTCGTCTGATTGGGCTGGGGTGCTTGCTTGGTCAGAACGTTTCCATCCGCGTCATATGTGTATCGAACGGTTCCGGTCGTATAACCTCCAGAATCTGAGCTCGGACAAGTTGCAAGCTGAATTTCGGGATCAGCCGCGCATTGCAATCGAGACAGCCAATCGTACGTGAACGTGCGCGTCCTCCAGTCGGAAGATGTGCCATCATTACCCTTTTGTTGAACTTGGACCATGTTATTGAGGGTGTTGTACGAGTAGTCGGTTTCGTAGAGGAAAGTGCTATTGCTTGTGGGATCGGGTTCGAAGGTATATGTCATTCGGCCCAGGCCGTCATTGCAGGTCTTGCGTTTGTTTCCGACTTCATCAGTGGAGGCCGCGCAGAAAGCGTGGAGTGAGGACGAATCGGCGTATGAGTAGCTCACGGTACTGCCGTCCTGCTCGGTCACTGTCGTTGGCCGATTCAGAGGGTCATAACTGGTGTAAGTCGTGCCGTCCGTCGCACTTGACCCTGTGCGATGCGGATTCGAAATGGAGGTCAACCGCCCTTCGTTGTCGTACCCGTAGTCTACATAATCTGTACCGCTCGGGTCGGATGTCAGCTGCGTTTGCTTTTTCCTGCCCAGCCCGTCGACGATTCCTTTGGCCGTGAAATTTAGGGTCGGGCTGGTTGTGATCGATTTTGAGTAGGTAAAATAGGGACTGGGCGTCGCGCTGTCGCCACTGTAGTTGTACGTCTCAGAACCTCCGTCTGGATACGTGACACCCGTAACGCGACGCATCGAGTCATAGCTGTACGAAGTCGTCTGACTGTTGGCATCTGTTTGTGAAATGAGCACGCCTGTATTCGAGTCGAAGGAAAACCCCTCGACAAGAGTAGAGCTGCAAGAACTGGGGCTGCTCGGAGTGGGAAACTTAATTTGACTGAGGTACTCTCCCGTGGAGTCGTATGTATAACAGGTGTGAATTCCGGTCGGATCATAAGTATCTGTGGGCATACCGTTGCTGTTATAATTCGTGTGCGAAGTCACGTATGCGGAGCTACTGGTGTAGTTGTTTGTCGTCGTGAGGAGCCCGCATGGCGTCGTTTGGCAAGCGGAAGCAGAGCGGCTCGATTCGTCATATACATATGTAGTCTCGTCCACCATGTTGCTACTTCCGTCGTAAACGTAGACGTAGTCTGGTAGGCCAATAAAGCCAGCGTTTAAATAGCTGCTATTGCTTTGCCACTGATAGTGATTAACTTTTTTTCGCAATAAAGAGCCAGGTGAGCTTGTTCCGTAGTCGTATTCATCGCTTTCGACTTGGGAACCCAGCGATCCCTGGTAGTTCGAGGAACTGATGCTACAAACGCCAGACCAAGTGCATGTGTAGCTACCCGGAGCGCAGTAGCTTGGATAAAAATAGCAGTAATAGTAAATATCGTCATCGAAAAACGTCGGTGCGGAGCTACTGATCGTTACAGTCCCACAAGGGGCGGACCAAGTTAGATCGTCATAGTTGTAGCATTTCTCGCTCACCTGGTTTGTCGTCGGCCACGTCGTCTTCATTGCCTCGGGACTGTAATACTTCGGCACGTGTCCGTTATACCAGCCCAGATTCGGGAAGGATACTGACCTGATGGAGTTTTTGCACCAACGTGTGTGAGAGAGTTTATAGCACAACCTCCGACGGAACAGGGTTTGCGAATGGCGGATCGTAGGGAGCCGAAGGCGACCGGAGAGCCGCCATTCGCGGCGCGAACGCCACCGGTGCCGGCGGCCTATAGCCCAGCGCCGAGTGTGGCCGCCTCGTGTTGTACTCCACTCGCCACTTCTCGATCACGACCTGCGCTTCCCTCAACGAATAAAAAATCTCTCCGTTCAGGCACTCGTCCCGCAGCTTCCCGTTAAAACTTTCGCAGTAGCCGTTCTCCCACGGACTGCCCGGTTCGATGTACAACGGGCCCGTCCCCACGTGGCTCAGCCACTTCCGCAACTCCTTGGCTACGAACTCCGGTCCGTTGTCCGACCGAATGTGTTCGGGAATTCCGCGCCACAGCATCACCTCAGCCAGCGTCTCGATCACTTCGTTGCTTCCCAGTCTTCTGGCCCCGCGGATCGCCAGGCATTCCCGCGTGTATTCATCGATCAGCACCAACAGCCGCAGCGTCCTTCCATCGTGGGTCATGGCGCTCACGAAGTCGTAGCTCCACACCTGATTGGCACGCCCGGGCCGCAGCCGCACGCACGATCCATCGTTCAGCCATAACCTTCCCCGGGGCCTTTGTTTTTGCGGCACTTTCAATCCTTCCCGCCGCCAGATCCGCTGCACCCGATCCGTGCCTGCTTGCCAACCTGCCTCCTGCAACTTCACCGTGATTCTGCGATAGCCGTAGCGTCCATACTCACTGGCCAGCGCAATGATCGCCTGCGTCAACGCATCCTCATCCGCCCGAGCGATCCCTTCGTAGCGTTGTGTCCCTCTCCACTGCCCCAGCAGCCGGCAGGCATGCCGCTCCGTCACCGGATAGTTCTCCAAGGCATGCCTGACCGCGCCACGCCGCCGCTCAGGGCTTAGAAGTTTCCCCCGGCCACGTCCTTCAGTATTTGCTTCTCCAAAGACAGCTCCGCCACCAACCGCTTCAGCTTCGCATTCTCCCGTTCCAACTCCTTGAGACGCTTGGCTTGATCCAGCTTTAGGCCGCCGAATTCTTTTCTCCAGCGGTAGTACGTCTGCTGAGTGATCTCAGCTTCCTTGCAGGCTTGCGGGGTTGTCTTTCCATTCGCGATTTCAACTTCGATCTGCCGTAGCAAATTCACGATCTGCTCCGGCTTGTATCTCTTCATGGGCATGACCGGCCTTCCTCCAGGTGAATTCTCTCTCATTTCACCTGGTACAAAAAACCCCGGTCAGGTCACCGGATAGCTCGCGGTGTCACATGACGGAGGCGGGGTCACGTTTGGTAAAGGGATATATCGGCTGAGGCTATCGACATAATAATCCCGGTATGTTGACCCGCTATGATAGTGATATTGATTGATCGTGTTGCCGCTCGGATCGTGCAAGAATGGCAAGAGCGTATTCCAGTAATAGGTCGAAAAATCGTTCGTGATGCCTTCCTTGGTGGCTAACTCGGTGGCTGAGCCATAATATGGGCACTGGTAGTAACACGGAGCCCCTGGATTGGCCGCCATCTGTGTGCCAAATCCCGACCCGTCCAATGCCCTAAGAATGAAAGGATTGGTAGGGCCGGTGCCAACGAATCCCATTTGATGCGTTGCGCCACTAGCGGTTACAGCAGCATAACCGTCGACGCTCGCCACGATATCTGAAAGCCACGTCACATATGCGCCTCCACCATTGAACATCCACTGATTCCAACATCCGTAGTCGTCACAGTAGTTGTCGAGAGACCAGCCATAATTCTGATATGTCACACTAAGAGATACGTCGGGAAGGTTGCCTTGCTGCGAGTATGAGATGACCGGGATATTCAGTATCAGGTTTCCATTTTGAAGATTCACAGAATCGAAATTAGTTGTGTTGTATGACTGATACGCTCCGAACCCTTTTCCAAAATCTAAATCCTGCGCGTGCGCTATGCTTGCAGCAGAGAGGCAGAGGAACAGAACGAAGTGGCGGAGTTTCACTGAGCACCTCCCGTTTGAGCATCAAAAGTTGTAGCTGCGATCTGCGTGTTCACATTGACGGATTGGACCGTCGTGAGACGAGCTTGTTTTCCGAACCGATAGCTCGTGATTTGAAATGGATACAAGACGCCAGAAACATTCTTATAATTTGAGAGGTCATGGGCAGCGGCCACATACAATCTCGGTCCACCAGCGCTCGGGATTCGGTACTCAACTCTTATCGGTAATCCAGAGGACGTGCTGAAGTACCAAGTCTGCGGCGTAACCATCGCTTCCATTTGAGTCTTTCGACAAGAAGTCTTAACTACTGCAACCGATTCCGAGCCCAAAGTCGTCGTACCGCCGTATTCGATTGAATAATCCTGATTCTGAAACTCTCTAACCAACTGGTCACCGACTAACGCTGGGACAAATAGCGCCCGCGAGATGTGTCCACCAAGCGCCTTTGCTTTTCCGTTCGTAACTGTGGCGGGTTTGCCATGTCCCGTTAAAATCGCATAATCGCCATTGGAATTCGAAGACTCCATTCGAAATTCCTCACCGGCTTTCTCCCAAATTGCGCTACCGCTCAACTTGCCATTTTCCGCGAGGTCCTCAACCCTGGCTCGCACTTGCCAATTCTGAATTTGGCCGATTGGACCTGCCCCTCCCATCGCGGTGATGGCCGACTGGACGACCTCCTCGGCTTTGCTATCACGGACGGCGGGAGCTGTGAGATTTCTGTATGGCGGTACCGGAGGCCACATCGCAACCTGCGCGGAAAGAGTGGGTGAAATTGCGGCAATCAGACCAAGAAACAACACTAGTTTTGCAGTACGCATTGTCCCTCCCTCAGATATCAAGCTCACCAGGCAGACAGGCTCCCGCCTGACGCCGCACTTGAGCGACGACTGCTTCTTCAACTCACAAGTTATTGGGCCGAATACTTAACCACATAGGTATAACGGCATTTTTGTACGCCTGCTCAGATTCTTTTGTCAAGGGGGAAAGGTATGCTTTCACAAGATATTTATAAAGGTCTGTGGAAATGTACATTGTGGTAATCAATTAAGTGATGCTCGGGGCGGCGGTTCCCGGATCAGCGCGGCGCTTGACCTTAATTCGTCCTGTTGTCCGGGAATTGTGATCTTCGATCGGGGGATTCGCATCCAAACGAAAAAGAAGAATTACGAGGTGTCGGAGATAATTATGTCTGTGTCAGGGGCCAGCAAGAGAATAGCAAGTGCGTTACAGACTTGCTCGGGCATCACATCACAATCCCACCGTTTCGGGGGCACGGAATATCGCCTTGGCAGGCGAGAAATCGGTCATGTTCACGGCGATTATCTCGTCGATATTCCTTTTCCCAAAAAAAACTGCGGGAAGAATTGGTGGCAACCTGCCGAGCAGAGCCCCACCACATCCTTCCCCAAAGCGGTTGGGTTAGCATTCATTTGAACCAGGAGCGCGACGTGGATCGGGCAATCGAATTACTCAGGCTATCATTCGAGATTGCTGTCAAAAAGGCACCGAACAATGATCTTCCAGGATAGAAAGAGCAAAGATGCGATAGGGTCCCGATTTTGTGACATACTTTGTGACGTAACCCCCTCATGCTAGCCCCTGCAAGCACCTCCAACTCGGCCACATCGCTGCCAATATCGAAGTGACAGATTCGCGGCTAACCGATTCTCTGCATGCAACTTCTACTCATCCTCCTTCTCTCCATCCAAGTTTGGCTTTTGAATTTGCAAGCAGGGGGTCGCGGATTCGATCCGGGCCACGTCCACTCGATATAATTGGGACTAAATTGGGACTATCAGAACGTCGAAAGAGGGGATCAAATTGACGTTAAGCGACGCCGGATC